>CBDHDN010000020.1:0-15410 GCA_965261585.1 Alphaproteobacteria bacterium
GACTTCAACGTCACCCAACGGCTCGCCAACACCCAGCAGCTCGACGTCGATCTGGTGGAACTGGCGCTGGCGCCCTTTCTGGGGCCGTTCGTGGCGGAACATGGGGCCGGAGCAGAACGCCTTGACGGGCAGGCTGTGCTGCAGTCCAGCACTCAAGAAGGCGCGGGCCACGCCCGCCGTCGCTTCGGGCCGCAGTGTGATCTGGCGCTGTTCCTTGCCGTCCCGACCATCGCTGATGGCGAACGTGTACATCTCCTTCGTGACGACGTCCGAAGTGTCGCCCAAAGTCCGTGAAAAAACCTCGGTGAACTCGAAGACCGGCGTCGCGATCTCGTCATAGCCGTAGCGTGCGGCGATGGCGCGCGCGCTGTCCACGACCTGGCGGTGGCGCCGCACGTCTTCGGGCCACAAGTCATGGGTCCCGCGAACGGGCTGGAGCTTCTCCAAGGCGGGCCTCGGACCTGCGTTCTCGAGCTATTCGGCGGCCGAGGGCAGGTGTCCCGAATCGCCCTCGTCGGCGACCTGCTGGGCCTCGATCTCGGCCGCCTTCTGCTCTACGAGCTCGACCAAATGATCAACGATATCGGTGTCCTTCAGACGATGCGCCTTGGCTCCGTTGATGTAGACTTGGTGGGTCCCTTGGCCGCCGCCCGTGAAGCCGACATCGGTCATCATCGCCTCACCGGGGCCGTTGACGACGCAGCCGATGACAGAGACCGACATTGGCGTCGTGATATGGGCCAGGCGTTCCTCAAGCACACGGACCGTGTCGATCACCTGAAACTGCTGGCGCGCACACGACGGGCAGGCAATGACGTTGACGCCGCGGTGCCTGAGGCCAAGGGCCTTCAGCATCTCGAAACCGGCCTTGACCTCCTCGACCGGATCGGCGGACAGCGACACCCGCAGGGTGTCGCCCAGACCCGCCCACAGCAGCGAGCCAAGGCCGATCGAGGATTTCACGGTGCCGGTCCGCAGACCGCCGGCCTCGGTGATGCCGATATGGAGCGGATGGTCGCAAGCCTCGGCCAGGCCCTGATAGGCGGCAACGGCGAGGAACAGGTCCGACGCCTTCACCGAGATCTTGAAGTCCAGAAAATCCTCGTCTTCCAGCAATTTCACCGAATCGAGCGCACTTTCGATCAGGGCCTCGGGACAGGGCTCACCGTAGCGCTCCAGGAGCGACCGCTCCAGGCTGCCGGCGTTGACGCCCACGCGCATCGAGCAACCATGGTCCTTGGCTGCCCGCACGACCTCGCGAACCCGTTCGCGGCCGCCGATGTTGCCTGGATTGAGGCGTAGGCAGGCGGCACCCGCAGCGGCCGCCTCGATCGCCCGTTTGTAGTGAAAATGGATGTCGGCGACGATCGGCACGGTCACCTCGGCGACGATCTCGGCCAACGCCGCCGTGCTCTCCTGGTCCGGGCAGGACACGCGGACGATGTCGGCACCGGCCACTTCCAGTTGTCTGATCTGGGCGATCGTCGCCGCCGGATCCGACGTCAATGTGTTCGTCATCGACTGCACGCTAATCGGCGCATCGCCCCCGACGGGCACCTTGCCAACCATGATCTGACGACTCTTGCGACGGTATATATCGCGATACGGCCGAAGGCTCATCGCCGCCCCTCCCCGCCCAACGGCGGACGGCTACCTTGGCCCCACGGCGGCCGAAAATCAAGCGTCACAGCGTGCCGCCTGCCCGCGCGAGCCGGGGCAGATCAAAGCGGCGGGAATGCGCCTCAACGCGCGCTGAGCCCCCGTTTCAGGCTGTCTGCATCGAGTCTCATATCGCGGCGAACCGCGCCCATCGGCCCGATCGGGGGGACGATCTGGCCGTCGACGGCGATCTCCAACGCGCCGGCATTGCCGGTCAGCAGGAACAAATCGGCACGGTTGGGCACGCGATAGCTGTCGCCGGTGCGCAACATGCGTGTGAGCAGCACGCTCTGATCGCCATCACGCACCTGGACCCAGCTATCGGACGTCGCCGTCAGAACGATCCGTGCGTCCCGGTTGGCCCGCCCGTAGACGCGTCCCGTATTCACCGAAACGCCCTCCGCCACCGGCACGTCAGGCAGCGATGCAAGCTGCGTCGGCGGCGGCTTGGGCAGCGGGCTCACCAGAACCGTCGGTGCAGCGGCGGCCGGCGGCGCCGCCGCCGCGATCGCCGCACTTGGACCTGGGATGCTTTCGGGCTCCGGAGCCCTGTCGGTGGGTCGCGCCGGGACAAGTGTCAGCGGTGCGCCGATTGCGGTTTGCTCGGCCGAGCCTGCCGCCCGCCGAACCGGCGGAGCCAACGCAACTGGGGCACCCAAATCATCGGGCTCACTCGCCGGCGCCGCGACGGCGGCGGGCGGCGGGCGCGTCTGCCGCACGGGAGCCGACGCAGGCGGCACCGCTGGCAGCGCGGCAACCTGGGGGGCCTCATCGACCGTCGGCCCTACCGGGGTCGGAGCCGCCGGCGTGTCGACAGCCCCAACCGGAGTGGGTGGCGCCGGCAACGCGCTGAACCCGACCGGCGACCGGCCCGCCCCGGTAGCGGACGCGACGACATCCGGCTCAGCAGGCTCAACCGGCGCCTCGACGGCCTCGACAATCGGCCCTGCCCCCGGATCCGAGGCTGGGTCAACTACGGATTCCGGCGGCTCGGCCGTCGCGGTCGCCGGCTCGGGCAGCAGCGGCGCGCTCGTCGGCTCGACCGCGGCAACCGACTGCGCTACCGTGGCCGGCGGTACTCGATCGGCGTTGGTGCCGGCCCTCACCGGTTCCGTTGCCTGGACAGATCGCACCGGTGCGAGCACCGGTTCCACGGTGCCAACGCCCGTCCCAGAGGAACTCGGCGCCGCCCTTGAAGAGTCGACGAGTTGCGGGGGTTCGGCCACACGCTCTACGACCACCGCATCGCGACCCTGCAAATAGGTCCAGCCGCCGACTGCAGCGACGACGAGGACGACCGACAGCGCCAGGATGGCTCCGCCCGGAAACCGCCCGTCTGGCATCGGTGTCGGGAATTCGAGCTGTTGCGGGGCACCGACGCCACCGACCTCCGACTTGAACCGCTCGACCAGGCGGTCGCTGTCCAGACCAAGGTATTCGGCGTAGGTGCGGACGAAGCCAATGGCATAGGTGGTGCCGGGCAGATCGTCGAACCGGCCCTCCTCGATCGCATTTAGGTAAACGAAGCGAATTCTCAGAGACGACGCAACGTCGTGGAGGTCGGTTTCGACAGCCTCACGCGCGTCGCGGAGTACGAAACCCACATGGTCTTCGATGAGTGCCGGCACCGTGTCCTGACCCTGGTCGAGCGCCACCGTCGCCTGTCGCCCGTCGTCGACGGCGGTGTGGAACGAACGCGGACCAAGACGCTCCATCAAACGCCTCCGCAGCAAACCAGGCGATTCCGCAGACGCGGTGACCGAGTCAGACAATACTGTGGCAGACGGTGCGTAAACAATAAGCTAAGTTGCCCGAAAGGAGAAAGCCCTTCCGCACCGCGTCATTCGCTGCCTACCAGACGCGGCCGATACTCGCAATACTCGACAAAACCACGCCATGATCCTTGGCAAAAGCCTGCAATCGGTGCCGCACGCTTGCCGCCGGTGAAGCGGCGAGGTCACGCAGATAGCCGCGCAGCGGCCCGATCGTGAGGCTACGGATCATCGTCTTCACCGGCCCGATCGACGCAGCCGGCATCGACAGCGAGCGAAAGCCCAAGCCAACCAGAGCCATAGCCTCCAGGGGCCGACCCGCCATCTCGCCACACAGGGTGAGCGGCACGTCTGCTTCGTCGCACCGGCGCACCAGTGACCCCAGGAGCGCCAGCACGGGCGGCGACAGCGGGTCGTAGCGGCCTTCCAGACGCGGATTGCCGCGATCGCTCGCAAACAGGAACTGGACCAGGTCGTTGCTGCCGACCGACAGAAAATCGACACGGCGCAACAGGGCCGGCAGCTGCCAGGCGAGAGCCGGCACCTCGAGCATGACGCCCGCCTGCACGCTGCGCGGTGGCGCGCCCCCGCGCTCCTCGACCCGCGCCAGCTCGATATCGAGGATCCGTTTTGCCGCGTCGAACTCGGCGACCTGCGCGACCATGGGAAACATGACCGCGAAATCCCGCCCCGACGCGGCCGCCAGCAACGCCCGCAGCTGCTGGCGCAGCATCGCCGGCCGGTCGAGGGAGATGCGCAGCGCGCGCCACCCCATTGCCGGGTTTTCCTCGCCGGCGTCGCCGAAATAGGGCAGCAGCTTGTCGCCGCCGACGTCCAGCGTTCGGAAGACGACCGGCTTACCCGCGGCCTCATCCAGGATCTGGCGGTACAGCGCCGTCTGCGTCTCGACGTCAGGATAGCTCGGCTGCACCATGAACGGAATTTCCGTCCGATAAAGCCCTACGCCGGAGGCACCGGTGACGCTCAGTTGATGCAGATCGATGACGAGGCCGGCGTTCAGCTGCAGGCACACGTCGACATCATCGCGCGTCACCGCGGGCGCGTCCTTCAGCGCAGCGTAGGCCTGCTGCCGCTCATCGCGCGCGGCCATCGCATCGGCGAAGCTGCTCCGCACGTCGTCGCCCGGCCGGACGTAGACGAGACCGTTGTCGCCATCGACCAACACTGGGTCGCCGTTTTCCACCCGCGTCAGCATACCCGGCACCTTGCCGACCATGGGAATGTCAAGCGCCCGGGCAACGATCGTGACATGCATGGTCGCCGAGCCTTCTTCGACGACGACGGCCTGCAGGCGTGACCGCTCGTAGCTGAACAGTTCGGCCGGCCCCATCGAGCGGGCAAACAGTACAGCGTTCTCGGGCAGCCGGTTTGCCACCATGCCGACCGTGCCCGTCAGATGTTGCAGCAGCCGGTTGGTCAGGTCCTCCAGATCCGACAATCGCTCACGAAAGATCGGGTCGGTGACGGAGACCATGCGCGCACGGGTGTCATCCTGCACCCGCTGGACCGCGGCCTCGGCCGTCAGCCCAGACCTGATCGCTTCCTCGATCCGCTGGCGCCAACCCCGGTCCTTCGCGAACATCAGATAGGTCTCGAGGATCTCGCGATGCTCGCTCGGATCGGCAATTTCCGGCCGTTCGAGCAATGCGTCGAGCGTGCCTTGCATTTCGACGATCGCGCTCGCCAGACGCTCCAGCTCCGTTGCCGTATCCCGCGCCACCATGTTCTCGATGGTCACCCGAGGCTGGTGCAGCGCCGCCGTTCCGACGGCGAGGCCCGGGCTCAGGCCGCTGCCGACGGCGCGGTCGGGCAGCAGTTCGACATCGTCTGGTGAGCGGACCTCGTCGGCGCTGATCAGCTCGCCGCCAGCGACCAGCTCGGCCAGCACCATGGCGATCGTCTCCAGCGCCTCGACCTCTTCCTCCTCGTAGTTACGCTGGGTCCGGTTCTGCACGACAAGGACGCCGAGCACCCGGCCGCCGCGCAGGAACGGCACGCCCATTAGCGAGGAATAGATTTCCTCGCCCGTCTCTGGACGATAGGCAAACAGCGGATGGCCCCGCGCGTCGGACAGCGCCAGGGGCCGCGCGCGGGCCGCGATATCGCCGACCAGCCCCTCGCCGACGCGCAATCGCGTCCGATGGACCGCGTCCGTGCGCAGGCCCTCCGTCGCAAACAGCTCGAGAACCTCGCCCGCCCGGCGGACATAGACCGAGCAGACCTCGGCGACCATTTCACGGGCGATCAGCTTGGCGATCTTGTCCAGCCGCTCCTGCGCCGAGCCGGGCCCGGCCATGAGGTCGCGCATCTGCCTGAGCAGGCGTCGCGAACCGCCAAGACCCTTCGCCTCGTGCATCATCGTTTGCGTCACCGCCCGCGCCCGCGCGGCCGTCATGGCGCCACCGCCAGCCGGGCGCCGGTGGTCAGACCACTAGACCGCATCCAGGCCATAGGCCGTATGCAGAGCCCGCAACGCCAGTTCCGTGAACTCCTCGGCAATTAGGACGCTGATCTTTATCTCCGAGGTCGAGATGACCTGGATGTTGATGCCCTTGTCGGCCAGCGTCTGGAACATCTGCTGTGCGACGCCGGCGTGAGAGCGCATGCCGACCCCGATCACCGAGACCTTGACGACATTCGCATCCGACACAATGCGCTTGCAACCGGTGCTCGCCTGGTTCGCCTCGAGCACCTTGACGGCCCGTTCGAGGTCGCCACGCGGAACCGTGAACGTGATGTCGGTGGCCCGGCCGTTGTCCGAAACGTTTTGGACGATCATGTCGACGTTGACATTGGCACTCGCCAGCGAGCCGAACGTCGCCGCGGCGACGCCGGGACGGTCGGCGACGCCGACCAGCGTGACTTTGGCCTCGTCGCGGCTGTACGTGACACCGCTAACGACCGCGTGCTCCACGATTTCGTCCTCTCCCACAACGAGTGTTCCAGGCGCGTCGCTGCCCACGGCGTCGTCGAACGACGATAGCACCTGCAGGCGAACGCCATAGTTCATCGCCAATTCGGCGCACCGCGTCTGCAGTACCTTGGCGCCGAGAGATGCCATCTCGAGCATCTCCTCATACGTGATTCTACTGAGCTTGCGTGCCTTCGTCACGATCCGGGGGTCGGACGTGTACACACCCTCGACATCCGAATAGATGTCGCATCGATCGGCTTTCAAGGCCGCGGCGAGTGCCGCTGCCGTCGTGTCCGACCCGCCGCGGCCCAGGGTGGCGATCCGACCATCGGAGGCCAGTCCCTGAAAACCGGCGATAACAGGTATCTGACCTTCGTCCAGCCGGCGCCGCAACTCGTCGACCTCGATCGCGTCGATGCGCGCGCGGCCATGCACATCGTCTGTCCGTAGCGGGATCTGCCAACCCAACCACGAGCGGGCCGCCAGGCCCAGCGCCTGCAGGCACAAGGCCAACAAGCCGGCCGTCGTCTGCTCGCCGGTCGAGACGATGACGTCGTACTCGCGGGCATCGTGCAAAGGGCTGGCATCGCGGGTTAGGCCGACGAGCGCATCGGTCGTGCCTGCCATGGCCGAGACCACGACAGCGACCTGGTTGCCCCGCTCGACCTCACGCTTCACTTTCAGCGCGACGGCCCTGATCCGGTCCAAGTCGGCTACCGAAGTGCCACCGAACTTCTGAACGATCAGGGCCATCGGTTCTCGGTTGCTTGCTGCGACGCGGCGCCGATCAAGCACCTCGATCCAGGAGCATCAGCGAACCGGCCCTCGGTTCCGGGCGCCCGCCGCCTTGTCCGCCGGAGGCGGCGTATCCATACTCAGTTGCGCCCGGTGAGGCAAGCGCCGCCCGGGACCGAGGCCAAACGCGCACCGCATTGCGCGCCGCTAGATGGAGCCGCATGGAACAGGCTGCAAACAACCGCGCGCATGGGACCACGGCCGACCCGGCCGAGCTGGCACGGTTTGCCGCGACGGCCCGGCAATGGTGGGATCCCGCTGGGCCCTATCGGGCGCTGCATCGCCTCAACCCGGTCAGGCTCGCCTATGTTCGTGACCACGTGTGTCGGCACTTCCGACGCGATCCGGGCGCGACAACGCCTCTGGTGGACCTCCAAATCGTCGACATCGGCTGCGGCGGCGGGCTCCTGGCCGAGCCACTGACGCGTCTTGGTGCCGACGTCACGGCAATCGATGCGACGGCAGAGACGATTGCGGTTGCTGAGGGGCACGGCGCCCGGGCCGGACTGCAGATAAGCTACCGCTGCGCCACGGCGGAAGACCTAGTCGCGGAGGCTAAACGTTTCGACGTCGTCTTGACCATGGAGATTGTCGAGCACGTCGCCGACTTGAACAGCTTTCTGACGGCCTGTTGCACACTGGTACGGCCCGGCGGCCTGCTGTTCGCCGCCACTCTCAATCGGACCACGAAGGCGTTCTTGCTGGCCGTCGTTGCCGGCGAGTGGATTCTACGTTGGCTGCCGCGAGGCACGCACGACTGGAACAAGTTCGTGCGCCCCGACGAAATGACGCGTGGCCTCGCCGCGGGCGGCGTTCGTGTGACCGCGACGACGGGCGTGACCTACAATCCGCTGGCCGACACCTGGTCGCTCGACCCGCGCGACCTTGCCGTCAACTACATGTGCGTTGGCGAGAAAGCGGCTGACGGAGACTGCTAGTCCCGGTCCTCAGCCGTCGGCCCGCTTGATCCATGGGATGCGGGCGACAGGAACACCTTCTTCGACCAACTCGCGGGTTTCCTCATCCGTCGACTGGCCGTAGATGTTGCGCGGCTCGTCCTCGCCATAATGGATCTTCCTCGCTTCCTCGGCGAACTTCTCGCCGACGTTGTCACAGTGCTTCTCGACGTGCTCGCGCAGTTCCGTCAGCGCCTTGCGCATGTCCACGGCGTTGGCCACGTCGCTACTCTTGGCGGCGACGGCCGGTGCCATCGGCGCCTTGGCGATCCTGGTGTCGGAGCAGACCGGGCAGACAACCTGCTTTTTCTGTTGTTGCCGCTCGAAGGCCCCGCCGTTGCGAAACCAGCCCTCGAACTCGTGCCCGTCAACACATCTAAGGTTAAAGTGAATCATCGAACCGCGAATTCAGCCACGCCTTCTTTATTACGCCACACGAATCTTAACCCGCATTACCCAGATGATCATGTAATTTGACGACACCGCACCCGGATTCTGCTATAAGAATCATACAGTTGGAGCAGATATGGATCAGCGGATATGGCACACCCGATGGGTGAATCGAAACAGGGGTGCCTTCGGGTCGATTTTGACCGTCGACTCAAGCTTGAGTTCCACGGGTCCAAGGTCACTACTGACGCCGGTTTGCTCGCCTATCGAGAGCTTGATGCCTCCGTTGAACTTACTGAGATGGTTGGCGATGTTCTTGCCGACAGTCGTACCGGCATGAATGGGCGGCATGGCATGGTCGGCCAGTTCCGCCAGTCCGTTTTCGGACGCCTTGGCGGCTACGACGACGTGAACGATGCCGACCGGCTCAGCCTCGACCCGGTCATGCGGTGGATCGTCGGCGGCCATGCCGTCACTAAACAGGCGGCCTCGAGCAGTCAGATGGGGCGCTTCGAGACGGAGGTTCTGGCCACCGAGGAAAACCTCGCCGCGCTTGGTGATCTTTCCGGCCGATGGATCGACCGCGTTCATGACCGTTGCCCGCCGAAGAAGATCATTCTCGACATGGACAGCAGCGTCAGCCCAACCCACGGTGCTCAGGAAGGCTCGACCTACAACGGGCACTTCGGTTGCACCTGCTATCATCCCCTGTTCCTGTTCAACCAGTTCGGCGATTTGGAACGGTGCGCCCTGCGTCCCGGCAACGTTCACAGCGCCGATGGCTGGCGCAAGGTGCTGGAGCCGGTAGTGGCACGCTACAAGGAAAGGGATTTGCGTCGGTATTTCCGGGGCGATGCGGCTTTCGCCTCACCGGACATCTATAAGTTTCTGGAAGACGAGGGCTTCCTGTACGCGATCCGTTTGCCGAAGAACCAAGTTCTTCTGGAAAGCATCTGCCATCTGCTCACGCGACCCGTTGGCCGTCCGCCAAACCATGTGCGGCGCCATTACGCCGGCTTCAGCTATCGGGCCAAAAGCTGGGATAAGGCCCGCCGCGTCGTCGCCAAGGTGGAGTGGCACCCCAGCGAGCTGTTTCCCCGGGTCGGGTTCATCGTCACCAACCTGTCGCGACCGGCCGAGCGGGTGACATTGTTCTACAATCAGCGGGGCAAAGCGGAGCAATGCATCAAGGAAGGCAAGAACGCGATCAAATGGACGAGGCTGTCGTGTCGCAGGTTCCGCGATAACGCCGTCCGGCTGCAGCTTCACGCCCTGGCCTACAATCTCGCCAACTTCATGCGGACGCTGGCTTTGCCGAAGGAGGTTGAGTACTGGTCGCTGACCACGCTGCGGGAGAAGTTGGTAAAGATCGGTGCCAAGGTGGTCAGCCATGGCCGCTACGTCACGTTCCAATTGGCCGAGGTGGCGGTGCCGAGGGAGCTGTTCCGGAAAATCTTGAGCCTGATTGATGATCTGCGACCAAGACCCGCCCCGGCGTAGGCCGGGGAAATCGACGGCGAGGTGAAAACGACAGGAGGGGTGTGTCTGAATGGCGGCAAATCTGGCCAAATGGCCTTCCAACCGAGGGCTGATCTCCAAAATCAGGCCATCGGATGGCTGCAAAGGGAATACAGTTCCCTCGACGGTGGTACGGGGGTATGATCTCCGCAAACCTGGAAGTCATCTGGGTAATGTCGGCTTAACATGGCATTTTCTGCCACAAAACAAGGATTTGACCATTGATCCGGCCCGCGAAGACGCTGTCATGACAGGCCACGGCGCCTCGACTCCCTCGCCATGGATTTGCCGCTGGGCCGCGCAGGTCGACCGCGGCGGCCAGGTTCTCGGCGTCGCCTGCGGCGCTGGTCGCCACACGCGCCTGTTCCTGTCGCGTGGCCATCCGGTCACCGCGGTGGACCGCGACGTCGCCGCCCTGACGACGCTCGGCCCACTGCCGCGGCTGCACCGCATCGCCGCCGATTTCGAATCCGCGGCGCCGTGGCCGATCCGCGGCCGATTCGCTGGCGTCGTCGTGACCAACTATCTGTGGCGCCCCCTGCTGCCGGCAATCGTCGCCGCCGTGGGCGACGGCGGCGTGCTGCTCTACGAGACGTTCGCGCAAGGCAACGAGGCGTTCGGTCGGCCGTCAAACCCGGCGTTCCTTCTGCAACCCGATGAATTGCCGGCGGCGGCGGCACCCGAGCTTCGGATCGTCGCCTATGAGCACGGCCGAATAGACGCACCGCGTGCCGCGGTCGTGCAGCGCCTATGCGCCGTCCGCTCCCGCGCGCCGCGGGTGCTCGTTGTCGATCAAGTGTTGGCGAACCGCTAGCTCAGACCGAGTTTGGCGTCCAGTTGGCCCCGAGCGTCGAGCGCGTAGAGTTCGTCACAGCCACCGACGTGCTCACCATCGATGAAGATCTGCGGCACCGTATGGTGGCCGTTGGCCCGGCCCAGCATTTCCTGGCGCGCGCGCGGCCTCAGCGTCACGTCGGTTTCTTGAAACTTGATGCCCTTGCTCTTCAGCAGGCGCTTCGCCGCGTGGCAGTAGCCGCACAGCATGCTGGTGTAGATCTCGACATTTGCCATTTGTCTGCCAACCCGACCCGGGGAACCAACGGGCTTGTCTAGGTGTCCGTGGCGGAATCGCCACCCTCGCCGCCGACTGGCCCATAGAACAGGACCCAAGCTGCCAAATCATCGCTGAAGTCTTCAAATCTGTGTGAGACGCCGGCCGGCACGAACAGAAAATCGCCGGGCGCGAAGCGGTGGCGCGCCGCGCCGTTGACGAACCACCCCTCACCGCGAGCGATGACATAGACCTCGTCGCGGTCATGGGGCTTTTGCGGATCGCCACCGCGCGGCGCATAGAGCTCGGCGAGCAACGTGCCATGCCGCAGCGCCACCGCAACGCGGCTGCCGTCGGCGCCCGGCAGCTGCGCGAGCATGTCGGCGAGCGTCGCGTGGAACCGGTCGGCGGTATCGCTCATCTCGGGTTGCTCGCCTCGCCGGGACGGACGACCCGCGCCAGGGTCAACACGTTGACGGCGCTCGCGCCGGCCCGGCACAACGTGCGGGCGCATTCGCGCACCGTTGCGCCGGTCGTGTACACGTCGTCGACCAGGACCACGCGACGGCCCTGCAGGTGCCGGCGCGCACGGTCCCGAACGGCGAACGCGCCGCGTACATTGCGCGCCCGTCCGGCGGCGCTCAATCGGCCCTGACTGGGCGTTCGGCGCACGCGGACGAGCAGATCGGGCAGCACCGGCACCTCGGCGATGCGGCCGACCGCCGCGGCCAGCAGTGCCGCCTGGTTGTAGCGGCGATGCGCCAGACGCCGTCGGTGCAACGGAACCGGGGCGACCACGTCGGCCTCGACAAGCAGGCGGTCGCCGGCCCGTGCCAACCACCGGCCGAAGGCCGGCGCGCCATGAGTATGATCGCCGTGCTTGAAGTTCATGACCAACGCCCGGCTGACCTCGTCGTAGCGCATGACCGCGCGGGCCCGCTCGAACGGCGGCCGCCGCGCCATGCAGGCGCCGCACAGGGCGTCGCTGCCATGGTCGAACGCGAACGGTAGCCCGCAAGCGACGCAATAGGGCGGCCCAATGAAGTCCGTCCCCTGCCAGCACTCTCCACAGATCGCACCGGTGCCGGCGACAGGCACGCCGCACGCGAGGCACTGTGGCGGCAACAGCACGTCGAGGACGGCGCGCGCCGCATGGCGCACGGTACGGGCGGAGCGAACAGCCAGTGTCATGGCGCCATCGAACCCGGATTTCTCACCGAAGAATAGTGTGGAGTCCGATTATCTATTGTAAACAAACAGTTATAGAAATTTTCGGGAAGCGACAAAAATACAGGGTGTTTTTCCGTTCAGGGCCGTTTTTCGTCCGGCGGCGGGAGGGTTTGCACGGTTTCGGCGAGCCATTGCAAGGCGCCCCGCGTCGCCGTCCAGTTTTCCCTGTTTTGCAACACATAGATGACCGCCTCGTCGGGTGAGCCCAGCGTGTAGTGGTCGTCCTGATGTTCGGGGATCGGCATGGCGCCGGTCAACAGAGCGGGGACATGGGGATTGCGCTTCCAGGCGGCAGCCAGGGCGGTGCGGGCATCGGCCTCATCGCCCTTGCGCAAAGCCAGCAGGGTCTTGGCGTAGGCCCATTCGGCGAACACATCATCGTCATAGGCGGCGAGCAGTTCCTCCAGGGCGCCGTGATCGCCGGTGGCGAGCAGCCAGGACGTCAGGACATGGCGCAGACCCTGATTGTCGTTGGGGTTGAGGCGCAGCATATCCCGGTAATGGCCGATGGCCGCAGCGCGCTCGCCCGCCGCCCACAGGCATTCGGCGAGACCGGCGCGGGCGCGCATGTAAGGGCGGGTCTCCAGAAGGCCCCAGAAGTGGCCGGCATCACGCTCGAAGGCTTGCGCCCCAAGCGCCCGTTCCCCGGCGGCAACGCCGGCCTCATAATGGCGCCGCGCCTCGACGAGGGTCTTCGCCACCTCTTCCGCCAGCAGCACATGAGCGTCGGCGCAGAGGTCGGATATCTCCAGCGCCCGTTTGGCCAGTTCGATCCGTTCGCGTTTGGCACCCGTGTCCCAGGCTGCGTACATGAGTTCCTGGGCCTGCCAAAGCGCCGCGTCATCACCGTCGCTTCCGTCAAAGCCGGAGGACAGCCCGCCGG
This sequence comes from Alphaproteobacteria bacterium, assembly GCA_965261585.1. Lineage (GTDB taxonomy): Bacteria > Pseudomonadota > Alphaproteobacteria > UBA6615 > UBA6615 > CBDHDN01. Next base: position 13,190 of record CBDHDN010000020.1, read on the forward strand.
CGAGCTTGGCCATCACCCCCTCCAGAGCCCGACGGTCGGGCAAAGGCGGCGCGGGCTCGGACACAGGCTCGAGGGCCGGTTTTTTCCTGGCGGTGGGCGCGGGCTTTCTCTTGTTGTTGCGGCGCTTCTTGCTGACCGGCATGGAGACCTCGCGTGGCGTTCACAGGAGGGTGCCAGCCTATCGGAAACCGGGGCTCAACGCTTGTGTTCTTCTTCGATGCCCAACGCAATACTCTATGATGGATCGCGTGATATCCATGTCTTGAGGGGGAACTTCATGCGCTTTGCGGATTACGGCAAACGGGCGGTGTTCGCCGCCTTCGACGGCGGCGAGATCACGTCGGACGCCGGTGTCCTGTTACTGCGCGAGCAGGCGCGCCGGATACGCCTGTTCGAACGCATGGCGGGCTGTTTCACCGATCACCGGGATCGAGAACGCCTAACCCATACCCTTCCCGCCCTGTTGGCTCAACGGGTTTGCGGGATGGCGCTCGGCTATGAAGACATCATCGACCACGACACGCTCCGTTTCGACCCGGCCCTGAAATTGCTGGCCTCACCGGGAACCGAATATCCCGGGACCCCGGCTTCCGCTGGCCGGCAAGTCAACGCTGAGCCGGCTGGAACAGTCCTGGGAAACCGGCAACCGCCGCTATCACCAGATGGTCCCCAATCTCAAGAGCCTCTCCAACCTGTTCGTCGCGCTGTTCCTCGACGCCTGCGACACGCCGCCCGCGCGCATCACCCTCGATATCGACGCCACCGACGTGGAGACCCACGGGCGCCAGGAGAACGCCTTCTTCCACGGCTATTACGAACACCGCTGTTTCCTGCCCCTCTATGTCTTCTGCGGCCGCCATCTCCTGCTCGCCCAACTCCGACCCGCCAACATCGATGGCGCCAGGGGTGCGCGCAACCAGATCCGCCGCATCGTCGCGATGATCCGCGAACGTTGGCCCAACGTCGACATCCTGCTGCGCGGCGACAGCGGCTTCGCGCGCGAGAACCTGATGCGCTGGTGCGAGGAAATGCCGTGATTACGTCTTCGGCCTGGCGCGGCAACGATGTCCTGCTCAAGAAAGCACAGAGGGTCCGCGGCAAGGCCGCCATGGCCATGATCGAAACCAACCAGCCGGTCCGCGCCTACGGGCGATTTCACATATGACCAAATCACGATCTTGGGCCCGGCCACGGCGCGTCATCGCCAAGGTCGAACACAAGCCCGGACACGAACAGCGCTGCCGCTTCCTCGTCACTTCCCTGGATCGCCATCAAGTCCCGCCCAGGGAACTCTACGAAGACACCTATTGCCCACGCGGCGACATGGAAAACCGCATCAAGGACTGCCAACTCGATTTGTTTGCCATCGCATGAGCGCGCACGCCTACAAAGCCAACCAGCTCCGCCTGCTCCTCGCCGCTTTCGCCTATGTCCTCATCGACGGTATCCGCCGCGTCGCCCTGAAAAAGACGACCCTGGCCAAGGCCGTCCCCAATACCATCCGCCTGAAACTTCTGAAGGTCGGCGCCAAAGTCATCAACTCCGTGCGACGCATCAAGCTCTCCCTGCCCGATGCCTGCCCTTAACAACCCGCATGACCAGGCCGACGGCCGCGAACGACAGGATCGCGGCGCCGAGCATGAAGCCGACCATCGGAAACGGCGTGCCGTTCTGCCAGGTGCCCGCCGCCTGGGCGAAACCGGCGGCGACCAGCATCTGCAGGAAGCCGGCCAAACCCGACGCCGCGCCGGCCGCCCGCGGATCGACGCTGATGGCGCCGGCCATGGCGTTAGGCATCGACAGGCCGTTGCCCAGCCCGATCAGCAGGCTGGGCCCGAACAGCGCCCCAGGGCGTCCAGCCGAACACCAGCAGCGCCGCCAGCGTCAGCAGGGCGCCGACGAGCGCCACACCGCTGCCGGCGAGGACCATGCGCTCGACACCGATCCGCTCGGAGGCGCGCCCAGCGACGAATGTTCCGGCCATGAAGGACACCGACAGCAGGATGAAGAACGAGCCGTAGACCGCCGCCGACCGCCCCCATCACGACAATCACCACGTAGGGAGCGGCGGTTGCAACCGTAAAGAAAATGGCCAGTGAGAACGCGCTCTGGAAGGCGAAGCCGCAGAAGGCCGGCATCCGCAACAGGCGCGCGAAGCTCCCCGCCCTCGCCGCGCCGCCGGGGATGGCGACGTGGTCATGATGAGTCTCCGGCAGCTCCC
>CBDHDN010000021.1:0-11585 GCA_965261585.1 Alphaproteobacteria bacterium
GCTCTCGGCGACGAAATCTTCCTGGCCCTGGTTCAAGAGCCGCATGATCTGGCGCTTGGAGATATCGACGCCGAGATCACGCAATAGTCTCGTCAAACGTTCCACGCTGGTTTGGGCCCCGTGGTATTGGGCCAACACGAAGCGGCGAAGCTCGGCGCCGAAATGACCCCGCGTCCCCGCCGGCAAGGGCGCCACCACATAAGCACCCTCCGGGGTCAGCCAGCGCTCGCGGCGCAACAGAACATTGTACGGCCGGCAGACCAGATCCTGAACCAGATAATCCTCATAACCCTTGAAGCGCGAACCCGCCGGTGCCTCGGCCGCGACCACGCGCCTCTCATCGATCGCAACCCGGCCTTTCTTGGCCCGACGCCGCGCCTTGTTGGCCGCCCGACCCGCCTTGCCCCGAGACCGGGCTTCTCCATCCATGCCGCTGGGCTTGATATCCGGCGGCCCGGAAAGGCCTTTAAGGCGGCGGATCTCTTCACGCAACACCGCGTTCTCGGCACGCAAAGCCGCCTGATCTTCAAGAAGTTCCAAAACCAACGCCTTCAAGGAGGTGATATCAAGCTCGTCGATATCCGGAGGCGATTCGGTCATAACCGGATCGAATCACAACAATGACGCACACGATATCGCTATCTTGTGGCGCGGCTCAACAATTGCCCCATATGTGGCGGATCAGACTCACCGCACCCGAGCCTCACCTGCCCGGCCTTTTGCCCCGGTTACTTTGATCCGATCTAGGCAATTGAATCATAACGCATATTGGGAGTTCGGCGTGAGTCGGACCCGATTTCCTTGGACACAGAATTGGCTTAATCGAAGTGTCCAAGGAGGACCGGAACATGACCGATAATTTTGAGGAGAAAGTTGCTGTTGATGGGCCTGTGGTAAATGCGGGCGAGCTTGGCTCGTCCACGTTTTCCCCAGGCCAGGCTTTGCCGGCAGGCCCGCTGGGACTTGGCCAGCGATGGACGGTGGAGCGCTTTGAAGCGTGAGGTCGTTCTGCGGCTTTTGCGTGACGAGCCGGTGCAACTTCTGTCGCGCCAGTTGGGCGTAGAGATCTTCGGGCTCGAGCAGTGGCGTGAGAAAGCGGTCGGCGGGATCGACGCCTCGCTCAAGCAACGCAAGGGCGATCCGGTGCAGGCGGAACTGGATAGCGCCATGAAGCGGATCGGAGAGTTGACCATGCAGGTGGAACTGCTTGAGGCCAAGACGGAGACCTTCGGCCCTTTGGGGCGGCGGAGGTCGCGGCGATGAGTGCCGCCACCTCGCCCGGCACGGGTCTGGCCTACGGCCTGCGGCGGGTCTGCGCCGCCTGGGGCATGGCCCGCTCCTCGTTCTACGCCATGACCTCCGGCCAGCACGCCGAGCAGCCGCCGGCAAAGCGTCGGGGACCGAAGCCCGCGATCTCGGACCAGGCGCTGCTGGTGGCGATCGAAGCCGACCTGGAGGCATCGCCCTGGGAGGGCGAGGGCTACCGCAAGGTCTGGCTCGGCTTCGGGTCTGTCGCGACATCCGGGTTGCCCGCATGCGGGTGCTCCGCCTGATGCGCGAGAACAATCTGCTCTCGCCCCATCGCTGCCGCCGCCGTGGCGGCAATCCCCATGACGGTGAGATCATCACTCATGCCCCGAACCTCATGTGGGGCACCGATGGCGTTCGGGTGTTCACGGTGGACGACGGCTGGGGCTGGATCTTCACCGCCGTCGAGCATTGGAACGCCGAGTGTGTCGGCTGGCATGTCTGCAAGCGCGGCGACCGCTTCGCCGCCCTGCAGCCGATCTCCATGGGGCTTGCCGGGCTGTATGGCTCGACCGCGGCCGGCGCGGCTCGGGGGCTGGCCTTGCGGATGGATCACGGCTCCCAGTATCTGTCGGACCATTTCACCAACCAGATCAAGTTCTGGGGCATCCAGCCGTCCTACGCCTTCGTCGCCGAGCCCCAGACCAACGGCGTCGCCGAGCGGTTCAATCGCACGCTGAAGGAACAGATCATCCATGGTCGCATCTACCGCAACATCGCGGAGCTGCGGGACGCCGTCCGCGACTTCGTCGAACTCTACAATGCCCAGTGGATCGTCGAAAAGAACGGCTACCTGAGCCCCGCTCAAGCTCGTCAGGCGTGGCACGCCGCGATCTCAATCAGGCCCGCCGCGTGAGACAAACTTGTGTCCAAGGAACCGGGTGCGCTACGGTGGGAGTTCGGCGGTGCCTTTCGTGAATCATCCAGGCTAGGCGTCCCGGGACGCGTGGGGGCAGCCATATCCGGGCCCATACGCTTGGTGCTGTATTGCGGGGGCCTGCTGCTCACTGTCGCTGCGGTGGCACTGACCATTGCAGCATTCATCGGCACCTGGCTGGTTGTCGGGCCCCGCCGGAGCGACGTGAGACGGAGAGGAATGGCAGCACGCCCGCTTATTCTCGGCAGTGCTCTCACCGCCCTCGGCGCCCTGATCGGCGTCATCCTCGTCAACCCGTCACCGGACGGCCCGGCCCTGCCGTTCACAACAGCCGATGCCGATTCTCAGCTCGACCCGGTTGCCCAAGTCCTGGCTCTGGCCGAGTGGGAGGCTGAGACACAACCGCCGGTACCGCTGTCAGTCGCCCGTACGTTCGTGGTCAGGAGCGGCGACAACCTGGCCTCGGTGCTGCGCAAGGCCGGCGTCGATCGGGCACGGGCTTACGCGGCGGTGCGGTCCTTGCGTGGCATTTACGACCCCCGGCGCGACTTCAGGATCGGCGATGCCCTCAAGATCTCGCTGAGGACTGCCAACAAGCCCGGCCCGGACGGCTCCGACCTCGCCGAATTGCTGCTCCCCGTAGCCTACGACCGCAACGTCGTCGTGCGCCCAACCGCCAGCGGCGATTTCATCGCCAAGGAGGTCGTCAAGGTGCTGGAGCGCGAGCTCATTCAGGTCAACGGCACGATCAACGCGAGCCTGTTCCAAGATGGCCGGGCGGCCGGCATTCCAATCCCCGTGATCGCAGAGTTGATCCGTCTCTACAGCTTCAGTGTCGACTTCCAGCGCGAGCTGCAAAAGGGCGATCGCTTCGAGCTTGTCTTCGAGCGTTTCTTCGGCAGCGATGGTGAGGCCGTCCATTACGGCGAAGTTCAGTTTGCCCAACTAACGGTGCGCGGCTCGGAGCAAGCGGTCTACCTCTACGAAACCGGCGAAGGCGATCGCGACTATTTCACCGGCGACGGCTCGAGTATTCGCCGGGCCCTCATGCGTACGCCGATCGATGGCGCCCGGCTCTCGTCCGGTTTCGGCAAGCGCAGGCATCCGATTCTCGGCTACACGCGGCTGCATTCGGGGATCGATTTCGCTGCCCCGCGCGGAACGCCGATCTTCGCCGCCGGCGACGGACGCATCACCCAGGCTGGCCGGAACGGCGCCTATGGCCGGTACATTCGCATCAGGCACAATTCGGCCTATGAGACGGCGTATGCTCACCTAAACGGTTATGCCAAGGGCATGACGGCTGGCACGCGAATACGCCAGGGCCAAGTGATCGGCTACGTCGGGAGCACCGGCCGAGCGACCGGCTCGCACCTGCACTACGAGGTTATCCAGAATGGCCGCCAGATCAACCCAATGAAGTTGAAGCTGCCCAGCGGCAAAAAGCTAAAGGCGGAGGAGCTCGAGCGGTTCCTCGCCTACCGCGCGCGGGTCGATGCGCTGTACTCGGGGGCCGTCGTCGCCGACAACAACGGGTCGGCAGCCTGCACGGGCGACGGGGTCGAAACCACGACCACCTGCTGAGTGTGGCCGGGACGACGACCCGGCCACACGCACAAGCTGCTACGCAGCGTCCGCCGCCACGGTCTGACCATCGATGATCAGACCATCGCGCCCGGCCGTAACCAGGACCATGTCGCCATCGGCGGCACGGCCCTCCAGCAACAACGTCGCCAGCGGGTTCTGCAATGCGCGCTGAATAACCCGCCGCAACGGCCGCGCGCCGTATGCCGGATCGTAGCCGGCGTCGGCCAACCACCCCTTCGCGGCAGCGTCCAGTTCCAGTGTGATCTTGCGGTCGGCCAGCAAGGCACTCAGCCCTGCCAGCTGAATATCGACGATGCCGGCCATGTGGTCGCGGGTCAGTCGGTGGAACAGCAGCATCTCGTCGAGCCGGTTGACGAACTCCGGCCGGAAGGTCGCCCGCACCACGTCCATGACCGCGCCGCGCACGCGATCGGTGTCTTCGCCGGCAGCCTGGTTGGCCAGGACATCGCTGCCCAGATTGGACGTCAATACGATCAGCGTGTTGCTGAAGTCGACGGTCCGGCCGTGCCCGTCGGTCAGCCGCCCGTCGTCGAGCACCTGCAGCAACACGTTGAAAACGTCGGGATGCGCCTTCTCGATCTCGTCGAACAGAACGATCTGGTACGGACGCCGCCGTACCGCCTCGGTCAGCACGCCACCCTCGTCATAGCCGACATAGCCCGGCGGCGCGCCGATTAGCCGGGCAACGGCGTGTTTCTCCATGTACTCGGACATATCGACGCGCACCATCGCCTGCTCGTCATCGAACAGAAAACGCGCCAACGCCTTCGTCAGCTCCGTCTTGCCGACACCCGTCGGGCCGAGGAACAGGAACGAGCCGATCGGGCGGCTGCTGTCCTGCAGGCCGGCCCGCGCCCGGCGTACCGCGTTTGCGATGGTGGCGATCGCCGGCTGCTGGCCGATGACGCTTTTCTCCAGCTCGGCCTCCATGTGCAGCAGCTTGTCCCGCTCGCCCTTGAGCATCTTGTCGACCGGTATGCCGGTCCAGCGGGACACCACGGCGGCGATGTCGGATTCCTTGACTTCCTCATCCAGCATCCGCGCTCCGGCCGTCGACTGGCCCTCTTGCAGACGCCGCTCGAGGTCCGGGATGATGCTGTAGGCAAGCTGGCCCGCCCGCTCCAGCCGGCCATCGCGCTGCATGATCTCGAGCTCCTGGCGCGCCTGGTCCAGCTCCTCCTTGAGCTTCTGCGCGCCGGCGAGCTTTTCCTTCTCCGCCTGCCATATTGCCGTCAGGTCCGCCGAGCGACGCTCCAGGCCCGTCAGTTCCTCCTCGAGCTTGACCAGCCGCTCGCGGCTGGCATTGTCCGGTTCCTTCTTCAGCGCCTCGCGCTCGATTTTCAGCTGGATGATACGGCGATCGAGTTCGTCGATCTCCTCGGGCTTCGTGTCGACCACCATGCGCAGGCGCGACGCCGCCTCGTCCATCAGGTCGATTGCCTTGTCCGGCAGGAAGCGATCGGTAATGTAGCGGTTGCCGAGCGTTGCCGCCGCGACGATCGCCCCGTCCGTGATGCGGATGCCGTGGTGCAGCTCGTACTTTTCCTTGATGCCGCGCAGGATGGAAATCGTGTCGGCAAGGGTCGGCTCGGCAACGAAGACCGGCTGAAAGCGCCGGGCCAGCGCGGCGTCCTTCTCGACGTGTTTGCGGTACTCGTCGAGCGTCGTCGCACCGACGCAGTGAAGGTCGCCCCGCGCCAGCGCCGGCTTCAGCATGTTGGACGCGTCCATCGCGCCCTCCGCGGCGCCCGCACCAACCAGGGTGTGCAACTCGTCGATGAAGACGATGACCTCACCCTCCGCCGCCGTGATCTCCTGCAGGACCGACTTGACGCGCTCCTCGAACTCGCCACGGAACTTCGCCCCGGCAATCATGGCACCGAGGTCGAGCGCCAACAGCCGCTTGTCGCGCAGGCTCTCCGGCACGTCACCATTGACGATGCGCAGGGCCAAGCCCTCGATGATCGCCGTCTTGCCGACTCCGGGTTCACCGATCAGCACCGGGTTGTTCTTCGTGCGCCGCGACAGCACCTGGATCGTTCGTCGGATCTCCTCGTCGCGGCCGATCACAGGGTCAAGCTTGCCCTCCCGGGCCACCTCGGTGAGGTCGCGCGCGTATTTCTCCAGGGCCTCGTAGTTCGCCTCGGCACCCGGGCTGTCGGCCTTGCGGCCCTTGCGGATCGCTTCGATGGCTTGGTTCAGCGCCTGCGCCGTAACGCCGGCGGCAGCCAGAACCTTGCCAGCCGCGTTGCTCGGCAACATTGCGACGGCAAGCAGCAAGCGCTCAACCGTGACGTAGCTGTCACCGGCCTTTTTGGCCAGTTTCTCGGCGGATACGAACAGTTGCGCCGTTTCGCGCGCGATGTAGAGATCGCTGCCACCGTCGACGCGGGGCAGCTTGCTCAAGGCCTCGTCTACGCCGCGCTGGGCGGCCGCGGCGTCGCCGCCGGCAGCTTGCACCAGATTGCCACACAGGCCCTCTGCGTCGTCGAGCAGGACCTTCAGCACGTGCCCTGGCACCAATTGTTGGTGCCGCTCGCGCTGTGCCAGGCCCTGGGCGGCTTGGACAAAGCCCCGGGCACGTTCGGTGTATTTCTCGAAGTTCATCAGACAAGCCCCTCTGTCATCCCCCTGCAAGAGGCGGGATAGCCTGCGGGCCCGGCTACGCCAGCACCCGCTCCAAGGATCCGGGAAGCGCTACGACCATCAGGCCACGGCGTTGCGTCAACCCGCTATTCTATATGGTGTGGCCATTTAGTCACACAAGAGAGATTAGGACCCACAAACATCGAGCGATTACAATGTGTTAGGACAGCCGTACGTGTGCGCCACAGCGCATCTGTGTGGCCGCTCCGCCGTCCTTTGGTACTGTTGCTGTCGGGGTCGGCTGGTGGTTGCAGAAACCACCCCGCTTGTTGAGTCTGTGGGATGATTCACCTAGCGCTTGGGCACCCAAGCGTCAGGATCAGACCACTAGTGCACAGATCCAGACAAATGATTCACCGTGCGCTGGAGCAACCCGTTGTTTTGTATTCGGAATCAGATTTCCACGGTGACGGCTCTGACTGAGTCGGTGCACTAGGTTTGCGGTACCTCGGCATCGCTCGGCGCGTCCATTTCGGCACCATCGGCCTGACCATTGGTCGGCCGCTCCGGCTGAGGCGCCCGTTCCGAATCCTGCTGACCATCCGGCGCCTGGCCGTTGCCGTGTAGAGAACCGCGACGATCACCGCCCTCCGCGGCGCCGTTCACGCCCATCAAGCGGTAGTAGTGTTCCGCATGCTGCAACAGGTTCTCGGCCACGACCCGTTCACCCATCGACGTCGCATCGCGCGCCAACTGTTGATACTTCTCGAAGATCTGCACGGCGTTGCCACGGATTCGAATGTTGGGCCCGTGACTGTCGAGGACTTGCGAGCGCGGGTTATGACCCTTGCGATTACTGCCTCCACGACCGCGAGACCGCTTCGCGTTTGGACCTTGTCTCATCTCACCACTAGTTCTGATTTCCGGGTTTTCCCCGCCCGGCCGCCGCGACGCGCATACGCATCACCGATCTTCCGCCCTTTTCAGCGGTTGCCGACAGCGACTGTCCGGGAAGCTAGCCGTGTCGCAGTAAAAAAAACGTTACGCGACCCATCCGGCCCCCAAACACTATTCGCTTACGTCACTATTTCCAAGCCCTATTTCGCACACCACGAACTTTTCCTTTGGCCGCAGCAGCAGGCATCGTTGCGTGCCGGCGAGGTCCCGGCGACGGTCGAGGACGGCCAAGCCCGCTGCCTCCGCCATGGCCGCTACCGAGTCGGCGAGCGCCCCGTCGATTTCAATGGCGGCGAGGCCTCGGGAGCTGACGAGGCCTGCCAATTGCGGCACGAGCCGCCGGTAGGCGCCGAGTCCATCCGCGCCGCCGTCGAGGGCCAAGCGCGGCTCGTAGCGCGCAACCTCCGGCATCAGCGTCGAGATGGCATCGGAGCGGATGTACGGTGGATTGCTCAGCACAATGTCGAACCTGCCTTGCAAACAGGTCGCCCAATCGGCGATCACAAACATCGCGCGGTCGGCCAGTCCCAACAACGCGGCGTTACGTTGCGCGACCGTGACCGCCGCGGCGCTTGCATCGACACCGATTCCGGTTGCGTCTAGTCTTGCGCTCAGGACGGCCAGCAGCAGGTTGCCACTGCCGGTCCCAAGATCGAGCACGCGCGGACGCTTCTTGGCCCGGCAGCGCTCAAGCACCGCAGCAACCAGCGTCTCGCTCTCGGGCCGTGGGCTCAGCACCGCCGGCGTCACGGCGAACCGCAGCGACCAGAACTCGCGCTGACCGAGGATCTGCGCCATCGGTTCTCGTGCAGCCCGACGTTCCAGAAGCATGGCCAGTCGCTCCCGCTCGCCCTCGCTCAGCGGACGTTCCGGCGCGGCGACAAGCTGCGCGGCGTCGACCCCAAGCGCGTGAGCGAACAGCAAACGAGCGTCCAACCGCGGACTGCCGACGCCGGCATCACGCAGAACACCCGTCGCCGACGCCAACGCATGCACCAGCGAACGATCTTCCATTGGCGCATCTTGGGCGGTTGCGTCGTACACGCTCAGTCCTGCACCGCCAGGCGCGCGGCCTGGTCTTCGGTGATCAGGGCATCGATCAGCTCGTCCAGGGCATCGCCGGCAAGCACGCGATCGAGCTTGTAGAGCGTTAGGTTGATGCGGTGGTCGGTCACGCGGCCCTGCGGAAAGTTATAGGTGCGAATCCGCTCCGAGCGGTCGCCGCTGCCGACTTGGCCCTTTCGGGCGGCCGCGCGCTCCTGCTGTTGGCGCCGCAACTCGTGGTCGTAGAGCCGCGCGCGCAGCACCGTCATGGCCTTCGCCCGGTTCTTGTGCTGCGACTTCTCGTCCTGCTGCGTGACGACGATCCCGGTTGGTATGTGGGTAATCCGCACGGCGCTATCGGTCGTGTTGACCGATTGGCCGCCGGGACCCGAGGACCGATAGGTGTCGATGCGCAGGTCCTTGTCTTCGATCTGCACGTCGACGTCCTCGGCCTGCGGCAGCACGGCGACCGTGGCGGCGGAGGTGTGGATGCGGCCACTGCTCTCCGTCGCCGGCACGCGCTGCACCCGGTGCACGCCCGATTCGAACTTCAGCCGCGCGAAGACGTCGCGTCCGTTAATACTGGAGATCGCCTCCTTGGTGCCACCGATGCCGGTCTCGCTGGCACTCAGCAGTTCCAACTTCCAACTGTGCAGCTCCGCATAGCGCTGATACATGCGGAACAGGTCCGCAGCGAAAAGCGCCGCCTCGTCGCCACCCGTGCCCGCCCGGATCTCGATGATCGCATTGCGCTCGTCGGCGGCATCCTTGGGCAGCAACATCAGCTTAAGGTTCTCCTCGAGCGTCGGCTCCCGCTCCTTCAGCGCCTGCCGCTCGGCCTCCGCGAGGGCTCGCATCTCGCTATCGGTGTCGGGTTCACCAAGCAGCTCGTCGAGATCCTGCAACTCGCTACGCAAATTACGCAGGGCGTGTATTTCCTGCACCAGCGGCGTCAGATCCGAATATTCCTTCGACAGCCGGGCGAGCTCGGGCGGGGCCATCGCCTGCTCGCTGGCCAGTTGCATGGCCAACTCCTCATGCCGCTGCACCACACGGTCCAGCTTTTCATCGAGGCTCACTCGCCGTCCTCCTGACCACGCCGAGAGCCGCCGCAGTCGTCCAGCCCGAACAGCCGCGTCAACGCCGCCTCCGTCGCCCGACGGTCTCCATCGTCGGCCGCGGCATCACGCAGCACCCTGAACGGCCCGTTAAGCAGCTTGTTTATCAACAACTTCGTCGCCTGCTCCGCGCCCTCACCGTGCACCTTCGCCAAGACATCATCGCGCGCTGCTTCAAAGTGGCGCTGCAGCCGAACGACCGCCGGTGCAATGTTACGCTCCGCCCGCGCGGCAAGAAACCGGGCAACGTGCGCATCGAGCAGCTGCCAGGCTTGGCGCGCCGCGTCCTCGCGTCCGTAGCGCCCTTCCTTGGCCAACGATTCGAGATCGTCGAGGTCGTAGCAAAATGCGTCGTCGAGCCGCTCGACCCCAGGCTCGATATCGCCCGGTACGGCGGCATCGATCAGGAAGATCGGCCGCCGCCGGCGTTTGGCCAGGGCGGCCTCGATCTTCCTGGTATCGATCCGGTGCTGGCCGGCTCCGGCCGCCGCAATAATGATATCGGCATCGCCCAGAGCGGTTTCCAGGGAGTCGTAGGTTACGCCGCGACAGCCATGGCGGCGTCCCATCGCCGCGGCGCGCGGTTCTGTTGCGGCGGCAACCGCCATCCGTCCGAGTCCGGCCTGCGCGAAGTGTTCGAGCATCAGCGTACCCATCTCGCTGTTGCCGATCAGCAGGCCGCTGCAGCGTGAGATGTCGCCGTGGATGTCACGTGCGACGCTGATCGCCGAGGTCGCCAGCGTCACGGGCCCGAGCGCAATAGCCGTCTCGCTGCGAATCCGCTTCGCGGCCGCATAGCCGGCATCCAACACCGCCTGCAGGTCCGGTCCAAGCGTGCCGGCGCTGATCGCTGCACGATGGCTCGCCTTGACCTGCCCCAGCACCTGGGGTTCGCCGACGACGACACTGTCAAGACTGGCGGCGACCGCGAACACGTGGCGCACGGCCGCCGCACCGGCCAGAGTGTAGAGCTGGTCACGCATGGTGCCGGCACCCGCGCCCGCGCGCTCGGCCAGCAACGCCGTCATCAAGCCAATGGCAGCGTCGGGCGCCGTATGCGACGCCTGTATCTCGACCCGATCGCAGGTCGAAATCACCAAGCATTGCGGAACACCCCGATCGGCCAGGTCGGCCAACACGCCGGGAACCGCGCGCTCTTCGATAAACAGGCGCTCCCGCAGCTCGACGGTGCTCGACCGGTGGCTGGCGCCGACGACGACGATTTCGGCCGGCCGCGCTTGCTCGCCGGCCATCTAGGCGTATCGCGCGAGGTGGGCGCTCAAGGTGTCGAGGGCCACGAGCGTTTCTTCGCCGCTGTCGAGATCGCGCACTTTTACCGCGCTCTTGGCCATCTCATCCTCACCCAGCAGGACGGCGGCACAGGCACCCAGCTTGTCCGCCCGCCGCATCCGCTTGCGGCCGTTGCCGCTGAAGGCGAGATCCACTGTGTAGCCGTCATGGCGCAGCGACTGCGTCAGCTTCAGCGCCGCCTGCTGATAGGCCGCATCGAGCGGCACCACCGCGATCGGCCGGGACGCCGTCGCCTCCAGGTCGGCCAGCATCACGAGGCGCTCGATGCCGGCGGCCCAACCGACGGCGGGGGTCGGCGGCCCACCCATGGCCTCGACGAGGCCGTCGTAGCGGCCACCGCCAAGCACCGTACCCTGAGCACCGAGGTCCCTCGTCGTGAACTCGAACGCGGTGTGGCAATAGTAGTCCAATCCGCGGACCAGCTTGGAATTGAGCGTGTAGCCGATCTCGAGGTCTTCGAGACCGCCACGCACGGTTGCGAAAAAGTCGCGGCTGGATTGGTTCAAGTAGTCGTCGAACAGCGGCGCGGCCGCGACAACGCGGCGATCGCCCTCGTCCTTGGAGTCCAGGATGCGCAGCGGATTGCGCGTCAGCCGGTCGCGGCTCTCTTCGGACAGCGCATCGCGATGGGCGCCGAAGTAATCAACGAGCGCCGCGCGATAGCTCCGGCGGCTATCCGCGTCGCCCAACGTGTTGAGTTCCAGGGTCGTGCGGTCGAGCACGCCGAGCGATTGCAGGATCTCGGCGCCGAGGGCGATGACTTCAACGTCACCCAA
>CBDHDN010000022.1:0-27512 GCA_965261585.1 Alphaproteobacteria bacterium
CGACCCTTCGGTTTTCCTTTCTAATCCCATTGATTGGCGGGTGTACGATGGCCGGGAGACCACGTTGCAATTGAACGCACATAGCCTAAAGGTCCACCACGTTCATGCGGCTCACTACGCTGGCAAGCCTTATCCTGTGAGCCGCCATCGGTCGGAACGCAAAGTGCGTTCGAGCAGTTCAAAAGTGCCGCCACCTTTCCAGCAGTAGGCCCCTTGGCAGCAAAGTTTTGATGCTATCCACACGGCTAACGATTCCTGGAACATCGGCGGCACAGAACTGACGAAAAAAGGGCTGCATTGACACGGCGAAGATGACTCGGACTGCATGATGACTATACGGCTCGTGGATGCCGAATGGGGCAGCGAACTGGTCGATGCCGTGCGCGCTGACTCAAGTGCGCTAAGGATCATATGCCCCTTCATCAAGGCAGGCGCTCTTGAGCGCCTGCGTCCCGCCAAACAAGGCGCGATCCAGGTTATCACCCGGTTCAACCTACCGGACTGCGCCAAGGGCGTGAGCGACATCGCGGCTCTGAGATTGCTGTTGGACGCCGGAGCGCAGGTGCGAGGGGTAAAGAACCTGCACGCGAAGCTGTATCTCTTCGGCAGAAGCCGGGCGGTCGTCACGTCTGCGAACCTAACCGCCGCCGCCCTCGACCGGAACCACGAGTTCGGCTTCGTGTCTGACGAGCCGACGGTCATCGCGGCCTGCCGTAAGTACTTCGATGATCTGTGGGCACGGAGCGGCGCCGATCTGAAGGTCGAGCGGATCGACGCCTGGGACGACGAGGTCACGCGCTACCTCGCCGCAGGCCGGCGGGCCGGCCAGCCGAGTTGCCTCGCCGACTATGGAGCGGATGCCGGGATAGTGCCGGAACCTCCCATGCTTCCGCTGTCTGTGGCAGACGCCCCACAGGCCTTCGTGAAGTTCCTGGGCGAGAGCCACCGCCGCGAACCGCTGACATTCCCGACAATCGCGGAGATCGACCGGGCCGGCTGCCATTGGGCGGTCGCTTACCCCGCCGGCAAGAGGCCCCGCGGCGTCAAGGCTGGCGCCGTGATCTTCATCTCGCGACTGACCGAGGGTCCGAACGACATTCGCATCTTCGGCAGAGCGATAGGCATGATGCATGTGCCAGTTCGGGACGACGCCACACCGGATGACATCGAACGACGGCCATGGAAGGCGCAATGGCCATGCTACATCCGTGTCCATGACGCCGAGTTCGTTGCCGGCAGCATGGCGAACGGCGTATCGCTGAACAAGTTGATGGAGGCACTGGGGGCCGATTCGTTCGCATCCACACAGCGCAACGCCGCACGTGGTAGGGGCAACACGGACCCCCGCCGCGCCTATCGCCAGCAAGCGGCGGTTGAGCTTTCGCGTAAGGGGTTCGAATGGCTCAGCGAACGGCTTGAAGACACCTTTCGAGAGCATGGCAAGGTGCCCCAAGACATACTCGACCAGCTGGACTGGCCTGCCCTGCCAATCGGGTTTTCATCAGGGCCAGTCGGATGACAGCATGAATGACCCGGTGTCGATCACGAACACGGACTTCTGGGTGAAGATCGTGGAGATGCTCCAGCAGAACTGGGCCGTGATCGAACCCGATGCAGCGGGGGAGGTCCGCTTCTACTTCGTCAGCGACACGGGCGGCGTTTTCGATGAGATGGCCCTCCGCTCAACAACGGATGCCAGACAGGCCCTGCAGCGCAATGGTTTCCGCCGCTTCGCCGACGGACAGCGAGCTGCAGTCCCTTCTCCGTCCGCCTTCCTCGCCGTTTCATCGTGCTGCTCATCCTAACGGTCCGATCCATTCCTCCGGCCGCTTCTGGCACTCATGACGGACAGTCCGGGCTTGCAGCGTTTGAGCGGCATGAGCCGCCCATCGTGAAACGCCGCAAGAGACAGTCGAAACCCCGCCGAGCGATTGCTATTTGATTGCTGGAAACGACAAAGCCGCGGGCGTCGGCGGCTAAGTCATTGAAAAAGTGGTGGAGCCGGACGGAATCGAACCGACGACCTCTACAATGCCATTGTAGCGCTCTCCCAACTGAGCTACGGCCCCACGCGATACGACTTTGCGGGCCGGGCGGCCCGCCGGTTGGGAAAATCGGCGGCAACATACTCGCTCGCCACGGCCAAGCAAACGAAATTTGGCCGCGTCGGATGGGCCAAGCCGCACGGCCCTCGTCTTTCGAAGGCGGCCGAAGGCGGCCGACAGCCCCCCACCCGTCGGCTGATCGAGCCACCAGCCTAGTGAAACCGCCAGCCAATTGATTGGCGGACGCCGATCGCCCGACGCTTGGGAACCAGGCGTCGCGATCAGACCCTAATCGGCGGTTTTCTCCTCATCGACGGCGCCGGGCCGGACCGGCACGACGTCGTCGTCGCCGCCCAGCTCCGAGGTGTCCTCGATGACCTCGCTGTCGTCGTCATCATCGTCAAGCTTGGCGTCGTCGTCGGTCTTGACAGCGGCCGCTTCGACAACCTCCTCCTCAGTGGCCGGCGCGGCGGGCACTGCCGGCTTCACCGGCGCCGGCTTCTCCGGCGCCGCACGGACCCGGCGCGCGCGCAGCGCCAACTCCGGATGGGACTCGGCCCCGCATTTGGGGCAGACGATGGGCTGATGCCGCAGGTCGTAGAAGCGGGCGCCACAGGACAGGCAACTCCGCTTTACGCCCCATTCAGGTTTTGCCAAGAAATCAACCTCCATAGGCAGGGACCGGGCGAGGCCAATTGCCACGTTCCCCGCCGCCTGTCAAAAGCAAAACAAGCGCCTCACCGCGGCGCCCACGCGCCGGCGCTGCCCGGCAGGCCGTCGCGAACGGATGTTTCCGGCCCCGGTCTGTGCTAGGTACGGCGCCAACATCCCGGCGGGCGCGCCACTCGACGGATCCCGGCACGCGCCCGCGCGCCGGGACAAAGCCTCCGCCGGGGCAACAGGGAGCCATCATGTCGCTCAATCCGCCCTCGCCGTCGTTGGCCGCGGCGCCGTCCGGGGCGCTCAACGGTCGCGCCCGGGTGCCGGGCGACAAGTCGATCTCGCATCGCGCGCTGATCTTCGGTGCGCTCGCGGTCGGCGAGACGCGCATCGCCGGCCTGCTGGAGGGCGCCGACGTGCTCGGCACCGCCGCGGTGCTGAGCGCCCTCGGCGCCGCGGTGACGCGGACGGATCGCGGCGCCTGGCATGTCCATGGGTGCGGCATCGGCGGTTTGCACGAACCCGACCAGGTGCTCGACTTCGGCAACTCGGGCACCGGCGTGCGGCTCATGGCTGGCCTGCTGGCCGGCCAGCCGTTCACCAGCCTGCTGACCGGCGACGCCTCGTTGCGGCAGCGCCCCATGGGCCGGGTCACGACGCCGCTGACCCAGATGGGGGCGCGCTTCGTCGGCCGCTCGGGCGAGCGCCTGCCGCTCGGTGTCGTCGGTTCCGACGACCTGATGCCGATCACCTACACCTCGCCGGTGCCGTCGGCCCAGGTGAAGTCCGCCGTGCTGCTGGCCGGCCTGCACGCGCCGGGCGAGACCGCCGTCGTCGAGCCGTGGCCGACGCGCGATCATACCGAGCGCATGCTGCGCCACTTCGGCGCCACGGTCACGGTCGAGAACGGCGCCGCCGGCGGCGCGCGCACGGTCACGGTGACCGGCCAGCCGGAGCTGACGGCCCAGGCGATCACGGTGCCGGCCGATCCCAGCTCGGCCGCCTTCCCGGCAGTGGCCGCGCTCGTCGTAGCGGGCTCGACGGTGACGCTCCCCGGTATCGCCACCAACCCGTTGCGCACCGGGCTCTACACGACCCTGGTGGAGATGGGCGCTGACCTCCAGTGGTCGGCGCCGGGCGATGCTGGCGGCGAACCGGTCGCCGATTTGACCGTGTGTGCCGCGGCCGTTGCGCGGCGTCGAGGTGCCGGCGGCACGGGCGCCGACGATGATTGACGAATACCCGATCCTTGCGATCGCCGCCGCTTGTGCCACCGGTACGACGGTGATGCGCGGCATCGGCGAGATGCGCCTCAAAGAGACCGACCGCATCGCCGCCACGGCGCGCGGCCTCGCCGCCTGCGGCGTCGCGGTCGAGGAGCAGGCCGACGCCCTGATCGTGCATGGCCGCGGCGGCCCGCCGCCGGGCGGCGCCACGATCGCGACCGAGCTCGACCACCGCATCGCCATGAGTTTTCTGGTGCTCGGCCTGGCCAGCAAGAAGGCCGTCGCAGTCGACGACGCGACGCCGATCGAGACCAGCTTTCCCGGCTTCGCCGACCTCATGGGCGGCCTCGGCGCCGACTTGCAGGCGACCGCGTGATCATCACCATCGACGGGCCTGCGGCGTCGGGCAAGGGCACCCTGGCCCGCCATATCGCCGCGCATTTGGGCTACGCCCACCTCGACACGGGCAAGCTCTATCGCGCCGTCGGCTTGGCCGTGCTCACCGCCGGCGGCGATCCCGCCGACCCGGCGGCGGCGACCGCCGCGGCCCGGGCGCTCGACCCCCAGGCACTCAACCCTGGGGCGCTCGACGATCCGGCGCTCGCCGGCGACGGGGTCGCCCAGGCCGCATCCATCGTCGCCGCGATCCCGCAGGTGCGGACCGCCCTGCTGGACTTTCAGCGCACGTTCGCGGCGCAGCCGCCGGACGGCGCCGCCGGCGCCGTGCTCGACGGCCGCGACATCGGCACGGTCGTCTGCCCCGACGCCGACGCCAAATTCTTCGTCACGGCAAGTGCGCAAGTCCGCGCCGAACGGCGCCATAAGGAGTTGCTGGCACGCGGCGAGCCGAGTATATATGCGCGCGTCCTGGCGGATATTCAGGAACGCGACCGGCGTGACAGCACGCGGGCGGTTGCGCCGTTACGGCCGGCACCCGACGTGAAATTGATCGACACGTCGGCGCTGGACGCGGCTGCGGTGCTGACCACCGCGCTGGCGCATCTGGCGTCGCGTTCGTGAGCCGCCGCAACAGCCATGCGTGGCCGGTCGACTGGCGGAGGATACAGCTGGCGATCGCCGCGAACGGATCGATGAGGAAGGAATTGGACGCTCTATGAGTGATCTCACGAACGCCGCCGACGCCGACGGCGCCACCCCCGCCGCCAGCGAAGACTTCGCGGCGCTGCTGGAAGAGAGCCTACGCGGCCGCACGACCCTGGAACGCACCGTCGCGAAGGGCCGCGTCGTCTCCATCGAGAACGACACGGCGCTGATCGATGTCGGCCTCAAGTCCGAGGGGCGCGTCTCATTGCGCGAGTTCGCCTCGCCCGGCCAGCCGGCCGAGATCAAGGTCGGCGATGAGGTCGAGGTCTATGTCGAGCGTCTCGAGGACCGGCAGGGCGAAGCCGTGCTCAGTCGCGACAAGGCAAAGCGTGAGGAGGCGTGGGAGAACCTGCAGCAGGCCTATGACAAGAACGAGCGGGTAACCGGGGTCATCTTCGGCCGCGTCAAGGGCGGCTTCACGGTCGACCTGTCCGGCGCCGTCGCCTTCCTGCCCGGCAGCCAGGTCGATATCCGCCCGGTGCGCGACATCACGCCGCTGTTGGGCACGCCGCAGCCGTTCATGCTGCTGAAGATGGACCGCAACCGCGGCAACATCGTCGTGTCGCGCCGCTCGGTCCTCGAGGAGACTCGCGAGGCCGAACGCAGCGAGCTCATCGCCAACCTGAAGGAAGGCCAGATCCTGCAGGGCGTCGTCAAGAACATCACCGACTACGGCGCCTTCGTCGATCTCGGCGGCGTCGACGGCCTGCTGCACGTGACGGACATCTCCTGGCGCCGCATCAACCACCCGACCGAGGCGCTGCAGGTCGGCCAGACGGTGCAGGTCCAGGTCATCCGCTTCAACCCGGAGACCCAGCGCATCAGCCTCGGCATGAAGCAGCTTGAGGCCGATCCGTGGGAAGGCGTCGCCGCGAAGTACCCGATCGGCACGAAGTTCAAGGGCCGCGTCACCAACATCACCGACTATGGCGCCTTCGTCGAGCTGGAGCCGGGTATCGAAGGTCTGGTCCACGTCTCGGAGATGAGCTGGACGAAGAAGAACATCCACCCCGGCAAGATCGTCTCGACGTCGCAGGAGGTCGAGGTGATGGTGCTGGATGTCGACCCCAACAAGCGGCGCATCAGCCTGGGCCTCAAGCAGTGCCTGTCGAACCCGTGGCGGGAGTTCGCCGACGATCATAAGGCCGGCGACGTCATCGACGGCGAGGTCCGCAACCTGACCGAGTTCGGCATCTTCGTCGGCCTGCCGGGCGACATCGACGGCATGGTCCATCTGTCGGACATCGACTGGAGCACGCCGGGCGAAGAGGCGCTTGCCGGCTACAAGAAAGGCGACCAGGTCAAGGTCAAGATCCTCGACGTCGACTTGGAGAAGGAGCGCATCAGCCTTGGCATCAAGCAGCTGTCGGAGGACCCGTTCAGCGGCGCTACGGCGACACTGAAGAAGGGCGAGGTCGTGACCTGCACAGTCGCGACGGTCAGCGACAGCGGGATCGAGGTGACGACGAGCAGCGGCCTGCAGGGCTTCATCCGCCGCTCCGATCTGAGCCGCGACCGGTCCGAGCAGCGCCCCGACCGCTTCGCCGTCGGCGAGAAGGTCGACGCCAAGGTGACCCAGATCGACCGCAGCGGCCGCCGCATCAGCCTCTCGATCAAGCAGCGCGAGACCGACGAGGAGAAGCATGCAATGGCCCAGTACGGCTCGTCGGACAGCGGCGCCTCCCTGGGCGACATCCTTGGCGCCGCGATCCGCGAGAAGCAGGAGCAGGCGGAGCAAGGGGAGGAGCAGGAGGCGGCCGAGCAGGGGCCGGGCAAGAAGCCCAAGCGCAAGGCCAAGGCCGAAGCCGCAAGCGAGGCCGCAGACGACGAGACCGCCGCGGAGACCGCAGACGACACGGCCGCAGACCAAGCGGCGGCTGCCGCGCCGGCCGAGGCTGCGGAACCGGCCGAGGCTGCGGAACCCGCCGAGGCTGCGGAACCCGCCGAGGCCGAACCCGCCGAAGCCGAGAGCGCGGGCGAGGCGCCCGAGGAAAAGGCCTAGTCGCCACCCCATCGTCCCGCTGAGGACGGGCCATGTCGCTTGAAGCGGATGCCCTGCTGGAACGGCGGCGCCTGCGTCGCCAGCTCGGCATCTGGCGCATCCTTGCGGTGCTCGCGGTCGTCGCCGCCGTCATGTTCGGCGTCAGCCGCGTCGCCAACCCCTTGCGGGGCGACTATGTCGCCCGCCTCATGGTCGAGGGGCTGATCCTCGAGGATCCGGCGCGCAACAGCGCCCTCGCCGACGTCGCGGCGGACGACAAGGTCCAGGCACTGATCGTGCACGTCAACAGCCCGGGCGGCAGCGTCGTCGGCGGCGAGGATCTGTACAACACCCTGCGCGGCGTCGCCGAGGCCAAGCCCGTCGCCGCCGTCATGGGCACCCTGGCGACGTCCGCGGGCTACATGACCGCCGTTGCCGCCGACCGCATCTTCGCCCGCGAGGGTACCGTCACCGGGTCGATCGGCGTCATCTTCCAAACGACTGAGATCACCGGTCTGCTGGAAAAGCTCGGCGTCTCGGCCGAAGCCATCAAATCGGCGCCGCTCAAGGCCCAGCCGTCGCCGCTGGAGCCATTGACCCCGGCCGGCCGCGAGGCGACCCAGGCGATCGTCCGCGACATGTTTGATTTCTTCGTCGATTTGGTGACCGAACGCCGCGACCTGACGCGCAGCGACGTGCTGACGCTGGCCGACGGGCGGATCTATACCGGCCGTCAGGGGGTCGCCAACGGACTTGTCGATTCGATCGGCAACGAGGGCGCGGCGCTTGCCTGGTTGGTCAGCGACCGCGGCATCGGCGCCGACCTGCCGATCATCGACGTCACGATCGACCGGGGCACCGACCTGCGCTCCATCCTGGCCTCGGCCGTCGCGGAAAAAACCCTGTTTTCCAAAGTACTTACCCTTGACGGCCTGATCGCCCTTTGGCACCCTGATCTGCGTTGACTGGAATTGTGCCGGTTCGTGCGCTCGGCGCAATAACCCCGAAGATGGCCGCGGCCGCGGCAGAGTACCGGCGCATGCGCCTTCGGGGAGGCCCAATCAGGGGGGTCGGCGGTGACGAAGTCCGAGCTGATAGCGCTCCTCGCAGAACGCAATCCGCACCTCTACCAGCGCGATGTGGAGCGCATCGTGTCGACGATTTTCGACGAGATTACGGCGGCGCTGTGTCGTGGCGACCGGGTCGAACTGCGCGGTTTTGGTACCTTCTCTGTCAAGCAGCGCGGGCCGCGCGTCGGGCGCAACCCACGCACCGGCGATGCGGTCGAGGTGGCGGCCAAGTGCGTACCCTATTTCAAGACCGGCAAGGAGTTGCGCGAGCGGATGAACCCCTGAATCCGCTGTCGGCGGTCATGTTCAGGAATATTGAACCCTTTCGTGGGAGCACATTGGGTTGGCCCGGCGTACCCGCTGCCGGGATCGGGTTGTCGCGGGGCATTACTGTGCCAACACGGGTCGAAATGCCGTGAAGCGTTTGAGCTGGCTCATTACCCTGCCGATCCTCATCGTCGTCGTCGTGTTCTCGGTCAACAACCGTGGCGCCGTGGACTTCGATTTGTGGCCGGTCGGTCTGACGGTCGCGATGCCGCTCTACCTGACGGTGCTGGGGACCATTGTCGTCGGTTTCGTCGCCGGTGGCAGCGTCGTCTGGATCGCCGACACCCAGCTGCGCCGCACGGTGCGGCGCCAGCGCCACCGGGTGAGCGGACTCGAGCGCCAGGTGAAAAAATTCGAGGCCGCCGACGATGACGACAAGGCGGTGCCGCCAAAACGGCCGAAGACGGCCCGCAACGGCACCGCGCTCTCGCTCCCGGGCGCCTAGTCCGGTCCTCGGGCCAACCGTGGCTGTCGCATGCGGGTAATCGATGCGGCCGAAGTCGAGGCCGCGCTTGGCTTGGTGGCGCCGCTTGTCGATGCGCTGCGCCAGGCATTCCGGCAAGGCGCCGGCGGGCCCGTGCGCCATCACCACACGATACCGGTGCCGGCAGGCAGCGACGGCACGCTGCTGTTGATGCCGGCCTGGCACGCCGGCCGCCACATCGGCGTCAAGGTCGTCACGATGTTCCCCGACAACGCCTGCCGTCGGTGATGGGCTGCTATCTGCTGCTGGACGGTACCACGGGCGAGCCCCAGGCCCTGATCGACGGGACCGCGTTGACCGTGAAGCGTACCGCGGCGGCATCAGCCCTGGCCGCCGGCTATCTGGCACGACCTGACGCCGCGCGGCTGCTCATGGTCGGCACCGGCGCCCTTGCGCCACATCTTGTGCGCGCGCACGCCGGCGTGCGGCCGATCACCGAGGTACTGATCTGGGGGCGCACGGCGGCCAAGGCCGGCCACCTTGCCCGGCGCTTCGAGGCCGACGACTTCACGGTCACGGTGACCGATGATCTGGCGGGCGCGGTGCGTGGCGCCGACGTCGTCTCCTGCGCCACCTCGGCAACGACCCCGGTCGTCAAGGGAGCCTGGCTGCAGCCCGGCACACATGTCGACCTCGTCGGCGGCTTCCGGCCCGACATGCGCGAGGTCGACGACACGGCCGTGCGCCGGGCGACGCTGTTCGTCGATACCCGCGACGGCGCCCTCGCCGAGGCTGGCGATTTGTGCCAGCCCATCGAACACGGCGTGATAACCGCCGACGACATCGCCGCCGACTTGTTCGAATTGTGCCGCGGCGACCATGACGGTCGCGCCAGCGCCGACGAGGTCACGCTGTTCAAATCCGTCGGCACGGCGCTCGAGGATCTGGCCGCCGCCCAACTGACCCTACAGCATCGCTGAGCAGGAGATGGTCGACACGCAACGCCTGCGTTCCTGGATCGACGACGAGGCGTTGCCACTATGGGCCGGCACCGGATTCGACCGAGATCATGGCGGCTTCGTCGAGCGCCTGACCCTGGCCGGCGCGCCGGCCGATGACGACTACAAGCGCATGCGCGTGCAGGCGCGCCAGATTTTCGTCTACAGCCACGCCGCGGTGCACAGCCGGTCGGGCCCCGCACTGACGACGGCGCGCCATGGCTACGCGTTCCTGACCCGGCATTGCTGGCACGCCGACGGCGGCTGGATCTTCTCGACGCGGCGCGACGGCCGGCCGCTGGACACCGTGCGCGAGGCCTACGAGCAGGCCTTCGGCCTTTATGCGCTCGCCTGGTTCTACCGGGCGAGCGGCGATTCCGAAGCGCTGGACTGGGTGCGGCGCACACTCGATTTCATGGACGCGCGGCTCGCCGAGCCCGTGCATGGCGGCTATCGCGAATCCATACCGGACAAGCTGCCGCGCCGCCAGAACCCGCATATGCATCTGCTGGAGGCCTGTCTGGCGCTGTTCGAGGCGACCGGCGACGCCGCCTATCTTGACCGCGCCCGCCGCCTCGTGGCGCTGTTCCAGACCCGGTTCCTGCACGCCGACAGCGGCACGCTGGGCGAATACTTCACGGCCGATTGGCAGCCCGCGGCCGGCGACGCCGGTGAGCGCGTCGAGCCCGGCCACCATTTCGAGTGGGTCTGGCTCCTGCACCAATATCAGCGGCTGACCGGCGACGGCGTCGCGGCCGCGGCCGACACGCTCTACCGCTTCGCCGAGGCGCACGGCACCGACGCGGCGGACGGTCTGGCCTTTGACTGCGTCCGGCGCGACGGCACGGCCGACGACACGAACAAGCGCCTGTGGCCCCAGACCGAGGCGATCAAGGCCCAAGTGGCGCGCTACGAGGCAACGGCCGACCAGGCGGCCGCCGACCGCCTGCAGACGCTGCTGGACACGGTGTTCCGCCGCTACCTCGGCGCCGGCCCCGGCTATTGGATCGATCAGACCGACCGCGCCGGCACCGGCCTCGTCGCCTACGCGCCGGCCAGCACGTTCTATCACCTGTACCTGGCGTTCAGCGAAGTCTTGCGGGTCTTCCAGCCGGCCCCCTATAACGAGCCGGCCCCCGATATCGAGCCAACCGATGGCACAGCGACACGATAGACCGTTCGATCCGCGGACCCGCATGGCGCACGAGCACGTCTTCGTCGCCCTCGACACGCCGGACCTCGACCGGGCGCTGAGTTGGGCGGCGGCCGTGCGCGGCCATGTCGGCGGGCTCAAGCTGGGGCTCGAATTCTTCGCCGCGAACGGGCCCGAGGGCGTCCGCCGCCTCGTCGCGTTCGGTCTGCCCGTCTTCCTCGACCTCAAGTTCCATGACATTCCCAACACCATCGCCGGTGCCGTCCGCGCCGTTGCCGGGCTCGGCGTCGCCATGCTGAACGTGCATGCCGCCGGCGGAGCGCCGATGCTGCGCGCCGCCGTCGACGCCGCGGCGACCGCCGTGCCATGGCCGCTGGTGCTTGGCGTCACGGTGCTGACGAGCCTGGACGACGACGATCTGGCGGCGGTGGGCCAGCACGGCCCGGCCCCGGTCCAGGCAACGCGCCTGGCCGGCCTGGCGCGCGACTGCGGCCTCGACGGCGTCGTCTGCGCGCCGGCCGACGTGGCGAAGCTGCGCGGCGAACTCGGCCCCAACATGACGCTGGTCGTCCCCGGCATCCGACCCGACTGGGCCGCCGCCGGCGACCAGAAGCGCATCATGACCCCGGCCGCGGCGCTGGCCGCCGGTGCCGACGTGCTCGTCATCGGCCGGCCGATCACCGGCGCCGACGACCCGGCCGCGGCCGCCCGCCGCATTGCCGACGCGCTGAGCGCGTCCGCAACACCATGAGCGGGCCCGGCGTCAAGGCCAAGATCTGCGGCATCAACAGCCCCGCGGCGATGGCCGCCGCGGTTGCCGGCGGCGCCGCGTTCGTCGGCCTGGTGTTTTTCCCGCCGAGCCCACGGGCGTTGACCCTGGCCCAGGCGCGGGCGCTGGCCGCCCCGGTCCCGTCGACGGTCCGCAAGGTCGGCCTGTTCGTCGACCCCGGCGACGACATCGTGGCGGCGGCCACGGCCGCCGCGGCGCTCAACATGCTGCAGTTGCACGGCACCGAGACGCCGGACCGGGTAGCCGCCCTGCGCGCCCGTTTCGGACTGCCCGTCATGAAGGCGATCGGCGTCGGCGATGCGGCCGACCTGGCCGCCGCCGACGCCTACGTCGACGTCGCCGACTGGCTGCTGTTCGACGCGCGCCCGCCGGGCGATGCGGTCGTGCCCGGCGGCAACGCCCGGGCCTTCGACTGGACCGTGCTGGCCGGCCTCTCGTGGCCGCGGCCGTGGATGCTCGCCGGCGGCATCGACGCCGCGAACGTTGCCGCCGCCGTGACCGCCGCGGGCGCCGATTGCGTCGATACCTCTTCGGGCGTCGAGTCTGCCCGCGGCCACAAGGACCCGGCCCTGATCACGGCGTTTCTTAACGTGGTGGCAACGCTCTAAGCCGTACGCCGGACCCGTGATTTGCCCTGACCGGCCGGTACGACCTGCTGTATAACCCGCAATCCCGGCCCGGCCGGGACCTAACACGGGAGCTTCGCCAATGGCGCGCGCGGCGGCGCAGCCGAACAGCTATCGCATCGGACCCGACGAGCGCGGGCATTTCGGCATCTATGGCGGCCGCTTCGTCGCCGAAACGCTGATGCCGCTGATCCTCGAGCTTGACGAGGCCTACACGGCGGCCAAGGCCGACCCGGCGTTTCGTGCCGAGCTCGACCAGTTTCTCGCCCACTATGTCGGCCGGCCGAGCCCGCTCTATTTCGCCGAACGCCTGACCGCGCACCTCGGCGGCGCCAAGATCTACTTCAAGCGCGACGAGTTGAACCACACCGGCGCCCACAAGATCAACAACTGCATGGGCCAGATCCTGCTGGCCCGGCGCATGGGCAAGACCCGGATCATCGCCGAGACCGGCGCCGGCCAGCACGGCGTCGCGACAGCGACGGTGGCGGCGCGCTTCGGCCTGCCCTGCTTCGTCTACATGGGCGAGACCGACATCGAGCGGCAGCGGCCCAACGTCTTCCGCATGCGCCTGCTCGGCGCCGAGGTGCGGCCGGTGAGCAGCGGCACGGCGACCCTCAAGGACGCCATGAACGACGCCCTGCGCGACTGGGTGACCAACGTGCATGACACGTTCTACATCATCGGCACCGTTGCCGGGCCGCACCCCTACCCGGCCATGGTCCGCGACTTCCAGTCCGTCATCGGCGACGAGGTCCGCGAGCAGATGCTGGCGGCCGAAGGCCGCCTGCCGGACACCCTCATCGCCTGTATCGGCGGCGGCTCCAACGCCATGGGCCTGTTCCACCCCTTCCTCGACGACGCCGACATCGCCATCATCGGCGTCGAGGCCGCGGGCGAGGGCGTCGAGACCGGCAAGCACGCGGCGTCGCTGACCGGCGGCCGTCCCGGCGTCCTGCACGGCAATCGCACTTATCTGCTGCAGACCGACGACGGCCAGATCATCGACGCCCACTCGATCTCGGCCGGCCTCGACTATCCCGGCATCGGCCCGGAGCATGCCTGGCTGTTCGATACGGGCCGCGTGACCTACACGGCGGTGACCGACGCCGCGGCACTGGAAGCATTCCAGCTCTGCAGCGCCCTGGAAGGCATCATCCCGGCGCTCGAGCCGGCGCACGCCCTGGCGCACGTCATGCAGATCGCGCCCGACCTGCCGGCCGACCACCTGCTGGTCATGAACATGTGCGGCCGCGGCGACAAGGACGTGTTCGCCGTCGCCAAGACGCTGGGCGTCGAGCTGTAGGCCTCTGTGACACGCACGGCCCCAATACCTCGACAACCCCGGATTAAGTCCGGGGATGAGGGCCTCGCCCCGCGGTCGCCGAATTGTCAGGGCCTCACCCTGAGCCTGATCCTCGGGCTTGACCCGAGGAAGGGCGAGGCCCGCCGCCCGCGGCGGCATGAGCAAACACCGTGAGCGGCCGCATCGCGACACGCTTCGCGGCGCTCGCCGAGGCCGGCAGGAGCGGCCTCGTGACCTTCATCACCGCCGGCGACCCCGACCCGGAGACCAGCCTGGCGCTGCTGCGCGGCCTGCCGGCGGCCGGCGCCGATATGGTCGAGCTCGGCATGCCATTTTCCGACCCGATGGCCGACGGCCCGGCGGTCCAGGCGTCGAGCCTGCGCGCCCTCAAGGCCGGCATGACACTCAAGCGGACGCTTGCCACGGTCGCCGCGTTCCGCAACGACGATGCGGCGACGCCGATCGTCCTGATGGGTTATTACAACCCGATCTACAGCTATGGCGTCGACCGGTTCCTGGACGACGCCGTCGCGGCCGGCGTCGACGGCCTGATCATCGTCGACCTGCCGCCGGAGGAGGATGAGGAGCTGTGCCAGCCGGCGCTCGCCGCCGGGCTCAACTTCATCCGCCTGGCGACGCCGACGACGAACGATCGGCGCCTGCCCCAGGTATTGAAGAACACCTCCGGCTTCGTCTATTACGTGGCGATCACCGGGATAACCGGCACCGCTTCGGCGGCGACAGCCGATGTAGCGCAGGCCGTGGCCCGGCTGAAACGGCACACGGACCTGCCGATCGCCGTCGGCTTCGGCATCAGGACACCGGCACAGGCCGCGGCGGTCGCCGGCATCGCCGACGCGGCGGTCGTCGGCTCGGTGCTCGTCGACACCGTCGCGGCTGGGCTGGACGGTGACGGCCGCGCCGGGCCGGACCTCGTCGACGCCGTCCTCGACAAGGTCAGCGCGCTGACCGACGGCGTGCGCGCGGCACGCCAGTGATGAAACGAACCGGGGGCATCAAGGAGGCCACACCATGAGCTGGCTCACGAACTTCGTCCGTCCCAAGGTCCGCGCCCTCGTCGGCAAGAAGGACGTGCCGGACAATCTGTGGCAGAAATGCTCGAGCTGCTCACAGATGCTGTTCCACCGCGAACTGCAGCAGAAGCTCCATGTCTGCATGCATTGCGGCCATCACATGCGCATCCCTGCGCGCGAGCGCCTGGGCCAGCTGTTCGACGACGGCTACTACACACGTATCGAACTGCCGCACGTGACTGTCGACCCGCTGAAGTTTCGCGACGTCAAGCGCTACTCTGACCGGCTGCGCGAAAACCAGCAGAAGACCCAGGAGGAGGAGGCGATCGTCGTCGCCCACGGCACGATGGGTGGCGAGCCCGTCGTCATCGCCGCGTTCAACTTCAACTTCATGGGCGGGTCCATGGGCCTGGCCGTCGGCGAGGCGATGATCGCCGCCTCCCAGCTGGCCAAGCTGCAGGAGGCGCCGCTGATCGCGATCCCGTCGTCCGGCGGCGCCCGCATGCAGGAGGGCATCCTCAGCCTCGTGCAGATGCCGCGTACGATCATCGCCATCGACGAGGTGCGCGAGGCCGGCCTGCCCTACATCGTCGTCTTCACGGACCCGACGACCGGCGGTGTCACCGCGTCGTTCGCGATGCTGGGCGACATCCACATTGCCGAGCCAGGCGCGACCATCGGCTTCGCCGGCGCCCGGGTCATTCAGCAGACCATCCATGAGGCGCTGCCCGAAGGCTTTCAGCGCGCCGAGTACATGTTGGAGCACGGCATGGTCGACATGATCGTGCACCGGCAGGAGCTGCGCGATACGCTGATCCGCGTGATCCGCCTGCTGCGCCATCCCACGCCGTCGGCCAACATAGTGACACTGCCGGCCGTGGCGACCGACGCGGCGGCGACCGAGGTGGCCGTCCGCGACTCCGCTGTCGAGGAGCGGACCACTGACGCCTGACAGTCCGCCCGGCGATGTTCTCGGCCGTCTGACAGGCCTGCATCCGAAGCTGATCGACCTCAGTCTCGGTCGTATCGAGCGGCTGCTGGCGGCGCTCGACCACCCCGAGACGCGCCTGCCGCCGGTCGTCCACGTTGCCGGCACGAACGGCAAGGGTTCGACGATCGCCTGCATGCGGGCGATGCTGGAGGCCGCCGGCATCCGCGTGCACGTCTACACTTCGCCCCATCTCGTCGACTTTGCCGAGCGCATCCGGCTGGCCGGCGCGCTGATCGACGACGCACGCCTGATGGACCTGCTGCTCGAAGTCGAGGCGACGAACGCCGAGGCGCCGATCACGTTCTTCGAGGCGACGACGGCGGCAGCCCTGCTCGCCTTCGCGCGGACGCCCGCCGACGTGCTGTTGCTGGAGACCGGGCTCGGCGGCCGCGTCGACGCGACGAACGTTGTCGCGCGACCGCGGCTGACCGCGATCACCCCGGTGTCCTACGACCACGAGGCGTTCCTCGGCGACACCCTGACCTCGATCGCCACCGAGAAGGCCGGCATCCTCAAGCCCAACGTCACCGCCGTGATAGCGGCCCAGCCCCAGGAGGCCGCCGCGGCGATCGCCGCCCGCGCCGCCGCCGTCGGCACCGAGCTTTGTCGCCGCGGCGACAGCTGGGAGGCGACGCCGGGTGCCGACGGGTTCCGCTACCACGGCCGGCGCTGGACGCTGGATCTGCCGCTGCCGGCGCTGGTCGGGCCGCATCAGATCGACAATGCCGGTCAGGCCGTTGCCTGCCTCGAAATGCTGACCGAGTTCGACGTGCCGGCGGCGGCGATCCGCGACGGGCTGGCCGCCATCGAATGGCCGGCGCGCCTGCAGCGCCTGACCGACGGCCCGCTGGTCGATGTCCTGCCACCGCCGCACACGCTGTGGCTCGACGGCGGCCACAACCCGGCCGCCGGGCAGGCACTGGCGGCCGCCATGCGCGGGCTCGACGACGGCCGGCCGCTGCAGCTCGTCGCCGGCATGCTGAACACGAAGGACCCGGCGCGCTTTCTCGAGCCACTAGCACCCTTGACGAC
Source organism: Alphaproteobacteria bacterium (assembly GCA_965261585.1). Classification (GTDB taxonomy): domain Bacteria; phylum Pseudomonadota; class Alphaproteobacteria; order UBA6615; family UBA6615; genus CBDHDN01. The sequence goes on from CBDHDN010000022.1 coordinate 16,768, forward strand.
CCAGCTGTACACCGTCGCGGTGCCACGCCAGGAGGCATCGCTCGGCGCCAACGAGATCGCCGCCGCGGCCGACCGCGCCGGCATCCCGGCCATGCCGGCGACCGGCGTCGCCGCGGCGCTCGAGGCGATTCGGCGCACCGCGCCGGCACCGACACGGGTGCTCATTTGCGGCTCGCTCTATTTGGCGGGAACGGTCCTGGCAATGGCAGCCGGCCCGGCACTTGCGCCACGACCGATGGCGACCATAATCTGACGACGATCCGACAACGCGCACCGGTCCGATGGCACCAGCGACGCCACCGCTGACGCGCGGCGATCGCGCCCCCGATTTCTTCCTGCCCGATCGGCGCGACGTCGTCATCAGCCTCTACGACAAGGTCAAGGGCGGCCCGATCGTCCTGTTCTTCTATCCAACGGAGGCGGACGCGGGCTGCGCCGCCGAGCTGCGCAAGTTCATCGAGCTGGCGCCCGGGTTTGCCGCCGCGGGTGCCCACCTGTTCGCCATCGCCGGCGATTCCGTGGCGACGATCACGGCACTGGCGGCACGTGAGGAGCCGGCGTGCTTCCTGGTTGCCGACGCCGCCGGCAAGACCGCGGCGGCCTATGGCACGGCGGGCGAGTGCGCCTGCTTCGTGCTCGACCCCAATCAGCACGTGTTGGCCCGCCTGGCGCCCGACGACACGGCGGGAGCCGGGGCGGCGGTGGCCGGGGCGGCGGTGGCCGGGGCGGCCGGGGCGGCGGTGGCCGGGGCGCCGCTGGCCGAAGCGGCACTGACCCTGGTGCGCGACCTGCCGCGGCCGGCGCCGACGCGGGCCGGGATGCACCCGCCGATCCTCTTGATCCCCAACGTCTTCGACCGCGCCTTCTGCCGCTATCTGATCGAGCAGTTCACCGCCCGCGGCAACGAGGAAAGCGGCACCTTTTGCATGGTCGACGGCGAGATGGTCAAGGCCCCCAACCACGCCGCCAAGCGCCGCCGCGATCACCACGTCGCCGACACCGACCTGATGAACCGCATCGGCCCGGTGATCGGCCGCCGCGTCGCGCCGGAGATCCGCCGCGCCTTCCACAGCCGGATCGCCTGGATCGAGGAGTTCAAGATCGTCCGCTACGACGCCACGGTCGGCGGCTACTTCCGGCCGCACCGCGACAACACGACGCCGGCCACGGCGCACCGGCGCTTCGCCATGACCCTCAATCTCAACGCCGAGGACTACGAAGGCGGCGAGCTGCGCTTCCCCGAATATGGCGGCGCCACCTACAAGCCGGCGACCGGCGAGGCCGTCGTCTTCTCGTGCAACCTGCTGCACGAGGCCACCGACGTGACGGCGGGCGAGCGCTATGTGCTGCTGTCGTTCCTGTGCGACGCCGCCGGGCAACAGCAGTTCCAGGCCTACCAGGAAAAGCGCGCGGCCCAGGCCAAGGCGGGCTGACGTCAGCCGAGAGCGCGCGCGAGCGCCGCCGCCAGGCCCGTTTCCTATGATGTCATCCCGGTCGACGAGCCGGGATCCATGGCGCGTCGCACATAACAATTGGTGGGGAGACCGGCACCGCCCGGCTTCGCCTACTCGGCTCTACGAGACTGCACGCTGAATGGATCCCGGCTCCTTGGTGCTCCTTGGCCGGGATGATGATGACAGAGGGGAAAGCTTGGCGTCTGACCGACGGGCAGTAAGAAAATGCAAGAACCCCGCCGCGAGCGGCGGGGCTTTGCAAAAGAAACTGTGATGGGTCCGGTGTCAGAGCACCGAGTCGACCCAGTCGTAGAGCTGGCTCTTCGGCAGGCTGCCGACCTTCATCGACGCCACCTGGCCGTCCTTGAACAGCATCAGGGTCGGTATCCCGCGCACGCCGTACTTGGACGGGGTCATCGGGTTCTCGTCGATATTCAGCTTGGCAACGGTCAGCTGACCGTCCTTGTCGCCGGACAACTCGTCTAGCGTCGGCGCGATCTGCTTGCACGGGCCGCACCATTCCGCCCAGAAATCCACCAGCACCGGCTGCCCGGACTTGAGGACGTCGGTCTCGAAGGAATCGTCGCTGATCTTGATCGTCGCCATGTGCCATCCTCATCAATGGGCGCCGACACCAGTACCGGGCGCCGACCGAAAAGCTCCTCGGAATCTAGGAACCAAGCCCCGGTGCGTCAACCCGGCGCCGCCACCGGCCGCCGAGGCGCTCAGGGCGCATGCGCGTCCAGGACCGCGTCGGGCAGCGCCATCAGCCGCGGCCCGTCGGTCCACAGCAGTGCACAAAGCGTTGTTTTGTCAGGAAAAATCTGCCGGATGAGGGCCCGGTAGGCGGCCATCTGCCGCAGGTAGGAAGGCGCCGTCTCGGCGGCAGTCGCCGGCGGCGGACGGGTCGTCTTATAGTCCACGACGAGCACCTGGTCGGCCGTTACCACGAGCCGGTCGATCTGGCCCGAGACGACCTGCGGGCCGGCCCGGGCGGCGCCGGCGAACAGCTCCGCCTGGGCCCCGGCCGGCGCCCCAAGGATCCCGGCGACCGGTACTTCGGCCTGGCTGCCGGGCCCGAACAACGCGGCGAAGGTCGGATCCTCCAGCACTGCGAGGACCTCGGCCGCGAGCGTGGCCTGGGTCGGGGCGTCGAGGCCGTGCACCGGCCGCGCCAGAAACCCGTGGCAGGCAGCCGCTCGCGCGCCGGCCGGCAACGTGGGCAGGTGCTGCAACAGCTGGTGGACCAGCCGTCCCTGGTAGAACCGGGCACCGCCATCGCCGCCGACGGGTGAGCGCAAGGCCGGTTCCGCCGCCTCGTGCGGCGTGCGCGAGGGCGCCAGCGGCCGCGGCGGCACCGGCTCGGGCCGTGGCGCCGCGCGGGTCCAGGCCGGCACGGCCGCCGCCGCCGCCGCCTCGACCGCCGCCGGCGCCGCGGCGGGGCTGCGCTGCGGCGACTCCAGCCGCAGCACGGTTGCGTCGCCGTCGCCCCCCGCCGCCGCCAACAGCGGCTCCGCGGCCGGCTGGGCGATGTCGGCGAGCCCGTCGCCGATCAGGTGGTACCAGCAATCGGCCGGCGCCGTCCGCTCGGTCTCCCAGCCACAGACGTAGAGCCGGTCCTCCGCCCGCGTCATCGCGACATAGAGCAGCCGCCGGTATTCGTCGGTGCGCGCCTGTTTGGCCGCCTCGTAGGCCGCCGCGGCGACATCGTCAAATTCCGCGACCCGGGTACCCCACAACACGATATCCTGGTCCGCCGGCCACAGCAGCCGCGACATCTTCTCCGGCTGCTGCATCGTATCGGGCAGGATCACGATCGGCGCCTGCAGGCCCTTGGCGCCGTGCACGGTCATGACCCGGACCTGGCCGCGGCCCTGTTCCAGGTCGCGCACGACCTCGACCTGGCCGGCGCCGATCCAGTGGAGAAAGCCCTGCAGCGACGGCGTGTTCGTGCGCTCATAGGCCAGCGCCTGTGACAGAAACTCCTCGATCGGGTCCTCGGCATCGGGACCGAGCCGCGCCATCAGCTGCGCCATGCCGCCCTGGTTCAGGACCTCGGCATAGAGCTCGTACGGCCGCACGAAGTCGACGCGGCGCAGCAGCCGTTCGAGCAACGCGTGGGCGCGGCCATAGGCCTCGGCCTCGCCGGCGCGCTGCGCCAGGGTCCGCCACAGCCGGCCCTCGCGGCCGTGCGCCACATCGAACAGCTGCGTCTCGGTGAGCCCGACGAGCGGTCCCTTGAGCACCGTGGCCAGCGTCAGATCGTCCTCCGGCAGCAGCAGAAACGCACCCAGCGCCATCAGGTCCATGACCGCCAGCTGCTCCGCCAGCACCATGCGGTCGACGCCGGCCACGGGCACGCCGAGATCCTTCAGCGCCCGCACCATGTCGTTGACGAACTCGCCGCGGCGGCGCACCAGAATCATAATGTCGCCGGGCCCGATCGCCCGGCCGCGCGACGGCAGCGCCGCGCCGTCGTCGAGCCAGCGGGCGATACGCCGCGCCACGAGCCGGGTCAGGCGGACCCGCGCGCTCGGCACGCTGACCCGCTCGACCGGCGGCTTCCACGGCGCCGGCGCCTCCGCCGCCTGGGGCTTCAGGGGCGGCCACAGCTCGACCCGGCCGTGCTCACCCTGGCGGTGCGCCAGATGGTGGACGACGGTGTTGTCTGCAACGACGCCGTGACGCGCCGGCACACCCGCGAACACCGCGTCGACGGCCTCGAGCACCGCCGCCGTCGAGCGGAACGAGACGTCGAGGTCGACGTCGTCCCAGGCCTGCCCGCCCTGCGCCACCCGGGCACGGAAGTGGGCCCGCATATGCTCGAACGCCGCCGGATCGGCGCGCTGAAAGCTGTAGATCGACTGCTTGCCGTCGCCGACGGCGAAGACGGTGCGCGGCGGCCCAATGTCGCCGGCGCCGGCAAAGAACTCCCCGGTCAGCGCCGCTACGACCTCCCACTGCTCCGGGTTCGTGTCCTGGGCCTCGTCGATCAACAGGTGATCGAGGCCGCCGTCGAGCTTGAACAGCACCCACGGCGCGATACCTGGCCGGCGCAGCAGGTTGCGGGTCAGCAGAATCAGATCGTCGTAGTCGAGGAGCGCCCGCGCCGCCTTGCGGTGGCCATAGATCGCCAGCAGCGTGTCCGTAAGCCGCAGCAGCGCCGCCGTCGCCTGCGCCATGACCGCCTGCCGCCGCCGCACGAGCACCGCCAGCAGGCGCTCCCCCTCGGCGAGCAGGGGGCTGTCGGCGCCGGGATGCAGGTCGTGCGCCTTCCGGGTAATCAGCGTGTCGCGCACCTTACCGGTGGTTCTCGTGATGAACTGCGCTGCGTAGCCATCGAAGCCATCGGCACGCTTCTTGGGTTCCGCCCGCAACCATTCGGTGATGACGCCCGCACGCTCCTTGTCGACCTTACTGCCGTCGCGCAGAGCAGCGGTAGCGACGGCAAGGCCGCGCACGTCGAACGCGCCGTCGGCGCACGCCGCGGCGACCACGGCCTCCGGCGTCTCCGCCGGCGTCACGCCCACTGTGCGATAGACCGCGGCGATCAGGCCATCGACGCCGTCGTGCTGGTCGATCAGCCGCTCGAGCCGACCCCGGTCGTGCACGACCTCGGTCATCAGCTCCGGGAACAGTACCTCGTGCACCCGGCGCGTGACGATGGCCAGCGGCTCGCCCACCGCGGCGTCGACACCGGCGCGCGCCCGCGTCAGCATCTCGGCCTTGGCAAGCTCCAGCATCTCGGCGCTGTCACGCTCGGCCATCACCGCAAAATGCGGCGCCACGCCGGCCTCCAGCGGAAAGCGCTGCAGCACCGACTGGCAGAACCCATGGATCGTCATGATCTTCATGCCGCCCGGCGCATCGAGCACCCGGGCGAACAGCTGCCGCGCCAGGGTCAGATCGGCGGCCGCCGGCGCCCGGTCGACGAGCGGTGCGACGGCCGCCGCCAGCGCATCGTCGGCGAACGTCGCCCAGGCGCCGAGCTGGTCGTTGATGCGGATGCGCATCTCCGCCGCCGCCGCCTTCGTGAAGGTGAGGCACAGCACGCGCGTCGGCGCCGTGCCGGCGAGCAGCAGCGCCAGCACGCGGTCGGTCAGCACCTTGGTCTTACCACAGCCGGCCGACGCGCCGACCCAGACGCTGGTGGCCGGGCGCACGGCCCGCTGCTGGCGCGCCTCGGCGACGCGCAAGACCTCGCCGCCGGCGCTCACCACGGGTCCTCCAGGCCGGTCGACCACTCCTTGACCCGCGCCAGGTGCTCGTAGTCGGAGAACCGCGGCGCCTGGTCCGGCCGCGGCCGGCTTTCATAGCCGGTGGCTGGGTCGTCGAACGCGGCGACGAGGGCGGTCAACCCGGCGCGCGCCTGCTCCGCCAGCGCCGTGGCATCCGGTCCGGCCGGGCTGACCTCGCCCGCCGGGTCGCCGCCGCCGAGCCGCCAATAGAGCAGCGCTTCGACCGTGTCGCCGGCGACCCCGGCGAAGCCGCCGGCCCCGGCAATCGCCGCCTCCAACGGCAGCTGCGGCGCGAACCCGGCCGCCACCTCCTTGACGCTCGGCGGCTTGCCGGTCTTGTAGTCGGTGATGACCAGGCCGCCGCCGTCGACGACGTCGATGCGATCGGCGACCGCCGTCACCGTGAACGCGCCGGCCGGCCCGGGGATCGTCAGCGCGCCCTCGACCTCGGTCAGCGAGGCCGCGAAGCGCTTGCGGCGCGGTCCCTCGTAGGCGACGAACCAGGCCGCGATGCGCCTGAAGCGCGGCCACCAGAAGGCCCAGATGCCGGGCTGGGCGAGCACCGGCGCGAACACCGCCTCGCCGACCGCCACGAGCCGGTCGAGCGCGTCCGCCGGCAGTGGCCCGGCCGGTGTCGCGGCGATGAAGCGGCCGAGCGCATCGTGAATGAGCGCGCCATAGACGGCCCGGTCGGGCATCGCGTCGATGTCGTCGAGCGGCCGCAGGCGCAGCACATGGCGTGCATAGATGGCGTAGGGATCGCGCATCCACGCTTCTATCTGGGTGACCGACAGGTGGCGTGGCCGCGCGCTCACCGGCGGCGTCGGCGCCGGCGGGCCGCGCCGCGCCGCGGCGGCGTCGTCCGGCCGATCCAGCGCACGCTGCCAGGCCCGCCAGTCCGCACCATCAGCGAGCGCCGGCAGGCCGGCGGCGCGGACGACGTGGTCGAGCCGCTGCAGCCAGCGCGACGGCACTGTCGGCGTGCCCTCGTTGCGTTCGGCCCGGGTCAGCACCACGGTATCGGCGCACAGCGCCTGGGCGAAATCGTGCGCCGACAGGCCGATCCGCCGCTCCTGCAGCGGCAGGCCGAAGTCGCGCCGCATCGGCCGGCTCATCCAAGGATCGGTGCGCGGCTCGGGCGGCCAGACGCCCTCGTTGAGGCCGCCGAGGACGACGACGTCGAAGTGCTGCAGGCGCGCCTCCAACAGGCCGAGGATGGCGAGCCGCGGATGGGCGCTGCGCCACGGCCGCACGACGCGACCCGTCATCAGCGTATCGAGCAGCGCCGGATAGTCGCCCGGCGCGAGCGACGGCATGCCGCGGGCCGCCGTTACGAGCTCGTTGACGAACTCGGCAGCGGCCTCACCCGCCTCCTCGGCCCACAGCCGTTCGGCGCCGGCCTCGGCGTCGCTCGCCGCCAGGGCCTCGGCACAAGACACATGGGCCGCCATCACGTCGCCCAGCCCGACCCGCGGCCGCGCCATCAGGACCCTGAGCGGCTCGACCAGCCGCACCATCGCCTCGGCCCACGGGATCAGCGCCGCCGGGTCGCCGCCGTGCCGGCGGTCGTCGCCCTCAGCGGCGGCGGCACGCAGCCCTGCAAGCGCGCCGGCGAGGCCCGGCGCCGGCCGCGGCCCTCGCAACAGAACGCGTTCAAGCTGCCGCACTCGCCCGCGAAACCCACCGACCGCCACGCCGCCGGCGGCCAGCGGGTGCTTCAGCGCCGCCAGCAGCGCCACCGGCTCCGCCGTCGCCAGCACCGCCGTCAGCCGCAGGAAGGCCCCCGACGGGGTGTCGGCCAGGGGCACGCCGGCGGAATCGTCGACCGTGATGCGCCAGCGCCGAAGCGCCCCGGCGACGCGCCGCGCCAGTGCCCGGTCCAGCGTGATCAGCGCCGCCTTCCGGCCGGGCACCTCGAGCGCGCCGCGCATGATCAGCGCGACGACGCCGGCCTCCTCGTCGTCGTTGGCGCAGTCGATGCGGCTCACGCCGGCGAGCGCCGCGCCGTCGAGGCCGGCCACGTCGGCCCAAGCATCGGTCGTCTCGGCCGGGCGCATGACCTCGCGCACCAGGGTGACGCGCGCGCCGCGCGCCGCACCGGCCCGCGCCGTGCCAGGCGCGCCTGTGCCGGGCGGTGCCGGCCAGTCAGCGACGGCGTCGCGGCCGACGCCGAGCTGCGCCAGCAGCCGGGCCATGCCGAACTGCGGGTGCGTCGGCCCGAGCACCTGCCAGCTGTCCTCGTCGAGCGTGCGGTCGAGGCCCGGCAGCACGACACAGCCGTCGGCCAGCCCGGCGACGACGCGCAACAGCGCCGCCGTCGCCGGGATGCTGCCGGTGCTGCCGGCGGCGACGACCGGGAACGGCGGTGCCGTCGCCGACCACGCCTCGGCCTGGGCCTCGAGCAGGCGATTGCGCCGCGCCGCCGGGTCGATCGCGCCTTCCTCGGCCAGCACCGCCGGCCATTCGGCCGTCAGGATCGTCAGGAAGGCGAGCGTCAACTGCCAGTGGCGGGCATATTCCTCGGGCACCAGATCGGCCAGGCCCTCGAACCCGAGCCGCTCGGTCTGCACCTGGTCGAGCAAACGCGCCAACTCGGCCGCCAGCCGCGCCGCCTGATCGGCGGCGAGGCCAGCGCCGGACGCGCCGGTGCGCTGCCGCCATGTTCCGATCAGCCGCGCCAGCAACAGGCCGCCGCCGCAACTCAGGGATCGCCGGCGGCACCTCGGCAACGCCCGGCGCCGCACCGGCCCCCACGCCGGCACCGACCCCGGCGCCAAGCGTCTCGAGCATGAGCTGGTCCTCGTCGATGTCGCCGAGCGGCACCATGCGCGGCAGCAACAGCGGCCGCCCTTCCAACAGCCGCAGAAACGCCTCGCGCAGCGCCCGGCAGGCCCGCCGCGTCGGCAACAGCACGAGCCCCGCCCGCCAATGCCGACGGATCGCCACCGCCGCCCCCACCGCGCCATCAGCCCGGCCGCCAGCGCAATCGACGAACGGCCGATCCCGGCGCGATCGTATAGACCCGGCCCGCAATCATCGCGCGCGCCACTTTGCGCCACACGCCCGCCCTGCTGCGGCCAAATCAGCGTGGCATCAGACATCCGCACAAGCATAGCGCCTTCCCGCGATTCGCTCAGCGGGTCGGCCAGGCATCCTCAGCTGCCATGCTCCGATTCTCATTGTACAAACTTAAGCACACTTATAATAAGTAGCATTACAGTAAAATAAATCCCTTGACACGAGTATCTTGTTTTGATATCGTTCGGGCGAGGCTCAAGCAGAGCAGCAAGGTTTGCATCATACCAGACAACACCCACCCGACCGCGCCCGGCGCGAAGCGACGGCGCCCGGCAGCCGGCCCGGCGTCGGGTCCGACCGCCGTCCTACCGCAATCAGCGGTGCCCGCTGCCACGCGGCGGCGAAGCGCCCGCCGCGCCCGGACGCGGACGAAACCGATGAATTTGACCACGTGCTGGCAGGCAAGGTCCTTCTGGGCCGCCTTCCGCCTTCCGCCTTCAGCCTTGAAGGACCACCCTGCCATGGTCCGGTGGTGGCGCGACCGCCAATCGCCTGCTTCCGCAGCCGTCGTGCCTCATCGCCCGCCGCGGCCAGGAGCCCGCCAGACCAACCAAATTGATAGCCAGCTATCACCCTCTGTCCTGCTGGGAAAGGCGCCGCCATCAGCTTGACCGAGCCCCCTTTGGCGCGGTCAAGGTTCCGCCAGTCGGCAGGCAATAGGCCGCTCCTACCTCCTCCCCACCAGCGCGGCTAGCCAGCCTGGTCAAACGACGCAACTCAGGTCTCGCGCAAACCGGGACACGCACCGGTACGCAGCAAACTAGGCCGGTAGCATCGACTCGCCCGGTCGCCGATATCAGCCTTAAAACAACACAGAGACGACAGCAACGGGACACCGCTATCCCAGCCAAGTGACCGCCGAGTGCTCCCTGGAGAGGACCCAGTAGGTGCAGACCTCGGCCAACTTGCCCAAACGCGGGGCACTAAGAATCCCCGGGACCGCGACTGGACCAAGCCTACGCCCCCTCCACCACCACGGCTCGCAGTCCAAACAAATCCCAATGCGGACGATTCACGAAGGACGAGCGACACTTCCAAACTCGGCGCAAAGATGGTTCACGTTTTGGCAAAGTAATAGAGACGAGACGCGGAAAGAGGGCGTCAACCCCGATTGATCAAAGCAATCATGTTCGTGGAGAGCGCCCGATTCGACAAGAATGGTTTCAATCGCTTGGCGGAGCTACTCGGAAGGATCGCGGAGCCGCTTGGCATCGGCGACTGCTTGAGTCTCTCGGCGCGATCCTCGGATTGAGGACACGCGATTTCCGATGAACATCAACCCTGAACTATGGGGTCACCTAGTTCCAGAAGATCCGCGCTCTTCACGCATCGTGGCAACACATCCGAGCCGCAGCGAGGCTAGTTGGGCTACTGCAGAAGCAAACAATAAGGCTCAATTAGCGAAACGTAGGCATGGTCTGGCCATCGCCGCCTCGAGACACGCTCTGGGCGATGGCTGATCGCCGAGTTCGATGAAGATGGAACCACCTGAGATTAGCTGTCGAGGTACTTGGTGGCGATGCCGCGGAAGCCCCGCAGGAAGCCCTTGATCTGGCTGTGGCGGCTGTTGACCGTCTGGATGTGCAGGGCGCCGCGAACCCGCTCGCCGCGGCGCCGATGATGCTCTCGTGAGGATGCCCAGCGCCGCTGCGACAGGCGGATAGCAGCGGTTGGCTCGGAGACGAGCAAGGCATCGCGGGCGACGACCGGCTCCAGCGCCTCCTTCACGCTCTTTGCGTTGAGGGCGGGCAAGGTGTGGCTGAGGGTCGCGCCGGCGCGATCGGCGGCAACCAGGATCGGCACCTGCTCGCGCGAGAGGCCGCGTTTGCGGGCCTTGCCGCCGCGCCGGCGCGGCTTGCGATCCAGCTTCCGCTCCCCCTTCCGGCTCTCGAGAACGAAGGTCTCGTCCGCCTCGACGATCCCGGCAAGCCGGTCCGGCGCTTGGCGCACCGCCGCCAGGCAGCGGTGACGCCAG
>CBDHDN010000023.1:0-57724 GCA_965261585.1 Alphaproteobacteria bacterium
ATCTCCTCGAGCGTGTCGATGAGGCCGATGACGCCGAACTTCGGCCCGTACGCGGCCTTCGTCCCCTCCTTCGCCGCATTCTTGAGGCGCAGCTCGACCGGGTCGATCTCTAGCTTCTTGGCGATCTCGTCGATGACGCATTCGACCGCGTACTCGGCGATCGGCGCCCCCGGTGCGCGATAGGCGGCGACCTTCGGCCGGTTGAGCACGACGTCGTAGCCGATGACCTTGACATGCTCCATATCGTACGGCGCGAAGGCGCACATGGCGCCGGGCTGTACCGGACCGCCGGGGAACGCGCCGGCCTCGTATTTGAGCAGCGCCTCGCCCGCGGTCAGGCGGCCGTCATTGGTCACCCCGACCTTGACCCAGACGTGGGCGCCCGAGGTCGGGCCGGTGGCGCGGAACACCTCCTCGCGGGTCATCACCAGCTTCACCGGATGGCCGGCCTTGCGGGACAGGGCGACCGCCAGCGGCTCGAGATAGACGATCGTCTTGCCGCCGAAGCCGCCGCCGATCTCCGATGGGGTGACGCGCATGCGCGATTCGTCGATGCCGTTCAGCCGGGCGCAGAACGTGCGGACGACGTGGTGGCCCCTGGGTCGAGCACCAGATGTCGGTCTGGCCGTCCTCGGCAACGCTGGCGACGCAGGCATGGGGCTCGATATAGCCCTGGTGCACGGCCTGGGTCTTGAACGCGCGCTCGATGATCAGGTCGGCGGCGGCGAAGCCCTTGTCGACGTCGCCGAGCGTGACCTCGACGCGGGCGGCGATGTTCGTCGGCTTGTCGGGCGCGTCGTCCATGCCGCCGGTGCGCAGATGGTCGTGCAGGATCGGCGCGTCCGGCGCCATCGCCGCGACGACGTCCGTCACGTGCGGCAGCACCTCGTAGTCCACCGCGATCAGCTTGAGGGCGCGCTTGGCGATCGAGGCGCTGGTCGCGGCGACCGCGGCGACGGCGTGGCCGTCATAGAGCACCTTGTCGTGGGCGACGATGTTGTGGGCGAGGTCGCGGAAGTTGATCGACATCTCGCCGGCCGCGATGGCCTCGGACGGCATCTCGGCGAAATCGTCGCTCGTGACGATGGCCTTGACGCCGGGCAGCGCCGCGGCTTTCGACACATCGATCGACTTGATGCGGGCGTGGGCATGGGGGCTGCGCAGCACCTTGCCGACAATCATGCCCGGAACGTGGAAGTCGGCGCCGAACTTGGCGCGGCCCGTGACCTTGTCGGCGCCGTCCGGCCGCACCGGCCGCTTGCCGACCCACTTCAACTCACCGTTGGTCTTCGTTTTCGCTTGCGCGGCCATGTCAGGCACTCCTCATCTCGGCGCCGGCGTCGAGCACGGCGCGCACGATCTTGTCATAGCCGGTGCAGCGGCACAGATTGCCGGCCAGCCAATACCGGACCTCGGTCTCGGTCGGGTCCGGGTGCTTTTCCAACAACGCCTTGGCGGCGACCAGGAAGCCCGGCGTGCAGATGCCGCATTGCAGCGCCGCGTGCTCCAGGAACTGCCGCTGCAGCGGGTGCAGCTGCTCGCCGTGGGCCATCGCCTCGATGGTCTCCACCGAGCTGCCCTCGGCCTCGGCCGCGAGCACGAGACATGCGCAGACGAGGCGGTCGTCGAGCATGACGGAGCAGGCGCCACAGTCGCCCGACGCACAGCCTTCCTTGCTGCCGGTCAGGAACAGCGTGTCGCGCAGGACGTCGAGCAGGGTCTCTTCCGGCTCGCACAGGAATTCGACGGGGTCGCCGTTGACCGTCGCCGATACGTGATACTTCGCCATGGGGGTCTTACCTCGCCCGTTCGAATGCTTGTTGGGCCGCGCGCCGTGCCAGCACGCCGGCGACCTTGATGCGATACTCCTTGGTGCCGCGCTTGTCGTCGATCGGCCGGCAGGCGGCGGATGCCGCGTCGGCCAGGCGGGCCAGCGCCGGCGCCTCGAGCCGTGTGCCGACCAGCGCGTCGCCGGCCTCGGGCACCAGCAGCGGCCGTTCGGCCACGGCGCCCAGCGCCACACGCGCCGCGCCGCAGGTGCCGTCGCCGTCGAGCGCCAACGACACGCCGACGCCGACGACCGCGATGTCCATCTCGGTGCGCGGGATGAAGCGCAGATAGGCGTCGCCGGCCCGTTTCGGCCGCTGCGGCAGCAGGAACGACGCAACGATCTCGCCCTTGGCCAGCGACGTTTGGCCCGGCCCGGTGCAGATCTCCTCGACCGGTACTTCGCGCACGCCGTTCGGACCAACGACGCGGGCGACCGCGGCCGCGGCGATCAGCGCCGGGGTCGTGTCCGCCGCGGGCGAGGCGTTGCACAGGTTGCCGCCCATCGTGGCGCGGCCCTGGATCTGGGTCGAACCGATCAGCTCCGCCGACTCGACGATGCCGGGCCACGCCTGCTTCAGCGCGACATGCTCGCCCAGCTCGGCGCCCGTGACCGCGGCGCCGACACGGAAACCGCCAGCCTCGGCCGCCACATCGCGCAGCTCGGGTATCGCCTTCACGTCGACGATCAGTTCGGGCTCGACCACGTCGGCGCGCAGCTGCACCAACAGATCGGTGCCGCCGGCGAGCACGCGGGCGTCGCCGCTGGCCCCCGCGAGCAGCCCGATGGCCGCCTCGAGTGTTCCGGGCCGTTCGTAACGCATGTTGTCCTACTCCCTGCTCTCTCTATTCCCGCCCGCCGCCGACATGATCGCGGGGGACTAGCCGGGGGCCTTGACCGGCATCAATGACTTTACCCGGCCAGCGCGCTTAGTTGAAGCGCTGAGAAACGCATGATCCGAGTATCTTCACGCCGGCGACAGGGACAGCCTTCGGCCACATGCCCGCGCCGTCCGCACGAGACCGCCGCGACGTGTTGGCAGCAGGTTTGGCGTGTCCCGCAGGACTCAAACCTACGACCCGCTGACTGTGAGGATGGTGCCGCCTGTAGGACTCGAACCTACGACCCCCGCATTACGAATGCGATGCTCTACCAACTGAGCTAAGGCGGCACAGTGTTGCAACGTTGTTGCAAAACCGCTGGTCGGGTCAGATCCAACCGCTTGTTTCAACAAACCGATATCCCCCCGCCCGCGCACTGCGAATGCGCTGAGCTACATCGGCATCGGCTTGGGCGCTCTGTCTAGCAAGGGCGCCGGGTGACGGCAAGGGGGCCCGTGAGCGGTGCTGGCCGAGCCGGCCGCGCCGGTGGCGGCGATCAGAGGGCGGCGACGTTGCGGCGCAGGAACGATGGGCGCTTGGCGCCAGTGGCCGGTTCGTCATCGTCTTCGGGGGCCGGCACGTCGGGCGGCGGCGGCGCGACGAACGCCTGTTGCGCCGGTGGGTTCGGCGGCCGTGCCGCCTGGTCCGGTGGGGCGTCCGGCGGCGCCGGCGGCTCGTCAATCGCCGGCGGCGGCACTTCCGGCGTCACCTCCAGCGCCGGCGCCGCCGGGCCGCTGATCTGGTGGGTGCGGCGGTAGACGCGCGGCGGCACCCGCCAGGCCAGCGTCGCGAAGGCATCGCACTGGCCGCACACGGCGGACCAGTCGTCGGCGACGGCGCCACAATCGCCGCAGACCCAGGCCGGGTCGGGCTCCGCCCCGGTGGCCTGGTCGAGCCAATGGCGCGCGGCCGCGGCATCGTCGTGCTCGTCATCCTCGAGCACCGCCATCAGGCGGCAGGCCTGGGCCGACGGCGCTTCCTCGATAAGCGCCTCGAGCGGCTTGCGCGCCTCGCCCCACAGCTTCGCCTCAAGGGCCGCATGGGCGAGCGCCAGGCGGCTTTCCGCGTGGTCGGGCGCCAGCGCCGCCAGGCGCTTCACCGCCTCGAAGCGGGCGAGCGCGGTCGTCGCCTCGGCAGCCTCGCCATAGGCGGCGGCCAACGCCGGATGGGGTGCTTGCGGCCATGTCTTCTCGATCAGCTTGCGGGCACGGCGGGTCTGCCCGCCGGTGATCAGGTGCCGGGCGAGGTGGGCCATCGCCGGCGCCAGGCCCGGGTCGAGGTCGTGGGCGCGGCGCAGCTGTTCCAGCGCGGCGGCGTTGTCGTCCGCCGCCTCAGCATCGCGGGCGCGCTCGGTCAGCAGCGCCGCCAGCTTGGCTTTGGTCGGCGCCGGCGGCACCAGCTTGCGGCGCAGTGCCTCCTCCAGCGCCTGCTGGGCGCTGCGCCAGGCGCCGGCGCGGCTCTGCAGATCGACAAGCGTGTCGAGCACCCACGGCGTCTGTGGCCGCAGTGTGTGGGCGCGGCGGGCCAGCGCCAATGCCGCGGCCCGGTCGCCGTCCTTGAGCGCCTTGACGATGAGACCGCGCAGGCCGAGGAACTCGGTCTCGGCGCTGCCCAGCATGGCCTGGAAATAGCGCTGGGCCGCCGCTTCGTCGCCGCCCAGCTGCGCCGCCTGGGCCGACAGCAGCATTGTCAGCGGCGGGTCGTTCAACAGCTCGTCGGCTTTCTTGGCCTGGCGCCGCGCCTCGTCCGGGTCGCCGGCAGCGACCGCGACCATACCCTGGGTCAGCGCCTTGTAGCCGGCGGTGCGGCGGCGCGAGCGGCGGGCCTGGCCGAAGTGGCGGGGCGCGCGCACGACGCTGCGCCAAGTCCGGTAGCCGCCGGCGGCCAAGACGATGACGGCGAAGGTGGCGACGCCAAGGACGCCGACCGACGTCTCGACGCGCCAGCCCTGCCAGTCGATCTGAACGGCGCCGGGCCGGTCGGCCAGCCAGACGGCAACGGCAACGACGATGCCGACCTTGACGAAAAAAACCAGGGCACGGGCCATGACTAGCGGCCGCCGGCGGTATCGAGGATCGTGACGGCGTAGGCGTCGAGGGCCGCAACCGCCCCGTCGGCGTCGAGCCGCGCGCGCGCCGCCGCGAGCCAGGACGTGGCGGCCGTAGCGGCGGCACCGTCGAGCGCCGCCAACTCGGCGACTGCGCCGGCCAGGTCGTCGACAACGAGGCGCGCCTCGGCCCGGGCGACGATGTCCGCCGGTGCCTGGCCCGCCGCCGGCTCGCCGACACGGCGCACCGAGACGACCGAGCGCGCCCGCGCCAGCGTGCGGCCGAGCCAGTCGTCGCCGGCCGCCGTCGCCGCGGCGTGGATGACGGCGCGCGCCGTGGCGGCGAAGCGCGTGCGCAGCACGTCGACGCGCGCCACCCCGGTCGCCGCGTCGGCGGCGAGCGGCGCCAGCTGAGCGATCAAATCGGCATCGGCCATGGCGAGACGGCGGGCGACGGCCAGCTCCTCCGCATAGGGCCGGCCGGCGGTGACCGCGGACTGCAGCCGGCCGGCGGCGAGAAACAGCGTCAGGGCCGCGCGGCCCTCGCCGCCGCCGGCCGCGGGTTGCGCCTCCAGCGCGGCAAGGCGCTGGTTCAGCCGCGCAATGGCATCGCCCAGCCCGGGGTCCGCAGCGGCAACAGCAGGCCGCTGCTCGACCGCGCCGAGCTGGCGCTCCAGGGCCGACAGCGACCGGGCCAGGCCGGCCAAACGTTCGTCCACGTCACTCGCAACGGCGGGCGCCGCCGCTACCGGGGCCGGGGCCGAGGCCGGCGCCGGGGCTTGTTCGAGCGCCGTCACGCGCTCGTCGATCGCACCGAGTACCCGGGCGGCGACGTCACCGCCGCCGTCTGGTGAGGCGAACGCGGCGGTGGCTACATCGTCGGAGAGCGCGGCCACGCGCCGCTCCAGCGCCGCAATGCGATCGTTCAGGGCGGGGATGGCGGCATCGAGCGCCGCCACGCCGCCGCCGGGCGAGGCCGTCTCGATCGCCGCAATGCGCCGATCGAACTCACCGAGCTTGCCGGGCAACGGCCCGCGCGGCACGAACGTCGCCCACCAGACGGTGCCGACCGCGCCGGCGGCGACGAGCAGCGCCAGGAACGCGATGGCCACGGCAGCACCGCCGGCGCAGCGCGGCGCCGGCGCGGCGCGTTCCCGCTTGAGCGGCTCGGCCGACCGGGCCTGGCCGGCGCGCGCTTCCGCCCGCGCGGCCTCGGGCCGGGCAGTCTCGGGCCGGCCAGTCTCGGGCCGGGCAGCCTCGGGCCGGGCGGTCTCGGGCCGGGCAGTCCTGACCTGGGCAGCCTTGGGCTGGGGCACTTCGGATACCTCGTCGTGGCCGCTGTCCGTGTCCTCGATGGGCGACGCCGAAGGCGGGATCACGGAGACGCGCGCCGGGGCCGCCGCCGCGGCGTCATCGGCCTCGATGCCCCCGGTCGCCTGGACCCGCCGGGGCAACGCGATGTCATGCTCGGCCGCGGCGGCCTCGATATCGCCGAGGCGGCCCACGGGAATGGCATCGCGCTGTTTCCAGCCCTGGACCGTGCTGACCGCCACGCCGAGCTTGGCCGCCATCGGACGGATGCCGCCGAAGCACTGGATCAACGGCGCCGCGCGGACCTGGTCGGACCCGTCCGCCGCGCCGTGGGTTACCGCGAACTCGTCGTCTTCGGGCGTGGTCATGGCCGCTCCGAATCGGGCGGTGCTGCACCTCGGCAGTACCCTATCAAAGGCGCTTGTCGGGGCAAACGGCCCCGATGCCCATAGGTGGCGTCAACCGTCTAGGAAGCGTTAAACCACCCCTCGAGCAACGCCAGCAACGCCTCTTGTTCCGGGCGCGCCGGGATGCGCAGGCCGCGGAACGGTATGCCGTCAAGAGCCGCTGCCACGGCGCGGCTGAGGCACAGCGCCTCAACGGCGGCGCAGACGCCGACGAGGTCCGCGGCGCGCGCCAGCCGGGCGAAGGTCTCGGCCGTGCGCGGCGAATAGAACAGCGCCGCATCGACGGTCCGCAGGGCCAGTGCCTGGCGCGCCGTCGCCGAGAACGCGTCGATCGGGCGGGTGTTGTAGAGCACGGCTCGGTGAACCTTGAAACCGGACGGCGCGAGCTCACCCTCCAGGTCGCCGGCGACCGCACTCGCGGCAGCGTGAACCAGCGAGCCGGCGGCCGGGTCGCGCGTGCGGCGGACGAGGTCGGCGAGCGCCGACACGTCGCCGCCGGCCGCTTCGACCCGCTTGAAGCCGAGCTGGCGCGCGACCTCCGCACTTGTCTTACCGACGGCGAGGACCGGCAGGTCGCGAAGCGAGCTGGCTTGAGCCAGAGCGCGGGCCCCGTTGCCGCTGGTCACCAGCAGAGCCTGGGCGTCGCTGACATCGACCCGCGCATTGGGGACGAATTCCACCGTCAACAGCGGCTCGACGATCGTCTCGATGCCACGCGGCGCCAGCAAGGCGGCGATCGATTCGGAGTCGCTGCGGGGCCGGGTCAGGAGAACGCGCATCGTATCGTATGCAGCGACCTTGATTCAGCTGATGGACGGGAACCATCCGTCAGGATCGAACCACTGGCGATGGGGCTCGTGGCGTTCAGGCCAGAGCCGCGAAAAAGGCCGGCCCGGCCGCCGCGCGCAGCTCCTGGCCCAGATCCTGGCCGAGGGCCGCGCCATCTGCCATCGGGCCACGGCGCTCGGCCGCATGGGTGGCCGTCCCGTCGGGCATGACGACAAGGCCGCGGATGAAGACCTGGTCATCGCCGGCGAGCTGCGCGAGCGCCGCGATCGGCGTGCGGCACGAACCGTCGAGGACGGCCAACATGGCCCGTTCGGCGGCAACGCAGTCGGCCGTCGCGGCGTCGTTCAGCGGCGCCAGCAGGGCCGCAACCGGCTCGTCACCACGGCGACACTCTATGCCGATGGCGCCCTGGGCGACGGCCGGCAGCATCTCTTCCGGCGTGAGCACCGTGTGGCCGCGGTCGACGATGCCGAGACGCTCGAGCCCTGCGACGGCGAGCAGCGTCGCGTCGACCTCGCCGCGGGCGAACTTGTCCAGGCGTGTCTCGACGTTGCCGCGCAGCGGCATGATTTGGACGTCCGGCCGTTGGGCCAACACCTGGGCGGCGCGGCGCAGCGAGGCGGTACCGACGACGGCGCCTTCCGGCAGCGCCGCGATGGTGTCGCAGCCGGCGGCAAACAGGGCGTCGCGGGGGTCGGCGCGCGCCAACAGACAGTCGATCGTCAGGTCCGCCGGCAGCTCGGTCGCTACATCCTTCATCGAGTGCACGGCGATGTCGATCGCACGATCCAGGAGGGCAGTCTCCAGCTCCTTCGTGAACAGGCCCTTGCCGCCGATTTCGGCGAGCGGCCGGTCCGTCACACGGTCGCCGGTTGTCTTGAGGATGACGATCTCGGGCGGCGGCAAGCCGCCATGGGCACGGCGCAGCAGATCGCTAACCATGTTTGCCTGGGTCAGCGCCAGCGGGCTGCCACGGGTACCGATACGCAGGGGTCGGTCGGTCATCACGTTCTCATAGAGATCGGACAAGATTAAGAAAAGGAGTTTGGCGGCCTCACCGGGGGCGTTATACCGCCTGCAATGATCGTACTGGGGATCGAGACGAGCTGTGACGAGACGGCCGCCGCGGTGGTGACGGACGACCGGCGGACCCTGGCCAATGTCGTCGCCAGCCAGATCGAGGCGCACCGGCCCTATGGCGGTATCGTACCAGAGATCGCGGCGCGGGCGCACCTGGACGTCGTCGACACCGTCGTCGCGCAGGCGATGGCAGAGGCCGAGGTGGCGTACCCGGCGCTGGCCGGCGTTGCGGCGACCGGCGGCCCGGGGCTGATCGGTGGCTTGCTGGTCGGCGTGATGACGGGCAAGGCGATCGCCGCCGTGCACGGCAAGCCCTTCATCCCCGTCAACCATTTGGAGGGGCACGCCCTGACCGTCCGCCTGACCGACGACATGGCGTTTCCCTACCTGCTGTTGCTGGTGTCCGGCGGGCATTGCCAGCTGCTGATCGCCGAAGGCGTCGGCCGCTATCACCGGTTGGGCGGGACGATCGACGACGCCGTCGGCGAGGCCTTCGACAAGACGGCGAAGATGTTGGGGCTCGACTACCCCGGCGGGCCGGCCGTGGAGCGCCTGGCCGCCCAGGGCGACGGCACGCGTTTCGCGCTGCCGCGGCCGCTCAGGGGGCGCGCCGGCTGCGACTTCTCGTTCTCGGGCCTGAAGACGGCGGTGCGCCACGCCATCGAAGCGCTGCCGCCGGGCGCGCCGACGGCAACGGACGTCGCCGATATGTGCGCGTCGTTCCAGGCCGCGGTCGGTGACGTGCTGGTCGACCGCTGCGCCAACGCGATCGCCGCGTTCGCCGAGGCGCATCCCGCGACGCGGCCGATCACGCTGGTGGTGGCCGGCGGCGTCGCCGCCAATCAAGCGCTGCGGCAACGCGTCGCCGAGGCGTTCGCGGCACGCGGCACGCGCCTCGTGGCGCCGCCGGCGGCACTGTGCACCGACAACGCGGCGATGATTGCCTGGGCCGGGCTGGAGCGCCTGCGCGAGGGTGGCGGCGTTGCCGAGGCGGCGGCCATGGCGTTCAACCCGCGCCCGCGTTGGCCGCTGGACAGCCTGGCATGAGCGCGCCCAAGACCGAGGTCGAGCTGCAGCTGATCTTTCCGACACCGGTTGCCGTGGCCAAGCTCGCCGAGGCCGAGGCGATGAACCCGCCGTTGAAGGAGACGATCCTGGCGCGCCAGCGCGGCCACGCCACGACCGAGCACAGCAATATCGGCGGCTGGCAGTCCGACTGGGCGTTTCCCGAGTGGGGCGGGGACGCCGGCGCGCACCTGTTGGCCCGTGCGCGGGCCCTGGCGACGCGGCTGACGGTCGACCGCGCCGGCCAGCCCGTGCAGCCCGACTGGCAGGTCAATGCCTGGGCCAACATCAACCGGCGCGGCGACAGCAACGAGTTCCACATCCATGCCGGCGCCTTCTGGTCGGGCGTCTACTACGTCGACATCGGCGGCGACGCCGACGATGCCTCGCTGGGCGGCGAGCTGGAATTCCAGGACCCGCGCGGCGCAGCCCCGTCGATGTACCGCCCGGAGCTGGTGCCGGCGTTCCCCGGCTCCGCCTCCATGGGCGCCAACGAGACGGTGCGGCCGACGGCCGGCATGATGGTTCTGTTCCCGGCCTGGATCAGCCACGGCGTGCGACCCTATCGCGGCGCGGCGGAGCGGATATCCGTCGCGTTCAACCTGTGCCTCTAGGGTCACGGCCATGACAATCCAGGATATTGCCGTCGTCGGGGCGGGCGCCTGGGGCACGGCGCTGGCGGTTATCGCGCGCGAGGCCGGGCGGGCCGTCACGATCGTCGCGCGCAACGCCGGCACCGCGGCGGCGATCAACGACGACCACAGGAACCCGCGCTATCTGCCGGACGTAACGCTCGACCCGGCGATCGGGGCGACGACCGACGCGGGTGCGGTTGCCGCGGCCGATGCCGTGTTGCTGGTGACGCCGGCGCAGACGACGCGCGCGGTTGCCGCGATGCTGGCGCCCCACCTGCGCGCCGGCGTGCCGCTGGTGATCTGCGCCAAGGGGTTCGAGCAGCCGGCCGGGCGCCTGTTGAGCGAGGTCGTGGCCGAGGCGGCGCCGCAGGCGGTGCCGGCCGTCCTGTCCGGCCCGACGTTCGCCGCCGAGGTCGCCGGCCGCCTGCCGACCGCGGTGACGCTTGCCTGCGCCGACGCAGGCCTGGCCGAAGCGCTGCGTCAGGCGCTGCGGGCGCCGGCGTTCCGGCCCTACGACACGCCGGACATCGTCGGTGCCCAGACCGGCGGTGCCGTCAAGAACGTCATCGCCATCGCCAGCGGCATCGTCGCGGGCCGGCGGCTCGGCGGCAATGCGCGGGCCGCCCTGATGACCCGCGGGCTGGCCGAGGTGGCGCGGCTGAGCGAAGCGCTGGGCGGCGATCCGCGCACGGCGATGGGACTGTCGGGCCTCGGCGACCTGGCGCTCACCTGCACCAGCCGGATTTCGCGCAACTACGCGCTGGGCCGGGCGCTGGGCGAAGGGCGGCGGCTCGAGGCGCTGGTCGGCGCCGGGCACGACTTGGCGGAGGGCTATTACAGCGCGCCGGCCGTGCTGGCCCGCGCGAACGCCCTGCGGGTCGAGATGCCGATCTGCGCGGCCGTCCACGCGGTGCTCTGGGATGGCGCCGCGATCGACGCGACGATACAAGAACTGCTGGCCCGGCCGCTGCGTCAAGAGTCAAACTGACCCTTCGACAAGCTCAGGGTGAGGCCTCATGCTGAGCTTGTCGAAGCATGAAAGTGCTAGGGGGGAGAAAGCCATGCTGTACGTCGTTCACTGTGTCGACAGGCCGGGCGCCGGCGCCGTGCGCCAGGAGGCGCGGCCGGCGCATATCGAGTACCTGAAGGGGCAAAACGACATCATCGTGCTGGCCGGCGCGACGCTGACGGACGACGGCGAGACCATGACCGGCAGCCATTTCATCTTGAACGTGCCGGACCGGGCGGCGGCGGAGGCGTTTAGCGCCAACGACCCGTTCGCGAAGTCCGGACTGTTCGAGACCGTGACGATCGCGGCGATGCGCAAGGGCTTCTGGAACCCCGACCACGCCGAGGGCGCCTAGGCCGGCCATGGCCTATTGGCTGTTCAAGTCGGAGCCGAACGCGTGGTCGTGGGACGACCACGTCAAGGCCGGCGTCGCCGAGTGGGACGGCGTGCGCAACTTCCAGGCCAACAACAACATGAAGGCCATGCGCCTCGGCGACCGCGGCTATTTCTATCACTCGGTCGGCGACAAGGAGATCGTCGGCATCGTCGAGGTGGCGCGGGAGTGGTATTTGGACCCGACGGATGCCAGCGGCCGCTTCGGCATGGTCAATTTGAAGGCGATCGAGCCTGTGAAGACGCCGGTAACGCTGGCCGACATCAAGGCCCATCCGCAGTTGCAGGAGATGAAGCTGGTGCGCCAGTCGCGCCTGTCGGTCGCGCCGGTCGGGCCCGAGGAGTGGCGCATCATCTGCAAGCTGGCCGGCGTCAAGGCGTGAGCGGCCGGTGGCCGACCGCCCGCTCTGCCGGCTTGCCGACATCGCCGATGGCAGTGCCAGGGGCCTGACCATCGATGCCGTCGACGGCCCGACCGACATCATGGTGATCCGGCGCGGCGAGACGGTTGTCGCCTATGTCAATTCATGCCCGCACGTCGGCACGCCCCTCGACTGGGCGCCCGACACGTTCCTCGACCCGTCGGGCAAGCACATCCAGTGTTCGACCCACGGCGCACTGTTCCGCATCGGCGACGGCCACTGTTTCGCGGGCCCGTGTGTCGGCGATGCGCTGGAGGCGGTGCACGTGCGCGTGCGGAACGGCGACGTCGTCTTCCTCGACGGCACCTGATTCCGGACCGGTCGGGATAGGAGGCAAGTCAATCTCTGGGGAGGGGTATGGCGATGTTATCGATTCTGGGAAACCTGGCCGCGATTGCGACCGCTGTCGTGGCCGTGGTGGGCTATTGGCTTTACCGCCGGGACCTGCGGCAAAAGCGGCGGCAGCTCGAGGCCTATTTGATGGACCAGAAGAGCGACGCAAGACGCGACGATAAAGGCCAGAGAAGTATTCTCCACCTCATGGCGCGGGTCGGGATGACGGAGGCGGAGCTGCTGCACGCAAGCTTCAAGAGCCGGCACGTCGGACGCGTCATCGCCGCCGACCCGGAGACAAACCGAGCCGAGGCGCTGTTGCTGGTGTATCGCCCCTAGAGCAGGGCCGCTGAGGGCTGCTTGCTTGTTCGGCGCCACGGATTCGTGATAATCGCGGCGCGCCGCGGGCCTAGCGGGGGCGTCGGCGAACGCGCCGGCAGGCCAGGCCAACAGGCCAAGCCGGCGGTGGTACCAGCGGATTTTAGGAGGGGCACCAGCGATGCATGTAGACGTAGTCCCCGTGCCCGAGGCGTGGGCGCGGAAGGCGTGGGCCGACAGCGATACCTACAAGGCGATGTACCAGCGGTCGATCGACGACCCCGAGGGCTTCTGGGGCGAGCACGGCAAGCGCGTCGACTGGGTCAAGCCGTACACACAGGTCAAGGACGTGTCGTTCGACGCCGGCGATCTGCACGTGCGCTGGTTCCGTGACGGGACGCTGAACGTCGCGGCCAACTGCCTCGACCGGCACCTGGCGACGCGCGGCGATCAGACAGCGATCATCTGGGAAGGCGACGACCCGGCCGACGCCAAGCACATCACCTACCGCGCGCTCTACGAGGAGGTCTGCCGCTTCGCCAACGGGCTCAAGTCGCTCGGCGTCAAGAAGGGCGACCGGGTGACGATCTATCTGTCGATGGTGCCGGAGATCGCCGTCGCCATGCTGGCCTGTGCGCGCATCGGCGCGGTCCATTCCGTCGTGTTCGGCGGCTTCTCGCCGGACAGCCTGGCCGGCCGCATCCACGACTGCGATTCGACCGTCGTCATCACGGCCGACGAGGGCGTCCGCGGCGGCCGCAAGATCCCGCTGAAGGCCAACACCGACGCCGCGATCGCCAAGTCGTCGTCGATCCGGAAGTGCATCGTCGTCAAGCGCACCGGCGGCGCCATCGGTTGGGTCGACGGCCGCGACGTCTGGTACCACGACGTGATCGCCGACCAGCCGGTCGACTGCCCGCCCGAGGAGATGAGCGCCGAAGACCCGACGTTCATCCTCTACACGTCGGGCTCGACGGGCAAGCCGAAGGGCGTGCTGCACACGACCGGCGGCTATCTGGTCTATGCCGCGATGACGCACCAATACGTCTTCGACTACCACGACGGCGACATCTACTGGTGCACCGCCGACGCCGGCTGGATCACCGGGCACAGCTATATCGTCTATGGCCCGCTGGCGAACGGGGCGACGACCCTGGTCTTCGAGGGCGTGCCGAACTATCCCGACGCCAGCCGCTTCTGGCAGGTCTGCGACAAGCACAAGGTCAACATTTTCTACACGGCGCCGACGGCGATCCGGGCGCTGATGCGCGAGGGCGACGGGCCGGTCACGAGGACCGACCGGTCCTCGGTGCGCCTGTTGGGCACGGTCGGCGAGCCGATCAACCCGGAGGCCTGGCAGTGGTACTACGACGTCGTCGGCGGCGGCCGCTGCCCGATCGTCGACACCTGGTGGCAGACCGAGACGGGCGGCATCATGATCACCCCGCTGCCGGGGGCCATTGCGCAGAAGCCGGGCTCGGCGACGCTGCCGTTTTTCGGCATCCGGCCGGTTATCGTCGACGGCGCCGGCAAGCCGATCGAGGGCGAAGGCGCGGGCAACCTGTGCATCGCCGACGGCTGGCCCGGCATGATGCGCACGGTCTATGGCGACCACCAGCGCTTCATCGACACCTACTTCAAGACCTATCCCGGCATGTACTTCACCGGCGACGGCTGCCGCCGCGACGCCGACGGCTACTACTGGATCACCGGGCGCGTCGACGACGTGATCAACGTCGCCGGCCACCGCATGGGCACGGCCGAGGTCGAGAGCGCGTTGGTCGCCCACGGCAAGGTCGCCGAGGCCGCGGTCGTCGGCTACCCCCACGACATCAAGGGCCAGGGCATCTACGCCTACGTGACCCTGAACGCCGGCGAAGACCCATCCGATGCGCTGCGCAAGGAATTGGCCCAGTGGGTGCGCAAGGAGATCGGCCCGATCGCGACGCCCGATCTGCTCCAGTGGGCGCCGGGCCTGCCGAAGACCCGCTCGGGCAAGATCATGCGCCGCATCCTGCGCAAGATCGCCGCCAACGAGCACGACCAGCTGGGCGACACCTCGACGCTCGCCGACCCGGCGGTCGTCGACGATTTGGTCGACAACCGGATGAACCGGTAGGGCAAGCGCGCCGGCGCCTAGAGGCGGCCGTGGGCGCGCAGGTGGCGCAGCGCGGCGGCGATGGCACGGGCGTCGGCGAGGCCGGTGTGGGCGCGGCCGGTGCTGGCGAGCCCGAGGATCTCGGGCAGGCCGGCGCTGACGAACGTGTCCGGCGGACGGCCAAGCGCCCGGGCGATCGCGCCATGCATGTCGACGAAACGGTCGCGCGCGAGCGGCACGACGATGCCCTGGAGGCCGCAGCTCTCGGCAATGACGTCGCCGTCGTCACCGTTCGACAGCAGGGGCGCCGCCGGCCCGGCAAAGGCGGCGAGGCGGTCGAGGGCGGCCGCGAGGTCGAGGCCGTCGGCCGCCACGGCCTCGTTCGTGATGCCGGTGAACGCGATGATGAAGTCCGACAGGACCGGGTTCACCGCGGGTTTGACCAGGAGGTCGAGGGCTGCGGCCTCCGCCAGCTCCGGCCCGGCCAGCAGCACGGCGCCGATCTGAATGACCTCGCGATGCTCGCCCGGGCCGGTCCAGCGGCGCGCCATCGCGCCCTCCCAGGCCGTGTATTCGAGGTCGAACACGACCACCGGATCGGCCCGGCGCCAGTCGATGGTCGTTGCATCCATGACCGCGCCCTTATCGAGCCGCCGCCGTGACAAGTAAAGCGCCGATGCCCGGGAACCGCCCGATCGAGGCGCTGAAGAACCTGGGGCCGCAGGCCGTGGCGGCGCTGGCCGAGGTGGGGATCGATGATGAGGCGGAACTGCGCGCCGTCGGGCCGGTCGCGGCCTATCGGCGGCTCAAGCAGGCGCGGCCGCGGGCGGTGACGCGGGTGTTTCTCTATGCCCTCCACGGGGCGCTGACCGACACCCATTGGAACGAGTTGCCGGTGGAGCTGAAGGCCGCGCTGGTCGCCGAGGCGGAGGGGCGGGGGTAGCGCCCTTTGTATTTCTGGGGTTCCACCCCATGCGCCATGGGTCCTCGTGTCGAGCAAGAGGATGACAGCGGTGGGGGTCAGAAGTCGATGCAGCGGCCGTTGAGTTCCCAGTCGCCGTAGCGGGTCGGGTCGGGGCCGTCGCGGCCTCCGACCTCGCGCGGGCGCTGGGGTTTGGCCGGGGCGTGGGCGCCCGGCGGCGGCGAATCGGGCGTCGCATCCGGGCGCTTGGCGGGCCCGGGCGGGTGCTTGGCGTCCGATTTGGCGACCATGGCAGAAGCTATGCGGCCGCTGGCGGCTGTTGGCCAGGCGAAAAGTGCGAGTCTTTTGAATCGGTTAGAGGTGATGGCGACCCGCAAGATATACACAGGCGTGCATGATCTTGTGGGTCTTGCGACGTCAAAACACATGATTTAGTGTTCGCGCATTGTGGTCGCGACGTAGGAGGGGCGGATGTCCTGGACGGATGAACGGGTGCAGCTCTTGAAAGTGCTGTGGACGCAGGGGCTGAGCGCGAGCCAGATTGCGGCGCGCCTGGGCAGCGCCAGCCGCAACGCCGTCATCGGCAAAGCGCACCGGCTAGGCCTGCAAGGGCGGCCATCGCCGATCCGCGGCACGCCCGGCGGTGGCCGCAAGCGCGTGCCAGTGGCCAAGCTGCGCGCCGTCGTCACGGCGCTGGCCGTGGCGCGGCGGGAGGCCGAGGCGGCGCGGATCGCCGAGCCGGAGCCGGAGCCCGTGCTGGAAGAGCCGGCGGTGCGCGCAGCGGCCGCGGGCGCCAACAGCAAGGGGCCGCAATGCCGCTGGCCGATCGGCGACCCTGACGACCCGACGTTCCATTTCTGCGAGGCGACCGCAGCACACGGCCGGCCCTATTGCGCCCGCCACTGCGACGTCGCGTATATCCGCAGGGACCGCAGCGCGGCGTAGGGTTTCCGGCCGCCCGAGCGACGTTACATCTCCCCAACCTGACCCTCCCGCTGTGATAAGCGGGAGGAAGCGCGTCCGTATGTAGCAAATTCAACCTAGACGTAGGCGGAGACTCCACAAGACGAAGTGGTGCGGGCATAGTCTTGCACTATGTCGCGTGCCGTTGGACGGATCGTCAGTACGCTGATAACAGCTGGCGGCTGGTTGGTGGCCGGGGCGCGTGCTGTGCTTGACCTAATCGGTTACTCCACCCTCCCGCAGGATGCCCAAGTCGCTCAAGCGCAAATCACCCGAGTTCTCGGATGGCTATTGTCGTTACCCTGGTGGGTGCCGGTGGGTTTTGCCCTCTTTGCAACGCTCTGGCTGATTTGGGTTTCTTGGCCACGTCAGATAGTGAGATCCGCTGATAGCTCACCGGCCGACTGGCAGCCGCCACAGATTGTCATCAATAATCCACCAGCCATGCCACACGAGCCGCCGGCAACACATCAGCAGCATGTGTATGCCTATGCGCACGTCGATCTGCGCGGTGTATTCACCATCGATGACTCGTTCAACATCTCAAGCGTTTCAGACGACGGCGCCGGCTGTCTTACCGTCGCCTTCGCTGAGCCGCTGAATGTCAATACACTGTCGGTTCTGCCGATAGCCGACACGGCACCATTCTCGGTCGTCTCAGTCACTCCGCGTTCGGTTAGCCTGAAATTCGATGAGACCGCTAAGATCATTCGGGTTCGCTTCGATAGCGTTGAACTACCTTAGTTTGAGTTCGTTCCCGCCAATCGCTGCGGTCGTTTTAGGGGCCAGACAGCTTCCTGCTGTGGGAGGTTGCAACGGTAGATTAGCGGCGCTGACACTGCATCTTGTGAAAACGAACCAAGAACGACGCTTCCACTTGATTAACTCCGCTGTTTCTGTCAGGAGTCCGAACTGATCAAAGAGAAAGGCCACGGGGATCAGCCGTGGCCTGGTATCTTCACCCGCGTGTTACGAAGCCCTCGCGCGGGACAGGATAATATCGCGCCAGCATCACTAGCCTGGAAGATTCACGAAAGGCACCGCCGAACTCCCAATATGCGTTATGATTCAATTGCCGAGATCGGATCAAACGCAGGAGCCCGGCGGTGACGAATTGTACCCCTGAGACGGTGCTGTTTCCAGTCTGCCGCAAGCGGCGGATCGAGGCGGCGTTTGACGGCGGCGATGTGACGAGCAACGGCGGCGTGCTGCTGTTACGCCAGGCGGACCGGCGGTTGGGTCTGACGGCGGCGGTGGCGCGTCGGCTCGGCGACAGGCGCCAGCGCGGCAAGGTCAGGCATCGCTTCGTCGACATGCTGCGCCAGCGGGTGTTCGCGATCGCGCTGGGCTATGAGGATCTGAACGATCACACCGAGCTGCGCCACGATGTGGCGGTGCAGACGGCGACGGGGCAGGACCGGGCGCTGGCCAGCGCGCCGACGCTGTGCCGCTTCGAGAACCAGGCCGAGGCGAGCTGGGCGTGGGCGATCCACGAGGTCCTGGCGGATGCCTTCATCGCCGCGCATGGTGATCCGCCAGCCGAGATCGTGCTCGACTTCGATGCCACGGACGACCCGGTTCACGGCCATCAAGAAGGCCGGTTCTTCCATGGCTACTACGACCACTACTGCTTCCTGCCGCTTTACGTGTTCGCCGGCGATCATCTGCTGGCGGCCTACCTGCGACGCTCGGACATCGACCCGGCGAAGCATGCCGGTGCAGTGCTGAAGCTGCTGGTGCGGCGGCTGCGCCTGGCCTGGCCCGCCGTGCGCATCATCGTGCGGGCGGACTCCGGCTTCTGCCGCTGGCGCATGCTGTCGTGGTGCGAGCGTCACGGCGTCGACTACATCATCGGCCTGGCCAGGAACAAGCGGCTGGAGGCGCTGGCGGCGCCCGTGATGGCCCAGGCGCGCGCACTGTTCGCCACGACCGGCGACAAGCAACGGCACTTCGCCGAACTCCGCTATGGCGCCGGGACGTGGAACCGCGAGCGGCGCGTCATCGCGCGCCTCGAACACACCGCCCGCGGCGCCAACCCGCGCTTCGTGGTGACCAGCCTCGCCGGTGACGGCATGGCGCTCTACGACATGCTCTACTGTGCCCGCGGCGACATGGAGAACCGCATCAAGGAGCAGTTCGAGCTGTTCTCTGACCGCACCTCGGCCCATCGCTGGTGGCCGAACCAGTTCCGCCTGCTCCTGGCCAGTCTCGCCTACGTGCTGATGACGGCGATCCGGCGCTTCGGCCTCGCCGGCACCGAGGCCGCCCGCGCCCAGGTTGGCACGATCCGCCTGCGCTTGCTCAAGATCGGCGCCGTCGTCATCCGCAACACCCGTCGGGTCCGCTTCCTGCTCTCCTCGGCCTGTCCCGATCAGGCCCTGTTCACACTGGTCGCCACCAGGCTCGAACCAGGATAGCGGCCGCCCCTTCGGTCCCTTACACGATCCCAATGCCGTGCCGCGGCAACCAGTAAACGCGACCGCTCGCCGCCACCGAACACCGTAATGCTTCGCTCCTGCACCGCGGCCATGAACCCCGGTCAAAACCCGTCCCAATTCGCCTCATTCGAGACAGATGACCGGCCCAACAGGACACAATCATTCGCATCATGAAATATCCGGGCTAGCTGACTCGCTTCCTGTGGTCAAGGGCTTCTTCACGGCTCCCGACGCATCGCGTCGGGAGCACATGGAGACTTACCTTAAAATGACAACAGTTACGACGAAGACACAGACGGTCCGTTGCATCAACAAGGATGATCGGATGAATCCTTATGAGCGAATCACGCACGTCGGGGGCTTAAACCCGAATGGGGGCCGCTGGAAAAAACCCAGCAGCAGGTTATCCGGGAAATCGACGCTGGCGAATGGGTGTACTACGTCGGAGAAACGGCCCTCACCAAGGTAAAGGTGATCACGGCTCTCAGCCCATACGGGAATAAATACATTAAGACAGAGGCAGATGGACAGGAGCCGAACAATCTCCGGAGTCTGCAGGAGTGCCCATAACCGTGTCGTACGGGCGCTTGAATCCGTTGGGTTCAAGCGCCCAGACAACGCCTGCTGTGCTGAATAGAGTTTTTCACGATGGTCAGCTAAACGCGGGTCGCGCAGGGCCTCGCCGATTCGATCCAGTTCTCGGCTAACGAAGCTGCTCATCAGCATTTTCTCCTAGGTGCATTGCTACATGATACC
This sequence comes from Alphaproteobacteria bacterium, assembly GCA_965261585.1. Lineage (GTDB taxonomy): Bacteria > Pseudomonadota > Alphaproteobacteria > UBA6615 > UBA6615 > CBDHDN01. The sequence goes on from CBDHDN010000023.1 coordinate 19,696, forward strand.
GGGTGTGTCGGACGTTGCGGCATGGCATGATCGCGCGCAGTGTCGGCGCCATGACGATGCCGGCCAACGACGCCCGCGATGTGGCGCTGGATCTGCTCGACGCGGTGCTCGGAGGCCGGCGGCCGCTCGACGCGGTGCTGGCCGATCACGCCGGGTCGGCCGCCCTGGCTGTACGCGACCGGGCGCATGGCCGGCTGCTGACGGCAACGGTGCTGCGGCGGCTCGGCCAGCTGGACGCACTGATCGACGGCAGCATGAAGCGGCCGCTGCGCCGGCGCGATGCGGCGGTGCGTAACATCCTGCGGCTGGGGGTGGCGCAGATCGTGTTCCTGGCAACGCCGGCCTATGCCGCAGTCGACAGCGCCGTCGCGCTGGCCCGCCGGCACGGCCACGAACCGCAAGCGGGGCTGATCAACGCCGTGCTGCGGCGGCTCGACCGCGAGGGGCCGGCGCTCGTCGCAGCGCAGGACGCGGCGCGGCTGAACACGCCGGACTGGCTGTGGGCGCGCTGGTGCGACGCCTATGGCGAGGCGACGACCCGGGCCATCGCCGCCGCGCACATGGCCGAGCCGTCGCTCGACCTGACGCTCAACCCAAGCGTCGCCGACGACGCTAGGACCGCCGCTGCGGCTGCGGGGGCGACCGCGGGGGCGGCCGGGTGGGCCGACCGGCTGGACGCGGCCATCCTGCCGACGGGAACACTGCGGCGCCGCGCCGCCGGCCGGATCGGCGAACTGCCCGGCTTCGACGCCGGCGCCTGGTGGGTGCAGGACGCCGCCGCCACCCTGCCGGCGCGGCTGTTGGGCGACGTGACCGGGGCGGCGGTGGTCGACCTGTGCGCCGCACCGGGCGGCAAGACGGCGCAGCTGGCCGCGGCCGGTGCCCATGTCACCACCGTCGATATCGCGGAATCGCGGCTGGCCGTCGTCCGCGAGAACCTGACGCGGCTGAAACTGACCGCGACGTGCCGCGCCGGCGACGCGTTGACTTTTCGACCGGAGGCGCCGCCAGCGGCGGTGCTGTTGGACGCACCATGCTCCGCCACGGGCACGATCCGGCGCCACCCCGACATCCCGCACTTGAAGACGGCGGCCGACGTCGCGGCGATGGCGACTCTACAGACGCGGCTGCTGAAAGCCGCGGTGGATATGCTGGCGCCGGGCGGCCTGTTGGTCTACGCCGTCTGCTCGCTAGAGCCCGAAGAGGGGCCGGAGCGCATCGCCGCGCTGCTGGCCGGTGGCGCGCCGGTAGAGCGGGTGCCGATCGCGGCGGCGGAGATCGGCGGCCTCGCGGAATGCGTCACGGCGGCAGGCGATCTGCGGACGCTGCCGTGCCATCTGGCCGACACGGTAGCCCAAGGCGGCGGCATGGACGGGTTTTTTGCCTGCCGCCTGCGGCGCGCATGAACCTGCCCCGACCCCGTTCCCGCGCGGGCCCCGGTGCCCGCACAGCCGGTGGTCCCGCAGCCTTGCAGGCACCGGGGCAAGCTGATACCACAGCCGCCATGCCTGATACGCCCGAGCGCCCGGTGCGCATCGCCCCGTCGATCCTGGCCGCGGATTTCGCGCGCCTCGGCGCCGAGGTGGAGGCCGTCGACGCCGCCGGCGCCGACTGGATCCACATCGACGTGATGGACGGCCACTACGTGCCCAACCTCACGATCGGGCCGGCCGTCGTCAAGGCGCTGCGGCCCTATTCCGACAAGCCGTTTGACGTGCACCTGATGATCAGCCCGGTCGACGGCGCGGTCGATCGGTTTGCCGAGGCCGGCGCCGACGTTATCACGGTGCATCCGGAGGCCGGGCCGCACATCCACCGCACACTGCAGGCGATCAAGGCGCTGGGCAAGCGGGCCGGCATCGCGCTCAACCCCGGAACGCCGGCGAAGTCGCTTGACTACCTGCTGGACCTGGCGGACGTGATCGTCGTGATGAGCGTCAACCCCGGGTTCGGCGGACAGACCTTCATTGCCAGCCAGCTGGACAAGGTGCGGGCGATCCGCAAGCGGCTTGACAATCATGTCGCCGCGGGTGGCCAGCCGATCGACCTGGAAATCGACGGCGGCATAGATACCGAGACGGCGCGCCAGGCCATCGTCACGGGCGCCGATGTGCTGGTCGCCGGGACGGCGGTGTTCAGCGGCGGCGCCAACACCTACGCGGCCAGCATCGCCGCGCTGCGCGGCACGGGCTAGCGTCGGCGGTGCAGACGATTCCATACCCTCGGGCGACGTTCTAAGATCCGAGCATGGGCGAGGCGCAAGCGGCGATGCGTGACTGGCGCTATGGCGTGGGCAAACTGCTCTACGGCTCGCCCGGCTACCGCCTGACACTGATCGGGTCCACGCCAGCCGGCCTGAACCTGGTGCCACCCGACCCGTGGCCCGGCAACGCGGCGCGCGGCAGCGCGATCATTCGCGGCGAGCTCCGCTTCTTCGGCGAGAGTGTGAGCGGCAGCCGGCACGTCTGGCAGCCCGACGGCATGCGACCGGAATGGCTGGCGGAGCTGCACAGCTTCGACTGGCTGCGCGATCTGCGCGCGGTCGGCGGCGACGCGGCACGGCGGCGAGCGCGCGAGCTGGTCGGCGACTGGCTGGCACGCCAGGCGAATTGGGACGAGACGGCGTGGCGGCCGGACGTCCTGGCGCGGCGGCTGTTCGCCTGGCTGGGTCAACACGACTTTTTCTGCGCCAGCGCGCCGGACGGCTACCGCAAGCGCTATCTGGCCGGCCTGAACCGGCAATCGCGGCATCTGCACCGGGTGCTGCCGGGCGGCGTCGACGGCGTGCCGCTGATCACCGCGATCAAGGGGCTGATCGTCGCCGGCCTGGCGCTGCCGGGCCGCGAGGGCTGGAGTGCCCAGGGCCTGAAGCTGCTGCGCCGCGAGATCGCGCGCCAGTTCCTGCCCGACGGCGGCCACGTGTCGCGCAACCCGACGGCCCACATCGCCGGGCTGCGACAGCTGGTCGACGTGCGCAGCGCCCTGTTGGCGGCCGACGAGGAAGTGCCGCTGGACGTGATCAGCGCGATCGACCGCGCCGGGCCGTTCCTGCGCATGCTTCGCCATGGCGACGGCGGGCTGGCCCTGTTCAACGGCGCCGAGGAGGAGCAGGGCTGGCTGATCGACATGCTGTTGGCGCAGGCGGATGCGCGCGGCCGGCCGCCGGCCAGCGCGCCGCACAGCGGCTATCAGCGGCTGATCGCCAACCGCATGGTCGTGCTGGTCGACGTCGGCGTGCCGTCGGCGGCGGCATTGAGCCCCGATGCCCATGCCGGACCGCTGGCGCTCGAGGTCTCGGTCGGCAAGGACCGGCTGATCGTCAACTGCGGCGCGCGGCGCGGTGTCAGCGACGCCTGGGCCGCCGTGCAGCGGGCGACCGCGGCGCATTCGACGCTCGTGGTCGACAATACGAACGCCGCCGAGGTCGTGCCCGGCCGCGGGTTCGACAGCCGGGCCATCGCGGTCGAGCACCAGCGCGACGAGGCCGACGGCAATATCTGGCTGACGGCGTCCCACAACGGCTATCAGGCACGCTTCGGCCTGGCGCATCGGCGGCGCCTGTTCGTGGCCGCGGCCGGCGATGAGGTGCGCGGCGAGGACACGCTGATCGAGACCGCGACGGGCAAGGCCGACGCGCGCGGCTATGCCGTGCGCTTCCACCTGCATCCGTCGGTGCAGGCCTCGCTGGTGCAGAACGGCGCGGCGGCGCTGCTACGCTCGCAGAACGGCACGGGTTGGCAGCTGCGCGCCAAGGGCGGCACCTTGAGCCTCGCCGAAAGCATCTATCTCGGCGGTGGCGAGGAGATGCGGCGGACCGAGCAGGTCGTCATCTCCGGCCGCATCGCCACGCCGGACGCCGACGACGTCGTCGCCACCGTCAAATGGGTGCTGCGGCGCATTCCGAAGACGCCGTGAGGACGCGGGCAGCTCAGCTCCACCTTAACGATGTGTTAAAGGCGCGGCGGCTAAGCGTCGTGGCCGGGGCGCCGCGGTCGGGCGGACGCCACAGCGCAGCTTGGCGAGGACACCCTGGCAAAGGTTCTGGTCACCGGAGCCGGCGGCTTCATCGGCTCCCATCTCGTCGAGCGGCTGGTTGCCGACGGCCACACGGTGCGTGCCTTCGTGCGCTACAACGGCGCCGGGTCGTGGGGCTGGCTCGACCGTATCGAGGCGCGCGTGGCCGACGCGCTGGACATCTTTCCCGGCGACATCCGCGACGCTCATGCCGTGCGCCAGGCGGTCGACGGTTGTGACGTCGTCTTCCACCTGGCGGCGCTGATCGGCATTCCGTATTCCTACCGGGCGCCGCAGAGCTACGTCGACACCAACATCACCGGCACGGCAAACGTGCTGCAGGCGGCGACGGACCTGGGCGTCGGCCGGGTCGTGCAAACCTCGACCAGCGAGGTCTACGGCACCGCCCGGCGTGTGCCGATCGACGAAGACCACCGGCTGCATCCGCAGTCGCCCTACGCGGTGAGCAAGGTCGGCGCCGACCAGATCGCGCTCGCCTACGCACGCTCGTTCGACACCCCGGTCGTCGTCGTGCGGCCCTTCAACAGCTATGGTCCGCGGCAATCGGCGCGCGCCGTGATCGCGACGGTGATCGCGCAACTGGCCGACGGCGCCAGGCAGATCAGGCTGGGCGCGCTGACACCGACGCGCGACTTCACCTACGTGAGCGACACGGTCGCCAGCTTCGTCGCGGCGGCCCGAGCTGACGCGGCGATCGGCGAGGTCGTGAACCTGGGCACGAACTTCGACATCGCGATCGGCGAGGTCGCCGAGATGGTGGCCGAGATCATGGGCGCCGAGATCGAGATCGTCGCCGACGACGAACGCCGGCGGCCGGCGGCGAGCGAGGTCGAGCGCCTGTTGTGCGACAACGGCCGGGCGGCCAGGCTCTTGGACTGGCGGCCGGCCTACCACGGCCGCGGCGGCTTGCGCCGCGGCCTGGAAGCAACGATCGACTGGTTCGCCGACCCGGCGAACCGCGCCGCCTACAAGCCGCATGTCTATTGTGTGTAGCGGCACCGGCCGCGCGGCGGCGGGCTGTCCTCCTCACCGGCAAGCTGTCGCATGAGCGACGCGCTGGCCGCCGAGGTGCTGGCGCGGCTGGGCCGCGTGCTGCCGTCGGACGGCGGGCCCTATCCACTGCACGAGCCGGCGATCGGCGGCAACGCGTGGGCCTACGTCAAGGACTGTTTGGACACCGGTTGGGTCTCGTCAGTCGGCGGCTACGTCGACCGCTTCGAGGCCGCGGTCGCCGAAGCGACGGGTGCCGATGCCGCGATCGCGACGGTCAACGGGACAGCGGCCCTGCATGTGTGCCTGCAGCTGGCCGGCATCTTGCTCGGCGACGAGGTGCTGGTACCGGCCCTGACCTTCGTCGCCACGGCCAATGTCGTCCGCTATTGCGGCGCCGTGGCGCATTTCGTCGACGCCGCGGGGACGAGCCTGGGCGTCGACGCGGCGGCCCTGGAAGCCTATCTCGGCGAGATCGCCGAGCCGGGCGCCGACGGCTGGGTCAACCACCGGACCGGACGGCGGCTCCGCGCCCTGGTCGTCATGCACTGCTGCGGTCACGCGGCGGATTTGGACGCCCTGGCGGCGGTGGCCGAGGCGTTCGGCCTGGCGCTGATCGAGGACGCCGCGGAGGCCTTGGGCTCGCGCTGTCGCGGCGCCCACGTCGGCACCGGCCGCCTGGCGACGCTCAGCTTCAACGGCAACAAGACCGTGACGACGGGCGGCGGCGGCGCCGTCCTGACGAACGATGCGGCGCTGGCCGCCGCGGCCAAGCACCTGACGACGACGGCGCGCGCGGACGAGGCGCACGCCTTCAGCCATGACCGCGTCGCGTTCAACTACCGCCTACCGAACCTCAACGCCGCCCTGGGCTGTGCCCAATTGGAGCAGCTGGCGGACCTGCTGGCGGCGAAGCGACGACTGGCCGAGGACTATGCCGCCGCTTTCGCCGGCCTGGACGCGGCGCAAGTCCTGCCCGAGCCGGCCTATGGCGAGAGCAACCACTGGCTGAACGTGCTCGTGCTGGCGCCCGAGGTGGCTACAGAACGGCTCACGCTGCTGCGGCGCCTGAGCGACGCCGGCTATCTGTGCCGGCCGCTGTGGACGCCGATGCACGCGCTGCCGATGTACCGCGACTGCCCGCGCATGGCCCTGCCCGTCACCGAGGATTTGTTCCGCCGCACGATCCTGCTGCCGAGCAGCCCGGGGTTGCGGCTCGGCTAAGCCAAGGCATCTCAGGGAGGGCCGCCTTAACCACCCGTCAACCAACTGTGCGCGACGTTTGAGCAGGCGCGGCAGGTGCCGCGTTCGGATATCACCGTCGCCACGTCATGGCTGCTGAATGATCTGTCTTGTTCCCGCGCGTGGTGGCTCGAAGGGCCTGCCACGCAAGAACCTCTACCCCTTGGCCGGCCTGCCATTGGTCGTCCACACGCTGCGCTGCGCGCTTGCCGTCGGCAGCTTCGATCGCATCATCGTGTCGACCGACGATGAGGAGATCGCCAGCGTCTGCGAGGACGTGCCCGGCATCGAGGTGCCGTTCCGGCGGCCGACGGCGCTGGCCACGGACGCGGCACTGGGTGTCGACGTCGTCCTCCACGCGGCCGACTGGCTGCGCGAGGTCGACGGCCATGAGCCGCCGACGATGTGCGTGCTGCAGCCGACCTCGCCACTGCGCCAGCCCGAGGACGTCGAAGGCGCGTTGCAGATGTTCCACGAACGCGACGCCGAGTTCGTCGTCTCGGTCGCGGCGGCGAAGCCGGTTGCATGGCACCAAGTTATAGGCCGCGACGCCCGACTGGCACCGGCCACCGACGTGGCGCCCCGGGTGGCGGCAAGCAACCGTCAGGACCTGCCGCCGACGGTAACGCTGAACGGTGCGATCTATCTCTTCGACGTCGAGACCCTGCGGATGCGGCGCAGCTGGTTCGGTCCGCGCACCTACGGCTACCCGATGTCGGCGGAGCGCTCAATCGATATCGACACCGAGGCCGACCTGCGCGTGGCCGAAGCCCTGATCGCGAGCGGCGCCAGCTGGCAGTCGGGCCCGCTGATGCCCGAGCCGTCGATCATGGTGCACTAGAGCGGGTCCGGCATAGACAGAATCAAAAAGGGGATTCCCAAGGGTCGCAAAAAGTGATTCAAGCTATGAGCTGGGTTAAAGGAGGCCAGCCATGGATGACACGACCTTATTCGGAAGATCTTCGTGAACGAGTTGTTCGAGTTGTTGAATCGGGGACCTCTCGCAATGCGGCGGCGAAGCAATTTGATGTGAGCATCAGCTTTGTTGTGAAGCTGATGCAGCGTTGGAAGCAGCGGGGCACGATCAAAGCCGACAAATACGGTGGCTGGAAGAAATCGAAACTGGCTCCCCATGGCGATCGCATTCGGGCTCTGGTGATGGAGAATTGCGACATCACCATTGACGAGCTTTGCGTCTTGCTGGCCGCCGAGGGGATCGAGGCGAAGCGCTCGACGCTTGGCGACTTTCTTCTGGCTCAGGGGCTGAGTCGCAAAAAAAGACAGCCCACGCCGCCGAGCAGGAGCGCCCTGACGTCGCGGCGGCGCGAGCCACTTGGCGCAACGAGCAACCTGGGCTGATTGCCGAACGGCTGGTCTTTCTCGACGAGACCTGGGCGCGGACGAACATGGCCCGGCGTTATGGCCGGGCACCGCGCGGCGAACGGGTGGTGGCGGCCATTCCCCATGGCCACTGGAAGACAACCACGTTCATTGCCGCCCTGCGTCACGACCGGATCACCGCGCCCTGCGTTTTCGATGGCCCGATCAACGGCGCAAGCTTCCTTGCCTGGGTCCAGCAAGCCCTGGTCCCGACCCTGTCCGCGGGCGACATCGTCATCATCGACAACCTCTCCTCCCACAAGGTCGCCGGCGTACACGAGGCCATTGAGGCGGTCGGCGCAACCCCGCTCTACCTGCCGCCCTACAGCCCCGATCTCAATCCCATCGAACAGGTCTTCGCCAAGCTCAAAGCCATTCTCCGCAAGGTCGGCGCCAGAACCGTCGATGACCTCTGGCGGGCAATTGGAAACGCCCTCGATGAATTCTCTCCAACCGAATGCAGAAACTACCTCGTCAATGCAGGATATTCCGTCTAAACCGGATGTGCTCTAGCGGCGGGCCCGGCATGCAACGGGACAAGGTCGTTCGGTTGGCGCGGGGACCGCGCATCTGTGTCGTTACCGGCGCGCGGGCCGAGTACGGGCTGTTGCGTCCGCTGATCCGGCGAATCCACGACGATCCGTTGCTGCACCTGCAGCTCGTCGCCACCGGCATGCACCTGTCGCCCGAGTTCGACAACACGATCGACGAGGTCGAGGCCGATGGGTTCCCCATCGCCGACCGCGTCGAAATGCTGCTGTCGAGCGACAGCCCGACCGGCATCGCCAAGTCCATGGGGCTGGGCATCATCGGCTTTGCCGATGCGCTCGCCCGGCTGCAGCCCGACGTGCTTGTGGTGCTGGGCGACCGGTTCGAGATGTTCGCCGCGGCCCAGGCGGCGATGGTCGCGCGCATCCCGATCGCCCACATCCATGGCGGCGAGGCGACGGAAGGAGTGATCGACGAGGCGATTCGCCACGCCGTGACCAAGATGGCGCACCTGCACTTCGTCAGCGCCGAAGCGCACCGGTCGCGCGTCATCCAAATGGGTGAGGACCCGAAGCACATCTACAATGTCGGTGCCACCGCCCTCGACACGGTCGCAGACTGTGCGCTCATGCCCCGCGAGGCGGTGAGCCGGTCGCTGGGCCTGGCGCTGGACGGCCCGACGTTCCTGATCACCTATCACGCCGTGACGCTGTGCGAGCGCCCGCCGGAAGCGGCCATCTGCGAGTTGCTGGCTGCATTGGATGGGTTTCCGGAGGCGCGCCTGATATTTACCCAAACGAATGCCGATACCCATGGTCGGGAGATACAGCAGCACATCGAGGACTATGCCTGGCACCATCGCGAGCGTGCCGTCGCCGTCAAGACACTTGGCCAGCGCCGCTACCTGAGCGCCATGGCCGCGGCATCCGTCGTCATCGGCAACTCGTCGAGCGGCTTGGTCGAGGCGCCGGCCATGGGTACGCCGACCGTCAATATCGGCATCCGCCAAGGCGGCCGGCTGCGCGCGCCATCGGTGATCGACTGCGACGAGCAGGCCGGTGCAATCCGCGGCGCCATCAATCAGGCGTTGAGTCCGGCCTTCCAGGCCCTGGCGAAGCGCCGCGAACCGCCCTATGGCGGCCCGGGCGCGGCGGCCCGGATGATCCAGGTTCTGAAGACCACGCCACTGGACGGTATCTTGCTCAAACGCTTTCACGACGTCGCCACACAGGTTGCCTGATGCGCGTCGTGCCGGCAGCGAAGCCGCCGAAGTCGCCGATGCCTTCATATTGATACGGGACCCGGGCTGTGAACGTTCGTACCTTCGTCATCGCCGAAGCCGGCGTGAACCACAATGGCGACACCGATCGGGCGCGCCGCCTGGTCGACGCCGCGGCCAAGGCGGGCGCCGACGCCGTCAAGTTCCAGACCTTCCGCACCGAGCGGGTGGTACGCGCATCGGCACCGAAGGCGTCGTACCAACAGGCGGCGACGGGCACCGCTGAGTCGCTCTACGAAATGCTGCGCGGGCTGGACCTTTCCCACGAGGCGCACGTGGAGCTGAAGGCGCATTGCGACGCGCTGAACATCGAGTTCATGTCGACGCCGTTCGACGCCGAAAGCGCCGACTTCCTGGTCCACGAGATCGGCGTACAGCGCCTGAAGTCGCCGTCCGGCAAAATCACCAATGCGCCGCTGCTGCTGCACATGGCCAGGTTGGGCGTGCCGATCATCCAATCGACCGGCATGAGCACCCTACCGGAAGTACGCGAGGCCTTGGCGATCCTGGCGCACGGCTTCATCGGCGAGGCGACCGAACCGAGCGGCTCACCCAGCAAGGCCGCCTTCGCGACCCCGGAGGGCCCCAGGCGGCGCTGCGCGACCACGTGACCCTGCTGCACTGCACCAGCGCCTATCCGACGCCCTACGACAGCGTCAACCTGCGGGCGCTCGACACGTTGGCGAAGCGGTTCGGCCTGGCGGTCGGCCTGTCCGACCACAGCCCGGGCATCGTCGTGCCGATCGCCGCCGCGGCGCGCGGAGCGACGATCGTCGAGAAGCATCTGACGCTCGACCGGACGCTGCCGGGGCCGGACCACCGGGCGTCGCTGGAACCCGACGAGCTGACCCTCATGGTGTCGGCGATCCGCACGGTCGAGCAGGCGCTGGGCAACGGCATCAAGGTGCCGACCGCGGAGGAGAGCGAAAACATTCCGGCGATCCGCCGCGCCCTGGTGGCGGCGCGGCCGATCCGCGCCGGCGAGCCGTTCAGCGCCGACAACCTGACGGCGAAACGGCCGGCCGTCGGCCTGCCGCCGGGGGCGCTGTGGGACCGGCGCCGCGCGCCTTCGCCGCCGACGAGCCAGTCGAGGCGTAGCTGCCGCGCCTACCGCAGCACCGGCCGGCGCAATCCGCTGACGGAACGGAATGTTAACGCAACCCACCTAATCCAGGCAGGCGAGGAAGGATGCCGCTTGCACCCAAGCATAGGCGGCGGGCCGCGGCGCTGCCGGGTCCGCTCGAGCCGACCCGGGCCGAGGCCCCGGCGACCGTACCAGCGGTGGGCGATGGCGACGCGCTGGCCGACAGCCTGGTCGCGCCGGAGGCCACGGTGCGCGAGGTCATCGAGCAACTCAACCGCAACAAGACCCAGATCTGCCTGGTCGTCGACGCCCAGCGGCAGCTGATCGGCACCGTCTCCGACGGCGATATCCGCCGCGGCTTTCTGCGCGGCGTCGCGGCTGCAGATACCGTCCCCTCGGTCATGAATACGCCGCCGCAGGTCTTTCAGTTCGGCCGCGACCGGGGCGAGGCGCTGGCCCACTTGCAGCGCAACTACCTGCGCCACCTGCCGGTCGTCGACTTCGCCGGCCGCGTCGTCGACCTGATCACGCTCGAATCGCTGATGCTGCCGCGCCACTGCCCCAACTGGGTCGTGGTGATGGCCGGCGGCAGGGGCACGCGACTCAGACCGCTTACCGCAGCGACGCCGAAACCGATGCTGGACGTCGGCGGCCGGCCGCTGCTGGAAACAACGCTCCGCAACTGCGCCAGCTCGGGCTTCTCGACGTTCTTCATCTCGGTCAACTATCAGGCCGCGGTGATCAAGGACCATTTCGGCGACGGCGCGTCACTGGATGCCGACATCCGCTACCTCGACGAGGTGCAGCCCCTCGGCACGGCGGGGCCGCTGGGCCTGCTGCCCGAGCGGCCGCAGCACCCGGTCCTGGTGCTGAACGGCGACGTGCTGAGCAAGGTCGACCAGGTGCAGCTGATCGCCTTCCACGAGGAGCACGAGGCCGCCGCGACCATGGCTGTGCGCGAACACGTGATGCAGGTGCCCTATGGCGTCGTCGACCTGGACCACCTGCAGATCGAGGCATCCGCGAGAAGCCGACCGAGCGCTATTTCATCAATGCCGGGCTCTATGTGCTGGCGCCGGAGGTCGTGGCCGGCGTGGCCGCGGGCCGGGCGCTCGACATGCCGGACCTGTTCGACCGGCTGCGTCGTGACGGCCGGCGCACGCTCGCCTATCCGATCCGCGAGCATTGGGTCGATATCGGCCGGATCGAGGACTATCTGCGGGCTAGCGACGAGTTTTTTCATACGTTCCTGGCGGCGACGGCCTAGAATCCGCTGTACTGGTCGCCATCCTGGCGGTTTGCGCGGGCCCACCGGCGCAATATCATCCCAGGGTTCGTCGAGGGCCGTGCCTGCCCGCGGACGCGGTGCGGCTGGACGCGGCCGGGGGCATCGAGTAGACGAGCGGCATGTGTGGGCTCACCGGGTTCTGGGATCTGCGCCGGGAAACGGAGCCGGCGGCGCTGGAGCGGCTTGCCTGGGCGATGGCGCAGCGGCAGCTGCACCGCGGACCGGACGACGGCGGTGTCTGGACCGACGCCGCGGCCGGCATCGCCATCGGCCAGCGGCGGCTGGCAATCATCGACCTGTCGGCCAGCGGCCATCAGCCGATGGTGTCGGCCGACGGCAATCTGGTGATCGCCTATAACGGCGAGAGCTATAATTATCGAGAGCTGCGCCGGGAGCTGGCCGATGCCGGCACGACGTGCCGCGGCGAGTCCGACACCGAGGTGATCCTCGAGGGTTGCCGGCGCTGGGGCGTCGCGGCGACGGCGGAGCGCCTGATTGGCATGTTCTCGTTCGCGCTGTGGGACCGGCAGGCGCGCACGCTCACGCTTGTGCGCGACCGCATGGGCATCAAGCCGCTGTACTGGGGCCGGCACGGCGACGTCGTGTTCTTCGGCTCGCAGCCGAAGAGCTTCACCGAGCATCCGGCCTGGCGGCCCGAGATCGACCGCGACGCGTTGAATGCCTATGTGCGCTACATGTGCGTGCCGTCGCCCTATTCGATGTGGCGTGGTCTGGCCAAGGTGCGGCCGGGCGAGATCGTCACCGTGCACGCCGACGGCCGGGTCGAACAGGCGCGCTTCTGGGACCTGCGCAAGACCGCGCTGGCGGCGATCGCGGCGCGCGAGCCGATCGACGACGACGACGCCGTCGAAGCGCTCGACACGCTGCTGCGCGACGCGGTCAAGGGCCGCATGATCGCCGATGTGCCGCTGGGCGCGTTCCTATCGGGCGGCGTCGACAGCTCGACCGTCGTAGCACTGATGCAGGCGCAGAGCGAGCGCCCGGTCCGGACGTTCACGATCGGCTTTCACAAGGCTGCCTACAACGAAGCGGCGGACGCCAAGGCGGTCGCGCGGCACCTGGGGACCGATCACACGGAGCTCTATCTGCAGCCGAGCGACGCACTGGACCTCGTGCCCAATCTGCCGGAGTGGTACGACGAGCCGTTCGGCGATTCGTCGCAGCTGCCGACGCTGTTGCTGTCGCAGATGACCCGCAAGCACGTCACGGTATCGCTGTCCGGCGACGGCGGCGACGAGGTGTTCGGCGGCTATGACCGCTACGGCCTGGCGATGGGCCTGTGGAACGGCCTGACCCGGGTGCCGCGGCCGCTGCGCAGTGCGGCGGCGGCGGCCCTGTGCAGCGTGCCGCCGCGCGCCTGGGACCGGCTGGCGATGACCATGCCGCGGGGCATGCGGCCGCATCTGGGCGGCCACAAGGCGCACAAGCTGGCGGCGATGCTGCCGTCGCGCAGCCAAAGCGAAATCTACCGCTCGCTGGTCAGCCAGTGGCACGATCCGTCGGCTCTCGTGATCGGCGGGCGGGAGCCGCCGTCGGAAATCTGGGACGAGACAGTGGTCGACGATTTCCCGGACTTCATGGATCGCATGCAGTGGCTTGACATGATGACCTATCTGCCGAACGACATCCTGACCAAGGTCGATCGGGCCAGCATGGCAATGAGCCTGGAGGCGCGGGTGCCGCTGATCGACCACCGCGTCGTCGAGTTCGCCTGGCGCCTGCCGCGGCATCATAAAGATCCGCCGCGGGCAGAAGAAGTGGCTGCTGCGCCAGGTGCTCTACAAGTACGTGCCGCGCGAGTTGATCGACCGGCCGAAGATGGGCTTCGCCGTGCCGATCGTCGACTGGCTGCGCGGACCGCTGCGCGACTGGGCCGAGGCCTTGCTGGACGAGCGTACGCTGGCGGCGGCCGGCCTGTTCGACACAGGCCTCGTACGCCAACGCTGGAGGGAGCACCTGTCCGGCGTGCGTGACTGGCACAGCCAGTTGTGGACGGTTCTCATGTTCGAAGGCTGGCGGCAGCGCTATGCAATGTGACGGCGAAGTGCCCGCGACCGGCGGGGAACGGCAAGGCTAGCCATGGCAGCGATGCAGGCCGCGGCACGGGCAATGCCGGAGGCGGCCGAGCCGCCGCGCGAGGCGGCATCCGGCGCCGGGTTGAAGATCTGTCAGCTGTGCGCCGTGGATTTCACGCTCTACCATTTTCTGCGGCCGCTGATGGGCGGCCTGAGCGCCCAGGGCCACGACGTTGTCGGCGTCTGCTCAGGCGGCGCGCTGGCCGACGCGGCGCGGACGCAGGGTCATCGCGTCGAGGCCGTGGCGATCCCGCGGCGGCTGAGCCCGACCCGCATGTTCGCCGCCTATCGGGCGCTTGTCCGGCTGTTTCGCCGCGAGCGGTTCGACATCGTGCATGTGCACACGCCGGTCGCCGCGTTCATTGGCCGCCTGGCGGCGGCCAGGGCGCGGGTGCCGCGCGTCGTCTATACGGCGCACGGCTTCTACTTCCATGAGCGGATGGGGGGCCACCGGCGCTGGCTCTTTCTGGCGGCGGAGTGGGTTGCCGGACGGGTCACCGACACGCTGTTCACCCAGGCCGAGGAGGACGCGGCAACCGCGCGCCGCTATCACCTGTGCCGCGGCGGCGACGTCGTGGCCATCGGCAATGGCAGCGATCCCGCCATATTCCGGCCCGACGACGACGGCACGGTGCGGGCCGGGGTGCGGGCGAGGCTGGGCACGCCTGAAACCCGGGTCGTCGTCGTGACAATCAGCCGCCTGGTCGAGGAGAAAGGCTATCCCGAGCTGCTGGAGGCGCTGCGGGACGTCGATGCCGAGCTGTGGGCGATCGGCGCGCGCCTGGAGAGCGACCACGCCGGCTCCATCGAAGCGGCCGTCGCCGCCGTCGCGCACGACCCGGGCCGCAGGGACCGCGTGCGTTTCCTGGGTTATCGCGGCGACGCCGCCGAGTTGCTGCGCGCCGCCGACATCTTCACGCTGCCGTCGCACCGGGAGGGCATGCCGCGGTCGATCGTCGAGGCCATGCTGACCGGCCTGCCGGTCGTGGCCACCGACATTCGCGGTGCGCGCGAGGAGGTCGTGGCCGAAGAGACCGGGTTGCTGGTGCCGGTTGGCGACGCAGCGGCGCTGGCGGCAGCGCTGAACCGGCTGGCGCGCGATGCGGCGCTGCGCCGGCGCCTGGGCGAGGCCGGGCTGCGGCGGGCCAAGGCGCACTACGACGAGGCCACGGTCGTCGCCCGCCAGATCGACCATCTGGGGCTGGCCGACGCCACGCCGGCGGAGACTTAGGCCGCACGATGCTGTGGGGGGCGGCCGCGCTGTTCATCGGGGTCGGCGGCGCCACATGGGCCGCGGTCGGCGCGGTGCGACGGCGGTTGCTGCGGCACGACATCCTCGACCACCCGAACCCGCGCAGCAGCCATACCGTGGCGATGCCGCGGGGTGGCGGCATCGGCGTGCTGGCGGTCCTGTTGCCGCTTTGGCTCATCGTCGCCCTGGCACCGGGAGAGGAGGGCAGCGCGAGCTGGCTTCTGGCGCCGATCGCGCTCGGGCTGGGCGTGATTTCCTGGCGGGACGATGTCCGTGGGCTGGGCGCCTGGACGCGGCTGGCGGCGCAGGGGGTCGCCGTTGCACTCGGCATGGCGGCGCTGCCCGGCACGGTCTTTCAGGGGCTGTTGCCGGAACCGCTCGACCGGCTGGCCGCCGGCGTCCTGTGGCTGTGGTTCATCAATCTGTTCAACTTCATGGACGGCATCGATGGCATCAGCGGCGTCGAGACGAGCGCCCTGGGCCTCGGCCTGTTCGTCATCGGCCTGGTCGGCGGCACGCTGCAGCCGATGCATTGGCAGGCGCTGATAGTGGCCGGCGCCGCGTTGGGATTCCTGGCCTGGAACTGGCAACCGGCGCGGATCTTCCTGGGCGATGTCGGCAGCGTGCCAGTGGGCTTTCTGCTGGGCTGGCTGCTGCTCAGCGCCGCGGCGGCCGGGGCCTGGCCCGCAGCATTGATCCTGCCGCTCTACTATCTGGCGGATTCCGGGTTGACGCTGCTGCGCCGGCTGATGCGACGGGAGAACATCCTGCGGGCGCATCGCGAGCATTTCTATCAGCTGGCGGTGCGGCGCGGCTGCAGCCACGGCCAGGTGGCCCTGGCCGTTGCCGCGGTCAACGTCCTGCTGATCCTGCACGCGGTCATTACCGTGGCCGCCGGCGGACGCCCGGCGGGTCCGGTCGTGGCCGGCGGTGCCATCGTCTCGGCCGCCGCCTTCGTCGTCGGCCTGTTGTTCTGGTTGGCCGGCAAGGGCCCCGCCGGCGCGGACACGAACACGCAATCGAATTGAATGTCGGGGCGGCGGTCATGCTATATGGACGCCCTGATCGCGGCTGACCATGGGGGGGGGGCCTTGCGCCGACTGAATCGTGCCAACCTCGCCTATGCGCACGACATCTTCATGGCGGGCGTGTCGTTCGTGCTGTCGCTGTTTCTGCGCATGGGCGGTCAGGTGTTCGAGCTGCCGGCGTCGTTCCTGGTCACCGGCACGATCGTGTTTATTGCGATCGCCGCCGGCGTGTTCCGGCCGATCGGCCTTTATCGCGGCGTCTGGCGCTATGCCTCGATGAACAACCTGGTTGAGATCACCCGCGCCGTCACCCTGGTGGTCCTGATCTTCGTGCCGGTCATGTTCCTGGCGACGCGGGCCGAGTTCGTGCCGCGGTCGCTGCCGATCATCAACTGGCTGACGCTGATGGTGCTGCTGGGCGCGCCGCGATTCGCCTATCGCCTGCTCAAGGACCGGCATCTGGACCTGCGCTTGGAGCGCGCCTCGCCGACGCGGGTGCCGGTGTTGCTGGTCGGGGCGAGCGACGAGGCGGAGATGTTCATCCGCGCCATGCAGCGACGCCGCGATGCGGCCTACGACGTGGTCGGCGTGCTGGACGAAAAGGGCCGCCGCGTCGGCCGTCAGATCCACAACGTGCCGGTCGTCGGCGATCTGGGCGAAATCGAGGCCGTCGTGCGCCGCATGAAGGCGCGCGGCCGGGCGCCGCAGCGCCTGGTCGTGACCAAACGCAACTTCGACGGCGCCCGGTTGCGCGAGCTGCTCGACATCGCCAACCGTCTGGGCATGACGTTGTCGCGGCTGCCGCGCCTCACCGATTTCCAGAGCGGCGACGGGACGAAGATCGAGATGCGTCCGATCGACGTCGCCGACCTGCTGGGGCGGCCGCAGCAAGTGCTCGACCACACGGCGATGCAGGACCTGATCCAGGGCCGGCGTGTCCTCATTACCGGTGCCGGCGGGACGATCGGATCCGAGCTGGTGCGGCAGGTGTCGGCCTACCGTCCGGCCGAGCTGCACCTCGTGGACAACGCCGAGTTCAATCTCTATTCGATCGACCATGCGCTCGGCGAGCGGCACCCGGACCTGCCGCGCAGCGCCGAACTTGCGGACGTGCGCGATCGCCAGCGGGTCGAGCAGGTGTTTGCCGACAAGCGGCCGGAGCTGGTGTTCCATGCCGCGGCTCTGAAGCACGTGCCGATGGTCGAGATGCACCCGACGGAGGGCGTGCTGACCAACGTCACGGGCACGCGCAACGTGGCCGAGGTGTGCCGCCAGTTCGCCGTGCGCGCCATGGTGCTGATCTCCACCGACAAGGCGGTGAACCCGACCAGCGTCATGGGCGCGACCAAACGCGCGGCCGAGAGCTATTGCCAGGCGCTCGACCTGCAGTCGGGTACGCGGAGGGGCGACAAGCGGGGCCCAACGCGCTTTGTCACCGTGCGGTTCGGCAACGTTATCGGCTCCACCGGGTCCGTCGTGCCGTTGTTCCAGCGGCAGCTCGCGGCCGGCGGGCCGCTGACCGTGACCCATCCCGACGTGACGCGCTATTTCATGACGACACGCGAGGCGGTGGAGCTGGTGCTGCAGGCGTCGGCCGCCGGCGCCGGGCCGGACAGCCAGCCGGGCCGCATCTTCGTCCTTGAAATGGGCCAGCCGGTGCGTATCGCGGAGCTGGCGCGGCAGATGATCCGCTTGGCCGGCCGGCGCCCCGACCACGACGTCAAGATCGTCTATACCGGCCTACGCCTCGGTGAAAAGCTCGACGAAGAGCTGTTCCACGCGCGCGAGGCGCTGACGCCGAGCGGCGTGCCGGGCATCCTGGTGGCGCAGCCACGCACGGCCGACCCGCAGGTGCTTTCGCGCGCGTTGGACAGCCTGACGGAGACTGCCCGGGCCGGCGACGCCGAACGCACGGTCGAGCAGCTGTGCCGGGTGGTGCCGGAGTATGCCGCGGCGGCCCAGGCGCCGACCCGAACGGTCGCGACATAGGCGCCCGCCCCCCGGTCCGATAGCCGCGCCTTTCATGACCGACCCCGACCTCGTCACGATCAAGCGCGCGCTGATCTCGGTCGCCGACAAGAGCGGACTGACGGAGCTTGGCCAGACCCTGGCGGCCGCCGGTGTCGAGATCGTGTCGACCGGCGGGTCGGCACGGCACTTGCGCGAGGCCGGCATTGCGGTGACCGACGTGGCGACGGTGACCGGCTTTCCCGAAATGATGGGCGGGCGCGTCAAGACGCTGCACCCGCTGATCCACGGCGGCCTGTTGGCACGTCGCGACAGTGCCGCCGACGCGGCTGCGTTGGCCGAGCACAACATCGCCCCGATCGACCTCGTCGTCGTGAACCTCTATCCCTTCGAGGCGACTGTCGCCGGTGGCGCGGCGCCGGCCGAGTGCATCGAGAACATCGATATCGGCGGTGTGGCGCTGATCCGCGCCGCCGCGAAGAACCATGCCGCCGTGACGGTCGCCGTCGAACCGGCCGACTACGTCACGATCCAGGCCGAGATGGCCGCCCAGGACGGCGCAACCATGCCGGCCCTGCGGCGGCGGTTGGCGGCCAAGGCGTTCGCGGCCACGGCCAGCTATGACGGGGCGATCGCGCGGTGGCTGGTCGAGCAAACCGGCGCCGCGTTCGCGACGCGCACCGTGCTGGTCGGCGTGCTGCAGAACGAGTTGCGCTACGGCGAGAACCCACACCAGCCGGCGGCACTCTACCGCGGCGCGCTGACCACGGCCGACGGCCAGCGGCCAGGCGTTGCCGGCGCGCGGCAGATCCAAGGCAAGGCGCTGAGCTACAACAATCTGGCCGATGCCGACGCCGCCTTCGAGCTGGTCGCCGAGTTCACGGCGCCGGCGGCCGTCATCGTCAAGCACGGCAACCCGTGCGGCGCCGCGATCGGCGCTGATCTGACAGACGCCCATGCCAAGGCCCTGGCCGGCGACCCGACGAGCGCCTTCGGCGGCGTCGTTGCGGCGAACATGCCGCTGGACCGCAGTGCCGCCGAGGCGATCATCGGCACGTTTACCGAGGTCATCATCGCCCCCGGCGCCGACGCCGCGGCACGCAAGCTGCTGGCGACGAAGCCGAACCTGCGGCTGCTGCTGACGAGCGCGATGCCCGATGTGACGGTACCGGGCCTCGTGGTGCGGCCGTTGGCCGGTGGCTTCCTGATCCAGGGACGCGATACGCACCAGACGAGCGGTCGCGACCTGCGCATCGTCACCCAGGCGCAGCCCACGAAGGCGCAGACGAACGACATGCTGTTCGCGATGGCCGTGTGCAAGCACGTCAAGTCGAACGCGATCGTGTTCGCGCGCGACCGCGCGAGCGTCGGCATCGGCGCCGGCCAGATGAGCCGCATCGACGCCGTGCGGCTGGCGGCCTGGAAGGCGGAGCAGACGCGCGCCGCAGGCGGCGGACGCGGCACCGTTGGCAGCGTCGTCGCCTCCGACGCGTTCTTTCCGTTCGCCGACGGGCTGACGACGGCCGTCGAGGCCGGGGCGACCGCCGTCGTTCAACCCGGTGGCTCGGTACGCGACGAGGAAGTCATTGCCGCGGCCGACGCGGCCGGCATCGCGATGGCATTCACCGGCGTTCGGCATTTCCGGCACTGAGGAGGCACTGCCATGATCGCGACGAACAAGGGCTCGATGCTGATGGTCGTGGCCGGCGGCACGGCGGTCAAGCTGGGCGCCGCCGCGGCGTGAGCCCGGCAGGGTCGTGGGCATGAACAAGCTCGAGGTGATCGAGGCCGGCAGGACGCTGCAGCTGTTCTTCCCCGACACTATCGACCATCAGTACCGGTACGTGGCCGAGAACCGGAAGCTCTACGAGTTCCACTACCTGCATTATCTGCGGCATGTCGGGCGGGCCGGGCGCTTCCGGACGGCCTACGACATCGGCACTTGCTTCGCCAACCACTCGCTGTTCTTCGGCGCGGCCATGGGCTGCCGGGTGTACTGCTTCGAGCCGAACGCGGCGCTGCACGAGGCCATCAGGACGACGCTCGACACGAACGGCGTCCGCTACGAGCTGTTCGGCGTCGCGCTGGCCGACGTCCGGTCGACGGGAAGCCTCGAAATCTGCAGCACGAACAT
This sequence comes from Alphaproteobacteria bacterium, assembly GCA_965261585.1. Taxonomy (GTDB): domain Bacteria; phylum Pseudomonadota; class Alphaproteobacteria; order UBA6615; family UBA6615; genus CBDHDN01. The sequence continues at coordinate 39,961 of CBDHDN010000023.1, forward strand.
CGGCTCGTCACGGGTGACCCGGGCTATCGACGGCGCGGACACGTTCGAGATCCATACGCTCGACGCGTTGGTCCAAGAGACCGGGCTGGAGCGGCCCGATTTCCTGAAAATCGACACCGAGGCCCACGAACTCCGGGTCCTGACGGGCGCGCGTGCACTGCTGCGCGAACATCGGCCCGACGTCTTCGTCGAAATCGAGCGGCCGAACGCTACAGCCGTCTTCGACCTGATGACCGAGCTGGGCTACGGGTTCGTCGTGCGGATCGGCAAGAATTATCACTTCTCGGCGCGACACGGCGCCGCGCGCCGGCTGCCGCTGCGGCTGCGGGCGATCGGCCACAAGGCCGAGAAGGAGCTGTTCAAGGCCGGGCGCGCCTGGTTCCGCGCCTGATCAGCCGGCGACGAGCGTGCGCAGCTGGCTGCTGCCCACGGTGAGCATGGCCAGGTCGGCCTCGGGGGCGGCGCGGATCTCTTCGATCAGTGCGACGGTGCGGTCGACGGCGGCGCGGCGGCCTTGAAGCCAGGTATCGACGATGCCGTTGGCGGCGCGGCCGCCGAGCTTGCCGGAGCCGGCGGCCGCGACCACCCGGGTCGTCAACACCGACTGATGCGAGAAGCTGTCGTCGATCAGGGACGAGACGGCGAGGCGCTGCCACTCGGTCTCCACCTTCACCCGCCTGGCGGCGTGGCGCAGCCAATCGATGCCGAGGCGCGCGCCAAGCGCGAAGTAGATGTGCCCGGCGTCGGCCACCGACACCGCGTCGCCGTTGGCGATCGCGACGACGTCGCAGGCCGCGAACAGGACATCGAGCTGAGCAACGCGCTGGGCGAGCTCGTCGGGCACGCCGCGGGCGATCAGACGGGCCGCGTGCTCATCCATCGCCGAGCGGTCGTCGGGAGCGACGATCTCGGGCAAGCAAGTGACCAGGTCCTGGACGCCCTGTCCGTAGGTCTCGATCGCCACGCTGATCGCCAGCGGGCTCGGCCCGTTGCGCAGGAACCACGCCGTGCACCGGTTGACGAGCCGCTCCAACTCGAAATTCATCGCCGCCTGGACGTCGGCCGCAACCTTGTTGTCGAGCGCCTCGATGGCGCGCCACAGGGGGCGCAGGCCGAAGGCGTCGCGGGCGACGACGTAGGCGCGGGCGACATCGGGCCCGTCCATGCCGGTCTGCGTGCGCATCTCGTCGATGAACGTGGCGCCAACCCGGTTGACGATGCTGTTCGTCAGGTAGGTGGCAATGATCTCGCGACGCAGGCGGTGGCGGCCGACCGGCGGTGCATATTTGTCACGCAGCGGCCGCGGAAAATAGCCGGCGAGGTCGCTTACGAGGTAGGGGTCGTCGGGCACGTCCGTCGGCAACAGGCCATCATAGAGCGCCAGCTTGGCATAGGAAAACAGGACGGCGTATTCCGGCGCCGTTAGGCCACGGCCGGCAGCCTGCCGCTCGGCCATGTCCTCGTCGTCGGGCAGGAACTCGATGGACCGATTGAGCCGGTCCGATTTTTCCAGCGCACGCATGGCGCGCCAATCCTGCTCGAGCCGGTCGGGCGCCCGCAGGCAGGCGTTGTTGATGGCCTGGGACTGCAGGTAGTTGTCGTTGAGCACGAGCGCCGCGACCTCATCGGTCATGGCCTCCAGCAGCTCGTTGCGCTGCTTGTTCGTCATGTCGCCGTTGGCGACGACATCGTCGAGCACGATCTTGATGTTGACCTCGTGATCGGAGCAGTCGACGCCAGCGGAGTTGTCGATGAAGTCCGTGTTCATGCGACCGCCGGCCTGCGCGAACCGGACGCGGCCGCGTTGCGTGACGCCCAGATTGGCGCCCTCGCCGATGACCTTGCAGCGCAGCGCTTCGGCGTCGATGCGGATCGCGTCGTTGGCGCGGTCGCCCGCTTCGGCGTGGCTCTCGTCGGCCGCCTTGATGTACGTGCCGATGCCGCCGAACCACAATAGATCGACCTCGGCCCGCAACAGCGCGGCGAGCAGCTCGTTCGGCGTGACGGCATCCGCCTCGAGACCGAACAGCGCCCGCATCTCAGGCGTCACCTTGATCGACTTCGCGCGCCGGTCGAATACGCCGCCGCCCTTGGCGATCAGCTTGGTCTCGTAATCGTCCCAGCCGGACCGCGGCAGCGCGAACAGGCGCTGGCGCTCGGCAAGGCTTTTCTGTGGATCGGGGTCGGGATCGACGAAAATATGCAGGTGGTTGAAGGCGGCGACGAGCTTGATGTGCTCGCTCAACAACATGCCGTTGCCGAACACATCGCCGGACATGTCGCCGACGCCGACGACGGTGAAGTCCTGGCTCTGGGTGTCGAAGTCCATCTCGCGGAAATGACGCTTCACCGACTCCCAGGCGCCACGGGCGGTGATACCCATCTTCTTGTGGTCGTAGCCGGCGGAACCGCCGGACGCGAAGGCGTCGCCAAGCCAGAAGCCGTATTCCTGGCTGATGGAGTTGGCGATATCGGAGAACGTCGCGGTGCCTTTGTCGGCGGCAACGACAAGATAGGGATCATCGCCGTCGTGACGGACAACGTGCTTGGGGGGAACAACGTCGCCACCTTGCAAGTTGTCGGTCATGTCGAGCATGCCGCGCATCAGCGTGCTGTAGCAGCCCACCACCTCGTCCATCAGCGCTTGGCGGTCGACGCCGCCGACGCCGGGCTGCGGTAGCCGCTTGCAGACAAAGCCGCCTTTCGAGCCGACCGGCACGATGACCGCGTTCTTGACCATCTGGGCCTTGACCAGGCCGAGCACCTCGGTGCGGAAATCCTCGCGCCGGTCCGACCAGCGGATGCCGCCGCGCGCAACCTTGCCACCGCGCAGGTGACAGCCCTCCATGCGCGGGCCGTAGACGAAGATCTCGACCAGTGGCCACGGCTCCGGCAGCTCGTCGATGGCGCGGCTGTCGAGCTTGAGGGCCAGGTAGGATTTGGGGCCGCCGTCGGCCGAGCTCTGATAAAAATTCGTGCGCAGGGTGGCCCGCACGACGTTGACGAAGTGCCGCAGGATGCGATCCTCGTCCAGATTGGCGACATCTTCGAGCGCGGTCTCGATGACCGTGACCAGGGCGTCCGCCCTGTTGTCGGCCGCCTTGCGGCGCGTCGGATCGAAACGCGCGGCGAACAGGTCGATGATATGGCGCGCGATGTGGGGATTGGCCTCGAGCGTCTGCTCCATGTAGCTCTGCGAGAACGGGATCTGCGACTGGCGCAGAAACTTGCAATAGGCGCGCAGGATCACGACCCCACGCCAATCCAGCCCGGCGCGCAGGACCAGCTTGTTAAAGCCGTCGTCCTCGACCTCACCGCGGAAGATGCGGGCCAGCGTGGCGTGGAACTTGTCCTTGACCGCGCCCAGGTCCACGGTCTCGCCGGAGCGGTTGACCATCTCGAAATCGTGCACCCAGGTGATGCCGGCCTCGGCCGCAACCTCGTACTGATTCTCGCCGATGACCTTGAGGCCCATGTTCTCGAGAATCGGCAGGACGTCGGAGAGCGGCAGCGGCTCGCGCGCCTGGTAGAGCTTCAGCCGCACTTCCTCGTCCGCCGCTTCGATCGGCCGGAAGAGGTTCATGCCGAGCTCGTCAGTCTCGAGCACGCCCTCGATCGTGTCGATGTCGAGCACCGCGGCCTCGGGCACGTAGCGGTCGCGGAACCCCGGGTTGAACGCGTTGCCGTAGCGCGCGAACAGGCGCAGGCCCGTTTCCTCGCCCTTCGAGTCGACAAGCACGTCGCGCAGCTTGTCGCCCCACGACCGGGTCGCCTCGACGAGGCTTTTTTCGATGTCTTCGATCCGGTATTTGGGCAGCTGGCCGGGCTGGGTCTTGACCAGGTACAGAATCTGGGCGAGTACCGAATCCGTCGCGAGCTGCGGCGTGAACGCGACGACCGTCCCGTTGAAGGCACCTTCGAGAATGCCGGCCATGCGCCGGCGCACGTCGGTGTTGTAGCGCTCGCGCGGCACGTAGACCAAGGCCGAGACGCTGCGCTCGAACGAATCCGGTCGGACGAACAGGGCGACCCGCTGACGCTCCTGCAGGTGCAGGATGCCGATGGCGTTATCGAACAGCCCCTCCTGGTCGATCTGCAGCAGCTCGTCGCGCGGGTAGGTCTCCAAAATGTGCGCGAGTGCCTTGTGGTCGTGACTGGCCGGCGCAAAGTTGGCGCGCTGCATGGCGTTCTGCAGCTTCTGGCGCAGCAGGGGGATCTCCATCGGGCTGCGGCTGTAGGCGGCCGAAGTGAACAGGCCGACGATCAGCTGCTCGCCGACGACGCCACCGTCGGCGCCGAACTTCTTGACGCCGATGACATCGAGCAGGACGCGGCGATGTACGGTCGAGCGGTCGCTGCCCTTGTTGATATGCAAATGCATCGCCTGGCGTACGAACGTCTGCAGCGCCGGTGGCAGCGGCTCACCGTCGTGCCAGGTCTCGAACACCTGGCGCTCGGCCTGGCGCAGGATGCCGAGGCCGCCGGGCACCAGCTTCAGCCGCTGGTTGTCGCCGCTGCCGGCGTAGTCGTACTCGCGATAACCCAGGAACGTGAAGTGGTCGTCGAGGACCCATTTGACGAAGGCGCAGGCCTCGGCCACCTGGGCCTCGGGAAAGCGTTCCAACCCCTCGGATAGGCCGACCACCAGATCCTCGACCCGCGTGCGCATCGCCGGCCAGTCCTCGACCGCGGCGCGAACGTCGCCGATTACGGCGATGAGGCTGTCCCTGATTTCATTCAGCAGATCGGTCGAGGTCTGCTCGTCAACCTCGAAATGCATGAAGGATTCGGTGACCGTGTCGTCGCTGTCGGGCTCGCCGCCGGCGCCGTTGAGACGGCCCGGGTGGATCGCCGAGAGCTCGCCCGCGGCGTCGCGCGCGGCCGCGAAGGTTGGGTGGATCACCAGATGCACGGTCAGGCCGCGGCGATTGAGTTCTGCCGTTACGGAATCGACGAGGAACGGCATGTCCTCGGTGACGATTTCGATCACGGTGTGGCGCGACTTCCAGCCGTGCTCCTCGAGCCGCGGGTTGACCAGCCGGACCTTGGGCCGACCGGCTGGGCGCGTGCGGCCGAAATGGAGGAACGACAGGGCGGCGCCGTAGAGCGACTCCGAACTCAGCGTGGCGATGTCGAGTGGTGGTACGTTGGCGTAGAAGTGGCGAGCGAACAGCTCGGCCGTCGCCGCCGCGTCGTCGTGCAACTTGGCATGGATTATCTTGGCGACGTTGTCGACAAGCTCGCTTTTCAGATGGTCAGCGCGCGGCGCCATGCACCCCTCCCGCGCAACGCCGGAACCGATGCCCCCCGGCGCATACTAGTTGGACCCTGCCCGTAAGAAAACGCGCTTGAGTCTTCACGCATCGTTAACCACAGCCGCGCCGGCGGGCCGGCGATATGGTATGTGCGGTCGCGGTACTCGAAGGGTGACACTTGCGGCCGCCGCTAAGCCCCGGGCGCCACCGGTCCGGGGCTGGTCCCGGTCTCCAGGATGCGCAGCAGCACGGTGCCGCCGCTCTGGGTGAAGCCCAGATACTCGTAGCGCACGCCGCGGGCCTGGACATACTCCTGGAAGGCCTTGAACTCGTGCTGGCGCCAGTTGTTGTAGTTGAAGTACTCGTCGAAGGCCAGGATCGTGCCGGTGCCAATGCGCTCGGCCAAACCGTCGAACACGGTCTTGGTCGAGGCGTAGAGGTCGCAGTCGATGTTGGTGAAGGCGACCGGGCCCGGGTTGGCGGCCAGGAACGGCGGCAGGGTGTTCTCGAACCAGCCGACGTGGAGGGTGACGTTGGCGGGCACTTTCGGCAGCCTGCCCTTGGCGTCGAACTTGCCCGCGGTCTCGGCGGTGCCGGCCCAGGCCTCGGGCAGGCCCTCGAAGGAATCGAAACCGTGCACCGGGCGCCCGGCCCAGTTGCCGATGGCCCGGATGCTCTCGCCCTCATAGACGCCGAACTCGACGATCAACCCCTCGGGCGGCGACTGGGCCAGGCCGTAGCGCAACAAATCCCAGCGCGTGGGGAAGTGCAGGCAATGCATCATCTCGGCGTTGATATACTCGAGCGTCTGACGCTTGGCCTGGAACTGCAGGTCGACCGCCAGATTTCGAGCGTAGTATTTGTAGACGAAGCGCTGGAACAGGCGTTCGCTCATGCTCCGCCGGTACGCGTGCAGCTTTGTTCGTCCGAACCACATGCCATGGTTGCTCGAGCGTCAGGCGAACCAGCCCACAGAAACAAGAAGCTTGTGGCGCGGGGTCAACGGAAGCTGCCCTGCAAGGGCAGCTGTATCGAAGCGCGCAGCCCGCCGGTCGGCGACTCGCTAAGGGCGATCTCGCCGCCGTGGCTGTGCACGATGTCGCGGGCGATGGCAAGGCCGAGGCCGGTGCCGCCGGTGTCGCGGTTGCGCGATTGATCGAGCCGCACGAAAGGCCGAAACACCTCCTCGCGCTGATCCGGCGGGATGCCGGGCCCGTCATCGTCGATCGTTATCGAGAGCACCCGGCGGTCGCGCCCGGCGCGGACTTGCACCTGGCGCCCATAGCGGGTTGCGTTGGTGACGATGTTGTCGATGCAGCGTTTGAACGCCGCGCGCTGAACCGGCAGCCTGATCGGCTCTTTCACGTCCAGCGCCACGGTGGCGCCGTTGTGGCGATAGCCGTGCACGACCTCTGCCAACAGACCGCCGATCTCGACCGCCTCGGCGGGCTCGGCCACTTCGCCGCGGGCGAAGCCGAGATAGTCCTGGATCATGCGATCCATCACGTCGACGTCGGATTCGAGCTCTTTGATCTCAGGGTTACTGCTGAGCATTGCCAGTTGCAGCTTCATGCGTGTCAGTGGCGTGCGCAGATCGTGGCTGACACCGGCCAGCATCTCGGTGCGCTGCTGAATCTGGCGCTTGAGACGATCGCGCATGGCGATGAATGCCGAGGCCGCCTGGCGCACCTCGGTCGCGCCCGAGGGCTTGAAGTCGGGCGTATCGCGGCCGCGGCCGAAATCGTCAGCGGCAATGGCGAGGCGACGGATTGGGCTCACCTGATTGCGCATGAAGATCGTCGCGACCGCGGCCAGGACGACGGACGTGCCGACCATCCACATGATGAAGGCCTTCGTTGTCGAGCTGATCAGCCTCTCACTGTTGAAGACGACGCGCAGAACGCCGTCGTCGGGCAATTGGATATGCAGTGCGATCGCGCGCGGGATGCTGTCGCGATCCATGACGAACGGCAGACGGACGATAGTGTCGAGCGAACGCGTCAGCGTGTGCTCCAGATTGCCGCGTGGCTGGTAGGCGCCCGCCGCCAAGCGCTCGTCCGGCAGCAGCGCTATGCGCAGATTGTTCGTGCGGTGTGCGAGGTTGCTGATCCAGGCCACGTTGCCGGCGCTGGCATCCTGGCCCAGCAAGTCGACCAAGACGGCGATCTCGCCGGCCAGGCTGTTGGCGCGATGACGGCTGACGTTGCTCCAATGGCGGTCATAGAAAACGACGCCGCTGATCACCTGCAGCAGCACCAGCGGGATGATGATGATGAGCAGAGACCGTGCAAGCAGGCCGTGCGGGAGCAGTCTCCTGATCATTGCGACCCCATAAGGACCGGCCGCCGGCGGCGGCGCAGTTGTCCGCTTGGGCGCTAGGTAACGCCGATCCGCGGCGCCAGGCAAGTCCGACGCGTTGTGGCGCGGCGCTGCCCTTGCGTGCCACATGGCGCCGACCATCTGCATGACCAGCTCGTAGACCTTGAAAAAGCGTGCCTGCGACAGCGCCGTCTCCGGTCCGCCACGGGGGTTCGAGAAACAACGGCGCTCACACGAAAATGGCCTAGCCAACCGGCCAGGCCAAGATCTGGAGCGGGAGACGAGATTTGAACTCGCGACCCTCACGTTGGCAACGTGATGCTCTACCACTGAGCTACTCCCGCATGGCATCGGACATATCGCAAACCGGCCGCCGAATGCAAGGGCGGCGAGTTGTGGCGGCGCGGGCGGCTGGGCTAGTCTCCGTGCCATGAGCGATATGCAGGCCGTCGAGGCGCCGCTGATGGAACGGCTTACCGCGCTGGGCATCGCGACCGAGACGCACCGCCACCCGCCGCTGCACACGGTCGAGGAGTCGAAGGCGCTGCGCGGCAGCCTGCCCGGCGGCCATATCAAGAACCTGTTCCTGCACGACAAGAAGCGCAGGATGTGGCTCGTGACCGTGCTGGAGGATCGGCCGGTCGACCTGAAGGTGCTGCGCCGGGTGCTCGACGCGCGCGGCAACCTCAGTTTCGGCAGCGCCGAGATGCTGCGCGAAGCGCTGGCCGTCGAGCCCGGTGCGGTGACGCCGTTCGCCGTCCTCAACGACACGGCCGGACGGGTCGTCTTCGCGCTCGATCGCGGCGTCCTGGCCTGCGACCCGGTGAACGCCCATCCGCTGCACAATGAAGCGACGACGGCGATCGCGCCGGCCGACCTGTTGCGCTTCGCCGAGGCCTGCGATCACGCGCCGCTTCTGCTGGCCGCGGCGGACATGGGCGCGCCGGCGGCGGCGTGAGGACGAGACTTGATTTAGGCGGCGCGGCGGCCAATTTCCAGGACACGGGGCAGCATTAATGGATGGCCATGGAACCGATAATAATGGCGGACGCGGCGGCCCAGCCGCCGGCGCCAATCAAAGACAGCGACACCGCCGGCTTCATGCAGGACGTCATGGAGGCGTCGCGCGACGTGCCAGTGATCGTCGACTTCTGGGCCTCGTGGTGCGGGCCTTGCAAACAACTTGGCCCGACGCTGGAGAAGGTCGTCACCGAGGCACGCGGCGCGGTGCGGCTGGTGAAAATCGACATCGACGCCAACCCCGACCTGTCGCAACAGTTGCGCGTTCAATCGATCCCGACGGTGTTCGCCTTCAAGGACGGCCAGCCGGTCGACGCCTTCCAGGGCGCGCTGCCCGAGAGCCAAGTCAAATCATGGGTCGATGAGCTGATCAAGCGCCACGGCAGCGAGGCGCCGCAGTCGCCGGTGAAACAGGCCTTGGAGGCGGCGCAGATGGCGCTGGAGACCGGCGACGTCGCCGCCGCCGGCACCTTGTTCAGCCAAGTGCTGAACCACGACCCGCAGAACGCGCCGGCTTATGCCGGGACCATTCGCTGCTACCTGCAGGCCGATCGCGTCGACAAGGCCCGCGAAACCCTGGATCTGGTGCCCGAGGCGACCAGAGACGAGGCCGTGCTGGAACCGGCGATCACCGCCCTTGAGCTGGCCGAAGCGGGCGCGTCCACGACCGGGCAGGTCGACGAGTTGGAGGCCCGCGTCGCCGCGGATCCGAAGGACCATCAGGCGTGCTACGACCTGTCCGTCGCGCTCTACAGCGCCGGTCGAAGCGAAGCGGCGATCGACGCCCTGCTGACGATCATCAAGCAGGACCGCACCTGGAACGAGGAAGCGGCCCGCAAGCAGTTGCTGAAGATCTTCGAGGCGCTGGGGCCCACGGATCCGCTGACCGTCGAGGCCCGGCGCAAACTATCCGCGGTCCTGTTTTCATGAGCGGCGATCCGTTCGACCCTGAGACATTGCCCAGTGAGTTGGCGATCTTTCCGCTGAGCGGCGTGCTGCTGCTGCCGCGCGGCCTGCTGCCGCTCAATATCTTCGAGCCGCGCTATCTGAACATGGTCGACGCGGCGCTGGCCGGCAATCGCGCGATCGGCATGGTGCAGCCGACCGACGCGGGCAGCGAGTCGGGCATCAGCGCCGGCGACGAGGCACCCCTCTATCCGGTCGGCTGCATGGGACGCATCGTGTCGTTTCAGGAAACCGACGACGGACGATGCCTGATCACGCTCAAGGGCGTGTGCCGTTATGAGATCCGAGAGGAGCTGGCGCTGCGCGACGGCTATCGCCGCGTCGTGCCAGATTTCTCGGCGTTCCGGAGCGACCTGACGGACCGGGGCGAGAGCGGCACGGATCGGGTGCGGCTGATCGCCGACCTCAAGGCCTATTTCGAGCAGCAGGGCATCGAGGCGAACTGGTCGGCGATCGAGCAGACGTCGGACGAGCGCCTGGTGACGACGCTGGCCATGGTCTGTCCGTTCGAGACGCATGAGAAGCAGGCGCTGCTGGAAAGCCGGAGCCTGGAGCGGCGGGCGAAGTTGATGATCGGCCTGATCGAGGCGGCGCTGCGCAGCGACGACGCCACGAGCGCCGCGGCCAGACATTAAGTGCGTTTTTCGATGAGATCGATCGGCCATCAGCCCAAGGGGGACGCACCATGAACGAGCGCAGGTCCGGGGTCGATCCGAAGTTGCTCGAGATCCTTGTCTGTCCGGTGACCAAGGAACCGCTGGACTATGACCAGGAACACAACGAGCTGGTCAGCCGCAAGGCCGGCCTGGCCTATCCGATCCGTGACGGCATCCCGATCATGCTGGCGGAGGAGGCGCGCGAACTAAGCGACGATGAGCGCGCCAAGTGAGCCAATTCGCGACCGCGCATTTCCCGACCGAGATCCACTACAGCAAGCAGGACAGCCGCCTTACCGTCACATTCGACGATGGCGTAGCGTTTACCTATGCGGCCGAGTTCCTGCGCGTCGAGAGCCCGTCGGCCGAGGTCATGGGCCATGGCGCCGGCGGCAAGACGATCGTTGCCGGCCGGCGCCATGTCGGCATCATCGAGATCGAGCCGGTCGGCAACTATGCCGTCAGGCTCCATTTCGACGACCTGCACGATACCGGCATCTACAGCTGGCAGTATCTGCGCGAGCTCGGCGAACGGCAGGACGGGTTGTGGCAGACCTACCTCGACGCGCTGGCGGCGCGGCAGCTGACGCGCGATCCGTAGGGGCGCCTACAGCGGCTCGCCGCGCGCGAGGCGCGGCAGGTCGCCGACAACACCCATGGCGTGACGCATGAACAGCCGCTTCAGCGGCGGCGTCGCGTTGACGGCGGCGAGGCCGAGGTCGCGCGCGAGGCGCAGCGGCGCCAGGTCGTTCGAGAACAGGCGGTTGAGGCCGTCGGTGACGAACATCAGCAGCGTGTTGTCGAAGCGGCGCCAGCGCTGATAGCGCTGCAGCACCGGCGCGGCGCCGATGTCGAGGCCGAGGCGGCGGGTGTCGACCAGGATCTCCGCCAGGGCAGCGACGTCGCGCAGACCCATGTTGAGCCCTTGGCCGGCGATCGGATGAATAGCGTGGGCGGCATCGCCGACGAGCGCCAGCCGCTCGTCGATGTAGCGCTCGGCATGGAGCAGCGACAGCGGATAGGACCAGCGCCCGCCGAGCACCGTCAGCGGGCCCAGGAAATCGCCGAAGCGGCGGCCGAGCTCGGCGACAAACTCGGCGTCGGGCAAGGCCAACAGAGCCGGCGCCAGGGACGCGGCCTCGGTCCACACGATCGAGGAGCGATGGTGGCCCGCGGTGTCATCGGTCATCGGCAGGATCGCGAACGGGCCGGCCGGCAGGAAGCGTTCGTGCGCCACATGGCCGTGCGGCCGGGCGTGGGCGACCGTGCAGACGATCGATATCTGCGGATAGCGCCACTCGGCACCGGCGATCCCGGCAGCGCGGCGCAACGGCGAATCGCGACCGTCGCAGCCGAGCACCAGGGGTGCGCTCGCACGCCGACCGTCGGCGAGCGTGGCAACCACGGCGTCGGCATCGCGGGTAAGCACCGCAAGCTCCGCCGGCGCCCACACGTCCAGCGTCGGCTGCGCCGCCGCGTGGGCGAACAGCGCCGTCCTGACATCGCGGTTCTCGACGATGTGGCCGAGCGGCGCGTCGCCGACCTCGCTGTGGTCGTAGTGCAGGAACAGCCGTGAGGGCCCGTCGCTGACACGGATGTCGGCGATCGGGCAGGCGGCGGCGGCGAGCCGCGGCCAGATGCCAATGCCGTCGAGAATGTGGCGGCTGCCGTGGGCGATCGCCGACGTGCGGCCATCATGGGCGGCGGCGGTGAGGGTCCCGGGGTCTGCCCGGTCGATCACGGCGACCCGCAGACCGGCCCCGGCCAGGGCCGCGCCGAGCGTCAGGCCGACCATGCCGCCGCCGACGATGACTGTGTCGTGGGTGAGTAGGATGGCCGCGCCGGTCATGGCCCAACATCACCTGCCGCCGTCGACCTGTCCAGATACTCGCCGGCGACGCCTAATCTTTGGGCAACTCGGTGGAATTGACCGTTTTGTGTGCATCTGGTTCGTAGCCCAGCCCGGCAGCATGTGCCTAACAGACTGATTTTCTGCCGATTTTCGCATCGCAGCAGAACGGCACGGTTCTTGATAACACCGCATCGTGGGGGCGGCGCCCGCAGGCTGGCTGTTGCCGTGCCCCCAAACGGCCAGCGGCGGTGCCGCGGCAAACGAAAAGGAGGCTCGGATGAAGCTGGTCATGGCAATCATCAAGCCCTTCAAGCTGGACGAAGTGCGCGAGGCCATTACCGCGTTGGGCATCCAGGGCCTGACGGTGACGGAGGTCAAGGGCTTCGGCCGGCAGAAGGGCCAGACGGAGATCTACCGCGGCACCGAGTACGCCGTGAGTTTTCTGCCCAAGATAAAAATCGAGGTCGCCGCCGACGACGGCCAGGTCGACCAACTGGTCGAGGCGATCACGAAGGCGGCCAACACCGGCAAGATCGGCGACGGCAAGATCTTCGTATTCGACGTGTCGCATGCCGTGCGCATCCGCACCGGCGAGACCGGCACCGAAGCCCTGTAGATTTGAAGGAGGCATCATGAAATCGCGCAACCGCGTGGGTCTGGCCCTTGGCCTGGCCACGCTGGCCGGCGTTGCCGTGGCAGTGCCGGCGCAGGCGGCCGTCGACGCCGAGACGGCATTCGTCCTCAACTCGTTCTCGTTCCTGATCCACGGCGCCCTGGTGATGTGGATGGCCGCCGGCTTCGCGATGCTGGAAGCGGGCCTCGTGCGGACCAAGAACACGGCCGCAATCTGCCTGAAGAACATCACCCTCTATTCGTTCGCCGGCATCCTCTACTACCTGCTCGGCTACAACCTCATGTACGCCGACGTCGGCAGCGTCATCGGCACGTTCAAGATATTCTACAATCCGGCGGTGCCGGAGCTGGCGCTGATCGCCGCCGAGGAGAAGACCGAAGCCCTGATCGGGGCGGTCACCAGCACCGACTTCGCCAGCATGTCGGACTGGTTCTTCCAGATGGTGTTCGTCGCCACGGCGGCGTCGATCGTCTCCGGCACGCTGGCCGAGCGCATCAAGGTCTGGCCGTTCCTGATCTTCGTCATCGTGCTGACCGGCCTGTTGTATCCGATCCAGGGCGCCTGGATCTGGGGCGGCGGCTTCCTTGCCGAGATGGGCTTCAAGGACTTCGCCGGCTCGACGGTCGTCCATTCGGTGGGCGGCTGGGCGGCGCTCACCGGCGCAATCATCCTGGGCCCGCGCAAGGGCAAGTACGCCGCCAACGGCCGGGTCAACCCGATGCCCGGCGCCAACCTGCCGCTGGCGACGCTGGGTACGTTCGTCCTGTGGCTCGGCTGGTTCGGCTTCAACGGCGGCTCGCAGCTGGCGCTCGGCAGCGCAGCCGACGTCTCGGCGATGGCAATCGTCTATGTCAACACGAACCTGGCCGCGGCCGGCGGCGTCGTCGCCGCGATCATGCTGAACCAGGTCATGTACAAGAAGATGGACCTGACGATGGCGCTGAACGGCGCGATCGCCGGGCTGGTCTCGATCACCGCGGGTCCCGATTTGTCGAACCCGGTGCTGGCGATCATCATCGGCGCGATCGGCGGCCTGCTCGTCGTCATCGCCGTGCCGCTGCTCGACAAGCTGAAGATCGACGACGTCGTCGGCGCCATCCCGGCCCACCTGGTGGCCGGCGTCTGGGGCACGCTGGCCGTCGGCATCTTCAGCGCGGAGCAGTCGTTCATCATCCAGCTGCTCGGCGTCGTCATCGTCGGCGGCTTCATGGTCATCACCAGCGGCGTCGTCTGGTACGTCCTGAAGGCCACCGTCGGCATCCGTGTCAGCGAAGAAGACGAGGAGCTGGGCCTCGACAAGACCGAGCTGGGCCTCGAGGCCTATCCCGAGTTCGGGCGCGGCTCACAGACGACCTAGACCCTGAAAACTCTGGCCTGATCCCTGGCCCGGCGGGGCGACTCGCCGGGCCCTTTCTTTTTCGCGGCCGCCGTGGGCAGGCTATAGCTGTTTCTCAGCTTGTTTCGCCAACCCGTTGACGATACGTTCCGTTCCCGCGATCGGGATTGAGCGGGGCGGGCCGATACGGACCGCCGCGCGGGGGGCACCTGGCGGCCGCCGGATGTATAACGACCGACTTGACCAAATTTCGCTGTCGATGTTCGAGCGGCTGCGCGCGCTGCTCAAAGACGTCGCACCGCCGGACGGCATGACCCCGATCTACACCCAGATCGGCGAGCCCAAGCACGCGCCGCCGGCGTTCCTGCGCGGCGTGTTGGATGCGAATGCCGACGGCTGGGGGCGCTATCCGCCGCCCGCCGGCACCGACGATCTGCGCGCGGCCATCGGCGACTGGCTGGACCGCCGCTACGTCCTGCCCGACGGCATGATCGACCGGGCGACGCAGATCCTGCCGGTGGCCGGCACGCGCGAGGCACTGTTCCTGGCGGCGCTGCTGGTGGTGCCGCCGGCCAAGGGCTGCGAGCGGCCGATCGTGCTGATGCCGAACCCGCTCTACCAGGTCTATCTGGGCGCGGCCGTCGCCGCCGGTGCCGAGCCGGTGTTCGTGCCGGCGACGCGGGAGAACGACTTTCAGCCCGACCTCGCAGCCGTGCCCGAGAGGACGCTGGCACGGACCGCCCTCGCCTACCTGAATTCGCCGGCCAACCCGCAGGGATCGATCGCCGACGCGCCGCGGCTGGAGCGCGCCATCGAACTGGCAAGGACGCATGACTTCGTGCTCGCCGTCGACGAGTGCTACAGCGAGATCTATACGGCCGAGCCGCCGGTCGGCACGCTCGCCATCTGCGCCCGAAACGGCGGCGACTGCGCCAACGTCCTGGTCTTCCACTCGCTGAGCAAGCGGTCGAACGTGCCCGGCCTCAGGGCCGGCTTCGTCGCCGGCGACAGGGCACTGCTGGCCAGGTTCCTGACGCTGCGCCAATTCGGCGGGCCGACGGTGCCGGAGCCGGTGATGGCGGCGGCGGCCGCGCTGTGGCGCGACGAGGCCCATGTCGAGGCGAACCGCGCGCTCTATCGCGCCAAGTTCGACGTGGCGCTGGCGATCCTGGGCGGCCGGTTCGGCGCCAGCCGGCCCGGCGGCGGCTTTTTCCTGTGGCTCGACGTCGGCGACGGCGAGGCGGCGGCGCGGCGGCTGTGGCGCGAGGCGGGCTTGCGCGTGCTGCCCGGCGCCTATATGGCGCGCGCCGGCGCGGACGGCGTCAACCCGGCCCAGCAATTCATCCGCGTGGCCCTGGTGCACGACCTGGCCACGACGACACAGGCGGTGGAGCGACTGGCGCGTGTGCTCACCCACGTGAGACCCGGAGGCTGAGAGATGGCGATACCCTTCTTGCCCATCGTTGCATCACTGACGCCGCGGCGGACGTTCCTGCCGGCGGCGTTGCGCGCGTTCCTGCTGCGGCGACTGTGGGAGCTTGGCGGTCTCGCCCTGATCGGCGCGGCGACGCTGGCCCTGATGGCGCTGGCCACGTTTGACGCCGCCGACCCTTCATTCAACCACGCCACCGCCAGGCCGGTAGCCAACCTGCTGGGTGCCCCCGGCGCGTTCGTCGCCGACGCGGCGTTGCAATGGGCCGGCCTGGCCGCCGCCGTGCCGCCGCTCGTCCTGTTCGCCTGGGGCCTGCGGGTGATGTTGTGGGCAGACTGGCCGGGCACGGCGTGGCGGCTTGCCGCCCTGCCTGTGGGCATGATCCTGGCGAGCGGCGCCCTGGCCGTCGTGCCGACACCGGCGGCGTGGCCGTTCGCCGGTGGCCTCGGCGGCGCTCTGGGGCAGCTGTGGCTGGCGAACGCACCGCGCCTCGGCAACCAGTTGCATGTTCACATGGGCATCCTGCTGGGCGTCGCCGTGGCCTGGGCGGTGATCGTCAACGGGTACCTGGCGACGGTGACCTGGCGCAGCGTCGCGATCGCCGGCCAGCGCGGCGGCAATGCCGCCGCACAGCTGGTGCGCTGGGGCTTGGCGGCAGTCCACGTGCTGACGCAGCAGGTCGCGCACCGGCGCGAGCGCATACGCGTCGAGCCGCGCATCGAGCCGGCGCCGGCACCGGCCGAGCAACCGGCGGGCGCGCCAACGCGGCGTAGGGAGCCGCTGGTCGCCGCGCCGAAGCGGCCGGAGGCGGGCCGACGGGCGACCGCGGCGGCGCAGACGCGGCTCGATCTGCCGGTGCCCGGCGGACCGGCCGAGCTGCCGCCGCTCGACCTGCTGGAAGAAGCGGTGGCGGTGGCACCGGTGCACAACGACCGCCACGTCAACGAGGAAGCGCTGAGCCAGAACGCCCGTATGCTGGCCGCGGTGCTCGAGGATTTCGGCGTGCGGGGCGACATCGTCAAGGTCCGTCCGGGTCCGGTCGTGACGCTCTATGAGCTGGAGCCGGCGCCGGGCACGAAGACGAGCCGGGTCATCGGTCTGGCCGACGACATCGCCCGTTCGATGAGCGCCGTATCGGTGCGCATCGCCGTCGTGCCAGGCCGCAACGTCATCGGCATCGAGCTGCCGAACGATCGGCGCGAGACGGTCAATCTGCGCGAGCTGTTGGCGGCGGGCGAGTTCGAGCGCGGATCGCGCGGCCTCAAGCTGGCGCTGGGCAAGGATATCGGCGGCACGCCGGTCGTCGCCGATCTGGCGCGCATGCCGCACCTGCTGATCGCCGGCACGACGGGCTCAGGCAAGTCCGTCGGCATCAACGCGATGATCCTGTCGCTGTTGTATCAGCTGCCGCCCGATGCCTGCCGCTTCATCATGATCGACCCGAAGATGTTGGAGCTGTCGGTCTATGACGGCATCCCGCATCTGCTGGCGCCGGTCGTCACCGACCCGAAGAAATCGATCGTCGCGCTGAAGTGGGCGGTGCGGGAGATGGAGACGCGCTACCGGGCCATGTCGAAGCTGGGGGTGCGCAACATCTCCGGTTACAACCAGCGGCTGGCGCTGGCCAAGAAGCGGGGTGAAACCCTGAAGCGCAAGGTCCAGACCGGGTTCGATGCCGAGAGCGGCAAGCCGGTCTTCGAGGAGCAGCCGCTGGACATGACGCCGCTGCCCCTCATCGTCGTCATCGTCGACGAGATGGCCGATCTGATGCTGGTCGCCGGCAAGGACGTCGAGGCGGCGATCCAGCGCCTGTCACAAATGGCGCGGGCCGCCAGCATTCACCTGATCATGGCGACCCAGCGACCGTCGGTCGACGTCGTCACCGGCACGATCAAAGCCAACTTTCCGACCCGCGTCAGCTTCCAGGTGCCGACGAAGATCGACAGCCGGACGATCCTGGGCGAGCAGGGCGCCGAGCAGCTGCTGGGCATGGGCGACATGCTGTACATGGCAGGCGGCGGCCGGGTGCGGCGGGTGCACGGGCCGTTCGTCTCGGACCGCGAGGTCGAGCGGGTGGTCGCCTTCCTGCGCACCCAGGGCGAGCCCGACTATGTCGACGAGGTGACCGAGGACGACGATGCCGCAGCCGGCATCCCAGGCTTCGAGCCGGCCGGCGGGGACGGCGAATCGCTCTATGACCAGGCGGTCGCGCTGGTAGCCCGCGAGGGCAAGGCGTCGACCAGCTTTGTCCAGCGCCACCTGCAGATCGGCTATAACCGGGCGGCGCGCATCGT
>CBDHDN010000024.1:0-78898 GCA_965261585.1 Alphaproteobacteria bacterium
ATCGTCGGCCGCCTGGGTAAGATCCTCGGGCCGCGCGGGCTGATGCCGAACCCGAAGCTGGGCACGGTTACGAACGACGTCGCCGACGCGGTGTCTGCGGCCAAGGCCGGCCAGGTCCAGTTCCGCGCCGAAAAGCAGGGCATCGTCCATGCCGGGGTCGGCAAGGCGAGTTTCGACGAACAGAAGCTGCGCGAGAACGTGCAGGCCTTCTACGACGCGATCATGAAGGCGAAGCCGAGCGCCGGCAAGGGGACCTACGTGCAGCGCGCGGCCCTGAGTTCAACCATGGGCCCCGGCGTCAAGCTGGACATCGCGGCCATGGCGGGCGGCACCTAGGGCGCCGCCGCACAAAAGAGTTCGCCCGTCGCGGCCTTCGGGGCGCGGCGGGTGGGTCGGCCCCGGCGGCACCGTCGGACCGGCCCGACTGTCCGAGACTGCAGGTGCCCGAGACGATGCCGAGAGGTGTTCATTCGCGGGCTTAAACCGGTTGCCTGCATAGACGGGCGATGAGCGGTTCAGCCCCCGCCGGGGGCCGAGGGCTCGCGCTCCTGGGACAGGACCCCAGGGCTCCATTGGCCAGCCATATCTTGGCGCTGGCGGTGGCGCCGGACAGGAGCGGGCGGCCACTCGCCGACGAGGGGCCGCCTTTTGAGAGCGGAGACGGCAAGTGGATCGAGCGAAGAAGGAACAGCTGGTAGCCGAACTGAACGGCACGTTTGCCGAGGCGACGCTGGTGGTCGTCGCCCACCAGTCTGGCTTGACGGTGGGCGAGAGTACCGACCTGCGCCGCCAGATGCGCGAGGCCGGCGCCGGCTATCGGGTGACCAAGAACCGGCTTGCCAAGCTTGCCCTTGTCGGTACGCCCTACGAGGAGCTTTCCGAGCTGTTCGTCGGGCCGACGGCGATCGCCTTCTCGGCCGATCCGATTGCGGCGGCGAAGGTGGCGGCGAAGTTCGCCAAGAGCAACACCAAGCTGACCATCATCGGCGGCGCCATGCGCGACAAGATGATGGACACCGCCGGCGTGCAGGAGCTTGCCAAGCTGCCCTCGCTCGACGAGCTGCGCGCGCAGTTCGTCGGGCTGTTGTCGACGCCGGCAACACGGGTGGCGGGCGTCCTGCAGGCCCCGGCGGGCCAGCTGGCTCGAGTGCTCAAGGCGTATGCCGACAAGGCGGAAGCGGCGTAGATCCAACGCGCGGCCGTAGCCCAGAAACTTTAGTCTCAGGAGTGAAAGCAGAGATGGCCAATCTAGATAAACTGGTCGACGATCTAAGCGGCCTCACCGTCATCGAAGCGGCGGATTTGAGCAAGCTGCTCGAGGACAAGTGGGGCGTCTCGGCGGCGGCTCCGGTGGCTGCGGCCGCTGCGCCGGCCGAGGCGGCCGAGGCGCCCGAGGAGCAGACCGAGTTCGACGTCATGTTGACCTCGTTCGGCGAGAAGAAGATCAACGTCATCAAGGAAGTGCGCGCGGTCACCGGGCTTGGCCTGAAGGAGGCCAAGGACCTGGTCGAGGCGGTGCCGAGCGCCGTCAAGGAGGGCGTTTCCAAGGACGAGGCCGAGGCAATCAAGAAGAAGATCGAAGAAGCCGGCGCGACGATTGAAATCAAGTAGGCGTTGGCGCCGGACATCACTGCTGTCGGGTCTGGGCGCGCGCCCCGGGGTGCGCGCCGTGGATCTGCTTGCGCCTGCCCCGACCCGGCGATCGTGCCGGGCGTGGGCGTTTGAGGCTGCCGTTCCAGCGTGCTGAAAGAGAGTAAGATGGCCAATTCCTTCACCGGTCGTAAGCGTGTTCGCAAATATTTCGGGCGGATCCCTGAAGTGGCGCTGATGCCGAACCTGATCGAGGTGCAGAAGAACTCGTACGACAAATTTCTGCAGATCGACACCCGGGCCGGCTTGCGCACCGAAACGGGCCTGCAGGCCGTTTTCAAGTCGGTGTTCCCGATCCGGGACTTCTCCGAGCGCGCCCAGCTCGAGTTCGTCGACTACGAGCTGGAGGAGCCGAAATACGACGTCGAGGAATGCCAGCAGCGCGGCATCACCTTTGCCGCGCCGCTCAAGGTAACGCTGCGCCTCGTCGTCTGGGACGTCGACGAGGACACGGGCTCGCGTTCGATCCGCGATATCAAGGAGCAAGACGTCTACATGGGCGACATGCCCCTGATGACGGACAAGGGCACGTTCGTCATCAACGGCACCGAGCGCGTCATCGTCTCGCAGATGCATCGCAGCCCCGGCGTCTTCTTCGACCACGACAAGGGCAAGACGCACTCGTCGGGCAAGTATCTGTTCGCCGCTCGGGTAATCCCGTATCGCGGCTCCTGGCTCGACTTCGAGTTCGATGCCAAGGACCTGGTGCACGTCCGCATCGACCGCCGCCGCAAGCTGCCGGTGACGACGTTCTTGATGGCACTCGACAGCGCCGCGACGGAGAAGCTGCGCATCGACCGCGCCGCCGAGGGCCGGGGGCTCGCCCCGTACGAGGCGATCGGCATGACGAACGAGGAAATCCCTCGACCGCTTTTATGCCAAGGAGATCTGTACGTTCGTCAAGGGCGCCTGGAAGTCGACCTTCGATGCGGAGCGCCTGCGTGGGCAGAAGCTCGCCTTCGACCTGGTCAACGCCAAGACCGGCAACGTCGTCGCCGAGGCCGGCGCCAAGATGACGCCGCGCCTGGCCCGCAAGCTGGTGGACGACGGCCTGAAGGATGTCGTCGTCTCCAGGGAGGAGCTGCTGGGCCGTTATTGCGCCACCGACCTGATCAACGAGGAGACCGGCGAGGTCTATGTCGATGCCGGCGACGAGCTTACGGAAGAGACGCTGACGCTCATCGAGGAGACCGGCATCAAGACGCTGCCGGTCCTGGCGATCGACCATTTGAACATCGGCGGCTATATTCGCAATACGCTGGCCGCCGACAAGAACCGCAGCCGCGAGGACGCGTTGATCGAGATCTATCGCGTCATGCGGCCCGGTGAGCCACCGACCCTGGAGACCGCGGAGGGGCTGTTCAAAGGCCTGTTCTTCGACGGCGAGCGCTACGATCTGTCGGCGGTCGGCCGCGTCAAGATGAACGCCCGCATGGGGCTGGACTGTCCCGACACGGTGCGGGTCCTGCGCAAGGCGGACCTGCTGGCGATCATCAAGATCCTGGTCGAGCTGAAGGACGGCCGCGGCGAGATCGACGACATCGACCATCTCGGCAACCGGCGTGTGCGCTCGGTCGGCGAGTTGATGGAGAACCAGTACCGGGTCGGCCTGTTGCGCATGGAGCGCGCGATCCGCGAGCGCATGAGCACGGTCGAGATCGACAGCGTCATGCCCCATGACCTGATCAACGCCAAGCCGGCGGCGGCGGTGGTGCGCGAATTCTTCGGCTCGTCCCAGCTGAGCCAGTTCATGGACCAGACCAACCCGCTGAGCGAGATCACGCACAAACGGCGCCTGTCGGCCCTGGGGCCGGGCGGCCTGACCCGCGAGCGCGCCGGGTTCGAGGTGCGTGACGTGCACCCGACGCACTATGGCCGGATCTGCCCGATCGAGACGCCGGAAGGGCCGAATATCGGCCTCATCAACTCGCTGGCGACCTATGCGCGGATCAACAAGTACGGCTTCATCGAAAGCCCCTACCGCAGGGTCGAGAAGGAGCGTGTCACGGACGACGTGATCTATCTGTCGGCGATGGACGAGGGCCGCTATACGATCGCCCAGGCCAATGCCGAGCTCGACCGCAACAACCGCTTCACCGGCGATCTGATCAGTTGCCGTCACGGCAACGACTATCTGCTGGCGCGACCGGAAGTCATCGACTTCATGGATGTGTCGCCCAAGCAACTGGTGTCGGTCGCCGCCGCGCTGATCCCGTTCCTGGAGAACGATGACGCCAACCGCGCGCTGATGGGCTCGAACATGCAGCGCCAGGCGGTGCCGCTGATCCAGGCCGAAGCGCCGCTCGTCGGCACCGGTATGGAGGAGATCGTCGCCCGGGACTCCGGCGTCGTCATCGTCGCCCGGCGGTCCGGCATCGTCGATCAGGTCGACGCGACCCGCATCGTCATCCGCGCGACCCAGGACGTCAGCTCGTCCGACACCGGCGTTGACATCTACAATCTGCTGAAGTTCCAGCGGTCGAATCAGAACACCTCGATCAACCAGCGGCCGCTGGTCAAGGTCGGCAATCTGATCCAGCAGGGCGACACGATCGCCGACGGCCCGTCGACCTATCTCGGCGAGCTCGCCCTCGGCCGCAACGTGCTGTGCGCGTTCATGCCGTGGCAGGGCTACAACTTCGAGGATTCGATCCTGATCTCGGAGCGCATCGTCAAGGACGACGTGTTCACCTCGATCCATATCGACGAGTTCGAGGTGATGGCACGTGACACCAAGCTGGGCCAGGAAGAGATCACCCGCGACATCCCGAACGTCGGCGAGGAGTCGCTGAAGAACCTGGACGAGGCCGGCATCGTCTACATCGGCGCCGAGGTCAAGGCCGGCGACATCCTGGTCGGCAAGGTGACGCCCAAGGGCGAATCGCCGATGACGCCGGAAGAGAAGCTCCTGCGGGCGATTTTCGGCGAAAAGGCCTCCGACGTGCGCGACACCTCGCTGAAGGTGCCGCCGGGCGTCGGCGGCATCGTCGTCGAGGTGCGGGTGTTCTCGCGCCGCGGCATCGACAAGGACGAGCGTGCCCTGTCGATCGAGCGCGCCGAGATCGAGCATCTGGCCAAGGATCGCGACGACGAGAAGGGGATTATCGAGCGCAGCTTCTATGGCCGGCTGAAGGAGCTGGTGGTCAATCAGGTCGCGGCCAAAGGGCCGAAAGGCCTGGAGGACGGCACCCGAGTTACCGAGAAGGTGCTCGGCGATTATACGCCCGGCCAGTGGCGCCAGATCGTCATCAAGAACGACAAGCGCATGAACGAGATCGAGGAGCTGCAGAAGCGCTTCGACGAATCGGTCGACACGCTCGAGGCGCGCTTCGACAACAAGGTCGAGAAGCTGCAACGCGGCGACGAGTTGCCGCCGGGCGTTATGAAGATGGTCAAGGTGTTCGTCGCCGTGAAGCGCAAGCTGCAGCCCGGTGACAAAATGGCCGGCCGCCACGGCAACAAGGGTGTGATCTCGAAGATCGTGCCGGTCGAGGACATGCCTTATCTCGACGACGGCACGCCGGTCGATCTGGTGCTGAACCCGCTCGGCGTGCCGTCGCGCATGAATGTCGGCCAGATCCTCGAGACCCATCTCGGCTGGGCTTCGCACGGCCTCGGTCGTCAGATCGGTGAGGTGCTGCACGCGTCTCGCACCGCCGAGGTCGGCAAGCTGCGCAAGGTGCTGAAGCACGTTTACGGCAAGGAGACCTTCGATGTCGAGATCGCCGAGTTGGACGACGACGACGTTGTCGAGCTTGCCCGCAACATGGCCTCGGGCATTCCCATGGCGTCGCCGGTGTTCGACGGCGCCAGCGAGGAGGAGATCGTCGACCATCTGAAGATGGCCGGGCTCGACGTGTCGGGCCAGGTGACCCTCATCGATGGCCGCAGCGGCGAGGAATTCGAGCGCAAGGTCACCGTCGGCTACATCTACATGTTGAAGCTGCACCACCTCGTCGACGACAAGATCCATGCCCGTTCGATCGGCCCGTACAGCCTGGTCACCCAGCAGCCGCTGGGCGCAAGGCCCAGTTCGGCGGTCAGCGGTTCGGTGAGATGGAGGTCTGGGCGCTCGAGGCCTACGGCGCCGCCTACACGCTGCAGGAGATGCTGACCGTTAAGTCGGACGACAAGGCCGGCCGCACCAAGGTCTACGAGGCGATCGTCCGCGGCGACGACAACTTCGAGGCGGGCATTCCCGAATCCTTCAACGTGTTGGTGAAGGAGCTGCGCTCGCTCGGCCTCGACGTTCAGCTGCGCCAGGAGCCGCAATAGCGGCGAAGACTATTCGTGGCCCCGCCCCCGAACAGGCGGGACCGGAGCGATATTCCGAGAAGGAGCACCTTGAGATGAACGAACTCGTCAACTTTTTCGGCCAGCCCCAGGGACCGCAGAGTTTCGACGAGATCCGGATCTCGATCGCCAGCCCGGAGCGCATCCGGTCCTGGTCCTACGGCGAGATCAAGAAGCCTGAGACGATCAACTACCGCACCTTCAAGCCGGAGCGGGACGGGCTTTTCTGTGCTCGCATCTTCGGACCGATCAAGGACTACGAGTGCCTGTGCGGCAAGTACAAGCGCATGAAATATCGCGGCATCGTCTGCGAGAAATGTGGCGTCGAGGTGACGTTGCAGAGCGTCCGGCGCGAGCGCATGGGCCACATCCAACTGGCCTCGCCGGTTGCCCATATCTGGTTCCTGAAGTCGTTGCCGAGCCGCATCGGCTTGCTGATCGACATGACGCTGCGCGACTTGGAGCGCGTGCTCTATTTCGAGAACTTCATTGTCATCGAGCCCGGCCTGACGCCGCTGAAGCTGCACCAGCTGCTGGGCGAGGAGCAGTATCGCCAGGCCAGGACGAGTATGGCGAGGAGGCGTTCACGGCGATGATTGGCGCCGAGGCGCTGAAGCACATGCTGAAGGGCCTCGACCTCGAAGAAGTGCGTCCGAGGTTGCGCGAGGAGTTGCGCGAGACCAACTCCGAGGCCAAGCGCAAGAAGCTGGTGAAGCGCCTGAAGATCTTCGATGCCTTCATCGAGTCCGGCGCGCATCCGTCGTGGATGGTGCTCGACGTCGTGCCGGTGATCCCGCCGGAGCTGCGGCCGTTGGTGCCGCTCGATGGCGGCCGCTTCGCCACCTCGGATTTGAATGACCTTTATCGCCGCGTCATCAACCGCAACAACCGGCTGAAGCGGCTGATCGAGCTGCGCGCGCCGGACATCATCGTCCGCAACGAGAAGCGCATGCTGCAGGAATCGGTCGATGCGCTGTTCGACAACGGCCGCCGTGGCCGCGTCATCACCGGCGCCAACAAGCGGCCGCTGAAGTCGCTGAGCGACATGCTGAAGGGCAAGCAGGGCCGCTTCCGCCAGAACCTGTTGGGCAAGCGCGTCGACTATTCCGGCCGTTCGGTGATCGTCGTCGGGCCGGAGCTGATGCAGCACCAGTGCGGCCTGCAAAGAAGATGGCGCTCGAGCTGTTCAAGCCGTTTATCTACCACAAGCTCGAGCTCTACGGTTACGCTACGACCATCAAGGCCGCGAAACGCCTGGTCGAGAAGGAGCGGCCGGAGGTCTGGGACATTCTCGAGGAGGTGATCCGCGAGCATCCGGTGCTGCTCAACCGGGCGCCGACGCTGCACCGCCTGGGCATCCAGGCGTTCGAGCGGTGCTGATCGAGGGCAAGGCGATCCAGCTGCATCCGCTGGTCTGTGCTGCCTTCAACGCCGACTTCGACGGCGACCAGATGGCCGTGCACGTGCCGCTGTCGCTCGAGGCTCAGCTCGAGGCGCGCGTCCTGATGATGTCGACGAACAACATCCTCAGCCCGGCCAACGGCAAGCCGATCATCGTGCCGTCCCAGGACATCGTGCTCGGCCTCTATTTTCTCAGCTACGAGCGCCCGGACCCGACCGGCGATGCCGTGCCGATCGCCAAGCGCGATGTGCTGGAGGCGGCGCTGGCGTCCCAGGACGTGATGATCCGCGACCCCCATCGACTGGCTCAGCCGGTCGAGACGACGAACCTGGACGCCACGTTCAAGGCCATCAAAGCCGGCAAGCTGCAGGCCTATCGGGTCCCGGGCTTCGCCTCGGTCGGCGAGATCGAGCATGCGCTCGATACCCGTGCGGTCCATCTGCATTCACGGATCAAGGCGCGCATGGAAGTGATCGACGCCGACGGCAGCACCGTCCGGCGCCAGGTTGTCTCGACCCCGGGCCGCATGCTGCTGGGCCAGATCCTGCCGCGTCACGCCCACGTACCGTTCGACGTCGTCAATCGGCTGCTGACAAAGCGTGAGGTCAGCGCCGTCATCGACGTCGTCTACCGCCATTGCGGGCAGAAGGAGACGGTCATCTTCGCCGACCGGCTGATGAACATGGGGTTCTCGTTCGCCTGCCGGGCCGGCATCTCCTTCGGCAAGGACGACTTGATCATCCCGCGAACAAGGGCGTGCTGGTCAACGAGACGACTCAGCGGGTCAAGGAGTTCGAGCAGCAGTACCAGGACGGCCTGATCACGAAGGGCGAGAAGTACAACAAGGTCGTCGACGCCTGGACCCACTGCACGGACGACGTCGCCGAGGCGATGATGCGCGAGATGCAGGCGCCGGCCGACGACGGCCAAGTCAACTCGGTCTACATGATGGCGCATTCCGGCGCCCGCGGCTCGGCGGCGCAGATCCGCCAGCTGGCCGGCATGCGCGGCCTGATGGCCAAGCGTCGGGCGAGATCATCGAGACGCCGATCATCTCCAACTTCAAGGAAGGCCTGACGGTTCTCGAGTACTTCAACTCGACCACGGCGCCCGCAAGGGCCTGGCCGACACGGCACTGAAGACGGCCAACTCCGCTATCTGACGCGCCGGCTCGTCGACGTCGCCCAGGACTGCATTATCGTCGAGGAGGACTGCGGCACGACCGCGGGCCTGACGATGCGCGCCGTCGTCGAGGGCGGCGACGTCATTGTCGAGCTGTCGGAGCGCATCCTTGGCCGCTCGGCATCCGACGACATCGTCGATCCGTTGAGTGGCGAAGTGCTGGTGCGCGCCGGCGATCTGATCGACGAGCCGCGCGCCGACAGCATCGGCACGGCCGGGATCGAGGCGGTGCTGATCCGCTCCGTGCTGACTTGCGTCAGCCACGGCGGCGTTTGCGGCAAGTGCTACGGCCGCGACCTGGCGCGCGGCACGTCGGTCAATATCGGCGAGGCCGTGGGCGTCATTGCAGCGCAGTCGATCGCGAGCCGGGCACCCAGCTGACCATGCGCACGTTTCACATCGGCGGCGCGGCACAAGGCGCGACCGAGCAGTCGTCGATCGAGGCTTCGATCGCCGGCACGCTGCGGGTGGAGAATAAGAACGTCGTCGTCAACACCGACGGCGTTCCGATCGTCATGGCCCGCAACACCGAGCTCGTGCTGACCGACGGCCAGGGACGCGAGCGGGCGCGCCATCGCCTGCCATACGGCGCCCGCCTGCTCGCCGAGGACGGCGCGCAGTTGGAGAAGGGCCAGACGCTGGCCCAGTGGGACCCCTACACGCTGCCGATCATCACCGAGAAGCCGGGCATCGCCAACTATGTCGACCTTATGGAAGGCGTGTCGATGCGCGAGTTTACCGACGACGCCACGGGTATTGCCTCGAAGGTGGTGATGGACTGGAAGCAGCAGGTCAAGGGCGCCGACCTGCGGCCCCGGATCACGCTGCGCAACAAGAAGGGGCAGGTGATCAAGCTCGCCAACCAACTCGACGCCCGCTACTTCATGTCGGTCGATGCCATTCTCAACGTCGAGAACGGCCAGGAGGTGCATGCAGGCGATATCCTTGCCCGCATCCCGCGCGAAAGCTCGAAGACCCGCGACATCACCGGCGGTCTGCCGCGCGTGGCAGAACTGTTCGAGGCGCGGCGGCCAAAGGATCACGCGATCATCAGCGAGATCTCGGGCCGGGTCGAATTCGGCAAGGACTACAAGACGAAGCGCCGGATCGTCGTCGTGCCGAGCGAGGCCGAACAGGCCGAGGGGCAGGAGCCGGTCGAATACATGATCCCCAAGGGCAAGCATATCTCGGTGCAGGAAGGCGACCTCGTCCAGAAGAGCGATTTGTTGATGGACGGCAACCCGGTGCCGCACGACATCTTGCGGATCCTCGGGATCGAGGCCCTCGCGAGCTACCTGGTGAAGGAGATCCAGGACGTCTATCGGCTGCAGGGCGTGACCATCAACGACAAGCACATCGAGGTCATCGTTCGCCAGATGCTGCAGAAGGTGGAGATTGCCGATCCAGGCGAGACGACGTTCCTGATCGGCGAGACCGTGGACAAGGTGGAATTCGACGCGGTCAACGAGCGCGCCGCGGCCGACAGCCTGCGGCCGGCGCGGGCCGAGCCGGTGTTGCAGGGCATCACCAAGGCCAGCCTGCAGACCGACTCGTTCATCTCGGCGGCGTCGTTCCAGGAGACCACGCGGGTGCTGACCGAAGCCGCGGTCAACGGCAAGGTCGACTACCTGATGGGCTTGAAGGAGAACGTCATCGTCGGCCGGCTGATCCCGGCTGGCACCGGCAACGTCATGAACCGTCTGAAAGGCATCGCCGCGGCCCGCGATCGCGAGCTGTCGCAGCTTGCCGCCGACCGGGCGGCGGCCGAGGACGCCGCCCGAGAGGCCGCCCGAGAGGCCGCGCAGGAGGCCGCGCAGGAGGCCACGCGGGAGGCGCTGGAGCAGAGCACGGGCGCGGCCGAATAGACGGCGCAAATTGCTGCCGCGCGCGCCGCCAACCCCTGCTGGTCCTTAAGGATTTGCTGTTGACGGGTATTGGGCCCCTGAGTAGTATCCGCGCGCCTCTACGGGGCTGGCAGTAGACCTCATTGGGCTAAACGCAGCCGCAGGCGATAACTGGACAGAAATAGAGCCAAGCCGTACGGATCGGCGAAAACGAGTCCGTCGCAGACAGGGCTGACCTGCGTCTGCAATTTTTTGTAGCAACGCCCGCTTGACGCGGTGAGGAACGAGGGCCGGATGCCGACGATCAATCAGTTGATCCGCAAGCCACGACAGCAACCGGTGAACGCAACAAGGTGCGGCGCTGCAGCCTGTCCGCAGAAGCGCGGCGTCTGTACTCGGGTCTACACGACAACGCCGAAGAAGCCGAACTCGGCCCTGCGCAAAGTCGCGCGCGTGCGCCTGACGAACGGGTTCGAGGTGACCAGCTATATCCCGGGCGAGGGCCATAACCTGCAGGAACACTCGGTCGTCATGATCCGCGGCGGCCGCGTCAAGGACCTGCCCGGTGTCCGCTATCACGTCATTCGCGGCACCCTGGATACCCAGGGCGTGCCCGACCGCCGCCAGCGCCGTTCGAAGTACGGCGCCAAGCGCCCGAAATAGGAAACCGCCATGTCGCGCCGCCGCCGCGCCGAAAACGCGAGGTCCTGCCCGATCCCAAATTCGGCGACCGGACGATCAGCAAGTTCACGAACTCGCTCATGCGCGACGGCAAGAAGTCGGTGGCGGAGCGCATCATCTATGGCGCCCTCGACGACATCTCGCAGAAGATGGGGGACGACCCGGTCAAGGTCTTCCACTCGGCGATTGACAACATCAAGCCGCACCTTGAGGTGCGCTCGCGCCGCGTCGGCGGTGCCACCTATCAGGTGCCGATCGAGGTGCGGACCATCCGGCTCAGGCATTGGCGTTCCGCTGGCTGATCGGCAGCGCGCGCAAGCGCTCGGAAACACGATGGTTGAGCGCCTGTCCCGCGAACTGATGGATGCCGCGAACAATCGCGGCACCGCCGTCAAGAAGCGTGAAGACACCCACCGGATGGCCGAGGCCAACAAAGCATTCTCACACTACCGCTGGTAGCTCTAAAGGTTCGCACCACGATGGTCGCTGCTCGCCAGACCCCGCTCGAGCGCTATCGCAATATCGGCATCATGGCCCACATCGATGCCGGTAAGACGACGACGACGGAACGCGTCCTCTACTATACCGGCCGCTCCTACAAGATCGGCGAGGTCCACGACGGCAATGCCCAGATGGACTGGATGGAGCAAGAGCAGGAGCGCGGCATAACGATCACGTCGGCGGCGACGACGTGTGCCTGGCGCGATCACCGCATCAACGTCATCGACACGCCTGGCCACGTCGACTTCACGATCGAGGTCGAGCGCTCGCTGCGCGTGCTCGACGGCGCCGTTGCGGTGTTCGATTCCGTCGCCGGGGTCGAGCCCCAGTCCGAGACGGTGTGGCGCCAGGCCGACAAGTATCGGGTGCCGCGCATCTGCTTCATCAACAAGATGGATCGCGTCGGCGCCGACTTCCTGCGCTGCGTCGAGATGATCGCCGACCGCCTTGGCGCACAGCCATTGGTGCTGCAGCTGCCGGTCGGGGCCGAGGCCGAATATCGCGGTGTGGTCGACCTGGTGAAAATGCAGGCCGTGATCTGGCGGGACGAGGCGCTTGGCGCCGAGTTCTACTACGACGACATCCCCGCGGAGCTGACCGCCGCTGCCGCGACCTGGCGCGATCGACTGGTCGAGCTGGCGGTTGAGCATGACGACACGGTCATGGAAGCGTATCTCGAGGGCCAGGTTCCCGACGAGGCGACGCTGAAGGCCTGTATCCGCAAGGGCGCGCTGGCCGGGGCGTTCGTGCCGGTGCTCAACGGCTCGGCGTTCAAGAACAAAGGCGTGCAGCCGCTGCTCGACGCCGTCGTCGACTATCTGCCGTCGCCCCTGGACGTCCCGCCGGTCGTCGGCGTGAAGCCGGGCACGGATGACGAGGTCAGGCGCGCGACGGCCGATGAAGCGCCCTTTGCCGCTCTGGCCTTCAAGATCATGAGCGACCCGTTCGTCGGGTCGCTCAGTTTCATTCGGGTCTACTCCGGCGTACTGGAAAGCGGAAGCAGTCTGCTCAACAGCGTCAAGGACAAGCGTGAGCGGGTCGGCCGCATGCTGTTGATGCATGCCAACGACCGTGAGGACGTGAAGTCCGCGCGGGCCGGCGACATCGTTGCGCTGGCCGGCCTCAAGACGACGACGACCGGCGACACGCTGTGCGACCCCAGCGCGCCGATCGTGCTCGAGCGCATCGAGTTCCCCGAGCCGGTGATCGAGATCGCCGTCGAGCCGAAGACCAAGGCGGACCAGGAGAGGATGGGCTCGGCGCTCGGCCGTCTGGCCGCCGAGGATCCGTCGTTCCGCGTTACCTCCGACCCCGAAAGCGGGCAGACGATCATCAAGGGCATGGGCGAGCTGCATCTCGAGGTCCTGGTCGACCGCATGAAGCGGGAGTTCAAGGTCGACGCCAACGTCGGCGCGCCCCAGGTCGCCTACCGCGAGACGATCTCGCGGTCGGTCGAGGTCGACTACGTGCACAAGAAACAGACCGGCGCAGCGGCCAGTTTGCCCGGGTCAAGCTGTTGTTCGAGCCGCAGAAAAGCGGCTCCGGCGTCACGTTCGAGAGCGCCATCAGCGGCGGCGCGATCTCGCGCGAGTACATTCCCGGCGTCCAGAAGGGCGTTCGCGGCGCCACGGAGTCCGGGATTATCGCCGGTTTCCCGGTCATCGACCTCAAGGCGACACTGATCGACGGTGACCAGCACGACGTCGATTCCTCGGTCATGGCATTCGAGATCGCGGCCCGCGCGGCGTTTCGCGAAGCGCTCGACAAGGCCGCGCCGAAGTTATTGGAGCCGATCATGAAGATCGAGGTGGTGACGCCGGAGGAGTATGTCGGCGACATCATCGGCGACCTCAACAGCCGGCGCGGGCAAGTCTCGGCGATGGACACGCGCGCAACGCCCGCACGATCAACGCGACGGCGCCGCTGGCCAACATGTTCGGCTACGTCAATACGCTGCGCTCGATGAGCCAAGGGCGCGCCACATTCACGATGGTGTTCAGTCACTACGACCAGGTGCCGCGGGCCGTCGCGGAAGAGGTCGTGGCCAAGATGGCCTGATCGAAACAGTCGAAGACACGGAGATCGGAGACAATGGCCAAGGCGAAATTCGAGCGTACGAAGCCGCATGTGAACGTTGGCACGATCGGCCATGTGGATCATGGCAAGACGACTCTGACGGCGGCGATCACGGAGGTGCTGGCGGAGACGGGTGGCGCCGTTTTCACGGCCTACGACCAGATCGACAAGGCGCCTGAGGAGAAGGCGCGGGGCATCACGATCGCGACGGCGCATGTCGAGTACGAGACGGCGAACCGGCACTACGCGCATGTCGATTGTCCCGGCCACGCGGACTATGTGAAGAACATGATCACCGGGGCGGCGCAGATGGACGGGGCGATCGTGGTTGTCTCGGCGGCGGACGGTCCGATGCCGCAGACGCGCGAGCACATTCTGCTGGCGCGCCAGGTCGGTGTGCCGGCGATCGTGATCTACATGAACAAGGTGGACCAGGTTGACGATCCCGAGCTGTTGGATCTGGTTGAGCTTGAGGTGCGTGAGCTGTTGAGCCTGTACGAGTTCCCGGGCGACGACATCCCGGTGATCCGCGGCTCTGCGCTGGCGGCGCTGGAGGACGGCGACACGACGACGGGCAAGGACTCGATCCATGCGCTGATGGAGGCGGTGGACACGTATATACCGCAGCCGGACCGTCCTAAGGACAAGCCGTTCCTGATGCCGATCGAGGACGTGTTCTCGATCTCGGGCCGCGGCACGGTTGTGACGGGTCGAGTTGAGCGCGGCATCGTCAATGTCGGCGACGAGATCGAGATCGTCGGCATCCGCGAGACGCGCAAGACGACGTGCACGGGCGTCGAGATGTTCCGCAAGCTGCTGGATCAGGGCGAGGCGGGCGACAACATCGGCGTGCTGCTGCGCGGCACGAAGCGAGAGGATGTCGAGCGCGGCCAGGTGCTGGCGAAGCCGGGCTCGATCACGCCGCATACGGAGTTCAAGGCGGAGGCCTACATTCTGACCAAGGAGGAGGGCGGCCGTCACACGCCGTTTTTCTCGAACTACCGGCCGCAGTTCTACTTTCGGACGACGGACGTGACGGGGACGGTCGAGTTGCCGGAGGGCACGGAGATGGTGATGCCGGGCGACAACATCGCGATGGTGATCAAGCTGATCGCGCCGATCGCGATGGACGAGGGCCTGCGCTTTGCGATCCGCGAGGGCGGCCGCACCGTCGGCGCCGGCGTCGTCACGGCGATCGTTACTTGAGGCCGGGGGTATCGCGGGTTCGGCGACACAGCCGGCGCGTGGCGCCCGGCCGCGCTGCCGAGGATAGGAGTGTAGCTCAATTGGCAGAGCACCGGTCTCCAAAACCGGGGGTTGTGGGTTCGAGTCCCTCCACTCCTGCCACTGGTCGGGCGGTGCCTGGCGATATGGGAGTCTGAGGCGTGGCGAGGGTCAGCCCCGGCGAGTTCATCCGCCAAGTCCGCCAGGAGGCGAACAAGGTCACTTGGCCGAGCCGCAAGGAGACCGTGACCTCGACGGGCATGGTGCTGCTGATGGTGTTCTTTGCCGCCGCCTTCTTTTTCCTCGTCGACCTCGTCTTGTCCGAGGTCGTGCAGCGCGTCCTGGCGCTGGGGAGCTGAGGCCGTGACGATGCAGTGGTACGTGGTGCATGCCTATTCGGGCTTCGAGAAGAAGGTCGCCCAGTCGATCAACGAGCAGGCCGAGCAGAAGGGCATGGTGGACCTGTTCGACGAGATTCTGGTGCCGACGGAGGAGGTGCTTGAGATGCGCCGCGGCGCCAAGGTCAGTGCCGAGCGCAAGTTCTTCCCCGGTTATGTGCTGGTCAGGATGGACCTGACCGAGGACAGCTATCACCTGGTCAAGAACACCCCGAAGGTGACCGGCTTCCTCGGTGCGGGCAATCGGCCGGCACCGATCAGCGACTCCGAGGCCGACCGTATCCTGCGTCAGGTGAAGGAGGGCGTGGAGAGGCCGAAGCCGTCGGTGACGTTCGAGATCGGCGAGCAGGTGCGCGTCAGCGACGGGCCGTTCCAGTCGTTCAACGGCACTGTCGAGGAGGTCGACGAGGAGCGCACGCGGCTCAAGGTCTCGGTATCGATCTTCGGCCGGCCGACGCCGGTGGAGCTGGAGTACACGCAGGTCGAGAAGCAGTAAGACCGGATTGCCGCCCGTTGTGGGCGGTGTTGGCGGGAGGCGCGTGCCACAAGTCCATGGCGCCGCCGGGACCGCAAACCTCGAGACGAGGCAGCGATGGCAAAGAAGGTTGCGGGCTATATCAAGCTGCAGATTCCCGCCGGGCAGGCGAACCCGTCGCCGCCGGTCGGGCCGGCCTTGGGTCAGGCCGGGCTGAACATCATGGAGTTCTGCAAGGCGTTCAACGCGCAGACCCAGAATTCCGAGCAGGGCGTGCCGATACCGGTGGTGATCACTGCCTTCGCCGACCGGTCGTTCGCGTTCGTAATGAAGACGCCGCCGGCGAGCTATTTCCTGAAAAAGGCGGCAGGCCTGCAAAAGGGCAGCCAGACCCCGAGCCGCGAAGTTGTCGGCAGCGTGACGCTGGCACAGTGCCGCGAGATCGCCGAGCAGAAGATGGCGGACCTCAACGCCAACGACCTCGACGCGGCGGCCCGGATGATTGCCGGCTCGGCGCGCTCGATGGGTATCGAGGTCAGGGAGTAAGAGTGATGGCGAAGCAGGGCAAACGCCTGGCCGCCGCCCTTGAAGGCGTCGACCGCGACAAGCGCTACGACCTCGAGACGGCCGTCAAGCTGGTCAAGCAGAACGCCTTGGCGAAATTTGACGAGACCATCGAGATCGCCATGAATCTGGGCATCGACCCGCGCCACGCCGACCAGAACGTGCGCGGCGTTGTCGCCCTGCCGAACGGCACCGGGCGCACCCTCAGGATCGCCGTGTTCGCCAAGGGCGACAAGGCCGAGGAGGCCAAGTCCGCCGGCGCCGACATCGTTGGTGCCGAGGACCTGGCGGAGCGTGTACAGGGCGGCCAGATCGACTTCGATCGTGTCGTCGCGACGCCGGACATGATGCCGATCGTCGGCCGCCTGGGTAAGATCCTCGGGCCGCGCGGGCTGATGCCGAACCCGAAGCTGGGCACGGTTACGAACGACGTCGCCGACGCGGTGTCTGCGGCCAAGGCCGGCCAGGTCCAGTTCCGCGCCGAAAAGCAGGGCATCGTCCATGCCGGGGTCGGCAAGGCGAGTTTCGACGAACAGAAGCTGCGCGAGAACGTGCAGGCCTTCTACGACGCGATCATGAAGGCGAAGCCGAGCGCCGGCAAGGGGACCTACGTGCAGCGCGCGGCCCTGAGTTCAACCATGGGCCCCGGCGTCAAGCTGGACATCGCGGCCATGGCGGGCGGCACCTAGGGCGCCGCCGCACAAAAGAGTTCGCCCGTCGCGGCCTTCGGGGCGCGGCGGGTGGGTCGGCCCCGGCGGCACCGTCGGACCGGCCCGACTGTCCGAGACTGCAGGTGCCCGAGACGATGCCGAGAGGTGTTCATTCGCGGGCTTAAACCGGTTGCCTGCATAGACGGGCGATGAGCGGTTCAGCCCCCGCCGGGGGCCGAGGGCTCGCGCTCCTGGGACAGGACCCCAGGGCTCCATTGGCCAGCCATATCTTGGCGCTGGCGGTGGCGCCGGACAGGAGCGGGCGGCCACTCGCCGACGAGGGGCCGCCTTTTGAGAGCGGAGACGGCAAGTGGATCGAGCGAAGAAGGAACAGCTGGTAGCCGAACTGAACGGCACGTTTGCCGAGGCGACGCTGGTGGTCGTCGCCCACCAGTCTGGCTTGACGGTGGGCGAGAGTACCGACCTGCGCCGCCAGATGCGCGAGGCCGGCGCCGGCTATCGGGTGACCAAGAACCGGCTTGCCAAGCTTGCCCTTGTCGGTACGCCCTACGAGGAGCTTTCCGAGCTGTTCGTCGGGCCGACGGCGATCGCCTTCTCGGCCGATCCGATTGCGGCGGCGAAGGTGGCGGCGAAGTTCGCCAAGAGCAACACCAAGCTGACCATCATCGGCGGCGCCATGCGCGACAAGATGATGGACACCGCCGGCGTGCAGGAGCTTGCCAAGCTGCCCTCGCTCGACGAGCTGCGCGCGCAGTTCGTCGGGCTGTTGTCGACGCCGGCAACACGGGTGGCGGGCGTCCTGCAGGCCCCGGCGGGCCAGCTGGCTCGAGTGCTCAAGGCGTATGCCGACAAGGCGGAAGCGGCGTAGATCCAACGCGCGGCCGTAGCCCAGAAACTTTAGTCTCAGGAGTGAAAGCAGAGATGGCCAATCTAGATAAACTGGTCGACGATCTAAGCGGCCTCACCGTCATCGAAGCGGCGGATTTGAGCAAGCTGCTCGAGGACAAGTGGGGCGTCTCGGCGGCGGCTCCGGTGGCTGCGGCCGCTGCGCCGGCCGAGGCGGCCGAGGCGCCCGAGGAGCAGACCGAGTTCGACGTCATGTTGACCTCGTTCGGCGAGAAGAAGATCAACGTCATCAAGGAAGTGCGCGCGGTCACCGGGCTTGGCCTGAAGGAGGCCAAGGACCTGGTCGAGGCGGTGCCGAGCGCCGTCAAGGAGGGCGTTTCCAAGGACGAGGCCGAGGCAATCAAGAAGAAGATCGAAGAAGCCGGCGCGACGATTGAAATCAAGTAGGCGTTGGCGCCGGACATCACTGCTGTCGGGTCTGGGCGCGCGCCCCGGGGTGCGCGCCGTGGATCTGCTTGCGCCTGCCCCGACCCGGCGATCGTGCCGGGCGTGGGCGTTTGAGGCTGCCGTTCCAGCGTGCTGAAAGAGAGTAAGATGGCCAATTCCTTCACCGGTCGTAAGCGTGTTCGCAAATATTTCGGGCGGATCCCTGAAGTGGCGCTGATGCCGAACCTGATCGAGGTGCAGAAGAACTCGTACGACAAATTTCTGCAGATCGACACCCGGGCCGGCTTGCGCACCGAAACGGGCCTGCAGGCCGTTTTCAAGTCGGTGTTCCCGATCCGGGACTTCTCCGAGCGCGCCCAGCTCGAGTTCGTCGACTACGAGCTGGAGGAGCCGAAATACGACGTCGAGGAATGCCAGCAGCGCGGCATCACCTTTGCCGCGCCGCTCAAGGTAACGCTGCGCCTCGTCGTCTGGGACGTCGACGAGGACACGGGCTCGCGTTCGATCCGCGATATCAAGGAGCAAGACGTCTACATGGGCGACATGCCCCTGATGACGGACAAGGGCACGTTCGTCATCAACGGCACCGAGCGCGTCATCGTCTCGCAGATGCATCGCAGCCCCGGCGTCTTCTTCGACCACGACAAGGGCAAGACGCACTCGTCGGGCAAGTATCTGTTCGCCGCTCGGGTAATCCCGTATCGCGGCTCCTGGCTCGACTTCGAGTTCGATGCCAAGGACCTGGTGCACGTCCGCATCGACCGCCGCCGCAAGCTGCCGGTGACGACGTTCTTGATGGCACTCGACAGCGCCGCGACGGAGAAGCTGCGCATCGACCGCGCCGCCGAGGGCCGGGGGCTCGCCCCGTACGAGGCGATCGGCATGACGAACGAGGAAATCCTCGACCGCTTTTATGCCAAGGAGATCTGTACGTTCGTCAAGGGCGCCTGGAAGTCGACCTTCGATGCGGAGCGCCTGCGTGGGCAGAAGCTCGCCTTCGACCTGGTCAACGCCAAGACCGGCAACGTCGTCGCCGAGGCCGGCGCCAAGATGACGCCGCGCCTGGCCCGCAAGCTGGTGGACGACGGCCTGAAGGATGTCGTCGTCTCCAGGGAGGAGCTGCTGGGCCGTTATTGCGCCACCGACCTGATCAACGAGGAGACCGGCGAGGTCTATGTCGATGCCGGCGACGAGCTTACGGAAGAGACGCTGACGCTCATCGAGGAGACCGGCATCAAGACGCTGCCGGTCCTGGCGATCGACCATTTGAACATCGGCGGCTATATTCGCAATACGCTGGCCGCCGACAAGAACCGCAGCCGCGAGGACGCGTTGATCGAGATCTATCGCGTCATGCGGCCCGGTGAGCCACCGACCCTGGAGACCGCGGAGGGGCTGTTCAAAGGCCTGTTCTTCGACGGCGAGCGCTACGATCTGTCGGCGGTCGGCCGCGTCAAGATGAACGCCCGCATGGGGCTGGACTGTCCCGACACGGTGCGGGTCCTGCGCAAGGCGGACCTGCTGGCGATCATCAAGATCCTGGTCGAGCTGAAGGACGGCCGCGGCGAGATCGACGACATCGACCATCTCGGCAACCGGCGTGTGCGCTCGGTCGGCGAGTTGATGGAGAACCAGTACCGGGTCGGCCTGTTGCGCATGGAGCGCGCGATCCGCGAGCGCATGAGCACGGTCGAGATCGACAGCGTCATGCCCCATGACCTGATCAACGCCAAGCCGGCGGCGGCGGTGGTGCGCGAATTCTTCGGCTCGTCCCAGCTGAGCCAGTTCATGGACCAGACCAACCCGCTGAGCGAGATCACGCACAAACGGCGCCTGTCGGCCCTGGGGCCGGGCGGCCTGACCCGCGAGCGCGCCGGGTTCGAGGTGCGTGACGTGCACCCGACGCACTATGGCCGGATCTGCCCGATCGAGACGCCGGAAGGGCCGAATATCGGCCTCATCAACTCGCTGGCGACCTATGCGCGGATCAACAAGTACGGCTTCATCGAAAGCCCCTACCGCAGGGTCGAGAAGGAGCGTGTCACGGACGACGTGATCTATCTGTCGGCGATGGACGAGGGCCGCTATACGATCGCCCAGGCCAATGCCGAGCTCGACCGCAACAACCGCTTCACCGGCGATCTGATCAGTTGCCGTCACGGCAACGACTATCTGCTGGCGCGACCGGAAGTCATCGACTTCATGGATGTGTCGCCCAAGCAACTGGTGTCGGTCGCCGCCGCGCTGATCCCGTTCCTGGAGAACGATGACGCCAACCGCGCGCTGATGGGCTCGAACATGCAGCGCCAGGCGGTGCCGCTGATCCAGGCCGAAGCGCCGCTCGTCGGCACCGGTATGGAGGAGATCGTCGCCCGGGACTCCGGCGTCGTCATCGTCGCCCGGCGGTCCGGCATCGTCGATCAGGTCGACGCGACCCGCATCGTCATCCGCGCGACCCAGGACGTCAGCTCGTCCGACACCGGCGTTGACATCTACAATCTGCTGAAGTTCCAGCGGTCGAATCAGAACACCTCGATCAACCAGCGGCCGCTGGTCAAGGTCGGCAATCTGATCCAGCAGGGCGACACGATCGCCGACGGCCCGTCGACCTATCTCGGCGAGCTCGCCCTCGGCCGCAACGTGCTGTGCGCGTTCATGCCGTGGCAGGGCTACAACTTCGAGGATTCGATCCTGATCTCGGAGCGCATCGTCAAGGACGACGTGTTCACCTCGATCCATATCGACGAGTTCGAGGTGATGGCACGTGACACCAAGCTGGGCCAGGAAGAGATCACCCGCGACATCCCGAACGTCGGCGAGGAGTCGCTGAAGAACCTGGACGAGGCCGGCATCGTCTACATCGGCGCCGAGGTCAAGGCCGGCGACATCCTGGTCGGCAAGGTGACGCCCAAGGGCGAATCGCCGATGACGCCGGAAGAGAAGCTCCTGCGGGCGATTTTCGGCGAAAAGGCCTCCGACGTGCGCGACACCTCGCTGAAGGTGCCGCCGGGCGTCGGCGGCATCGTCGTCGAGGTGCGGGTGTTCTCGCGCCGCGGCATCGACAAGGACGAGCGTGCCCTGTCGATCGAGCGCGCCGAGATCGAGCATCTGGCCAAGGATCGCGACGACGAGAAGGGGATTATCGAGCGCAGCTTCTATGGCCGGCTGAAGGAGCTGGTGGTCAATCAGGTCGCGGCCAAAGGGCCGAAAGGCCTG
This sequence comes from Alphaproteobacteria bacterium, assembly GCA_965261585.1. Taxonomy (GTDB): domain Bacteria; phylum Pseudomonadota; class Alphaproteobacteria; order UBA6615; family UBA6615; genus CBDHDN01. Next base: position 21,471 of record CBDHDN010000024.1, read on the forward strand.
GAGGACGGCACCCGAGTTACCGAGAAGGTGCTCGGCGATTATACGCCCGGCCAGTGGCGCCAGATCGTCATCAAGAACGACAAGCGCATGAACGAGATCGAGGAGCTGCAGAAGCGCTTCGACGAATCGGTCGACACGCTCGAGGCGCGCTTCGACAACAAGGTCGAGAAGCTGCAACGCGGCGACGAGTTGCCGCCGGGCGTTATGAAGATGGTCAAGGTGTTCGTCGCCGTGAAGCGCAAGCTGCAGCCCGGTGACAAAATGGCCGGCCGCCACGGCAACAAGGGTGTGATCTCGAAGATCGTGCCGGTCGAGGACATGCCTTATCTCGACGACGGCACGCCGGTCGATCTGGTGCTGAACCCGCTCGGCGTGCCGTCGCGCATGAATGTCGGCCAGATCCTCGAGACCCATCTCGGCTGGGCTTCGCACGGCCTCGGTCGTCAGATCGGTGAGGTGCTGCACGCGTCTCGCACCGCCGAGGTCGGCAAGCTGCGCAAGGTGCTGAAGCACGTTTACGGCAAGGAGACCTTCGATGTCGAGATCGCCGAGTTGGACGACGACGACGTTGTCGAGCTTGCCCGCAACATGGCCTCGGGCATTCCCATGGCGTCGCCGGTGTTCGACGGCGCCAGCGAGGAGGAGATCGTCGACCATCTGAAGATGGCCGGGCTCGACGTGTCGGGCCAGGTGACCCTCATCGATGGCCGCAGCGGCGAGGAATTCGAGCGCAAGGTCACCGTCGGCTACATCTACATGTTGAAGCTGCACCACCTCGTCGACGACAAGATCCATGCCCGTTCGATCGGCCCGTACAGCCTGGTCACCCAGCAGCCGCTGGGCGGCAAGGCCCAGTTCGGCGGTCAGCGGTTCGGTGAGATGGAGGTCTGGGCGCTCGAGGCCTACGGCGCCGCCTACACGCTGCAGGAGATGCTGACCGTTAAGTCGGACGACAAGGCCGGCCGCACCAAGGTCTACGAGGCGATCGTCCGCGGCGACGACAACTTCGAGGCGGGCATTCCCGAATCCTTCAACGTGTTGGTGAAGGAGCTGCGCTCGCTCGGCCTCGACGTTCAGCTGCGCCAGGAGCCGCAATAGCGGCGAAGACTATTCGTGGCCCCGCCCCCGAACAGGCGGGACCGGAGCGATATTCCGAGAAGGAGCACCTTGAGATGAACGAACTCGTCAACTTTTTCGGCCAGCCCCAGGGACCGCAGAGTTTCGACGAGATCCGGATCTCGATCGCCAGCCCGGAGCGCATCCGGTCCTGGTCCTACGGCGAGATCAAGAAGCCTGAGACGATCAACTACCGCACCTTCAAGCCGGAGCGGGACGGGCTTTTCTGTGCTCGCATCTTCGGACCGATCAAGGACTACGAGTGCCTGTGCGGCAAGTACAAGCGCATGAAATATCGCGGCATCGTCTGCGAGAAATGTGGCGTCGAGGTGACGTTGCAGAGCGTCCGGCGCGAGCGCATGGGCCACATCCAACTGGCCTCGCCGGTTGCCCATATCTGGTTCCTGAAGTCGTTGCCGAGCCGCATCGGCTTGCTGATCGACATGACGCTGCGCGACTTGGAGCGCGTGCTCTATTTCGAGAACTTCATTGTCATCGAGCCCGGCCTGACGCCGCTGAAGCTGCACCAGCTGCTGGGCGAGGAGCAGTATCGCCAGGCCCAGGACGAGTATGGCGAGGAGGCGTTCACGGCGATGATTGGCGCCGAGGCGCTGAAGCACATGCTGAAGGGCCTCGACCTCGAAGAAGTGCGTCCGAGGTTGCGCGAGGAGTTGCGCGAGACCAACTCCGAGGCCAAGCGCAAGAAGCTGGTGAAGCGCCTGAAGATCTTCGATGCCTTCATCGAGTCCGGCGCGCATCCGTCGTGGATGGTGCTCGACGTCGTGCCGGTGATCCCGCCGGAGCTGCGGCCGTTGGTGCCGCTCGATGGCGGCCGCTTCGCCACCTCGGATTTGAATGACCTTTATCGCCGCGTCATCAACCGCAACAACCGGCTGAAGCGGCTGATCGAGCTGCGCGCGCCGGACATCATCGTCCGCAACGAGAAGCGCATGCTGCAGGAATCGGTCGATGCGCTGTTCGACAACGGCCGCCGTGGCCGCGTCATCACCGGCGCCAACAAGCGGCCGCTGAAGTCGCTGAGCGACATGCTGAAGGGCAAGCAGGGCCGCTTCCGCCAGAACCTGTTGGGCAAGCGCGTCGACTATTCCGGCCGTTCGGTGATCGTCGTCGGGCCGGAGCTGATGCTGCACCAGTGCGGCCTGCCAAAGAAGATGGCGCTCGAGCTGTTCAAGCCGTTTATCTACCACAAGCTCGAGCTCTACGGTTACGCTACGACCATCAAGGCCGCGAAACGCCTGGTCGAGAAGGAGCGGCCGGAGGTCTGGGACATTCTCGAGGAGGTGATCCGCGAGCATCCGGTGCTGCTCAACCGGGCGCCGACGCTGCACCGCCTGGGCATCCAGGCGTTCGAGCCGGTGCTGATCGAGGGCAAGGCGATCCAGCTGCATCCGCTGGTCTGTGCTGCCTTCAACGCCGACTTCGACGGCGACCAGATGGCCGTGCACGTGCCGCTGTCGCTCGAGGCTCAGCTCGAGGCGCGCGTCCTGATGATGTCGACGAACAACATCCTCAGCCCGGCCAACGGCAAGCCGATCATCGTGCCGTCCCAGGACATCGTGCTCGGCCTCTATTTTCTCAGCTACGAGCGCCCGGACCCGACCGGCGATGCCGTGCCGATCGCCAAGCGCGATGTGCTGGAGGCGGCGCTGGCGTCCCAGGACGTGATGATCCGCGACCCCCATCGACTGGCTCAGCCGGTCGAGACGACGAACCTGGACGCCACGTTCAAGGCCATCAAAGCCGGCAAGCTGCAGGCCTATCGGGTCCCGGGCTTCGCCTCGGTCGGCGAGATCGAGCATGCGCTCGATACCCGTGCGGTCCATCTGCATTCACGGATCAAGGCGCGCATGGAAGTGATCGACGCCGACGGCAGCACCGTCCGGCGCCAGGTTGTCTCGACCCCGGGCCGCATGCTGCTGGGCCAGATCCTGCCGCGTCACGCCCACGTACCGTTCGACGTCGTCAATCGGCTGCTGACAAAGCGTGAGGTCAGCGCCGTCATCGACGTCGTCTACCGCCATTGCGGGCAGAAGGAGACGGTCATCTTCGCCGACCGGCTGATGAACATGGGGTTCTCGTTCGCCTGCCGGGCCGGCATCTCCTTCGGCAAGGACGACTTGATCATCCCCGCGAACAAGGGCGTGCTGGTCAACGAGACGACTCAGCGGGTCAAGGAGTTCGAGCAGCAGTACCAGGACGGCCTGATCACGAAGGGCGAGAAGTACAACAAGGTCGTCGACGCCTGGACCCACTGCACGGACGACGTCGCCGAGGCGATGATGCGCGAGATGCAGGCGCCGGCCGACGACGGCCAAGTCAACTCGGTCTACATGATGGCGCATTCCGGCGCCCGCGGCTCGGCGGCGCAGATCCGCCAGCTGGCCGGCATGCGCGGCCTGATGGCCAAGCCGTCGGGCGAGATCATCGAGACGCCGATCATCTCCAACTTCAAGGAAGGCCTGACGGTTCTCGAGTACTTCAACTCGACCCACGGCGCCCGCAAGGGCCTGGCCGACACGGCACTGAAGACGGCCAACTCCGGCTATCTGACGCGCCGGCTCGTCGACGTCGCCCAGGACTGCATTATCGTCGAGGAGGACTGCGGCACGACCGCGGGCCTGACGATGCGCGCCGTCGTCGAGGGCGGCGACGTCATTGTCGAGCTGTCGGAGCGCATCCTTGGCCGCTCGGCATCCGACGACATCGTCGATCCGTTGAGTGGCGAAGTGCTGGTGCGCGCCGGCGATCTGATCGACGAGCCGCGCGCCGACAGCATCGGCACGGCCGGGATCGAGGCGGTGCTGATCCGCTCCGTGCTGACTTGCGTCAGCCACGGCGGCGTTTGCGGCAAGTGCTACGGCCGCGACCTGGCGCGCGGCACGTCGGTCAATATCGGCGAGGCCGTGGGCGTCATTGCAGCGCAGTCGATCGGCGAGCCGGGCACCCAGCTGACCATGCGCACGTTTCACATCGGCGGCGCGGCACAAGGCGCGACCGAGCAGTCGTCGATCGAGGCTTCGATCGCCGGCACGCTGCGGGTGGAGAATAAGAACGTCGTCGTCAACACCGACGGCGTTCCGATCGTCATGGCCCGCAACACCGAGCTCGTGCTGACCGACGGCCAGGGACGCGAGCGGGCGCGCCATCGCCTGCCATACGGCGCCCGCCTGCTCGCCGAGGACGGCGCGCAGTTGGAGAAGGGCCAGACGCTGGCCCAGTGGGACCCCTACACGCTGCCGATCATCACCGAGAAGCCGGGCATCGCCAACTATGTCGACCTTATGGAAGGCGTGTCGATGCGCGAGTTTACCGACGACGCCACGGGTATTGCCTCGAAGGTGGTGATGGACTGGAAGCAGCAGGTCAAGGGCGCCGACCTGCGGCCCCGGATCACGCTGCGCAACAAGAAGGGGCAGGTGATCAAGCTCGCCAACCAACTCGACGCCCGCTACTTCATGTCGGTCGATGCCATTCTCAACGTCGAGAACGGCCAGGAGGTGCATGCAGGCGATATCCTTGCCCGCATCCCGCGCGAAAGCTCGAAGACCCGCGACATCACCGGCGGTCTGCCGCGCGTGGCAGAACTGTTCGAGGCGCGGCGGCCAAAGGATCACGCGATCATCAGCGAGATCTCGGGCCGGGTCGAATTCGGCAAGGACTACAAGACGAAGCGCCGGATCGTCGTCGTGCCGAGCGAGGCCGAACAGGCCGAGGGGCAGGAGCCGGTCGAATACATGATCCCCAAGGGCAAGCATATCTCGGTGCAGGAAGGCGACCTCGTCCAGAAGAGCGATTTGTTGATGGACGGCAACCCGGTGCCGCACGACATCTTGCGGATCCTCGGGATCGAGGCCCTCGCGAGCTACCTGGTGAAGGAGATCCAGGACGTCTATCGGCTGCAGGGCGTGACCATCAACGACAAGCACATCGAGGTCATCGTTCGCCAGATGCTGCAGAAGGTGGAGATTGCCGATCCAGGCGAGACGACGTTCCTGATCGGCGAGACCGTGGACAAGGTGGAATTCGACGCGGTCAACGAGCGCGCCGCGGCCGACAGCCTGCGGCCGGCGCGGGCCGAGCCGGTGTTGCAGGGCATCACCAAGGCCAGCCTGCAGACCGACTCGTTCATCTCGGCGGCGTCGTTCCAGGAGACCACGCGGGTGCTGACCGAAGCCGCGGTCAACGGCAAGGTCGACTACCTGATGGGCTTGAAGGAGAACGTCATCGTCGGCCGGCTGATCCCGGCTGGCACCGGCAACGTCATGAACCGTCTGAAAGGCATCGCCGCGGCCCGCGATCGCGAGCTGTCGCAGCTTGCCGCCGACCGGGCGGCGGCCGAGGACGCCGCCCGAGAGGCCGCCCGAGAGGCCGCGCAGGAGGCCGCGCAGGAGGCCACGCGGGAGGCGCTGGAGCAGAGCACGGGCGCGGCCGAATAGACGGCGCAAATTGCTGCCGCGCGCGCCGCCAACCCCTGCTGGTCCTTAAGGATTTGCTGTTGACGGGTATTGGGCCCCTGAGTAGTATCCGCGCGCCTCTACGGGGCTGGCAGTAGACCTCATTGGGCTAAACGCAGCCGCAGGCGATAACTGGACAGAAATAGAGCCAAGCCGTACGGATCGGCGAAAACGAGTCCGTCGCAGACAGGGCTGACCTGCGTCTGCAATTTTTTGTAGCAACGCCCGCTTGACGCGGTGAGGAACGAGGGCCGGATGCCGACGATCAATCAGTTGATCCGCAAGCCACGACAGCAACCGGTGAAACGCAACAAGGTGCCGGCGCTGCAGGCCTGTCCGCAGAAGCGCGGCGTCTGTACTCGGGTCTACACGACAACGCCGAAGAAGCCGAACTCGGCCCTGCGCAAAGTCGCGCGCGTGCGCCTGACGAACGGGTTCGAGGTGACCAGCTATATCCCGGGCGAGGGCCATAACCTGCAGGAACACTCGGTCGTCATGATCCGCGGCGGCCGCGTCAAGGACCTGCCCGGTGTCCGCTATCACGTCATTCGCGGCACCCTGGATACCCAGGGCGTGCCCGACCGCCGCCAGCGCCGTTCGAAGTACGGCGCCAAGCGCCCGAAATAGGAAACCGCCATGTCGCGCCGCCGCCGCGCCGAAAAACGCGAGGTCCTGCCCGATCCCAAATTCGGCGACCGGACGATCAGCAAGTTCACGAACTCGCTCATGCGCGACGGCAAGAAGTCGGTGGCGGAGCGCATCATCTATGGCGCCCTCGACGACATCTCGCAGAAGATGGGGGACGACCCGGTCAAGGTCTTCCACTCGGCGATTGACAACATCAAGCCGCACCTTGAGGTGCGCTCGCGCCGCGTCGGCGGTGCCACCTATCAGGTGCCGATCGAGGTGCGGACCATCCGGGCTCAGGCATTGGCGTTCCGCTGGCTGATCGGCAGCGCGCGCAAGCGCTCGGAAAACACGATGGTTGAGCGCCTGTCCCGCGAACTGATGGATGCCGCGAACAATCGCGGCACCGCCGTCAAGAAGCGTGAAGACACCCACCGGATGGCCGAGGCCAACAAAGCATTCTCACACTACCGCTGGTAGCTCTAAAGGTTCGCACCACGATGGTCGCTGCTCGCCAGACCCCGCTCGAGCGCTATCGCAATATCGGCATCATGGCCCACATCGATGCCGGTAAGACGACGACGACGGAACGCGTCCTCTACTATACCGGCCGCTCCTACAAGATCGGCGAGGTCCACGACGGCAATGCCCAGATGGACTGGATGGAGCAAGAGCAGGAGCGCGGCATAACGATCACGTCGGCGGCGACGACGTGTGCCTGGCGCGATCACCGCATCAACGTCATCGACACGCCTGGCCACGTCGACTTCACGATCGAGGTCGAGCGCTCGCTGCGCGTGCTCGACGGCGCCGTTGCGGTGTTCGATTCCGTCGCCGGGGTCGAGCCCCAGTCCGAGACGGTGTGGCGCCAGGCCGACAAGTATCGGGTGCCGCGCATCTGCTTCATCAACAAGATGGATCGCGTCGGCGCCGACTTCCTGCGCTGCGTCGAGATGATCGCCGACCGCCTTGGCGCACAGCCATTGGTGCTGCAGCTGCCGGTCGGGGCCGAGGCCGAATATCGCGGTGTGGTCGACCTGGTGAAAATGCAGGCCGTGATCTGGCGGGACGAGGCGCTTGGCGCCGAGTTCTACTACGACGACATCCCCGCGGAGCTGACCGCCGCTGCCGCGACCTGGCGCGATCGACTGGTCGAGCTGGCGGTTGAGCATGACGACACGGTCATGGAAGCGTATCTCGAGGGCCAGGTTCCCGACGAGGCGACGCTGAAGGCCTGTATCCGCAAGGGCGCGCTGGCCGGGGCGTTCGTGCCGGTGCTCAACGGCTCGGCGTTCAAGAACAAAGGCGTGCAGCCGCTGCTCGACGCCGTCGTCGACTATCTGCCGTCGCCCCTGGACGTCCCGCCGGTCGTCGGCGTGAAGCCGGGCACGGATGACGAGGTCAGGCGCGCGACGGCCGATGAAGCGCCCTTTGCCGCTCTGGCCTTCAAGATCATGAGCGACCCGTTCGTCGGGTCGCTCAGTTTCATTCGGGTCTACTCCGGCGTACTGGAAAGCGGAAGCAGTCTGCTCAACAGCGTCAAGGACAAGCGTGAGCGGGTCGGCCGCATGCTGTTGATGCATGCCAACGACCGTGAGGACGTGAAGTCCGCGCGGGCCGGCGACATCGTTGCGCTGGCCGGCCTCAAGACGACGACGACCGGCGACACGCTGTGCGACCCCAGCGCGCCGATCGTGCTCGAGCGCATCGAGTTCCCCGAGCCGGTGATCGAGATCGCCGTCGAGCCGAAGACCAAGGCGGACCAGGAGAGGATGGGCTCGGCGCTCGGCCGTCTGGCCGCCGAGGATCCGTCGTTCCGCGTTACCTCCGACCCCGAAAGCGGGCAGACGATCATCAAGGGCATGGGCGAGCTGCATCTCGAGGTCCTGGTCGACCGCATGAAGCGGGAGTTCAAGGTCGACGCCAACGTCGGCGCGCCCCAGGTCGCCTACCGCGAGACGATCTCGCGGTCGGTCGAGGTCGACTACGTGCACAAGAAACAGACCGGCGGCAGCGGCCAGTTTGCCCGGGTCAAGCTGTTGTTCGAGCCGCAGAAAAGCGGCTCCGGCGTCACGTTCGAGAGCGCCATCAGCGGCGGCGCGATCTCGCGCGAGTACATTCCCGGCGTCCAGAAGGGCGTTCGCGGCGCCACGGAGTCCGGGATTATCGCCGGTTTCCCGGTCATCGACCTCAAGGCGACACTGATCGACGGTGACCAGCACGACGTCGATTCCTCGGTCATGGCATTCGAGATCGCGGCCCGCGCGGCGTTTCGCGAAGCGCTCGACAAGGCCGCGCCGAAGTTATTGGAGCCGATCATGAAGATCGAGGTGGTGACGCCGGAGGAGTATGTCGGCGACATCATCGGCGACCTCAACAGCCGGCGCGGGCAAGTCTCGGCGATGGACACGCGCGGCAACGCCCGCACGATCAACGCGACGGCGCCGCTGGCCAACATGTTCGGCTACGTCAATACGCTGCGCTCGATGAGCCAAGGGCGCGCCACATTCACGATGGTGTTCAGTCACTACGACCAGGTGCCGCGGGCCGTCGCGGAAGAGGTCGTGGCCAAGATGGCCTGATCGAAACAGTCGAAGACACGGAGATCGGAGACAATGGCCAAGGCGAAATTCGAGCGTACGAAGCCGCATGTGAACGTTGGCACGATCGGCCATGTGGATCATGGCAAGACGACTCTGACGGCGGCGATCACGAAGGTGCTGGCGGAGACGGGCGGCGCCGTTTTCACGGCCTACGACCAGATCGACAAGGCGCCTGAGGAGAAGGCGCGGGGCATCACGATCGCGACGGCGCATGTCGAGTACGAGACGGCGAACCGGCACTACGCGCATGTCGATTGTCCCGGCCACGCGGACTATGTGAAGAACATGATCACCGGGGCGGCGCAGATGGACGGGGCGATCGTGGTTGTCTCGGCGGCGGACGGTCCGATGCCGCAGACGCGCGAGCACATTCTGCTGGCGCGCCAGGTCGGTGTGCCGGCGATCGTGATCTACATGAACAAGGTGGACCAGGTTGACGATCCCGAGCTGTTGGATCTGGTTGAGCTTGAGGTGCGTGAGCTGTTGAGCCTGTACGAGTTCCCGGGCGACGACATCCCGGTGATCCGCGGCTCTGCGCTGGCGGCGCTGGAGGACGGCGACACGACGACGGGCAAGGACTCGATCCATGCGCTGATGGAGGCGGTGGACACGTATATACCGCAGCCGGACCGTCCTAAGGACAAGCCGTTCCTGATGCCGATCGAGGACGTGTTCTCGATCTCGGGCCGCGGCACGGTTGTGACGGGTCGAGTTGAGCGCGGCATCGTCAATGTCGGCGACGAGATCGAGATCGTCGGCATCCGCGAGACGCGCAAGACGACGTGCACGGGCGTCGAGATGTTCCGCAAGCTGCTGGATCAGGGCGAGGCGGGCGACAACATCGGCGTGCTGCTGCGCGGCACGAAGCGAGAGGATGTCGAGCGCGGCCAGGTGCTGGCGAAGCCGGGCTCGATCACGCCGCATACGGAGTTCAAGGCGGAGGCCTACATTCTGACCAAGGAGGAGGGCGGCCGTCACACGCCGTTTTTCTCGAACTACCGGCCGCAGTTCTACTTTCGGACGACGGACGTGACGGGGACGGTCGAGTTGCCGGAGGGCACGGAGATGGTGATGCCGGGCGACAACATCGCGATGGTGATCAAGCTGATCGCGCCGATCGCGATGGACGAGGGCCTGCGCTTTGCGATCCGCGAGGGCGGCCGCACCGTCGGCGCCGGCGTCGTCACGGCGATCGTTACGTAACGGCGCTTTATGAGAGCATCGGCGGCCCCGGACGGGGCCGTCGATCTGCAAACGGACACACAACGACATGGACAGTCAACATATTCGCATCCGCCTGAAGGCCTTCGATCACCGAATCCTGGATCAGTCGGCCAAGGAGATCGTGAACACCGCCAAGCGCACCGGCGCGGCGATCCGCGGTCCCGTGCCGTTGCCGACGTCGATCAACAAGTACACCGTGCTGCGCTCGCCCCACATCGACAAGAAGTCGCGCGAGCAGTTCGAGGTCCGCACCCACAAGCGGCTGCTGGACATCATCGATCCGACGCCGCAGACGGTCGACGCGCTGATGAAGCTCGACCTGGCCGCCGGCGTCGACGTCGAGATCAAGCTGTAGGGACAAGACCATGCGAACTGGCTTGATTGCGCAGAAAGTCGGCATGACGCGAGTGTTCAACGACGCCGGCGGCCATGTTCCGGTCACCGTGCTGAAGCTCGATGACTGCCGGGTCGTGGCCCGCCGCAGCGCCGACAAGGAGGGCTATGACGCCCTGCAGATCGGCATCGGTGCGGCCAAGGCCAAGCGGGTCGACCGGGCGATGCGCGGCCACTATGCCAAGGCCAAGGTGGCGCCGAAGCGGCGCCTCGTTGAGTTCCGCATCAGCGCCGATGCCGGCGTCGACGTCGCCGCCGAGTTGCGGGCCGACCACTTCGTCGCCGGCCAGTTCGTCGACGTCACCGGCCGCTCCATCGGCAAAGGCTTTGCCGGTGTCATAAAGCGGCACAACTTCAGCGGCATGCGGGCCAGCCACGGCGTCTCGGTTTCCCATCGCGCGCACGGCTCGACCGGGCAGTGCCAGGATCCCGGCAAGGTCTTCAAGGGCAAGAAGATGGCCGGACACCTTGGCGATGCGCGGGTCACGGTGCAGAACCTGAAGATCGTTGCGACCGACGTCGACGCCGGGCTGATCATGGTCAAGGGCGCCGTGCCTGGGGCCAAGGGCGGCTACGTGCTGGTGCGTGACGCGGTCAAGCGCCCGGCGCCCGATGACGTTCCGTTCCCGGCCGCCGTCGCAGCAGCCGAACCCACCACGGCGCCCGCCGCGGACGAGGCCGGCCCGGCCGACGCACCAGCTGCAGACGCAGCCGCCGACGCTGGCGCGACGGCCGACAAGCCGGCGGACGAGGCCTGAGCGATGAAGTGCAAGGTCATCAATCTGGACAACAAGGCAGCCGGCGAGGTCGACCTCGACGACGCCGTCTTCGGCCTCGAGGTGCGCCGCGACATCCTGGCGCGCATGGTCAACTATCAGCTGGCGAAGCGGCGGCAGGGCACCCACAAGACCAAGGGCGTGTCCGAGATATCCGGTACGACCGCGAAGCCTTGGCGCCAGAAGGGCACGGGCCGGGCCCGCGCCGGCACGACGCGCGCGACCCAGTTCCGCGGTGGCCAGGTTGCCTTCGGCCCGGTCGTGCGCAGCCATGCCCACGACATGCCGAAGCGGGTGCGCAAGCTGGCGATGAAGACGGCGCTGTCGGCCAAGCAGCGCGACGGCAAGCTGATCGTTCTCGACGCCGCCGTCGTCGACGAGGCGAAGACCAAGCCGCTGGCCGAGAAACTGCGCAAGATCGGCCTGCAGTCGGCGCTGATCGTCGATGGGGCCGAGGTCAATCAGAACTTCGTGCGCGCCGCGCGCAACATTCCGCGGATCGATGTACTGCCGCGCCAGGGCGCCAATGTCTACGATATCCTGCGCCACGACACGCTGGTCCTCACCAAGGACGCCGTAGCCCAGTTGCAGGAGCAGTTGCGATGACGACGAACGCCAAGCCGCGCGGCCGCGTCAAGCTGACCCGTGGGCGCATGTACGACGTCATTGGCGCGCCGGTCATCACCGAGAAATCGACCGTCGTGTCGGAGCATAACCAGGTCGTCTTCCGCGTGCCGCTGACCGCGACAAAACCGGAGATTCGCGCGGCAGTTGAGGGCTTGTTCGACGTCAAGGTAACGGCGGTCAACACGTTGCGCCAGAAGGGCAAGGTCAAGATGTGGCGCGGCCGGCGTGGCCGCCGGCCCGACCGGAAGAAGGCCGTGGTCACGCTGGCCGAGGGCAACTCGATCGACGTGTCGACGGGGATCTAACGCGATGGCCTTGAAGCAATACAGACCAATGACGCCGGGCCAGCGCGGGCTCGTCCTGGTCGACCGCCGCGATCTGTGGAAGGGCGACCCGGTCAAGCAGCTGACCGCGGGCCTGTCGAAGCAAGGCGGCCGCAACAACACCGGACGCATCACCGCGCGCCGCCGCGGCGGCGGTCACAAGAGACTTTATCGGGTCGTCGATTTCAAGCGCCGCAAGTTCGACGTTCCCGGCACGGTTGAGCGCATCGAGTACGACCCGAACCGCACGGCATTCATCGCCCTGCTGCGCTATTCGGATGGCGAGCTGAGCTACATCCTGGCGCCGCAGCGGCTGCAGGTCGGCGGCGCGGTGGTCGCCGGCGAACGCGTCGACGTGAAGCCGGGCAACGCCATGCCGCTGCGCTCGATCCCTGTCGGCACGATCGTGCACAATGTCGAGATGCGGCCGGGCAAGGGTGGCCAGATCGCGCGCGCGGCGGGCACGTATGTTCAGCTGGTCGGCCGCGACGGCGGTTATGCGCTGCTCAAGCTGGCCTCGGGCGAGGTGCGCATGGTGCGGGCCGAGTGCATGGCGACGATCGGCGCGGTGTCGAACCCGGACCAGGCCAACATCAAGCTTGGCAAGGCCGGCCGCAAGCGCTGGCTGGGCAAGCGTCCATCGGTGCGCGGCGTCGCCATGAACCCGATCGACCATCCCCATGGCGGCGGCGAGGGCCGCACCTCGGGCGGTCGCCACCCGGTGACGCCGTGGGGCAAGCCGACCAAGGGCAAGCGCACGCGCAGCAACAAGAAGACCGATTCGCTGATCGTTCGGCGGCGGCGCTAGAGGCAAGGAGACCGGCACGTGGCACGCTCCGTATGGAAAGGTCCGTTTGTCGACGGCTTTCTCTTGAAGAAGGCCGAGCGCGGCCGGCAGTCCGGCCGCAACGATGTAATCAAGATATGGTCGAGGCGCTCGACCATATTGCCGCAATTCGTCGGCCTCACCTTCGGTGTGCACAACGGTCACAAGTTCCTGCCGGTGCTGGTCACCGAGAACATGGTCGGTCACAAGTTCGGCGAGTTTTCCCCGACGCGCACCTATGTCGGCCACGCCGCCGACCGCAAGGCGAGGAGGGGCTGAGCCATGGGCAAGCGCTCGGTACTCCGCAAGCTCGCCGACAACGAGGCGGGCGCCTATCTGCGCGGCCTGCGGACCAGCCCGCAGAAGCTGAACGACATTGCCGAGAGCATTCGCGGCAAGAAGGTTCAGACCGCGCTGACGGAGTTGACGTTCTCGCACAGGCGCATCGCCGGGGCCGTCAAGAAAGCGCTGGAAAGCGCCGTCGCCAACGCCGAGAACAACCACCAACTCGACGTCGACCGGCTGGTCGTCGCCCAGGCCAGCGTCGGCCGCGGGCTTGTCATGAAACGTTGGCGCCCGCGTGCGCGTGGCCGTGCGGGGCGCATCGTCAAGCCGCTCTCCAACCTGCGGCTAGTCGTGCGTGAAGTCGGGGAGGAAGCATAGTCATGGGTCAGAAGGTCAACCCGATCGGTCTGAGACTCGGCGTCAACAGGACGTGGGATTCGCGCTGGTACGCGGAGGGCCGGTCCTACGGCAAGCTGCTGCACGAGGATCTGGACCTGCGCCGCATGCTGCAGCGCCGGCTGTCGGGCGCCGGCGTCAGCCGCATCGTCATCGAGCGGCCGGCCAAGAAGGCGCGGATCACGATCCATACCGCGCGGCCCGGCGTTGTCATCGGCAAGAAGGGCGCCGACATCGAGAAACTGCGCGTCGACCTCGCGCGCAAGACCGGTTCCGAGGTCAGCCTCAACATCGTCGAGGTACGCAAGCCCGAGATCGACGCCGTCCTGGTGGCCGAGAACATCGCCCAACAGCTCGAACGTCGCGTCGGCTTTCGCCGGGCGATGAAGCGCGCGGTGCAGAATGCGATGCGCCTCGGTGCGCAGGGTGTCCGGGTCATGTGCGGCGGCCGCCTGGGCGGCGCCGAGATCGCGCGCACCGAGCAATATCACGAGGGCAAGGTGCCGCTGCACACGCTCCGGGCCGACGTCCACTACGGCACGGCGACGGCGAAGACGACCTACGGTACGTGCGGCGTCAAGGTCTGGGTCTACAAGGGCGACATCATGGAGCACGACCCGATGGCCCAGGATCGGCGCGCCGAGGAGTTGCAGGTCGGCCGCTGAGCGCGGTCGGCTGAGTAACGGCAGGTGAGCAATGCTTAGTCCCAAGCGAACGAAGTTCCGCAAGCAGCACAAGGGCCGCGTGCACGGCCGGGCGACGTCCGGCACGGCGCTGAACTTCGGTTCCTACGGCCTCAAGGCGGTGACGCCGGGCCGCGTCACGGCGCGCCAGATCGAGGCCGCGCGGCGGGCGATCACGCGCCACATGAAGCGCGCCGGCAAGGTGTGGATCCGCATCTTCCCCGACGTGCCGGTCAGCCAGAAGCCGGCCGAGGTTCGCATGGGCAAGGGCAAGGGCACGCCGGAATTCTGGATGGTGCGGGTCAAGCCCGGCCGCGTCATGTTTGAGATCGAAGGCGTGGCGCCGGATCGCGCGCGCGAAGCGTTTGCCCTGGCCTCGGCGAAGCTGCCGCTGCAGACCAGGTTCGTCAGCCGCGTGGCGGGGTGAGGCAGGACATGAAGGCGACGGAAGTACGCACTAAAAGCGACGACGAGCTGGCCGACCAACTGCTCGCGCTCAAGAAGGAGGCCTTCAACCTCCGCTTTCAGCGGGCCAGTGGCCAGCTCGAGAACACGGCCCGTGTCCGCCAGGTCCGGCGCGACATCGCCCGCATCAAGACCGTGGTTGGCTCACGCCGGCCGGCCGCGAAGTAGGAGAAAGAGATGCCGCGACGCACGCTTACCGGGACCGTGGTCAGCGACAAGATGGACAAGACCGTGGTCGTGCGGGTCGATCGGCGGGTCATGCATCCGCTCTACAAGAAGTTCGTCACGCGGTCGAGCCGCTTTGCCGCGCACGACGAAGGCAATGCATACGCAACCGGCGATCTGGTCCGCATCCGCGAATGCCGGCCGATTTCGCGGCGCAAGCGATTCGAAGTCGTCGAGAAACTCGGCGCCTGACGCCGATCCGCGGCGCGCGACAGGGGTATTGAACAATGATCCAAATGCAATCGAGCCTCGAGGTCGCGGACAACAGTGGTGCTCGCCGGGTGCAATGCATCAAGGTCCTGGGCGGCTCGAAGCGCAAGACCGCGGGCATCGGCGACGTCATCGTCGTCACGGTGAAGGAGGCGATCCCACGCGGCCGCGTCAAGAAGGGCGAGCTGCACCGCGCCGTCATCGTGCGCACGCGCAGCGACATTCGCCGCAACGACGGCACCGTGATCCGTTTCGACCGCAACGCGGCGGTCCTCATCTCGACGGCGGGCGAGCCCATCGGCACCCGCATCTTCGGCCCGGTCACGCGCGAGCTGCGCGCCAAGAACTACATGAAGATCATCTCGCTCGCGCCGGAGGTGCTGTAGATGCGGCACAACCTGAAGATCAAGATCAAGATCAAGAAGGGCGACCAGGTGGTCGTCACGAGCGGCCGCGAGAAGGGCAAGAAGGGCGAGGTCCTGCGCGTCATCCCGGCCGCGCGCCGCGTCCTCGTGCAGGGCGTCAACCTGGTCAAGCGCCATCAGCGTCCGACCCAGTCGACACCCGGCGGCATCAACGATTTCGAGGCGCCGCTGCATGTCTCGAACGTCGCCGTCGTCGACCCGAAGACGAGCGAGCCGACGCGTGTCGGTTACAAGTTTCTCCAGGAGGGCCGCAAGGTCCGCTTCGCCAAGCGGTCCGGCGAAGTCCTTGACCGGTAGGGTGTCATGACGTCGCGATTGCGTGAGCGCTACGATAAAGTGGTCAAGCCGGCCCTCCTGAAGGAGTTCGAGTATGCGAACGTCATGCAGGTGCCGCGGCTCGACAAGATCGTCGTCAACATGGGCATCGGCGAGGCCATTCAGGACTCCAAGAAGCTGGACGCGGCGGTCGGCGACCTGACGCGTATTGCCGGACAGCTGCCGACGGTGATCGAGGCCCGCAAGTCGGTCGCCAACTTCAAGCTGCGCGCCGGCATGAAGATCGGCTGCAAGGTCACGCTGCGGCGCCGCCGGATGTACGAATTCTTCGATCGTCTGGTGACCATCGCCCTGCCGCGCGTCCGCGATTTCCGCGGCCTCGACGCCAAGAGCTTCGATGGCCGCGGCAACTTCGCGCTGGGGCTGCGCGAGCAGATCGTTTTCCCGGAGATCGACTATGACAAGGTCGACGAAGTGCGCGGCATGGACATCGTCATCTGCACCACCGCCCGGACAGATTCGGAGGCCATGTCGTTGCTGAAGGGCTTCGACATGCCGTTCCGGACCTGAGCGGAAGGACCAGCGAAAATGGCAAAGAAAAGCGCGATCGAAAAAAACCAGCGGCGTGGCCGGCTTGTCCGGCGCTATGCGGAGAAGCGGCTGCAGCTGAAGCTGATCGCCGCCGACACGTCGCGGCCGCCGGAGGAACGCTTCGCGGCGCGGCTGAGGCTCGCCAAGTTGCCGCGCAACAGCAGCGCGACCCGGGTGCGCAACCGCTGTCTGCTGACCGGCCGTCCGCGCGGCTATTACCGCAAGTTCCGTATGTCGCGCATCGCCGTGCGCGACCTGGCCTCGGCGGGCCAGATCCCCGGCATGGTGAAGTCGAGCTGGTAAGGGAGGTTTTGCGCGATGGCGATGACTGATCCCGTCGGCGACATGCTCACCCGCATTCGCAACGGCCAACGGGCGACCAAGCAGACCGTGACGGCGCCGGCGTCGAGAATGCGGGTCCGTGTCCTCGACGTGCTGCAGAGCGAGGGCTACATCCGCGGCTACTCCGAGGCCGAGGTGCGCCACGGCATCCGTGAGCTGACGATCGAGCTGAAGTACGACGCGGGCGAGCCGGTGATCCGCGAGATCAAGCGCGTCTCCAAGCCGGGCCGGCGCGTCTACGCGAAAATCAAGGATCTGCGCCAGGTCTATGGCGGTTTGGGCATTGCCATCCTGTCGACGCCGCGTGGCGTTCTGTCGGATACGGATGCCCGGGAGTCCAACGTTGGCGGGGAAATCCTCTGTCACGTCTTCTAGTTTCGAGGGGTGCGCGATGTCGCGCGTAGGCAAATATCCCGTCCAGGTGCCGGCCGGCACACAGGTCCGTATCGAGGGCCAGCTGGTCACCGCGAAGGGCAAGATCGGCGAGGGCGCGGTGTCGCTCACCGACGACGTGCTCGTCAGTCAGGACAATGGCGAGATCTGGATCAAGCCGCGCGACGAGTCGACGCGGGCGCGGGCCATGTGGGGCACCTCGCGCAGCCTCGTGAACAACCTCGTCGAAGGTGTCACGACGGGCTTCTCGAAGACGTTGGAGATCACCGGTGTCGGCTATCGTGCCGCGGTGGAGGGCAAGGCGCTGACCCTCCAGATGGGCTTCAGTCACGACGTCAAATACCCGGTGCCCGAGGGCATCGAGATCGCCTGCGCGAACCCGACGACAATCACGATCGCGGGCATGGACAAGCAGAAGGTCGGCCAGGTTGCCGCGGAGATCCGCGCCTACCGCCCGCCTGAGCCGTACAAGGGCAAGGGGATCAGGTACGCCGGCGAACAGATCCTGCGCAAGGAAGGCAAGAAGAAATGAGCGGACGGATACAGGATCTCTATCTGCGCCGGCGTCGGCGCGTCCGCGCCAAGGTGCGCAAGGTGGCCGGCGCTCGCCTCCGGCTCACCGTGTTTCGCTCGAACCAGCACATCTATGCGCAGATCATCAACGACAGGCAAGGGCGCACGCTAGCCGCCGCCTCGTCGCTCGACAAGGCTGTCAAGACCAGCGTCGGCAAGGGCTCGAACATCGACGCCGCCAAGGCCGTCGGGGCCGAGATCGCCAAGCGGGCGACGGCGGCCGCCGTCAAGGACATCGTCTTTGACCGGGGCGGATATCTCTATCACGGGCGCGTAAAGGCGCTGGCGGAGGCCGCCCGCGAAGGCGGCCTGAGCTTCTAGGAGGCGCCGGAATGGCTCAAGCACCAGGACGTGGACAAGGCCCGGGACGTGGTCCGGGACGTGGTGGCCAAGGACCGGGACGCCGGCGGCGGGACGATCGAGGCCCCCGCGGCGAGGATTCTGATCACATCGAAAAGCTGGTCAGTATCAACCGCGTGGCCAAGGTCGTGAAGGGTGGTCGCCGCTTCGGCTTCGCCGCGATCATGGTCGTTGGCGACGGCAAAGGCCGCGCCGGCTATGGCGCCGGCAAGGCCCGCGAGGTACCCGAGGCGATCCGCAAGGCGACCGAGCAGGCGAAGCGCGAGATGGTGCGCGTGCCGTTGCGCGAGGGCCGCACGCTGCACCACGACGTGGCCGGCCGCTATGGCGCCGGGCGGGTGGTGATGCGCGCCGCCCCGGCCGGGACCGGGGTGATCGCCGGCGGCCCGATGCGCGCGATCTTCGAGTGCCTGGGCGTGCACGACGTCGTTGCCAAGTCGATCGGCACGTCGAACCCCCACAACATGATCAAGGCGACGTTCGAAGGCCTCAGCCGGCTGTGCGCGCCGCGGGCAATCGCGACGCGGCGCGGTAAACGCGTGTCCGACATCATCGGCCGCGGTGCTGCCCCGGCTGCCGAGGCCGCAGATGGCTAAGCAGCCGCAGATGGCCAAGCAGCAGCGGGCCACGGTCCGGGTGACGCAGATCGGCAGCCCGATCGGCCGCCGTGCCGATCAGCGCCAGACGCTGATCGGGCTTGGCCTCAACAAGATGAACAGGACGCGCGAGCTCGAAGACACGCCGGCCGTGCGTGGCATGATCGACAAGGTCAAGCACCTAGTCCGCGTCGATACGGCGGCATAGCGGCAAGGCACGGGTTAGGGCGATGAAACTCAACGAACTTACCGACAGAGCGGGAGCCCGCCAAGGGCGCAAGCGGATTGGCCGCGGTATCGGCTCGGGCAAGGGCTCGACCGGCGGCCGCGGCGCCAAGGGGCAAAAGTCGCGCAGCGGCGTTTCACTGATGGGGTTCGAGGGCGGCCAAATGCCGCTCTATCGCCGGCTGCCGAAGCGCGGCTTCAAGAACCCCACACGCAAGTATTACCAACACGTGAACGTCGGCAGGTTGCAGGCCGCGGTCGACGCCGGCAAGATAGATCCGAAACAGCCCGTAACCGAGGCCGCGTTGGTGACCGTCGGCGTCGTGCGCCGTCGCTTGGCGGGAGTACGCCTGTTGGGCGCGGGCGAGCTGAAGGCAAAGTTGAAGATCGAGGTAACGGGCGCATCCAAGGGTGCCGTTGCCGCCGTCGAAAAAGCCGGGGGAAGTATTACGGTGTCGGCGCCGTCGACATCGCCCAAGGCGCGTGCCTCGGGCAACGATGACAAGGGCGCGCCGGGCAACGACGACAAGGGCGCGCCGGCCGAACAGGCAGCGCCTGCCTGACGGCGCGTAGCGGAGATCGACGATGGCATCGACCGCCGAGCAATTTGTATCGAGCCTGAATTTCGGCGCCTTTGCCAAGGCGACCGAGCTGAAGAAGCGCCTCTGGTTCACGCTGGGCGCGCTCATCATCTATCGCCTGGGCACGTTCATCCCGATCCCAGGCATCGATCCCGTCGTTGTCAGCGATATCTTCGAGCAGAACGCCGGCGGCATTCTGGGCGTGTTCGACGCCTTCGCCGGCGGCGCCCTCAGCCGCATGAGCATCTTCGCGCTGAACGTCATTCCGTACATCTCGGCGGCCATCATCATGCAGCTGATGACGGCGATCTCGCCGCGCATGGAGGCGCTGAAGAAGGAAGGCGAGTCCGGGCGCAAGAAGATCAACCAATACACCCGCTACGGCACGGTGCTGCTGGCGGCGGTTCAGGGCTATGGCCTCGCGGTTGGGCTCGAGGGCATCGTCAGCTCGCAAGGCCCGGCGGTGGCCAACCCCGGCATGTTCTTCCGCGTCGCCACGGTGATCACGATCGTCGGCGGCACGATCTTCCTGATGTGGCTGGGTGAGCAGATTACGGCGCGCGGCGTCGGCAACGGCATTTCGCTGATCATCTTCTCCGGCATCGTCGCCGGCTTCCCGACCGCGGTGGCGGCAACACTGGAACTCGGGCGCACCGGTGCGCTGTCGGCGCTGTTCATCCTCTTCCTGGCGGTCGGCGCCACTGCGGTGATCAGCTTCATCGTCTTCGTCGAGCGCGCCCAGCGACGAATCATCGTCCAATATCCAAAACGGCAGGTCGGTGCCCGCATGTTCGGCGGCGAGTCGAGCCACCTGCCGCTGAAGTTGAACACCGCCGGCGTC
Source organism: Alphaproteobacteria bacterium (assembly GCA_965261585.1). Classification (GTDB taxonomy): domain Bacteria; phylum Pseudomonadota; class Alphaproteobacteria; order UBA6615; family UBA6615; genus CBDHDN01. The sequence continues at coordinate 41,928 of CBDHDN010000024.1, forward strand.
ATCCCGGTGATCTTCGCGACGTCGCTGCTGCTGACGCCGGTCACCGTGGCCGGCTTCTCCGGCGGCGGCGGCGGCATCCTCAACATTATCACCGCCTATCTCGGACGCGGCCAACCGCTGTTCCTGCTCCTCTTTGCCATCCTGATCGCGTTTTTCGCCTTCTTCTACACGGCGATCGTGTTCAATCCCGAGGAGACGGCCGAGAACCTGAAAAAGTACGGCGGCTTCATTCCCGGCATCCGTCCCGGTCGGAATACGGCCGAATATCTGGACTATGTGCTGTCGCGGCTGACCGTTGTCGGCGCCTCCTATCTGGTCCTGGTGGCACTGTTGCCGGAGTTCCTGATATCCCGGTTCAGCGTGCCGTTCTTCTTCGGCGGGACGAGTCTGCTCATCGTCGTCTCCGTGACCATGGATACGGTGGCGCAGATCCAGTCCCACCTCTTGGCCCATCAATATGAAGGGCTGATCCGCAAGTCCAAGCTCAAGGGGCGGCGCGGTTGAACGTCATTCTGCTGGGCCCGCCGGGCGCGGGCAAGGGAACTCAGGCGCAGCGCCTCGAACGCAAATATGGCCTGGTTCAGCTGTCGACGGGCGACATGCTGCGCGCCGCCGTAGCCTCCGGAAGCGCGCTCGGCGCCCAGGCCAAGGCGGTCATGGATGCGGGTCAGCTGATGCCCGATGAGATCATGGTCCAAATCATTGCCGAGCGTATCGGCGCGCCGGACTGTGCCAACGGGTTCATTCTCGACGGCTTCCCGCGCACGGTTCTTCAGGCCGAGGCGCTGGATGAAATGTTGGACAGCAAGGGGCTCAAGCTTGACGCGGTGGTGCGCTTCGACGTCGACGAAGCCGTGCTGGTGGACCGCATTTCCGGGCGCTTCACCTGTGCCAAGTGTGGTGCGGGCTACCATGATAGGTTCCAGCAGCCGGCCGTGGCCGGCGTCTGCGATATCTGCGGCGGGGCCGAATTCAAGCGCCGCTCCGACGACAACGCGGCCACCGTCCGGACGCGGCTCGACGCATACAACGCACAGACGGCGACGATCCTGCCGTATTACGGGGCGACGGGCCTGCTGAAGGGCGTCGACGGCATGGCCGACATCGACGCGGTGACAAGACAATTGGAAGGGGTCTTGGGTACGGGCTAAGCTGTTGACGGCACGGTAACAAATCTTATAATCGCGCCGCCCGCGACAGCATCTGAAAAACTTGCCCTTGTCCGGCCCCGCGAACATGAGGAGAGCAGGCGTGGCGCGTATTACTGGTGTTAACATCCCGACGCAGAAGCCGGTCGGCATTGCCCTGACGTACATCCACGGCATTGGCCGGACCAAGGCGCGTGAGATCTGCGGCAAATGCGCCGTGCCGGCCGAGCGCCGCGTGCACGAGATGACCGAGGACGAGGTCATGCGGGTGCGCGAGATCATCGATCGCGACTATCGCGTCGAGGGCGACCTGCGCCGCGAGGTGGCGATGAACATCAAGCGTCTGATGGACCTCGGCTGCTACCGCGGCCTGCGCCATCGCAAGGGGCTGCCGGTGCGCGGCCAGCGCACGCACACCAATGCGCGCAGCCGTAAAGGCCGGGCGCGCCCGATCGCGGCCAAGAAGAAGACTTGAGCGGCGAGCAACCGACGGAAGAGATATGGCCAAACCTGCAACAGGACGCGTGCGCCGCCGTGAGCGCAAAAACATTACCTCCGGCGTGGCACATGTGAGTGCGACGTTCAACAACACGATGGTCACGATCACCGACGCTCAGGGCAACGCGATCGCCTGGGCCAGCGCCGGTGGCCAGGGCTTCAAGGGTTCGCGCAAGTCGACACCATATGCCGCGCAGATGGCGGCTGAGAGCGCCGGCCGCAAGGCGCAGGAGCACGGCATGAAGACCCTGACGGTCGAGGTGAAGGGTCCTGGCTCGGGCCGGGAATCGGCATTGCGCGCGCTGCAGACCGTCGGTTTCGAGATCACCCAGATCCGCGACGTCACGCCTATACCACACAACGGTTGCCGGCCGGCGAAACGGCGCCGCGTATAGCGGAGCGGCCCGCGGGCGGGCGCCGGTAACGGCACCCCGTCGTGCCCGCCGGGACCCGACCGCCGCCGGCGCGGCCGCCTGTTTCGATGGCGCCGCACCATGATTGACACGGGCGGGGGACCCACCCCGGCCTACCTGAGGTGGACAGATGCTACGGAAAAATTGGACCGATCTGATCAAGCCGACGAAGCTCGACATCACGTCCGGGACGAACCCGGCGCGTGAGGCCACGGTCGTCGCCGAGCCGTTGGAGCGTGGTTTCGGCCTCACCCTGGGCAATGCCATTCGGCGCGTGCTGCTGTCGTCGCTGCAGGGTGCGGCAGTGACATCCGTGCAGATCGAGGGCGTGCTGCACGAGTTCTCGTCGATGCCCGGCGTGCGTGAGGACGTCACCGACATCATCTTGAATATCAAATCGATGGGTCTGCGCATGCACAGCGACGGGCCGAAGCGCATGACGCTGACCGCGGTCGGGCCCGGCGAGGTGACGGCCGGCCAGATCGACACCGGTCACGACATCGAGGTCATGGACAGCGATCACGTGCTGATGACGCTCGATCAGGGCGCCCGGGTGGTCGTGGAGATGACGGTCGAGTCCGGCAAGGGTTACGTCGCCGCGACGCAGAACCGGGCCGAGGATGCGCCGATCGGACTGATCCCGGTCGACGCGTTGTTCTCACCCGTCAAGAAGGTCTCCTACCAGATCGGCAATGCGCGGGTCGGCGAGCGCACGGACCTCGACAAGCTGACCATCCAGATCGAGACCAACGGCGCGGTGGCGGCGGAGGACACGGTCGCGCTTGCCGCGCGCATCCTGCAGGACCAGCTGCAGTTGTTCATCAACTTCGAGGAGCCGACGTCCGCGCAGCCGGTCGAGCGCGCCGACGACGAGCTGGAGTTCAACCGCAACCTGTTGCGCAAGGTCGACGAGCTCGAACTGTCGGTCCGGTCCGCCAACTGCCTCAAGAACGACAACATCATCTACATCGGCGATCTCGTGCAGAAGACCGAGGCGGAGATGCTGCGGACGCCGAACTTCGGCCGCAAGTCGCTCAACGAGATCAAGGAGGTGCTGGCGCAGATGAGCCTGCATCTGGGCATGGAGATCGCGAGCTGGCCGCCTGAGAATATCGAGGACCTGGCCAAGAAGCTGGAAGAGCCCTACTAGATCGGGCCGACGAGAGGACAGACCGATGCGCCACCGGACGAGCGGCCGCAAGCTGAACCGCACGAGCACCCATCGCAAGGCGATGTTTGCCAACATGGCGACGTCGCTGATCAAGCACGAACAGATCAAGACGACCCTGCCCAAGGCGAAGGAGCTGAAGCGCATTGCCGACAAGCTCGTGACCCTCGGCAAGCGCGGTGATCTGCACGCCAGGCGCCAGGCCCTGGCGGCCATTGGCGACAGGACACAGGTGCAGAAGCTGTTCGGTGAGCTGGCGGAGCGCTACCGCGAACGCTCCGGTGGCTACACCCGGGTGCTGCGGGCCGGCTTCCGCTACGGCGATTCGGCGCCGATGGCGGTGATCGAGCTGGTCGACCGCAACACCGACGCCAAAGGCCAGGACAGCGGCCCGGTGCAGGGCGGCGATGGCGAGCTAGGGGCGGCCGAAGCGGCGTAGGGCCCACGATCGTAGAAGCGTGCGACGGGCCCCACCCTATGAGGGCCGGGTGCTCGGTGACTCAGCCAACGCTCCCTCCCCCAAAGGGCCCCCAAGGGGGGAGGGTCGGGGTGGGGTGAAAAACCAAGGCTCAATTCGCGAATCGTAGGCGCGATGGTAGAATTGTCCCTGATTCGCGCGGGAGGTCGGGAAGATGGATCACGAGCGGTTTCGGGAGTGGTTCTCGCATGTTGATGAGTTGACGACGGCGCAGTGCAAGGAGGTCGCGGCGGTGCTGTCGGACCCGCCGGTGGGCGCAGCCTCGCTGGCGGCGATCGAGCTGGGCGTGGATGATGAGCGGCGCTGTCCGCATTGCGCCAGCGCCGGGGCGGTGTCGCGCGGCAAGGCACGCGGTCTTCGCCGCTATCGGTGCAAGGCCTGCGGGAAGACATTCGGCGCACTCACGGGCACGGCGCTGTCGGGCCTGCACCATAAGGAGCGCTGGCTGGCCTTCGGCGCCTCGCTTGGCGCAGGCGAGACGATCCGAGAGGCTGCCGAGCGCTGCGGGATTGCGCCGAGCACGGCGCATCGCTGGCGTCACCGCTTCCTGGCGGCGGTGCGCCAAGCGCCGGACCGGCTTGCCGGGATCGTCGAGGCGGACGAGACCTTCGTTCTCGAGAGCCGGAAGGGGGAGCGGAAGCTGGATCGCAAGCCGCGCCGGCGCGGCGGCAAGGCCCGCAAACGCGGCCTCTCGCGCGAGCAGGTGCCGATCCTGGTTGCCGCCGATCGCGCCGGCGCGACCCTCAGCCACACCTTGCCCGCCCTCAACGCAAAGAGCGTGAAGGAGGCGCTGGAGCCGGTCGTCGCCCGCGATGCCTTGCTCGTCTCCGACGCCAACCGCTGCTATCCGCCTGTCGCAGCGGCGCTGGGCATCCCTCACGAGAGCATCAACGGCGCCGCCGGCGAGCGGGTTCGCGGCGCCCTGCACATCCAGACGGTCAACAGCCGCCACAGCCAGATCAAGGGCTTCCTGCGGGGCTTCCGCGGCATCGCCACCAAGTACCTCGACAGCTATCTCAGGTGGTTCCATCTCATCGAACTCGGCGATCAGCCATCGCCCAGAGCGTGTCTCGAGGCGGCGATGGCCAGACCATGCCTACGTTTGGCTAATTGAGCCAAAACCAAACTACCGGCGCCCACAAGCCGAAACGGGCCGTCCACCGTAGACGGCCCTTGTTTTTTTGCTGCCCCGGCTAAGAATGAAGGGCATGCGGCGCACGAACACACCACGCGTCTTGGCCGTGCTCGTCCTGCTCGTGGCAACCATGCCCGCGGCCGCGCAGGACCGCGTCGTGCCCGACAGCCAGGCACAGATCACGCTGTCCTTCGCGCCCCTGGTCAACCAGGCGGCGCCGGCTGTCGTCAACATCTTCGCCTCGCGGACGGTGCACGAGCGCCGGCGCATATCGCCGCTGTTCGACGATCCGTTTTTCCGGCGCTTCTTCGGCGACGATCTGCCGTTCGGCGCGCCGCGGCCGCGGGTGCAGAACGCCCTTGGCTCGGGCGTCATCGTCGAGCCCGACGGCCTCGTCGTCACGAACTACCACGTGATCGACGGCGCCGACGACATCAAGGTCGTCCTGTCGGACCGCCGCGAATATGCGGCCACGATCGTCCGTGACGACGAGGACACTGACCTTGCCATCCTGCAGCTGCAGGACCTGGCCGAGCCGCTGCCCCATATCGAGCTCGGCGACAGCGATGGGCTCCAGGTCGGCGACCTCGTGCTCGCGATCGGCAATCCGTTCGGCGTCGGCCAGACCGTCACCAGCGGCATCGTCTCGGCACTGGCGCGCTCCAGCGTCGGCATCACCGACTTCAACTTCTTCATCCAGACCGATGCGGCCATCAACCCCGGCAACTCCGGCGGCGCGCTGCTGCGCATGGACGGCCGGCTGGCCGGCATCAACACGGCGATCTTCAGCCGCAGCGGCGGCAGCCAGGGCATCGGCTTCGCCGTGCCGGCCAACATGGTCCGCACGGTCATCGACAGTGTCGGCGTGGCCGGCCGCCTGCGCCGGCCCTGGCTGGGCGCGTCGGGCCAGGACGTGACGGCCGCGATCGCCGAGGCGCTGGGCCTGCCACGGCCGACCGGCGTCGTCGTGGCCGAGATCTACGCCGGTGGCCCCGCCGACCGGGCCGGCCTCGAGCCCGGCGACGTCATCGCGTCGGTTGCCGGCCACGACGTGGCCGACCTCGGCGGCTTGCGCTTCCGGCTCGCCACGGCGCCGCTTGGCGGCAAGATCGCGGTGACGGCCCTGCGCGACGGCCGCGCGCGCGCGCTGTCGTTCTCCGTCGAGCTGGCGCCCGAGGTGCCGCCGCGCAATGAAACCCAGCTGCGCGGGCCGCAGCCGCTGGCCGGCGCCACCGTGATCAACCTGTCGCCGGCGACTGCCGAGGAGTTCGGCCTCGACCCGTTCGCCGAGGGCGTCGTCGTCGTCGACATCGCGCCGGGCTCGCCGGCGGCGCGCCTCGGCCTGCGGCCGCTCGACACGATTGTCGCGGTGAACGGCCGCCGGGTGGCGGGCGTCGCGTCGCTGGCCGCCATGGTCGGCGACCGGCGCGACCGCTGGCAGGTCTCGATCCGCCGCGACGGGCGCGTCCTGTCGGTCACGGTCGCCGGGTGAAGACGCCCCGCGCCCAGCCCGGCCTGTTCCAAGGGCAGGCGCCGCGGCCGCTCGCCGACCGCTTACGTCCGGCCACGCTGGATGAGGTCGTCGGGCAGGACCACCTGCTGGCCGCCGCCGGGCCGATCGGCCGCATGGTGCGCCAGGGCCGCCTTGCCAGCATGATCCTGTGGGGGCCGCCCGGCAGCGGCAAGACGACGATCGCGCGCCTGCTGGCCGATATGACCGAGCACACCTTCGTGCCGTTGTCGGCGGTGTTCTCGGGCGTCGCCGATTTGCGCAAGGTGTTCGCCGAGGCGACCGAGCAGCGGGCGGTCGGCCAGGGCACGCTGCTGTTCATCGACGAGATCCACCGCTTCAACCGGGCCCAGCAGGACGGGTTCCTGCCCTATGTCGAGGACGGCACAGTGACCCTGGTCGGCGCGACGACGGAGAACCCGTCGTTCGAAATCATCGCGGCGTTGTTGTCGCGCTGCCAGGTGCTGGTACTGCGGCGCCTCGACGACGCGGCGCTCGAGCACCTGCTGCACCGGGCCGAGGCTGCCGAGGACCGCACCCTTCCGCTGAGGAAGGATGCCCGCACGGCGCTCAAGGCCATGGCCGACGGCGACGGGCGCTTCCTCCTGAACCTGGTCGAGGAGTTACTGGCGCTGCCGGAGTCCCAGGGACCCACCGCGGCGCCGCTCGATGCCGCCGGGTTGGCCGAGACCGTGCAGCGCCGTGCGCCGATTTACGACAAGAGCCAGGAGGGGCACTACAACCTGATCAGCGCGCTGCACAAATCGGTGCGCGGGTCGGACGCCGACGCGTCGCTCTACTGGCTTGCCCGCATGTTCGCCGGTGGCGAGGACCCGCGCTACATCGCCCGCCGCCTGACCCGCATGGCGGTCGAGGATATTGGCCTCGCCGACCCCCAGGCCCTGGTTCAGGCCGAGGCCGCGTGGGAGGCGTACGAGCGCCTGGGTTCGCCCGAGGGCGAGCTGGCGCTCGCCCAGTGCGTCATCTATCTGGCCGCCGCGCCGAAGTCGAACGCCGCCTACAAGGCGTTCGGCGCGGCGACCAAGGCAGCGCGCGAGACCGGCTCGCTGATGCCGCCGAAGCGCATCCTGAACGCGCCGACGCGGCTGATGAAGACGCTCGGCTATGGCGCCGGCTATCGCTACGACCACGACACGGACGAGGCGTTTTCCGGCCAGGGCTACTTCCCCGACGGCATGGCGCGGCCGTCCTTCTACGACCCGCCCGAGCGCGGCTTCGAGCGCGAGATCCGCAAGCGGCTCGACTACTGGGCGAAGCTGCGCGAACGCCGGGCCGAAGGCGGCAGCGACGGTTGAGCGCGCTGTGCGCGCAGCGCTGACGTCCGGGTTCGGTGCGGCTGCACTGGGCGCGTCCTGACGAGCGGGCCGGAGCCGAATGAACTGGAAACGCTCTAGCGGCGCAATCAGTCTATGGCGTCGGGTCGATAGAGCTGCACGCCCGCTTTAGAGACTGGCACAGAGGTGCGGTCGACACAGCGGCCGCGACCCGTGTCGGAAAACGATTTGCCCTTCGCCCAAACGAACTGCCAAGCGTATCCATCGTCTTCGAGTGACAGGCGCAGCAGACCCCAAGTTCCGGCTTGGAAGCGCTCGGAATTCGCGGTCCGATGGGGGCGTGATCGTATATGCAGCTTGGCGCCACCTGTCCCGACGATGAACACTCGGGTCCCGCGATTCGGCTGCGGATTCCCCTCCGCGTCTTGGGGGGTGAACCGTTGGGAAATAGTGCGCATGCCCAGTAAGAACGATGGTGGCACCGAATTCATGCACCGTTCGGAACAACTGGTCTGCGTTTCGCCGAAACGGTCCTGGATGGAAAGGCGGATTGTGCCAGAACGCGAGAACGCAACGGTTGCGCGCGGCCTCAAGATCCGCGCGAAGCCATAGATCCTGCCTGGATCCGGGTCCAGCGGCGATGCTGGAGTTCAGCGATACGACATGCCAGCTTCCTAGATCGACACTATAGTATCCGGTTCCGTTGTGTCCTGCGCGCGAGCCGAAATAGGCGAAATAGGGAATGGCGCCGCGTGTCTGGTACTCGTGATTACCGGGCGCCGGAAGCGTGCGAGACTTGTACCTGCCCCAGTTCGGATCGTAGCAGTTTGCGAATTCACCGGTGGTCCCCTGTCCTGAGACGAGATCTCCCAGGGCGAGCACGGTAACCGGCAACCGGTCGAGCAGCGCCGACGGTTCTTTGACACCGAAGACCCCGGTGCGCTTGATCAGGCTGCCGAGACGCTCGACGAGCCCAACCCCTTCGCACTGTGCGATGTCGCCTGCCGCCAAGACGATGACCGGCGCCCCTTCCACCCTTGCCGATGACCGCGGCGACGAGGCAATCATCACTACAAGCGACGCGAGAACTGCTCGCAGAACCCGCATGCCAAATTTCTGCATCGGCGAACCCCGGCGCCTTGGTGGTGGTGCAGATGTGCTCGAGATCGTTCCGGGCCGATCAAACAGCGGAAGCCTTCAAGCAGTCGTTAAGCTGCCTCGGCGGCGGAGCGTACGTCGAGCCGGGAGGGGTGGGGAGCGACCGGAGGCGAACGGACAGCCCGTAGGAGAGCGAAACCCGATTCGGCGGCCTGAGGCGGCGAGCCTGCGACTTCCGACAGGAGGTCCGATCTAATCGAAAGGCGATGTCGCCGCGGCAGCACGCTGACGCGCGTGCCGCTTGTTCCGGGCCGGCGCGCTCGCTAGCCTGCGCGCCATGAAGCTGCTGCTCGCCATCGCCGCCGGCGGCGCCATCGGCGCGGTCGGCCGGCACCTCGTGTCGGCCCGGATCGGCCATTGGCTCGGCACCGGCTTTCCCTGGGGCATCCTTGCGGTCAACGTCGTCGGCTCGCTGATCATGGGCCTCCTGATCGAGGCGATGGCGCTGGTCTGGTCGCCCAGCCTGGAGCTGCGGGCGCTGCTGATCGTCGGCGTGCTGGGCGGCTTCACGACGTTCTCCGCCTTCTCCCTCGACGTCGTGCTGCTGTACGAGCGCGGCGCACTGGCGGCGATGTTCCTCTACATCGCCGGCTCGGTCGTCCTGTCCGTCGGCGCGCTCCTGGTCGGGCTACGACTCGCCCGCGCGGTGCTCGCATGATCGGCGTGCGCCACATGGCGGTGGCGGCGGACGAGGCCGACCTCCGGCTCGACCGTTGGTTCCGCGTTCATTTTCCCGACGTCAACCACGGCCGGCTGGCGAAGTGGCTGCGCACGGGCCAGGTCCGCGTCGACAGCCGGCGCGCCAAGCCGGGCCTGCGGTTGGCGCCCGGTCAGACGATCCGCATTCCGCCGGTGGCAGCGTCGCCAGACGGCCACCGCCCGGCGCCTCCCGCCGCCCCGGTCGCGAAAGCCGACGCCGTGGCGCTGCGCGCCGCCGTGCTCTATCGCGACGACGACCTGCTGATCCTCGATAAGCCGCCGGGCCTGGCGGTGCAGGGCGGCAGCGGCACGCGCCGCCACCTCGACGGCATGCTCGACGCACTGCGCTGCGGCGCCGCCGAACGGCCCCGCCTCATCCACCGCCTCGACAAGGACACGAGCGGTGTTCTCGTGTTGGCGCGCAACGCCTTCGCGGCGGCCGGGCTCACCCGCGCCTTTCGCGGCCGCACGGTCGAAAAGACGTACTGGGCCCTCGTCGTCGGCGTGCCGCGCCTGCCCACCGGCACGATCCGATTGGCGCTCGCCAAGCGGCCCGGGGCCGGCGGGGAAAAAACTGTGCCGGCCGCAGCCGGCCAGACCGCCGTGACCGACTACGCCGTCGTCGAGGCGGCCGGGCGGCGGGCCGCCTGGCTGGCGCTGCGCCCTCGCACCGGCCGCACCCATCAGCTGCGCGCCCACTGCGTCGCGCTCGGCACGCCGATCGCCGGCGACGGCAAGTACGGCGGCAAGGCGACGTTCCTGCCGGGCCTCGGCCCCCGCCTGCACCTGCACGCGCAGGCCATCACGGTGCCGCATCCGCGCGGCGGCCGGCCCGTCACGGCCGCAGCGCCGCTGCCGGCGCACATGGCCGCCAGCTGGGCCACCCTCGGCCTCGCCGCCGCGCCCGTCACCGACCCCTTTGCCGACCTGCGGGCCTAACGGATGCCGCGCGACCGTCCCCTGCGCCTGGCGGTCTTCGACGTCGATGGGACGCTGGTCGACAGTCTGGCGACGATCGCGGCGACCATGGCGGCGGCTTGGCGCGAGGTGGCGCTGCCGCCGCCGGCGCCGGCGGCCGTCTACCGCATCATCGGCCTGCCGCTGGAGCAAACGATCGCGACCCTCGCGCCCGATGCGCCGCCGTCCGTCCGCGTCCGGTTGGCGGCGGCCTACCGGCGGGTCTCCCAGGCCATGTACGCGCGTGCCGGCTACAGCGAGACGCTGTTTCCCGGCGCGCTTGACGCGTTGGCGGCGCTGGAGGCCACCGGGGCCCGCTTGGGCATCGCCACGGGCAAGGGCATGCCGGGGCTGCGGGCCATGCTGGACCCGCACGATCTGGCGCACCGCTTCACGACCCTGCAGACCGGCGATCGCGCCCGCGGCAAGCCCCATCCGGAGATGCTGGAGCGCGCGATGGCCGAGACCGGTACGCAAGCGCGCCACGTCGTCATGATCGGCGATACCGTTTATGATATCGAGATGGCGCGGAACGCCGGCGTGGCGGCGCTCGGCGTCGCCTGGGGTTGCCACGGCGCCGACGAGTTGCGGGCCGCCGGCGCGGTCGCCGTGATCGACGATTTCGCGGTGTTGCCGGGGCTGTTCGCGCAGCTCACGGGCCACGGCTAAGAAGGGGGGGCGAGGTTGCGCTGGTTTCTGAGGGTCGTCGCCGTCCTTGTGGTTGCCGTGGTCGTCGCGGTCGCCGTCGCGCTGTTCACGATCGACATCAACACGTTCAAGGACGAGATTGCCGCCGCCGTCGAGGACCGCACGGGGCGGACACTGACCATCGACGGCGAGATCGATCTGAGCCTCGGCTTGACGGCGTCGCTGACCGTCGACGGCATTCGCCTCGCCAACGCTGACTGGGGCACCCGGCCGGACATGTTGCGTGCCGACAAGTTCGCGGTCGAGGTTGCCGTCCTGCCGCTGATCGGCGGCGAACTGGATATCAAGCGCCTCGTGTTGAGCGGCGTCGACGTCCTGCTCGAACGCGACGCACAGGGGGTCGGCAACTGGCAGTTCGGCGGCGGCGAAGCGGCGAGGTTGCCGCAAATCGCCGAGCTGATCGTCGAGGACGCCCGCGTCGCCTTTCGCGACCCGGTTGCGGGCCGGAACCTGGAGTTGACGATTCCGGGTGCGCGCGCCCGGGCGCCCGGCCCCGACGCGCCGTTCGACATCGACGTGAACGCGCTCTGGAACGGCATCGACGTCGCCCTGAGCGGTTCCTTGGCGTCGCCGCGCGCGCTGATGGAGCGCTCGGGGCCGCTGCCCCTGACCCTGCGGACCCGCCTGCTTGGCCTGGAGATCGCCGTCGACGGGCGGATCACCGAGCCGTCGGGCACGGCCGGCCTGGACCTGCGGCTCGAGGCGAACGCTGGGTCGCTCGACGCGCTGCGCGCGCGGCTCGGCAAGGTCGTGCCGGCCGCCGGGCCGCTGCGGCTGTCGATGAACCTGATCGGCAATGCCGAGGCAATGCGATTCGACGATCTGCAACTCCAGCTCGGCGACAGCGACGTTGCCGGCGACATTAGGTTCGACCGTGGCGCCGCCGGCCTCCGCGTGAATGCGGCCCTGACGTCGCGGCGGCTCGACCTGACGCAGCTGCTGCCGGGCGCGGGCGCGCCGGCGGAGCCGGGCGCGCCGCGGGCACGCGTCTTCTCCGATGCGCCGCTGGGTCTGCAGTCGCTGCGCCTGGCCGATGCGACGGTCACGCTGTCGGCGGCTGAGCTGGTGACGCGCGTGGCAAAGCTGTACGACGTGGCGGCGACGGTCGCGCTGGCCGACGGCGTGCTGCTGGTCAACCCGATGCGAGGGACCCTTGCCGGCGGCGTCATCGACGGCGCGCTGACGCTCGACGCGGCTGTTGCGGTGCCGACGGTCAGCTTGACGCTGAACACGATGAGGCTCGACGTCGGCCGCATCCTGCAGGACACGACGTCCACCGATCTGGTGCGCGGCACGGCGGCGCTCGACGTCGCGCTGACCGGGCAGGGCCAGTCGGTCGCCGCGATCATGGGCACGCTCGATGGTCACGCGCGCCTGCTGATGGGCGAGGGCCAGCTGCGCGCGACCGGTTTCGACGCACTCATCGGCGGCCTCAGCGAGATCGTCGGCGGCCTGTTCTCCCATGACGCCGAATGGACGCCGCTCAATTGCCTGGCCGCCGACTTCGCGATCGCCGATGGCATCGCGACCAATCGGGCGCTGCTGATCGACACCGACAAGATCCTCGTCACCGGCGAAGGCGAGATCAATCTGGGCACGGAGGTGTTGGACCTGAAGATCTCGCCGCGGTCCAAATCGCCGACGCTGACGATCTCCGCGCCGGTGCGGATCGGCGGCACGCTGGCCGCGCCGGAGATCGGCGTCGACAAGCTGGGCGCCGCCCGTCGGGTCGGCGGCCTGGTCAGCGTCTTCGTTTTTCCGCCGGCGGCCGTACTCGGCCTCGGCTCCCTCGGCTCCCTCGGCTCCCTCGGCTCCCTCGGCTCCCTCGGCTCCCTCGGCTCCCTCGGCGGCGGCGACAATGCCTGCATCGAGCTGGCCAGCAACGGTGACGACGACGCTGCGACGGCGCCGCCGCCGCCGGCGCGCCGTCAGTCCGATGACGTTACGCTCGAGGACGCGACGCAAGGCGTGAAGAACGCGATCGAGGGCGCCGGCAACAGGATCAAGGGCCTGTTCGGCCGTTGAAGCGCTTCTACAACGATGCCGAAGTTGCCGGCTGTGCGGCCGGCTTCAGGGTCGTGTTGGACGCCAAGCCCGTGCGCACGCCGCTGCGCGCCGTGCTGGTCGTGCCCAACCGCGTGCTGGCCGAGGCGATTGCCGCGGAGTGGCGGGCCCAGACAGGCGAGATCAGGCTGGACGACATGCCGCTGACGCGGCTTGCGGCGACGGCGCTCGACCGCGTGGCCGGGCGCCGCGACGCCATCATCGACGAGGTCGTCCGCTATGCCGCCACCGATTTGGTCTGCTATCGCGCGGCGTCGCCGCCGGAGCTGGTGGAGCGGCAGCGCACGGTCTGGCAGCCGCTGGTCGAGTGGGCGGTGCAACGTTTCGATGCGCCGCTGACGGTGACCGACGGCGTCGTGCCGATCGAACAACCGGCTGCGGTCCTCGGCGCCCTGCGGACGGCCGTGTCGGGGTTTGCGGACTTCGAGCTCGCGGCGCTGCACGTCGCGACGGTGGCTGCCGGGTCGCTCATCACCGCTCTGGCCCTGGCCGCGGGCGAGGTCGACGCCGCCGCGGCAACGGTGGCCAGCCAGCTCGACGAGCGCCACCAGGCAGAGCGCTGGGGTGAAGACCGGGACGCTGTTGCACGTCGCCGCGCGCTCGCCGACGACATCGATCTGGCCAACCGGTTCCTCGGCCTGCTACGTGGCTGAGAGGAGGGAACGACAATGCAGAAGATCCTCGATGAGCTGGAAGCACGCCGTGCCCGCGCCCGCCTCGGCGGTGGCAAGCGGCGCATCGAGGCCCAGCATGCCAAGGGCAAGCTGACCGCGCGCGAGCGCCTGGATGCGCTGCTCGACGAGGGCTCGTTCGAGGAATGGGACATGTTCGTCGAGCACGATTGCGGTGACTTCGACATGGCCGAACAGCGCATCCCAGGCGACGGCGTCGTCACCGGCTGGGGCACGATCAACGGCCGTCAGGTCTTTGTTTTTTCACAGGATTTCACGGTTTTCGGTGGGTCGCTGTCGGAGGCACACGCCCGAAAAATCTGCAAGATCATGGACCAGGCGATGAAGGTCGGCGCGCCGGTCATCGGCCTCAACGACTCAGGCGGCGCCCGCATTCAGGAAGGCGTCGGCTCGCTCGCCGGCTATGCCGATGTGTTCCAGCGCAACGTGCTGGCCTCGGGCGTCGTGCCCCAGGTCTCGGCGATCATGGGGCCCTGCGCCGGCGGCGCCGTCTACTCGCCGGCGATGACCGATTTCATCTTCATGGTCCGCGACAGCGCCTACATGTTCGTCACCGGGCCCGAGGTCGTGAAGACCGTGACCCATGAGGAGGTGACCCTCGAGGACCTCGGCGGCGCGGTGACCCACACGACGAAGTCCGGTGTCGCCGACCACGCCTTTGAAAACGACGTCGAGGCGCTGCTGCAGCTGCGCCGCTTCATCGACTTCCTGCCGGCCAACAACCGCGAGAAGGCGCCGGCGCGCGCGACCGAAGACCCGCCCGACCGTACCGAGCCGTCGCTCGACAAGCTCGTGCCGGCCGACCCGACGAAGCCGTACGACATCAAGGAGCTGATCGGGAAGGTCGCCGACGAGGGCGATTTCTTCGAGCTGCAGCCCGACTACGCTGCGAACATCGTCATCGGTTTCGGCCGCCTGGAGGGCCGCACGGTCGGCTTCATCGCCAACCAGCCGATGGTGCTGGCCGGCTGCCTCGACATCGCCTCGGCGACCAAGGGCGCGCGCTTCGTGCGCTTCTGCGACTGCTTCAACATCCCGATCGTCACGTTCGTCGACGTGCCCGGCTTCCTGCCCGGCACGGCGCAGGAGTTCGGCGGTATCATCAAGCACGGCGCGAAGCTGCTGTTCGCCTTCGCCGAGGCGACGGTACCCAAGGTCACGGTGATCACCCGCAAGGCCTATGGCGGCGCCTACGACGTCATGGCGTCGAAGCACCTGCGCGGCGACGTCAACTACGCCTGGCCGACCGCCGAGATCGCCGTCATGGGCCCGAAGGGCGCGGTCGAGATCATCTTCCGCGACGACCGCAAGGACCCGGCCAAGATCGAGGCCCGCACCGAGGAATACCGCAAGAAGTTCGCCAACCCCTTCGTCGCCGCCCAAAAGGGCTTCATCGACGACGTCATCATGCCCCACTCGACCCGCCGCCGCCTCTGCCGCGCCCTCGCGATGCTCGCCAACAAGCAGCTCGAAAACCCCTGGAAGAAACACGACAACATCCCGCTTTGAGGGATGCTTCTCGTCGCGGCCGCAGATCCGGGACCAATTCGGCGGGTCGCTCGCACCACGGAGAGGCCCGCCACCGTCCGCAATAGTACTCCCGTCATCCCGGCCGCAGAGCCGGGATCCATGGCACGTGCTGCGCGACGACGCCGGGGCGACGCCCCTCGCGCCGAAGCCTGCGATCCGCGGGATGGATCCCGGCCCTGCGGCCGGGATGACGCCATTGTTTTGGCCGCCGGCTCTGCGGCCGGGATGGTGGGGTGTGTTACGCCACCGGCTCCGCCTCATCCGCGGGCTCCGGAGCGGCGGTGTCCCCCGGCGGCTCCAGCTTGAACACGCGCACGGTGTCGCGGCGGCCGCGGATCGTGTGGTTGCCCAGATCGGTGAGCGGGAAGGCGCCGCCGGCACCGGCCGCCGTCGCCTCGCTCAACAGGACGATACAGTCGTTCTGCGGGTCTTCCGAGGTGCCGTCCACGACCTTGGCGCCGATCTCCTTGACCAGCGCTTCCAGGCGTGAGGCCGTGTTCACGGTGTCGCCGACGACCGTGTAGTTGACGCGGTTCTTGGAGCCGATGTTGCCGACGACGACGGGGCCCGTGTGCAGGCCGACGCGCACGGCGACGACCGGCTCCTCGGCGGCGCGCCGGGCGCGGTTGTCCGCGACGACTGCGTGCTGGATCGCCTGGGCCGACTTGAGGGCGCGCACGGCATGGTCGCTCACGGCCTCGGGCGCCCCCCAGAACGCCATGACGGCGTCGCCGATGAACTTGTCGACGGTGCCGCCCTCGGCCTCGATGCAAGTGGACAGCATGTCGAAGTGGCGGTTCAGCAGCGCCGCGATCTCACGCGCGCGCATGTGCTCGGCCAGCGTCGAGAAGCCGCGGATGTCGGTGAACATGACCGTCAGCACGATCTCGCGCGACTCGATCACCTCGTCGCTGCGCCGCATCAGCCGCAGCACCAGCGACTTCGGCACATAGGTCTCGAACCAGCGCAACGCGGCGGTCATCGCGTTGAACGCCTGGGCCGCGTCGTCGAGCTCGCTGAACCGGCTGCGCGGCACTATGGCCGCGTTGGCGATGTCGAGCGTGCGCAGGCTGTCCGCGGCCACGGCGAGCGTGCGGATCTGGCGCGTCAAGCTGCGGCCGACCAGCAGCGCCAGGATCAGCGAGACGACGAGGATCGCCACACCCAGCAGCGCCACCCGGCTCAGCCGGTCGATCTCGGCGTTCACCTCCGCCTCCTGGAACTTGAGGCCGATCTGCCAGGGCTGGCCGCCGAAGCCGCGCAGGTCGCGGACGATGACGACGTATTCGTCGTCCACATAGGCGCCGCCGATGTCGCGCATCGCGTCCTCGCCCGTGCCGATCGCCGCGTATTCGTCACCGGTCCCGATCAGCGCCAGCGCCGGATCGCCGAAGCTCGCGATCGTCGGCAGCGGCACCTCGTCGGCGTCGGTGTCGACCGTCAGCATCGTGTCGAACAGCATCGGGTGCGACAACACGTGCTCACGGTCATAGAGGATGAACGCGTCGGCCGCCCCCATTTCGGCCAGGGAGGCCAGAAATTCCGACAGATCGCCCAGCTCGACGACCACGAGGATGACCCCCAGGAAGTCGTCACCCCGCCACACCGGCCGCTCCAGGGCCAGCACCGGCTGTTTCAGGCTCTGCACCCAGACCGGCGGGATCCAGGCGCTGTCGGCCTCCATCTCGGCCGCCGAATCGACCATGCTCTCGACGCCCTCGTCCGTGTCGAGCATGCCCCGCAGGCCGGCGACGTAGCGGCCGGACTGCTCTACCTCCATCAGGTTCAGGTCTTCCATCATGCGGCCAACGCGGATCGGCGCGAATGCATCGTTGACATAGATGATCGCGGTTGCCTGGGGCACCGCGTTCAGGCCGGCGCGGAACGCCGCCTCGACCTGGCTTCGCTCGGACGTGTCGAGCTCGCCCTCGGCGATCATGCGGGCGAGCCCGAAGCCGAGATTTTGGATCGGCTGCAGTTGGCTCTGGACGCGGCTTTCCAGCAGCTCCAGGCCGATCTCGGCACGGTCGCGCAGCAGGCTCAACGTGTTGGCGCGGGCACCCAACAAGCTGATCACCAGCACGCTGCCGACGGCCGCGAGGATCAGCAGGCCGATGCCCAGTACCAGGGCCGCGGCGATCGACACGCGCAGCCGCCGCCGTACCCGGCGCACCGGCGGGTCAGCCGTCAGGGCCTCCGGGGCCGGCTCATCGATTGTCGCCATGGGCGCTAAGCTAAGGTGCCGCCAGGGGCCGACGCAACCCACGATCGCATGCTTGTTCGGCGCGCCTCGGGCTTATGATATAGGGTTCGCAACGACGGCGACAGCCAACAACCGATCCATGCCGCCTGCTCCCAACCGGCCGATGTTCCGCAAGATTCTGATCGCCAACCGCGGCGAGATCGCCTGTCGCATCAGTCGCACGGCGCGCGCCATGGGCATCGGCACGGTCGCCGTCTATTCCGAGGCCGACCGGGACTCGCTGGCCGTCGCCCAGGCCGACGAGGCCGTGGCGATCGGTCCGGCCGCGCCGCAGCTGAGCTATCTCGTCATCGACAATATCGTGGCGGCGTTGCGCGAGGCCGGCGCCGACGCGGTCCATCCTGGATTCGGCTTCCTAGCGGAGAACGCCGCCTTCGCCGAGGCCGTGGCGGCGGCCGGCGCCACGTTCATCGGCCCGCCGCCGACCGCGATCGCCGCCATGGGCGACAAGCTGGCGGCCAAGCGGCTCGCCGCCGCCGCCGGCGTCACGATCCTGCCCGGCTACCCGGACGCGATCGACAGCGCCGACGCCGCCATCGGGCACGCCGGCGCCATCGGCTATCCCGTCATGCTGAAGGCGGCGGCGGGCGGCGGCGGCAAGGGCATGCGCGTCGCCCATGACGAGGCGGCCCTGCGCGCCGGCTTCGAATCGGCGCGCAACGAGGCCCGGTCTTCGTTCGCCGACGAACGCGTGTTCCTGGAGAAATACATCGACGAGCCGCGTCATATCGAGATTCAAGTCGCCGCCGATGCCCACGGCGGCGTCATTCATCTGGGCGAACGCGAATGCTCGATCCAGCGCCGGCACCAGAAGGTTATCGAAGAAGCGCCGTCGCCGTTCCTCGATGAGAGCATGCGGGTGGCGATGGGCGACCAGGCCGTCGCACTGGCCAGGGCGGTCGGCTATCGCTCCGTCGGCACGGTCGAGTTCATCGTCGACGCCGACCGCAATTTCTACTTCCTGGAGATGAACACGCGGCTCCAGGTCGAGCACCCGGTGACGGAGCTCATCACCGGCCTCGATCTCGTCGAGCTGATGATCCGCGTCGCCGCCGGCGAGCCGCTGGCGCTCACCCAGGCCGACGTGCGGCTGCACGGCTGGGCCATCGAGGCACGCATCTATGCCGAGGATCCGAGCCGCGGCTTCCTGCCGTCCATCGGCCGGCTCACGCGCTATTGCCCGCCGGCGCCGGCGAACGGCGTCCGCGTCGACACCGGGGTCGACGAGGGCGACGAGGTCACGCTGCACTACGATCCCATGCTGGCCAAGCTGGTCACCCACGGCAGCGACCGCGCTGCCGCGATCGCGACGATGCGGACGGCGCTCGATGGTTTTCTCGTGCGCGGCATCGATCACAACATCGGCTTTCTGGCGACGGTCGTCGGTCATCCACGCTTCGCCGAAGGGCGCCTCAGCACGCACTTTATCGACGATGCGTTCCCCGCGGGCTACCTGCCGCCGGTGCCCGACGGCGAGGCGCGGGCGCGGCTGATCGCCGTGGCCGCACTCGTCCACCACAGCGACGCCCGGCGCGCGGCCCCAGCGGCCGAGGTCGCGGCGGCTCAGGTCGCGTTGGTCGTCTCGCTCGGCAGCACTGCCTATGGCGTCCGGCTGACCCCGTTGCCCACCGGTGCCAGGGTACACCTGGGCGGCACGGCCCTCGAGGTGACGAGCCACTGGCGGCCGGGCGCGGCGCTGTTCGAAGGCGCGGTCGATGGCCAGCCGCAGATCGTGCAGGTCGAGCGGCACGGCAGCGGCTATTGCCTGCGCCACCACGGCTACGTGGTCGATGCCCTCGTGCTGCCGGCGCACATCGCGCCGCTGATGGCGATGATGCCGGTGAAGGCGCCGCCCGACCGCAGCCGGCTGTTGCTGTCGCCGATGCCGGGCCTGCTCGTAGCCGTGCTCGTCGCCGCGGGACAGGCCGTCAAGGCGGGCGAGGAGCTGGCCGTCGTCGAGGCCATGAAGATGGAGAACGTGCTGCGCGCCACGCGCGACGGCACCGTCGAGACGGTCCACGTGGCGCCGGGCGACAGCCTGACCGTCGACCAGCCGATCCTCGAGTTTCAGTGACGCGCCCGATGGCCGGCGAGCCGGTCGCAGTGCGGCTGCGCATTCACGGCCGGGTCCAGGGCGTCTGGTTCCGCGGCTGGACGGCCGACACGGCCGCCGCGCTGGGCCTGCGCGGCTGGGTCCGCAACCGCCGCGACGGCACCGTCGAGGCCCTGCTGATCGGCCCCGCCGCCGCGGTCGAAGAGATGGTGCGCCGCGGCCACGAGGGCCCGTCCTACGCCCGCGTCACCCGCGTCGACCGCGCAGCGGCAACCGACGACGGCTCCCCCGGCTTCACGCAGCAGCCGACCGCGTAGCTGCTACCCTCGTCATCCTCGGCCTTGTGCCGAGGACCCATCCCGCGGCACGCGCCAGCACGGCGACCGCCGACGCGGCTCGAGCGGGCCGCCCCTCGGGTCGATTGTGTAATGACGGGTCACGGATCCTCGGCACAAGGCCGAGGACGACAGAAAGAGGGGCCTGCTCCTATCCCCCGAACGCCTCGGCGAACGTCGCCTGCAGCGCGGCGTCGAGCTCGGCCATCGTCACCGGCCGGCCGAGGTCGGCCAGGCTGGTGACGCCGAGGCCCGGCGCGTCGATGCCGCAGGGGACGATGCCGGCGTAGTGCGCGAGGTCCGGGGCGACGTTGATGGCGACACCGTGATAGGTGACCCAGCGGCGCACCCGCACGCCGATCGCGGCGATCTTGTCCTCGCGCGGGCCGTCGGCATCGGCGGCGGCGTCGCGCGCGACCCAGATGCCGACGCGGCCCGCGCGCCGCTCGCCGCGCACGGCGAAGCGGGCGAGGGTTTCGATGACCCACGCCTCCAGATCGTGGACGAAGCGCCGCACGTCGCGCCCGCGCGCGTTCAGGTCAACCATGACGTAGGCGACGCGCTGTCCAGGCCCGTGGTAGGTGTATTGGCCGCCGCGCCCGGTGCGATAGACCGGCAGACCATTGGCCGTCAGCAGGTCTGCCGCCTTGGCGCTGGTCCCGGCGGTATAGAGCGGCGGGTGCTCCAACAGCCAGACGAGCTCCGGCGCCGTGCCGGCCCGGATGGCGGCGACGCGTGCTTCCATGGCGGCGACCGCCGCTGAGTAGTCGACGGTGCCGTCACCGGTGCGCCATTCCGGCGCGGCCGCCGGCCGCGGCGGGGATCTCGGCTTGTGAACACCCATGCGATTTGGTATGCCGCCGAGCGAGAGAAGACAAGGGCCGCGCGCCGCGAGCGGCGGATCGCGCCTTGACAGGAAGGACGTGGACGTGGCCCAGGATCTGCGTGAAGCATCCCTGCGTTACCACCGCGAGCCGACGCCGGGCAAGATCGCCATCGCGCCCTCGAAACCGCTGGCCAACCAGCGCGACCTGGCGCTGGCCTATTCGCCCGGCGTGGCCGCCGCCTGCGGGGCGATCGTCGCCGATACCGCGGCCGCGGCCGAACTCACGGCGCGCGCCAATCTCGTGGCCGTCATCACCAACGGCACGGCCGTGCTCGGCCTCGGGGCCATCGGTCCGCCCGCCGCCAAGCCGGTGATGGAGGGCAAGGCGGTCCTGTTCAAGAAATTCGCCGGCATCGACGTGTTCGATATCGAGATCGCGGAGACCGATCCCGACCGTTTCGTCGACGTTGTGGCGGCGTTGGAGCCGACCTTCGGCGGCATCAATCTCGAGGACATCAAGGCGCCGGAGTGCTTCGAGATCGAGCGCAGGCTGCGGGCGCGCATGCAGATCCCCGTACTGCACGACGATCAGCACGGCACCGCCATCATCGTCGCCGCGGCGGTCCTGAACGGCCTGCGGCTGACCGGCAAGGATATCGGGCGGATCCGGCTCGTAACGTCCGGTGCCGGCGCCGCGGCGCTCGCCTGCGTCAACCTGCTGGTGTCCATGGGCCTGCCGGCGGAGCACGTAACCCTGACCGACATCCACGGTGTCGTCTATCGCGGCCGGGCCGAGGAAATGGACGACTACAAGTCGATCTATGCCCAGGACACATCGGCTCGCCGGCTGGCCGACGTGATCGGCGGCGCCGACATTTTTCTCGGCCTGTCGGCGCCCAACGTGCTGAAGCCGGAGATGGTGCAGGCGATGGCGGACCGCCCGCTGGTTCTGGCGCTGGCCAATCCGGACTCGGAGATCCTGCCCGAGGACGCCCGCGCCGCGCGGCCGGACTGCATCATCGCCACCGGCCGCTCCGACTATCCGAACCAGGTCAACA
This sequence comes from Alphaproteobacteria bacterium, assembly GCA_965261585.1. Classification (GTDB taxonomy): domain Bacteria; phylum Pseudomonadota; class Alphaproteobacteria; order UBA6615; family UBA6615; genus CBDHDN01. Next base: position 63,916 of record CBDHDN010000024.1, read on the forward strand.
ACGTCCTGTGCTTTCCGTTCATCTTCCGCGGCGCGCTCGACGTCGGCGCGACGGCGATCAACGAGGCGATGAAGATCGCCTGCGTGCACGCCCTCGCCGACCTGGCCCATCAGGAGAGCTCCGACATCGTCGCTCAGGCCTATGGCGGCGAGTCCGCCGGATTCGGGCCCGATTATCTGATCCCGCGGCCGTTCGATCCCCGCCTGATCGTCGAGCTGGCGCCGGCGGTGGCGCGGGCCGCCATGGACAGCGGCGTCGCGACCCGGGCGATCGATGACTTCGACGCCTATGAGCAACGCCTGAGCCAGTTCGTCTTCCGCTCCGGCCTGCTGATGAAGCCGATCTTCCAACAGGCGCGTCAGGACCGGCGCCGGCTCGTCTACGCCGAGGGCGAGGACGAGCGGGTGCTGCGCGCCGCGCAGATGGTCGTCGACGAACGCATCGGCGAGCCCATCCTGATCGGCCGGCCGGACGTCGTCGCCGCGCGCGTCGCCAAGCTGGGCCTGCGTTTCCGCCCGGGTGAGGATTGCGAGCTGGTCAATCCCGAGGACGATCCGCGCTACCGGGAATACTGGACGCACTACCACGCGATCATGGAGTGCAAAGGCGTCTCGCCCGATGCGGCCCGGACGATCGTGCGGGCCTCGAGCACGGTGATCGCCACGCTGATGCTGCACCGGCGCGAGGCCGACGCGATGATCTGCGGCACTGTCGGGCGCTACGCCGACCACCTGCGGCACGTCAATGACATTATCGGTCTGGGCAAAGGCGTGCACGCGCTCTCCGCCGTTTCGGTGCTGATCCTGCCCAAGGGCACGTTCTTCCTGGCCGATGCCTATGTCACCGCGGACCCGGACGCCGATGAGATCTTCGAGATGACGCTGCTGGCGGCGGCCGAGGTCCGGCGCTTCGGCGTCGAGCCGAGCGTTGCTGTCCCATTCGAGCTTCGGCAGCCGCGACACGTCGTCCGGCGCCAAGATGCGCGCGGCGCTGGGGTTGCTGCATGCGCGGGCGCCGGACCTCGAGGCCGAAGGCGAGATGCACGCCGACGCTGCGATCGACGAGACGATCCGCCGCCGCGTGTTCCCCAACAGCCGGCTGACGGGCCAGGCCAACCTGTTGATCATGCCGACGCTCGACGCCGCCAATATCGCCTTCAACCTGCTCAAGGTATTGGGCGACGGTCTGGCCATCGGGCCGATCCTGATCGGCGCGGCACACCCGGCGCATGTCCTGACCACCGCGGTCAGCGCCCGCGGCATCCTCAACATGAGCGCCTATGCGGCCGTCTGCGCCCAGGCCGACCCCACCGGGGCGGCTGCCGCCGGGACGGACCCATGAGCGAGGTCGAGCCGAAGCAGCCGATCGCCGAGGACGAGGCGCCGCCGGCCGGGGCGGCGGCGAACAGCTCGTCGGCGTTGGCCTCGAGCTCGCCCAGACGATCGAGCGGGCGATCGACGGCGGCCGCTGGGACGAGGTCGCGGACGCGGTCACGGCGCTGCACGCCGCCCATCAGGCCGACCTGCTGGAGGCGCTTGGCGGCGACTACCGCACTCAGCTGCTGACGCGGCTGCGCGCGCGCCTCGACCCGGAGACGCTGACCCACCTCGACGACGCGATTCGCGACGACGTGCTGGAGACGCTGGGCAGCGAAAAAGTTGCCGCGGCAATCACCGAGCTCGAACTCGACGACGCCGTCGACGTCATCGAGGACATGGACGAGGGCGACCGCGAGGCGATCCTCGCCCGCCTGTCGCCGTCGGACCGGGCGCTCCTGGAAGAGGCCCTGACGTTCCCCGAAGACAGCGCCGGCCGCCTGATGCAGCGCGAGCTCGTGACGGTGCCGGAGAGCTGGCGCGTCGGTGACACGATCGACTACATGCGCGGCCGCGCCGCCATGCTGCCGCGCGATTTCTACGATATCTTCGTCGTCGACGAAGCGCGCCGCCCGGTCGGTATCATTCCGCTCAGCCGGCTCATGCGCAACCGCCGGCCGGTCCGCATCGGCGACATCCTGCACCGCGACATGAAGCTGATCCCCGTCGACATGGACCAGGAGGATGTCGGCCTGCTGTTCCGCCAGTACGGGCTGGTCTCCGCCCCCGTGATCGATGCCGAGGGCCGCCTCGTCGGCGTCATCACCGTCGACGACGTGGTCGACGTGATCCATGTCGAGGCGGAAGAGGACATCATGCGCCTCGGCGGAGTGTCGGCGCGCGACTTCTACGCCGCCGTCATCGCCACCACCCGGGCCCGGTTCTCGTGGCTGCTCGTGAACCTGGGCACGGCGATTGTCGCCTCCATCGTCATCGGCTTCTTCGATGCGGCGATCGACAAGGTGGTCGCGTTGGCGGTGCTGATGCCGATCGTCGCCTCGATGGGCGGCAACGCCGGCACGCAGACCCTGACGGTGGCGGTGCGCGCGCTCTCGCTGAAGGAGCTGACGCCGGCCAATGCGCTGCGCATCGTCGGCAAGGAGGCGGCGATCGGCGGCATCAACGGCATCATGTTCGCCGCGCTGATCAGCATCGCCGCGTGGCTCTGGTTCGGCGACGTCACGATCGGCGGCGTCATCGCCGGAGCCATGATCATCAATCTGCTCGTCGCCGGCTTTGCCGGGGTGTCGATCCCGATCATCCTCGACCGCCTCGGCGTCGACCCGGCGATCGCCTCGACGGTCCTGTTGACGACCGTGACCGACGTCGTCGGCTTCCTGTCCTTCCTCGGGCTGGCCACGCTGATCCTTCTCTAGTGGTCTGATCCCAACGCTTGGCACCCCAAGCGTAAGGTGAATCAGCCCACAGAATTAGTAAGGCTCATCGGCAGTTGGGCGCGTGTTGAGAAAGAAGTGTCTTGGATAAACGAGGGACAATGATGGATCGTCGTGGTTTTGGGAGAAAATTGCAGAACGTTATTCCAGACAACCTGTTGCGGATGAAGCGGCCTACCAGAAAAAACTCCAGGTCACCCGCGAATACCTTAGGCCGGATATGGAGGTGTTGGAGTTTGGCTGTGGAACAGGGTCGACCGCCATCACCCATGCGCCGTATGTGAAACATATTCGAGCGATCGATATATCGTCGAAGATGATTGCGATTGCCCAAGCCAAGGCGGATGAAAGCAACATCGATAACGTCAATTTTGAACGGTCGAGCATCGATGAATATAGTGCGCCCGATCGATCCCTGAACGTCGTGTTGGGTTTGAGCATTCTGTACTTGCTGAACAACAAGGAGGAGGTAATCGCCAAGGTGCATGGAATTCTCAAACCGGGCGGTATTTTCGTCGCCAGTACGGCATGCATCGGGGACACGAAGAAATATTTTAGAATCATAGCGCCGATCGGACGATTGTTTGGTTTGATGCTCCGGGTCTTTACCACGAATGAGCTGGAGGGCAGTTTGATCGATGCCGGTTTTGAGATTGACCACCAATGGCAGTCAGGCAAGGACAAGGCGGTGTTTATCGTGGCGAAGAAGGCTGGGTAGCGACGGGTTTTCACATTCCGTACAGAAGCGTGGTTGACAGTCGCGCGGCATGCCGAACCGTTCGGTAGGCTCGAGTTCCATGCCGACCGGTCCCAGGTTTCTTGCGAGGCCGCGCTCCCCGTTCAGGGTCGATCGAATCCGGCCAACCTGTCTAAGACCTTGTTTCCCCTGGGGCCAGGAGCGACATAGACGGCCAACTGCCACATCGCGGGCCACCGCCATGATCCCCAACGACCTGCCCAGCCTCGACTTCGGCCTTGGCGAGACCGCCGACCTGCTGCGCGACAGCGTGCGCAGCTTCGCCGCCGACAACATCGCGCCACGCGCCGCGGAGATCGACCGCACGAACACGTTCCCGCGCGATATCTGGCCGCGGCTCGGCGCGCTCGGCGTCCTCGGCGTCACCGTCGAGGAGGACCATGGCGGCGCCGGCATGGGCTACCTCGAACACTGCGTCGCGATGGAGGAGATCTCGCGCGCCTCGGCCTCGGTCGGCCTCAGCTATGGCGCCCACTCGAACCTGTGCGTCAACCAGATCCGTCGCAACGGCTCGGCGGCGCAGAAGCGCCGCTACCTGCCGAAGCTGATCTCCGGCGAGCATGTCGGCGCCCTGGCGATGAGCGAGCCCAATGCCGGCTCCGACGTCATTTCGATGCGGCTGCGCGCCGACAAGAAGGGCGACCGCTACGTCCTCAACGGCTCGAAGATGTGGATCACCAACGGGCCCGAGGCCGAGGTTCTGGTCGTCTACGCCAAGACCGACGCGAAGGCCGGCAAGGACGGCATCACCGCGTTCTTGATCGAGCGCGGCTTCGCTGGCTTCTCGACGGCGCAGAAGCTGGACAAGCTGGGCATGCGCGGCTCCGACACCTGCGAGCTCGTGTTCGCCGATTGCGAGGTGCCCGAGGCGAACGTGCTCGGCGCCGTCGGCGACGGCGTGCGCATCCTGATGGGCGGCCTCGATTACGAGCGCGCCGTGCTGGCGGCCGGGCCGCTCGGCATCATGCAGGCCTGCATGGACGTCGTCGTGCCCTACGTGCACGAGCGCGAGCAGTTCGGCCGGCCGATCGGCACGTTCCAGCTGATGCAGGGCAAGCTCGCCGACATGTACACGACGATGAACGCCGCCAAGGCCTACGTCTACGCGGTGGCCCAGGCCATCGACCGCGGCGCGACGACGCGCAAGGACGCCGCCGGCGCGATCCTCTACGCCGCCGAGAAGGCGACCTGGATGGCGCTCGAGGCGGTGCAGTGCCTCGGCGGCAACGGCTACACGAACGAGTATCCCACCGGCCGCCTGCTGCGCGATGCCAAGCTCTACGAGATCGGCGCCGGCACCAGCGAGATCCGCCGCATGCTGATCGGCCGCGAGCTGTTCGACGAGACGGCTTGAGGCGCAACCTCTAGAAAAGCCCCATGTCTGCGAGCGACTCATGCTTCGACAAGCTCAGCATGAGGGCACCATGGTGGCTTTATCGAGCCCTCACCCAGACGTCCCGAAGCCCCACCCTGCGCTTCCCACGCTGAGCTTCCTCATCCCGAGCTTGTCGGGGGACGAAGGGTGGGGCCTGTCGCCCGCCATCCGGCTGAGTATCAGATCGACGAGGTCGACCTCCGTGCCCGCATGGGCTGTCCGCTGCTGGACATGTCAGTCCGGTGCGATCAGGGCGACTGCGGGTGAGCGCCATGATCTCATCTGTCGTCATGGCAACGTCGCCACGCTCCCGCAGATGTGCGACTAGGCGCCTGCCACGGCCGCCGTATTTGGGCGTGATCCGCACGCCCACACCGTCAAGCTCGAACTCGACCTCGGTGTAGGGCAGCAGGCCGGCTCGCTTCCGGATCTCCGCGGGGATCGTCACCCGCCTTTCGACGTAATGCGCATGTCGCTCTCCTACACTCGCCTGTGACAGTATTGTGCGTTCGCGTCTGCTCTACGCCGTGGGTGCACCAAATCACGGATTCCTGTAATGCGCGCTGCGAACACTCGGGTATCCTGCGCCGGTGGCGAAGCGACGGGTAGCACGACATGAAACGACCGTCTCATGCGGCCATCGCGGCGGTGGCGCTGATGCTCGGCGGGCCGGTCTCGGCCAGTGCCGAGGAGCGCCAGCTCAACGGCGCCGAGATCGCGGCCTGGATTGCCGGCAGCACGGTCATCGGCGACTGGGCCGGCGCAGCCTATCGGCAGTATTTTTCGGACCAGGGCTGGACCGACCACGCGCAGGCGGTTGGCCGAAGCACGGTCGTCGGCCGCGGCGAATGGTATGTCACCGAGAACGGCTACTGTTCCATCTGGTCCCCGAGTGGCGCCACCTGCTATGGCGTTCTGCGTGACGGCGATACGCTGATCTGGGTGACGCCGTCGAACGAACGGTTCCCGGCCCGGGTGATGCCTGGCAACCGGATCGACGACCGCGGCGCATGAGGACCCGGCAGTGCTCGTCATGAAGCCGGCCTGCGAGGCCTGCGACACCGCTCTGGCCGAGGACGGGGAGGCCCATATTTGCTCCTTCGAGTGCACGTTCTGCGGTCCCTGCACCCGGCGCATGGACACCATCTGCCCCAATTGCGGCGGCGCGCTGGTGCGGCGGCCGCCGCGCCGCGCCGCGGCGGAGTAGGCCCGTGCCCGGGTCACTGATCGTCGGCGCCGGCCCGCGTTCCCTGGTGACCGCCCGGCCCCAGGCATGACCGATTTTCACATCGCGCAATTCAATATTGCCCGGGCGCGCGCGGCCATGGACGACCCGCTGATGGCCGGCTTCATGGCCAGGCTCGACGAGATCAACGCCGTGGCCGATGCCAGCCCAGGCTTCGTCTGGCGCCTCCAGGACGACAGCGGCAATGCCACCGCGCTGAGCGCCTACGACGATGCACGCATCATCGTTAACCTGTCGGTCTGGCGCTCGCTGGCGGACCTGCGCGCCTTCGTCTATCGCTCCGCGCACGCGCCGGTCATGGCCCGGCGCCGCGACTGGTTCGAGCCGTTCGGCGGACCCTACATGGTGCTCTGGTGGGTCGCCGCGGGCGGTGTGCCCGATGTGGCCGAGGCGAGGGCCCGGCTTGCCGGGCTTGCCGCTGCGGGGCCGACGGTCGACGCCTTCACGTTCAAACAGCCCTTCCCCGCGCCGTTGGAACACGTCAGCTGAGAGGACCCGCGGCTCCATGCCCCGACCTGTGGATTTCTATTTCGACTTCTCGAGCCCGTACGGCTACCTCGCGGCTCACCGGATCGACGAGATCGCCGCGCGTCATGGGCGCGAAGTGACGTGGCGGCCGTTTCTGCTGGGCGTCGTCTTCAAGGAGACCGGCAGCGGACCGTTGCTCGACATGCCGATGAAGGGCGCCTACATGCGCATCGATCTGCCGCGCAGCGCCCGGCTCTTGGGCGTGCCCATCGTGCTGCCCAAGCCGTTTCCCTTCATGGCGGTCGCGGCGTCGCGTGCGTTCTACTGGCAGCACGAGCGCGACCCGGCGGCCGCGAAGCGGCTGGCGCTGGCGGTCTATGACGCCGCGTTCGGCCACGGCCGGGCCGTCGGCAGCGCCGCTGCGGTGGGCGAGATTGCCGCCGCGGTTGGCCTCGACCGGGCCGCGGCCGAGGCGGCCAATCAAGACCCGGTCGTTAAGGATCTGTTAAGGCGCGAGGTCCAGGCCGCGGTCGCCCGCGGCGTATTCGGCTCGCCCTATGTCATCGTCGATGACGAGCCGTTCTGGGGCGTCGATCACCTCGATCAGGTCGATCGCTGGCTTTCGACGGGCGGCTGGTAGTCGGCCGAAAATTCTATTCAGACCAACCGCTTAGTCGATTCGCGGTGGGCAGTATCCGATCCGTATCCCGATCCCGCCCGGCCGCTGCATCGGGGTCGTTTAGCACGCCTTAAAGTGTCCGCGGGATAGTGCTTACACATGAGACTCTGAGTCTGTGTGGGGACAAGCCATGACCGTGGGCAAGGCCAAAAAGGTCAAACAAGAGAAGTGGCGGCCCAAGGCGCCCAGCGACGCGCGGCTGAAACTGGGGGCGCTGACGGTGGTCGTCACCGCTGGCATAGTCGGCGCGCTGCTGCTGGTCGGCGTCGAGAGCAGCAAGGCACCGGTCGTCGAGGGGGAGCAGCGGGTCTCGGAGCGCGCACGTGCGCTCGCCGCGGACGCCGCCAGCTCGTTCGGCTCCGTCGATCAGCGCCTGCAGCGTCTCGTCCGCCTGCTCGAAGGCAAGGAGCGACCGGCCGGCGGGCGCCCGCTCGACGCCGGCGCCATGATCCGCGCAGCGGCCGATGTGCTGCCGCAGGTTCGCAACCTCTTGTTCATCGACGGCAACGGCCGGGTCGTGGCGGGTGTCTCGCCGCTGGGCAAGGGGCCGCGCGAGCTGCGCGAGTCGTCGTTCCATGCGGCGCACAGGGATCGGAACTCCGGTCTTCATGTCGGCCGGCCCGAGGCCGGTTCCTCCGGCCAATGGACGATCGCCGTGAGCCGCCGCGTCACGCGAACGCGTGGCGATTTCGGCGGCGTGGTCGTCGCCTTCATCGATCCACTCCGCCTGCGCCCCTCCCTCGACGAGACGGTCGAACGCGAGCACCTGGAATCGGCGCTGGTAACGCCGGCCGGCCAGATTGTCGTCAGCAGCTCGTCTTTCGGTGGCGTCGGTACCGAGACCATCGGCCAGGCCGTCCAGATCGGGACCCTGGTCGCGAGCCCCAACGCGGGCAGCGGGGAACCGACGCGTCTACTGGCGGACGGCCCGGAACAGTTGGCGGCCGCGGTGGCCGTCGAGGGCTGGCCGCCGGTTGCCGTCGCCAACGTCGATCATGCCGGCGTCATCGCCCAGTCCGAGGGCGCCTATCGCAGTATGGTGGCCGCGGCAGTCGCGGTCGTCGTCGCGGCCGGCCTGATCATCCTGGCGCTCCTGATCGTCTCGCCGCCGCGTTCCGCACGCGCTTGACCGCGTTTTCGCCCCGCGAGGGGCCGGCACGCCGGAAACGCTCGGTGTTTAGCTCAAGTTAAATTGTCCGGCGGATATTGGTCCGGCGCGCAATAGGGCTTTGCCTTGAGGAAGATAGTGCCTCTGCAGCTGGACAATGCGGATAGGGGGGCCGCCGGCGGCCGTCTGCCGATCGGCGTTCTCACGGTCACGGCGTCGGCGGTGATCCTATGCCTGCTGCTGCTCATCGGCATCCTGAACAGCAGGGCCCAGTTCACCCAGGCCGAGCAACGCGTCGCCGACCAGGCACGCACCCTGGCCGAGCATACGGCGCGGACGTTTGGCTCCGTTGACCTCATTCTGCGGCAGTTGGTGCGCAATATCGAAAGTCGAACCCCGACGATCAGCGGCCCGGCGCTCAAGGTCGGCCCGATGCTCCAGACCGCCAGGGACGACCTGCCCCACATCCGCAATCTGTTGTTCCTGGACGCCCGGGGCCGCACGGTCGCCGGCGTGCTGCCGACCGGCCAGTCGCCGTCGGATTTGGCGGCCCGACCGTTCTTCGTCGCGCATCAGCGCAACCAGCTGGGCGCCTCTTCGCCGGCAAGCCTGTCCTGAACGGCGTCGGTGACTGGACCCTGGCCGTCAGCCTTCCGGTCACCGATGCCCGCGGCGAGTTTGGCGGCGTCGTCGCGGCGATCATAGATCCGTTGTTCTTCCGCTCGTTCTACGACGATGTCGGCCAGCCCGATCGGCTCGGCTCGGCCCTGTTGGCGACGACCGGTCAGGTCATGGCGAGCAGCAGCGCCTATGCCGGCACGCCCCAGGCCGGGGAGGCGATCGGCCAAATGGCCTGGATCGGGTCGCTCTCCGACATTTCGACGACACCGACCGTCTTCACGGGCCGCCTGCTGCCGGCCGGGACCGAGCAGTTGGCGGCGTCCGTCCGCATCGAGGGCTGGCCGCTGTTGGCGGTCGAAGCAAGGGGACGGGCGATGCCCAAGGCCAAAGGAACCGCAGAGACCATCAGCATCGTTGAACTGCTGCGGATGTTCCCGGATCAGGAGTCCTGCATCGCATGGCTTGAGAGGGTCCGCTGGAACGGCGAGCCCGCCTGTGCTCACTGTGGCGCGTTCGACAAGATCAGCCCGCCCAAGAGCAAGCCGCACGCCTACTGGTGCGGCCATTGCCGCAAGTATTTCACCGTCACGACCGGGACGATCATGCACGCGACCAAGACGCCGCTGCAAAACTGGATCGTGGCGATCTACAGCGTGATGACGGCCCGCAAGGGCGTCAGCGCCATGCAGCTCTCGAAAGAGTTGGGCGTCCAGTACCGGACGGCTTGGTACATGCTGCATCGGGTCCGCGAGGCTTGCGCCGGTGGCGAATTCCGGCTCGGCAATGTGGTCGAGATGGACGAGGTCTATATCGGCGGGAAGGAAGCGAACAAACACGAGAGCAAGAAGCTCCGCGCCGGGCGCGGGCCGGTCGGCAAGGCAACCGTCATGGGTGCCCGCGAGCGGGGCGGAAAGACGGTCGCGAAGCCGATCCCAAATGCCGATGGCAGAACCGCCACCGAATTTGCCGCCGCGACAGTCACGCCGGGCACGACCGTCTATACCGACGAATCGAGCATCTACAGCCGCCTGCCCTTCGATCATGATGCGGTGAACCATAGCGCCAAAGAGTATGTCCGGGGCGCGGTGCACACCAACGGGATCGAGAGCGTGTGGGCCGTCCTCAAGCGTTCGATCCACGGCACTTGGCACCATGTCTCCCCGAAACATCTTCACCGCTATGTGAACGAAGCGTCGATGCGCCTGAACGCGGGCGATGTTCGGATCGACACCATCGCCCGGATGGATGCCTTGGTTCGGGCGGGGGGTGGCAAGCGTATCCGATATCGCGATCTGGTCGCCTGATCGGCCCGCCTCATGCCGGGCGCAGCCCTCGCACGACGATCGGAGCGCCGCGCAGAGCGGCTGCTTGACGATCTTCTGACTTCCCAAGGCTGGGACGACCGCAAACCGCCACGCGGCGATCTTTACAAGCAACACGAATACCGCGCCGACGAAAGGTTGGCCGTGGCGCTAGCGCACGCGAGCAAGACGGGAGACGGCCCCGGCATTCCCGAGGCCATGTTGATGGATGCCGAAAGCGGCGGGCCGCTGGCCGTGATCGAAGCCAAGGCGGAAGCCGAGGATATCGACATTGCACTGGCGGAAGCGGAGGGGTACGGGGCTGCCCTCATTCAGGCCGGGTTCCTGCCCCTCGCCATTGGTCTTGCGGGAACGGATGGCACGGAATTCCGGTTGCACGTGTCCAAGTGGGACGAAGGTGAGTGGATTCCCGTCACCTACGACGGCCACCCGATCAACTGGATTCCGAGCAAGGATGACTGTCGGCGGTTGGTCGCACGAGGATCGCCGGCGGAAATTCGGCCCAGCGTGCCGCCGGTCGAGGTGCTGGCAGAGAAGGCGGACGAAATCAACAGGTTGCTCCGCGAGGCCGACATCAAGGACGAGTTTCGTCCCTCCCATGTCGCGGCCGTGATGCTGGCGCTCTGGCGCACCCGTGGCGACATCCGAAGGGACCCCAGGCACATCCTGCAAGACATCAATGCAGGCTGTCGGGACGCCTACATGGGTGCGGGAAAGGCCAACCTCGCGAACAGCATCCGCTTGGACAAGGCGAACAGGAAGCTGGCTGAGCGTGCGCCGCGGATCGCGACGATCCTACAACGCCTGAACGTCACCGTCCTGACCGCCGAACACGATTACCTCGGCCAGCTCTACGAGACGTTCTTCCGCTACACTGGCGGAAACACCATCGGGCAGTATTTCACGCCGCGCCACATCGCCCGGATGATAGTCGATCTGTGCGGCGCGGGCAGCACGGACACGGTTCTCGATATCGCCTGCGGGACTGGCGGGTTCTTCGTCGCCTACATGGATCGTCTGGTCAAAGTCGAGCACCTGTCACGCGCAGACATGGTGAGCGTCGTTCAGGAGCGCATCGTCGGCTTCGAGAGCGAGCCCGTCACGGCGGCTCTGTGCGCGGCGAACATGATCCTGCGCGGCGACGGGTCGAACCGAATTCGACAGGCCGACTCCCTAAATGCCGTCGATTTCCCGGTCGAAGAGGCCACGGTGGCGCTCATGAACCCGCCGTTCCCGCACAAGAACACCGACACCTCGGTCGAGGCGTTCGTCGAACGCGGATTGGAGGGCTTGATCCTCGGCGGCAAGCTGGCCGTGATCGTGCCTTCAAGCCTGCTGTCGAAGGGCGGCGGCACCGGAAAATGGCGGAAGCGGATGCTGGACTCGAACTCCCTGCTGGCCGTCTGCCAACTCCCGGACGAACTGTTTGAGCCGTTCGCCTCGGTCACGACTTCCATGATCCTGCTGGAAAAGGGCCGCTCGAACCGAGCGTCGCGCAAGACGGCCTTCGTCCGCCTCCACCATGATGGCTTGGTCCTGCGGAAAAGCGCCCGCGTGAGCCGCCCGAGCGAGCCCAATCAGATCCCGGACGCCATCGGCGCAATCGAGAACAAGCGCGACACGCCGGGCTTCTGCGCGGCAACCGGCGTTTCGGACAAGGCGGAGTGGTCCGCCGGTGCCTATATCGCGTCAGCCGCTCCCGACGAGGATGAACTTCGTGACGCCGTGGACGTCCAACTCCGGCGCATGGCGTCGTTCTATACGCGATACGCTGCGGAGATCGTGGACCAGCGCGCGGCGATCGAGGCCGGCGATATCGACCTTCACCCATACCGCGACCTATTGAGCGCGCTCCGCCACGCGAACGCCCGAAAACTCCCGTCCGCCGAGGGAACGATTGGCGGGGAGTTCGACATCTATTACGGCATGAAGGAACTGCATTCGCGCGAGGGTATCGGCCCCGGTCGCACGCTCATCATCTCGCCGACCGAGAACTACAACGGCACCTATGGATGGCTGGATTTTCCGTATGCCCTACAGCCGGGCTTCGTCACCGTCGCGCAAACCGGAAGCATCGGAGAGGCGTTCGTCCAGTTGGAGCCTTGCGCGGTCAACGACGATTGCCTGGTGCTGCTTCCTAAAGAGGGGCGAGAGCCTGATATGGCGATGCTCGTCCTGACGGCCGCCACGCTTCACGCTGAACGGTGGCGCTTCAACTATGGCCGCAAGTTGATCCCGGCCCGCATCGCTCACTTCGCGCTTCCAGCGTCTGAATCGTTGAACGAGTGGGTAGCCGGGAAAATCGACTCCACGATGGATGTCATCGCCGCCAGCCTTGCGCCCTATCAGGAGGGAGAAATGCCGAACTCCAAATTCAACCGCGCCGCGTTCGACGAAACCGAGCGCGATCCCGTGTCCCGGTCGGATGTCGAGTCCGTCATGCGGCAGGCGATGGAATACCCGGCCAAGCCGGAGACCGGGAGCGAAAATCGGGAGCCGACAAAGGCTGAAATCAGTCAGCGTTGGAAGCTTACGCGCGAAGACTAGGACCCGGCTCTGCGGATTTTGCTACCCAATTCCCCAAATTTACGCCGGCCGGAGGCTCCGTCACGGTGCGCGGACGCGACGGGCAGGCGGGCTACGAGCTGTCGGTCATCGATTCCGGGATCGGCATCGCGCCGGAGGACGTGCCCCATGTCCTGGCCCCCTTCGGGCAGGTGACCGAAGCCAGCCGTGCCAAGGGTGGTACCGGCCTCGGCGTGCCTATCGTGCGCTCGCTGATCGAGCTGCATGGCGGCACGCTGTCCGTCGAAAGCGAGCCCGGCAGGGGCAGCACCTTCACGCTGCATTTTTCGGCCGCGCGCGACGTGCCCAAGGCCGGCGTCGCGGCCATCGTTGCCTGATTGGACTTGCCCCACGCGGCGGAATATTGCTATGGGCCGCCGGACGATCGGATAGGCGATGCCCGTTCTAACCAGCACGATCAACCCGCAGGCGACTGAATTCCAAGCCAACAAGGCCGCCCAGCAGGCTTTGGTCGAAGACCTCAAGGCGTGTGTGGCCGGAATCGAGCGGGGTGGCGGTGAAGCCGCGCGCGCGCGCCATGTCGGCCGCGGCAAACTGCTGCCGCGCGAGCGCATCCGGCTGCTGCTCGACGACGGCGCGCCGTTCCTCGAGTTCAGCCATCTCGCCGGGCATGGGCTTTACGGCGACAACGTGCCGGCCGGCGGCATCATCACCGGCATCGGCCGCATCGCCGGCAGCGAATGCGTGATCGTCGTCAACGATGCGACCGTCAAGGGCGGCACCTACTATCCGATCACGGTCAAGAAGCACCTGCGCGCCCAGGATATCGCGCGCGAGAATAACTTGCCGTGCATCTACCTCGTCGATTCGGGCGGCGCCAATCTGCCGAAGCAGGACGAGGTATTCCCCGACCGCGATCATTTCGGCCGCATCTTCTACAACCAGGCGATGATGTCGGCGGCCGGCATCCCCCAGATCGCCGTCGTCATGGGCTCCTGCACGGCCGGCGGCGCCTATGTCCCGGCCATGGCCGACGAGAGCATCATCGTCAAGGGGCAGGGCACGATCTTCCTGGCCGGCCCGCCGCTCGTGAAGGCGGCGACCGGCGAGGTCGTCAGCGCCGAGGACCTGGGCGGCGCCGAGGTGCACACGAGGGCCAGCGGCGTCAGCGACCACATGGCCCAGGACGACGCCCATGCGCTGGCCATCGCGCGCGACATCGTCGGCCACCTCAATCGGCCCAAACGCGTCGATATCGAGGTGCGTGAGCCGCGCGACCCGGCCTATCCCGCCGATGAGCTCTACGGCATCGTGCCCGCCGATCCGCGTAAGCCCTACGATGTGCGCGAGGTGATCGCGCGCCTCGTCGATGCCAGCGAGTTCGACGAGTTCAAGGCGTTGTACGGCCCGACTCTGGTCACCGGCTTCGCCCGTATCCACGGCTATCCCGTGGGCATCGTCGCCAACAACGGCATCCTGTTCTCGGAATCCGCGCTCAAGGGCGCACACTTCGTCCAGCTGTGCTGCCAGCGGCGCATCCCGCTCGTGTTCCTGCAGAACATCGCCGGCTTCATGGTCGGCCGCAAGTACGAGGCCGGCGGCATCGCCAAGGACGGCGCCAAGATGGTCACCGCGGTCGCCTGCGCAGCCGTGCCGAAGCTGACGCTGATCATGGGCGGCAGCTTCGGCGCCGGGAACTACGGCATGTGCGGCCGCGCCTACGGGCCGCGCTTCTTGTGGATGTGGCCGGGCGCGCGCATCTCGGTGATGGGCGGCAGCCAGGCGGCCAACGTGTTGGCGCAGGTGCGCCGCGACAACCTGGAGGCCCGCGGCGAGACCTGGAGAGCCGCCGACGAGGCCGCGTTCAAGGCGCCAATCCTGGAGCAGTACGAGACCCAGGGCCATCCCTACTACGCCAGCGCGCGCCTGTGGGACGACGGCGTGATCGACCCGGCCCAGACGCGCATGGTGCTGACCCTCGGCCTGTCGGCCGCGCTGAACGCACCGGTCGCAGACACCCGCTTCGGCGTCTTCCGCATGTAGGGATGGGCCGTGACGTGACCGATGCACTGAGGCTCGATCGGCAGGGCGGCGTCGCCCGCCTGACGCTG
>CBDHDN010000025.1:0-49731 GCA_965261585.1 Alphaproteobacteria bacterium
CCTCGATCGTGACGATGCGTTCGCCGACGTCGACCAAGCGCGACAGGGCATTGAGCAGCGTCGTCTTGCCGGAGCCGGTACCGCCGGAGATCAGGATGTTGAGCTGGGCGCGCGCGGCGATGCGCAGCGTGGCGGCCATGGCCGGCGACAGGTCGCCATTCTGCTCCACGCTGTCGAGCGTGATCTTCTTCTTGGCGAACTTGCGGATCGAGATACTGGGACCGTCGATCGCCAGCGGCGGCACGATGATGTTGACGCGGCTGCCGTCGTGCAGACGGGCATCGCACAGCGGGCTCGACTCATCGATGCGGCGGCCGATCAGGGAGACGATGCGGGTCGCGATGTTCATGACGTGGCGATTGTCGCGAAACTCGACGTCCGTCAGCTCCAGCTTGCCGGCGCGCTTGACATAGATTTGCTTGGGCCCGTTGACCAGGATGTCGGTCACGCTCTCATCGGCAAGCAGAGGTTCCAGCGGCCCCAGCCCGAGCATTTCGTTGAGCAGGACGGTGACCAGGCCGCGCTGTTCGATCTGGTTCAGCTGCAGCTTCTCTTCCTGCAGGATCTCCATCACGATTTCGCCGACCTGGCGCGATAGCTCCGCCCGCGGCAGATTGAGCGCCGCCGTCACGTCGATGCGCTCGATCAGCACGGGCTGCACCTTGTCCCCGCGCCTGTTCGATGGTCGACCGGCTGGGGTCGCTGGTCCAGCCGCCGCTGGTCGGACCCGCCTCGCCCGCGCCGTCGTGGTCGCCGGCGGCCGGCGCCTTGTCGAACGCGCGTCGCGGCATGCCGGGCGGCGGTGGCGGCGGCTCGGGCGCAAGCTCGATGCGAATCTCGTTGAGCACGGCCGTGACCAGGCCGCGCTGGGCCATCGGGCCGAGTTCATCGAGCTCGCCGCCAAGGGCACCCGCGGCGACCTCGGAGACCCGCTTGGCCAGCATGGCCGGCGTCAGGTCGACCAGCTCCTGCTCGCCGATGTGCTCGCGGACCGCGGCGCGCAGGCGCGACTTGGCGTCGGCCAGCTCGCCGACCGCAGCGCCCGCACCGCGCTTGGCCGCGCGCTCGCCCGGGCTCGCGGCGCGGCTGAGGGCGATGACCTCGGCCTTGTGCTTGCCGGTATCCGCGCCACGCCGACCAAAGCCCATCACGCAGCCTTTTTCTTGCGCTTGCGGAACATGCTGGAGCCCCTCTTCGACGGCTCCGGCTGCGGGCCGATGGCGCTGCTGACCCGGCGGATATCTTCGACCAGCTTGCTGCGCTTGTTGATTTGCACGATGGGCTTGCCGGCGGCCGCGGCAGTCGCCACGGTCTTCGGCTCTTCACGCAGCTGCCAGGCGACGGAGGCTTCGCCCCCCCCCCCCCCCTCGAACTGGGCCACGGTCATCGCGTTGCCGGTGCTGCGATCAAGCCGGTTGAGCACGATAGACAGCTCCGTCGTCGGCGCCTCCTGCTCGCAATGAGCCTTGACGCGCAGCGTGTCGCGCATGCCGGCCAGCGACAGATCGGAGACGATGACGATGTTCGTCGCCTGATCGAGCGTACTCGCGTTCGTGCGGCAGAGCGCCCCGTGGCATGTCGACACAGGTCCAATCGAACGTGCCCCGCAGCTCCTCCAACATGCGATCCAGCCCGGCCGGACGAAACACGGGGTCGCGCGCGATGTCCTCCTCCGCGGCCAGGATCGACAGCTGCTCACTGCATTTAAGCAAGGTCGAGGCCATGAACAGGCTGTCCAAGCGGTCGGGATGCTGGAGCGCCTCGACGAGCCCGCCGACCGGCACCAGGTCGAGTGACAAGGCCGCCGTCCCGAATTGCAGATCGAGGTCGAGCAGGACGACCTTCAGGCGGCGCTCCTCGGCCATCATCCAGGCGCAGTTGGCGACCAGCGTGCTGGCGCCGACGCCGCCGCGGCAGCCGACGACGACCGTGACGCCGCCGCTGCTGGCCTGCCGTTCCTTGGGCTTCGAGTCTTGCAGCGAGGCAGCCAGCAGCGCGGTCTGCAGCTCGTCCGCGGTGACCGGCTTGACCAGGTAGTCGGCGACACCGGCGGCGATGAAGCGCTTGTAGAGGCCGAGGTCGTTGACACAGCCAAGGGCGACGACCTGGGTCGCGGAATCGCACGCCCCGGCAAGCTCCAGCAGATCCTCCAGGGGGGTCTCGCTTTCGCCCAGATCGACCAGCAGGATGTGCGGCACCGGGCCGGTGGCGAGATACGTCGCGGCGGCGTCGCGGCCGCCGTCGGCAACGACGGCACCGGGCCAATGTTCGCTTGCGATCTGCTCGAGGACCGCACGCGTGACGTCGGCGGCGGCGAAGGCCGCCAGCGCCAGCGCGCTGCCCGAGCCCGGGCGCGTCGAGTATGCCGGGGCGCCCATTAGCCGCCGCCGGTATCCTGGCCGATCGCCTCCAGGACACGGCCGGCGCGGTAGCGCTGAATGCTAAGCGCGCTGGCGGCACCATCGGCCGGCCCAAGCGCCCGGCCACGGACCAGATCGGCCGGATCGGCGACCATCAGGCCCAAATTCACGGTCGTCGCACAGCCGAAGTTGCTCGCCGCCTGGTTCAGCGGGTCGCGCGTTGACGGTTTGGCCCAGTTCGGGCAACGCGGCGAAACGACGAGGTAGCGGCCGACGGTCACGCGCACGGTGTCGTCCGGCAGTTCGCCAAGACCCACGCGGCTGAACAGAGGGCGACCGCCAGGCACCTGATTGCGCAACGTCTTGGCGACGTTGCGGACGCGGATATCCGCCCATTTGCCTGTGAAGCTACCGACATCGATGGTCAGGGCGTCGGTTTGGGAAGCGCCGACTTGACGCAAAAAGGCGGCCAGCCGCTCGTCTTCGGACGAGGACATGACGTCGACCATTTCCGCAAAGCGCACTTCATGCGCCAGGTTGACCCAGGGGAGCTGGTTCTCGTGGCGCGCCTCGGCACTCGTATAGCGTTGGGTCGACCCCTGACACGCCGCAAGAAGGCCGACTGCCAACAACACCGCGAACCGGTTGAATCCCGCAAAGCGACCACGCACAGACATAATCACCACACACAGTTTCTAGTTCAGAAGAAATCCGCCGGGCCCGACCAAGCCCTCGGCCCCGGGGCCGCGCGAAACCTGTCTGGTCGACGGCACTTGCGGCTGGTAGAAGCGCCCGCCGATCACTCGACCGACGTCGTCCTCGGCGACGAAGCCGTCGGTCGGCATCGCCAGAGCGACTGACGAGGTTGGTCGGACCAGGTAGGGCGTGACGATGATGACCAGTTCGGTCTCGTTGCGGGTGAACTCCGTCGAGCGGAACAGGGCGCCGATGACCGGCAGATCGGCCAGCCCGGGCAGCTCGCTGAAATCCTGCTGGATGTTGTTGTCCAACAGGCCGGCGATCGCCAGGCTCTGGCCGCTCGCCAGCTCGACCGTCGTGGCGGCCCGCCGGGTCGCCAGCGCGGGAATGACGAAGCCCTGGATCTGGATGGAGCCGGCGCTCGACAGCGTGCTGACCTCGGGCACCACGTTCAGGCTGATCCGGTCATTGCCGAGGATCGTCGGCGTGAGGGCGAGCGACACGCCGAACTGCTTGAACTCGATGCCGATGCCATCACTGCTGGGCACCGGAATCGGAAACTCGCCGCCGGCCAGGAAGCTGGCCGTCTCGCCTGACAGCGCCGTCAGGTTCGGCTCGGCAAGCAGCGTCAAGAGGCCCTCCTCCTCGAGCGCATCGACGAAGGCGTCGGCCTGGGTGTTGGCGCCCGTGAACGTGCCGCTGAGGATATTGGGCCCGAGCGGGAACGTGCCCGACACCAGCGCCAGTGAGAAGTCGCCAATTTCTTGCAGCACATCGAACGAGAAGCCGTAGCGCTTCAGCACGTCGCGCGAGACCTCGGCGATGCGCACGCGCAGGTTCACCTGGGTCGGGCCGGAGATCACCAGGCGGTTGATCACCTGCTCGCCCTCGGCGATGAAGCGGCCGGCCAGGCGTTGGGCGTCCACCACCATCGCCGCGTCGGCGACCGCGCCGTTCAACAACAGGCCGCCGGCGACCGAGCTGGCGCGGATCGGCTGACCCGGCATCGCCTCGCGCAACAGGCCGTGCAGGCGCGTGAGGTTGTGCGTAACGATGATGCGCACGTCGGCGACGACGACCTCACGGTCATCGACCGCGAAAAGCGTGGTCTCGCCGGCGCGCCGCGCGGTCACGTAGACCAAAGTGGGCGTCCGGACATTCACGTCCGCGACCGCCGGGTCCGCGATGAAAACCGCGGCCGCCGGCGACGGCAGGCGGACCAGGATGCCCTTGTGCAGCTCGACCAGGAGTGGCTCGCTGCCGCCCTGTGTCAACACGCTGAGGGCGGCGTCGGCCGGCGCCGGGCTGGTCACCGCGACCGCCAGGGTGGCGAGGGCCACCGCCAGGGACCGGAACCAGCGCGTCATTCCAACTCGCTCCCGAAGACGACGACAGACTCCTCCCCGCCACGGTTGACGATGACCGATCGGCCGACGACCGTCGGCTTTCTGATCAGGCGGCTCACCTCGCTGTCCCAGGTGTGCGGCGCGACACGATCGGCCAGCGCCGCCAACCGGCGCATCGTCGGGTCGTCACCGACCGGCGGCTGCAGGCTGCGCAGGCTGAGCGACAGGCGGCCGATATCGGTCATCAACGCGACCATCTCGACCTGCTTGGGCGTCACTTCGAGCGTTACGACCTTGGCCGGGCTCGCCTTGGCATCCGGCTGGTCGTCGATCGTCTGGTCGATCCCGAGCACCCGTACATTGGCCAGTACGGTCTCAGCGGCCCGGCGGCCCTTGCCCTTGTCTCCGGTGGACATCGTCAGGATCAGATCGACCCGGTCGCGGGGAAAACGAAGCCGGCGATGCCCGTCGTGGTGTTTACGGGTACCGTCACGGCGCGCATGCCTGGCGCCAGAACGGCGGCGACGAAGCCGCGGTCATCCGGCTTGACCACGCGGCGCTGGATGATCGGCTCACCCGTCACAAAGCCGGTCCGGACGACGCTGCCGACGATGTCGTCGATCTTGTACTGGGTCTTCAGCAGGTAAGTGTCGGCCAGCGCGGCGTCCGGCCAGGCCTGCCAGCGCAGATCGTTTGCTTGCACCAGGTGGCCGGCCGGCAGGTTCTTGGCAGCGACCAGAACCTCGAACTGCGGTCGCGCGGCCAGCTGCTCGATCGGCGCCGGCGCCGGCGCGCGTTGCGAGGCAAGCCCCCCTTTGGCGACGAACATGGCGGTGCCCGCCGAGAGCAGAGCGACCAGAACCAAGACAACCAAACGCGGGTTCATGAACCCTCCGGTGCGCAACAATAGCTAAGAGCCGCCACTCGCAATTTTGGCCGCGACAAACAGCGCGCCGACAAAGATCGCCACGCCATAAGGCACCGCCAGGAACTCGCCGTCCGCGCCGGCTCCGCCTTCGGCAACGACCACGGCTCCCGCCATCGCTCGACCTCTCAGTCGGCGCCACAACCGCTCCAGACGGCCCGCGCTTACGGCCGTGAAAAGGCTGTAGACACCGCCGACAACGGCAATAATGAACAACATTGGGATTAACAATTCGGTGCCGGCCCACACCGATGTGGCCGCCAATAGCTTGACATCGCCGCCGCCGACGATGCACATCGCAAAGAGCGCGAAACAGACGCCGAAGACCACGGCGCCGACAAGCAAGCCGGCCCGCCAGTCGATGCCCGGCCCCGCCAGGACGTAGGCGGGGTAGAGCGCGAAGACGGCAAGGCTTAGCCGGTTGGGTATGATGAAGCGGCGAAAGTCGCTATACGCCGCCAGCCCCACAAGCACGCAAAACGCCAGCAACACCGCAGCCTGGATCGGGGATGTCACGGCGGGAGCCCTTTTGGCGATCTGGCATGGCATGCAGTGTGAACGCGTCTAAACCGACGCAATCACACCCCCGCGGGTCGGCGGCATTGCTGCCGCCGTTATCCCCGCGAGGAATGCGTTTGGCTTGGCTTCGCGGCCGCCGATCACGGAGTGAGGGCGGGCATGCCCGCGACCGCGTTATCCAGCTGACCGGAAACGGCCGTGAACATCGTATTCAAAGAACCGCCCATCAGGGTCAGGGCGCCGATGGCCGCAACGGACACGAGGCCGGCGATCAAGGCCGTACTCGATGGCGGTCGCGCCCGACTCGTCTTGCAGGAAACTCTTGACCAGCTTGTACATCGCTTTCCTCCGGGCTCGCGATAACAACGTGGGCGACTATGCGCCCAGCGTTTTAATGAGATCTTGTGCAAGTATTGATGTAAGTAATTAAATACAAACTCTCAGAGTATCTTGCCGTATATATTCTGCCGCTCGCGCGCTTGTTAAGATTTCGCAACCCGTAACTTGCTCTCCATGCCTGGGCTCTACACCGCCGTGAATTTGGTGCCGGCCACGCGGATGTGGCCGCCAACGGCCTGACATCGCCGCCGCCGATGCCCATCGCAATGAGCGTAGAACAGACGCCGAAGATCGCGGAGCCGACAATCAGGCCGGCCCGCCAGTCGATGCCCGGCGCCGCCGGGACGTAGGAGGCTTAGCCGGTTGGGTATGATGAAGCGACGAAAGTCGCTATGCGCCGCCAGCCCCACAAGCACGCAAAACGCCGACAACACCCCAGCCTGGATCGGGGATGTCACGGCGGGAGCCCTTTTGGCGATCTGGCATGGCGTGCAGTGTGAACGCGTCTAAACCGACGCAATCACACCCCCGCGGGTCGGCGGCATTGCTGCCGCCGTTGTCCCCGCGAGGAATGCGTTTGGCTTGGCTTCGCGGCCGCCGGTCACGGGACGATGGCTGGCATGCCCGCGACCGCGTTATCCAGCTGACCGGAAACGGCCGTGAACATCGTATTCAACGAACCGCCCATCAGGGTCAGGGCGCCGATGGCCGCAACGGACACGAGGCCGGCGATCAGGCCGTACTCGATGGCGGTCGCGCCCGACTCGTCTTGCAGGAAACTCTTGACCAGCTTGTACATCGCTTTCCTCCGGGTTCGCGATAACAACGTGGGCGACTATGCGCCGGGCGGTTTAATGAGGCCTTAAAGGGCAAGTATTGGCATAAGTAATTAAATACAATTTTCAGAGTATTTCGTCGCGCGCCTTCGGTTGCTCACACGTTTGCTAAAACTCGATAATCCGTAACTTTCACTCCATGCGCTGGATACCGTGGCCGAGTTTCAAGCTGCCGCCTGGTCCCCGGGGCCGTCGACAGGCGCCGGTCGAGCGGCTACAACCGCCGCAGTGCACATCCGCGACCCCGCTGCTGACCAATGACCCCGAATCTCGACCGCCTGCTCGCCATCATGGCCCGGCTGCGCGACCGCGAGCACGGCTGTCCGTGGGATGTCGAGCAGACATTTGCGACAATCGCGCCCTACACGATCGAGGAGGCCTACGAGGTCGCCGACGCGATCACGCGCGACGACATGGCGGCGCTCGAGGACGAGCTGGGCGACCTGCTGCTGCAGGTCGTCTTCCATGCCCAGATGGCGCATGAGGCCGATCTGTTCGCCTTCGACGACGTCGCCGCCGCGATCGTCGACAAGCTGGTGCGCCGGCATCCCCACGTCTTCGGCGATGCGGCTGTCGACGACGCGGCCCTGCGCGGCGTCTGGGAGGCGCACAAGTCGGCGGAGCGCGCGACAAGGGCGGATCGCGAGGGCCGGCGCGCCCGCCTGCTCGACGACGTGCCGATCGCCCTGCCCGCCCTCACGCGCGCAGAAAAGCTGCAGAAACGAGCGGCGACGGTGGGTTTCGACTGGCCGGACACCGGCCAGGTCACGGCCAAGATCGAAGAAGAGCTGGGCGAGCTGCAGGCCGAACTGGCCGATGGCGCCGATGCCGTCCGCGTCCGCGGCGAGGTCGGCGACCTGCTGTTTGCCTGCGCCAACCTGGCACGCCATCTGGGCGTCGATCCCGAGACGGCGCTGCGCGGCTGCAACACCAAGTTCGAGCGCCGCTTCGGCCACATCGAGGGGACACTGACTGCGCAGGGCCGGACCCTCGAAGAGGCCAGCCTCGAGGAGATGGAGGCCCTGTGGCAGCAGGCAAAGACGCACGACCAGGGCTAGATCGCCGGCCATTGGGCCTTAGGATCATCACACCAGCCCGTGTAGGCTCGCTGTTTGGCGGATTCGCCCACGGCGATGGATGTGACGGCTGAGCGGACGGCAAAGGAGGCGATCATCGTGGGCGTGCGCACCGGCGACCGCCGGCGCGCCGCACCGGCAGCGGCGAGGGCGGCCCTGCCCCGCTCCCGCGACTCGGAACATGGCCCCGGGAGGACCACTCTTCTCTTATGCAAGCAGGTCCGGCCTGGCACGACGCCGTTTGCGACTCCCGGCGGCTAGAGCGGGTCCGGCATAGACAGAATCAAAAAGGGGATTCCCAAGGGTCGCAAAAAGTGATTCAAGCTATGAGCTGGGTTAAAGGAGGCCAGCCATGGATGACACGACCTTATTCGGAAGATCTTCGTGAACGAGTTGTTCGAGTTGTTGAATCGGGGACCTCTCGCAATGCGGCGGCGAAGCAATTTGATGTGAGCATCAGCTTTGTTGTGAAGCTGATGCAGCGTTGGAAGCAGCGGGGCACGATCAAAGCCGGCAAATACGGTGGCTGGAAGAAATCGAAACTGGCTCCCCATGGCGCTCGCATTCGGGCTCTGGTGATGGAGAATTGCGACATCACCATTGACGAGCTTTGCGTCTTGCTGGCCGCCGAGGGGATCGAGGCGAAGCGCTCGACGCTTGGCGACTTTCTTCTGGCTCAGGGGCTGAGTCGCAAAAAAAGACAGCCCACGCCGCCGAGCAGGAGCGCCCTGACGTCGCGGCGGCGCGAGCCACTTGGCGCAACGAGCAACCTGGGCTGATTGCCGAACGGCTGGTCATTCTCGACGAGACCTGGGCGCGGACGAACATGGCCCGGCGTTATGGCCGGGCACCGCGCGGCGAACGGGTGGTGGCGGCCATTCCCCATGGCCACTGAAAGACAACCACGTTCATTGCCGCCCTGCGTCACGACCGGATCACCGCGCCCTGCGTTTTCGATGGCCCGATCAACGGCGCAAGCTTCCTTGCCTGGGTCCAGCAAGCCCTGGTCCCGACCCTGTCCGCGGGCGACATCGTCATCATGGACAACCTCTCCTCCCACAAGGTCGCCGGCGTACACGAGGCCATTGAGGCGGTCGGCGCAACCCCGCTCTACCTGCCGCCCTACAGCCCCGATCTCAATCCCATCGAACAGGTCTTCGCCAAGCTCAAAGCCATTCTCCGCAAGGTCGGCGCCAGAACCGTCGATGACCTCTGGCGGGCAATTGGAAACGCCTTCGATGAATTCTCTCCAACCGAATGCAGAAACTACCTCGTCAATGCAGGATATTCCGTCTAAACCGGATGTGCTCTAGTCGTTGGCCAGCAGGTGCATCAGGCTCGACGTGTCCCAGCGGCTGCCGCCGCGCGCTTGTATCTGGGCGTAGAACTGGTCGACGAGCGCCGCCACGGGCAGGCGGGCGCCGTTATGGCGCGCCTCCTCGACGCAGATGCGCAAATCCTTGCGCATCCAATCGACGGCGAAGCCGAAGTCGAACTTGCCCTCGACCATCGTCGTGGCGCGGTTCTCCATCTGCCAGGACTGGGCCGCGCCCTTGGAGATCACCTCGATCACCTTGGCCATGTCGAGCCCCGCCTTGGCGCCGAAGTTCATGGCCTCGGCCAGGCCCTGGACGAGGCCGGCGATGCACAGTTGGTTGACCATCTTCGTCAGTTGGCCGGCGCCGGCGTCGCCCAGCAGCACGCAGGCCCGGGCATAGCAGTCGATGACGGGCTTGGCCCGGTCGAACGTCGCCTGCGCACCACCGACCATCACGGTCAGGATGCCGTTCTCGGCGCCGGCCTGGCCGCCGGACACCGGCGCGTCCAGGAAACCGCGGCCGCGCTCGGCCGTGGCGGCGGCAAGCTCGCGCGCCAGGCCGGCCGAGGCCGTCGTATGGTCGACGAAGATGGCGCCGTCGGCGAGGCCGGCGAGCGCCCCGTCGTCGCCATTGAAGATCGAGCGCACGTCGCCGTCATTGCCGACGCAGGCGAAGACGATTTCGGCCCCGGCCGCGGCCTCGCGCGGCGTCGCCGCCTGGCCGCCGCCATGCCGGCTCACCCACTCGTCGGCCTTGGCCGCGGAGCGGTTGTAGACCGTGACGTCGTGCCCGCCGGCCTTCAGATGCCCGGCCATGGGATAGCCCATGACGCCAAGCCCAATGAACGCGACCTTGCGGCTTTCACTCATACTCGATCCCCCTGCTTGCGAACGGTCGTTGCGGTCGGCGCGGAGTGTAGCGAATTTTGCCGGAGCTTGGCAGGCTCGCCGGTGCCGGACCCGCGGCCCTTAGGTGCCGCCCGACAGCCGCCCCCGGCCGGCCGGCCGTGGCAGCCCCGTGTCGATCAGCTTGCTTAGCAACATGCCAGCGACCAGCGCGCCGAGGAACACCAGGACGCGGCCGTCGGCGAACGCCAAGGCCGCCACCGCCGGGCCGACGCAAAAACCCGTCAGGCCCCAGCCGACGCCGTAGATGGCGCTGCCGCCAACGAGCCGCGCGTCGATGTCACGGCGTTGGGGCAGGAACAAGCGGGCCTCGAACAGCGGCTGGCCCCGCGCGATGATGCGGCGAAACGCCGTGATCGTCACGGCCAACCCGCCGGCCATGACGAATGCGAGGCTCGGGTCCCAGGCGCCGAGGATGTCGAAGATCGCCAGCACCTTGGCCGGATTGACCATCTGCGAGACGGCGAGGCCGACGCCGAAGACGATGCCGCAGCCGAGCGCGGCGAGCGTGCGTTTCATCGGCTCACCCGCCGATCGCGTGACGGGTGACCAGCACGGTCGCCAGGGTCGTCGCCATGAAGATGACCGTCGCCACGGCTGAGCGCGCCGACAGCCGGCCGAGCCCGCAGATCCCGTGGCCGCTGGTACAGCCGCCGCCCCAGCGCACGCCGGCGCCGGTGATGACACCGCCGACGATCAGCATCGGCATCGTCGCCTCGATTGTGAACGGGACGCCGCCCGACACGGCCAGATAACCGAGCGCCCCGATCGGCAGCCCGACAAGGAAGGCGATGCGCCAGCCGGCCTCGCCCGCCTGCGGCGGCAAGAGACCGCCGAGGACCCCGCTCACTCCGGCGATGCGGCCATCGAGCGCTAGCAGCAGCGTCGCCGCCGTCCCGATCAGCGCACCGCCGATCAAGGCCGAGATCGGCGTGAAGTTCTCCATGCCCCGAATCCTCCGTCCTTGGCTGTTGCCGCCAACCTTCCGACACGCGTCTCAGCAGCGCAATGCCAGCCTGAACGGGATCAGGCCTAATCGGAGGCCAAGACCTGCTGCACGCGCGCCCACGTCGCGCCGTCGCTGGCGGGCAGCAACTGGCCCTCGGGGGTGGCCGGGTCGTAGGGCGTGCCATCCATGCGGCCGCTGGCGCCGCCGGCCTCGCGCACCAGCATGTCGCCAGCGGCGTGGTCCCACGGCATCAGCTTCGTGTAGGCGGAGAAATGGAGGTCGCCGGTCAGCATCTGCACATAGTGGCAGCCGGCGCTCGTCGGGCGGTGGACGGTCCCGAACAGATCTCCGGCGGCGGCGATTGCCGGCTCGAAGCGCTTTGCCGCGACGCCGATGAGCGGCGGCGGCGGCGCGACGATGCCGGCTGGCGCCCCGTCGACGACGACGCCGGCGCCGTGCTCGCCGACCGCAAGGCCATCGGTCGCGGGCTGATAGATCCAGCCGCACGTGGTCTCGCCGTTGCGGACAATGGCGACGATCATGGCGAAGTCCGGCCGGCCCTTCGCAAAGTTGCTGGTGCCGTCGACCGGATCGATGATCCAGACCTGCGCCGCGTTCGCCATATCGGCAAGCACCGCGCCGCCGCGCGCAAAGGCTTCCTCACCGACGACGTGGCTGTCCGGGGCGACCTCGCACAAGTGCTCGGTCAGCCAGGCCTCGACGTCGAGATCGGCCTGGGTGACGAGCTCGCCGCCTTGCTTGTGCATGACCTCGTGCGCCGCGAGGTTGCGCCAGCGCGGCATGACGAAGCGCTCGGCCGCCTCACGGATGAGCGCGCCGACACGGTCGATGTCGGGCGTCATGGGACGACGACGCCGGGACGGCGGGTAAAGCGCGCAAGATCGGCCTCGGTCAGGCGCACTTCTAGGGTGGCGAACGTGTCATCGTCGTGGCGTTCCAGCACTTCGCCGCGGCGGTACAGCCAGGCGAGACTGGCGCCGTCGCACAGCGGCACCCGCAGGCTGGCGCAGGCCCGATCGGCCAGCAGCTGGGCATCGATGGTGTGCAACAGGTCGTCGCAGCCGGCGCGCGTCAACGCCGAGACGGCGGCGATGCGCGGATCCCCGGCGGCGCGCTGGTCGATCTCGAGGCGTGCGTCCGGCGTCAGGCGATCGATCTTGTTCAGGACCTCGATGCGGCCGTCCAACGGCGCCTCGAGGCCCTCCAGCACCGCCTCGACGTCGCTTTTCTGCGCCGCAGTGTCGGGGTGGGAGATATCGCGCACATGCAGGATCACGTCGGCGGCCACGACTTCCTCCAGCGTCGCCCGGAAGGCGGCGACGAGGTCGGTCGGTAAGTCGGAGATGAAGCCCACCGTGTCCGACAGGATGACCCGCTGGCCCGACGGCAGCGACAGGCCGCGCATCGTCGGGTCGAGGGTGGCGAAGAGCTGGTCCTGCACCCGCACGCCGGCCCGCGTGAGGGCGTTGAACAGGGTCGACTTGCCGGCGTTCGTGTAGCCGACGATGGCAACGACGGGGTAAGGCGCGCGCCGCCGCGCCGCGCGGTGCAGCGCCCGGGTGCGGCGTACCTGTCCGAGCTGCCGCTTCAGCTTGGCAATGCGCTCATCGATCAGCCGGCGGTCGATCTCGAGCTGGCTCTCGCCGGGGCCGCCGACGAAGCCGAGGGCGCCGCGCTGGCGCTCCAGGTGGGTCCAGGAGCGCACGAGGCGGCTGCGCTGATAGCTCAGCGCGGCCAGCTCGACCTGCAGCTGGCCTTCACGGGTGCGCGCCCGGGCGCCGAAGATCTCGAGGATCAGGCCCGTGCGGTCGATCACCTTGCAGTCCCAGGCGCGCTCCAGATTGCGCTGCTGCACCGGGCTCAGCGCCGCGTCGACGATGACGACGTCGACCTCGAGCGCGGCGATCGCGCCGGCCTGCGCCTCGACAATGCCGCTGCCGAACAGCGTCGACGGGCGCGGCCGGGCGAGCGTCACGGCCTCCGCATCGACGACATCGAGGGCAATCGCCTCGGCCAGGCCGATCGCCTCGGCCAGCCGTGCTGCGGGCGCCCGGTCGAGGCCGTCGCCCTTGCGTACGGGGTGGAGGACGAGCGCTCGCCCGATCAGCGATGTCTGGGCCGCGTTCGTCACATCATGCGTTCGCCGCCGCCGCCCCCGCCGCCTCCGCCGCCGTCTCCTCCGCGCGATCCTGGTCGAACAGCTGGATCGGCACCGACGGCATGACGGTCGAGATCGCGTGCTTGTAGACGAGCTGCGAGTGCGTGTCGCGCCGCAGCAGAACGCAGAAGTTATCGAACCAGGTGATAATACCCTGCAGCTTCACGCCATTGACCAAGAACACCGTGACCGGGGTCTTGTTCTTGCGAATGTGGTTGAGGAAAACGTCTTGAACGTTTTGCGACTTCTCGGCTGCCATTGGTCTTGTCCGATATGTTGCCTGTTGGTGGTTCTAGTGCCAGCTAACCTGCCGGGCTCGACGGCCGTAACATATGGCATATGCCGGGGATTTCCAAAATCAACTCTCGCTTATCGAAGGGCCGGCAGCGCGGCGATGCTCGGTGCCTCGGCCATGTAGCCGGAATAGACGCTGCGCAGGCGGACGCTCACCGGCCCGGGCCGGCCGTCGCCGACCGGGCGATCGTCGATCCGGGTGACCGGCAGAACCATGGACGTGGAGCTCGTGAGGAACGCCTCGCGCGCGCCCTGTGCTTCGCCGACCGAGAACGCGCGCTCGGCGAAGGCGAGGCCGACCTCCTTGGCGATCCGCAGCACGGCAAGGCGCGTGACGCCGTTGAGGATCGCCTGACCGGTATCACGGGTGACGAGGCTGTCGTCAGCGGTCACGATCCAGGCATTCGTCGAGGTGCCCTCGGTGACGTTGCCGTCGCCATCGACGAGCCAGGCCTCGAACGCCCCCGCCTCGACCGCCTGCTGCTTGCCCAGCACGTTCGGCAACAGCGACACCGACTTGATGTCACAGCGCCCCCACCGCAGATCCGGCATGGTGACGACACCAACGCCCTCGTCGAACAGCCGGCGCGGCGGCGGCCGGCCGTGGCGGGCGGTCATGACCAGCGACGGTCGGGCCGCCGCGGGAAACTTGTGGTCGCGCATCGCCACGCCGCGGGTCACCTGAAGATAGAGGATGCCGGTGTGCACACCGTTGCGCCGCACGACCTCGCGCATCACGACCTGCAGCGCGCGGCGGCGCATCGGCCAGGCGATGCGCAGCTCGCGCAACGAGCGGTCGAGGCGGTCGAGGTGCGGCGCCTCGTCGAGCAGGCCGCCTGCCACGACCGGCACGACCTCATAGACGCCGTCGGCGAACTGGTAGCCACGGTCCTCGACATGAACCATGGCGCGCCGATGCGGCACATAGCTGCCATTGACATAGGCAACACGTGACATGCTGACTGCTCCCCTCGCGCTCTCTGTATGGAGTATTTTCCGGCCGCCCCGCTACCGCCAAGGCGTGCCGCTCACCCCTCGTCCCTCGGCCCGTTGCTCCCTCCCCCCTTGTGGGGAAGGGTCGGGTGGGGGGTGAAACACCGATCTTTGAATTCGGGCATTAGAAGAACTCCAGGCGCACGGCGAACATCTTTTCGACCTTCTTGACCGCGTCCTTCGCGGCGAACAGGACGACCCGGTCGCCGCTGCTGACGACCGTGTCGCCGCGGGCCATGACGACCTGGCCGTCGTGGACGATGGCGGCGATGATGACGCCCGCCGGCAGCTTCGCGTCGCGCAACGGGATGCCGACGAGGCTGGACGTTTCCAGGGCATCGGCCTCGATGACTTCGCCGAAATGCTCGGCGATCGAATGCACCGAGCGAATCCGCCCGCGCCGGATGTGCTGCAGGATCGTCGACGCCGTGATGGCGCGCGGGTTGACGGCGACGTCGATGCCGAGCGGTCCCATCAGTGGCGCGTAGGTGTTCGTGTTGACTAGGGTGACGACGCGCTCGGCGCCATAACGCTTGGCCAGCAGCGACGACAGGATGTTCACCTCGTCGTCGTTGCTGACCGCGACCACGGTCTCGGCGCGGCTGACGTTGGCCTCATCGAGAATCTCGGGATCGAGGGCGTTGCCGTTGATGACGATCGTCTTCGGGCAGGCCTGGGCAACCCGCTCGGCGCGATCCTTGTCGAGCTCAATGAGCTTGGCCTTGACGCCCGGCGAGTGGCTCTCGATGTCCTCGGCCAGGTTCTGGCCGATGTTGCCGCCGCCGATGATGACGACCCGGCGGGCCTCGGCCTCCTCATGGCCGAACGCCGTCATGGCGCGGGCGACATGCTGGGAGTCGACGACGAGATAGACCTCGTCGGCCGGCAACAGGTGGTCGTCGCCGCTGGGCACGATCGGCTTGCTCTCGCGAACAATGCCGACGATGACGATGTTGAGATTGGGAAACAGCGACGTCAGCTGGCGCAGCGGCGTATTGATGATCGGGCAATCGGCGCCGCAGCGCACGCCGACCAGCCGCAGCTTGTCGTCGGAAAGCGGGATCATGTCGAACGCGCCCGGCACGGTGAGACGCCGGCCGATCGCCCGCGCCACCTCCATCTCGGGCGAGATGATGACGTCGATCGGCATATGGTCGCGCGAGAACAGGTCGGCCCAGATCGGCTTCAGGAAGCTGCGGGCGCGCAGCCGCGCGATCTTGGTCGGCACGTTGAACAGCGAGTGCGCGACCTGGCACGACACCATGTTCACTTCGTCGTAGAGCGTGACGGCGATGATCATCTCGCAGTCCGCCGCGCCGGCCGCCTCCAACGTGTCGGGATGGGCCGCGTGGCCGACCATCGCCTGTACGTCCAGGCTGTCGCTGATCTTGCGGATCAAATCGGCGCGCTGGTCGATCACGGTGACGTCGACTTTCTCAGCCGCCAGCTCACGCGCGATGTTGGAGCCGACTTGGCCACCACCGCAGACTATTGCTTTCATGGCTTTCCCGGGCCTTCGAAGACGATCAAGGGGCGCCCTTTAGCACGCGCCCACACGGTCCGTCATCGTATGAGATTGGCGAGGAACGGCGACACCGTCGGGCTGGCCGTTGCGGCCGCGCCGATGAAGGGTATTTGGGCCCTCGGCGACCATCCGCACAAGGATGGCCGGATAGCCTGCCGTGTCAGCGAAACCTCCCTCCCCCCTTCTTCGCGCGCGCTGTGCTCTAGCGGAGTATCGCCGCCGCATGAGTTGAATTTGATCTCCCGGACGGCGGCATCCACATCTCCATCACGAACTGCCCGAGTAAGCAATGGCCCGATCAGCGTCGGCCCGTTTTTGTCCCATTTGCTATTGTACGCCAAGCTCAACAAAGCGAGCCACTGATGGTGTTGGATCTTGTCGGCATCAGCCCTAAAGTGATCGAATAGCCAATCCGCCGACTCCTTGGCAAAGAGTCCGACCAGGGCTCGGCTCTGTCCCCGCGTAAGTGGCTCTTCACCATTTCTCACTTTGGAGAAATCTGCGCCAACAGCCGCCAAATGCCGTGCAGCGTTCGCGCGGCTTAGGTTCGACCCCCTGCCTATCGTCGGATTACCTCTGACCTTCGAGGGATCGGTAATGGGCAGGCCGGTAGCATCATCGTACGCCAACAATCTCTCGTTTTAGAAACCCGCCTGCCCTATCAGCTCCTCGAACTGGCGCAGGAACTGCCGGCTCTCCGGGGCCGTGATGTCGGCCATGAAGGACGCGGCTCCCGCCGGGCTCGGTGCGCCGCTGTGCCCGAGCCGGCGCGCCGAGGCGGGCCGGCGGGCCAGGTGGCGACGGTTGCCGTTCCGGGACGTCGCTGGGCAGCTTGACGCCGTCTTGCTTGAGCGCCTTGACCAACAGTTCGTGAGTCGGACCCGATTTCCTTGGACACAGAATTGGCTTAATCGAAGTGTCCAAGGAGGACCGGAACATGACCGATAATTTTGAGAAGAAAGTTGCTGTTGATGGGCCTGTGGTAAATGCGGGCGAGCTTGGCTCGTCCACGTTTTCCCCAGGCCAGGCTTTGCCGGCAGGCCCGCTGGGACTTGGCCAGCGATGGACGGTGGCGCGCAAGCGTGAGGTCGTTCTGCGGCTTTTGCGTGACGAGCCGGTGCAACTTCTGTCGCGCCAGTTGGGCGTAGAGATCTTCCGGCTCGAGCAGTGGCGTGAGAAAGCGATCGGCGGGATCGACGCCTCGCTCAAGCAACGCAAGGGCGATCCGGTGCAGGCGGAACTGGATAGCGCCATGAAGCGGATCGGAGAGTTGACCATGCAGGTGGAACTGCTGGAGGCCAAGACGGAGACCTTCGGCCCTTTGGGGCGGCGGAGGTCGCGGCGATGAGTGCCGCCACCTCGCCCGGCACGGGTCTGGCCTACGGCCTGCGGCGGGTCTGCGCCGCCTGGGGCATGGCCCGCTCCTCGTTCTACGCCATGACCTCCGGCCAGCACGCCGAGCAGCCGCCGGCAAAGCGTCGGGGACCGAAGCCCGCGATCTCGGACCAGGCGCTGCTGGTGGCGATCGAAGCCGACCTGGAGGCATCGCCCAGGGAGGGCGAGGGCTACCGCAAGGTCTGGGCTCGGCTTCGGGTCTGTCGCGACATCCGGGTTGCCCGCAAGCGGGTGCTCCGCCTGATGCGCGAGAACAATCTGCTCTCGCCCCATCGCTGCCGCCGCCGTGGCGGCAATCCCCATGACGGTGAGATCATCACTCATGCCCCGAACCTCATGTGGGGCACCGATGGCGTTCGGGTGTTCACGGTGGACGACGGCTGGGGCTGGATCTTCACCGCCGTCGAGCATTGGAACGCCGAGTGTGTCGACTGGCATGTCTGCAAGCGCGGCGACCGCTTCGCCGCCCTGCAGCCGATCTCCATGGGGCTTGCCGGGCTGTATGGCTCGACCGCGGCCGGCGCGGCTCGGGGGCTGGCCTTGCGGATGGATCACGGCTCCCAGTATCTGTCGGACCACTTCACCAACCAGATCAAGTTCTGGGGCATCCAGCCGTCCTACGCCTTCGTCGCCGAGCCCCAGACCAACGGCGTCGCCGAGCGGTTCAATCGCACGCTGAAGGAACAGATCATCCATGGTCGCATCTACCGCAACATCGCGGAGCTGCGGGACGCCGTCCGCGACTTCGTCGAACTCTACAATGCCCAGTGGATCGTCGAAAAGAACGGCTACCTGAGCCCCGCTCAAGCTCGTCAGGCGTAGCACGCCGCGATCTCAATCAGGCCCGCCGCATGAGACAAACTTGTGTCCAAGGAACCGGGTGCGCTACATGACCAACAGTTCGCGGCCGAGACCGGCCCGCGCGTCGCGCGGCAGTTGGCGCAGCGCCTGGCGATGGCCAGCCGCCGGCCCCTTGCGCGAGACTCGGCTGGAAGTGCCGGGGCCTTGTATTTTCCAGCCGTGCGCGCGAAATGAGACCCATGCCGAAGCAAACCAACGCAATGAGTGTCGCGCCGTGGGTGGGTGCGCGTGCGGCCACGGTGATTGCGGCGCTCGCCGCAGCGCTGGCGACGGCTGGCCGTGGCCCAGGAGCGTACATAGCGCTATTTTTATTACGTTTTTGAGATACAAGTAACAACTCAAACAATTCTTAATAACGTAGGTGGCGGATGCACCCTCCCCAACCCTCCCCCACAAGGGGCCCACGGGAGGGAGCAACATCCATGCCACACTGCAGCCGCGGATCGGCGATCGGACCGACGAAGCGCTATGGAGCGCCGGCGGCTGTGTGCGTGATCGCATGCAGTGCAGGGCTGGAGATCGTTTGATGTGGACCTATGCGAACCCTGTGACCATCCAATTCGGATCGGGAAGTTTCGCGACCGTCCCGTCGGCGATCGGGCGGCGGCGTTACGCGGTCGCGACCTATCCGGACGCGATGTTCGGGGATCTGGTCGCCGGCCTCATGGAGGCCGCGGGCGACCCGCTGCTCGTGATCGACGACGTCGCGCCCAACCCGGATTGTGCCCGGCTCCGCACGCAGTCCGCGCGCTTCGCCGGCTTCGTCGAGTCCATCGAGGTGATCGCCGCGATCGGCGGCGGATCGGTGATCGATTCGGCCAAGGTCTTTGCCGCGGCGGCCGGCGACTTCGGCAAGGTGCAGCGCCATCTGGAGCGCCAACAGGGCGGCGGCGAGCTTGCGGCCGTCCCGATCATCGCCGTGCCGACGACGGCGGGCACCGGCAGTGAAGTGACGTGCTGGGCGACGGTCTGGGACGAGGGCGCCGGCAAGAAATTCTCGCTGGCGCGTCCGGGCCTCTATCCCGAGGCGGCGATCGTCGACCCGGCGCTTACACTGGGGAGCCGCGTGGGCTCACCGTGTCCACCGCACTGGATGCGCTCTCCCACGCGCTCGAAAGTATCTGGAACGTCAACGCAAACCCGGTGTCCGCGTGCTTCGCCGTAACCGCGGCACGCGAGATACTCGACTGTCTGCCGATCCTGCTCGGCGATCCGAAGAACATCGATCTGCGAGGCCGCGTCGCCAAGGCTTCACTGTTCGCCGGCCTCGCCTCTTCGAACACGAAAACGGCGCTCGCGCACAATCTGTCCTATCCGATAACGCTAGTGCGCCGATCCAGACAAATGATTCACCGTGCGCTGGAGCAACCCGTTGTTTTGTATTCAGAATCAGGTTTCCACTGTGACGGCTCTGACTGAGTCGGTGCACTAGGCTACGGCGTCCCGCACGGCGTCGCCTGCTCGTTCACGCTGCCGGTCATCCTCAGCAGCGTCGCCGGCATCGGCGGCTTCCGCGAGGATGCTCTGCAGGCGATTTTCGGCGACGATCTCGTGGCCGCCGCCCGTTCTTTCAGGCAATTCCTGGCGGACCTCGGCGTGCCCGTGCGGCTGCAGGAGCATGGCGTGCCGATCGAGCAATGGCCTGAGATCGTCGACGCCGCGTTTGTCGGTGAGCGCGGGCGAAATTTCGTCGGCGGGAAGCAGCGCTTTCACGCCGCCGCGCAGTCTCTCGAACTCGTATGACGCGGGCGGCGGTCCCTGCCCTCGAAACGCGACGTCACGCCAGGCTCAAGCGCCCATCAGATGGCTTCTCTGAGCAGCGCTTCGGCGCGGGCACGCGTCAGTTCAACCGGATTGCCCGCAGCGCAGGGATCTTCAATCGCCGCCGCCGCCATCTCGTCGATCCGCGTGTCAGCGACACCGAGCGCGCGCAGCTTGTCGGGAATGCCGACGTCGCTTCTTAGCGCCAACACGTGGTCATGGAACCCGTCGAACCCGCCGGCGATGCCCAGATAGGCCGCAGCCGCGGCAATGCGATCCTCGATCGCCGGACGATTGAGCCGCAGCACGGGCGGAATGAAGACGGCATTCGTGGTGCCATGGTGCGTGTTGTAGAGCGAGCCTACCGGATGCGACAGCGCATGCACCGCGCCGAGCCCCTTCTGAAACGCCACGGCGCCCATGGCCGCCGCCGTCATCATGTGTGTGCGCGCGCGTCGATATCGGTTCCATCCGCATAGGCGCGCCGCAGGTAGTCCTTGACCAGCCGCATGCCCTCCAACGCGATGCCCTGGCCCATCGGGTGATAGGACGGGCTCGAGTAGGCCTCGAGGCAGTGGGCGAACGCGTCCATGCCGGTGCCCGCGGTGATCGCTCTCGGCATTCCGACGGTCAGTTCGGCATCGCAGATCACGACCGCAGGCAGGACTCTCGGATGGAAGATGATCTTTTTCACGTGGGCCGCGGAGTCGGTCAGCACGGCGGCGCGGCCGACCTCCAAGCCGGTGCCGGCGGTCGTCGGCACGGCGACGCTTGGCGCGATGGCGGCGGCATCGGCGCGCGTCCACCAATCGCCGATATCCTCGAAGTCCCACACCGGACGCCGCTGGCCCGCCATGAACGCGACCAGCTTGCCGATATCGAGACCCGAGCCGCCGCCGAACGCGACCACACCGTCATGTCCGCCGGCCCGGTAGGCGGCGATGCCGGCGACGAGGTTCTTCTCGCTCGGGTTCGCATCGACGTCGGCGAACATCGCCCGGCCCAACCCGGCCGCATCCAGGAGATCGAGCACCCGGGCCGCGATCGGCAGCGCCGCCAACCCGCGATCCGTCACCAGCAGGGGCCGCGTGATGCCGGCTACAGCACACGCTTCGCCGAGCTCGCGGATGCGACCGGCGCCGAACCGGATGGCCGTCGGATAGCTCCAGTCGGCAGACAGCGTCATGCGCTAGGTCCGGACACTACGCGCTGACGCCGCCCTCGCCGTTGCTGCCGCCGTGCATGCCCAGCGACTTGAGCTTGCGGTGCAGCGCCGAGCGCTCCATGCCGACGAACGAGGCGGTGCGTGAGATATTGCCGCCGAACCGGGTCACCTGGGAGCCGAGATACTGGCGCTCGAACTCCTCGCGCGCTTGCCGCAGGGGCAGGCTCAACATCTCGATCCTGTTGTCGAAGCGCAGGATCGGCGGTGTGATCGCGCCGATCTCAGGCGGCAGCATGTCGGCGCGGACCGGCTCGTCGGCGTCGCCCGCGGCCATGATCAGCAGCCAGTCAACGACGTTGCGCAACTGGCGCACGTTGCCCGGCCAATCGTAGGCCTGCAGGGCCGCCATGGCGTCGGGGCCGATCTTGCGCGGCATCAGGCCGCTGACCTCGGCCGACCCGGCGATGAAGTGGCCGACGAGGTCGGGCACATCCTCGCGCCGTTCGGCCAACGACGGTACCCCAATGGGCACGACGTTCAGCCGGTAGAACAGGTCCTCACGGAACGAACCCTCGGCAATGGCGCTGGCGAGGTCGCGCGTCGTCGCGGCAATGACCCGCACATCGACCTGTACGCGCGTGTTGCCGCCGACCCGCTGGAACGTCTGCTCCTGCAGCACACGGACGATCTTGCCCTGGGTCGCCAGCGGCATGTCGGCGACCTCGTCCAGGAACAGGGTGCCGCCGTGGGCCTGCTCGAACAGGCCGACGTGGCGCGCGTCGTCGCCATTGGCGCCGCTGCCCTCGGTACCGAACAGCTCGACCTCCATGCGCTCCGGCAACATGGTGGCGCAGTTGACGACGACAAACGGACCCGGCGCCCGGCGCGAGCGCCGGTGCAACAACCGGCTCACGACCTCCTTGCCGGACCCCGCCGGACCGGTCACGAGGACACGGCTGCCGGTCAGCGCGACCTTGCCGACGACCTGGCGCACGTGATTGATGGCGTTCGACGCACCGATGAGCTCGGCCTCACCGCCGACGCGCAGGCGCAACTCATGATTCTCGCGCCTGAGGCGCGCCGCCTCGATGGCGCGTTCGACGATCAGCAACAGGCGATCGGTCTTGAACGGCTTTTCGATGAAATCGTATGCACCCAGCTTAATCGCCTGCACGGCCGTCTCGATGTTGCCGTGGCCGCTGATCATGACGACGGGCACGCCGGCATGCTCACGCTGCAGCACCTTGAGTATTTCGAGGCCATCGCGACGGCTGCCCTCGAGCCAGATGTCGAGTACCACGAGGCCGGGGCGGCGCGCCGCGATCTCCGACAGGGCCGAGACGTCGTCACGAGCCTGCCGCGTCTCGTAGCCCTCGTCGCGCAGAATGCCGGCAATCAACAGCCGGATATCAGCCTCGTCGTCGACAATGAGGACGTCATTCGCCATGGGGCGCTTCGACCTTCGGCTTGTCCGTGGCGGCGCCGGCGTCGCCCGCCGTCGAGCGCGGGAACGTCAGGCTCACCAGAGTGCCGCCTACCGTCACATCGTCCAGCCGCAACGCGCCACCGTGATCTTCCATGATCTTCTTGACGATGGCCAGACCCAAGCCGGTGCCCTTCTGGCGGGTCGTTACGTAGGGCTCGGTCAGACTCTCGCGGTCGTGTGACGGCAGTCCCTTGCCGTTGTCCTCGACCTCGATGACCGCGCCCGTGGCCGTCTCGCCGACACGGATGGCAACCTCGCCGGCGGGCAGCGTTGCATCGCCGGCGGCCCGCCCGGTGATCGCGTCGACGGCATTCTGCAGCAGATTGGTGAGCGCCTGCACGATCAGCTGCCGGTCAACCCGACAGGCGACCGCTTTCGGCGGCGGGGCCTCGATCGTGAAGCGAATGTCGGGGTGGGCCTGGCGCTGCAGGAAGACGGCATCACGGCAGACGACCGTCAGATCCTCCGCCTTCATGACCGGTACGGGCATGCGGGCGAACGAGGAGAACTCGTCGACCATGCGGCCGATGTCGCCGACCTGGCGGACGATCGTCTCCGTGCATTGCTCGAACGTTGCCGGGTCGGAGCGGATCTCACCGAGATACTTGCGTTTCAGACGCTCGGCCGACAGCTGGATCGGCGTCAGCGGGTTCTTGATCTCATGGGCGATGCGGCGGGCGACATCGGCCCAGGCCGCCTTGCGTTGCGCCGTCAGCAGCTCGGTCACATCGTCGAACGTGACGACGAAACCGTGCACCACGCCGCCGGCGACACGCTCGGCAGCGATGCGTGTCAACAGCGTGCCCGCGCGACCGCCGCGTTCGATCTTGATCTGGTCCTCGGCAAGCGCTTCCGGCCGGGCCCGGGCGCGGGCGAACAAGTCCGCCATCTCGGGCACGGCCTCCTGCAACGGCCGGCCGATCAGGCCGCGCACATCCGTGCCGAGCAGCGCCGTCGCGGAGCGATTCGGCAGGTTGATGATGCCCTCGGCGTCGACGCCGATGACGCCGGCCGAGACGCGGGCCAGCACGGTCTCGGTAAAGCGGCGCCGTTCGTCGAGTTGGTCGTTGGCGGCGACCAGCTCGCCGCGCTGTTCGGCCAGCTGATGGATCATCCGGTTGAACGCGCGCGTCAGGCTGGCGAACTCATCCTTGCTGTCCTGCTCGTCGAGGCGCAGATCGAGATCGCCGGCGCGGACCCGCTCCGCGGCGACCACAAGGTCGCCGATCGGCCGCGCCATGCTGTTCGCGAAACTGAGGCCGATGCCGACGGCCGCCAGCATCAACATCAGCGACATGATGATGAAGATCTTCACCAGCGTGAACTGCAGGCCGGAGCGCCGCCCTTCGAGCCGGCTGTATTCGCTCGCCGCCTGTTGCGAGCGGTCGACGTGCTGCAGCACCTGCGGGTCGATGAAACGGCCGACGTACAGATACGCGCGCGGCGCGCTGCCGAGACCGACAAGGGCGCGCACGCGATCCTCGCTCTCGCTCGTCAGCAGGACGACGTTGCCGCCGGCGGCCCGTTCCCGCGCCCAGAACGGTGGCCGTTCGAACTCCAGTGAGAAGCTGAAGCCCGTGCGCGCCAGCACGCCGCCGCTCTCCTGGAACACGATCGCCTCCGACAGCGCGCGCACCGCCGCCTGGGTCTGGATCAGCTGGTCGGCATAGTCGGGGTCGCTGAGCAGCCGCGACCACTGGCGGTTAACGTCGTTCGCCATGGCCAGCGCGTCGGCGGCGATGACTTGGCGGTGCTCCTGCAGGTAGGCCTTGGCGACGGCAACGGACTCGTTGACCGCGGTGCGCACCCGGTCGTTGAACCAGGCCTGGACCTGGAAGTTGAAGAATGCCGCCGCCAGCACGGCGACGATGATTGTCGGTACGATCGCCATCGCCGCGAACAACGCGGCCAGGCGAATGTGCAGGCGCGCACCGGCGGCGCCGGCGCGGCGCTGCGCCCACAGCCGCACGAGGCCCCAGACCACCGTGGCGCCGAGGCCGAGCGCCAGGACGAGGTCGATGACGAGCAGGACGAGCGCCGACTCCGGCGTTGCCGTGGAGCCGATCGTGCCGCTCAAGACCATGAACGTGACGACGCCGGCGAGAACGGCGGCGATTATCAACAGCACGGCAAGCTTGCGGCCAAGCCGCGCCTTGGCGGCCCACAGCGATAGCCGGCCGGTCAGGCCACTGAGCCCGGTCGCCGCCCGACGCGCCGGTGGGCCGGGCATCGGCGGCTGTCCGATGGTCTGTTCGCTCATTGGCTGCCTCGCCCGGCAGTTCCGGTAACGCCGTCGCAGCAGGTACCGCCCGGCGACGGGATCGCCTGCCACGGTGGCGGCCGCTATTTTACGCCGCGCACGACCTCAATGTCTAACTCACGGATTTTCTTACGCAATGTATTCCGGTTGAGGCCGAGCAGGCCGGCCGCCTTGATCTGATTGCCGCGGGTCGCGGCAAGGCTCAACGTCAGCAGCGGCACCTCGATCTCGCGGATCACCCGATCATAGAGGCCGGTCGCCGGTAAGCCGCCATCGTGCGCGGCAAAGTAGTCGCGCAAGTGGCGCTCGACGGCGCCGCCGAGCGATTCCGACGACTGGGCCTGGGCCTCGGCCGGCTCGGTCCCGGCCAGCTCGGCCTCGATCATCTCGACGCCGATGACCTCGTGGCTGTAGAGCGCGGCGAGGCGGCGGATCAGATTCTCAAGCTCGCGTACGTTGCCGGGCCAGCGATAGCGCTTCAGCCGCTCGAGCGCGGCGCCCGACAGCGTCTTGGCCGGCAGTCCCTCGGCCTGGGTCAGGCCCCAGAAGTGGCGCACCAGCGCCGCGATGTCCTCGCTGCGCTCACGCAGCGGCGGCAAGCGCATCGGCACGACATTGAGCCGATAGAACAGGTCCTCGCGGAACAGGCCCTGGCGCACGTGGTGGCGCAGGTCGCGGTGGGTCGCGGCAATGATCCGCACATTCGCCCTGATCGTCGCGCGGCCGCCGATGCGCGTAAACTCGCCTTCCTGCAGGACTCGCAGCAGCCGCGTCTGGGCCTCGACTGGCATGTCGCCGATCTCATCCAGGAACAGCGTGCCGCCGTCGGCCTGCTCGAAGCGGCCGGCATAGCGCTGCGTCGCTCCGGTGAAGGCGCCCCTCTCGTGGCCGAACAGCTCGCTCTCGACAAGCTCGCGCGGGA
This sequence comes from Alphaproteobacteria bacterium, assembly GCA_965261585.1. Classification (GTDB taxonomy): domain Bacteria; phylum Pseudomonadota; class Alphaproteobacteria; order UBA6615; family UBA6615; genus CBDHDN01. Next base: position 26,115 of record CBDHDN010000025.1, read on the forward strand.
TCGCCGCCATGTTGATGGCGACGAACGGGCCGTGCCGCCGCTTGCCATAGTCATGCAGGGCGCGGGCGACCAGCTCCTTGCCCGTGCCCGATTCGCCGGTGATCATGACCGTCAGGTCGGTGCCCATGAGCCGGGCCAGCAAGCGATAGATCTCCTGCATCGCCGGCGAGCGGCCGATCAGCGGCAACTGGTCATCGGGCTCCTGCGGCCCAGCGGCGGCGGCGACCGCCGGGGCGTGCAGCGCGCGCTCGACGGCATCGATCAGCTCACGCAGGTCGAACGGCTTCGGCAGGTATTCGAAGGCGCCGCGCTCTGCCGCCTTGACCGCCGTCAGCAGGGTGTTCTGGGCACTCATCGCGATGACCCGCAATTCGGGCCGCAGCTTGCGAATGCGCGGGATCAGGTCAAGCCCGTTCGCGTCGGGCAGGACGACGTCGGTGATCACCACGTCGCCCTCGCCGTCGGCGATCCAGCGCCACAGCGTCGCGGCGTTGCCGGTCGTGCGGACGGTGTGGCCGAGGCGGCCGAGCGCCTGGTCGAGCACGGTGCGGATCGCCCGGTCATCGTCGGCGACCAGGATCGTCGCGTCGGTCATGGCGCCGCCTCGGGCCTGGGCGATTGCGGCAACAGCAGCTGGAACTCGGTGCGTCGCGGCTCGCTGTCGACGTCGATGACGCCGCCATGGTCGCCGATGATCTTGGCCACCAGCGCCAGGCCGAGCCCCGAGCCGTTCGGCTTTGTCGTGACGAACGGGTCGAACAGGTGCGCGCGCAGATTGTCGGGAATGCCGGGGCCATTGTCGCGCACGACAACCACCAGCGGCAGCTCGACGTGGCTGTCACTGCCTGGCACGGCAAGGCGCAGTCCGTGGCGGAAATGCGTCGCCAGGCCGATCTCGCCGCCCTCCTCCGGCACCGCTTCGGCGGCGTTCTTGACCAGGTTGAGCAGCACCTGGACGAGCTGGTCGCGGTCGCCGTAGACGGCCGGCAGCGAGGGGTCGTAGGCCTCCACGAAACGGACGTGCGCGGCGAAACCGGACTGCGCGATCCTGCGTACGTGCTCGAGCACCTCGTGGATGTTGACCGGCGCGCGGGCCAATGGCTGGCCCTCGGAGAACACCTCCATGCGGTCGATCAGGCCAACGATGCGGTCGGCCTCGTCGCAGATCAGCCGGGTCAGCACCCGGTCGTCGTCGTCAACCGTGTCCTCCAGCAACTGGGCCGCGCCGCGGATGCCGGACAGCGGGTTCTTGACCTCGTGGGCCAGCATCGCCGCCATCGCCGTCACCGAGCGGGCGCCATTGCGGTGGCTCAGCTGGCGGCCGATGCGGCGGGCCAGCGAATGCTCGTGCAGGGTCACGACGACCGCGTCCATGGCCTCGGCCAGCGGCGCCGATTTGACCGTCACGACGTGGCTGCCGATGCGCGGGCTTTCCAGCGTCACCGCCGCGTCGGTGACGCCGGCGCCGATCCGGCGCACCTGGGCCAGCTGAGCGAACAGCGGGTTGTCGCGCGGCATCAAGGCGCCGAGGTCGGTGCCCAGCAGCACGGCGGCGCTGGCCTGAAAGAACTCCTCGGCCGCGTGGTTCGCGTAGCGGATGACGTCGCCGCCGTCGACGACGATGACCGCGTCGGCGATGGCGTTGAGCACGGCCTCGGCATCGATGGCGGGCGCCCGGCGCGCCATCGTCGCCATCAGGTGGCCAACCGCGCCAGCTGCGGTTCGAAAAAGCGGCGGATCGCCTCGTCCACGCGGGCTGGCTCAAGGGTGTTGTTGACGGCCTGGCGGAACGCCGCCGCGCCCGGCAGGTCGCGGGTATACCAGGCGATATGCTTGCGCGCGACACGCAGGCCTCCGGCGGCGCCGTAGTGGCCGAGCAGCGCTTCCAGGTGCTCGCGCAGCGTGCGATGGCGGACGGCCAACGGCGGCTCGGCCACGCGCTCGCCGGTCGCCAGGAAGCGGGCGATGTGGCCGGCGAGCCAGGGGCCGGCCCTGGCAGGCGCGCCCGATCATCACCCCGTCGGCGCCGGACTGTGCGAGGCAGCGGGCGGCGGCGGCGTAGCCGTCGACGTCGCCGTTGGCGATCACCGGCACCGCCACGGCCTCCTTGACCCGGCGGATGAAGCTCCAGTCGGCGGCGCCGTTGTAGAGCTGGCAGCGCGTGCGGCCGTGCACCGTCACCATCTGCACGCCGCAGTCCTCGGCGATGCGGGCGAGCCGCGGCGCATTGCGGTCGGCGTCGTCCCAGCCGGTGCGCATCTTCACCGTCACGGGCACGTCGACGGCGCCGACGACCGCGGCCATGATGCGGCCGGCCAGACGCTCGTCCTGCATCAGGGCCGAGCCGGCCTGCTTACGGACGACCTTCTTCGCCGGGCAGCCGAAGTTGATATCGATCAGCGCGGCGCCGCGATCGGCGTTGAGGCGCGCGGCCTCGGCCATGATCGCCGGCTCGGTGCCGGCCAGCTGCACCGCGAGCGGCTGTTCCGCGGCCTCGCTCAAGCCCTTGCGCAGCGACTGCCGGGTCTGGCGCACCATCTCCTGGCTGGCGATCATCTCGGAGACGACGAGCCCGGCGCCCCAGCGCTTCGCCAGGCGCCGGAACGGCAGGTCGGAGACGCCCGACATCGGCGCCAGAAGGACGGGATTGGCGAGCGTCAGCCCGGCAAGTTTGATCATTTCTTAGGCAACATCTCTCGCCGACCAATAATTAGGCAACCGTACCGGGGCGGTGCCGGCAGGACAAGCCATTTCACGGCGGCGCCCGGTAGTTTCGGTGCTGACGGATGGTTCCCATCGTCAGCTGTATCCAACCGCCCCGCTTGTTGATTCCGTGGGCTGATTCACCTGACACCTTAACGTTGCATGACTTACACGTTTCTCATTATTTTCTTTGTCGGAGTTAGTTCCAGTTGTTGTAAGTTAACCTACAATATAGGATCACTATTGTTAAAGACAAAGGCTTGTTTTTCTGTTATACTCTGGTACGGATTACTTTCTGCCGCGGTCCGCGGCGGACCCGGCATGCGGAAAGGGACATGGATGCCACAGGAAGATTTCCGGACGCGCCTCGGGCGCGAAGGGCTGAAGAGCCTGATGCGCGACCCGCGCTACCTCGATGGGGCGCACCCCGAGCACAAACGCGTCGTCGCCGCGGTCACGCGCGCCTTCGAACTGGTGTTCGACGAGGCGCCGGCGCGCCGCGCCGGCAGCGCGGAGAGCGATCCCGGCCCGTTCGTCCGGACGCTCGAGATGCGCGGCGTGGACGAGGCCCGTGTCAGCCGACTGCCGGGGACCCAGCGCGCCCGCCTCGGCCGCACCTTCCTGCTCGACACCCTCGAGGCCGACGGCGTCGGCCTGCCGGAAGGCCTCCGGGACACGGAGCAGGGCCGGAACGGCCCGCTCGCACGGCTCGGCGCCCCCGCCGGGGTGCAGCGGCAAAAACGCGTCAACCCGGCCGCAGGCCGAACGGCCGACGACGCGACGCCCGGTCAGGACGCTTCTGTCCGACGATGAAGGCCGCGACGACCTGACGAGAGACAGCGGCGCGGACCGGATGTCGGATCGCCAGTTGGCGCAAGTCGCGAGGGAACATCCAGACCGCGATCCGACCGAACGAGCACGCCCCAAGGAGCGGCCAAGCCCACCGCCGAGGTCGCCCCGCGAGCTCGTACCCGCCCATGTGAGGGCGGCGATGGAGGCCGCACTGCGCGACGACGTCGACCCCCAGGTACTGCGTGACAGTTTGGCGCCAGCTCTCCTGAACAACCCCGGCGGCATTCGGCACTCCCCCGCTCCCTGGGACGGAAAGTCAGACGTGCAGGTCGATCCCCAATTCGTCACGTTCGACAGCCCGCAGCTGGGCATCAGGGCCATGGGGGTCAACCTGCGCACCTACCGAGACGACCATGGCATCAAGACCATCGAGCGCATCATCCCTAGGTGGGCGCCGGCCACCGAGAACAGAACCGAGGCGTATATCCGCGACGTCGTGCGGCGCACAGGGTTTCGTCGAGACGAGGAGGTCGACGTCACGGATCCGGCGACCCTGCGCAAGCTGGTCGACGCGATAATCGTTCATGAGAACGGCATCAACCCTTACCGCCCGGAAGTGATCACCGACGCCCTGCGCGATGCCGCCGCCCACCGTCACCCTTGAGTAAGCTCTGACAGCGGGAACCCACGAACGTTCGAGCAGCCAAGCGGAACGGCCGCTTGGCATAGTCATCATTGCAGAAGACGGTGGTCTGCCGTCGATCGCCCACCTGCGTCACAGTGTGCGGAAGTCTGGGAGCGACGACACGGGCGAGCCGAGCCGTCGCACACGACCAGCGGGATGCGGCACGCCTCAACTATCGTGTCCCCGGAACTGCAGCACGCCGCAATTATGTATTGTATCCGCGGCACCGGTTGCGGAACTGGCCGCGGAACCGGGTGCCCGGTTGGGGGGCCACTGCTCAAGTCGCTCAGTAAGGGAACCCCCAGAGGCAAACTTCAGTCGAGGTAACGCGGCTGACATCGACGTCCGAGCGGTCTGCGAACGCGTCCAGGCCCATGCACCACAAGAAGTCTGTCCGCGGCGTCACGAGGTCGAGGATGCGGTTGTGCCGGTCGATGATGGCGTCGTACCAGAAGGTGCCGCCGAGCTTCCAGTAGTCCTTGGAGCGGACCACACGAAACAAGAGCGCCTCGCGGTCCTCGATCTCGATATCGCCGTTGCTGAGGCGTGTTGCGTTGCCCGCGGTTGCTCTGAACAGGGCGTTGCGCACATGGGTCCGTAGCCGCTGGAGACGACGAAGGCGTCGCCGCTGACGTGCTGCAAGGCTTCGACACCGTAATCTGCATCCGGCTGCAGGACATGGACGGTAGCGCCCGACCGGATGAGCGCCGCAGGGGCCGGACGCTCCTCTCGCGGCTCCGCGAGGTAGATCGAGTAAAACGGTGTCGCGAATATGGCGGCCAGCAGGTCCGGGCCGCGGGCCACGATCTGACGATCGTCCGGATCCGGCGTGGCGGACAGTAGGCACGACACGACAGCGTCCGGATCGCTGCGCGAGATGTCGGCGGTGTAGATATCCAGGTCGACGATCTGATGGAACGCGACAGGGCCGTCGGCACAGCCCTCCATCCAGGCAGTGTGTTGACGAATCCGGTCTGCCCTACGCTCGGCAAGAGTTTGGTCGGACGTCGAGCAGCCCCAGAGGAACAAGCACGCGAGAGAAAGCCACGGGGGCCTCTACGGTGCTCCTGTCCGGCCTCGGTCGGGGGGTTGGACAAACACACCCTCATAGAAGGAATGCTAGATGAATAATACTCGCATTGGAAGGGGTCCGCATGACGGGTTGAAGAACCTGATGCGCGACCCGTGCTCCTAGTCGTTGGCCAGCAGGTGCATCAGGCTCGACGTGTTCCAGCGGCTGCCGCCGCGTGGTCTCAGCAGATTCTCCGGATGGCACCCCGTCTTCGTAGAACGGCTGACTGGCCGCGCGGTCCGCAAGGCTCGTTTGGCCTGACGCTCCGGTCTCGATGATCGTCTGATCAGACACACTGCCCTCAGCACTTGTTTGGTCTGGTGGTCTTCTCTCGGCGCTCGTTTCGCCAGTCCCTGAACAGCCCCAGAGGAAGAGGCATGCAAGCAAAAGCCCAACGCCGGCAATCGTGTTCCAGGAGGTCGGGCTCGACAGAGCTACACGCATAGACGGAACGATAGCCGCACAGCACTCGCATGTAAAGGGCGCCGCGCCGCCCCGGGCGGGAGCGTCTGAAGAGCCTGATGCGCGACCCGCGCACCCTCGATGGGACACACCGCGAGCACAAACGTGTCGTCGCCACACTCGCGCGCGCCATCGAACTGGTGCTCGACGAGCTGCCGGCGCGCCGCGCCGGCGGCGACGAGAGCGGCCCCGTCCCGTTCGCCCGAGATGCGCGGCGCGGAAGAGGCCCGTGTCCGCTGGCTGCCGGGGGCCCAGCACGCCCCCCTCGGCCGCACCGCAATGCTCGACACCCTGGACTGGAACTGGGGCTAGGCCATCAGCACGTCGGTGACGAACTTGACGCCGGGAAACGCCAGGGTCAGCAGCAGGTAGGCCAGCAGCACCAGCCGCGCCGCCCGCCGGCCGCGCACGCCGGTGCGCGAATGGGCGATCAGCAGCAGGCCGATGATGGCGAACGTCGCGAACGACAACAGGGTCTTGTGGTCGAGGACCAGGACCGCGCCGGTCGTGAAGTACTGGGTCGCCATGCCGGTCACGACGCCAAGGCCGAGGACTGTCTCGGACGCCGCCAGCAATTGCACCTGCAATCTCTCGGCCTCGGCGACCGAGGGCATGCGCGACAGCACCGTCCGGCGCTTGGCCCGCACCGCGTGCTCCTGCACCAGCACGCCGAGGCCGAACACCGCGCCGACCGTCAGGATCGCGTAGGTGAACACCGAAACGACGATGTGGACCTGCAGCCAGGCCGCCGGCCCGATGCCGACCAGCGGCCGGCCCGGCGCCGCGTTCCAGACGGTGGCCAGGGCGCCGAGCAGCAGCAGATAGGGCAGCAGCAGCGGCGCGACGCGCCAACCCGCGCGGGTCACCACCGACACGGTCAAATAGACGAGCATGGCCGCGGCGATCGTGACCCACAGCGTCGGTCCGAAGCCGGTCTGCCAGCGCCCGCTGGTCAGCACCAGCGCCAGCACGACAGGGCCGACGACCGCGGCGGCGAGCAGCACCCAGAAGACGCCGTCGCGCTCGCCGTGCCGGCGCAGCGGCATCAGCGCCGCCGGGATCAGGCTGGCCAGCGCCGACAGGTTCAGCACCATGAACGCGCTCATGCGAGGGGTTATACGCCCGCCGTCACGTGGTGCCTACCGAGAGGTGTCACAGGAGCGCACGAAAATTCCTCAGCGGACAATCCAGGCTCGGCGAGGATTCCGCCGGCTCATGCAGTTCTTGAGCTGGATCTTGACCGGTTCGCGGATCCCGTTCACACCCTTGCTCCCTCCCACCGGGGCTGGCAGGGTGCGGCCGCCTGGCAACTAGGGACCGGCGCCGATGAACCAACTGGCGAAGCTCGTGGCGACCTGGTTCGGCAGCGGGCTGTTGCCTCGGGCGCCCGGCACCTGGGGCTCGCTGGCCGCCCTGCCCTTCGCGGTCTTGTGGGTCTGGCTCGGCGGCGCCTGGGCGCTGTCGGCGGCGACCATCGCCGCCTTCGTCGTCGGCGTCTGGGCGAGCGGGCGCTACGCCACCGCGATCGCCGCAAAAGACCCGGGCTCCGCCGTGATCGACGAGGTCGCCGGCCAGTGGCTGGCGCTGATCCCGGCGGCGCTCGACTGGCGCCTCTTCGTCGTCGCCTTCGTCGCCTTCCGCGCCGCCGATATCGTGAAGCCTTGGCCGGCCCGGCGGGCCGAACGGCTGGGCGGCGGTGTCGGCATCATGGCGGACGACATCGTCGCCGGCGTCTATGCCGGCATCGTCACCTGGATGGTCGGCCGGTTCCTCCCGCCGCTGGTCGGCGCCTAGGGAGAATTTCCCATGATCGACGACATGTTGCGCCAGGAAGCTAAGAAAGTGCTGGAGCGGTGTCTGCGCGCCGACGTGCGCCTGGCGACGGCGGAATCCTGTACCGGCGGCCTGATCATCGGCGCCCTGACGGAGATCGCCGGCTCGTCCGCCGTCGTCGACCGCGGCTTCGTCACCTACTCGAACGCGGCCAAGACCGAGATGCTGGGTGTGCCGGCCATGTTGATCAATCTGGAAGGCGCCGTCAGCGAGAAGGTCGCCCGGGCCATGGCCGAAGGCGCGCTCGCCCGCGCCGCCGCCGACGTGACGGTCGCCGTCACCGGCATCGCCGGGCCCGAGGGCGGCACGCCCGACAAGCCGGTCGGGCTCGTGCACATGGCCTGCGCCGGCACCGGCCGGCCGACCATGCACCGCCGCGAGGTCTTCGCCGGCGACCGCGCAACGGTGCGCCAGACCACGGTGCTGGCGGCCTTCGCGATGCTGGCGGTGCTGCTTGGCGGGGGGTTGAGACCACGATGAAGTTCGGACCGCCGCCACGCGCGGCGGCTCGGTGGCGTCGCGTACAAGGGCTCCCTGCCGACCGGAGCCGCACATGCGAACGGCGTGTGATCGGAGCCGATTCATTTAGCACTGTTGTAGGCGCTCCGATGACCTGGCCGTTGCTGCAGCCGTCCGTAGTACGCTTGAAGGATCGGGTGGTCGCCGATCAACCCGGTGACCGTGGCCATGAAACAACTATGGCCCACGAGAATATCGGCACCTGAAAATCCAGATTCCAGGAGATAGTCGCGATCACTCAGCGCGTTCGACAAGATGTCCGCACGGATTGCGAAATCGCTTCGCCCCCGCGCCGCGAGCTTGGCGTCGTGCTGGCCCCCAGGCGGGCGCATGTGCGCCAGCGGCCGCATCGTGTTGTCAAAGAACATCATCATTGGCGGATCCAATTCCGCACAGGCGAACACACTCCATTGGTAGTAGTAGGCGCGCTCCGGAGTTCCCACCGCGGGCGCCAAGTTCTTCTCGGCGTGTTCGTCGATCAGTTGCAGCACGATCGCAACCGACTCGAACATTGTGTAGCTGTCGGTCTTAAGAGCCGGGACGACACCCAATGGATGGATGGCCCGGTAGGCATCCGAATCCTGCTGCCCTTCCTGAAGGTTGATCAGGTGGCTCGAATAGTCGATCCCGAGCTCTTCGAGCGCCCACCGTGCTCGCTGTGACCGTACAGGTGGCCATTCGTAAAGTTCTGTCACGGCGCGCCTCCTAGTAGTTCGATGCTGACGGATGAGTCCCATCCGTCAGCTGAATCGAATTTACCAGCTTGTTGATTCTGTGGGCTGATTCACCAACGCTTGGCACCCTAGCGTTTGGATCAGACCACTAGACAAGCGTCGTAATCTCGGCGCCGTCGAGCACGTAGCGTGCGTAACGAAAATCGCGGATTCTCACGAGGCTGTCGCCGGCCCATTCAAGGAGGATGAAGTATGTCGGCCGTCTGGCCGCATCATCCGGATCGTGCACAAGAATCGCCGGGTGCCGGTCCACCAGCCCCGAAGCCAGCTGCCAGTCATCGACGCGCGCGTAATTGTGGAAGTACTTGCCCACTTCGGCCCGGCCGCTCACCCTGAGGCGAGTGATGAGGTCGAGCCGCACATCATCGGCGAGCATGTCGCGGATCGTGTCGAAGTCGCGGGCGTTGAACCGGTCCACGTAGTCGGCGAGGCGCGCGCGCTCAGGCTCCGCTAAGGCCGGCACAGGCCGATCGTCGGGCTCGTCCGCCAACGCGCGCAGCCGCGCGCGGCCACGATGCAGCGCGGCTTTCACGGCCGGAACGCTGCTGTCGATGATGGTGCCGATCTCTGCGATCGTGTAACCGAGCACGTCCATGAGGATCACGCTGCTGCGCTGCGCTACCGGCAGGCGCATGAAGGTCCTGAGGCTGGCCGCGGCGATTCGCCGGTCCTCGGTCACCGTGACTGGGTCAGCCATCATGTCGAGATCCTTGTCGGCGCACGCCGCATTCTGTTGGGCACGGCGGCGCAGGTGGTCGAGCGCCGCGTTGTGTGCAATGCGAAACAGCCAGCCCTCGATCGTCGCAATCGGACCGGTCCCCGCGAACGCCTGGAGCGCCTTGACCATGGTTTCCTAGACGACGTCCACGCCATCGACCACCGAGCCGGTCATGCGGGCGCAGTAGCGATGCAGCTTCGGCCGCAATTCGCCGAGCAGACGGTCGAACGGCTCGCAGTCTCCAGGCTCGTCGCCTGCGGACGATTCGGTCATATGAACCTCTATGGATCGTCCTGGCGTCGATTTCCGAATGCTTCGGCTTTCCGCGCCGGCCGCCTCCACGTTACTGCCCAAGCAACCCGTAGGCTCCAACGAGCGTCGCTTCGGCCGGCTGCGGCTGTTCGATGCAGCGCTCCTTGATGCCGGCTTGGAATTCCCGAAACGCGTCCAACGAAGTCAGCCCAGTGAACTCTTCCTCGGCTGCGACGAAGTGGACAAACGTGCCATTGAATCGGACCCGATTTCCTTGGACTCAGAATTGGCTTAATCGAAGTGTCCAAGGAGGACCGGAACATGACCGATAATTTTGAGAAGAAAGTTGCTGTTGATGGGCCTGTGGTAAATGCGGGCGAGCTTGGCTCGTCCACGTTTTCCCCAGGCCAGGCTTTGCCGGCAGGCCCGCTGGGACTTGGCCAGCGATGGACGGTGGCGCGCAAGCGTGAGGTCGTTCTGCGGCTTTTGCGTGACGAGCCGGTGCAACTTCTGTCGCGCCAGTTGGGCGTAGAGATCTTCCGGCTCGAGCAGTGGCGTGAGAAAGCGATCGGCGGGATCGACGCCTCGCTCAAGCAACGCAAGGGCGATCCGGTGCAGGCGGAACTGGATAGCGCCATGAAGCGGATCGGAGAGTTGACCATGCAGGTGGAACTGCTGGAGGCCAAGACGGAGACCTTCGGCCCTTTGGGGCGGCGGAGGTCGCGGCGATGAGTGCCGCCACCTCGCCCGGCACGAGTCTGGCCTACGGCCTGCGGCGGGTCTGCGCCGCCTGGGGCATGGCCCGCTCCTCGTTCTACGCCATGACCTCCGGCCAGCACGCCGAGCAGCCGCCGGCAAAGCGTCGGGGACCGAAGCCCGCGATCTCGGACCAGGCGCTGCTGGTGGCGATCGAAGCCGACCTGGAGGCATCGCCCTGGGAGGGCGAGGGCTACCGCAAGGTCTGGGCTCGGCTTCGGGTCTGTCGCGACATCCGGGTTGCCCGCAAGCGGGTGCTCCGCCTGATGCGCGAGAACAATCTGCTCTCGCCCCATCGCTGCCGCCGCCGTGGCGGCAATCCCCATGACGGTGAGATCATCACTCATGCCCCGAACCTCATGTGGGGCACCGATGGCGTTCGGGTGTTCACGGTGGACGACGGCTGGGGCTGGATCTTCACCGCCGTCGAGCATTGGAACGCCGAGTGTGTCGACTGGCATGTCTGCAAGCGCGGCGACCGCTTCGCCGCCCTGCAGCCGATCTCCATGGGGCTTGCCGGGCTGTATGGCTCGACCGCGGCCGGCGCGGCTCGGGGGCTGGCCTTGCGGATGGATCACGGCTCCCAGTATCTGTCGGACCACTTCACCAACCAGATCAAGTTCTGGGGTATCCAGCCGTCCTACGCCTTCGTCGCCGAGCCCCAGACCAACGGCGTCGCCGAGCGGTTCAATCGCACGCTGAAGGAACAGATCATCCATGGTCGCATCTACCGCAACATCGCGGAGCTGCGGGACGCCGTCCGCGACTTCGTCGAACTCTACAATGCCCAGTGGATCGTCGAAAAGAACGGCTACCTGAGCCCCGCTCAAGCTCGTCAGGCGTGGCACGCCGTGATCTCAATCAGGCCCGCCGCGTGAGACAAACTTGTGTCCAAGGAACCGGGTGCGCTACAGACAAACGTGCCATCCCCAAGCCGTAGGGCAAGATAGCGCACCCCGTCCGGCTGCTTCCCATGCAATTCCTCAAAAACGGCTTCAATGAAGCGCTGGTTCGTGTCCGCCTGTTCGGGCTTCGTCTTGTAGCGTACGAGAATGTGTTTCATTTGTTTCTCCCGGTGCTGAGCGTCTGGGATCGACGCCGCTACTCAAGAGACGATCGGCAAGGGCTGAAGGGTTCAGTCAAAGAGGATTTCTTTTCCAACAATGCTTCGGCCGCCCGGCCGACCCGCGGGCCGCGTGCCGACGCTAACGACGGCCGAGCATTCTTGGCTGCGGCCTGATCATCGGCGCCTGACGAGATTGCCAAGCGTCGCGGGCCAATAGTCTTCGCCTCACGCCAGGTTACCGGCTCTAAGCCGGCGATTCAGATCGGTGGCTCAGAGGGCCGCGCGTTCCTAGGAAGCCTCGTCCTCGCCGGCGAACACGGGCGCGGCCGCCGGCTGTGTCGCTGGCGCGCCATACTGGTCGCGGGCGCGGGCTTCGAAGGCGTTGACCATGCGGACCGTCGCCTGGTGGAACAGGGCGCCGATCAGGCGTTCGAGGACGCGGGAGCGGAACTCGAACTCGACGTAGAAGTCGATCTCGCAGCCATCGGTCCGCGGCACGAAGATCCAGTGGTTCCTGAGGAACTTGAGCGAACCCTCTACGTACTCGACGTCGATGCGCGTCGACGCCGTCAGCGTCACCTTCGAACAGAAGCGCTCGCGGATCATGCGGAAGCCGATGACGAGGTCCCACCAGACGACATTGCCTTCCCGCTTGCGGTGGCGGGCGGCGATGCACCAGGGCAGGAATTCGGGATAGCGCTCGATGTCGGCGACCAGCGCAAACAGCTGTTCGGCGCTGTACGGCAGCACCCGGCGCTCGGCATGGCGCGGCATGAGACTCAGGCGGCCGCCAGCTGGGCCCGGCGGGCGGCGCGCAGCTTCGCGAAGTCCTCGCCCGCGTGGTAGCTGGAGCGGGTCAGCGGCGAGCTGGCGACGAGCAGGAAGCCCTTGCCGCGGGCGAGCTCGGCATATTCGTCGAACTCCGCCGGCGGCACGAAGCGCTCGATCGCCGCGTGCTTCGGCGTCGGCTGCAGGTACTGGCCAATGGTCAGAAAATCGACGCCGGCGGCGCGCTGGTCGTCCATCACCTGGGCGACCTCCCCCCTGGTCTCGCCGAGGCCGACCATGATGCCCGACTTCGTGAACAGCGCCGGCACAGCCCGCTTCATCTCGTACAGCAGCTGCAGGCTGACGAAGTAGCGGGCGCCCGGGCGGATCGTCGGATAGAGCCGCGGCACGGTCTCCAGATTGTGGTTGAATACGTCGGGCGGGGCGGCGGCCAGGGTCTCGACGGCGCCGGGCCGGTCCTTGAAGTCCGGTGTCAGGATCTCGATCGTCGTCGCCGGCGCGGCGGCGCGGACGCGGCGCACGACCTCGCCGAAATGCGCGGCGCCGCCATCGGCCAGGTCGTCGCGATCAACGGACGTGATGACGACGTGGTTGAGGCCCAGGCCGCCGATCGCCACGGCGACGTTCGCCGGCTCCAGCGGATCGAGCGGCAGCGGCTTGCCGGTGGCGACGTTGCAGAAGGCGCAGGCCCGCGTACAGGTGTCGCCCATGATCATGATGGTGGCGTGCTTCTTGGCCCAGCACTCGCCGATGTTGGGGCAGGCCGCCTCCTCGCACACCGTGTTGAGCTTGAGCGACCGCATCAACGTGGCGACCTCGTGATAGGCGCGCGAGTTCGGTGCCTTGACACGGATCCAGGCCGGCTTGCGCTGGATCGGATTGTCCGGCCGGTTGCGCTTCTCCGGGTGGCGCAGGCTCGCCTGGCGCAGGCGCGCCTGGTCCAGGCGCGCCTCGGCTACCTGGTCCGCGCTCATCGCGGCGTCGCTCATGGGTGTCATCGCCTATGCATTGCCGGCCGCCAAGGCGCGGCCGCCCGCCCTAGAAGTGGAGAGCGCGGCCATAGGCGTCAAGCACCGCCTCGTGCATCATCTCGCTGAGCGTCGGGTGCGGGAAGACCGTGTGCATCAGGTCCTTTTCCGTCGTCTCCAGCGTCTTGGCGATGCCGTAGCCCTGGATCAGCTCGGTCACCTCGGCACCGATCATGTGGGCACCGAGGAGCTCGCCCGTGTCGCCGTCGAACACGGTCTTGACCAGCCCCTCGACCTCACCCAGCGCGATCGCCTTGCCGTTGCCCATGAACGGGAAGCGGCCGACCTTGACCTTGTGACCGAGCTCCTTGGCCCGCGCCTCGGTGAGGCCGACCGACGCGGCAATAGGTGCAGCCCGGGATCAGGTCGGTCGCGATGGGGTGCACGTCGTTCTGGCCGGCCAGGCGCTCGACGCAGACGACGCCCTCATGCATCGCCTTGTGGGCAAGCCAGGGCGGCCCGGCGACGTCGCCGATGGCATAGACGCCGGGCTCACCGGTCCCACACCACTGGTCGATGACGATATGGCTCTTCTCGACCCGCACGGCCGTGCCTTCGAGGCCGATGTCCTCGGTATTGCCTACGATGCCGACGGCCAGGATCACCCGGTCGACGGTGAGGTCCGCGGTCTTGCCGCCCTTCTCGATCGTCGCGGTGACACTGTCCTTGGCGATCTTCAGGGCGGTGACGCCGGCCGTCGTGTGGATCGTCATGCCCTGCTTTTCGAACTGCTTGTGGGCGAAGGCGGCGATCTCGGCGTCCTCGACCGGCAGGATGCGGTCGACGATCTCGACGACCGTCACCTCGGCGCCCATGTCGAGGTAGAACGAGGCGAATTCGATGCCGATGGCGCCGGAGCCGATGACGAGCAGCGACTGCGGCATGGCCTCGGGCACCATCGCCTCCTTGTAGGTCCAGACGAGCTTGCCGTCGGGCTCGAGCCCCGGCAGCGCGCGGGCGCGGGCGCCGGTCGCCAGGATCACGTTCTTGGCGGTCAGCGTCGCGACGTCCTTGCCGTCCTTCGTGACGGCGACGGTGCGGGCGCCCTACGCGCCGCCGGCGAGCGCGTCCTGGCCGTCGAACACCGTGACCTTGTTCTTCTTCAGGAGGTGGCCGACGCCGCCGTTGAGGCGCCTGGCGATCTGACGCGAGCGCTTGACGATCTTGGCGACATCGAACGACACGTCCTTGGCCGAGAGGCCGAACTCACCGGCATGGTTCATCAGGTGATAGAGCTCCGACGTGCGCAGCAGCGCCTTCGTCGGGATGCAGCCCCAGTTCAGGCAGATGCCGCCGAGGTGCTCGCGTTCGACGACGGCGGCCCGCATGCCGAGCTGGGCCGCGCGGATCGCCGCGACATAGCCCCCCGGGCCGCCACCGACGACGATCAGATCGAATTTTGTGCCGGCCATGGGTCTTTCCCCCAGTGCCGACGGCTCGCGTCGGCATGATACCCCCCACCCCAACCCTCCCCCCCTTGGGGGGAGGGAGTAGAATCGAGCTCGACGTAGCCACTCCCTCCCCCCAAGGGGGGGAGGGTTGGGGTGGGGGGTGAATTAGACATATGCAAATCCAGAACGCTGGCGCCCCGCTACAGCAGCATGGTCAGCGGCTCCTGGATCAGCTTCTTGAAGGCAGCCAGGAGCGCCGCGCCGACGGCGCCGTCGATAACGCGGTGATCGCCCGACAGCGTGCAGGTCATGACCGTCGCGACGGTCAGGGCGCCATCCACGACGACGGGGCGCTGCTCGCCGGCGCCGATCGCCAGGATGCCGCCCTGCGGCGGGTTGATGACGGCCGCGAAAGTCGCGAATGCCGAACATGCCGAGATTGGAGATCGAGAACGTGCCGCCCTGGTAGTCCTCGGGCATCAGCTTGCCGGCGCGCACCTTCTCGGCCAGCGCCTTCATCTCTTCGGAGATGACGCGCAGGCCCTTGCCCTCGGCGCCGCGAATGACCGGGGTCACCAGCCCGCCCTCGATGGCCACGGCGACGGCGACGTCGGCGCGCCGATAGCGCTTGATCCCCGCGTCGGTCCAGGATGCGTTGGCGTCGGGCACCGCGGTCAGGGCCAGCGCCACGGCACGGATGACGAAGTCGTTGACCGACAGCTTGAAGCCGTCGTCGCGGCTGTTGAGCTCCTTGCGGATCTCCAGCAACCGGTCGATCCGGCAGTCGATGTTGAGATAATAGTGCGGCACCGTCTGCTTGGACTCGGTCAGCCGCCGCGCGATCACCTTGCGAATATTGGAATTCGGGACGAGCTCGAACGGCGCGTCGCCCGCGACCGGCACCGTCGGCCGGGCGACCGCCGGCAACGGCGCCCCGGCGGGTGCCGCAGCGGCAGCCGCCACGGCGGGCGCGCCGCCGCGGAATGCCTCGATGTCGGCCTTGACGATGCGGCCGCCGGGACCGGTGCCTTTGAGCCCCGCCAGGTCGATGCCGAACTGCGCTGCCATGCGACGTGCCAGGGGACTGGCGAACACGCGTTCGCCGGCGCCGTTGGCGCGGGCCACCGGCGCCGCCGGTGCAGGCGCTGACGCGGCAGCCGCGGCCGGGGCGGCCGGGGCAGCGGCATCCGGAACCATGAAGCCGGCCAGGGCGCCCTCGTCTTCGCCTTCCTCGAGCAGGACCGCGATCGGCGCGTTGACGGCAACGTCCTCGGTGCCCTCGGCGACTAGGATCTTGGCGAGCACGCCCTCGTCGACGGCCTCGACCTCCATCGTCGCCTTGTCGGTTTCAATCTCCGCCAGCACATCGCCGGCGGCAACGCTGTCGCCGGCCTGCTTGTGCCACTTGGCGAGCGTTCCCTCGGTCATTGTCGGTGACAACGCCGGCATCAGGATTGGTATCGGCATTGGCTCCCCTCACGCGTTTCTCGCTTCGACGCCGCCGGCCGGCGCCGGCCGGTGGCGTGCGATATTCAAGACCGGTTGCACACCGCTCGCACCACGGCGGCGATGCGGTCGGCCTGTGGGATCGCCAGCGCCTCGAGATTAGCGGCGTAGGGCATCGGCACATCCTCGCCGGCGACGCGCGCGACCGGCGCATCGAGCCAGTCGAACGCCTGCTCCATCATCACCGCCACCAGCTCGGCGCCGATGCCGGCGAACGGCCAGCCCTCCTCGACCGAGACCAGGCGGCTCGTCTTCTTGACCGATGCCACCAGCGTGGCCACGTCCAACGGCCGCAGGCTGCGCAGGTCGATGACCTCGGCCGAGATGCCCTCGGCGGCGAGCTGCTCGGCTGCCGCGAGCGCCCGCTGGACCATCAGCGAAAACGCCGTGATGGTCACGTCGGTGCCCTCGCGCACCACCTTGGCGAGGCCGATCGGCACCAGATAATCGGGGTCGACCGGCACATCGAAGCTGGCGCCATAGAGGATCTCGTTCTCCAGCATGATCACCGGATTGGGGTCGCGGATGGCCGACTTCAGCAGGCCCTTGGCGTCGGCGCCGGAATAGGGCGCGATTACCTTCAGGCCCGGGCAGTGGGCGTACCAGCTGGCGTAGCATTGCGAATGCTGGGCGCCGACGCGGGCGGCGGCGCCGTTGGGACCGCGGAACACGACCGGGCAGTTCACCTGGCCGCCCGATATATAGAGCGTCTTGCCGGCAGAGTTGATGATCTGGTCGATCGCCTGCATCGCGAAGTTGAACGTCATGAACTCGACGATCGGCTTGAGGCCGGCGAACGCGGCGCCAACGCCGAGCCCGGTGAATCCGTGCTCGGTGATCGGCGTGTCGATGACGCGGGCCTCGCCGAACTCCTCCAGCAGGCCCTGACTGACCTTGTATGCGCCCTGGTATTGGGCGACCTCCTCGCCCATCAGGAAGACCTCGGGATCGCGGCGCATCTCCTCGGCCATCGCATCGCGCAACGCCTCGCGCAGGGTCTGTGCGACCGTTTCGCCGCGGTAGTCGGACTCGGCGGCGGGGGCCGGCGCTGCAGCCGGGGCCGCCGCTACGGCGGCAGCGGGCGCAGCCTCGGCCGGAGCAGCCGGCGCCGGGGCCTCCACCGCCACGGGCGCAGCCAGGGCCGGGGCGGCTGTCAGGGACGCCGCGTCCTCGCCATCCTCGAGGATCAGCGCCAACGGCGTGTTGACGGCGACGGCCTCGGTGCCCTCGGGAATCAGGATCTTGCCCAGAATACCGTCGTCGACGGCCTCGACCTCCATCGTCGCCTTGTCCGTCTCGATCTCGGCAATGACGTCCCCGGACGTGACGCTGTCGCCCTCAGCCTTGTGCCATTTCGCGAGGTTGCCCTCGGTCATGGTCGGCGAGAGCGCCGGCATCAGCACCTGTATCGCCATACTGGTTCCCTTCCTAGACTTCGTGGGCCCCACTTTCGTGGCCCCGAGACCCTGTGGCCCTCGCCCGTGCGGCCTCTACAGATCCGGCGGCGCGTGGCCGTCCGGTCACGCTTCCAGGTAGACGTCGGTGTAGAGTTCGGCTGGGTCCGGCTCCGGACTGTTCTGGGCGAACTCGGTCGCCTCGGTGACGGTCGCCTTGATCTCCTTGTCGACCGCCTTGAGGTCGGCCTCGTCGGCGAAGCCCTCGGCGAGGATCACCTTGCGCAGCGCGTCGATCGGGTCCTTCTCGGTGCGCATCATCTGCACTTCGTCCTTGGAGCGATACTTCGCCGGGTCCGACATCGAATGGCCGCGATAGCGATAGGTCAGCATCTCCAGGATGAACGGCCCCTTGCCGCTGCGCACGAACTCGACGGCCTCGGCACCGGCCGCCTTGACGGCAACGACGTCCATACCGTCGACCTGCTCGCCCGGGATGCCGAAGGCGAGGCCGCGGGTATAGAGCTCGGTCGACGCGGACGCCCGCTCGACCGACGTGCCCATGCCGTAGCGGTTGTTCTCGATGACGTAGATCACCGGCAGCTTCCACAGCGCCGCCATGTTGAAGGCCTCGGACACCTGGCCCTGATTGGAGGCGCCGTCGCCGAAATAGGTCAGGCACACGCCACCGTCGCCGCGATAGCGGTGGGCGAACGCGATGCCCGTGCCGAGCGGCACGTTGGCGCCAACGATGCCATGCCCGCCATAGAAGTTCTTCTCCCGCGAGAACATGTGCATCGAGCCGCCCTTGCCCTTGGAATAGCCACCGCGCCGGCCCATCAGCTCGGCCATGACGCCGCGCGGGTCCATACCGCAAGCGAGCATGTGGCCGTGGTCGCGATAGGTCGTGATGACGGTGTCCTGGGCCTCGAGCGTCGCCTGCATGCCGACGACGACGGCTTCCTGGCCGATATACAAGTGGCAGAAGCCGCCGATCAGGCCCATGCCGTACATCTGGCCCGCCTTCTCCTCGAAGCGGCGGATCAGCAGCATGTCGCGATGACGGGCCAGCAGCTCGTCGCGGTCGTGGCCTTGGACGGCGGCGCGGCCGTTCGACTTGGCCTGGGCGTGGGCCTTTGTCGGGGCCCTGGCCGCGGTCTTGGCGGGGGCCTTGCGCGGGCGTTTGCGTGCTGCGGTTGGTCATCGGCCCTCCGGCTGAGGATTGGTGGGCAGCGCTACGCGGGTGCGGACACTTCGGGAGACGTAGGCCAACCAGCCACTAACCGCAAGTGACGGTCAAACAAAAACGGTTGAAAATAGCGGGAGATAGGCGAATTAACTCGATATCGGTTAATCACCCATTCGGGGGGCGAAATTTCCGCAAACCCGGACGCCCGTGTCGGACAACAAACTTGCCGCGCCATGCGCGACGGTGGCCGCCAGTGTGTTCAGCGCAGGCTCGAGCCCAGGATGACGACCTCGTCTCGGTGGCCGACGCCCAGCATGACCCGGGCGCGCTCTTCCAACATGTCCGGGTCCAAATTGTCCGGCCGCAGCAGCGACACACGGTGGGCCAGACGGTCGCGTGTCGCCCGCGTCTCGGCATGCACAATCTGGGCCGCGCGCAGCTGTGCCGACAGCTGCAGATAGGCGAGCAGACCGTGGTCGCCCTGGATCATGTGGTAGGCGAAGTAGCCGAACAGCAGCGTGCCCAGGGCCGGCGCAACTGCCAGACGCGCGCAGGCGCGAATATCGGACAACACGGACATCGGGCACAGACCGAATCACACGGGCCTCGCGCCTGTCAAGCTTGCCCTCTTACGCAGCGCGGCCGTGCGGTTCGGTGAAGTCGACGATGGGGCCGACGGGGACGATGCCCAGGGGGTTGCGCAGCGCGCTCATGGAGTAGTAGCCGCGCTTGTAGACGTCCAGGTCGACGGTCTCGGCGATGCCGGCTGTCTGATAGGCGCGCGCGCGTGTAGGCCCACAGGTGGGGGTAGTCCATGAGGCGGCGCAGGTTGCACTTGAAGGCGCCGTAGTAGGCGACGTCGAAGCGCACCAGCGTCGGAAACAGGCGTCAGTCGGCCTCAGTGGCCGTGTCGCCGACAAGATAGCGCGTCGTCGCCAGCCGCGCCTCGAGCCAGTCCAGCGTCGCGAACAAGGCGTCGACGGCCTCGTCATAGGCCGCCTGGGTGCGAGCAAAGCCGGCCCGGTAGACGCCGTTGTTGACCGTGGCGTAGACGCGCTCGTTGACGGCGTCGATCTCGGCGCGCCGGTCGGCCGGGTAGTAGTCGGTGTCGTTCGCGGCAAACGCAGCGAACGCGGCGTTGAACATGCGGATGATCTCGGCGGACTCGTTGCTGACGATCACCGCGCGCTCCTTGTCCCACAGCACGGGGGGCGAGACGACCCACTGGACCGGCCGCGCGGTGGCCGAGGTCGTCGGCATCTCCCTGCGCTCGGTTCAGCGCATCTGGCAAGGCCACCGTTTGCAGCCGCACCGCATCCGCACCTTCAAGCGCTCCAACGACCCCGCCTTCGCCGAGAAGGTCGAGGACATCGTCGGCCGCTACATGGATCCGCCCAGCCATGCCGTGGTGCTGTCGATCGATGAGAAAAGCCAGATCCAGGCCCTCGACCGGACCCAGCCAGGGCTGCCGATGAAACCCGGCAAGTGCGGCACCATGACCCACGACTACAAGCGAAACGGCACGACCACCTTGTTCGCCGCGCTCAGCGTCCTCGACGGCGCCGTCATCGGCCGCAACATGCAGCGACATCGCCATCAGGAGTTCATCCGCTTCCTCGGCGCGATCGAGCGCCAAGTGCCGGCCGGCAAGGTCATCCACGTCATCCTCGACAACTAACGCCGCCCACAAGCATCCCAAGGTCCGCGCCTGGCTGGCGCGTCATCCCCGATGGGTGTTCCACTTCACCCCAACCTCCGCCTCCTGGCTCAACGCCGTCGAGGGCTTCTTCTCTGTCCTCACGCGCCGGCGGCTCAAGCGCGGCACCTTCCACTCGATAGTCGACCTCCAGGCCGCCATCAACCGCTACATTGACGAGCACAACAATGATCCCAAGCCCTTCGTCTGGACCAAATCCGCAGACACCATCCTCGCCAAACTTCACCGCCTGCCTGTACCTTCTGTCTGAGTCAGTGCACTAGCTGCGCAGGACGGCGTGGCCAGCGTAGTGCGCTGCCGGGCCGAGGTCCTCCTCGATGCGCAGCAGCTGGTTGTACTTGGCCAGGCGGTCGGAGCGGCTGAGCGAGCCGGTCTTGATCTGGCCGCAGTTCGTGGCGACCGCCAAATCGGCGATCGTCGCATCCTCGGTCTCGCCCGAGCGGTGCGACATGACGGCCGTGTAGGCCGCCTTGTGCGCCGCCTCGACGGCCGCGAGCGTCTCCGTCAGCGTGCCGATCTGGTTCACCTTGACGAGGATCGAGTTGGCGACGCCGCGGGCGATGCCGTCGGCGAGCCGCGCCGGGTTGGTGACGAACACGTCGTCGCCGACGAGCTGGATGCGCCCGCCGAGGGCGTCGGTCAGGCCGCGCCAACCGTCCCAATCGTCCTCGGCCATGCCGTCCTCGATCGAGATGATCGGGTAGCGGGCGCACAGATCCTCGTAGAATCGCACCATCTCGTCGGCCCCGAGCGTCTTGCCCTCACCAGCCATCTCGTACTTGCCGTCGCGATGGAATTCGGTCGCGGCCGCATCGAGGGCGAGATGCACATCGTCGCCGGGCTGGTAGCCTGCCGCCTCGATCGATTTCATGATAAAGCCGAGGGCCGCGTCGGCGCTCGCCAGGTTCGGCGCGAAGCCGCCCTCGTCGCCGACGTTCGTATTGTGGCCGGCGCCGGCCAGCTGGGCCTTCAGGGCTTGGAAGATCTCGGCGCCCGTGCGCAGGCCTTCGGCAAACGTGGGCGCCGCGACCGGCATGACCATGAACTCCTGGATGTCGATCGGGTTGTCGGCGTGCTGGCCGCCATTGACGATGTTCATCATCGGCACCGGCAGCGTCCGCGCGGCGACGCCGCCGACATAGCGGTAGAGCGGCAGCCCGGCCTCGAGCGCCGCCGCCTTGGCCACCGCCAGCGAGACGCCGAGGATCGCGTTGGCGCCGAGCCGCCCCTTGTTGTCCGTGCCGTCGAGGGCGATCATCGTGCGGTCGATGTGGACCTGGGCGTCCGGGTCGAGGCCGACGATGGCATCGAAGATCTCGCCGTTGACGGCGTCGATGGCCTGGCGCACGCCCTTGCCGCCATAGCGCGCCTTGTCGCCGTCGCGCATCTCGACCGCCTCGTGGGCCCCGGTCGAGGCGCCCGAAGGCACCGCGGTGCGGCCGATCGCGCCGCTCTCCAGCGTCACGTCGACCTCGACCGTCGGATTGCCGCGACTGTCCAGCACCTCGCGGCCGTGAATGTCCGTGATCGCGCTCATCTCAACTGCACTCCGTACAAGAGGACTGAACCACAGGGACACACAGACACAGAGATAATGGAGTCGAACCGCGCCGACATCCTGAAGGATGCATCCAAAGTCATTCTCTAGGCTCGGTGCTTCCTCTGTGTCTCTGTGTCGCTGTGTCGCTGTGGTTCAAATCATTGCCCGCGGAACGGCGCCAGCGCCAGCGGCCGCGCCTTGGCGACCCGGTCCAGCTCGAGCAGCGTCGCGAGCAGGTCCGGCATGGCCGCAAGCGGCACCATGTTCTGGCCGTCGCTGGGGGCGTTGTCGGGATCCCGGTGCGTCTCCATGAACACGGCGGCAACGCCGACGGCGACGGCGGCACGCGCCAGCACCGGCACGAACTCGCGCTGGCCGCCGCTCGTCGTGCCCTGGCCGCCGGGTTGCTGCACCGAATGGGTCGCATCGAAGACGACGGGGCAGCCGGTCTCGGCCGCCATGATCGGCAGGCCGCGCATATCGGAGACCAGGGTGTTGTAGCCGAACGTGGCGCCGCGCTCGCACACGAGCACTGAGTCGTTGCCGGCGTCGCGTACCTTGGCGACGACGTGTCGCATGTCCCAGGGCGCCAGGAACTGGCCCTTCTTGATGTGCAGCGCCCGGCCGGTCGCCGCGGCGGCGATCAGCAGATCGGTCTGCCGGCAAAGGAACGCCGGGATCTGCAGCACGTCGACGGCTTCGGCGACCGGCGCGCACTGCTGTGGGGTGTGCACGTCGGTCAGCACCGGGCAGCCGACACTCTCGCGCACCTCGGCCAGGATCGGCAGGCTCTCGTTCATGCCGAGGCCGCGCGGGCTGTCGCTGGCGGTGCGGTTCGCCTTGTCGAAGCTGGTCTTGTAGATCAGGCCGATGCCGAGCGAGGCGGTCAGCTCGCTCAGCGCATGGCTCATCTCCAGCGCGTGTTGCCGCGATTCCAGCGCGCACGGGCCGGCGATCAGTGCCAGCGGCCGGTCGTTGCCGACGTCCAGCGCGCCGATCCGAACCGAGCGTGTCATGGCTCGGCCACGTGTTGGGACTGGGTGCCACACGTCATTGGCCGAGCCTACACGAGCCGCGATTGTTTGAGTGCGGCGGCGACGAACGAAGTGAACAGCGGGTGCGGATCGAACGGGCGCGACTTGAGTTCCGGGTGGAACTGAACGCCGATGAACCAGGGGTGGTCAGCCAGCTCGACGATCTCGGGCAGTTGGCCGTCCGGCGACTGGCCCGAGACGTGCAGGCCAGCGGCCTCGAGCGCGGCCTTGTAGTTCACGTTGACCTCATAGCGGTGGCGGTGGCGTTCGCTGATTTCGCGCGCATCGTAAATGGCAGCGACGGCGCTCTCCGCTGCCAGGAGCGCGGGATAGACGCCGAGGCGCATGGTGCCGCCGAGGTCGTCGTCGCTGCCGCGCCGCTCCAGCGTGTTGTCGCGGACCCACTCCGTCATCAGCCCGACGACCGGATGAGCGCA
>CBDHDN010000026.1:0-19203 GCA_965261585.1 Alphaproteobacteria bacterium
GGGCGCCCAGGTCGCCGATCTCGGCACGCCGGCGGCCGATCCCGCGCTGGCCCGCCTGCTGAGCCTCGACGTCATCGACTACTCCGATCTCGGCGAGCTGCGGTTGTCGGGCAAGGCGGCGATCGACGCGTTGCTGCAGGTCTATCTAGACAATCGCCTGGTCGGCCGCGCTCGTGTCGGCACCGACGGGCGGTGGCTGCTGGCGCCGGGGCCCGTCGCGCCCGGGCTGTACGCGTTGCGTATCGATCAGGTCCGCCCCGACGGCACGGTCGTTGCCCGGATCGAGCTGCCGTTCCTGCGCGGCCAGCCGCTGACCGATCTGCCGCCGGGCGAGTTCGTCGTCGTCCAGCCCGGCAACAGCCTGTGGCGCATCGCCCGGCGCGCCTACGGTCGGGGCATCCAGTACACGCTGATCTTCGAGGCCAACCGCAACCAGATCCACATCGAGGATCTGATCTATCCCGGGCAGGTCTTCGCTCTACCGTCGTTCAACTAGCCGGCGGCGGACAGGGCCGGCGGCCCAGGGCCTCGTCCAGCACGAGGCTGATGACGGGATAGATGGTCACGATGAAGCGCGAGACGTCGCGCACGACCGAGAACGGATTGATTGGCGGCTGCAACGGCACCTCGCCGTGGACGACGATGCGGTTGCTCGGTGTGACCTTGATGCCGCCCCACTCGAAGTTCTCGCAATGCTGCAGTATCCGTGCCAGCGAGTTCCTACTGTCGGCCGATTCCGCGGTGTAGGGCAGCGTGCCGATGTCGCCCGCGATCAGCATGCGTGCGCCCTCCTCGCTGGTCCTGAGATGAACGTGGAACGGCATCGTACCGACGGCAAAGGCGAACTCTAGCCGACGGTCCCGGCTGAGCAGGGCCAGCCGGTCGAGCCGTGGGATCGCGCGTTCGCCGGCCGCGGGGGCATCGGATGGGCTCATTTGATTCACTCTCCCGGTGATGCTAGAGCACATCCGGTTTAGACGGAATATCCTGCATTGACGAGGTAGTTTCTGCATTCGGTTGGAGAGAATTCATCGAGGGCGTTTCCAATTGCCCGCCAGAGGTCATCGACGGTTCTGGCGCCGACCTTGCGGAGAATGGCTTTGAGCTTGGCGAAGACCTGTTCGATGGGATTGAGATCGGGGCTGTAGGGCGGCAGGTAGAGCGGGGTTGCGCCGACCGCCTCAATGGCCTCGTGTACGCCGGCGACCTTGTGGGAGAGAGGTTGTCCATGATGACGATGTCGCCCGCGGACAGGGTCGGGACCAGGGCTTGCTGGACCCAGGCAAGGAAGCTTGCGCCGTTGATCGGGCCATCGAAAACGCAGGGCGCGGTGATCCGGTCGTGACGCAGGGCGGCAATGAACGTGGTTGTCTTCCAGTGGCCATGGGGAATGGCCGCCACCACCCGTTCGCCGCGCGGTGCCCGGCCATAACGCCGGGCCATGTTCGTCCGCGCCCAGGTCTCGTCGAGAAAGACCAGCCGTTCGGCAATCAGCCCAGGTTGCTCGTTGCGCCAAGTGGCTCGCGCCGCCGCGACGTCAGGGCGCTCCTGCTCGGCGGCGTGGGCTGTCTTTTTTTGCGACTCAGCCCCTGAGCCAGAAGAAAGTCGCCAAGCGTCGAGCGCTTCGCCTCGATCCCCTCGGCGGCCAGCAAGACGCAAAGCTCGTCAATGGTGATGTCGCAATTCTCCATCACCAGAGCCCGAATGCGATCGCCATGGGGAGCCAGTTTCGATTTCTTCCAGCCACCGTATTTGTCGGCTTTGATCGTGCCCCGCTGCTTCCAACGCTGCATCAGCTTCACAACAAAGCTGATGCTCCCAATTTGTCGGCTTTGATCGTGCCCCGCTGCTTCCAACGCTGCATCAGCTTCACAACAAAGCTGATGCTCCCATCAAATTGCTTCGCCGCCGCATTGCGAGAGGTCCCGATTCAACAACTCGAACAACTCGTTCACGAAGATCTTCCGAATAAGGTCGTGTCATCCATGGCTGGCCTCCCTTAACCCAGCTCATAGCTTGAATCACTTTTTGCGACCCTTGGGAATCCCCTTTTTGATTCTGTCTATGCCGGACCCGCTCTAGTCGCTTAGCACCGGCGCCTTTAACATCGTGTGAACGGGCGTTGGTGTCCCGGGGGAGGCGTCCGAAAGCGGCCATGTTCGACGTCGGTATGCGTAAGCTGATCGACCCGCCGCTCGACCGGCTCGGGCGCTGGGTTGCGGCGCTGGGCGCGTCCGCGAACACGGTTACCCTCGTCGGCTTCGCGATCGGCCTCGTCGCGGTGCCGCTGCTCGCGATCGAGGCTTACGGCGTGGCGCTCGTCGCGATTGCCGTGAACCGGGTGTTCGACGGCCTCGACGGGGCGGTCGCGCGCCACCAGCGCCCGACCGACTTCGGCGGCTATCTGGACATCGTCTGCGACTTCATCTTCTACGCCGCCGTGCCGGTCGGCTTCGCGCTGGCGCGGCCCGAGGCCAACGGGGTCGCCGCCGCCGTCCTCATACTCAGCTTTGTCGGCACCGGCTCGTCGTTCCTCGCCTACGCGATCATCGCGGCAAAGCGCGGCGTCTCGACGACGGCGCGCGGCAGCAAATCCTTCTTTCATATCGGCGGCCTGACCGAGGGGACGGAGACGATCGCGTTCTTCGTGGCGATGTGCCTGCTGCCCGGCCTGTTCGTGGTGTTGGCATTCACCTTCAGCACGCTGGCCTGGCTGACGACAATCGGCCGTATCCATTCGACGTGGCGCGCCTTCGGCGAAGACTGACGGCTTTGGCTGCTAGGAGAGCCTACTCCGCGGGCTGTATCAGGTTACCCGTCGGGGGGATGGTCGGCCGCTCGCGGCGGCGGGCGGACCAGGCCTGCACGTTGGCCCGCACCATGAGGGAGCACGGCGTCACGATCAGGGTCAGGATGGTGGCGAAGGCGAGGCCGAAGACGATGGCCGTCGCCAGCTGCACCCACCACTGGGTCGACGGCGCCCCTTGGGCGACGGCGCGGGTCACGAAGTCGATATTGACCTGCAGCACCATCGGCATCAGACCGAGGATCGTCGTGACGGAGGTCAACAGCACCGGGCGCAGGCGCTGGACGCCGGTCCTGAGGATCGCCAGGCGCGGGTCGGGCACGGTCTTGCGCAGTCGGTCGAACGTGTCGATCAGCACGATGTTGTTGTTGACGACGATACCAGCCAGCGCAATGACGCCGATGCCGCTCATGATGATGCCAAAAGGCTGGCCGGTCGCCAACAGGCCCAGCAGGACGCCGACCGTCGACATTATCACCGCCGACAGGATCAGCAGCGCGCGGTAGAAGCTGTTGAACTGAGTCACGAGGATGATCGACATCAAGAACAGCGCGACCGCGAAGGCCTTCATCAGGAAGGCCTGGGCGTCCTTCTGTTCCTGGTCCTCGCCCTTGAACGCGATCTCGACCCGCGGGTCGATACCGGCGGTCGGCAGCCAGGCGCGGATCGCCTGCACTATTTGGTCCGCCAACACGCCCGGCAGCACGTCGGCCTGTACGGTCATGACCCGATTGCCGTCGACCCGCCGCAACAGACCGGTGCGGGCGACCGCCCGGCGCTCGACGAAGTTGCTGATCGGCATCAGGCCCGCGCTGGTCTGGATGCGCAGCTGGTCGAGCTGGTCGAGCGTCCGCCGGTCGAGCGGAAAGCGAGCCGCGATGTCGATCTCGTCGTCGGCGTCGGCGGGCCGGTACTCGGTCACCTCCAGGCCCTTGGTCACGAGCTTGACCGCCGCCCCGATGGTCTGAATGCTGGCGCCGAACTTCGCCGCCTGGGCGCGGTCGACGGCCAGTTCCCACTCGATGCCGGGCATCGGCCGGCTGTCCTCGACGTCCTTCAGCCCCGCCAAGCCGTCCAGGTAGGCCCGCACCTTGGCGACCTCGGCGTCCAGCAACTCGGGCAAGTCCGAGCTCAACTGCACCTGCACCGGCTTGCCGACCGGCGGTCCTGCCTCAGCCTTGCGCGTCTCGACGATGATGCCGCCCAAATCGGCCGTCCGTGCGACGACGTCGGCCAGGATCTCATTGGCCGGCCGCCGCCGATCCCACTCGGTGAACTCCAGACTGATCGTGCCGATGATGTCCTCGGCACGGTCATCCTGAACGGCCAGGTTGCCGGCCAGGGTGTAGACGGAATCGAACTCGCCGCGCTCGGCCTGCAGGTCGAGCACGCGGTCCTCGACGGCGCCCACGAGCGCCGTCTTCTCGGCCACCGACAAATTGCCGCGGGCATGGACCTGCAGCACCGCCACGTCGGGCTCGACGTCGGGGAAGAATTCGACGCCCTTGCCGGCGACGCCGTACAGCACCCACGAGCCGACCAGCACGACGGCAGCGAGACCCAGCACCCGGCCGGGGCCGCGCAGGGCGAAGGACAGGACCCGAGCATAGGCCCCGGTCAGGCCCGTGAGCTGGATCGGGTCGACGTTGCTGTCGGCCGCGACCGCCCGCATGCGCGCCGCCTCCGCCGGTGCGACGACGGTCAACGCGCGGTTCACCATGGCGCCGGCGCGCAGGCCCAGATACGCGCCACCGCCGGCGCCGGCCGCTGCGAACACCACCGCCACCAGTTTCGGCAGCGGCCCCTGGGCGATGCCGAGCAGCTGGGTCATGCCGCCGATCGCGGCCATGGCGGCGAGCGCGGCGCCGCCGGCAACGCCGCCGAGGGTCAGCAGGATGCGGGCCAGCATGCCCAGGTTCGCGCCGACGACCGGCAGGAAGAGGAGCGCCATCAGCAGCGACGCCGACAGCGTCGCCAGCAGGGTGATCGGCAGGAACTTCATGAACTCGCCGACGATGCCCGGCCAGAACAGGAGCGGCGCGAACGCGGCGAGCGTCGTCGCCGTCGAGGCAATGATCGGCCAGGCCATGCGCTTCGCGGCCAGCGCGTAGGCACGGCTCGGTGGCTCGCCCTCGCGCAGCTTGCGGTCGGCGTATTCGGTGACGACGATGGCGCCGTCGACCAGCATGCCGACCGACAGGATCAGCGAGAACAGGACGACGACGTTGACGGTCAGGCCGAGCACCTGCAGAACCAGGATGCCGGTCAGGAACGAGCCCGGGATCGCCAGGCCGACGAGCAGGCCTGAGCGCACGCCGAGGGTGCCGATGACGACGATCATGACCAGCAGGATGGCGCTGATGACGTTGTTCTGCAGGTCGCCCAGCATCGTGCGGATGTCGGACGACTTGTCCTGGGTGTAGCGGACGTCGATCTCCAGCGGCCAGTTCCTGCGCTCCGCCTCGACCAGTGTGCGCACGCTCGCGATCGTCTCGATGATGTTCTCGCCGGTCCGCTTGGAGACCTCGAGCGCGATTGCCGGCTGGCCGTTCACCCGCGCCACGGTCTGGCGGTCCTTGAACGTGCGCCGGATCGTCGCGATGTCGCCCAGGGTCACGACCGCATCGCCGCGCACCTTGATCGGCATGGTCAGCATGTCGGCCCGGTTCCCGAACAGGCCGGGCACCTTGATGGCGAACCGCCCCCGGCCCGTGTCCTGGGCCCCGGCGGCAACCAGCTGGTTCGAACGGCCCAGCTGGGTCAGCAGCTCGGCGACGTCCAGCCCGTAGGTTTCGACCGCCGTGGGGTCGACGATGATCTCCACCTGCTCTTCGCGGTCGCCGCCGATCTTGGCTTCGAGCACGCTCGGCAGGCCCTCGATCTTGTCGCGCGTGGTGCGGGCCAGGCGCAGCAGCAGGCGCTCCGGCACATTGCCGGAGAGTGTCACGACCAGCACCGGGAACAGGCTCAGATTGACCTCGTTGACGGTCGGCTCGTCGCTGTCGTCGGGCAGCTCCGGCTTGGCGATGTCGACCTTCTCGCGCACGTCCTGCATGGCCTGGTCGGCGTCGAAGCCGGCGTCGAACTCCATCAGCACGTTGGCGCCGCCCTGAAAGGCGGTCGAGCGCATCTCCTTGACGCCTTCGATGCCGCGCAGCTCTTGCTCGACCGGCCGCACGAGCAGACGCTCGGCGTCTTCGGGCGAGATGCCGGCGTGGCTGATCGAGACGTAGACGATCGGGATGTTGATGTCCGGATCGGATTCCTTGGGGATCGTGATGAAGGCGAAGGTCCCCGCCGTCAGCAGCAGCAGCAGCGTCGCGAGCGCGGTTCGCGACCGGTTGAGTATGGCGTCGATCAGGCTCATACGCCGCCGCCGTCGGCGGCCGCCGCGTTGGTCTCGATCGGCTCGACCAGCTGGCCCGGCACGACGAAGTCCTGCCCCACTGTGATGATCCTGACGATCGGCGGCAGGCCGCCCAGCCAGACACCCTCGATGCTGTCTGCCAGCAAGCGCACCGGCATGAACACGACCCGGTCCTCGGCGCTGACCGTCTGGACGCCGATGACGCCGTCATCGGCCAGTGTCAGGATCGACGGCGACACCAGGTGCGCCATCTCCTGACGCACGCCGATGGCGATCTCGGCCGTCAGCCCGGCGCGGATCCGGTTGTCGGCGTTGGGCACCTCCAGCTCGACCCGGTAGGTCCGCGTCACCGGGTCCGCAACCGACGAGATGAAGCTGATGATGCCTTCGATTGTCTGGCCGTCGATCAGCGTCGCGGTGCCCATCGTGCCTTCCTCGAGGAGGCCGACCTCGCGCTCCGAGACATGGCCGACGGCCAGGATCGGGTCGAGGTCGACGATCGTGCCGGCGGCATCGCCGATTTGGACGAAGTCGCCCAGCTCGACATGGCCGGCGTCCAGGACACCGTCGAACGGCGCCCGCAACTTGGTGTTGGCCATGTCGATCTGCATCTGCTCGACGACCGCGCGGGCGGCGTCCAGCTGTGCCTGTGCCGCCGCCAGGCTGGTCTCGGAGCGGAATCCCTTGCCGCGCAGCTCGCTGGCCGCGTTGAACTCGACCTCGCGCTGGCGCAGCAGCGCAGCCGCCTCGGCCAGCTTGGCCGACCGGTCCTCGACCGCCAGGCGCCCCAGGACATCGCCCTTTTTCACGGACTGGCCACGCCGTGCGTAAATCTCGACGACTCGGCCGTAGGTCTCGGCGCGCAGCTCGACGGTGCGCGACGGCTCCGTGCGGCCGCTGACGACGACGTCGCTGCGCCGTGGCTTCGCTTGCAGAGTGGCCACCTGCACGCGCATCGGTGCCCGCGCCGGTGGCCCGGCGGCCGGCACCGCGACGGTTTCGTCATTGCCTTCCGTGCGCGCGTCGCCCGGCAGCTGGCCCGACAGGATCCAGCCGGCCGCGACTACAGCCAGCGCCGCGGCGACGAAGATTGATTTCCTCATTCGACCCCCGCTCCGTCGCGTCCGATCTTCGGCGGCGCTCGCACGCCTACTCCGCCACGGCCTTCTTGGCCATCAGTGACGCCCCGACCAGCGCGACGCGGTTTTCATCGATATAGGCTTCCATGGTTCGGTAGATCGCCAGACCGAATCCGGTCACGAACGCTTCTCCCGGGTCTGGTGCCCCCACCGCCGCGCACGCCTCCATCCTCGCGATGCAGCCGCGCAGGTGGCTCAGCCGGTGGTCGATTATGCCTTCGACCTCCTTGGCCGACAGCAGGTGCGCATACAGCGTCTTGAACAGGAAATCGGAGCGGACCTTGTCCGCCGCCGTCTCGGCCGCGAGGGCATCGATCAAGGCCATGCGCCCGGCCGGCGCGATGCGATAGACCTTCCTCGCCGGTCGGCCGTTGTCCGCCCGCTCGGTGACGCTGACCAGCCGCTCATCGAGCAGCTTGTTCAGCGCCGGGTAGATCGAGCCGAAGCCGACGTCCTGAATGTGGTAGAACGGGCCATCCTCGAACGTCTTCTTGATCTCGTAGCCGGTCGCGTCGCCGCGCGCCAGAACGGCCAGGCAAATCGTCTTTGTGTCCATCGCGTGGTCCCCAGCACCGCATATATCAATTAGTTATATATCTAGACGCTATAAGATGTCTAGTAATATATCGATTCGATATTGTTCGGGAACAAACCATGAAAAATAAGGCGGGATATTCGGACCTGGCGCTACCGGCATGCTCGGCGCCAGCGGCGATTGACCATGCCGGGGCGCCGCGCTAAAGGGTAGCGCATGATCAACCGACGCACATTGCTGTTCGTCCCGCTGGCCGTGGTCATGGCCCTGGCGCCGCTGCCGGCGCGCGCCATTACCGCCACCGGCGCCGTCGCCCATGTCGAGGCGCTGACCGACCAGGCCATCACGACGCTGCAGCGCAGCGATCTGACGATGGAGCAGCGCGAGGTCGCGTTCCGCCGAATCCTGCGGCAGGGCTTTGGCGTGGACTTCATCGGCCGGTTCGTGCTTGGCAGGGCTTGGGCCAAGGCGACGCCGGAGCAGCAGGCCGACTATCTGGCGCTGTTCGGCGAGTTCCTCGTGAAGACCAGTGCCAAGCGCCTCGGCGGTTTCTCGGGCGAAACCCTGACGGTCGTCGGCACCAAGGAGAGTTCGCAGACCGTGATCGTCCAGACGCGCCTCGACCGCCCCGGCGCCTCGCCCGTCGAGGCCGGCTGGCAGGCCTTCCAGCGCGGCGATTTCGCCGCGGCCCGTGCTGCCTGGCAGCCGCTCGCCAAGGCCGGCGATGCGCCCGCCCAGTTCAACCTGGGCGTCATGTTCGACGAGGGCTGGGGCATGGCCGTCGACCATGGGCGCGCCCGTGGCCTGTGG
The DNA here is from genome assembly GCA_965261585.1 of Alphaproteobacteria bacterium. Lineage (GTDB taxonomy): Bacteria > Pseudomonadota > Alphaproteobacteria > UBA6615 > UBA6615 > CBDHDN01. The sequence continues at coordinate 8,658 of CBDHDN010000026.1, forward strand.
CAGGAGGCGGCGGAGCAGGGTCATGTGCGGGCCCAGCACAACTTGGCCCTGTTGCACATCGCCGGCGATGACGGGGCGCAGGATTTCGCCCAGGCGGTCTTCTGGTTGAAGCAGGCTGCGGACCAGGGCTTTGCCCGCTCCCAGTACTCGTTGGCCAAGATGTACGCCGACGGCCTTGGCGTGGCGCGCGACGACGATGCGGCGTTCAGTCTGTTTCTCGCCGCCGGCGAGGCCGGCTTCGCGCGGGCCCAGTACAATCTCGGCAAGATGTTCCGCGACGGCCGCGGCACCGAGGACGACGCGGCCCAGTCGATCGCTTGGTTCCGGCGCGCCGCCGAGCAGGGCTACGCCAAGGCGCAGTACCGCCTGGCAGCGCGCTATGCCGGCGGCCATGACGTCGATGCAGATGTCCTCGAGGCCCTGAAATGGGCGACACTGGCGGCGCGTCAGGGCCATCCGCCGGCGGTCGAGTTGCGCGGCGCGCTGGCCGCCGCGGCCGGCGCCGATGTGGCCGCCGAGGCGGCGAGGCTGGTCGACGGTTTCACGATCGTGCCGGCCGCGCCGGCGCGGTGAGCGGACGGCCGGGCGCGCGGTCGTCGCGGGCCCGCTTGATCGGCGGCGCGGTGCTGCCGATCCTGCTGCTGCCGACATCGGCCTGGGCCGCGACCCCGGCCGATGTCGAAGCGCGCATTGTCCAGGGTGCGCTGTCGAGCAGTGCCTTCAGTGCGACAGTGCCGGCGCCGCCACTCCACGATGTCGGCTATCTGAACGCTGACCGGGCACGCACGGTGCGCGAATATTCCGCGCGCCGGATGGCCGCGGTCGTGACCGCCGAGATCGCCCGCAACCCGGCTCTGCATCGCGAGATCGTCACCACCGCCATCGCCGCCGCGCCGTCATTGCGCCCGGAGATCATCACCGCCGCGAGCAAGGACTTCCCCGGTTTCGCCGCCAGTTTCGCCGCGCTCGGCCCGGTTGCCCCGCTCGAGCGCCTGCCGGTGATCCGGCCGGCGCTCGATCCCGCGCCGTCGCCGTCGCCGTCGCCGTCGCCGTCGCCGCCGCTGTCGACGAGGAGCCGCGAAATCCGATCGGCCACCGGGCCGGCAATGGTGGCCCGGGGCGATGCTGCGGCATCGCCGCTCGACGCGGACGACGCCTTGGCCGAGGCAACGGAGCCGTTGGTCGACGATGCCGACGTGGTCGCCGACGAGACCGCGATCTACGACCCGTTGGAGGGCTTCAACCGCGGCGTCTTGGGTTTCAATGACGGTGTCGATTTCCTGCTTCTTAAGCCTGTCGCCAGCGTCTATGGCTTCGTTCTGCCGGAGTTCGCCAAGCGCTCGGTGCGCAACTTCTTCCGCAACCTGCGATCGCCGGTGCGGCTGGCCAACGACGTGCTGCAACTTGAAGGCGGCGACGCCGCCAACACGACGGTCCGCTTCCTGATCAACTCGACCATCGGCATCGGCGGCCTGATCGAGGTCGCCGAGGACCTCGGTTTCGAGCATCGGCCGGCCGATTTCGGCCAGACCATGCACAGCTAGGGCGTCGGCCCGGGCGCCTATCTTGTGCTGCCGGTCCTGGGCCCGAGCAAGTTGCGCGACGGTGTCGGCACCGGTGTCGATATATTTTTTGACCCGCTCACCTACCTGCTCGACTTCTATCCCGAGCGCGTGGCGATAGCCGCCGTCGAAGGTGTCACCGTCCGGGAGGCGCTGCTCGACCCGCTGGACGCGCTGCGCGAGGACTCCATCGGCTTCTATGCCGCCCTGCGCAGCCTCTATTTCCAGAACCGCGAGATCGAGCTGCGCAAGGGCCGGCCGGCCGACACGTCCGACGCCGACGACGCCTTCGAAGCGTTCGAGTAGCCGGCCCGGCACGCCGGGTCTGATTCGACCCGGCGGCCTCGAAAAAGATTAACGAATTAGTGCTCTGATCCGCTCAGCGCGCGGGTCGTGCGCCACGTGGGCACCCGTGCCGCGGGGCCGCGCCTCGGATAGACCGGAGCTAGCAGGGCTTGCTGCCTCGACCTCGCATCCTGAGCCTCGTGCCGCCGTTGGCGGTGGTGCTGCTGTGGGCGGCGCAGGCAACGGCGGCCTCCAGCGAAGGCGCCGCCGACCACGTTCGGGGCCTGGCGGCTGAGGCGCTGGTCGTGCTGGGGCAGCCGAATCTGACCGTCAGCGAGCGCGAAGCGGCGTTGCGCCCGGTGCTGCGTGACGGCCTCGACCTGGGCCACATCGGCCGGTTCGCGCTTGGCAGACGCTGGAACGAAGCGACGGCGGCGCAGCGCTCGGTCTACACCGACCTGTTCAGCGAGTTCGTCATCAAGACGACGGCGAAGCGCCTGGGCGGCTTTGTCGGCGAGAATTTTGAGATCCTCAGCGTCAAGACCGTCGGCGACGACGACGTCCTGGTGCTGTCGCAGACCAAGCGCCAGGGCAGCTCGCCCGTCGTGACTGCCTGGCGCGTGCGGCAGGTCGGCGGCCGGCACAGGGTCATCGATGTCTCGGTGGGCGGCCTGAGCCTGGCGCGTACGCGCCGTCAGGAGTTCGCGGCACTGACGCGGAAACAGGGGATCGAGGGGCTGCTGCAGGTCCTGCGTGCCCGCATTGGCCGCCTGACGGTCGCGGCCAACTAGAAGCCGAGAGTGGAGATTTGGTCATGAAGATGGGTTCGCTTGCCGGTGCCTGGCGGTGCTTTTTCGCCGTCGGTCTGATCGTCGCCGGCGTGACGGCCGGTGGCCCGGCCCGCGCCGATTTCGAGGCTGGCTGGCAGGCCTTCCAGCGCGGCGACTTCCTGCAGGCCCACGCCATGTGGCGCTCGCTGGCCGAGTCCGGCGACCCACAGGCGCAGTACAATCTTGGCGTCCTCTATGACGAGGGCCGTGGGGTCGAGGGCGATCCTGTGCAGGCCGCGGCCTGGTGGCGCCGCGCTGCCGCGCAGGGGCACGCCAGCGCTCAGCACAACTTGGCGCTACTGCACATGGCCGGCGACACCGGCGAGCAAGACCTGGAGCAGGCGGCCAACTGGCTTGCGGTGGCGGCGTCCCAGGGCTTTGCGCCATCTCAGTACTTCCTGGGCGAAATGTATGCCAGCGGCTTCGGCGTGCCGGCCGATGACCGCCGAGCCTTCCGCCTGCTGCTGGCCGCCGGCGAGGCCGGCATCGCCGGTGCCCAGTATCGCGTCGGCGAGATGTTCGGCGCCGGCCGCGGCACGCGGTCCGACCCGGCAATGTCGGTCGCCTGGTTGCAGCGCGCCGCTCATCAGGGCTCGGCCAAGGCACAGCACTCGCTCGCCGTGCGCTATGCGTCGGGTGGCGACGCCGGCGATCCGGTCGAGGCGCTGAAGTGGGCAACTCTGGCGGTCCGCCAGGGGCACGGCCCGGCGATCGCCTTGCATCAGACATTGCGCGCCGACGCCACGGCGGCGCAAATTGCGGTTGCCGAAGGTCAGGCTCAGGACTTCGTTGCGGTGCCGGCTGGCGGTCGGCCGTAACGGCGCGGTCGGCCGGCCCGGCGCAACGGAGCCGCCGATGGCCGCCGACAAGACTGCCACTCAGCCGCACTTTCGCTTCTTCGACAACCGCGAGAAGTATCTGCTGTTCGTCACCACCTGCTCCGAGAAATGGGCGGTGGCCGAACGTGTCGGGCGGGAGTTCGACCACATCCGGCCGCGGCCACCGGCGCTCAGGGTGTTCGACGCCGGCATGGGCGATGCCACGGTGCTGACGCGGGTCATGCGCAACATGCATTGCCGCTTTCCCACGGTGCCGTTTGTCGTCGTCGGCAAGGAGATCAGCCTCGAGGATGTGCGCCTCAGCCTCGACAAGATGGCCGACCGCCTGTTCGAGCATCCGCAGACCGTCCTGGTCGTCACGAACCTCTATTATGTCGAATCGCCGTGGCTACAGCCGCGGAAGTCCGAGGCGGCAGCCAGCATCAACTGGTCCGAGATCGCGCTCGAAGGCGGCACGGCGCACGAGTTCGACGAGCAGATCAAGGGCCTGCAGACCCTGCTGCACGAGGGCTGGCAGACCCGCACCAGCGCCAAGACCGGCAACCCGCTGTACGAGCGCCCGTCGGTGCTCGTGCTCTATCGGGCCGACCAGCGCTTCGTGCTCGACCGTGTCATTCCGCGTCCTGGCGACGGCCAGGCCGACTACGACTTGGTCATCGCTTCGCAGCCCTATCGGGCCCGCCTCGACGCCGCATTCAAGGTGGAAAAGGTGCTGGCACCGCTCGCCCAGGCGCTCGGCCCCGGCGGCCGCATGATCGTCATTCAGTCGACCGGCCGCGATCCCGGCATGGACATCATCCGCAAGGTCTGGCCCGACGAGAACCCGTTTCAGACCCCGGCGCCGGAGCTCGTAGCGACGCTGCACGACGTCCTGACCGACACGCCGCGGCTCTATTGCGAGCCGTTCGACCACGACCATTCCCTGTTTTGCTACCACCTGCATGCGATGCCCGACGAGGTCGGCAGCAGCATCGGCACGTCGACCCTGATGGCCGCGTGGAACGCCGCCGTATCGGCGATCGCGAGCTCACCGACGCGCTCAGCCAGGGCCACTACCTCGACGCCACCAGCGAGGTCCTGCGCAAGCACAAGGGCCTGTGGTTCCTCGACGAATCCTTCGTCGTCTCCTGCCGGCGCGATTGAGCTGTTTCCCTGACACCGCCAGTCTGAAACCGCCCATGATCTGAACCCCCGGTTCGAGGCCGTGGAGTCCCATTTGTATCGGCTGCCCGTCTCGCTCCCGGGCTCCGACCGTCGTATTGCCGTTTTGCGGCTTGCCGGCATCCGGTTTCCTTGCGAGCCTGCAGCGAGCCGTCCGATGAGCTCCGGATCGCATCCGGGCTTTGCATCTCTGCCTCTGGGTCCGAGTGGTCGACCTTCCTGCATCCGAGCCCGCCGCGTGAGTCCGATTGTCGACATCGCGCTGCCGGTGTTCGCGATCATGCTCGCCGGCTACATCGCCGGCCGCACGAACCTGCTGGGCGAGGCCAGTTCGTACGCGCTCAACGCCTTCGTCTACTGGTTCGCGCTGCCGCCGCTGTTGTTCCTGGCGACCGCGCAGGTACCGCTCGACCGCATCGTCAATCTGCCCTTCATCGCGTCGTTCGGCGGCGGCCTCGTTGCGACCTTCATCATCGCCCTTGCGGTCGCGCGCGTGGCCTACCCAGTGCGCGGCCCGGCGGCGACCCTGCACGGCCTGAGCGCCGTCTTCGCCAACACCGGCTACATGGGCATCCCGCTGTTCCTCGCCGCGTTCGGCAGTGACGGGGCTCTGCCGGCGGTCGTCGCGACGGTCGTCAACGCGGTGTTCGTCATCGGCTTTGGCGCGGTGCTCGTCGAGCTCGGCGTCAACCGGGCGAGCGGGGCGGCGGCCGTCGGGCGCCAGCTGTCGCTGACGCTCGTCAGGAATCCGCTGGTCGTCGCACCCATTGCCGGGCTCGCCTGGTCCGCCGCGGGCGTGCCGCTGCCGCGCTTCGCCGAGAACTTCGCAACAATTCTCGGCGCTGCGGCCGGTCCGTGCGCGCTGTTCGCCATGGGCCTGTTCCTCGTCGGCAAGCCCTTGCGCGCCGGCCTCGGCGAGGTCGGCTGGGTGGTCTTCCTGAAGCTCGCCGTCAATCCGTTGCTGGTGTGGCTGCTCGCGCGCTTCGTCTTCGACCTCGATGCCGAGTACACCCGCGGCGCCGTGCTGCTGTCGGCGCTGCCGACCGGTGCGCTCGTCTTCGTCGTGGCCCAGCGCTATGATGTCTACGTCCAGCGCAGCTCGGCCATCATCCTGATATCGACGCTGGTTTCCGTGGTCACGGTGTCGGCGTTGCTGTTCGTCTTCGCGTGAGTAAGGCGTTGGTGGTGCAGCTGAAGAGGGAACGAATGGAGCTGAAACTCGAACAGGCGGATTTCTGGGCGCCGCCCCTGGCCGCCGTCGCCGGCGCCGTCGAGGCCGGGCTGAAGGCCAACTACGCCGACGCCCGGGTCGAGGTGCGGCCATGCCCCGATCTGCGCGACATCGGCTGCGCGTTTGCCGGGCTCGGCGGGGCGCCGCTGCTGATCGAGATCGGCGGCGAGCCTTATGCCCACAACCCGAAATATCGCGAGGATGCGACGTTCGACATGGCCGAAATCGCCGCCGCCTGCGGGGTGCCGGACGCGCGCATGATCGGCGCCGGCTTTCCGTCGCTCAAGGCGACCGGCGGCCGCTGCGGCGAGCTGATGCCGTGCCTTGCACTGGGCGGCCCGACGGCCAGCAAGATTGCCCGCGTCGGCCGCGAGCACAAGGAGTGCATCGTCGAGGACTACCCGTCGCTGCTGCATGGCGGGCTCGGCAATCTGTACGCCTGCGCCGGCACGAGAGACGACGTGCTCGCCATCACCGTTCGCCACCGCACCGGTGACGAGCCGTCCTTCACCCAGACCATTCGCAAGGCCCTGGCCGATATCCCCGGCGTTGGCGGCGCGCGGCAGCTCGGCATGGGCGGCGTCTTCACGGTCGACAAGGGCCAGGTGCGCGCCCACGTCTCGCCCGACTACGACTGCATTCCCTTCGAGTATTACGATACCGAGCGCGACGAGGTGATGCGCCAGGACTTCCTGCAGTTCTACGAGGGCATGGGCCCGGATTTGATGTGCATGGGCATCGCCTGGACCGGCGACCCCACGGACGGCGCCCTGCACCTGCGCCCGTCGCACGAGCACACCCACTTCTTCAGCACCGCCGGCCGGGCCGAGGCCGGCCACTACCACTACGACGTGACGCCCGACATCGTCGAATACACCGGCTACTTCCACCTGGCCGAACGCATCGTCCGCGTCAACGACGCCTACGCCGCGCTCGGCAAATAGGGCGGGAGTGGCCCCCACCTGACGCTTGGGGAACAAGCGTCAGGATCAGACCACTAAAGGCAGCTGCGCCCGCCGTCGGAGTAGAGCTCGTGTCCGGTGACGTAGCTGGAGGCGCCGGAGGCGAGGAAGATCACCACCCCCACCAGATCCCGCGGGTCCTGGAATCGGCCCATCGGCACGCTGTCCAACAACTGCGCCGAGTCGTTGTTCTTGTCGCGGTCGGCCTGGAACATCGGCGTTGCCGTGAAGCCGGGCGCGATCGCGTTCACCTTGATGTTGTACTTCGCCCACTCGACGGCCAGCGCCCGGCTCAGCTGGGCCACCGCCGCCTTCGAGGCGTAGTAGGCGCACTGACAATCGGTCTTGACGATGGAGGAGGAGCAGAATGACGAGATGTTGACGATGCTGCCGCCGCGGCCCTGCTGGATCATCTGCCGGCCGACCGCCTGGTCGACCAGGAACGTGCCCGTCAGGTTGACGTCGATGACCCGGTTCCAGGTCGCCTCGTCCATCTCCTCGGCCGGTGCCTGGCTGTTGACGCCGGCGCAGTTGACCAGGATGTCGACGCCGCCGAACGCGCCGGCCACCTGATCGACCATGGCGCGCACGGCGCCCGCGTCCGTCACGTCGGCCGCGACGGCGACGGCCCGGCCGCCGGCATTGCCGATCGCCGCGGCCGTGCTCTCGGCGCCGGGTATGTTCTGGTCGACACAGGCGACGTGGGCGCCGGCCTTGGCCAGGCCGCGCGCTAACTCCAGGCCGATGCCCGAAGCGGCCCCGGTGACGATCGCACTCTTCTTGCTGACATCGAACATGCTCAGGTCTCCCTTGTTTCCTCCCGGGATGGCTAGCCCGGATTTCTCACACGGAGTAGTGCATCGGGGCCCCGAATCAGCGAAAGTGATTGTTGCAACAAGAACTTAAGCTGAGACGGAGGATCTCCCCAATGCCAACAGAGTGTATCTCGGATCTGTTCGGATTTGCACGCGTTGAGAGCCGGCGCGTTGAGGCAGCGTTTGACGGCGGTGCGGTGACGTCGAACGGCGGCGCGCTTTTGCTGGGGGCCACGGAGCGGGCGATTGGCCTGGTCGCGGGTTTTGCGCGATGTTTCCAGGACGGCCGCGATCCGGCGTTGACGGAGCACAGCGTCGCGACGCTGGTCGGCCAACGTGTGTTCGCCCTGGCGCTGGGTTACGAGGACCTGATCGACCACGACGAGCTGCGCCATGATCCGGTGATGGCGGTGCTCGCCGGCAAGCTCGAGGCGCGGCGGGCGGACTGCGCGCCGCTCGCCGGCAAGTCGACGCTGAACCGGCTGGAGCACGCGCCGTCGGGGGCGCCGTCGCGCTATCACAAGATCGGCCACGACGCGGCGGCGATCGAGCGCCAGTTCGTCGCGCTGTTCTTGGCCGCGCACCGGCGGCCGGCGAAGCAGATCATCATCGACCTCGACGCGACCGACGATCCGTTGCACGGCGAGCAGGAGGATCGGTTCTTCCACGGTTACTACGATTGTTACTGCTATCTGCCGCTGTACATCTTCTGTGGCCGGCATCTGCTGGCAGCGAAGCTGCGGCCGGCCAATATCGACGGCGCCGCCGGCGCGATCGAGGAGCTCGCCCGGATCGTCGAGCAGATCCGCGACGACTGGCCGGACGTGCGTATTCTGGTGCGCGCTGATTCCGGCTTCGCCCGCGAGGCGCTGATGGCGTGGTGCGAAGCCAACCGGGTCGACTACGTCTTTGGGCTGGCCAGGAACAAGCGGCTCAGCGGCGCGATCGAGGACGCCCTCGCCGCCGCCGCCGCCGGCAGCCGGCGCACCGGCAAGCCGGCCCGCCGCTACCAGGAGCTGGTGTGGACGACGCGTAAGAGCTGGAGCCGCGAACGCCGCGTCGTCGCCAAGGCCGAATGGACCCACGGTAAGGCCAATCCGCGCTTCGTCGTCACCTCGCTCGGCACCGGCGAGGTCAAGGCCCGCCGGCTCTATGAAAAGGTCTATTGCGCCCGCGGCGACATGGAGAACCGCATCAAGGAATGCCAGGCCGATCTGTTCGCCGACCGCACTTCGGCTGCCACCATGCGGGCCAACCAGCTGCGCTTGTGGTTCGCCGCCATGGCCTATGCGCTGCTCTGCGCGCTGCGCCGCATCGCCCTCAAGCACACCCGCTTCGCCCGCGCCACCTGCGGCACCATCCGCTTGAAGCTGTTGAAGATCGGCGCCCAGGTGCGCCGCTCCGTCCGCCGCGTCAAGTTCGCAATGGCGTCTTCGTTCCCCTACCAGCAGGAATACCGCCTGGCTCACCATCGATTATGCAACGCCACCGGCTGACCCCAGCAGCCGGCCTCCGCCCGTCCCGTCAACCACACAGGATCAACTCCAGCCTCAGACCACCGCCAGCAGCCGGCGGAACCCTCCAGCCTGCATGCTTCACAGCAACCCATCAACAGTGCCCAAGATGAACTGGCTCTGAGCTATTGTCAAAAGTTGTGTATGGGTTTGTCATGCGGCGGCGCGATCCTGGCGTTCTCCATTCACGAATTTGACGCCTCGAATGATCTCGGCGAACTGATCTGATCCATTGAGCCTCCGCCATTTCTTGCTGGCCCCCTGGCAAAGCTTGAAGACCATGGCCATCGCCGTCTTGCGTGACAGGCAACCCTTGGTCCGATAGGTGCGAAGGCGAACCGTGGCGAAGGTGCTCTCGATGGGGTTCGTCGTCCGCACATGCTTCCAATGCTCGGCGGGGAAGTCGTAGAAGCTCAGCAAGGCGTCCCGGTCCTTGGCCAGGCAGGCCGTGGCCTTTTCGTACTTCGGTCCGTAGGCTTCCAGGAAGAAGTCGAAGGCGGTCTCCGCGTCCTTCCTGGTTTCGGCCATCCAGATATCCTGCAAGTGACCCTTGGCCTTGTTCTGCCGACCCTTGGGTAGCTTGTTCAAGATATTGCCCGTCTTATGCACCCAGCAGCGCTGCTCGCGGGCGGCCCCGTAGACTTGGCGGAGCGCCTTCCAGAAGCCGAGCGCGCCATCGCCGGTCACCAGTTCCGGGCCGATGCCGAGACCACGCCGCTTGAGATCGAGCAGCACCTCGCGCCAGGATTGTTCGCTCTCGCGGTAGCCGTCGGTGATGGCGATCAACTCCTTGGTTCCGTGATCCGTGGCGCCGATGATAACCAGGATGCATTGCTTCTCCTCTTCCAGGCGGGCGCCAAAATAGATGCCGTCGACCCAGAAGTAGACGTAGCGCTTGGCCGATAAATCACGCCGTTGCCAGCGCTCCATCTCGTCTTGCCAAACTTCCTTCAGTCGCCCGATCGTGGAGGCCGACAGACCCGGGGCCTGTGCCCCCAGCAACGCCGCCAACACTTCCGAGAAATCGCCGCTGGAGATGCCCCTCAAGTATAGCCACGGCAGCAAATCCTCCAGGCTCTTGGTGCGGCGCAGATAGCGCGGCAGGATCGCCGACGTGAACCGGATGGCGCCGGCACCCTCGCCGGCTCTCCGATCCCGGACACGCGGCTGACGCACGTCCACCGGGCCGATCCCGGTCTGTATCAGCCGTTCCGGCAAGTGGCCATTGCGTACAATCCGGCGACGGCCCCGGTCATCAACCAGCGTCGCATGACCTTCCAGAAACTCGGCAACTTCAGCTTCCACGGCTTGAGCCAGCAACTCACGCCGCCACAGCTCGTAGGACTT
>CBDHDN010000027.1:0-27055 GCA_965261585.1 Alphaproteobacteria bacterium
CCGGTCCCAGTTCAGGCACCTGAGGCGGCTGCGGCGAGCGAGCCACTTCCGCCAGATGCGGACGACTTGGTAGCGGAACCAACCGAGACGTTTGCCCGCCGAGGGCGGCGTGCCGGTCGTCCTGCACGAGATGCGGCCGACCCGGTCGACCGCGGCCCATCGCACCGATCGCCTGGCCGAGCTCGTCTGCTCCAACTCATTCCGCTCGGACGATGCGGCCTACTTCGGGCGCGATCACGAATATGTCCGCCACGGTACGATCAGCCTGCTCGCCGGCATCGATCTGCTGACCGGCAAGGTTCACACCGGCGTCGAGGATCGCCATCGCTCGCGCGAGTTCGTCGCGTTTCTCAAACGCCTCGACGCGGCCTATCCACCGAGCACCGCGATCACGCTGATCCTCGACAATCACTCCGCGCATATCTCCAAGGAAACCCGAGGCTGGCTCGCCGACCAGCGAGAGGGCCGCTTCAGTTTCGTCTTCACTCCCAAGCACGGCTCCTGGCTCAACCTCATCGAGGGCTTCTTCTCCAAGCTCGCTCGCTCGGTGCTCCGGCACATCCGCGTCGCCTCCAAGCAGGAACTCAAGGACCGCATCATCGCCGCCATCGACGACATCAACCGACGTCCCGTCGTCCACACCTGGTCCTACAAACTAAACGAGGCCGCCTGATATGATTCGATCCTCGGAAACACTGAACTAGTTCCTTGCTTGCCACAGATAAGGCCGCCGGCCGGGCAAATGCAATGCGCACGAAGCGCCGGTGTCGCATTGACCTGATGCCGGCCGCCGTGCGATTCTGGTGCAGGGATCCATCAATCGATAGGAGGATCGGTCCGATGTTGCGCAGGTGCCTGGGAATTCTCGCCGCGGCCCTGCCGCTGACCCTGGCGCCGCTGTTCGGCGCCCAGGCGGCGCCGCAGGTGCTCGTCCTGGTGGCGACGGCGCAGCCTGTCGAGCTGACTTGCGCCAATGGTCAGTGCAGCGCCGAGTTCACGTCGCTCTGCCTGCAGGAGCACCGGGCGCAGCCGGCGAAGGGCACGCCGTACGCCGCCTTCAATACCGCCGCCGTCCATGTGATCGGTGAGCGCCACAACGGCTCGACCGTCACGCTGCCGCTGACCCCCGATCCGGCGTTCACTGCCGAGCGTGGCCACACCGCGGTCAAGGTCAGCGTGCCCGTGTCATGGCTGCACGACCGCGACCTCGCCGCCGTGCACGTCAAGATGGACGACCTTGTGACGCTGCTGCCGGTTGCCGTTGCCGATGACCCGGCGCCGCTGACCGATGGCGATATCGAACTGGCGGCCGGCCCGCTGACCCGGACGGCGGCCTTCGTGCTCGACGGCCGCGCCGCCGAGGTCGATGCGGCCCGCCTGACTGCCGCGGCGATCAACGCCCTGGCGGCCCGCGGCAGCCGCCTCACGGCCGGCGACCGCGCCGCGCTGTGGGATACGGTGGTGGCCCCGCGCATCGACGCGGCGGGCGCCGGTGCCGCGCGCCCTGGTGCGACGCTGGCGCGCGAGACGTTCGCTCAGTGCAGCGCGTCCACCCTGGCCGGCCCGCTGCGCCTGCGCGAATGCCTGGGCGCGGCCCACGACATGCTGATCGGCCCGGTCAACACCGCGTACTGGGACACCGTCAAGATTGGCAGCTAGGCGGCGCGCCGCCTGGGCCTCATGCTTCGACAGGCTCAGCATGAGGATATTACGATAGGCTTTGGTGGTTCCGCCCCACCCTGAGCTTGTCGAGCCTCGCCTTGAGTTTGTCGAGCCTTACCCTGAGCTTGTCGAGCCTCACCCTGGGCTTGTCGAGCCTCACCCTGGGCTTGTCGAGCCTCACCCTGGGCTTGTCGAGCCTCACCCTGGGCTTGTCGAGCCTCACCCTGGGCTTGTCGAGCCTCACCCTGGGCTTGTCGAGCCTCACCCTGGGCTTGTCGAGCCTCACCCTGGGCTTGTCGAGCCTCACCCTGGGCTTGTCGAGCCTCACCCTGGGCTTGTCGAGCCTCACCCTGAGCTTGTCGAAGGGTGAGGCCAGCACGGAGCTGTAGGAACTAGAGCCGGGCCGGTCACCCTCGCTGGCCCTACGACGCTCGTTTCCGCGTCTTTGCCCGCGCCGCGGGCAGGTAGGGGGCGAGGAACTGGCCGGTGTAGCTCTCCGCCACCTCGCAGATCTGCTCCGGCGTGCCGGCGGCGACGATGCGGCCGCCCTTGTTGCCGCCTTCGGGGCCCAGGTCGATGATCCAGTCGGCGGTCTTGATGACCTCGAGATTGTGCTCGATGACGATGACCGTGTTGCCCTGGTCGACGAGGGCGTGGAGCACCTCCAGGAGCTTGCGCACGTCCTCGAAATGCAGGCCTGTCGTCGGCTCGTCGAGGATATAGAGCGTGCGCCCCGTGGCGCGCCGCGACAGCTCTTTCGACAGCTTCACGCGCTGCGCCTCACCGCCCGACAGCGTCGTCGCCGACTGGCCGACCTGGATATAGCCCAGGCCCACCTTATCCAGCATCAGCATCTTCTCGCGGATCGACGGCACCGCCTTGAACAACTCGGCGGCCTCCTCCACCGTCATGTCCAGCACGTCGGCGATCGAGTTGCCCTTGAACTTGATCTCCAGGGTCTCGCGGTTGTAGCGCTTGCCCTTGCACGAATCGCAGCGGACATAGACGTCCGGCAGGAAGTGCATCTCGATCTTCAGCACGCCGTCGCCCGAGCACGCCTCGCAGCGCCCACCCTTGACGTTGAATGAGAAGCGGCCGGGCTTGTAGCCGCGCGCCTTGGCCTCGGGCAGGCCGGCGAACCAGTCGCGGATCGGCGTGAACGCGCCGGTATAGGTCGCCGGGTTGGAGCGCGGCGTCCGGCCGATCGGCGACTGGTCGATGTCGATGACCTTGTCGAGCAGTTGCAGGCCTTCGATCGCATCGTGGTCGCCCGGCGTCAGGCGCGTGCCGTGCAGCTGCCGCGCCGCCGCGCGGTAAAGCGTATCGACGACCAGCGACGACTTGCCGCCGCCGGACACGCCGGAGACGCAGACGAACGTGCCGAGCGGCAGGTCGACCTTGACGTTCTGCAGATTGTTGGCGCGGGCGCCGATCAGCCGCACCTGCCGCCGCTTCTGCGGCTTGCGGCGCGCCTGCGGCACCGGGATCTGCTTGAACCCGGTGAGGTATTGGGCGGTCAGGCTGTCCGCCGCCTGCATCACCTTGGCCGGCTTGCCGGCGGCGACGACGTGGCCGCCATGGACGCCGGCACCCGGCCCCATGTCGACCAGGTAGTCGGCGCTGCGGATCGCCTCCTCGTCATGCTCGACGACGATGACCGTGTTGCCGAGGTCGCGCAGTCGCCGCAGCGTCTCCAGGAGCCGCGCGTTGTCGCGCTGGTGCAGGCCGATCGACGGCTCGTCGAGCACGTAGAGCACGCCGGTCAAGCCGGAGCCGATCTGTGAGGCGAGGCGGATCCGCTGACTCTCGCCGCCGCTGAGCGTGCCGGCGGCCCGGTTGAGGGTCAGGTAGTCGAGCCCGACATTGTTGAGGAAGCCGAGCCGTTCGTTGATCTCGCGCAGAATGCGCTCGGCGATCTCGCGCTGGGTGTCGGTCAGCTGCTCCGGCAGCGCCTGGAACCAGCGTCCGGCCTCGTCGATCGACATCGCCGTGACCTGGCTCACATGCAGCCCGCCGAGCTTGACGGCGAGCGCTTCCGGCTTCAGACGGGCGCCGTCGCAGGCCTCGCAGACGGATGTCGTCTGATACTTGGCCATTTCCTCGCGCACCCACTGGCTGTCGGTCTCGCGATAGCGCCGCTCCATGTTGCGGACGACGCCCTCGAACGGCCGGTTGGTCTCGTAGGTGCGCAGGCCGTCGTCGTAGCGCATCGTGACAGGGGCCGTGCCGGTGCCGAACAGCACGGCGTCGCGCACCTTGTCGTCGAGGTCGCGCCACGGCACCGTCGTCGACACCTTAAAGCGCCGGGCCAGGCTGTCCAGGGTCTGCATGTAGTACTGGCTGGTCGAATTGGCCCACGGCGCGATGGCGCCCTCGCGCAGGCTGAGGCTCGGCTCCGGCACCACCAGCTCGGGGTCGATGACGACCTTGGTGCCGAGGCCGTCGCAGGCCGGACAGGCGCCGAACGGGTTGTTGAACGAGAACAGCCGGGGTTCGATCTCCTCGATCGTGAATCCGGAAACCGGACAGGCGAACTTGGCGGAGAAGATCGTCTGGTCGCCGGTGTCCGCGTCCTCGGCAATCGCCAGGCCGTCGGCCAGGTCGAGCGCCGTCTCGATCGAATCGGCCAGCCGCGTCTCCAGATCGGGGCGCACGACCAGGCGGTCGACGACGACCTCGATGGTATGCTTGCGCTTCTTGTCGAGCACCGGCGCGTCCTCGATCTGGTGGATCGTGCCGTCGATCTTGACCCGTTGGAAGCCGCGCTTCTGCAGCTCGGTCAACTCGCGCCGGTACTCGCCCTTGCGGCCGCGCACCATGGGTGCCAGCAGATAAAGCCGCGTGCCCTCGGCCATCGCCACGATCTTGTCGACCATCTGGCTGACCGTCTGGGACTCGATCGGCAGGCCGGTGGCCGGCGAGTAGGGCACCCCGACCCGCGCGAACAGCAGCCTGAGATAGTCGTAGATCTCGGTCACCGTGCCGACGGTGGAGCGCGGGTTGCGGCTCGTCGTCTTCTGCTCGATGGAGATCGCCGGCGACAGGCCCTCGATCGAGTCGACGTCGGGCTTCTGCATCAGCTCCAGGAACTGGCGCGCATAGGCCGACAGGCTCTCGACATAGCGGCGCTGGCCCTCGGCATAGATCGTATCGAAGGCGAGCGACGACTTGCCCGAGCCGGACAACCCGGTGATCACGACCAGGCTGTCGCGCGGCAGGGCGACATCGACATTCTGCAGGTTGTGCTCGCGCGCCCCGCGAACAACGATCTCGTGCTGCATGGACTCTTAAATTGGGTCTTGGCGGCGATCCGGCAACGCCCCCGCGACCCCAGCAAATAGCACGGGCGGCGCCGCCGGGCGAGTCGTTGCGTGACGCCGGCGGCTCGCAGCTGACGGCCGGCTGCCATTCTCGGCGCCCGTAGGCCTCCGCGCCCGTGGGCCTCAGCACCCGCGGGCCGTGGTGCGACCATGAGCGTCCGGTTGGCTGGGTCGGTGAATTGTGTCAGGCTCCGGGGCAACAACGAGCGGGGAGAGCGCGCCATGGCGGGCAGTGTCAACAAGGTCATCCTGATCGGCAATCTGGGTCGCGACCCGGAGGTCCGCAGCATGCAGAGCGGCGACAAGGTCGTGAACATGTCCGTCGCCACATCCGAGCGTTGGAAGGACCGCAACTCGGGCGAGATGCAGGAGCGCACGGAATGGCATCGCGTCGCCATCTTCGATCAGCAGCTCGTCGACGTCGCCGAACGCTTCCTGCGCAAGGGCCGCAAGGTCTATCTGGAAGGCCAACTTCAAACCCGTAAATGGACCGACCAGCAGGGGCAGGAACGCTATACGACCGAGGTCGTGCTCAGCCGCTTCCGCAGCACCCTCGTGCTGCTCGACTCGCGCGACGGCGGTGAGGGTGGCGGCTACGACCGCGAGGGCCCGCCGGCAAGCGCCCCGGCCGACCCGTCCGGCGGCAGCTCGGCCGACGACCTGGACGACGAGATCCCGTTCTAGTGCACCAACTCAGTCAGAGCCGTCACAGTGGAAACCTGATTCTGAATACAAAACAACGGGTTGCTCCAGCGCACGGTGAATCATTTGTCTGGATCGGTGCACTAGCCGGCCGCCGAGCCAGGGCCGGGGGCGAAGGCAACTGCGAGGCCGGCCCGCTGCTATCGCGGGCTGCCGTGCTCGCGAGCCAGTGTTTCCACCAAGCCGCGCAATACTGTTGCCGGCGGCGTGTTCGGCACGGCGTAGCGCTTGATGTGCGCCTGTCCGGCGGCGTCGAGCCAGCGGAACGTGACGCTGCCGGCGTCGTCGACGCGCGCCCCTTCGCCGGCCTCGGCGACGCGGCGGATCAGGCCGGCCACGACGGCGCCGGGGAACCTGCCGCTTAGGCGTTCGCCGGCGGGCGCCGCGGCGGTCCAGGTGAAGGCGCCATCGGCGCCGACGATCAGCTCGGTGGTCGGCGCGACCTGCCAGCCGCCGACATGGCGCATCCACAGGACGCGCCGTGGTGCGACCGTGCCGCCGTTGGCGGCGATGGCCACTCGCGCCGCCGCGATGTTCGCGTCGGAGGCGACGGCGAGCGGCTGTGCGACTGCCTTGGCCCGGTTGTCCTCGACCCAGTTCAGCGCCAGAACATAGGCCTCGCCATCTTTCCAGATCAGGCCGTTGGGATGCACCATGAAGCGCTGCCCGGTCTCGTTGCTGCCCATGAGCGTCTGCTCAACACGCACCCAGTGGGCCTCCAGGTGCTTGCGCGCCTGGGCGCCGGGCTTCGTGTCGACGGTACCGAGCACACGGCCGACAATCACGAAGTTCGCCGCGCCCACCGGGCCGGCGAGCGTCGCTGCGACATCGTCGTTGGCAAGAGCGCCCGCACCGTGGAGGGCGGCCGCCAGCATGGCCGCGCATGACCAGGCGAGCCGCGATCGGGGGCGGGCTGTCATGCTCGACCTCGCCATGCGCTCATCCTGCAGCCGCGCGTGCCCGCATGCCAACAAAACAGGTGGCGGCGGCCCACCGGGCCGCCGCCACCTGCACCTCGGGAGAGGAGGCGCGCCAAATTAGGCGATCTTGCGGCGCCGTGCCGCCACGCCGACGCCGACCAGGCCGATGCCGAACAGTGCCAGCGTCGCCGGCTCGGGAATGGGTGTCGGGCTGGGGGTGTGATGGTAGGTCGTGCTGCAGTCGACGAACCCGCTGATCTGGCAGTTCGCCAGGATGTCGGCGTCGGTCCCATCGCGGCGCACGCCGGTGGCGATCGTCGGGCCCATCAGCGCGCTGGCCAGATTGAGGTGCGCGCCCGACGATAGGATCGTCGACCCGGCGTATGCCAGCGGCCCGGTCACGTCGATGTCGCCGTCGGTCGTCTCGGCCTGATAGGCCGTATTGGCGGAGCTCAGGCCGAGGGCGTGGCCGATCTCGTGCTTGGCAACGGACAGCAGGTCGACGGCCCCGGCTGCCGCGCCGAATGCGTTCGTGTGGATGCGGCCGATGTTCATCGTGCCACCACCCAAATCCACGTCGGTTTCAATCAGCGTGAGGTATTCCTCGTCCGCGTAGGGCGTCGGATCGAGGAACCAGAACGTGCTGTTGTCGCCGTCGAAGCGGATCGAGCCCTCGATCTCGCGATGGGGGGCGCCGCCCTGCGAGACGAGATTGTGCGTGGCTAGCGCACCCACCAGGTTGACCCAGCCGTAGTTGAGCGTGACGGTGAAGGTGTCGAGGATTGCCGACTCCCACCAGTCCGCCGCGGCAGTGAAGATGTCCTGCAGCAGGCCGCCGCCCGCCGTCGTACCCGGTGCCGCTTGACCGACCGACGTCGTGCCCGGGATGGCGTTGCCCCGGCGTGATGTAGTTGCCGACGATCGTGATTGCGGATGCGGAGTGCGCGGTTGCTAGTGCACCGACTCAGTCAGAGTCGTCACAGTGGAAACCTGATTCTGAATACAAAACAACGGGTTGCTCCAGCGCACGGTGAATCATTTGTCTGGATCGGTGCACTAGGACCAGCGTCGCCGCAAGAGCCGTGCCCTGCAGCAGTTGCCGGCGGCGCGCGCCATGTGATCCGGGAGCAGTCTTTAGTGCCATTTCTCGTTCTCTCCTCACGTTGAACGACCCCGATTGGGACGCTCACCTGCACCAACTGCGGTACGCAACCGATGTGCCAGGTAAGAATGTCGTTATTCATCAAGGACTTCGTGCCGTGGCCGGGTGCGGCCGTCTGGCCGGGTTGTAAGCGCCAGCGGCTCCCGCCGCGCCGGATCCGGCGCCATGAGGCCGTTCGTCGCGGTTTGGGCGTTGTGTGACCGTGTGGCGCTGTAAGCAAATCCGACACCGGCCGGGTGCCTGCCGGGGCGTCTTCAGTCGTGCCGATTCCGCATCCGCTGGGGTACTCGGCGGAGCCTGTGACGCCAGTTGTATCCGCCGCGCGGATCGACTATTTTGCGGCGCATGAATCGTCCTCCGGACGACCCGGAACCGGCGCCGATTCTCGACCGACAGATAGGTCCCCTTGCCGAACGACGTCCCGCCCGCAGCGCCCGATCACGACATCACCCCGGTGACGATCGAGGAGGAGATGAAGCGCTCCTACCTCGACTACGCGATGAGCGTGATCGTTAGCCGGGCGCTGCCGGACGTGCGCGACGGGCTGAAGCCGGTCCACCGCCGCATCCTCTATGCGATGAAAGAGTCCGGCTACGAGTACAACCGGCCGTACCGCAAATCGGCCACCACGGTCGGCGAAGTCATGGGCAAATACCATCCCCATGGTGACGCGGCGATCTACGACGCCCTCGTGCGCATGGCCCAGGACTTCTCGTTGCGGCTGATGCTGATCGACGGCCAGGGCAACTTCGGCTCGATGGACGGCGACCCGGCCGCGGCGATGCGCTACACCGAGGCCCGGCTGGCGCGCGCGGCCCACGCGCTGCTCGACGACATCGACAAGGAAACGGTCGACTTCCAGCCGAACTACGACGAGCGCGAGCAGGAACCCACGGTCCTGCCCGCGGAGTTCCCGAACCTGCTCGTCAACGGCGCTGGCGGCATCGCCGTCGGCATGGCGACGAATATCCCGACGCACAATCTGGTCGAGGTCGTCGACGCCTGCTGCGCTTATATCGACGAACCCAATATCACGATCGACCAGTTGATGGAGTTCATCCCCGGTCCGGACTTTCCGACCGGCGGTATCATCCAGGGCATCACCGGCATTCGCGCCGCCTATCACCTGGGCCGCGGCTCCGTCGTCATCCGCGGCCGTACCGAGGTCGAGCAGGTGGCCAGCGGCCGCCGCGCCATCATTGTCACCGAAGTGCCGTACCAGGTGAACAAGGCGAGGATGATCGAGCGTATCGCCGATGTCGTGAACGACAAGGTGATCGAGGGCATCGCCGACCTACGCGACGAGTCCAACCGCCACGGCGTCCGCGTGGTCATCGAGCTCCGGCGCGATGCCGAGCCCGACATCGTCCTCAACCAGATCTATCGCCACTCGCAGCTGCAGACTTCGTTCGGGGTCAACATGCTGGCGCTGGTCGGCGGTCAGCCGAAGCTGCTGACGCTGAAGGACATCATCGCAGCGTTCGTCGCGTTCCGCGAGGAAGTCATCACCCCGGCGCACGGTCTTCGAGCTCCGCCGGGCGCGCGAGCGGGCGCACACCCTGGTCGGGCTGGCGGTCGCGGTCGTCAATATCGACGAGGTGATCCGGCTGATCCGCGCCGCCAAGGACCCGGCCACGGCGCGTGCCGAGCTGATCGCGCGGCCCTGGCCGGCCAGGGAGGTGGCGCCGCTGATCGCGCTGGTCGACGACCCCGGCCGCGGCGTCGACGAGGCCGGCGATTATCGCCTGTCGGAGGCCCAGGCGCGCGCGATCCTGGAGTTGCGGCTGCATCGCCTGACCGGCCTCGAGCGCGACAAGATCGGCCAGGACTTGGAAGATCTGGTCGCCAAGATCGAGGGGTATCTCGACATTCTCGGCAGCCGCGAGAAGCTCTACGGCGTGCTGCGTGAGGAGCTGCACGGGGTGCGCGAGACCTTCGCGACGCCGCGCCGGACCGAGATCGTCGAGGGCGAGTTCGAGCACGATATCGAGGACCTGATCCAGCGCGAGGACATGGTCGTCACCGTGACCCACACCGGCTATATCAAGCGGGTGCCGCTGTCGACCTATCAGGCGCAGCACCGCGGCGGCAAGGGCCGGGCCGGCATGAGCACGCGGTCCGAGGATTTCGTCACCACGGTGTTCGTGCTGAACACCCACACGCCGGTGCTGTTCTTCTCCTCGCGCGGCATGGTCTACAAGATGAAGGTGTACAAACTGCCTCTGGGCTCGCCCCAGGCGCGCGGCAAGGCCCTCGTCAATCTGCTGCCGCTCGCCTCCGGCGAGACTATCACGACGCTGATGCCGCTGCCCGAGGACGAGGACAGCTGGGGCCAGTTGGATGTCATGTTCGCCACGGCCAGTGGCGGCATCCGCCGCAACAAGCTGAGCGACTTCGTCAGCGTCATGGCCAACGGCAAGATCGCCATGAAGCTGGACGACGGCGATCGCCTGATCGGTGTCCAGACCTGCGACGAGGCTGACGACGTGCTGCTGGCCACGGCCAACGGCAAGTGCATCCGTTTTCCGGTGACGGCCGTCCGCGTATTCTCGGGCCGCACCTCGACGGGCGTGCGCGGCCTCAGGCTGGCCGGTGACGATGCCGTGATCTCGCTGTCGGTCCTCGGCCACGTCGATTTCGATGCCGAGGTGAGCGACGCCTATCTGCGCCGCAGCCGCGCCGAGCGTGCCGAGAGTAGTGAGGGCGGTGAGGGCGGCGAGGACGGTGAGGGTGGCGAGGACGGTGAGGGTGGTGAGGGTGGTGAGGTCGGCGGGGGTGGTGAGGTCGGCGGGGGTGGTGAGGTCGGCGGGGGTGGTGAGGAAGGCGGCAACGGTGGCCGCGTCTTGGCGGAGGAAGACTACGCGGCGCTCAAGGCCCGCGAGCAGTTCATCCTGTCGGTCACGGCGAACGGCTTCGGCAAGCGCAGCTCGGCCTACGAGTACCGGGTCGCCGGCCGTGGCGGTCAAGGCATCGCCAACATCGACCTTGGCCGGAGCGAGAACGCCGTCGTTGCATCGTTCCCGGTCGAGGATGGCGACGACTTGGTGCTGGTGACCGACGCCGGCCAGTTGATCCGCACGCGTGTCGACGAGGTCCGCATCGCCGGCCGCAGCACTCGCGGCGTGACCCTGTTCCGGGTCGGCGAGGACGAGCGCGTCGTCTCGGTCACGCGCCTGAGCGAAGACGAAGAAAATACCCCCGGCGGCCACGACCAGGTGGTCGATCAACCCGGCGGAACCAGGGAGGCCTAGTGCACAGATCCAGACAAATGATTCACCGTGCGCTGGAGCAACCCGTTGTTTTGTATTCAGAATCAGGTTTCCACTGTGACGGCTCTGACTGAGTTGGTGCACTAGCCCTTAGGAGAAGCTGCTATGGCCGTGAAGCCACGCATCGGGATCTATCCCGGCACATTTGATCCGATTACCAATGGCCACCTCGACATCATCATGCGCGCCGTCAAGGTCGTCGACCGGCTAACCGTCGCGGTGGCGGCGAACGCGGGCAAGGGGCCGATGTTCGGCCTCGACGAGCGCGCCGAGATGGCGCGCGCCGAGGTCGAGGCCGGTGCCGGCGAGCATGCGGCGCGTATCGACGTCTGCCCGTTCGACACACTGCTGATCGACTTCGCCGTGCGGCGCAAAGCGACCTGTATCATCCGCGGGCTGCGCGCGGTCTCGGACTTCGAGTACGAGTTTCAGATGGCCGGCATGAACAAGCGCCTCAATGCCGATATCGAGACGGTCTTCCTGATGGCATCCGAGCGCCATCACTTCATCTCGTCGCGCTTTGTCAAGGAGATCGCGCGGCTCGGCGGCGACATCACGACCTTCGTCTCGCCGCGGGTCGCCGAGCACATTGCCGATCGGGTCGGCGGGCCGGACCTCTACGCCGTCAACGAGTGACGCGGACGGCGTCATGTGGCTGACCAACTATGCCATGCCGGTGCTCGCACGCAGCCCGGTCGCAGCGGCTGCCGCCGGGCTTGTCGCGCTCTCGCTGTGGGGCCTGGCCGGGGGCGGCAGCCCGTCGCTCTTGCCTTCGGCGGCGCTGGCGCAGGGTGCCGACACGCGTGTCGTCGTGCTGCGTCTCTCGGACGGTGAGGTGACGGGCGATCACGTCGTCGGTGCCGGCCGCCGAGCCGTGTTGCGCCTGCGGCGGGGCGACAGCGTCGAGCTGCGCTGGACGGTGGATCGGGCCACGGCGCTGCATCTGCACGGCTATGGCGTCGAGACCCGAGCCACGGTTGACGGCGGGGCGGTGATGACGTTCGTGGCCGGAGCCACCGGACGGTTCCCCATCGAGGCGCGCGATCTGGGCGACCGGACCGTGCTCTATGTCGAGGTGCTGCCGCGCTAGCCGGCGCCGATGATCGCTGTGCGCGCGCCCGTTCTCTTCAGTGGTTGTTGTTTCCTGCTGGCCGGCCTGGTCCCGGCGCCGGCCCTTGCCCATGCCTTCGCCCAACGCTACGACCTGCCGCTGTG
This sequence comes from Alphaproteobacteria bacterium, assembly GCA_965261585.1. Lineage (GTDB taxonomy): Bacteria > Pseudomonadota > Alphaproteobacteria > UBA6615 > UBA6615 > CBDHDN01. Next base: position 12,251 of record CBDHDN010000027.1, read on the forward strand.
GCTCTATTTGGCCGGCGCCGGTGCTGCCGTGGCTTTGTCGTTCGTCGTGATGGCGGCGTTCCTTGGCATCGAGACCGCCAGGGTCGGGGCGCCGCGGCTGGATCTGCTGCGCACCCGCGGCGGCCGCCTGCTCGCCGACCGCCGTGTGCTGTTCGCGATCCGGCTCTTGTCGATCGCCCTGTTCGTGTTGCTGTTGGCCGCCGGCTTCTTCGGCCGCCAGGACGATGCCTTCGCCAACAGCCTGCCGACGATGGTCTGGGTCATCTGGTGGGCCGGCCTCGCCTTCTTCAGCGCCCTAGCCCGGATATTTCATGATGCGAATGATTGTGTCCTGTTGGGCCGGTCATCTGTCTCGAATGAGGCGAATTGGGACGGGTTTTGACCGGGGTTCATGGCCGCGGTGCAGGAGCGAAGCATTACGGTGTTCGGTGGCGGCGAGCGGTCGCGTTTACTGGTTGCCGCGGCACGGCATTGGGATCGTGTAAGGGACCGAAGGGGCGGCCGCTATCCTGGTTCGAGCCTGGTGGCGACCAGTGTGAACAGGGCCTGATCGGGACAGGCCGAGGAGAGCAGGAAGCGGACCCGACGGGTGTTGCGGATGACGACGGCGCCGATCTTGAGCAAGCGCAGGCGGATCGTGCCAACCTGGGCGCGGGCGGCCTCGGTGCCGGCGAGGCCGAAGCGCCGGATCGCCGTCATCAGCACGTAGGCGAGACTGGCCAGGAGCAGGCGGAACTGGTTCGGCCACCAGCGATGGGCCGAGGTGCGGTCAGAGAACAGCTCGAACTGCTCCTTGATGCGGTTCTCCATGTCGCCGCGGGCACAGTAGAGCATGTCGTAGAGCGCCATGCCGTCACCGGCGAGGCTGGTCACCACGAAGCGCGGGTTGGCGCCGCGGGCGGTGTGTTCGAGGCGCGCGATGACGCGCCGCTCGCGGTTCCACGTCCCGGCGCCATAGCGGAGTTCGGCGAAGTGCCGTTGCTTGTCGCCGGTCGTGGCGAACAGTGCGCGCGCCTGGGCCATCACGGGCGCCGCCAGCGCCTCCAGCCGCTTGTTCCTGGCCAGGCCGATGATGTAGTCGACGCCGTGACGCTCGCACCACGACAGCATGCGCCAGCGGCAGAAGCCGGAGTCCGCCCGCACGATGATGCGCACGGCGGGCCAGGCCAGGCGCAGCCGCCGCACCAGCAGCTTCAGCACTGCACCGGCATGCTTCGCCGGGTCGATGTCCGAGCGTCGCAGGTAGGCCGCCAGCAGATGATCGCCGGCGAACACGTAAAGCGGCAGGAAGCAGTAGTGGTCGTAGTAGCCATGGAAGAACCGGCCTTCTTGATGGCCGTGAACCGGGTCGTCCGTGGCATCGAAGTCGAGCACGATCTCGGCTGGCGGATCACCATGCGCGGCGATGAAGGCATCCGCCAGGACCTCGTGGATCGCCCACGCCCAGCTCGCCTCGGCCTGGTTCTCGAAGCGGCACAGCGTCGGCGCGCTGGCCAGCGCCCGGTCCTGCCCCGTCGCCGTCTGCACCGCCACATCGTGGCGCAGCTCGGTGTGATCGTTCAGATCCTCATAGCCCAGCGCGATCGCGAACACCCGCTGGCGCAGCATGTCGACGAAGCGATGCCTGACCTTGCCGCGCTGGCGCCTGTCGCCGAGCCGACGCGCCACCGCCGCCGTCAGACCCAACCGCCGGTCCGCCTGGCGTAACAGCAGCACGCCGCCGTTGCTCGTCACATCGCCGCCGTCAAACGCCGCCTCGATCCGCCGCTTGCGGCAGACTGGAAACAGCACCGTCTCAGGGGTACAATTCGTCACCGCCGGGCTCCTGCGTTTGATCCGATCTCGGCAATTGAATCATAACGCATATTGGGAGTTCGGCGGTGCCTTTCGTGAATCTTCCAGGCTAGTCGGCAATGTCTGGGCGCTCGTCAGCCCGTGGACGATCATCGCCGATTGGGTGGCCGTGCTGCATCGCCGCTGGCGACCGGAGCAGGCGTCCCGGCGGCGGCCGCCGCCGGGCCCCGAGGTGTGGCTGGCCGTCGTGCTGTTCCTGGCATTCGCCTGGGTCGAGCTGGTCTGGTCGGCGCGCGGTGTGCCGGCCAGCCTGGCCTTCGCGATCACCGCCTACAGCGTTGTCACCTGGCTTGGCATGGCGCGCTACGGCCGCGCCGAGTGGCTCCGCCGCGGCGAGGCGTTTTCGGTTCTGTTCGGCCTGTTCGCCCGCTTTTCTCCGATGGACGCGCGAGCCGGCGGCGGCAACCCCGGCGCGGCGCGCCAATGGAGCCTGCGACCCTATGCCGTCGGTCTGATCACCGAAGCGCCAGTGCCGGTCTCGCTCATGGCTTTTGTCATCCTCGTATTGTCGACTGCAATGTTCGACGGCTTGGCCGAGACGTTCGCCTGGCAGGACCTGGGTCAGCGTCGCGCTGTCGGTGCCGGCGCTCGAGACAACCGCCGTCGTCCTCGGCTTCAGCAATCCGGCGAGCCTGCTGCTGACCGTCGGCCTGGTCGTCGTCCCGCTGGTGTTCCTGGCCGTCTATCTCGCGGTGAGTTGGCTGATTGCTGCGGTGGTCGCGGCGTCGTCGCACGACGGGCCCTCGGCGCAGGTCGTCGCCCGGCTGTTCGTCACCTCGCTTATCCCGATTGCCATCGCCTATCACCTCGCCCACTTCCTGTCGCTGCTGTTGATCTTCGGCCAACTGATCATCCCGCTGTCGTCCGATCCGTTCGGCTTTGGCTGGGACCTGTTCGGCACGGCGGACTACCAGATCGATATCGCCATCGTCGACGCCCGCTTCGTGTGGATCACGTCCATCACCGCGATCGTCGTCGGCCACGTCGCCGCCGTCTATGTCGCTCATATGGTCGCGTTGGCGACGTTCGGCGACCGCCGGGTCGCGCTGCGCAGCCAGTACCCCATGCTGGTCTTCATGGTTGGCTATACGATGGTCAGCCTGTGGATCCTGTCCCAGCCGATCGTCGAGTAGGCGGTGGCTCCGTCGCGGCGCACACGCAAGAATTGCGGCAGCCGCCGGGTTGCGGTGCGGTGCTCAATTCGAGTACCTGTTGCCGCACTGGCTGGGCCGGCGCCGGGCGCCCCCGCGGAACTCTCAGGAAAAGGCGGAACATGCGTTTCATCACCAACTTCATGGGCAGCTTGGTCGTCGCCGCCGTCGCGTTCGGCATGGCGTCAGTGCAGGCGCAGGAGACAGACTTGGAGAACACGCTCTACATCGACCTCCAGGCGGGCCGCGTGGTCATCGAGATGCGCCCTGATCTGGCGCCCAATCACGTCGCCCGTATCAAGGAGCTGGCGCGCGACGGCTTCTACGACGGGATTGTCTTTCATCGTGTGATCGACGGCTTCATGGCCCAGACCGGCGATCCGACCGGCAGTGGCAGCGGCGGCTCGGGCCAGAAGCTGCGCGCCGAGTTCTCGGGGGAACCCCATGTGCGCGGGACCGTGTCGATGGCGCGGGCCCAGGACCCGAACAGCGCCGACAGCCAGTTCTTCATCGTCTTCGGCGAGGCGCCGTGGCTGAACGGCCAATACACGGTGTGGGGCCGCGTGACCGAGGGCATGGATCTCGTCGACGCCTTGCGCAAGGGCAACACGCAGCGTGGCGGCGTGGTCGAGGATCCCGATCAAATGGTGACGGTACGCGTCGCCGCCGACACCGAGTAGCGCCGGCGGCGATACGCGGTGCGCTAGAGCACATCCGGTTTAGACGGAATATCCTGCATTGACGAGGTAGTTTCTGCATTCGGTTGGAGAGAATTCATCGAGGGCGTTTCCAATTGCCCGCCAGAGGTCATCGACGGTTCTGGCGCCGACCTTGCGGAGAATGGCTTTGAGCTTGGCGAAGACCTGTTCGATGGGATTGAGATCGGGGCTGTAGGGCGGCAGGTAGAGCGGGGTTGCGCCGACCGCCTCAATGGCCTCGTGTACGCTGGCGACCTTGTGGGAGGAGAGGTTGTCCATGATGACGATGTCGCCCGCGGACAGGGTCGGGACCAGGGCTTGCTGGACCCAGGCAAGGAAGCTTGCGCCGTTGATCGGGCCATCGAAAACGCAGGGCGCGGTGATCCGGTCGTGACGCAGGGCGGCAATGAACGTGGTTGTCTTCCAGTGGCCATGGGGAATGGCCGCCACCACCCGTTCGCCGCGCGGTGCCCGGCCATAACGCCGGGCCATGTTCGTCCGCGCCCAGGTCTCGTCGAGAAAGACCAGCCGTTCGGCAATCAGCCCAGGTTGCTCGTTGCGCCAAGTGGCTCGCGCCGCCGCGACGTCAGGGCGCTCCTGCTCGGCGGCGTGGGCTGTCTTTTTTTGCGACTCAGCCCCTGAGCCAGAAGAAAGTCGCCAAGCGTCGAGCGCTTCGCCTCGATCCCCTCGGCGGCCAGCAAGACGCAAAGCTCGTCAATGGTGATGTCGCAATTCTCCATCACCAGAGCCCGAATGCGATCGCCATGGGGAGCCAGTTTCGATTTCTTCCAGCCACCGTATTTGTCGGCTTTGATCGTGCCCCGCTGCTTCCAACGCTGCATCAGCTTCACAACAAAGCTGATGCTCACATCAAATTGCTTCGCCGCCGCATTGCGAGAGGTCCCCGATTCAACAACTCGAACAACTCGTTCACGAAGATCTTCCGAATAAGGTCGTGTCATCCATGGCTGGCCTCCTTTAACCCAGCTCATAGCTTGAATCACTTTTTGCGACCCTTGGGAATCCCCTTTTTGATTCTGTCTATGCCGGACCCGCTCTAGTCTTCGTGCACCGTGAAGTCGAAGGCGCCGGCCGACGTGAAGAAGAACTGGCACGGCGTGTCGGAAACGCAGGCGGTCGCGTGCACGGACCCGGCCGGCACGTACCAGTAGGATCCCGGGCCCAGCCGCGGCGTCTCGTCGGCGTCTTCGAACGGGTTCGTCATCTCGCCGGCGACGACGATGCCGTGGTAGGCGAACGTGTGGACGTGGAACGGCGTAGTGAAGTTCGCCGGGAACTTGCCGAACGTGCCGTGGGCGCCGGTCCCCATGTTGCCGAACGCGGCACCCATTTGAATCGCCTCGTTGATGTTCTGGAACTTGATCGCGGCGGCCGGCGTCGCCTTCTCCTCTCGGGGGTCGAACGACAGGTCCTGTGCGCCGGCGGCGGCGCCGGCCAGCCACATGGCGACGGCGGCGGGCAGGATAGTCAACGATCTGGTGCGTCTCACGATTGATCCTCCTTGTGTGGAAGCAAGCCGCCGGTATTGAAGTGCCAAGGGCTGCCACGAACAATGCCCGCCGGTCCGTAATTTCTGCTCGATCGTCCAGAACCGCTTGGCCGCGTGGCATTTCGGTTCATGTGTTCGGGGTCGGGGGCTAGACTGGCGCCGACATCCCTCGACAAGGCCCGGCAGCGCCCATGGACACGCTGAGCGACGTTCTCGACCTCGTTCGCCTCAGGGGCTGTGTCTATTTCGTCGCCGATTTCGCTGCACCGTGGGGCATGGACATGGACGCCGTCGCGCTGGCGCCGTTCCACCTCGTCGTGCGCGGCCAGTGCTGGATGCGCGTCGACGGCGCCGCCCATCGGCTGGCCGCCGGCGATGTTGTCCTGTTTCCCCATGGCAACGGCCACTGCCTGGCCGACGACCCGGCGAGCGCCCGGATCCCCGGCCGCGACGTGCTGGCCGCGCAGCAGCGGGACCAGCCGCTGTTTCAGGAGGGCTCCGAGAGCGTGCGGCTGCTGTGCGGCCATTTCGCGATCGACCGCGGCGTCGGCCATCCGTTGCTGCGCGAGTTGCCGCCGGTCATCCATATCCGCGGCATGGACGAGCAGCAGCCCGGTCTGCTGGACGGCGTCATGACCACGCTGGTGCGCGAGACGGCGTCGCGCCAGCCCGGCGCCGGCACCGTCGTCGCCCGCTTGGCCGAGGTGCTGTTCGTGCAGGTCCTGCGAGCTCACTTACTCCAGCGCGGCGCGGCGCACGGTTTCCTGGCGGCGCTCAAGGACCCGCGACTGAGCGCAGCCATGCACTTCATCCACGCCAACGCGGCCAATCCCGACGCGGGCGGCGAGGGCGCGCTGACGCTGGCCAACATCGCCGGTGCCGCAGGCATGTCGCGGTCGGCCCTGGCGGCACACTTCAAGGCCGTCCTGGGCATGACGCCGATGGGCTATCTCACGGCCTGGCGCATGCTGAAGGCGCGCGAGCTGCTGCGCTCGACCGGCGCGGCGCTGCCCGAGGTTGCCGAGCAAGTCGGGTACACCTCGCCGGCCGCCTTCCGCCGCGCCTTCGACCGCTCGCCCGGCGCCTTCCGCCGCGCCGCCGCCGGCGGCGGCGGCTGATGCAGCCGGTGGCTGACGCGGCCGGCTTGGCGGCGAGCGCGGCCGCCCGGTCCGATTGACCCGGGCCAGCGCCCGGGCCTATCTTCGCGCCGCGCCGGCGGGCCCGTAGTTCAGTGGTAGAACACGTGACTTTTAATCACGGTGTCGCAGGTTCGATCCCTGCCGGGCCTACCAACGTTTTCTAGATAGCTGGACGTCGAGCTCTTTCCGCTGGCCTCGTGCTGCGACCTCGTCGAGAAGCGTGCCCGCTGGAAGACCCACGACTACCGCTTCTCCGCCCGCACCTCGCCGCCGATGAAGGCGGGTGCGGCCGGTGTGTGGTGCGCCGGGTCAAGCTTGGCGGCGTTCAGGGTGGCGTCGGTCAAATCGGCGTGGAACAGGTCGGCGCCGGTCAGGTCGGCCTTCGTCAGGTTGGCCGCGCGCAGGTTGGCGTCGACCAAATCCGTGCGGATCAACACGGCGCCGGTCAGGTTCGCCGGCCACTCGTATTTCGCGGTCCGGCTGTCGCGGTTGCGGATGCCGGCCGGGCCCAGTACGGCACCGCGCAGGCTGGCGTCGGTCAGATCGGCCTCTCTCAGATTGGCGCCGGACAGGTCGGCCTCTTCCAGGTTGGCGTCGACCAGATTGACGCCGGACAGGTTGGCCAGGACCAGCAGGCAGCGCCTCAAATCGGCCCCCGTGAGGCGGGCGTCGGTGAAGTTGGCCGCGCTCAGATCCATGCCCGACAGGTCGGCATTGCTGAGGTCGGTGCTCGACAAGTCGGCGCAGGTGCCGCTGGCGCCGTCGCTGGCGATCCACGCCACGTGGTCGCGTAGGATCGCCTGGATCGACGTCTTGAGGTCCTCGATCTTCGACAACAGCCGGGCCCCGTCGATGATCGCCTTGGACAAATCGACGCCGACCAGCGACGCGCCGGTCAAATCCGCGTTCGACAGGTTCGTGCCGGTGATGTCCACGTAGTCGAGCACGGCATGGCGCAGGCTGGCGCCGGCCAAATCGGCGCCGGCCAGATTGGCGCCCGTAAAGTCGACCTCGCGCAGGTTGGATCGGGACAGGTTGGCGCGATGCAGATCGGCCTCGCGCAGGATGGCGCCGGTCAGGTCGCTCTGGGCGATCGCCGTCCCGCCCAGCCGGGCGCCGGACAAGTTGGCGCCGACCAGCACCGCCTTGTCGGTATCGACGCTCGTCTCGTCGACCTTCATGACGGAGCACGCCGTCTTTTTGTTCAGCACCATCAAGGTGCCGTCGCGCAGGTCGACATGGGCGAGGTAGGCGTGCGACAGGTTGGCGCCGCACAGCGCCGCGCCGCACAGCGCCGCGCCGCGCAGGTCCGCGTCGGCCAGATTGGCGTGCTGCAGGTCGGCATGCTGCAACTTGGAGGCGAACAGGTCGGCCTCGCTCAGGTCGGCCTCGACAAGCCCGCACCGGCTCAGATTGGCGCCGGTCAGCGTGGCGCGGCGCAGCAACAGGCCGCGGATCTTGATGCCGGACAGGTTCTGCAGCGCCAGGTTGGCGCGCCTGCCGCCACGGCCCTCCAACCAGGCCTTGTGGCGCTTGAGTATTTCGACAAGCTCTGTCGGCGTCATGCGCAGGGCCTCCCAACCCACTGCGCTGCCATTGTCGTTAATCTGCGTGAAATATCGGTTAAAATGAGCGTTCAGCGGCTCGGCCGGCTGTGGCGGGCCAGCGCAGGCCGCCGCGGCGGCGGGGCCGGCAGACGCGATCCACGAGCGCGTCCAGCACGCCGTCCCAGCCGTTGCTCCGGCAGAACGAAAAGGCGCCGTCGCAGCCGAATCCGGCGACCAGCGCGGCCGCCATCTGATCCTGGTAGCGGCGGTTGCCGCGCGCGATATCGATCGGTTCCGGCGTCATGGCGTCCTCCTGTCCACGGATCTGGGGCCGCACTGACGCCGGGCCGAGTGACCGGGGTCACTGTTCACGAGGATTTTAGCGTGGCCGACCGGCCGGTGACGCCGAACCGCAAGCCCGGCGCCTTCCAGCCGAAGCGGCGGCCGGGCCGCAAGTAGCCCGCCGGTCGACAGGCCCGCGGGCGCTCTGTGGGGCACGGGTCGAGCGCGTGGGTCCGGCGGCCCGAGCGGGCCGGGCTAATCGGCGTCTTCGCCGGGTCTGGCGGTGCCGGCATGGCGTGCCGACAGCTTCTGGGCGCCGAATGCCGCCACCAGCACGACCACCAAGGCCAGGCCCAGCAGCGTCAGGGCGCGCGGGTTCGGGTTGGTGACGACGTCGTCGAGGCGGCTGCCGAAGAACGTCAGTGCGATGATCGCCGGCGTCATGCCGAGCGCCGTGCCGACCAGGAAATCGCGGAAGCGCATGGGGCTGCTGCCGCACACCAGGTTCACCAAGGTGAACGGGAACAGCGGGATATTGCGCACGACGGCGACGGCGACGATGCCCTGACGGGCCAGGCGCTGTGCCGCGGCCTGCACCGGACCCGCCTCGAAGCGCCGCAGCGCGGCCGTGCCGATCGTCCGGCCGGCAACGAACAGCGCCGAGGCACTGATCAGCACGCCGATCGCGCTGACCGCCACCGCGGTCGCCGGTGTGAACAGCAATCCGCTGACGCCGATCAGGATCGTCACCGGAAACGACACGAGGCCAAGCAACGCGAAGGTCAGCACCATCAGCGCCGGCCCCGCCGGATTGGTGCGCCAGCCGATCAGCCATGCAAGCGTCGTGTCCACCGAAAACGGCGTCGTCGTCCAGAAAATCGCCAGGGCGACGAGCAGCACACCGAGCACGGCCAGCACCAGCCAGCGTCGGCGCCGCCGGCCGCCACCGTGCGTCCCGGCCCCGCCGGGCGGTCGCTCCAGGCTTGTGTCGTTGCCGTTCATGGGTCCGTTATTGTTACATGGCGCGCCGGTTCCGTCGCGCCAAGTTGGCACCGCCGGTGCAGCCGAGCACACGAACCTCAACAGGTCGTGAACCCCGCCATTTCGTGAGGCGGCTGATCACAGTGACCCGACCATGCCAAAACGCGGCCACAATGGCAGCCGGCAGATAATGCGTCCGCCTCATTCCACAAGGACCCGGACGGGTGCCACTTGCACCCGGCCCGGGCCGCCGAGCTGACACCCGCCTTGGGTGTCTCCACGACCTTCTCCGACAACGGCGATTTGGAGCCGGACAGCACCAAGGATGCCTCGCTGATTGCGACGGTCAGCCCGGGGTTCAACTTCGTTGAGGCCGGGGCTCGGGCCAACGCCACCCTCAACGTGACCGTCAACGTACGCCATGAAGAGAGCGACGACAGTCAGACATCGGTGGACGCTCTCGTCGGCGGTACCGGTCAAATCGAGGCCGTCGAAGACCGGATTTTCATCGACGGCAACGCGACGGTCAGCGAGCAGGTCCTGGACATTCGCAGTGCCGGGTCCGGCGCCGCCGGTAACGTGAACAACCAGGATACGGTTCAAACCTATCAGATCAGCCCGTTCTTGATGAACCGGATCGGCCGCTATGCCGATGTCGAGACCCGCCTGACCGGCACGCAGGTGCTGATCGGCTCCGATCAGGCCTCGGACAGTACCCAGGCCAGGTTTGATGTCGACGTCAACAGCGGCGAGGAATTCAACAAGCTGCGGTGGTCCCTCGGCGGCACGGTGTCGGAAAGCTTCCGTCCGGATGCCCGGGACATCTCGCGTTGGGACGCCGAGCTTGGCCTGACATACGCCATCAATCGAATCGTCGCGGTGACCGGCAGCGGTGGCTACGAGGACTTCGACGACGGCAACGACGCAAGCAGCTTCCAGGCTCCACGTGGGATGTCGGCATCATTCTGACGCCGAGCCCGAACCTTGAGGCGCGCGCGAGTTATGGCCAACGCAACGACGAAGACAGAATCGATGCGCAGCTCGACTATGACGTGACCTCGCGCACGCGCATCACCGGCACGATAACGGAGACGTTGACGACATCGCAGGCTGGGTTGGGCAATGACTTGTCGTTTATCGGTGTCGACGCGACGACCGGCGCCTTGATCGACACGCGGACGGGCCTGCCGTTCAACCCGAATACAAGCCCGTTCACGGTTCAGGACGCGACGACGCGAACCACTACCTGAGGTGGCCTCGCCTATTCGGACAGCCTGGCGGCTGAGTTAAGGTGTATTCCGGTTGTTTCTCAAGCCGCCAGAATCCCTTTCATGCGATCTTCCTGCTGCTGCTGTTGCGCCTGTGGGGATGTGGGCAAGGCGCGGAGCGGCTTGTCCATCATATCCACAGGCGGCTCGCCGCGATATGCCTCGGCCGGGGTCCGCCCGTCCAGCGCCAAGTGCGGCCTCTCAAGGTTGTAAAAGCGGACCCAATCACGGATCAGGCGCCGGGCGGAGAAGCCGTCGGCGATCTCGTGGAGATAGATCGCCTCGTATTTGAGCGAGCGCCACAGCCGCTCGATGAAGATATTGTCCATGCACCGGCCCCTGCCATCCATCGAGATCCGGATGCCGGCCGCCTGCAGGCGCCCGGTGAAGGCGAAGCTGGTGAACTGGCTGCCCTGGTCGGTGTTGAATATCTCCGGCGCGCCATGCCGGGCCAGGACCTCTTCGAGAGCGTCTGTGCAGAAGCTCGCGTCCAGCGTGTTCGACAGCCGCCAGGCCAGGACGTACCGGCTCGCCCAGTCCATGATCGCCACCAGGTAAAGGAAGCCGCGCTGCACCGGGATATAGGTGATATCGGCGCACCAGACATGGTTCGCCCGCTCGATCGCCAGGCCCCGCAGCAGATATGGGTAGACCCGGTGCTCGGGGTGCGGATCGCTGGTACGCGGCGCCCGATAGATCGCCTGAAGCCCCATCAGGCTCATCAGCCGCCCGGCCCGGCGGCGCCCGATACGCACGCCCTCGCGGCGCACGTGAAGTGCCATCCGACGGGCGCCGTAAAACGGATACTTCAGGAAGAGCTCGTCGATCCGCCGCATCAGTGCGAGCGTCTCGGCGCTCTCCCCCGTCGGCTCGTAGTAGAGCGAGGAACGTCCGACCGACAGCAGGCGGCATTGCCGGCTCAGGCTCAACGCCGGGTGGTCGCGCACAACCATCGCGCGCCGCTCCGCCCGGCTCATCGACCGGACCCGCGCGATAAAAAATACCGCTCCACGATCAACTCCCCGATCTTGGCGTGAAGATCGCGGACCTCGCTCTCATGGTCCCGGACCCGCCGCTCGGCGCCCTTCGAGAACACCTCGACCAGACCCTCGATCGCCTGGCGCTTCCAGGCGCCCACCTGATTCGGATGGACCTGGTGCTGCGAGGCGATCTCCTGCAGCGTCCGCTCGCCCCGAAGCGCCTCCAGCGCCACCTTCGTCTTCAGCTCCCCTGAAAATCTCCGTCGCTTGCTGCTCATCTGTATTCCTCCGTCAGACAGTGGAATACACCTTAACGACCTGTCCGAATTTCCGGGCCCACCTCAACCTACGCCGCCGCCGTGAGCGGCAACCGAGGGCGCAACACGTTCACGGTGCAGCTGTCGTTTCAGGAACAGAAGACGGAAGCCGCGGGCCAGGAGCAGGACGTGGCCCAAATCAATGGCTCTTTCGGCCGTCGGCTCAAGCCCAGACTGACCCTGAACCTCGTTGGCAGCTTCCAATACTCCGATCTCGACGATACGAACCCGCGCGAGGACTACAACTCCTCGGCGACCGGCACCTTGAGCTATACGCTGTTCGAAAACGTCTCGGCCTCGGTCAGCTACAGTTACACCCGCCGCGACAGCGACGATTCCACGGCCGAGTTTGAGGAAAACGCAGGGACGATCTCACTGCGCGCGACCTTCTAGAGGATCGCGGCTGGGTCAGTCTCCCTCGTCCGCCACTGTGACGCCGTAGTGAGCGCGGGCCCGCTCGGCGCTGATCCAGCCCTCGCGCACGTCCTCGACGATGCTTGCGTGGTCGCGTCCAGCGGGGTCGCCCCAGCCGCCGCCGCCGGCCGTCGTCAGCCAGATCCGGTCGCCGGGGTTGGCGACCACACCGGCGAACTTGCTCGGGCTTACCTTGCCGTAGGCGTCGACCGCGGTCTGCCAGTCCGTGTCGTCCGCCCGTTTGACCAGGAGCCGCGCCAGCGCCGCCTCGCCGCCGCCCTGCAGGCCCCATGGCGCCAGCTTCTGGCGGTCGCCCATGTGGCTGATCGTGATCGGCGCGTCGCGGCACAGGAACGTCTTGGTCACGCCCAGCCCGCCGCGATAGGTGCCGGCGCCGCCGCTGTCCGGCACCAGCGCGAATGCCTCGACTAGCCAGGGGTAACGGACCTCGAACACCTCCGTCGGGATCATGCGGCAGTTGCCGTTGATGCAGTTGACCGCGTTGTTGCCTTCGGCGAACGGCCGCCCGCCCCAGCCGGCCGACAGGAAGTCGTAGCAGACGTAGTAGTCGTCGCTGCGCGGGTCGACGCCGCCGAACAGGAAGTTGCAATGGGTCGCGGCGTCCGTTGCCGGGGCCCGGTCCGGCACCGCCGCCGCCAACGCGCCGATGACCGTGTAGGCGATGCGCGGGTGGGTCTCCATATTGCCGCCGACCTCGGGCGCCGGGTAGTCGACGTTGACCACGGTGCCGGCCGGGGCGATCACCTTGATCGCCCGAAAGCAGCCGGAGTTCTTGGGGATCGTCGGGTCGGTCAGGTGCAGCATGGCGTTGAAGCTGGCCGACCAGGTGACGCCCAGGGTGGCGTTGATCGCGCCCTGGGCCTGGGCGTCGGAGCCGGTGAAGTCGATGACGATTTCGTCGCCCTGAACAAAGCATTCGACGTGGATCTTAAACGGCCGATCGACGATGCCGTCGTCCTCCATGTAGTCGTCGAAGGCATACCGGCCGTCGGGAAAGGCCTCGATCTCGGCCCGCATGCGGGATTCGGAGTAGTCCAGCAGGTCGGCGCAGGTCGCGCGATAGACGTCCTTGCCGTACTTCGCGATCAGCTCCGCTATGCGGGCCTCGCCCAGGTCGACGGCGCTAATCAGGGCGCGGTAGTCGCCATAGTTCTGGCGCGGCGTGCGCACGTTGGCGAGCATCAGCTTCCGGACGTCGTCGGCATCCTCGCCGCGGCGCTTGATCTTCACCGGCGGCACGCGCAGGCCCTCGTGAAAGATCTCCGTCGCCTCGCTGGCGAAGCCGCCGGGGACCGAGCCGCCGGTCTCCGACACGTGGCCGATGGACACCGCATAGCCCATCAGCTCGCCACCGACGAAAATCGGCTTGAAGAACGTGTGCTCGGGCGTATGCAGGCCACCGCGATAGGGGTCGTTGTGGACGATGACGTAGCCGGGTTCCATCGGCTCCGTCGACAGCTCGCGCACGCACGACTTGATCAGCAGCGGCATGCCGCCGATCTGCGCCGGGCAATAGTCGGCGACCGCGACCATCTCGCCGTCGGCGTCGGCGACGGCGCAGGTGAAGTCGAGCCCCTCGTTGAATATCGTCGAATACGAGGTGCGCATCAGCGTGATGCCCATCTCGCGGCAGATCGCCACCATGGTCGATTCCATGATGGTCATCGTCACCATGTCCATCTGCTTGGCCCCCTAGCCGGCGATCAACAAGTTGCCCAGCCGGTCGACCTCGACCGTCTGGCCCGGCCGCAGCACGGTGACCGAGGCGGCCTCCTCGATGACTGCCGGGCCGCTCAGGCGATGACCGGCCTTGAGCCCGGCGCGGGCGTAGACAGGCGTCTCGTGCGGGCCGTCCTCGTAGATCACGATGCGCTGGCCGCTCGCCGCCGCCGGGCCGCTGGCGTCCGGCAGTTCCGGCAGCGTCGGTTTCGCCGTTAGAGAGACGGCCGTCGTCATGAAGTTGACGACCTCGATCACGCTGCCGGGCATGTTGAAGCCGAAGCGCGCCTCATGCATGTCGTGGAATGCCTGCCAGGCCGCCTGGGTCGTCGCATCGTCGAAGGTTTCGAACGCCACCGGAACTTCCAGCTCGTAGTTCTGGCCGAAGTAGCGCATCTCGATGGCGCGCCGCACGGTCAGGTCCTCGGTGTCGCCCTGCTTGGCCAGGTCCTCCAGCGTCGTTGCCGTCAGCTCCCGCAGGACGGCCGTTGCGCGCTCCTGGTCGAAGTCCTGCGACGTCGTCTGCACGGTGCGGTGCCGGTCGACCCGCGCGTCGGTCAGGATGAAGCCGTAGGCGGAGAACTGGCCGGGGTGGTTGGGCACCAGGCCGCGCGGGATGCCGGCCTCGTGCATCAAATCGCAGGCATGCAACGGGCCGGCGCCGCCGAAGCCGAACAGCGTGAAGTCGCGGGGGTCGAGGCCGCGCTCGATCAGCACGGCACGCAGGGCGCCGACCATGTTGTTGTTGGCAATGCGGACGATGGCGAGGGCCGTCTGCTCCGTCGACTGGCCGATGCGCTCGGCCACCGCGGCGACCGCAGATGTCGCGGCCGTGGCGTCGAGCGCCATGGCGCCGCCCAGGAAGTTCGCCGGATTGATGCGGCCGAGCACCACGTTGGCGTCGGTCACCGTCGCCTCGTCGCC
>CBDHDN010000028.1:0-34304 GCA_965261585.1 Alphaproteobacteria bacterium
TCGCTTTCGTGGTCCAGCGCATCTCGTGCGCGGGCTGTCGTTCGGCGCCGTGAAGGGCTAGCGGCCATGGCGTCCATCCGCTTCGAAAACGTGTCGAAACGCTTTGGCGACTTCGAGGCCGTCTCGCATCTGACAATGGAGGTCCGCGATCAGGAATTCCTGGTCCTGCTAGGTCCGTCGGGCTGTGGCAAGACAACGACGATGCGCATGATCGCCGGGCTGGAATCGATGACCGAGGGCGACCTCTATATCGGCGACGCGCGCATGAACGACGTGCTGCCGAAGTACCGCGACGTCGCCATGGTGTTCCAGAACTACGCGCTCTATCCGCACATGACGATCTACCAAAACATCGAGTACCCGCTGCGCATCCGCGGCCTGCCGCGGGACGAGCGCAATGAGCGTGTGCTCGAGGCAGCGCGTAAGGTGGAGCTGGAGCAGTTGCTTGGCCGGCTGCCGCGCCAGCTGTCCGGCGGCCAGCGCCCGCGCGTGGCCTTGGCGCGTGCGATCATTCGACGGCCGACGGCGTTCCTGATGGACGAGCCGTTGTCGAACCTGGACGCCAAGCTGCGCATCCAGATGCGCGCCGAGCTCAAGCACCTGCAGCACGAGCTGGCGGTGACGACGGTGTATGTGACGCACGACCAGATCGAGGCGATGACGCTGGCCGACCGCGTCGCCATCATGAGCGAGGGCGTGATCCAGCAGCTCGACACGCCGCGCAACATTTACAACCAACCGGCCAACCTGTTCGTTGCCGGCTTCATCGGCTCGCCGGGCATGAACTTCATCGCCGGCGAGCTGCAAGGACGGCAAGTTCGTCGGCCCCGGCGTGACCGTGCCCGACGTCGGTGCGGGCTCGCGCGGCGACATCGTGCTTGGCGTGCGGCCGGAGGACATGAGCGTTGTCGAGCGGTCCGACGAGGCCCACTTCAAGCGCCCGATCTATTCCGTTGAGCTGACCGGCGAGTCGACGCTGATCTCGCTGCGGCTGGCCGAGGTCCTACTGACGTTGCGCGCCGACAAGGAGTTCGCCGGCAAGATCGACGATGATGTGCAGATCCGCATCGACCCGGGCCGCACGTTCCTGTTCGACGCGGATAGTAACTCAATCGACTGCTACAATTGCGCCGGTTGGCCCGCACAACAGGAGGAAGGCCATGGCCCGCTCGTTGTTTACCGACGTTCAGGTGCTGGACGCCGTTGCGCCGGAACCATATCGAGGCGAGGTGCTTGTCGAGGGCAGCCGCATAGAGGCCGTCGCCAAGGCGCCGGCGACCCTTCCTCGTGACGGCGCCGAAGTCGTCGATGCATCGGGGCAGACGCTCATGCCAGGCCTCGTTGAAGCTCATGCCCATCTGAGTTTTCTGAACTTTCGGGATCTCTACGATGCGGTGCACATGCCGGTGGAGGAGCACCTGCTGGCTACCTTGGAGAACGCAAAACTATTGCTGGACCAGGGCTTCACCAGTTGCTTCAGCGCCGCTGCCGCGAAGCCGCGTCTCGACGTCGTTGTCCGCGATGCCATAGTAGCCGGCCGCTTCCCGGGGCCCCGGCTCAAGGCGGCAACTCAGGAAACGACACCCACGGGAAACCTCGGCGATCTTGACAACATCTATCTGAGCCTGCCGCCGTCCGTTCGCTTCGCCGTGACCTGCGATTCGCCGGATGCGTTCCGCGCCGCCTGTCGCCGGGCCGCCCGCGACGGCGTCGACACGTTCAAGATCAACGTCTCCGGCGATCGCGGCTTCGAGGCCATGGGCGCCGGCACCGACGCGACCGTCATGACGGACGAGGAGGTCGCCGCCGTAGTCCAGGTCGCGCGGGCCCGCGGCAAAATGGTCGCGGCCCACGCTACAAGCGCCGGCGCCGTCAAGCTGTGTGTGCAGCACGGTGTCGACGTGATCTATCACGCGACGCTGGTCGATGAGGAGGCCCTCGACCTCTTGGAGGCGGCAAAGGATCGCATGTTCGTCGCACCGACGATCGGCTTCCCCTATACGCTCACCCATGAGGCCGACCGCTACGGCGTCGACCATGACGGACCGACGCGCCGCAACCTGGAGCGCGAGCTCGACTCGATCGTCCGCAGCGCCTGTGAGATGCACCGGCGCGGGATCCGCGTCCTGCCGGGCGGCGACTACGGCCTGTTCTGCAACCGCCAGGGTACCAACGCCCGCGACCTTGAACACTTCGTTGGGCTGCTCGGTTTCACGGCGATGGAGGCGATCGTTGCGGCGACGCGCCATGGCGCTGCCCTCATGGGACTCGGCTCGGAGCTCGGCCGGATTGCCCCTGGCTTTCTCGCCGACCTCCTGCTCGTGGACGGCGACCCGATCGCGGATATCCGGGTTGTCCAGGATCGATCCCGGCTGACCGCGATCATGAAGAACGGCGTGTTCCACAAACGCGTCCCGTCCGGGTTCGGAGAGCGGCGGCATGCGGCCGAATGACGGGCCGCTCCGCCCGGGGACCATCGCTTTCGCTTTGACAAAAAGCTGACCAACTGGTCAAGTTTTGCGACAGGGCAATCCCGGCTTAAAGGTTCAAGTGCTGCTGGGCGATTCGATGCGGCGCTCGAATCAGCGCACAACATAAGCAGGCCGCTGCCTCGGGCCATGTCCATGGCAGTCAAAGGTAGGTTCCTGCTCCGCTGACGCAGGTGCTGCGATCGGGGGCGCGGCGGCTGTTGACCGAGGCGGTCGAGAGCCGAACAGGCCGTGCTGTCTAAGTGTCACGGAAACCGCCGGGGAAGAATTCCATGCCAGGAAGACTCGAGGGCAAAACGGCCATCGTCACCGGCGCCGCCCAGGGCATCGGCCGGGCGATCGCCGATGCTTTCGCCGCCCAAGGCGCGCGACTCGTGATCGCCGATCTTCAGGAGGACGCCGGACAGGCTGTTGTCGATGAGCTCCGCGCCTGCGGTGCCGATGCCGACTTCGTCAAGACCGACGTGAGCCTCGCCACCGATACTGAGCGCATGGCCACCACCGCAATCGAGCGCTTCGGCCGCATCGACATCTTGTGTGAAAACGCCGGCATCTACCCCTCGAACCCGATCGAGGACACACCCGAAGAAGTATGGCGCCAGATCGTCGCCGTCAATCTATTCGGCGTCTTCCTTTGCACCCGTGCCTGCCTGCCGCAGATGAAGAAACAGAAATACGGCCGCGTTGTCGTCACGGCCTCGGTCACTGGCCCCAGGGTCGGCGAGATCGGCGATGCTCACTATGCTGCCACTAAGGCCGGCGTCATGGGCTTCGTGCGTCGAGTCGCGCCCCTCGGCATCGCCGTCAACGCCGTCGAGCCTGGCTATATATTGACCGACGGAATGAAAGCGACGTTTCCACAGGCGTTCCGCGACGAGGTCATTGACTATATCCCCTTGGGCCGGATGGGTAGGCCGGAAGAGATCGCCCAGGTCATGCTGTTCCTAGTGCACCGACTCAGTCAGAGCCGTCACAGTGGAAACCTGATTCTGAATACAAAACAACGGGTTGCTCCAGCGCACGGTGAATCATTTGTCTGGATCGGTGCACTAGCTTCCGACGAGGCCAGCTACATCACCGGACAGTCTATCGTCGTTGACGGCGGAGTCATCCTGCCCCAGGGCAAGGCGCACGCGTGAGCGAATGAGCGCCGCCGGGTCGGGTTGATTGGGAGGGGCGCTGTGATACTGTTCACGGGCCTCTCAGGCAACGCCACGGCAAATGGAGACGGGCGATGAAAGTCAGGATCGGCAGTTGCCCAGATTCTTGGGGGGTTTGGTTTCCGAGCGATGACAAGCAGATTCCGTGGCAGCGGTTCATGGACGAGATCGTTGAGGCCGGCTATGACGGCACCGAGCTCGGCCCCTGGGGCTATCTGCCGACCGACGTCGTGACGCTGAAACGGGAGCTGGAGAGCCGCGGCCTCACGGCAATTGGGTCAGTCGCCGAGGGCCGCTACGACGTCCCTGACGGCTGGCCTCACCTTGAGGAGCAGCTGCACGGCCTAGGTCCCGTCATGAACGAGCTTGGGGCCGAGTACCTAAACCTCATCCACGAGACCTACAGCGACCCCCGGACGGGGGAGCTGACGGCGCCCAGGGAGCTCGACGCTGAAGGTTGGCGGCACTTGGTCGACACCATGACCCGGGCTGCCGAAATTGCGCGCCGCGAATACGGACTGACGCCGCTGGTGCACGCCGAGTCGAACTCGCATCTCGAGTTTGAGCATCAGATCGAGGCGCTGATGGATGAGACCGATCCAACCCTCCTCGGATTTTGCCTCGATATCGGCCACCACGCCTATCGCGGCGGCGATCCGATCGCCTTCATGCGCAAGCACCACGACCGCATCCCCTACCTCCATCTCAAGAACGTCAGTGCTGCCATCGTCGACAAGGTTAAGGCCGATGACGTGCCGTTTGCCAAAGCCGTGGAGATGGGAATCTTCTGCGAACCTGCCGTGGGCGTCATCGACTTCGAGGCCTTTCGCGACGTCTTGCGCGAGATCGACTACGAAGGTTGGGCGACTGTCGAGCAGGACATGTACCCGGCACCTTTCGACAAGCCGCTGCCGATCGCCAAGCGAACGCGCGCGTACCTGCGCGATATCGGTCTCGGTTAGCACCGCGGCGCAATAGGCTCAGAGACCAGGGTCGTGAACGAGGTCCGCATTGGACTCATCGGGGTCGGCTGGATGGGCCGGGCACATGCCACGGCGATCCGGTCGGTGCCACTTTACTTCGGGTCCGAGCCGGCGGTGCCGGTCTTGGAAGTCGTCGCCGACGCGACGCCGGAACTTGCCGAGGCCGGCGCGCGGGCTGTCGGCTGCCGTCGCTGGACCGCCGACTGGCGCGAAGTGGTGGGCGACGCCAACGTCGATGTCGTCGACATCACCAGCCCCAACAATACCCACGCCGAGATCGCGATCGCCGCCGCCGGGGCCGGCAAGCACGTCTACTGCGAGAAGCCCTTGGCGATGGACGCGGTGCAGGCCAGAGCCATGGCCGAGGCGGCCGACGGCGCGGGCGTCATCACCCTCGTCGGCTTCAACTTCATCAAAAACCCAATTCAAGGCCTAGCGCGCCAGCTCATCGAGAGCGGCGACATCGGGGATCTCATCCTCTTTCGCGGCTGGTGTGATGAGGACTTCGGCATCGATCCGGACATTCCCTTCACCTGGCGCTTCGACAAATCCGTGGCTGGCACGGGGGTGCTCGGGGACATGGCCTCTCACACGATGAGTCTGTCACAGATACTGATGGGTGACATTGCTGAGGTCTGCGGCCGCACTAAGATCTTCATCAAGGAGCGCCCTCTTCCCTTGCCGGGGTCGGCCACAGGTCACCTCGCCGAGACTAGCAGCACCAAGCGAGCGGTCGAAACAGACGATATCGTCCAATCTCTCGTCACCTACGCGAACGGCGCGACGGGCGTTATCGAGGCCAGCCGCGTGGCCACCGGCCGCAAGCAGCTGCTGGGTTATGAGATACGGGGCACCAAGGGTGCGCTCTTCTTCACCCAGGAGCGCATGAACGAGATCCAGGTGTACCGCCACACCGACCCCGAATCCGAGCGCGGCTACAAGACCGTGTTCAGTGGCCCAGAGCACCCCAACTACGCGCCGTTCAATCCGATGCCGGGCATGCAAATCGGCTACAACGACTTGAAGACCATCGAGGTCCACGATCTTACGGTTGCCGTCGCCACAGGCAAGTCGGCCGAGCCCGACTTTCGCTTCGGGCTCAAGATCATGGAGACCCTAGACGCCGTGGCCCGCTCGGCAGAGGAGCGCCGCTGGGTTCGACTTGACGAGGTCCGCGGATAACGCGGCGAGGCTCGCCCTCAAAGATCGAGCATGCAGTCGACCCAGGCGCCGCCTTGTCGCGCTGATTCCAAGGCTGCCTCAATCATTTTCACTCCGTGCGCGCCGTCCACGACGGTCGGAAAATCCAGCGCAAAGGGATCGGCCGAGGTGCCGGTTCGCCGAGCCACGATCGCTTCGGCGGCATCGGCGTAGAGGTTCGCAAAGGCCTCTGAGAACGGCGGCGCAATAATCCCCCACTGAAGCGGCCGGTTTGGCCGTTGCCCGGCGGCGCAAAAAGGGACCGCCAGTAGCCTTTGGTCGGAACGAGACGACCGAGGGCCGGGGGGATGTATCGAGTGGAGCTATACGCGCGGGTTCGGCGGACCTGTCACGTCGAGGGGATGAGCATTCGCGAGGCTTCGCGGCTGTTCGGGCTGGACCGCAAGACGGTGCGCAAGATGCTGGCGTTCTCGGTGCCGCCGGGGTATCGGCGAGCTGGGCCGCCGAGACGGCCGAAGCTGGATCCGTTCACGGGGATCATCGATCGGATCGTGGAAGAGGACCGGTCCAGCCACCGCAAGCAACGGCACACGGCGAAGCGCATCTTCGAGCGTCTGTGCGACGAGCACGGGTTCACGGGCGGCTACACCATCGTGAAGGACCATGTCCGTGAGCGCCGGCTGCGGTCTCGGGAGGTGTTCGTGCCGCTGCATCATGCCGCGGGCCACGCCCAGGTGGACTTCGGCGAGGCGATGGCGGTGATCGGCGGTGTGGCGGGCAAGGTGCACTTCTTTGCACTGGATCTGCCGCACAGCGACGGCTGCTTCGTGAAGGCCTAGCCGGCGGAAACGACCGAGGCGTTCTGCGATGGTCACAACGCGGCGTCTGCATTCTTCGGCGGCGTCCCGCGCTCGATCCTGTACGACAACACGAAGCTGGCGGTTGCACGGATCCTGGGCGACGGCACGCGGCAGCGAACGCGTGTCTTCACGGAGCTGCAATCGCACTACCTGTTCGAGGACCGGTTCGGCCGGCCCGGCAAGGGCAACGACAAGGGCAAGGTCGAGGGGCTGATAGGCTTCATCCGGCGCAACTTCCTGGTGCCGGTGCCGCGGGTCGAGAGCATCGATGCCCTGAACGATGGTCTCGTGGCGCAGTGCCGGCGGCGCCAGGGCGCGCGGCTGCGGGGCCACGAGGAGACGATCGGCGAGCGCCTCGAGCGGGATCGCGACGCCCTGTTGGCGTTGCCGCCGGCTCCTTACGACGCCTGTGACAAGCGTCCCGGGCGGGTGAGCTCGCTGTCGCTGGTGCGCTACCGGAACAACGACTACTCCGTGCCCGTGGCCTACGGCCATCGCGAGGTACTGATCCGCGGCTACGTCGATGAGGTGGTGATCAGCTGCGCGGCCGACGTGATCGCCCGGCACCGCCGATCCTACGATACCGCGGACCTGATCTTCGATCCGCGGCATTACCTGGCGCTGATCGAGCAGAAGATCGGCGCCCTCGACCAGGCTGCGCCGCTCGCCGGCTGGCACCTGCCCGAGGTCTTCGCCATCCTGCGACGTCTGCTGGAGGCCCGCATGGGCAAGGCGGGCAAGCGCGAGTACGTTCAGGTCCTGCGGCTGCTCGAGACCTTCCGGCTCACCGATGTAGCGGGCGCGGTCCGTGATGCCCTGCGGCTCGGCACGATCGGCTTCGATGCCGTCAAGCACCTGGTGCTGTGCCGGATCGAGCGGCGGCCGCCGCGGCTCAACCTCGACGTCTATCCCTATCTGCCGCGTGCCCGGGTCGCAACGACGTCGGCCAGGAGCTACATGGGTCTGTTGTCGAGGGCTCACGCATGAGCGATGCGCCGCAGAGCCTGCCTTCGGGCCCCGACTCAAGGGTCCTGCTGACCCACCACCTCAAGACGCTGAAGCTGCCGACGTTCCTGCGCGAATACGACAAGCTCGCCCGGCAGTGCGCCTCGGAAGGCGTTGACCATGCCCGCTATCTGCTGCGTCTGGCCGAGCTGGAGCTGATCGACCGCGAGCGCCGCATGATCGAGCGGCGCATCAAGGCGGCGCGCTTCCCCGTGGTCAAGAGCCTGGATGCCTTCGACTTCAAGGTCATCGCTTCGCTCAACAAGATGCTGGTCCTCGAGCTAGGTCGTGGACTCATAATGCCTGAGCCAGAGTCGGATCGATGCGATTGCAATAGCGGCGAGGAAGTTTCGAGCGAGTTTGTCGTAGCGCGTGGCAATCCGGCGGAAGTGTTTGATCTTGTTGAAGAAGCGCTCGACAAGGTTGCGTTGGCAGTAGAGTTCGGGGTCGACTGAGCGTTGGATCTTGCGGCCTCGTTGGGTCGGGATATGCGCCTCGGAGCCGTGGCCGGCGATCATCTCGACGATGGCCTTGGCGTCGTAGCCGCGGTCGGCGACGGTGTGGCGTGCCGGTGCGAGCCCGTTGAGCAGCGCTGGGACGCCGGCCTTGTCAGAGGCCTGGCCGGGGCTGACCAGGAAGCGCAGCGGCAGGCCGCGAGCGTCAACCACGGTGTGGATCTTGGTGCTCAGTCCGCCACGAGAACGGCCAATGGCGTGATCCGGGCCCCCTTGTTTCCGCCCGCGGCGTGCTGGTGCGCACGCACGATCGAGGTATCGATCAGATGAAGCGAATCCGGCGATTGCGCGGCCAATGTCTCGAAAACACGCAGCCACACGCCGGCCTTGGCCCAGCGGCTGGAAGCGGTTGTAGACGGTCGTGTAGGGGCCATAGCGCTCCGGCAGATCGCGCCACGGCGAGCCGGTCCGCAGGATGTAGAAGATGCCGTTCACCACGCGCCGGTCGTCCACCCGCGCAACGCCGCGTGGTTTGTTCGGAAGCAGCGGCGCGATCATCGCCCACTCCCGATCGCTGTTACGGTAGGAATGCGCATTGCTGCGCACCCCCCGCGCAGATCCGGACGTGGTCGTTGAACCATCCGGCTCCTACCTCGGGTGCTTGACGGCGAACCGCTGGTCCGGCCATGGGTGGCGGATGGAGGCGCGTGGCCACAGGATTTCGGTCATGCGCTCCAGTCGCTTCCAACTAAATCGGGCTCGCTGGGACCGGCGGCGTAGCGCCCGCATCCACCGGCGTTGCAGCCTGCGGAGGAACGCACGGATGAACCGGCCTGACCCTGGGACGGCAAAGTAGTTGAGCCAGCCATTGCAGACTCTCCCCAGCCACCTACCAACTTCCCAGATGTCGTGGTGCCAGCGCTTGCGAAGCACCTCGTCGATGCGCGCCAGGGTCCTGTTGACCCGTTTGGCAACCGGTTTGCGACCAAGCCGAAAGCGTCCTCTCAGGGTCGTCGTGCAATAGTGCGTGAGGCCCAGAAAGTCGAAAGTCTCCGGCTTGCCCACCCCGCGCTGGCGCCGGTTCAAATCCGCGAACCGGCCAAACTCCACGAGGCGGGTCTTGTCCTGGTGGAGGCTGAGACCGAACCGGGCCAGCCTCTCCCGAACGTCGCGGAGGTACCGCTCCGCATCCCGCTTGTGTTGGAACCCGACAACGATATCGTCAGCGTAACGGACGATGATCGCTTCGCCATCCGGGACGTTCGGGCGCCATTTCTTGTGGAACCACACGTCGAGCACGTAATGCAGGAACACGTTCGCCAAGACGGGGGAGACTATTGCCCCCTGCGGCGTGCCCATACCCGTATCTGCCCATGACCCACTCTCTATGACGCCGGCGTTCAGCCATTTCCGGATCAGACGGATGACCCGCCTGTCTCCGATGCGGTGCTCTAGGAACGTGATCAACCCATCCCGCGGGATCGTGTCGAAGTACGCCCGGAGGTCTGCATCGACTATCCAGCTGACCTTGCGCCGTTCTATCCCGAAGGCCAGGGCATCGAGCGCATCGTGCGCCCCCCGCCCCGGTCGGAACCCGTAGCTGAAGCCAAGAAACACCACCTCGTAGATCGGTGTCAGGATCACATCCACAACCGCCTTCTGGACGACCTTGTCCTCCAGCGCCGCGATCCCGAGCGGTCGTGTCCCCCCGTCCGGCTTGGGTACCTCTACCCGCCGAACCGGTGGCGCCCGGTACGCTCCCCCTCTGTGCAGGCGCCGGTGCAGGTCGAGCAGGCGCTCATCCAGACCCTCGCCGTACATGTCCCACGTAACGCCGTCGACACCGGCTGCTGCGTCCTTCTTCAATGCGAAGTAGGCCGCACCGAGCGCGTCCGGCGTAATGTGGTGGAAGAGCGCAGTGAGACGTTCCTTCGGGTTTCTCTCTGCAGCTTTCCGTATCCGGGCCGCCGCCTGTGGCACGCTTACCCGACACTGGGTTCGGCGCGTGCTTTGGCAATCCGGATTCCCCTTGGTTGAGGCCCTTTCCTCCGGCGACTCCGCAGAAGCTCGCGCTCCCTTGTTCGCCGCCCTCACAGGTCGTACGGCCTCATCCGACTTCTTCAAACCGTTCATCATAGGCTTCGGTTTTCTCCATTCCCTACGCGGCCCCTTTACGACAACCGGGGCAGTTTGAAGACCTCCCAGGGTCCCAACAGAAGGCGTGCGAACGTGCATGGGTTCTCTGACACCGCGGGGCTCGCCGACATCTCACCAAAACGACGCCTGCAATATTGCCTTCGACCGATCTGAAAGCCTCGGCACCCCGGACCATCGCTTTTACGGTGCTCAATAGCCCTGCCCATCCATGCCGCTACCGACGCTTCGCCTGCCCCCTCACGGGAGCCAACGCACGGCTCGCGGAGAAACGTGGTTCGGTTACTCCTTCGTTCCGGGGGACTTGCACCCCCTACCTTCTGCCAGTTCGCCTGGCGCACCAGATCGAAACGTGCCATTTGATAGCTCCCCCAGTTCGGGAGCTTGAATCACACCCGCCCGAAAAGGGGAATCCCCTTTATGGGTACAGAACCTAGCCCGCTGCGAGCACATCGACCGCCACGAGAACGTCATCGCGCTCGGCAACAGCGCACCGGCAAGACCCACATCGCCCTCGGTCTCGGCCTGGCCGCTTGCCAGAGGGGTCTGTCCGTCGGCTTCACCACCGCCGCTGCCCTGGTCCACGAGCTGATGGAGGCGCGTGACGAGAAACGCCTGCTGCGCCTCCAGAGGCAGCTGGCCAAATACAGGCTCCTGATCATCGATGAGCTCGGCTTCGTGCCGCTCTCCAAGACCGGCGGCGAGCTGTTGTTCGAGGTGTTCAGCCAACGCTACGAGCGCGGCTCGACCCTGGTGACCTCGAACCTGCCGTTCGATGAATGGACCGAGGTGTTCGGCTCCGAGCGACTCACCGGCGCGCTGCTCGACCGGCTCACCCACCACGTCCATATCCTCGAGATGAATGGCGAGAGCTATCGGCTCAACCAGAGCCGCAACCGTCAAAACCGGCTGCCGGCTGACCCAACACCCAGACCCGGCTTGCCCCCGTGGGTTCATAGGCCCCTCCCACGCGCGCCGCCGCGTCAGCCAGGTGAGGGGCACGCCGCGGCGCGCGCGGGGCCCTCCCGTGGACTACGGGGACAAACCCCCAGCACCGAGTGGTCCCTTTTTACACCGCCACCGCGGTCCCATATCGCTCCGCCGTTGACACAGATCCACGTCCGGCACTTTTACAGCCGGGATCGCAAGCCCGATGATCTTGATGACCTGCGGATAGTCGGCGAACAGGAACAGCACGCCAAGGAGGCCGATTAGCCACAAAAAAAGCCTGTCGCGCCGCTGCTCCCGGTCGCGGATACGCCCAAATGTGTCTTTGTAATGGTCGTAGAGCGCTTCGAACCGCGTGTTCTCTGACGGCTGCATCTTGATTTCTAAGGTGCCTCGTCAATGGCCTTGCCAAGCGCGTCGACGTTGAACGACATTGCCCATGTCGCGCCCTTTCCGAGCAGGCCGGGGGGCGTCGGGTTGTCGCGTGCGATCTTGACGGCAATGAAACCGTTATCCGACCGGGCGCTTTGTGCGATCTCCCAGTGCTGCCAGTTGTCCTCGCCTATGGCACGCCTGTCTTGATGAAGGCTGTTCGCGTGCTTCCCAATGACGACGAGAGTGTGCGTCGTATCATTGATGCGCCTGGTCAAACGCCGCCTTCACGCGGCCCACATCATCACTCCGTATCTCTCCGGGTGTGCGGTTCTGGAAGTCAATCGTGAACCTGGGGTTCTCCGCCAAGGCGGCGAGCAGATAGGCGTAGCGGCGGTCGTGATCGAAGTCGAAACTGATGAATATGGTTTTCTTCATTCTCGTGACAAGTCCTCTAGAGGCGGATCCCTGCGGGTCGGCGATAGCCATAGCGCCTATTCGGGTAGTTGTACCCGTATCGGCTCCTCGACCATGCCGCGGATCCGTGCTTTGCGGCCGACTTTGTGGCGGCGGACTTCGGCATAGGCTTCCTGCAGACCTTCAACGTCCTTCTGCCACCACGATACGGCAATGCCCGTGACCTTTCGCCCGATCGTCACGGGGCGCACAGCAACCCCGAAGGATGCCAGTGCGTTGATCTCCTCAACGGCTGGCTTGATGGCTTGGAGGTTGAGGTTGTCGAAGGTCGTCAGCTTCCCATTCTCGACCCCAAGGAGGTTACGGAACTCCTCGATCGTGTGTCAATCGGCGTAGAATATTGTGTGAACGGGACCAACACCAGCCGACCGCACGGGCCGTGTGAGAGCAATATCAGACTGTTTGCGGTGTAAGCGTTTCTGACAGGCAGCGGGCGATCAGTTCGCACCCATAAAGGGTATGGGAGCGCGACAAGCTCACGCCTTGCCCAGCCACGCCCGCCTTAACGCCTCGGCGTCTTCCTCGGTCATGAAGTAGAAGCGGGCGTTGTAGCGGAACCGCTCACCGACCTCGCCGCGCTCCGTGTGGCCATGGTGGTCCCATTCGCCGGCATGCACGCGGCACCAGGCCATCATCTCGTTGAGCCGCAGCCCCAACCCGTCGCCCGGCACCGGCACGTCGACCCGGTGGGGGGAAGCGCTTCTCGGCCTCGCGTTTGAACGGCTGTCGCTGTCTGGCCGTGGCGCTACTCCGACTTCGGTTTCCCACTCTCGCGCCAGCCGCTGGGCCTTGGATATGTCGGCGGGCGTCATTCTCTCGGCAACGATGTCGCGGCCCTTCCTGGCGGTTTCGATCCCCTGAGCCGCTGCCAGGTTCCACCACATGTGGCGCCTGCACGTAGTTCTGGCGCCACGCCCCCGGCCGTTGGCGTACATGAAGGCGAGGTTGTACTGCGCTTCGGCGTCCCCCTGCTCGGCGGCGCGTCGGTACCACGCGACAGCCTGGGCGTCGTCCCTGCGGCACGCCCTTGCCGAATTGGTACGCAATGCCGAGGTTGTACTGAGCCTCGGCGACGTCCTGCTCGGCGGCGCGCCGATACCAGGCGACGGCCTGAGCGTCGTCCTGCGCCACGCCCTCGCCGTTGTCGTACATGAAGCCGAGGTTGAACTGAGCCTCGGCGACGTCCTGCTCGGCGGCGCGTCGGTACCACGCGACAGCCTGGGCGTCGTCCTGCGGCACGCCCCGGCCGCTGGCGTACATGACGCCCGAGTTTGTACTGGGCGTCGGCGTCCCCTTGCTCGGCGAGGGGCGTCCATTCCCTAAGCGCGGTGACGAAATCGCCACGGGTATATGCAGCCAGCCCAGCGTCGAAGTCCTGCCCAAACGCAGGGCATCGCCAGCCCGAGAAACCAATGCGGCCAAGATGAGAAGTCGCTTCATTGCGTGTCCTCCCAGGGGCCAAGTCTAAACGGAGGCCGCACAAGAGGCGACATCCATGGGAGCGACTTCACTCGCCCCATGCAGCGAGGCACGGGAGACGCGGCGGGACCCATACTAGGCAGGGAGGGTCCACCCCACCCCCTGGGGGAAACGCCCGGCGTGCTGGCAGCAGAAATCCGCCGGCCCAGCCCAGGGCACAGCAACCCAGCGCCTTGCTAGCGCTCAGGGGGTGCGAGCAGGGCCCTCAGGCCGCGCGCCCAGCGCACAGGGGTTTCGGGTAAGGCAAGACCTCGGGGGCGCGGACGGCAAGTGACGGACCGCAGGCAACCCAGCGCTCTGGGGCCCCTGCGCGGAGAGGGACCAACAGTGTGTACGGCTCAGCGCTCAAGGGTGAGCCCCAGCAACGTCAGGTCGGGTTCCTTCGCGCGCGCGAAGAGAGACCAGCGGTCGGGAGCATAGCCTCCGAGATATCAGCCACTTGTGCACACTGGACAGTGCGATCTGCGGCCCTGTGCGCAGTGGACAATCTTGCCAGGTTCGCGCGCAGTTGCTTCCGGTATGCTTCCGGTTAGGGCAGAGGCAAGGGCCAGATGCTTCTAACCCATTGAAAAGATGGCGCGGCTGAGGGATTTGAACCCCCGACCTACTGATTACAAATCAGACCTGAGCACCTGTCTGCGCATTGCGGAGCGTTGCGGAAACAGGCTAGAACTCGTTGATCCGTAAAGGGTAATTCCCTTCCCCACACTGCGCTTGCGTGCTGAGCGTTGCGGCCCTATGCTGGCGATATGGCGACATATTGGCGACATGGAGGCAAGACGCGATGCTGACCGAACGGAAATCAGGGACGCAAAGCCCGGGACGAAGGCCGTTATTTTGCGCGACCGCGAGGTAGCCGGTTTCGGCGTGCGCGTCGCTCCCGGAGGCGTCAAAAGCTACGTTCTCGACTACCGCGTGAACGGCCGTCGCCGACTGGCGACCCTGGCGCGTTGCTCCGAAATCAACCTCAAGGGAAGCGCGGGCGAGGGCGGGCCGCGAGCTTGTCGCCATCCGGGCGGGCGAAGCGGGCCCCTTGAACGCCGAAGGGAAGCCCTTGCGGCGCCGACCGTCGCCGAGCTGATCGAGCGGTTTCTGGCGGTCGAAGCCCCGGCGCGGATCGAGCGGCGGGCGCATGACGGCGCGCACGCTCTATGAATATCGGAAGCAATGCGCCGCCTACATCCGCCCGGCCATCGGCAACCGCCGCGTGGCGGACGTGAAGCGCGGCGACGTGGAGCACTTGGTTTCACGCCTGCCGGCAGCCACGCGCAACCGAGTGTTGGCGCTGGTCTCGCGCCTGTTCACGCTCGCCGAGCGATGGGAGTGGCGCGGGCAGAACAACAACCCCGCCCGCGGCGTCGAACGGAGCGTCGAGACCGCGCGGGATCGCGTGCTGGCACCGCCCGAAATCCAAGCGTTCGGCGCCGCGTTCGCGGAGATCGGCAACCCGTTCACCGTCGCGGCGCTCCGCTTTCTGGTGCTGACTGGATGGCGGACTGGCGAGGCGTTGTCGCTCCGAGGGAAAACGTCGCGTTGGAGACCGCCGAAATCGTCCTGCCGGCGACCAAGACGGACGGGACCGGCGGACGGTCGGGGCGGCGGCGCTGGAAGTCCTGGCCGGCCTGCCGCGCGTGAACGGCAACCCGTCGTGTTCGCGGGCGGGCGAGCCGCCGCATCAGCTACAAGACGCTTCACGCCGCCTTTAGAAAGGCGTGCGCCCGCGCCGGTCTTGCCGACGTGCGGCTCCACGACTTGAGGCGGACGCTGGCGACGAACGCCGCCGCGTCGGGACTGAACCTGATCGGACTCCGGGACTTGCTCGGGCACAAGACGATCTCGATGGCCGCTCGATATGCGCGGCGGGCCGACTCCGTTCTGAAGCGGACACAAGACGCGATGGCCGACCGCATGGCGGCGATGATCGACGGGCGGACGGCCGACGTGGTGGGGATCGACCGTGCGGGTTAGTGGCATACGCTTGACGTCGCGGAGATTTTCACCGCGTCCGAGGCGAAGATCGACCAGGCGAAGACTTCAGCAGCGGCGAAGTCGCGGAGCTGTTGAGCATCGCCAAGTGGATCGACGGCGACACCGAAAGCGCGTCAACAAGGTGCGGTTCAAGATGCTCCTCGACATGTCCGCGCAGCTTTGCGGCTCGAAAAACGAGGCGGCGGCGCGTATCGCCGAGGCATTCGACCTGCAACCGGAGGCGTTGCGCCGCTCCATGCAACCGTCCCGGGGGATAGACAAAAAAGGCCATTTCCGTCTATATGCCGAGGGTCGCAATCCGTAGCAATCTCTCGCCATCCGACCAACAGGAGGCGAGTGAATGTTCGATCCCGGCAAGCTCTATTTCGCGACCGATCCCGCGCTGCGGACCATCGCACCTGCGTCCACGATGCGCACTGGCGCTGTGAAGGGCGCGGCCCGACCTACGTCAAGGTTGGCTTGAAGGTCGCTTATCGAGGCGACCACCTGAACGACTGGATCGAGGGCAGACCGTTCGCCCGTCCGCCGCAGCCTAGAAAGAACCCGCCGGGCGACGACTACCGGCGGGCTTCATGGTGTTCCAACAGCGACGACGTTGGGGGCGGGATGGTTCCGAGGACGCTCTCTAAAAGCACGCCTTGCGGGTTCAATTCCCGCCGCCTCCACCCCAGCCGATGGTGGCTTGAATGGGCGAAATACTTATAGCACCCAGCTTCGCGGACTGGCAAGGGAAAGCCGCCGCGCTGGAATTGAGGCGCCAAGGGCGCGAACTGGTTGGTTCCTGCCCTTCGTGTGGCGGTACAGATCGCTTCGCGGTCAAACCGGTCCAGGGCGGCGAGGCGCTGATCCATTGCCGTCAGTGCAAGGGCTTCGTCGACATCTTGAAGGCCGCCGGGCTCGCCGAGGATCGCCCGACCAATGGGGCGGCACCGACCCGCGAATTCGAGTATCGCGACCTGAGCGGCGAGCACTACCACAGCGCATTCCGCCGCGGCGACGGGCCGGACAAGAAATGCTGGCAACGAGCCCGGCTTCAAGGGCCTGCCCGCTGCCGTACCGGATCGAGCACACATGCGGATTTCGGAGACCTGCCCATTGTGATCGCCGAAGGGCGAGCCGAAGGCCGACAGGCTGGCAGAGTCTCGGCTACGCCGCCCTTAGCATGGTGCGGCGGCGCGGAGCGCGGTTCTGCGGACCCGGTGGGACGCGCTGGTCGGTTACGACGTGATCTTGTGGCCCGATGCACGACCCGCCGGGCATGAAGGCCATAGAGCAGCTTTCCGGCGTGCTGGAGGGGCTCGGATGCGCCGTCCGATGGGTGGCCGTGCCGGACGGCAAGCCGAAGGGATGGGACTGCATCGACGCATCCGAGGCGGACATTCACCGGCTGATCGAGGGCGCCGGGGATTTCGTCGTCTCCCTAGGGGCGGGACGAGACGACGAAACCTTTGTTCCGTCCATGCGCGAGTTTCTCGACATGGACCTGACCCCGCCCGAATTCCTCGTTGAAGGGCTGTTCACGGCGGCGGGATTGAACGCGGTCCGGCGCCAAGCCCGACACCGGGAAGACGACGATTGAGCGCACCCTGGCGATGGCCGTGGCGCGGGGCGAGACGTTTCTGGGGCGCCGCACGAAGCAAGGGCCGGTCTTTCCTGGGGCTGTTCGAGGAAGACCCCGTCCTTCACCCGGGATTTCCTCGTGAAGATGGGCGCGACCGCGGCCGATCCGATCTATCCATGGATTCAGCCCGGCCCCGGAAAATCATGTTTGAGGGGTTGGCCGCATGGATAGAAACGCGTCACCGCACCGCGCTGGTGATCCTCGACACCATGGCGAAGGCCATGCCGGGCGTCGACTCTGAACGACTATTCCGAGACGAACCGGGCAATCACCCCATACTTGCCAACCTCGCCCGCGACCACGCGGACCTGCATCCTGTTCTCCCATCACAACCGCAAAGGCGAGGGCGGCGACACCGGCGAGGAATTGCTGGGCTCGACCACGATCCGGGGCAACATGGACACCACCATGATTATTCGCACGGAAGGCGGACCGCCGCATCATGGAGACGACGCAACGCTACGGCGCCAACATGCCGGAGACCTATCTGGACATCGACGAAGCTACCGGGCCGCGTTGACGCCGCCGGAGAGAAGCGGGGAAGCCCGCCGCTCCGACATGCGCGAAAACATCCTCTACATCGTCGGCGAGGCCGGCGAGCCGATGAAGAAATCGGACATCGAGGACAAGGTGAAGGGGAGCGGCAAGGCGATCCGCGCCATGTGCGACCAGCTTGCCGAGGAAGGCGCGCTCACATCATGGAAACAGGGCAATGCGATCATGTATGCTCTACCGAATTGATTTCGTCGTCTCGTCTCTTCTTAATAGAGACGACGAAACGGCACCGGCAGGCTGGCTCGCCCTGCCGGGGCTCGCATGATGGACACGCGAGCTATTTGAAACCAACCGGAGCGATGAGGACATGAGCGAGACCCAAGAATCGAAGATGACCCCCGAGGCGTTGCTGCGCCATGTGGCCAAGCATGGGGCAGCGGAGTGCGATGCAGCCTTGCGTCATCGCCATCGCTGCGCTGCATATTCGCGAGGGGCTGGACAATCTCGCGGCAGCGATCAACCCGCCGCCGTTCACGCCGGAAGAGATGGTTAAGCCGCTGACTCCGGACAATATGGAGGGCTGAACGAATGAGGGCCGGCAGCAGGTACTGTGAGAGGCAGAATCGTGCGGGGTCAGGCTCCCATATCGCTTTCTGTCACGATTTTCGGAGGTCGCCCGGCCGCCCGGCTTGACATACCGCCTAGTTTGGAATCATTCTAAACTGGCAATGTTTGGGTTCCTGAACCGCCTTCGCGGCCCCGAGACGCGCTCCGCCGAGATCGATCTGGGCGCGCTCTATCAGTCTGTGTTCGCGTTCAGCGGCGGTTCGTACTCGTGGTCGCAATCGCCCGCGATCTTGGTTTCCAGCTTGGGCGTGCTGGACAACGCCGGGGCACTCTTGACCCAGAGTCGACGCCTGGGGCGGCAGAGTCCGCTGCTGATCGCCTACCGCGCCGTGATCGAGTCCGGAGTGCTGACCGGCGAGCCGGAGGCCCCGGAGTACGACGACGCCGTTCCCGAGGCCGTCGCCGAGGCCGTCGCCACCATGTGGACGGACGCGCACGACTGCGGCCGGGAGCGCGATCTACTCGACCGCCTGGTCCTGGACGGCGAATTCTTGGAGCTGGACGACGGCACGGTAGTCCCGCCCGATGGTTTCGAGCCGATCATGGCGGGGCCGAAGTGGCTCCGCACGGTAGTCGGATACAAGATCGGCACGGGCTCACGCGCCCGCATGGCGGGCCTCCGCTACATCGGCGACCGCCCCATGGGCGCGGCCCGCGCCTTGCCGTGGATCGCCCCGGCGTTGCCGGGCGCGGCTGGACTTTTGAACGCACGCACCGGCGCCGCACACGCCATCGGCACCATGGCGAAGATCGCCAGCGTGATCGCGAACGCCTCGCCAGACCGGATCACCGCGTCGGCTGGCGTGCGCTCGGGCCTCGTGGACCAAGCCGGGACAGCGGAACCGGAGCGACAGCCGATCCACGCGGCGGGCGTTGGATCTGTCCCTTACTTGCGGATCGGCGAGGAAGTGAAGCGCATTCAGTCCGGCCCGGACGAAACCGCCCGCAAGTACGAGTCGCAACTTGAGAAGGACGTGAGTTCCGCGTTGAACATGCCCTTGAGCGAGCTTCTATCCGACTACAGCTCGGGCAGCTTTTCAAATCTCCGCATGGCGTGGGTTGACGCTCAAAGGGAGCTTACCCGCCGCCGCAGATGGTGGCACCGCCGCTACCGCCTGCCCCTGTATCTCGAAATCCTTTCCGACGCCTTCGCGGCTGGCCACCTGCCACGCATGACCATGCAGACGATGGCGGCGCTCAAGAAACCCGCATGGCGCGGGCCGAAGAGATCAGCGCCGCAACCTGAGAAAGAAGCGCAGTCCCTGGCGCTGTTGACCGACAAGGGAATCATCACCGCCGCCGACGCGCGGGATCAACTGGAGACCTAGACCCATGAATAAATCCGTACAACTCGCCATCCGGGCGTCGGAAATCCGTTCGGAGATCAACGGCCTGGAGCCGGGCGACGCCACCCTTGCGAAGCGTCGCGAGCCTCTAGACAGCCTCAACACCGTGGAGTCCGAATACCGGGCGGCGCTCACGACCGAGGCCGAGGCCGACGCCGGCTCCCCCGACGTTCACGGACTCACCAGCCAAGAACGCGAGTTCCGCGAGCTGACGACGAAGGCCGAGCTTCGAATGGCGTTCCGGGCCGTCATGAACGGCGACCCGCTCAAGGGGGCCGAAAAGGAGTTGCAGGAGCATCGGGGCCTTGCCGGGCACAACATCCCATGGGATATGATCGGCCCCCGCCCTGCGCCCCGGACTGAGGATCGCGCGGACGCCGTATCTTCCGCGCCCGCCGACAGTCACCTGCAACAGCATCCTATCCTGGGCCGCGTCTTCGCCCGCTCCGCGACCGCGACCCTGGGCGTTGCCATGCCGATGGTCGCGAGCGGCGAACAGAACTATCCGGTTGTCACGACCACCGACTCCGCAGTGATCCTGTTGAAGGACGCCGCCGAGGGCGACACCGCCGACGCCGGCATCACCGCGCACGTCATCGAGCCGAAGCGGCTACAGCGGTCCTATCTGTTCCGCCGTGAGGATCAAGCCGTCCTGGGCGGGCTCGAGGAAGCGTTGCGGGCCGATCTAAGCATGGCCGTCGCCGACCTACTCGACGCGCAAGTCCTGGCGGGCGATGGCACCACCGGCGCACAGTTCGGCGGCTTCCTGGCGACCGCCGCGAACGGGGGCCTGACCGACCGGAGCGACACACCGGCCCGCGTCACGTTCGCCCTGGCGGCCGCCGAGGCGGCGCGGGGCATCGACGGCAAGTTCGCCGGTGGCCTGGGCGAGTGTGCCGTCGTCGTCGGCGACGACACTGCCCGCGATCTGGCGTCCAAATTCCAGACGAACGACAGCGATTCGGCCTTGGCGTACTTGGGCCGCACGACCATGAAGACCATGGCGAGCGCGAACGTTCCCGCAGTCGCGAGCATGTTTCAGGAGGGCGTCATAGCCCGCATGGGTGCGGCTGGTGCAAACGCCGTTTGTCCGACCTGGGATTCAATGTTCATGATCCGGGACGAAATCTCGGGCCGCAAGAGTGGGAAGATCGGCCTCACCATCGGCATGTTGGCCGGGTTCGACATCCTGCGCGCCGGTGGCTTCGACCGCCTCAAGTTCAAGGTCGCATAACCGTGGCCTTGGAGTACCGCTTCTCGGCCCTTGAGGTGCGCGCCGCCGATGGCGGGCAGATCGAGGGTATCGCCATGCCCTACGGGCGCGAGGCGGACATTGCCGGATTGTTCCGCGAGTCCGTGGACGCCGGGGCGTTCGGAAGCATCAGTGACGTGATCTTAAATGTGATGCACGACCGGAACGAACCGCTGGCCCGGACGGAAGGCGGCGGCCTCACCTTTGAAGACGGGGCCGACCGGCTGTGGCTGCGCGCCGACATACCGGAGTATCGCGCAGACGTGCGGGATCAAGTGAAGCGGCGCATATATCGCGGCTTCTCTGTCGAGATGGAAGTGAAGGCCGAGGACTGGCCGAGCCCGGACAAGCGCATCATTCGAGCCGCGACCCTGTGGGGCATCGGCTTAGTCGATAGACCAGCCTACGGCGAAGCAACCGCCGAGATCGCCAAGCGGGCGAAAGAGGCGTGCCGGGCGGGGACGCGCCTGTGGCCGCTGGCCGTATAAGCGCACTCCGGCGCTGGTCTCTCCGTAACCTGATAGTCGCGGACGGACCCCGTGCCGGGAGGCCGTTCCGCATCGCCTCGCCGCCGTGGGGCGAAGTGCTCGACGCCATGGACGATCCCGACCTTGAACAAGTCACGATCAGGGGCAGCGTCCAGAGCGGCAAGACCGCCTCATTGATCGCTGCGGGCCTGGGCCATATGGCCGCCGGTCGGTCGGTGCTGATCTTCGAGCCGGACGATAAGCTCAAACGCGCCCTTGCAACCCGCGTGCTCGCCTGGGGCCGCCTCTGTAAAGACGACGCGATCCAGGAAGCCTACGAGCCGAAGCGGCCACCCTTCGCACGAAGCACCTCGTCAGGAGGCCGCCTTGAAGTCATCAGCGCACGCGAGGGCGGCGCTGGCGTCATGCGGACGGCAGAGATTGTGGTCGTTGACGAGTTGCGCCTGTTCCACGTCGATCTACTCGGCGACCTGATCGACCGCATGGCGGCCTACGGCGGCAAGGGCCGACTGATAACCGCCAGCTCCGCCGGGTATCAAGACGAGTGCCGGACAACGACCGAGCTTGAGAAATCCGATTCCCGCCGCTGGTTTCTCAGGTGCCCGGAGTGCGGGCAGGAGAACGTCGCCGATTGGAAGAACACGATTTACAAGGCGCGACGGTACCCGCACTACGTCATGCCGTGCTGCGGATCGGCCCTGGAGGGCATCTCGTTCCGGCGAGCCGTCCAGGCGGGCCGCTGGTGCCCCACAAAGGACGAAATGGTGCCCGGCACGCGGGGCTATCATCTGGACGCCTTCACGTCGCCCTTCGAGTCCTTGCGGACCATCGTGCGCCAGTGGAAGCGGGCCGACGCGCACCGCAAGCAAACCGGCAGCATGGCCGAAGTCATCTCGTTTCAGACCGGGCGCCTGGCGATCCCGTACAAGCCCGAGGCGGCGCAAGGCGTGACCCCGGAAGCGCTGCGCTCGTCGTGCAGGGAAGACTACGACCCCAACATCGTCCCGGCGGGCGCCGCCGTCATAGTCGGGGCCTGCGACGTTCAAGACAACAGATTGGAGGCCGAAGTCTCCGCTTGGGGCCTCGTGGAAGTCGAGCGGGACGACGCATCACAACTGAAGGGCTGGGGCAGTCACGAGTTCCGGGGGCTCCAACACGGCGGGCGCTGGTATCGGCTTCGCCGTTGGGCGTTGGAATATCGCAGATTCTATGGCGACCCCGGCGCGGAGTCGCTGTGGGAAGGTCTGGCCGAGTTCATGGAGCGCCCGCGACCGCACGCGACCGGCCCGCTGTTGCGCCCCGTTGTCGTCGGCATCGACATTGGCGGCCACTACGGCCCCCAGGTGGCCACGTTTTGCAAGGACAGGGGCTCCGGCTATCAACCCCTCAAGGGCCTGCCTCCGCAACGGTACGGCGCAGTCCTGGCACGTCGTTCCGTGACCGCCGACAGTCTGGAAAGCTACGGCCCCGAGGGCCTGATGCTGGTATGCGGGAACGCCGGCAAGGCGTCGTGTTTCTCGCTCATGCGCCAGTCAATCGCGGGCGCCGAGCCGCGCCCGATGGTCTGGCCGATGGACGAAACCCGGTATGGCCCCGAGGAATTCGAGGGCATCGTTTCCGAAACCTTGATGAGGACTCTCGACAAGCGCACCGGCGCGACCCGCTTGATGTGGCGGAAAATCGCGCGGGCGAATGAGCCGCTCGACGTGCTCGTGTACTCGCTCGCGCTCGTCAGTCACCTGGGCCTGGGTTTCATGCTCGCCGAGGCCGACGCCATCGCCAGCGCCGCCGAACGGAAGGACGCCGCATGAGCCGCACGCCGACAGATATCATCGAGGTCGAGTTTGGCGAAGACGTTCGATACTCACCGCCGCCTGGGGCCGACCGCTGGACCGCGTTTCGGCGAACGGACATCATGGCCGCCATGAGCGAGACGGGCTTCGCAAACCCGAACATCACTTACGGTGGCGAACCGCCGACGTGGGCCGTCATGGGTGGGTGGAATATCGCCGCTGACCAGTACATTCCAATTCCCGCGTTCACGGGAAGTATTACAGCGCCCGCGACCGGCTTCGAGCACGTCGCCAGTGCGGCGGGTTTTGACGTCGATTGGAACACCCTGGCCAGCGCGACCGCGAGCGGTCTCCGCGAGGCGTTGATGGTCGTCGCCTATGAAAACGGCCTCGCCACGCACAAGACGATTTTTCGAGTCCCGGCTGCGTCGGCAGTCGACGTCGTCGTGATCGCAGCGCAAGAGCGCCGGCATCTTATGTCCCTTCTCCAGGTCCGCGACCATCGGGCGGGCTCGGGCGGCATAATCAAGCAAGACCACGGCGAAGGCTCGGGCGAGGAATTCGAATCGCTGGCCGTCCTGGATCGCCGGATCGCCAAGTGCCGCGCCCGGATCGCATGGTTCGAGCAGGCGGCGGAAGGGAACGACCTGCCCGGCGCCGCCTGGGCCGGACTGACGGGCGCTCGTCACCGATG
Source organism: Alphaproteobacteria bacterium (assembly GCA_965261585.1). Lineage (GTDB taxonomy): Bacteria > Pseudomonadota > Alphaproteobacteria > UBA6615 > UBA6615 > CBDHDN01. The sequence continues at coordinate 23,849 of CBDHDN010000028.1, forward strand.
AGTGCTGTGGCCAGCGTGATTGCGGAGACGGGCGGTTTCAGCTTGTCGCACCCGGTGAACCTCGTTCACTACGGCGGCACGAAATCTTCAACGAGAGCCATCATTAGCAAACTGCCGCAAACGCCTTCGCAGTTGATGGGTAGCTTTTCCAAGAGCGGCTGGATCGCCTGGGTGCTGATAGAGCCCAAGCGCCGCCCCGTGGAATTCCTCACCAGTGCCGCCAGCGGGCGACGCTGGCGCGTGCTGTCCCAAGAGGATCGCACGTCGCCACCGACTGACTCGACCGGGAAGCGGACCAACTTCCTGCAACTGATCGACGCATAAAACTGGCGGGACTTCCTTCGACCCGCCGGGCCGCCGCGCCCGTTGACGCCATCAGCCGGGCGCGGCGGCACCTCCCGTTGGCGACATATTGGCGACACGCTCGCGCCGCCGTGTTTCCCGCTTGCAGCTAAGCCTTTGAAAAGATGGTGCCGGCTGAGGGATTTGAACCCCCGACCTACTGATTACAAATCAGTTGCTCTACCAGCTGAGCTAAGCCGGCTCGCGGTGCTCCGCCACGGGCGGACCGCGTCCGTGGCGACCAGGCGATATTGTTGTCCCGCGCCCCTATAGCCAATGTCCCGGGGGCGGACAAGGGCGTGCGGATCGGCTCGGGCGGCGCGTTCGCAGGGCGCGGTGGCCGCCGAGTCGGCGCTCGAGAGCGGCGCTATCTCGTCCATGACCCCTTTCCAGAGAGCGACCGGAAGCACGGCTGCGTCGTCGGCCTGGACCCGGCGTACAGGAAGCGAGCGCCGCGGTGACGGGTGGATCGCGCACCCCAAACGGGTGATGATGGGCTCCGTTCCCACTGGGTAAACTCTCCCCGGGGGGGATTCTAATCGCCCCCTCTTGCTAAAACTAGCGTCGGCTGCCGCTTAGGGAAGCAGAAGGCAGTCGGCGCCTTTTTGCAGCTCGATTGAGCAGGACGCTGCTGCCAAACCATCGCGCCCTCCCCACCGCTGGCGCCGGCGTCGGCGCAAGACCCGGGGCTGGGCCATGCCCGTTAGCAATCCGCTAAGAACGCCCCATGTAGCTTCAGCCGGATCGGCGCTGGGTGGCGCTTCTCCTCTTGGATCCGTTGTCAGTGCTCGCTGTCCCGAGCGAGGCGCTGTTCCGCCAGGTTCGTGTCACTCGACTTGCCAATGTTTGAGCAGAGTAGGAACCAAGATCATGGAAGCAAGGCAGTTGCTGCCCAACAAGAAAACCGCGATCACAATTAGATCGGCCGACTCGGTTCACGAAGCGGCCCACAATATGGCGGTTCACAAGATCGGCGCCGTCTTGGTGCTCGATGCCAACGAGAAACTGTCCGGCATCATATCCGAGCGGGACATCGCAAGAGGATTGGACCGATTTGGCTCTGATTTGCCGGATAAGCGCGTTGGTGATCTGGCCACCATGCCGATCGTAACATGTGCTCCCGGTGACGACGTCTTCGAACTCATCTGGTTGATGGATACGAACCGTATTCGCCACCTTCCGGTCGTCGATGGCGAGGATTTGCTGGGCATGATAAGCCTTCGCGATGTCATGCGCACTCTACTGAAGGGAGCCGACGGCGAGAGCCGGCAGCTGCGCCAACTCGTACTGGCTGAACGCCCGCCGGAGCCTCGGCACCAAGCAACCCACTAACCTACGCGAGGGGGGGGCAAACCCGATCGAAAAGGCGGAGCTGGCGATCAGCAGGTGCGGAGGAATACGGTGAGGCAGAAGACGACGGCGACAGGTTCAGCCCTGCCTCTCGTTCGTTTCTGCCTTTTGGTCGGTCGCCAGCGCGGCCATGTACTCGCCAAGTTTTGCCGGCGTGACGTTTGGGTAGTGCTGCTTCAGCCGCAGGACGATGGCTCGCGCCCATGCCATATCGTCCTCGACGTGGGGAGCCGCCTCAAAGATCTTCCCGATCCTGGCCCGCTTGTCTGACTCCATATTCCATGCCTTCAATCGGAACATTGGAATCATTCTAGCATTGGCCGGCCGCCGGCGCGTCCCACCGATAGGCGAGATCGTTCATGAACGACAGCGTTTGTGAATCAGCCGCCGCTGAGGAGGCGGTGTGCGCCGACGATGTTCTGCGGCAGCCAGGCCTCGTACTGGCCCCAGTCGCTGTATTGGTCGAGCCGGATCGTCTGCTGCAGTTCGGCGATCGGCGTGCCGGCATCGATGCCGGCCTGCACGGCGGCGGTCAGGTCCTCCAGGTATCCGCGATGGTCGGCGGCGTCGGCCTTGGTGCCGATGGCGCCGTGACCCGGCGCCAGGATGTCGAAATCCATGGCCTCGAGCCGCTCCAGCGAGGTGATCCAGTCCGGCAGGAAGGAATCGCCGAGGCCGCGGAACGGCAGCCGCTTGACGGTCACGAAGTCGACCGCGAACACCGTGCGCGCGTCGGGGAAGCGCATGACGATCGAGTTGTCGGTATGGTTGCGGCCGAGATGGCTGAGCTCGACCGTCTTGCCGCCGAGCCGCACGGTCATGGTGTCGGCGAACGTGAGGTCCGGCGGGCGCACGCCGCCGCTCTGCCCGGCCAGCGCCGCGGCCATGTTCGCGTGGCCGATGAACGTCGCCGTGTCGGCGAAGACGTCGCCGCCCGAGGCGTGATCGCCATGGTGGTGGCTGTAGATCACGTAGCGCACGGGCTGCTCGAAACGCTCGGCGATCTGCGCCTTGAGCCAGCGCGCGGCGTCGGCGTTGAGCGGGTCCATCGCGATAACGCCGTCCGATGTCACCAGGAACACCGAGAAGTGGGCGTTGTTCTGGAACCGGTACAGATCGCCGGCGATCTTGGTGATTGCCCGTTCTTGCGCCGCCGCGCCAGTCGCCGCCATCAGCGCCGCCGCCGTCGCGATGACGGTCAGCAGCCGTCGCAGGCCTGCCATGATGTCCCCTCCTCTGCCCGAACGCCCGTCGTCCGGGCCATGATACTACACGCTCACGCCGCCCCCAATTCCGCCGGGCACTCGCCTACAACGCGTCGCGGTAGGCTCGGTCCGTTTCGCGTTGGCCCGCGAAATCGCCCAGCGCATAGTGCCGCGACATGTCGGCCGTATAGCGGCTCGCCGGCGGCGTCCGGCCGAGCGCCTCCGCCATGGCGCGGATGTGGTGCGGGCCGGCGCCGCAGCAGACGCCGAAATACTTGACGCCCAGCGCCTTGGCCGCGGTCGTGAACGCGGCGATGTCGTGGCGCGTGCAGGTCAGCGGATCCAGGTGCACCGGAAAGGCGCGCGCATCGTCGGGGTGGCCGTGGCCGGCATCGGACAGCGACTGGAACGTCGGCTCCGCCGCGGTCGTGCGGTAGGGCACCGGCAGCGCGGCGATCGGCACCGTGCAGACCGCCGCGATCTCCTGCAATAGCGGCAGCATGGTCGCCGGGCCGCGGGCGCAATTCAGGCCGACGACCGCGGCGCCGCGGTCCTCCAGCGCCTTGCAGGCGGCCGCCGCCGTCGCGCCGTCACGCGTCAGGCCGTCGCGGTGGATCGCCAGTGTGACGACGGTGGGCAGGCCCGTCGCCTTGACCGCGTCGAGCGCCAGCTCGGCCTCGCCCAGGTAGGGGAGCGTCTCGGCGATCACGAAGTCGACGCCCGCGTCGGCGATCCATTCGACCTGCTCGGCGAACAGCTCGCGGATCGTGGCGTGGCCGGCCGCGTCGTCGGGCTCATAGATGTTCGTGTTGCAGATGTTGCCGGCCACCATGGCGCTGGTCTCGGCCGCGACCGCCTTGGCGATCGCGAGCGCCTGGCGGTTCATCGGCTCGAGCTCGTCCTCGCGGCCGACCTGCTTCATCTTCTCGCGATGGGCGTAGTAGGTCAGCGCCTCGACGACGTCCGAGCCGGCATGGACGAAGTCGCGATGCAGCTGGCGCACCACGTCCGGGTGTTCCGACACCACTTCGGGCACGAACGCCCCGGCCTGCAGGTAGCCGCGCCGCTCAAGCTCGAACAGATAACCTTCCGCGCACAGCACGTCGCCCACGGCGAGCTGCTGCATGAGGCGGTTTGACTTGTTCATCGACGCTCTCCTCCCTCTGGGCGTACCGTCCCTCTGGGCGTACCGTCCCTCTGGGCGTACCGTCCCTATGGGCGTGCCGACCCTATGGGCGTGCCGTCGCGGACAGCCTATCCGAGCCGAAAAGGATCGCGCCAGTTGGTTTTTCGCCGCACGGGGGTGCCCGCCCGGACCAGCGAAAAGCGGCACGGCTGCAGCTCGTTCTTGGCAATTGTCGAGTCGTGGTGGCGAGCCGATGAGCTGGTTGTCCATACTAGCCGCGCATGCGCGCGCCCTGGGGATCGAACAGCGGCTCGGCGATGATGCAGGCGCGGCGGCGCTCGCCCAGGATCTCGACGGCGAGGGGCGCATCGCCATGGGTTGCGCGCGGGACGAGGGCGAGCGCCACCGACTGCTGCACGCTGTGGGCATAGCCGCCGGAGGTGACGAAGCCGACGACCTCATCGCCCTGCCAGACCGGCTCGTCGGCGACCGCGTCGGCGGCGACCGCGTCGGCGTCGGCCGCGTCGACGACGAGGGTCACGAGCCGGCGCGGCGGCGGCGTGGCGCGCTCGGCCGCCGCCGCGTCGCGGCCGATGAAATCGCTCTTCTGGAACGCCACGAAACGGTCGAGGCCGGTCTCGGCCGGCGTGTAGTCGGGCATGTACTCGCGCAGCCAGGCGCCGAACGACTTCTCGAGCCTGAGCGACATCATCGCCCGCATGCCGAACGGCCTGAGGTCCAGCGCCGCGCCGGCCTCTCTCAGCGCCTCGTAAAGCGCGATCTGATGGTCGCGATGGACGTAGATCTCGTAGCCCAGGTCACCCGTATAGGTGACGCGGCAGATCGTCGCCGGCACCAGGCCGACCTCGGCCTCGATGGCGCGCAGAAAGGGCAGTCCGTCGTTCGAGACGTCGGCGCGGCAGACGCAGGCGAGCAGCGTGCGCGCCCGCGGCCCGGCGATCTGGAAGCCGAGCTGCTCGGTCGAGACGTTGCGCACGGCGACGCCGCGCGTCGGCAGGTGCTGCTGGAACCAGCGCATGTGAAAGGCCTGCGCGGCGAACGAGGCGGTCAGGCGGATCCGCTCCGGCGCCAACCGCGTCATCGTGAAGTCGCCGATCAGCCGGCCCCGGGGGGCTCAGCATCGGCGTCAGCGCCATGCGGCCGACCGGCGGCACCCGGTTGGCCATCAGGCGGTTGAGCCAGGCCTCGGCGTCCGGGCCGGTGACCTCGTACTTGCCGAAATTGTGGATCTCGTTGAGGCCGACGGCCTCGCGCACGGCGCGGCACTCCTCGGCCACAGCGGCGAAGGCATTGGAGCGGCGGAACGTCGGCACCTCGTAGGGCGCCGCGCCGGCCGGCGCGACGTAGTTCACGTGCTCCATGCCGTAGCCGACGCCGAAGACGGCATTCTGCGCCCGCCAGAGGCCATAGGCCGGGGTCGTGTTGAGCGGCCGCGCCGCCGGCAGCTCTTCGTTCGGATAGGCGATGGCGAAGCACCGCTGGTAGTTCTCGACGACCTTCCGGCGCGTGTAGGTCCGCGTCGTGAAATCGCCGAAGCGGGCGACGTCCATGGCGAAGACGTCGCGCGACGGCTCGCCCTCGACCATCCATTCGGCCAGCGTCAGGCCGACGCCGCCGCCCTGGCTGAAGCCGGCCATGACGGCGCAGGCCGCCCAGTAGCCCGGCACGCCCGGCACCGGCCCGACCAGGGGATTGCCGTCCGGCGCGAACTTGAAGGGGCCGTTGATGACCCGCTTGATGCCGGCGTGCTCGAGGCAGGGGTAGCGGCCGAACGCGGCCTCCAGGGGCTCGGCGATGCGGTCCAAATCGTCGGGCAGCAACTCGTGGCCGAAATCCCACGCGGTCCCGTCGACGGCCCACGGCGCGCAGTCCTGCGTAGATGCCGAGCACCAGGCCGCGCCCTTCCTGGCGCAGATAGGTCTCGCCGCCGGGGTCGATGACGTGCGGCAGCTCGTTGTCGCGTTCATAGACCTCGGGGATGTCGTCGGTCACCAGGTACTGGTGCTCCATGGGATGGAGCGGCAGGGTGACGCCGGCCATCGCCCCGACCTCACGGGCCCACAGGCCGGCGGCGTTGACGACGTGCTCGGCGTGGATCGTGCCCTGCTCGGTCACCACGTCCCAAGTGCCGTCGCCGCGTGGGCTGAGTGCCTTGACCGGATTGCGCAGCACGATCTCGGCACCCTGCCGGCGCGCCGCCTTGGCGTAGGCGTTGGTCGTGCCGGCCGGGTCGAGGTGGCCGTCGAGCGGGTCGTAGAGCGCGCCGACGATGCCCTCGGTGTTCGTGATCGGCGACAGCGCCTGGACCTCTGTCGGCCCGACGAGCTCAGTCTCCAGGCCCATATAGCGGTGCTTCGCGCGCTCGACCTTGAGGTAGTCTATGCGGTCCGGGTCGGTCGCGATCGTCAGGCCGCCGACATCGTGCAGGCCGCACGACTCCCCGGAGATCGCCTCCAGCTCCTTGTAGAGCTGGATCGTGTAGCCCTGCAGCGCGTCGATGTTGGTGTCGGCGTTCAGCGTGTGGAAGCCGCCGGCGGCGTGCCAGGTCGAGCCGGAGGTCAACTCTGAGCGCTCGATCAGCACGACGTCCCTCCAGCCCAGCTTGGTCAGGTGGTAGAGCACGCTGCAGCCGACCACCCCGCCGCCGATCACGGCAACCCGCACAGGCGATTTCATCGCGGCCTCCCGTCGGTTGGCCTACCCCTGCCGGCCCCGGCGCACCTCGTAGAGCGCGACCGCCGCGGCGTAGGGTAGCCCTCACACCAAAGCGGCGGTCACGACGATCTCGATGAGATCATCGCCCGCCAAATCCGCACCGACGCAAGCGCGTTGGGGCCAGTGCTCTTCACTGCCAACCCACTCGCGCCATACGGCATCCATAGCTGGCTTCGTCGACATGTCCCGCAGATAGACGGTCGCTTGCAGCAATCCGCTTTTGCCGCTTCCCGTTTCGCTGAGAAGCTTTTCAAGTGTTTCCAGTGTCAGGCGGGTTTGCTCCGAGATGCCGTCGGCCGACGTCGTATCCGTCGCAACCGCGTAGACGACGCCACCGTGCGCCACCGCGCGGCAGCGCCCCTTGCTCTTTCCGTGAAATCGCTTGATCGTCATGGGCCTTCCTTCCCGAATTTGTGCGCAGCGCGCCTTGTCAGGCCAGGCCGCGGCGCAGTTCGTAAAGCGCCACCGCGGCGGCGTTCGACACGTTCAGGCTGTCGACGGCGCCGCCGGCCGGAATCCGCACCAGCTGGTCGCAGCCCTCGGCCATCAGGCGGCGCAGGCCGGCGCCCTCGGCACCGAGCACCAAGGCGTTGCGGCCCTCGGGCCGCGCCTCGGCCAGCGCGGTCGGCGCCGCGGCGTCGAGGCCCAGGGCCCAGCAACCGGCCGTCTTCAGGGACCCGAGGGCGCGGGCCAGGTTGGCGACGCGCGCCAGGGGCACGTGCTCCAGAGCGCCCGACGCCGCCTTGGCCAGGACGCCGCCGGCGGGCGGTGCATGGCGGTCCTGCATGACCACCCCGGCGGCACCGAACGCGGCGGCCGAGCGTAGCACCGCACCGACATTGTGCGGATCCGTCACTTGATCGAGCACGACCACAACGGCCCGCGGGTCGGTCGCCACGGCGTCGCACAAATCATCCAGCGTCGTCGGCGGCAGCGGCTCCACCGACAACGCCACGCCCTGATGCACCGCGCCGGCCGGCAGCAGCGCGGCAAGTGCTCCCTTGTCGACGCGTTCCGCCGGTGGCGCCCCGGTGTCCGCGTCGATGCGCGCCAGCGCCTCGTCGCCGGTGATCACGAGCCGCCGGCAGCGCCGCGCCGGGTTGGCCAGCGCCGCCCGCACGGCATGCAGGCCGAACAGCCAGACCGCGCCGTCGGCGGCGGCGGGCGAGCGTTGCCGGCGGCGTCGCGGGCGCTGTTCCTTGTGTGCGGGCATGGCGTTTCAGTTCGGCTGCCGCGGGATCGCGGCCGGCGCCCTCGCGCGGCCCCCACTAAGCGTTAACAAGCCGCTGCTAATGCTCATCGACGCCGACCGGGCCGCCATACCGTCGCCGGAACTAATGTCGATGCCCAATACCAACACCGCCTCCAACACCGTCGCCTCGAGGGAGGCGATAGCTCTCTATGTCTTGACGGCGTTCGGCGTCGGCTTGATCGGCGTCGCCATCGTCGAGTCGTCCAACGCCAGCATTCTGCTCAAAAGGCTGCTGGCGGTCGACTATCGGCTGCCTCTTTCGATGGTTGTTTTCGCGAGCGCGGGCCTGCTCGGCGCGTTGATTTGGGCGTTCGACGGATTGCACCCACCGTCCCACTGGTTTCCGTCCGGCAGCGACGACGATCCCGCGCCGGCCTTGCGGCGTGTCCACCGCCTGTCCACCGCGGCCTGCCTGTTGGCGCTCGGCGTCGTGTTGCTGCATTCGTTTGGGGCCGCCGGTCGACCGGCCGCTGACGGACGTCTTCCATGAGGGAGAGATCCTTGCCGGCTCGGTGATCCTCGGCAATGCGGCTGAGACACCCGTCCTGATCCACGGGCCGGGCCGCACCCTCCTGCCGGCGGCGCTCGCCGCTATGTTCGCCCAGCCGGGTCACGAGATCGCCTTCATGCGGCTCGTCGCCGGGGTTGGCAGAATGATGACCACGATGCTGGCGGCGCTGGCGGCATATGCGTTTGCCGCGGCGCTCCTTGAAGACTTGGCGTCGCCGTCCCGCCGGCACATGATCGGCGCCATGGTGAGCCTGGCGGCGGCCGCCGCCGTCGTTTTCGCCGCCCATGCGACCAATCGCCATGTGCTGATCCTGTCGGCACTGGCGCTCTGCGCCGGGATTTTTCACAACGCCGACCGCAAGCGCACGCAAGCCCATGTCCTGTCCGCCGCGTTCGGCGCGGTCTGCGCTGTTTCGCCGATTCACGTCTACAGCACCGGCCTGGCGACCCTGGCGATTGCGGTGATTGCCGCCGGGATCCTGCTCGTCCATCGAGGTCCAAGCGCCATCATGCTGATCGGCACGGCGCTGGCCGGATTCGCGGCCGGCATCGCGCTGTTGCTCGCCCTTGGGGGCGGCGTTCTCTATGCAAACGCCGTCAGGGACATCTTGTGGTGGGGGATCGAGGCCCGCGGCATTTGGAGCCTGCCCCTGACCGGGCCCAGGGCCATGTTGGATACGGTCGTTGTCATCGGGACGATTGCCCTGGCTGGCACTCTGGCATTGAGGAAAGCGCGCTCCGCAGACCCCGCGGAACGAAAGCGCGCCGCACTCTTGTTTTTTCTTGCCGCGGCCGTGGCAGTCGCCACACGCGACATGATGGACCGATCGGACGCAAGCCACACCGGTTACACGCTGCTCTCGGTCGCGGTCGGACTGGGGGGCCTCGCCGCCCTGCCAATCTTGACGATGGCGCGGCGCTGGCCACGCCTAGTCGCGGCCGGGGCCGCCTTGGTCGCCGTTGTCCTCGGGACGGCGACGTTCGCGGCCGGAAATGGCCGCCTGCCGTCGCTGGCGTCGCTGAACACGCCGGACGAGAGCCTCCTGCCCGACGACATCAAGCAGTTCGTCACGCGGTATGGCGCCGAGCTGGCCGGTGCCGATTGCCTGCTGGTCCTGACGAACAAAGGGGTTCTGAACTACGCCGCGAAGCGTCCGCCGTGTGGCAATTTCCTCTACCCCGTCTATGCAGCCGTGCCGGCCGGTGACCGCGCCTTGGCTGATTGGCTGCGGGCCAACCCGCAACGGCTCGCCGTCATCGAGACCGATTTCTTCTCGGACAATATCGACAACAAGCCGATGCGAACCAGATTGCCCGCGCTCTGGGCCTTGATCGAGGCGACCATGAAATCGAGGGAACAGGCCGCCGGCAGAACAATCGCCCTGCGGCGATGAGTCCGGCTGGTTGCCGAAGTCTCTAGGGTCCTGAGCCCGGTTCGCCGCTGTGGCTTGCGTTCGAGCCTCACACTTCCTACTATTATATACGTCTGTGGTCGCGCAAGCCGGGCTGGCGCGACCTGGCGTCGGAGGGTGCCTTGCGCGCCCGTTTATGTATTGACAGAGCGCTGTAAATCCTCATATTTCGCCGCTCTGCCGCCGCTGCTGTGGCGCGCGGTCACGGTGGTGTGTGCGGAGGGGTGCCTGAGTGGTTAAAAGGGGCGGACTGTAAATCCGTTGGCATAGCCTACGTTGGTTCGAATCCAACCCCCTCCACCACGCAACTCCGGCGGTCTCGACAGGCGCGCGGCAGGCGGCGCCAGCATTGGACTGGGCCTGCAGAAGACAAATACAGAGGCGCGGCGGCTCCTGACAGCAACCCCATTCCGTTGAGTTTCGTTGCGGGTGTAGCTCAATGGTAGAGCTCCAGCCTTCCAAGCTGGCGACATGGGTTCGATCCCCATCACCCGCTCCAGACAGCGATGCGTAGGCGGACCAC
>CBDHDN010000029.1:0-523225 GCA_965261585.1 Alphaproteobacteria bacterium
GACCCTCTACAGCCACCACAGCACGCTGCAGGCCAAGGATGCGGAGATGCCGATCACCGGGCCGGTTAGCCTGCTCAGCAGAGTGTTCGAGCTCGGCCGCAAGGGCATCTCGTTTCAGCGCTACAAGGGGCTGGGCGAGATGAATCCGGAACAGCTGTGGGAGACGACCCTGGATCCCAACGCGCGCTCGTTGCTGAGGGTGCGCGTCGACCACGCGGACGAGGCGGGGGATATCTTCCAGACGCTGATGGGCGACGTGGTCGAGCCGCGCCGCGAATTCATTCAGGCGAATGCGCTGAAGGTCGCGAACCTGGACGTCTAGAGTGCCAGGTAGCGCAGAGGCGTGCGACCGACCTCACCCCTCAGACCACGAGCCTGTAACTTCGGCCAGTGATGCAAACTGACGGCCGCGGCTGACGTAGGGCACGATGTCTTCTCCGGATTCGCCGATGCAGTTATAGAGTCGGCGCGCGCCGGTGTTGTCACGCTGGGTCGACCAGGAAAGAAAGCCGCCGCCGTCGGCCTGCACCGCGCGGGCGATGGCGCGCATGAGCCGCCGGGCGATGCCGCGGCGGCGCCAAGGCGGCGCGACATAGAGGTCGTTCAAATAACCGCCCGAGGTTGCCCTGTCCGGCTCGTAGGCCGCTTGCCAGAGGGCGAAGCCGATGAGCGGCGCCTTCGGCGCCGCCGCGACGATCGCGTGGAACCGGTGGCCGAAACCATCGCGGCGGATGATCGCGGCGGTCAGTGCCGGCGGCTGCCCTACGGCTTCGATGTGATAGGCGTGGAACAGCGCTGCCAGCGCCTCGGCATCGGGCGGGGTTGCGTCGCGTGTTGTCGGTTCGGCGTCGCACACGGCAGCGCAGCATATATGGCGCGTGCCGCGCAAACCAACTAGATAGTGCGGCCATGGGCAAGCGACCGGCCGGCAAGACGACTCGCAATCGGCGCCCGCGCCGCGCCGGCGGCCAGCGTACGCCGACCGCTCTTCCAAAGGCGAAACCGCCGAGCGAAGCCCGGCGGCGGCGGTCGGTCATCGGTTGGCTCGTCAAGTGGTCGCTGGTGTCGGCGATCTGGGCCGGGCTGCTCGTCTCCGGCGTCGTCGCCTGGTTCGCCTGGGATTTGCCGAGTGTCGATGCGCTGCGCCATGAGGTGCGCCGACCGGCCGTCGTTGTCGTCGCCGCCGACGGTAGCCGGCTGGCCTCCTACGGTGACCTCTATGGTGCGCATGTGGGCGTCGACAAGCTGCCGGTCTTTTTGCCGCAGGCCGTGCTGGCGACGGAGGACCGACGGTTCTACAGCCATCTCGGCTTTGATCCGCGGGGCGTCGCCCGCGCCATGGTGGCCAACCTGCGGGCCGGCCGCGTTGCGCAGGGCGGCAGCACGTTGACCCAGCAGCTGGCGAAGAACCTGTTCCTGTCGCCCGAGCGCTCGCTCGACCGCAAGATAAAGGAGCTGCTGCTGGCGCTGTGGTTGGAAGCGCGGTTCGACAAGAACGAGCTGCTGACGATTTATCTGAATCGGGTCTATCTCGGGGCCGGGACCTACGGTGTCGAGGCGGCGGCGCAGAAGTATTTCGGCCGCTCTGCCCGGGACGTGACGCTGTACGAGGCGGCGATGCTGGCCGGCCTGCTGAAGGCGCCGTCGCGCTACAACCCGGCCCACGATGCGGTGGCGGCCCACGCGCGCACGGTGGCGGTGCTCGACGGCATGGTCACGGCCGGTTATGTGACGCCGGACGAAGCACGTGGCGCGGCGCAACGACGCAACGCCCATCGCGGGAGCGAGGTCGGCCAGGCCGGCAGCGGCCGTTTCTTTACCGATTGGGTGACCGAGCAGGTCGCCGGCTATCTCGGCCAGGCCGGCGGCGACTTGACCGTCGAGGCGACGCTCGACCCGCGCCTGCAGCGCCTTGCCGAGCGGGCGGTCGGCCGGGCGCTCGATGAGGCCGGCGGCGCCGCCCGACAGGCCGCCGTGGTCGTGCTGTCGCCGGCCGGCGACGTGCTGGCCATGGTCGGCGGCCGCGCCTACCGCGCCAGTCAGTTCAATCGGGCGACGCAGGCGCTGCGCCAGCCTGGCTCCGCATTCAAGCCGATCGTTTTCCTTGGCGCGCTGGAGGCCGGGCTGACGCCGGACATGCGCCTCGAGGATCGGCCCATCACTGTCGACGGTTGGTCGCCGCGCAACTTCGGCGGCACGTTCCGCGGCAGCGTGACCATGCGCGAGGCAATGGCGCGTTCGCTCAACTCCGTCGCGGTGCGCCTGAGCGAGCGCGTCGGTCGGCGCAAGGTCGTCGGGACGGCGCGGCGGCTGGGCATCGCCAGCGACCTGACGACCCACCCGAGCCTGGCGCTGGGGGCGAGCGAGGTGACCCTGCTGGAGCTGACCGGTGTGTATGCCGTATTCGCGAATGGCGGCCATGCCGTGCGGCCGAACGGCATCCGCGTCGTGCGTGACGCCGACGGAGCGGTGCTCTATCAGCGCGACGGCGGGCGCGTCGAACGGGTGATCGAAGCGCGCCATGCCGAGACCATGAACGACATGCTTGCCGCCGTCGTCGACTGGGGCACGGGCCGCGCCGCGCAGCTCGACCGGCTCGCCGCCGGCAAGACCGGCACCAGCCAGGATTCTCGCGACGCCTGGTTCATCGGCTACACGCGCGACTTCGTCACCGGCGTCTGGGTCGGCAACGATGACGGCACGCCGATGGGCGGCGTCACCGGCGGCGGCCTGCCGGCGCGGCTGTGGCACGACGTCATGGCGGGCGCGCACGAGGGCCTGCCGCGAAGGCCCCTGATCGGCGTCGCCGCGCGCTGACACGCGGGGCGTCCGCCTTGCCGGGCTTTACCGATGCCGAGGCCGGCCCGTACGCTGCCGTGATGCCCGCAACATCGTCCGCTCACCGGCAGAATCTGGCGGCGCGCCTGCTGCCGCTCGCTATTCTGCTGGTCCTCGGCGCGATCTGGGGCGGCGGCACGAGCGTCAACAAGTTCATCAGCCTCGCCGGAGTGCCGCCGATCGGCGCGGTGTTCTGGCAGACCTTCGGCGCCGGTGTGATTCTACTGTTCATCGCCCGCCTGCGCGGGGCGCGCGTGCGTATGAGCGCGCGGCATCTGCGCTACTACGTGGTCGCCGGGCTGCTGGGCATCGCCATACCGGTCGGGTCGCGCCTGCCTCTACATCGAGCACAACTTGGCTCATGTACATGCCGTTGCCGACCGTATCGTCATCATCGACCGGGGCGAGATCGTCGACGAGGTGTGCAAGGGCGAGTTGAAGGTGGGCGACCTGACGACGAAGCTGATCGACCTGCAGAGCGAACACGTGCATGTCGCGGGTTGAGATCAGAACCCACCAGACCTGGTGGACGCGGATCGAAGGTCTGCCGATTATCGGCGTCTTTATTGTCATCATCGGCGTTTTCATGGTCACGGCGCCGGAGAGTTTCCTAGGCTATCGCATCTACGCGACCCTGTTCATTTCGGTCCTGCCGCCGCTGATCCTTGCCCTCGGCCTGACGCTGGTCATCGCCGCGGGCGAGATCGATTTGTCTTTTCCCTCCGTATTGAAGCTTTCCAGTCTGGTCTTCGTGATCATTTCTAAGTTTGGGATTTTCCCGCTGGATGAGGCCGAGGGGGGCGACAAGCACGATCTCCTCGTCTGGCTCGCTTTCGCGGCGGCGATCGGGGTTGGCGCGGCTATCGGCTTCATCAACGGCTTGTTGGTCGTGCGCATCGGGGTTCCATCGATCATTGCGACCCTTGCAACCCTGTTCGTCTGGGAAGGTCCGACCGTCATTTCATCCGGCGGGCTCAGCTACAACATTCGCGCGGTCAGCGATTACAGCCTGTACCACGTGATGACCGGCCGCCTTGGCGTGATCCCGGTGCAGTTCTTCTGGGCGGTGGCTCTGGCGGTGCTCACCTGGTTCATCCTGAACCGCCACAAGTTCGGGGAGCACCTGCTGTTCATCGGCGACAACGCCGACGTGGCCCGGGTGGTCGGCGTCAATGTTGGGCGCGAGAAGATCAAGCTGTTCACCCTGATGGGCATGTTTCTCGGCTTTGGCCGGGGTCGTTCTGACGCTGGAGAACAAGAACTACTTCACGACCCAAGGTACCGGTTTTCTCCTGGTCGCCCTGGCGGCGGTGTTCATCGGCGGCGCCTCGATCTCCGGCGGCAAGGGGAGCGTCGTCGGCACATTTTTCGGATCTTTCATCGTCGGCTCGCTCGAGGCCGGCAGCGGCGTCGGCGGCTTCTGGACCCGCCTCGTCGTCGGCCTCGTCTTCATCGCCGCCGTGACCATTCACATCGTGCTCGACAAGGCGAAGGGATCGGTACCGCTGGCGCGATTGCCGGGTCTTGGCGCCCGGCGCGACGACGCTCGGGCGGCGCGCGGGCCGCCCGCGGGACACCGCGGCGCGTGACCAACCGCGATAGCTTTCCACGAACCGGCACCGTCGTTGCGGCGGCGCCGGCCACAACCAAAGGGAGGATGAAATATGTCGAAGCTCAGCAAATACCTCAGCGTGACGACGATAGCGGTGTCGGCCGCGGTTGCTGTTGGTGCCGCGTCGACCGCGCAGGCGCAAGCGATCGGCGAGGGCCTTGTGATGTACTTCCAAATGGGTGGAAACCCGGGCGGCGGTGCCACATTGGCCCGAACGAATGGGGCTCGCGCCGCCGCCGAAGCCTTCGGCATCGAGCTTCGCGAGCAGTACTCGGCCTGGCAGCCCGATCGGATGCTCGATCAGTTTCGCGAGGCCGTGGCGGCCGGCCCGGGTTGCGTCGAGATCATGGGGCACCCGGGAAACGAGGCGTTCGAGGAACTGGTGGCGGATGCCCGCGGGCAAGGTATCGTCATAACAAGCGGCAACTCCCAGCTCAGCACCTTGTTCGGTCAGCATCGGGCGTCGGGGTTTGGCTTCGTCGGCATGGACAACTACCGGTCCGGCCGTCTCGTCGCCACCGGCACCGTTCGCGATGGCAAATTGCAGGCTGGCGACCGCGTGTTGGTCTATGGCCTGCTGTCGCAGGATGAGCGCGGCAAGCTCGAACGCGGCGCCCTTGATGTGTTCGAGGAAGAGGGCATGACGATCGACTACATCGAGATCAGCCCCGAGGTGAACGCCGATCCGTCGCTCGCCGTGCCGATCCTGGTCGCCTATATCAACCGGAACGCGGATGTGAAGGCGATTATCACCTCGCACGGAACCGTCACCGGGTTCCTAGGCAAGGCACTGAAAGAAGCCGGGAAGCAGCCCGGCGAGGTTTTTGGTGCCGGCTACGACATCGTGCCGGCCACGGTCGAGGCGTTGCAGGATGGCTATGTGCAGATCGCGTTCGATCAGAACCTGTTTCTGCAAGGCTTTCTGCCCGTGGTGCAGTGCGTCTTGTCGTCGACCTACGCGATTCCGGGCCTAGACATCGACACGGGGATCGGCCTGGTCACGCCGGCGAACCTGGACAAGATGCTGCCCGAGATCGAGGCGGGCATCCGCTAATACTCGGAACCGCAGGTCGGTGTTTCACCCCCCACCCCCAACCCTCCCCCACAAGGGGGGAGGGAGTAACAGCCCTGGGTGACCGGAAATTCCCTCCCCCCTTGTGGGGGAGGGTCAGGGTGGGGGGTGAAACGCCCGTCCGCGATAGTGAGCAACGATGCTGGATCAAAACGACGTCGCGGCCTTCGATCGGGACGGCTATCTGATCAAGCGGCACACTTTCGATGCCGAGGAGATCGACCTGCTGCGCCAGGCCATCGCCACGGACGAAGGCCTGCGCGCCAACGTCACGCGGTTCGCCGACGATGCCGGCCGCGCGTCGGAGTTTGTTCTGTGGAACGACCCGGGCGACGATCTGTTCGGTGCGTTTGCGCGCTGCGAGCGCATCGTCGGCGCCATGGAGCAGCTGCTCGGCGGCGAGGTCTATCACTACCACACGAAGCTGAACATGAAGCGGCCGCGCGTCGGCGGCGCCTGGAACTGGCACCAGGACTATGGCTATTGGTACAACAATGGCTGCCTGTTCCCGGACATGGCGACGGTCGCCATCGCCGTCCATCCGGCGACGCGCGAGAACGGCTGTCTGCAGGTCTTGCGTGGCAGTCACAAGATGGGTCGGATCGATCACGGCCGTGTCGGTGGCCAGACCGGGGCGGACCTTGACCGTGTCAACGAGGCGATGGCGGTGCTGGAGCGCGTTTATGCCGAGCTTGAACCCGGCGACGTCGTCTTCTTTCACTGCAACATGTTGCACGGCTCGGACATGAACACCTCCAACCAGCCCCGGCACCAGCTGACCTGCTGTTACAACCGCGCCTCGAACAATCCGATCAAGGCACACCATCACCCGCGCTACACGCCACTGGAAATCGTGCCGGACGGTCGTATCAAGGCGCTGGGCCTGACCCTGGCCGGCCACGCCCGCACGTTCTACGTGCCGGAAGAGGACGCGACGGTCGTGGCCGAAGCGGCCGGCGAGGGACACGATCTTTCGTGAGGACCGAACCGCAGATCCCGGTGCTGTGCGACTTAGCGCCGCTTGCGACGAGGCGCCGCCGGACGAAGCGGGTCGTCGCCGGCGTCAACGCGGTCGTTCAGCCATTCCGTCACGTGGGCCTGGACGTCGCGGACGCGATCTTCAGTGACCGCCTTGCCGCGCACCGAGATACCGGCCTCGTGGACCGTGTTCGGGTCGCCTGAAACCAGAGGGTGCCACCAGGCCAACGGCTGCCCGGTCGCAACTAGGCGGTAGGCACACGTTTCCGGCAGCCACGTCAGGGCGCGGGCGGTCGCCGGCGTCAGCTGGACGCAATCGGGCACGTTCGTCTTGCGGTTGGCATAGTCGCCGCAGCGGCAGGCCCCGAGGTCGAGGTAGCGGCAGGCGACGTCGGTGAGCGCGATGTCGCCGGTGTCGACATCCTCCAGCTTGTGCAGGCAGCACTGCCCGCAACCATCGCACAGCGCTTCCCATTCCTCGGCGGTCATGTCCTCGAGCTGCTTGCGCCTCCAGTAGGGCGGGTCGGCCTTGGTCATGGCGCGCGGTCGATCAGGTGAACGAATGAGCCGGCAACGCGGCCACGACAGAGCCCGCCGGGGCCCAGCGCGGCGCCGGCGGCGTCGGCGCATTGGAACAGGGGTTGTCCCGGCCCCTCGCGCACGACCGATGCATAGTGGAACTCGTGGCCGCGGTAGCCTGAGCCGGAACCTCCCCACGGGCCGTCGGCGGCGACCGTGACCTGGCGATAGCCCAGGTGCAGCCGGCGCTCGGCGAACGTGGTCTCCAGCGGCAGCAGGCCGGCCATCGCGTGGCGCGTCCCGCCGGCGTCGACCAGGCCCTCGCCCAGGACCATATAGCCGCCGCACTCGCCATAGATCGCCGCGCCCCGGGCGGCTGTGTGCAGCCCCGCCAGGAACCTGTCATTGGCGGCGAGGCGGCCGGCATGCAGCTCCGGATAGCCGCCGGGCAGGTAGACCGCGTCGGCGTCCACCGGCGGCGGCTCGTCGGCCAGCGGCGAGAACTCGCTGACCTCCGCGCCGGCCTCGCGCCAGCCGGTGAGCACGCTGTCATAGGCGAAGGCGAAGGCCCGATCGCGGGCGACCGCGATGCGTTGTCCCAACGGCGGCAGCTGCGGCCCCGCCGGGTCCGCGGCAAGCGGGCACGCGGGCCTGGCCAGGCGTTCGAGCGCGACTGTGTCGACGTGGGTTTCCAGCAGGTCGGCGGCGCCGTCCAGATAGGCCGTCAAGGCGGGATGCTCGGCGGCCAGCACCAGGCCGAGATGCCGTTCCGGCAACGACAGCTCGTCGAGACGGGGCAGGCAGCCGAGCACCTCGATCTCGGGCACCGCGGCGGCGGCCGCGGCGCGCAGTGTCGCCTGGTGGCGCGGGCCGCCGGTCCGATTGAAGATGACGCCGGCCACGGCCGCGTCGGCGCGGTGGCGGGCGAGGCCGGCGAGCACGGCGCCGGCGGTCGCGGCCTGGCCACGCACGTCCATGACCAGCACGACGGGCCATTGCATCAGCGCCGCCAGGTCTGCGGTCGAGCCGGCATCGAGCCGCGGCGGCACGCCGGTCCCGTCGAACAGGCCCATGACGCCTTCGACGATGGTCAGCGTCGTCTCCTTGGACAGGGCCGCGGTCAGAGTGGCGATGGTCTGGCGCCGCATGGCCCAGGGATCGAGATTGATGCAGGCGCGGCCGCAGGCGACGGCGTGAAAAGCCGGGTCGATGTAGTCGGGGCCGATCTTGGCGGCGCCGACGGCGACGCCGCGGCGGGCCAGGCTGCGCAGCGCCGCCAGGGTCACCGTGGTCTTGCCGCTGGCCGACGCCGGGGCGGCGATGATCAGGCCAGGCTGTCTCACGCCAGCCGCAACAGGACGAACAGGGCGGCGGCGAGCTGGATCAGGTTCAGCAGCATGCTCGTCCCGTGAAGCCGGCGGAACCGGGCCGCCGCGGCGGCGTCGCCCGCCTGCATCGCGGCGCCGGCGGCCTGGGCGCGCGGCAACAAGCCGCGCCGGGCGCCGATGAAGCCGAACGCGACGGCGGCCAGGACCGCGACCTCGACGGGCTGGTTGCCGATGATCGCCAGCAGACCGACGCCGACGACCGCGGCGGCCGTCATCGCCAGATAGTATGCCGGGAACAAGGCGCCCATCAGGTCGCCCGCGGCCTGCTTGCCCAGTTTCTTGAACGTCGCCGGCGCGACGACGAAGGAAAAGACGAACATGCCGCCGAAGACCAGCCCCGTTGCCGCCGTGGCAAGCCCGCGGATGTCGAGCCAATTGAACATCTGGCCTGGCGTGCTCTTCGTCAGCTGGCGGCGCGGGTGCGTCGCGTCGCCAGGGGGTCGGGCGCCAGCTCGCGGCCGGCGAGTGCACCGAGCCAGTCGAGACCGGCGCGCAACGCAACGACCGGGCCGACGACGAACAGCGCCGGCGGGTCCACCGTGTGGGCCAACTCCGGCGCCGCGCCCAGCGTCGTCTCGACCACCTGTTGGCGGTCGGTCGCGGCGTGGGCGACGATCGCCGCGGGCTCGTCGGCGCTGCGGCCGTGAGCGATCAGGCGCGCCGCGATCTCCGCCAGGTGCTTGAGCGGCATGTAGACGACGAGGACCGGCGCGCCGTTGGCCAGGGCGTGCCAGTCGAGCGCGTCCGGCGTCGCCCCGGCGACGTCGTGGCCGGTGATGAACGTCACGGCGGAGTTGGTCTCGCGATGGGTCAGCGGGATGCCGGCATAGGCCAGGCCGCCGGTGCCCGCCGTGATGCCGGGGACGACGCGGAACGGGACGCCGGCGGCGACCAGCGCCAGTGCCTCCTCGGCGCCGCGGCCGAAGACGAACGGGTCGCCGCCCTTGAGCCGCAGCACGCGCTGGCCGGCCCGGGCCAGCCGGACCAGGCGGGCGGAGATGTCGGGTTGTTTCGGCGACGGCTTGCCGCCGCGTTTGCCGGCGTAGATCAGCTCCGCGCCGGGGTTCGCGAGCGCGAGGATGCGCCGGTCCACCAGCGCGTCGTAGACGACCCGGTCGGCGTGGCGCAACGCGTGCAGCGCGGTCACGGTCAGCAGACCGGGATCGCCGGGCCCGGCGCCGACCAGCCACACCCAGCCCGGGGCGAATTCGGGCAACGGCGGATCGCTGTCGGTCGGCGGTGGTGCGGGCATTATCGGCGATGGTATGGCATGGCCGGCGGCTCGCTGGCTAGTCCGGGGGGCGAGGGGTAGAGTCGCCGCATGGCCGCATCGTCGCCATCCGGAAATCCCGCGCTGCGGCGCGGCTGGACCACCGGCGCCTGCGCGACCGCCGCGGCGCGGGCGGCCTACGAGGCCTTGCTGACGGGCACGTTCCCCGATCCCGTGGCGATCCGGCTGCCGCGCGGTCGGCGCGCGTCGTTCGCGCTGGCCCGCAAGGTGTTGGCCGGCGCGAGCGCTACGGCCGGCATCGTCAAGGATGCCGGCGACGATCCCGACGTGACCCACGGCGCATTGATCCTGACGACGGTGGAGCGTGTCGCGGCCGGCACGGGCGTCGCCTTCGCGGCCGGCGAGGGCGTCGGCGTCGTCACGCTGCCCGGCCTGGCGCTTGGCGTCGGCGAGCCGGCGATCAACCCGAAGCCGCGCGAGATGATCCGCGACGCATTGGCCGAGGTTGCCGCCGACTTCGGCGCGGCCTGCGACGTGCGCGTGACGATCGCCATCCCGGGCGGCGAGGCGCTGGCCGCCAAGACGGCGAACGGACGCCTCGGCATCCGCGGCGGGCTCAGCGTGCTAGGGACGACGGGGATCGTCGTGCCCTATTCCTGCGCCTCATGGATCCATTCGATCCATCGCGGCATCGACGTGGCGCGGGCCGCCGGCCTGGGTCACGTCGCGGCGGCGACGGGGCGCACGTCGGAGGCCACCGCCCAGCGGCTTTACGACCTTCCGGAGATCGCGCTCATCGACATGGGCGATTTCGTCGGCGGCACGCTCAAATATCTGCGCCGGCACCCGGTGGCGCGGCTGACATTGGCCGGCGGGTTCGGCAAGCTGACGAAGCTGGCGGCCGGCCATCTGGACCTTCATTCCGGGCGCAGCCGCATCGACACGGGGCGGCTCGCCGATCAGCTGGCGCGGCTCGGCGCTGGCGAGCGCATCGTCGCCGAGGCGCGAGCGGCGGCGAGCGCCGGCGCCGTGCTGGCCCTGGCACAGCGGTCCGGGGCGCCGCTCGCCGACGCGGTCGCGGCGCAGGCGCGCGGCGTCGCCCAGGCGGCGCTCGCCGGCGGCATCGATGTCGACGTCGTCGTCGTCGATGCGGCAGGCGCTGTTATCGGCCGGGCCGGCCCATGACGGGTGAGCGATGGCGACGGGCACGCAGCCGCCGCGCCTGCTGATCCTCGGCGGTACGGGCGAGGGCGCGGCGCTGGCGCGCGTGCTCGCCGCCCGGTTCGGCGAACGGCTGTGGGTCCTGTCGTCGCGGGCCGGCCGCACGCGCGGTGGCGTCGCATTGCCGGGCGCCCAGCGGGCCGGTGGCTTCGGCGGCGCCGCCGGCCTGGAGCGGTTTCTCAGGGACGAACGGATCGATGGCGTCGTCGACGCGACCCATCCGTTCGCCGCGCGGATCTCGGCAAACGCGCGTCGCGCCTGCGACGCGGCGGGTGTGCCGCGGCTCGTCGTCGCCCGCCCGCCATGGCAGCAGCAACCCGGCGATGAGTGGATCGAGGTCGCCGACGCGGCGGCGGCCGCGGCCCGGCTGCCGGGGCTCGGCAGGCGGGCGTTTCTGACCGTGGGCGCCGCGGATCTGGCGGCGTTCGCGTCGCTGTCGGGCGTGTGGTGCCTGGTTCGCCTGGTCGACGAGCCGGCGCGCTCAGTGCCGCTGACCGACTATCGGCTGATCGTCCGGCGCGGGCCGTTCGACGAGGCGGGCGAGCAGGCCCTGTTTGCCGACAATCGCATCGATGTGTTGGTGACGAAGGCAAGCGGCGGCGCGGCGACCGCCGCGAAACTGACGGCGGCGCGCGAGGCGGGCCGTCCCGTCGTCATGCTGCGACGGCCGCCGGCGGAGCCTGGCGAGCGCGTCGCGAAGGGCGACGCGGCCGCCGATTGGGCGGCGGCGCGCCTGGCCTTGCCGTGACGTGACGTGGCCGGGCTTGACGCCTCGCCGCCAGCAACGAGAATGAGCCCCGGACCGACCAGGGAGGAACCGGCCCATGCGTCTTTGGCTCTACATGCTCGCCGTCGCGACCTTGGCCGTCGTTGCCGGGCCGGCGGCGGCGCAGATCCAGCTGCTGGCGAACGACCCTTTGCTGATCGCGGCCTATGCCGGCGACGCCGAGGAAACGCGCAATCTGTTGGTCCGCGGCAAGCCCGCCGACGTCGCCGACACCGACGGCCGTACGGCCCTGATGTGGGCCTCGGTCGAGGGTAATTTCGATGCGACGGCCGTACTGCTGGAATACGGTGCCGGCACCGAGCGGACCGACAAGCTCGGCAACACGGCGCTCTACTATGCCGCCGACCGCGGCAATTTCGCCGTCATCGAGCAGCTGATCGGTGCCGGCGCCGACGTCAATGCCGAGAACCGGCAGGGCCTGACGCCGCTCATCATCGCCGCGCGCGGTGGTCATGCGGACGTCGCCGGCCTGCTGATCGACGCGGGCGCCGACGTCAACCACAACGACTACACGGGCCGCACGGTCCTGGAATGGGCCGGCCATGGCCGCTCTCAAGGCCTGATCCGCCTGTTGGAGCAGGCCGGCGCCGCGTTGTAGCGGAGCCGAGCGTTCGCTTCAGGCCGTGCGGCGACGGGCCGGGCGCAGCACGTGGTGGTGGTCGGCGGCGTAGAGGCGGCTGTCGTCGAAGTCGTGGGCGGCGAGGACACGGCCGACCAGGATCAGCGCCGTGCGCGTGATGGCGGCCTGTTTCACCCGGCCGCGGATTTCGGCGAGGGTGCCGCGGATAATCTGCTCGTCGGGCCAGGAAACGCGGTAGGCGACGACGGCCGGGCAGTCGGCGCCGTAGTGCGGCGTCAACTCGCGCACGACCCGGGCCAGGTTGTTGACCGACAGGTGGATCGCCAACGTGGCGCCGCTGCGGCCGAGGGCCGCCAGTTCCTCGCCCGGCGGCATGGCCGAGGCGCGTACCGCGGTGCGTGTCAGGATGACCGTCTGGCTGACCTCCGGCAAAGTCAGCTCCTGGCGCAGCGCGGCGGCGGCGGCGGCATAGGCAGGCACGCCGGGCACGACCTCGTAGGCGATGGCGAGGGCATCGAGGCGCCGCATCTGCTCCGCCGTCGCGCCATAGAGCGCCGGGTCGCCGGAATGCAGCCGGGCGACGTCGTGGCCGCGGTCGTGGGCGGCCGCGATCTCGCCGACGATCTCGTCCAGCGTCAGGGCCGCGGTGTCGACGATGCGGGCGCCGGCCGGGGCCGCTTCGACGATCGCGCGTGGCACCAGGCTACCGGCATAGAGGCAGACCGGACAGCGTTCGACCAGGCGCAGGCCACGCACCGTGATGAGGTCGGGCGCGCCCGGCCCGGCGCCGATGAAGTAGACCGTCATCCCGCCGCCTTGCGCGCGATGCCCGTGGCATAGCCGCGCGGCGTATAGACCCAGCGGTCGGTGCCGTGTCCGACGGCGCGGGTCCGGCTGTTGCCGACGATGACCAGCGTCAGCATGTCGATGGCGTCCGCGTCGAGTGCCGACAGCGGCACGACGCGGACCGTCTCGTCGGCGCGGCCCAGGTTGCGGGCGACGATGGTGGGGGTGTCCGGGGCGCGCTCGCGCAGCAGGATCGCATGCGCCGTCGCGAACTGGTGTCGGCGTCGACGGCTGGCCGGGTTGTAGAGGGCGACGACGAAGTCGGCCGCGGCGGCGGCCTGGAGGCGCCGCTCGATCTCAGGCCATGGCGTCAGTAAATCGCTGAGCGAGATCGCGCAGAAATCGTGACCCAGCGGTGCGCCGGCGCGTGCCGCGGCTAGCTGCATGGCCGAGATGCCGGGGACGACGGCGATGCCGATCTGGGTCCATGCGTCGGTTGCGCTGCGGTCGAGCAGCTCGAACACCAGCGCCGCCATGGCGTAGATGCCGGGATCGCCGCTCGACACCAGGGCGACCTGGCGGCCGGCGGCGGCAAGCGCGAGCGCGTGGCGGCAGCGCGTTTGCTCCTCGCCGAGGGCGAACGCGTGGCGTTCCTTGCCGGCTGCGGCGGTGCCGAGCAGGTCGATATAGGGGCCGTAGCCGACGACATCGGTCGCCCGCGCCAGTGCCGCATCGGCGGCCGGCGCGCGATAGGCCGCGTCGCCCGGGCCGGTGCCGACGATGAACAGGGTACCGCGTGGCGTGCCGACGGTCGTGGCGTCGATGGCGGGCGCGCGGGCGACGGCGCAGGTCGCGCGCGCCGACTTGGTCTTCGGCACGACCAGTGTGCCGGCCGGCCCGGCCGCCGCGAGCGCCGCTGCCTCGGCGACGCCGTGGCTGCCGACGGCGCGGAAGACGACCGCCGACGGCGAGGCGAGGCGCGGCGTCTCGGCCTCCAGCGCCGCGGCCGGGAAGAACCGCACCGGCACGCCGAGGGCCTCGCCGAAGGCGTGCACCGCGGGATCGGCGGCCTTGAGGGCATGGCTGACGACGACCGCGACCGAGGCAGGCGCCAGGCCGGCCTCGGCCAACGTGCGTTCGACGAGCGTCCCGAGCTCCGCCGGGTCGCAGCCGCGTTCGCAACCGACGCCGAGGGCCAGCGTCGGCGGGTGCAGCACGAGCTCTCGCGGCCCGAGCGTCGCCCGGCGGTCGGTGATCCGGATGGCGGTGAGGCCGGCGTCGGCGAACGCGGCGCCTGTGGCCGTCAGCCAGGCGGCGTCACCGGTCTCGACGTCGAGCCGCACCGGCGCGCCGGCCAGCAGCTCGGCCGTCACGGTCTTGACCGCGTCGGGGTTGGCGACCGTCCAGCCCGGCGGCGGTGTATCGAGCGCCAGCGCGAAGCGGGTGTCGCCGGTCGTCGTTACCGCCGCAACGCCGCCGGTGGCGTCGCTCACGGCATGGGCGAGGGCGTTGGCGCCGCGGTGGCCGCCGAGCAGCGGCACGGCAACCGAGCCGTCCTCGGCGATGGCGACGACGGGCGGCTCGGCACGCTTGTCCGACAGGCATGGCGCGAGGCAGCGGATGAGCACGCCGCTGGCGCAGATGCCGACGATCGCCGTGCCCTCGCTGAACAGTCGGCGCAATGCCGGGCCGACGTCGTCGAACGCGGCATCGCAGTCGCTGACGCGGTGGGCCAGCCCATGCACGTGTGCATCGGGCAGCGCAGCCTGCAGCCGGCGCGCCAGGCGCGCGCCGGCCGCGGTCAGGGCGACGATCGCGACGGCGGTCATGCCCAGGCCTCGCCCCGGCGATGCACAAGGATCATCGAGAAATAGGGGACCGTGGCGGGGTCGACCGCGGCGAGCGGCAGGATGCGCTGGGTCGCCATAGTGGCGTGCTCGACATAGCGGGCGCGGCCGGTCAAATCGAGGCGGTCGAGCACACCGCGCACCTTGGCGAAGTGCCGGCCCAGCTTGATGATCGCGGCGGCGTCGACGTCGGCGAGCCGGGCCGCCAGGGCGGCCTCGTCGAGCGGCGCCGGGACGACGGTCAGGACGTCGTTGCGGGCCGCCAACGGCGCGGCCAGCACCGCGGCGCAGGCAGTGAGCGACGAGACGCCGGGCACCACCTCGACCGGCCAGTCGGCGGCGAGCCGCGCGAACAGGTACATGAACGAGCCGTAGAAGAACGGGTCGCCCTCGCACAGCACGGCGACGGGGCGGCCGTCAACCAGGTGCCCGGCGATGTCGGCCGCGGCGGCGTCGTAGATGCCGGCGGCCGGGAAGCGCGCGGCGGCGATCGGCATGCGAATGGCGATCTCGATCTTGTCGGCGGCGATGTGCGCGGCGGCGATGGCGCGGGCGACGCTGGCGCCGTCGAGCGGCGCCGGGTAGGCGACGACCGGGCAGGCGGCGAGCAGCCGGGCGCCCTTCAGTGTCATCAGCTCCGGATCGCCGGGGCCGACGCCGATGCCGTAGACGCGGCTCATTTGGTTGCCGCCCACTGGGTCACCGGCATCGCCGGGCGCCAGCCGAGCTGGGTGCCGACGGGCTTGGCATGGCTGACGGCAATGCGGGTGAGCGTGCCGCCGAGCGCCGCGTGGTGCCGCAGGACGGCCGCTTCGCCGGCGACCGTGACCACGTTGGCGACCAGGCGGCCGCCGGGCTTGAGCGCCTGCCAGCAGGCCTCGACCAGGCCGTCGCTCGTGATGGCGCCGCCGATGAACACGGCGTCCGGCGGGTCGAGGTCGGCGAGGGCGCGGGCGGCGTCGCCGACGACGATGTCGAGCGCCGGCACGCCGAGGGCGCTGGCGTTGTGGGCCATCATGGCGCAACGGCCGGGCGCGCGCTCGACCGCGTGGGCCTTGGCGCCGGGCGCGGCACGCAGCCACTCGATGGCGACCGAGCCGCAGCCGGCGCCGAGGTCCCACAGGATCTGGCCGGCCAGCGGTGTCAGGGCGGCCAGGGTCGCCGCCCGTACGATGCGCTTCGTCAGCTGGCCGTCGTGGACGAAGGCGTCGTCGGGTAGGCCGGGCACGGCCGCGTGGACGCGGGCCGCCGGCCCGGCCACGCAGGCGACGGCGATCGTGTTGAGCGCCGCCGTCGGCGCGTCGTCCCAGGCGGCGGCGGTGCCGTCGCGGCGCGCCTCGGCCGGGCCGCCCATGTGCTCCAGCACGGTGATCGTGCTGGGGCCGTAGCCGAGCGTGCGCAGCGACGCCGCGAGTTGCGCCGGCGTGTCGCCGTCCTCGCTCAAGACCAGCAGCCGCGCGCCCGGCGCGACGTGCAGGTTGACGAGCTCCAGCGGCCGGCCATGCAGGGTCAGGCGGATCGTCTCCTCGAGCGGCCAGCCGAGGCGCGCGCACGCCAGGGAGAAGGCGCCGGCGGCCGGCAGGATCAGCGTCTCCTCGCGCGTGAAGTGGCGCGCCAGGGTCACGCCGATGCCGAACGACATGGGATCGCCGCTGGCCAGCACAACGACGCGGCTGCCGGCCCGTGTGGCGATGTCGGACACCGTCTCGCCGAGCGGCCGGCGCCAGGTCAGGCGCTCGGCGTCGCCCGCGGGCACCATCGCCAGGTGACGGGTGCCGCCGACCAGCACCTCGGCCGTCTCGATCATCGTGCGCGTCGCCGGCTGCAGTGCGCCAACGCCGTCGTCGCCGATGCCAATGACCGTCAGCCATGCCGTCATGGCGCGGGCCGGGCGAGGGCGTTGACGGCGGCGGCGGCCGTGGCGCTGCCGCCACCGCGGCCCGCGAGCGTGACATAGGGCACGTCGCCGGCCCGTTCGCCGAGCGCCGCCTTGGCCACGGCCGCGCCGACATAGCCGACCGGGAAGCCGAGGATCAGCGCCGGCCGCGGCCAGCCCGCCGCCAGGCCTTCCAGCAGCCGGAACAGCGCCGTCGGTGCGTTGCCGATGGCGACGACGGCGCCGCCGAGCCATGGCGGCCACAGCTCCACCGCCGCGGCCGACCGCGTCGTGGCGCGGCGCCTTGCCAGGCCCGCGACGGTGCCGAGCCCGAGCGTACACATGACCGTATTGGCGGCCGGCAGGCGCGACCGCGTGATGCCGTCGGCGACCATGGCCGCGTCGACGAGGATCGGCGCACCGGCGGCCAACGCGGCGCGGCCCCGGGCGCCGGCGTCGGGCGACCAGCGCAACGCTGCGAGGAGGCCGGGCTGGGCGCTGGCATGCACGAGGCGCAGGGCGACGTCGGCCAAGTCGGCCGGGACGTTCGAGACGTCGACCTCGTCGGCGATCATGGCGAGGGATTGCCGGGTGATCGCCTGGGGGTCGCGCTCGTAGTCGAGCGGTGGTGCCTGGCGTTCGGGTTGCGTCGTCATTCGCACATCAGTTGTGCCCGCGACCGGTGCGCCCCTCACGCTCCCGCCGCCGCGCGCCGGGCCGGCGCAGCGGCGCCCATCACTCGACCGCCCGCTTCAGGCTGCGCGGCCCGTGCGGATGATCGGCGTGGGGATAGGGATGGTGGCCGTGGCCGCGCGCGTGGGAGTGCCCATGGTCGCGCGCGGGGTCGGGGTCCTCGGGTCCAAGCCCGAGGATGCCCTCGAAATGATGGTGATGGCTTTCCTGCCGCAGCCCGACCTCGGCCTCAAAGCCGAGCACGTGTTCGCGGTACTTGCAGAGCTGGCAGTTCATCGTGTTGCGGCCGTCGACGATCTCGTCGATGCGCTCGACGAACGCGTCGAGCACCAACGGGTGATCGTTCAGATAGGGCGCCTTGACGAACTCGATCGCCGGGCGGGCGGCGGCGGCGGCCTCGACCGCGTCGTAGATGCGGCGCACCAGGACGCCGGTGAACAGGAAATAGGGAAACACGACGATGCGCCGGTAGCCGAGCCGCGCCGCGTGTTCCAGTGCCGGGCCGACGAGCGGGAAGGTGACGCCGGAATAGGCCGTCTCGCCCCAACCGAAACCATGGCCCTCGCACAGCATGCGCGAGACCTTGGCGACGTTCGCGTTGGCGTCGGGATCCGACGTGCCGCGGCCGACGACCATAAGCAGCGTGTCGTGGCGGGCAACCGCGCCGGCCGTGTCCGCGGCGCGCACGGCGGCGTCTATGCGGTCGCCGGCGGCTCGCACCATGCGCATGTCGAGGCCAAGGTCGCGGCCGTAGCGCAGCGTCATCTCCGGATGCCGGGCGGCATAGGTGTTGAGCACGGACGGGATGTCGTTCTTGACGTGGCCGGCGGCGAACAGCATGCCCGGCACGGCCAGCACGTTGCGGATGCCGCGCGCGCGCAGGTCGTCCAGCCCGTCGCGAATGATCGGCCGGGCGAACTCCAGGAAGCCGTGGGCGAGCGGCCGTGGGGCGACGCGTTCGCGCAACGCCGCGGCGACATGGCCGAACTCGGCGACCGCGGCAGCGTCACGGCTGCCGTGGCCGCAGACCATGATGCCCCTGCCTTCGTCCATCCCCGCTTGCCCCCGCGCCTGCGACGATGCAATAGAGCACGGCGGTGCGCCGAGGCCAAGCGCACGCGGGTGCACTTAGGAATGAACCGTGCCTATCCGGTTAACGCACACACCCACAACATGTAGTGTTGCGGTGATAGAAAATTCGGGGCCATCAGATCTTGAAGGAATTGTAGAGTTCGAGTGCCGAATTATTCACAAATGACCCTGGGAACTGGTTTTCAAGGTCGCTCAATACGTCATATGGAGCACGTCGGTTGAGAACCACACACCTGCGTGTCGCTTCGTCTTCGCTGCGGATCAGAGTGCGCAGAAGAGTAACAGGAGCAGACGGGTTTTTCGCAACGATCCGCGCCAATATGGCGCTTTCTTCGGCTAGTGCCATCAATCGCTGAGGCGATGTCTTTTCATCAGCAGGTTCCCGTCTGGCCGTGGGTTTCTTCTTTTTTTCCTTGGTCTTCATCAATCTGTCCCCCGATGTTCAGTGCGTAAAGTGAATCAAACCCACGTTCGGACTTCAGCACAATCAGAAATTTGCCAGATCGAATTCCCCTTGCGGCCGCGACTACCCTTCCCTGCCGTGCGACAGGATACACTACATGTTGTGGGTGTGTGCGTTAACCGGATAGGCACGGAATGAACCACAGAGGCACAGAGGCATAGAAGTGCAGGTCAAGTTGCGTCACCCCTGATCGAATTGATTCCTTCTGCTTCTCTGAGTGTCTCTGTGCCTCTGTGGTGATCCTTTAACCCTCGACCTGCGAGGGCTGATGCTGCTTCCCGACCTCTATGCGAACGGCCTGGTGACGCTGCCGGCGATCCTGTTGCTGGCGCTGATCATCGACGCCGTCGTCGGCGACATGGGGCGGGTGTTCCGCATCGTGCCGCATCCGGTAGCGCTCGTCGGCGGCACCGCGGCCTGGCTCGAGCGGCGGCTCAACCGGCCGCGGCGCAGCCGGCGCGCCCGGGCCATCCGGGGCCTCGTGGTCGCGGTCGCGCTGCCGGCGTTGGCCGCGGCGGTGGGCTGGGGCATCGCCGCCGGCGCGGCGCGGGTGCCCTACGGGCAGGCGATCGAGCTCGCCGTCGTCGCCGTGCTGGTCGCCCAGCGCAGCCTGTTCGATCATGTGCGCCGCGTCGGCCGGGCGCTGACACGCGACGGCTTGGGCGGCGGGCGCGCGGCCGTGCGCCACATCGTCGGCCGCGACCCCGATGGCCTCGACGAACATGGCGTCGCCCGGGCGGCGATCGAGAGCCTGGCCGAGAACTTCGCCGACAGTGTCGTCGCGCCGGCCTTCTGGTACCTGCTGTTCGGGCTGCCTGGGCTGCTGGCCTACAAGTGTGTCAATACGCTCGACAGCATGCTGGGCCACCGCTCGCCGCGCTATGCGGCGTTCGGCGCCGCGTCGGCGCGGCTGGACGATGTGATGAACCTGGTGCCGGCGCGCATCGCCGCCGCCATGATCGCCGGCGCGGCGCTGTTCGCGCCGCAGGGCCGGCCGGGCCGCGCCGTCATAGTGATGGTGCGCGACGCGCGCAAGCATCCCTCGCCCAACGCCGGCTGGCCCGAGGCGGCGATGGCCGGCGCGCTGGGCGTCGCCCTGTTGGGCCCGCGCCGCTATGACGGCGAGGTCGCCGACGGGCCCTGGCTGGGCGCCGAGTTCACGGCACGGGTGACGCCGGTGGACATCGGGCGCGCGCTCTACGTCTTCACCGTCGCCTGCCTCCTCGACGGCGCCCTGATCGTCGCACTGGCGGTGTTAGTGCGGTTCTCTTGAGGGCGCCGCGTGCGGGGTGGCTGGCGGGATTCCGCGCGATTTCCTACACGGCGGCCTGATCAACGAACGCTGACGTCAGCACCGGACGGCTGCCGCGCGATGGCGAGCAGACGGTCCAGATCGAGGTGGCGTTCCAAATGGTCGGCGAGGGCGTCGAGGGTCGTCTCGATCGTCGCCTCGTAGGCCGTGTCGGCGGCGTGGGCCGGGTCGAGGGTGGCGAGGAAGGCGTGGCGGAAGGCGTCGGCGGCGAACAGGCCGTGGATCGTACAGCCGGCGACGCGGCCGTCGGCGGAGCGCGCGCCCTCGGGCCGCGCGGCCTCGGGCCGGGGGGCGGCGCCGTCGGCGATGCGCAGCAGGGGGCGGGCACAGTCGGGGCCGGTCGTGCGGCCGACGTGCATCTCATAGCCGGTGAAGCGCGCGTCGTGGTGGAACGCCGTGCCGCTGACCTGGCGCAGCATCTTGTCGGCGCTCATGACGGTCGCGACGTCGAGCAGGCCGAGGCCGGCGGTCGTGCCGGGCGGGCCCTCGACGCCGTCGGGGTCGGCGACGCTGCGGCCGAGCACCTGGTAGCCGGCGCAGATGCCGAGGATCGTGGCACCCTGGCGGTGGGCGGCGCGGATGTCGATGTCCCAGCCCTGGGCGCGCAGGTGGTCGAGCTCCGCCCGGGTCGATTTCGAGCCCGGCAGCAGGATCAGATCGGCGTCCATCGGCAGCGGCCGGCCGGGCTCGACAATGTCGAGGGCGACGTCGGGCTCGGCGGCGAGCGGGTCGAGGTCGTCGAAGTTGGCGATGCGCTGAAAGCGTGGCACGGCGATCTTGATCGGGGCGGCCGCGCGCCGAGCAGCCGGCGTTGCGGGGTGGAGGGCGAGGCTGTCCTCGGCCGGCAGGCGCGCGGCGGCGGCGAAATAGGGAACGACGCCGGCGCAGGCGAGGCCCGTGTGCGTCGCGATGACGCCCAGGGCGCCGTCGAACAGGCGTGCGTCGCCGCGGAACTTGTTGACGATGTAGGCGGCGATGCGGGCGTGCTCGGCCTCCGGCAGCACGGCCATGGTGCCGACGAGGCTGGCGATCGCGCCGCCGCGCTCGACGTCGGCGATCAGCACGACCGGCACGTCGGCGGCCTCGGCAAAGCCCATGTTGGCGATGTCGCCGGCCCGCAGGTTGACCTCGGCCGGGCTACCGGCGCCCTCGACGACGACCAAATCGGCGGCCGTGCCGAGGCGGTGGAAGCTCTCCAGCACGGCCGGCAGCAGCCGTGGCTTCCAGCCGTGATAGTCGCGCGCCCCGGCATGGCCGAGGACGCAGCCCTGGACGACGACCTGGGCGCCGCCCTCGCTTTCAGGCTTCAGCAGCACCGGGTTCATGTCGACCGTCGGGGCGACGCCGCAGGCGCGGGCCTGCAGCGCCTGGGCGCGGCCGATCTCGCGGCCGTCGTTGGTGACGGCGGCGTTGTTCGACATGTTCTGCGGCTTGAACGGGCGCACGTTCAGGCCGCGCCGGGCATAGGCCCTGCAGAGCCCGGCAACGATCAGGGATTTGCCGACGTCCGAGCCGGTGCCCTGCAGCATCAGGGCCGGCGTCGACCGGCCGGTCACAGCGGGCTTATCGATGCTCTCAGGGCGTCGGCGCCGGGGTTGTTGACCGCCGGGTCCGAGACGATTGCCTGCGAGTCGACGGCGCTGCCGTAGTACAGCTGGTTCCACGAATCGCGGGTCTCGATGACCGCGCCCTCGAAGGCGCCGCCGGCGGACAGCCCCTGGCTGAGCGCATAGGAAAAGATGTCGGCGCCGGCCGCGGTCGTCGTCGAGGCCTCGATATTGCCGCCGATCGGGCCAGCGGCGATGGCCAGGTCGGCGCCAAGCTTGACCTTGTTCCTGACCACCGCGTCGACGCCGCGGTCGGTCATGATCGTGAACACGACCTCCGAGACCGTGCCGCCGATCTGCAGGCCGAAGGATGCCGCTGCCAGTGTCACGAACACTGGCGAGCTCCAGGTTCCGTCGTCGCGGCGGGCCAGCAGGACGCCGCTGCCGCCCTCGGCGCCGAATATGAAGCTGCCCTTGACCAGGGCCGGGATGATCATGACGCCGTAGGATTTCTCTATGGCGGCGTCCAGCGGCTCGCCGACCTGTGGCTGGCGGCGGATCGCCGCCAGGGTCAGACGGGCCTTCTCCACCAGCTCCTGCTGCTTGCTGACCGCCTGCGCCGCGCTGGGCGACGCCGTCCAGACAAGCGCCAGCAAGGCGAGCAATCCCGCCGTCGGCAGGCCGAGCCGGCCGGTTGATATTGCGCGCATGAATAGGGTCCCTTCACGCTGATGCCTATGGCCGGAAGTGTATCGCAAACCGGCCCTCGCCGAAACGCCGGTGGCTGGCGGCGTTCTAGAACTCGATCCCCGGCTGCGCCTTGACGCCGGCGCGGAACGGGTGCTTGACGAGGGACATGTCGGTCACCAGGTCGGCCGCGTCGATCAGCGCCGGCTTGGCGTTGCGGCCGGTGACGACGACGTGCTGATCGGCGGGCCGCGCGGCCAGGGCGCGCAGCACCTCGGCCACGTCCAGATAGTCGTAGCGCAGCACGATGTTGAGCTCGTCGAGCACGACCAGGCGATAGGCCGGGTCGGCCAGCATGGCCGCGGCGGCCGCCCAGGCGCTGTGCGCCGCGGCGATGTCACGCTGACGGTCCTGGGTCTCCCAGGTAAAGCCCTCGCCCATCACCTCGAGCGTGACGAGCTCGGGGAAGCGGCCCAGGACGTGGCGCTCGCCGGTCTGCCACTTGCCCTTGACGAACTGGACGATGCCGATGCGCAGGCCGTGGCCGAGGGCGCGCATGACGAGGCCCATGGCCGCCGTCGTCTTGCCCTTGCCCTTGCCGGTGTGGACCATCAGCAGGCCCTTCTCGATGGTCTTGCCGGCAAGGATCTTGTCGCGCGCGGCCTTCTGCTTGCGCTTTTTCTCGGCGTGGCGGCGGTCGAGCTCGGCCTCGCTCGGGTGGTCGGTCGTCATGGTGTCTCTCCCGTGCCGGCCAGGGCGTCGAGGCGCCGGTGGGCCGAGTTCGTGCGCGGCCTCCACAGGCCGCGGTCCAGCGCCTCGCGGAAGCGGGCCGCCATCTCAGCCAGTGCGTCCGGGTTGTGCGTCGCCATGAACTCGCGCACGGCGTCGTCCTCGACATAGGCGGCATAGACCATGTCGAACTGATCGTCGCGCACACAGCGTGCGGTCGCCGCGAAGGCGAACAGATAGTCGACGGTCGCGGCCAGCTCGAACGCGCCCTTGTAGCCGTGGCGCATGACGCCGGCGAGCCATTTCGGATTGACGACGCGGGCGCGGATGACGCGCGAGACCTCGTCCTCGAGGCGGCGCACCTGGGGCGCGAAGGGGCGCGAGTGATCGTTGTGATAGACGGCCGGCTGGCGACCCGAGGCATGGCGCGTCGCTGCGGCGAGGCCGCCCTCGAACTGGTAGTAGTCGTCGCTGTCGAGCAGGTCGTGCTCGCGGTTGTCCTGATTGTGGATGACCGCTTGCGTGCGGGCGAGGCGGCGGGTGAACGCGGCGTGGGCCGGTCGCCCGTCGGCCTCGGCGCCGTAGGCGTAGCCGCCCCAGTGGATATAGGCGCGCGCCAGATCGGCGTCGGACTGCCAGCCGCGCTCGTCGATCAGCGCCTGCAGGCCGGCCCCATAGGCGCCGGGCTGGGCGCCGAAGACACGCCACAGCGCCGCCTCGGCGCCGTCAGCAGTGCTCTCCGCCACGACCTGGGCGGCCAGCGGGTTCTCGGCCGGCGGCTCGTCGGCGCGCGCGGCGATGGCCCGCACGGCACCATCGAACAGAGCAATCAGGTTGGGAAAGGCGTCGCGGAAGAAGCCGGAGACGCGCAGGGTCACGTCGACCCGCGGGCGGCCCAACTCGGCCAGGGGCAGGACCTCGAACCCGGTCACCCGGTGCGAGGCGGCGTCCCAGAGGGGCCGGGCGCCGATCAGCGCCAGCGCCTGGGCGATATCGTCGCCGCCGGTGCGCATGTTGCTAGTGCCCCAGGCGGACAGGGCCATGGCGCGTGGCCAGTGCCCGTGCTCCTGCGCATAGCGCTCGACCAGCAGCCTCGCCGACTTCCAGCCGAGCTCCCACGCCGCCGCCGTCGGCACGGTGCGGGTGTCGACCGAATAGAAGTTGCGGCCGGTCGGCAGCACGTCGGCGCGGCCACGGGTCGGCGCGCCGGACGGGCCCGGCGGCACGAAGCGTCCGTCGAGGCCGCGCAGCAGGCCGGCGATCTCGGCCGTGCCGCAGCCGGCGACGGCGGGCCGGATGGTCGCGGCGATGCGGTCCAGCACGGCGCCGGTATGCGTCCAGGCCGGATCCGCGGCGCGGTGCTCGCCGACCAGGGCCGCGGCCAGCGCCTCGAGGCGCTCGACGGTATCGCCGGCGGTGCGCCACGGGTCGGCGGCGATGGCCGCGAGCGCCGGCGGGCGGGGGCCGGACCAGGGTGCCGCCATGGCGCAGTCCAGGGGATCGAACGGATCCTCGCCGGTGGCGAGGCCGAGGTCCGCCGCGAGGGCGCGGGTGAGCGACGCGTCGCCCGGGAGTGGCGGCTGGCGCGCGCCGTGGCGCGGCGTTCGGGTCAAGGCGACCAGCAGGTCGGTCAGCAGTTCGCCCTGGGGCGCGCTGCCGAAGACATGCAGGCCGTCGCGGATCTGCATTTCCTTCAGCTCGCAGAGATAGGCGTCGAGCCGGGTCAGGGCCGCCACCGGATCCTCGTCGCGGGTCATGCCGAGGTCGCGGTCGAGGCCGGCGGCCTCGGCTGCCTCGAGGATGCGACGGCGCAGGACGGGCAGGCGCCGCGGGTCCAGATTGGCGGCCTCGTAGTACTCGTCGACCAGGCCCTCGAGCGCACGCAGCGGGCCATAAGCCTCGGCGCGCGTCAGCGGCGGCGTCAGGTGGTCGATGATGACGGCCTGGCTGCGCCGCTTGGCCTGGCTGCCCTCGCCCGGGTCGTTGACGATGAACGGATAGAGGTGGGGCAGCGGCCCGAACGCGGCCTCGGGAAAGCACGCGCCGGACAGCGCGACGGCCTTGCCCGGCAGCCATTCCAGATTGCCGTGCTTGCCCATGTGGACGACGGCGTGGACGTCGAGCGCGGCGCGCAGCCAGGCGTAGAACGCGAGGTAGCCGTGCGGTGGCACGAGCGCCGGGTCGTGATAGCTCCGGACCGGGTCGATGTTGTAGCCGCGCGCCGGCTGCAGCCCGATCACGACGTTGCCGCAGCGCAGGGCGGGGATGGCGAACGCATCCCGCTCGGCCAGGAAGAACGAGTCGCCGGTGGGTGGCCCCCAACGGTCCGTGACGCGGTCGCGCACCGCCGTCGGCAGTGCCGCGAACCAGGCCGCGTAGACCGCGCGCGGCAGCGTCTCGCGAACCTCGCGGCCGGTGACGCCGGCGTTCGTCGGGCCGGCCAGCAGTGCCGCGATCAGGGCGGCGCCGTCGTCGGGCACGTCGGCAAGCGTGTAGCCGGCGGCAACCAGTGCGGCGAGTACGTTCAGCGTGCTGGCCGGCGTGTCGAGGCCGACGCCGTTGCCGATGCGGCCGTCGCGGTTGGGGTAGTTCGCCAGCACGATGGCGACGCGGCGGCCGGCGGCCGGTGTGCGCCGCAGCCGGCACCAGTTGGCGGCGAGGGCGGCGGTGAAGCGGACCCGGTCGGCGACCGGCCGGTAGCAGACGATGTCGGCCTGGGTCGCCTCGTCGCGGCGGGCGAGACCCTTGAACGAGACGGCGCGGGCGAGGATGCGGCCGTCGACCTCCGGCAACGCCACGTTCATGGCGATGTCGCGGGCCGTCAGGCCGTTCGTGCCGGCGCGCCAGATGTCCTCGTTCGTGGCGGCGAAGACGACCTGCAGCACCGGCGCCTCGGTCGCGTCGAACGGCGTTTCGGCGACCGCCGCGCCGGGCCGCGAGAGCGCGAAGGCGGTGGCGTTCAGGATGATGTCCGGGGGCGCCTCGGCGAACAGGCCGCGGATGGTCTCGGCCGCCACCGGGTCCCGGAGGCTGGCGGCGTAGACCGGCAGCGCATTGAGGCCGGCCCCGCCCAGCGCCTCGATCAAGGCGTCGACGACGGCCGTGTCCGCCGCCTGCACGAGGGCGCGATAGAAGACCAGCGCCGCGACCGGTGCGTCGGTGGACCAATGTGTGGCGACGTCCGCCAGCATCGGCCGGGCCTGCCCGGGCCAGTAGAGGCCGGCGCGCAACAAGGGCGCCGGCTCATGCCAGGCGTCGGTGTCGTGCGCCGCGCCGGCCGTGAGCGAAGCCGCGTAGGCGAGGAACGCCGCCGCGTTGTCGACGCCGCCATGCACGAGATACTGCCAGAGCCGATGGGCGGCTTCGGCCGGCACGGTCGCGAGCGCCGCGAGTTCGGCATCGGGCTGGTCGTCGCCGGGCAGGAAGGCGATCGGTATGGCCGCGTCGCGGCATGCGGCGGCGACTTCGTCGACGCCGTAGGGCCAGTAGCCGCGCCCGCCGAGCAGCCGCACGATGACGAGCCGGGCGTGCCGGACGACCCGGTCGACATAGAGGTCGACGGACATGTTGTGGCCGAGCTGCAGCAGGTTGGCGAGCCGCAGGCCCGGCGTCGGGCCGACCGCGTGCCGCGCCGCTTGTGCGGCGGCCAGACAGGCAATCTCGGTGTCGGCCGCCGTCAGCACGACGATGTCGGCCGGCGTCTGGCCGAGGTCGACGGCCTCCGTGCCGTCGGTCGCGAGCCCGGGTGCGGTGGCGAGCAGGTGCATCGTTCCCGCCTGCTACCGGGCCGGCGCCGTCTCACCCCCCACCCCAGCCCTCCCCCACAAGGGGGGAGGGAGCACTTTCCAGTGCCGGCGGTATCTCCCTCCCCCCTTGTGGGGGAGAGTCGGGGTGGGGAGTGGAAACGCCGTCATTGGATTGTGCGAGCCTGCCTTCAAGCCGCCCAGGGCCGCAGCGCGGCGGCGATGGCGGCGCGGTCGAGACCGGCGCGGTCGAGGCCGGCGCGGTCGGGGCCAGAGCGGTCGGGGCCGGCGCAGCCGATGAATACGAGCTCGGTTGCGCGCGCTTCGTCGTCGGCCCAGGGGCGGTCGTAATAGCGCTGAAAGCGGGCGCCGACGCCTTGCACGATGTGGCGCAGCGGGCGGTCGGGCACGTCGAGGAAGCCCTTGACGCGCAGCACATCATGGTTCGCGACGATGGCGATCAGCGCCGCCTCCAGCGCCGCCGGGTCGGCGACCGGGCCGAGCGCCAGGGAGAAGCTGTCGAAATCGTCGTGGTCGTGGTCGTCCGCGTCGTCGTGGTGGCTGCGCCGGCTATCGACGTCGTCCTCGGCCGCCGCGTCGAGGCCCAACAGAATGGCGGGGTCGAGGCGGCCGTGGCTCGCCGCCACCGTCTTGACACCGGGGCGGAGGTGGCGGCCGAGCCCGTTGGCGATCGCGGCCGCGGCGGCGGCGTCGAGCTGATCCGTTTTGTTCAGGACGACCAGGTCGGCGGCCGCCAGCTGATCCTCGAACAGCTCGGCCAGCGGGCTGTCGTGGTCGAGCGACGCATCGGCACTGCGGGCCGCCGCGATGGCGGCCGGGTCCTCGGCGAAGCGGCCGGCGGCGACGGCCGGCGCGTCGACAACGGTGACGACGCCGTCGACCGTGACCCGGCTGCGGACTTCCGGCCAGGCGAAGGCCTTGACGAGCGGCTTCGGCAGCGCCAGGCCCGAGGTCTCGATGACGATGTGGTCGGGCGGATCGGCCCGCTCCAGAAGCGCGGTAATCGCCGGCAGAAAGTCGTCGGCGACGGTGCAGCAGATGCAGCCGTTCGTCAGCTCGACGATGTCGCCGTCGGCGCAGCCGTCGATGCCGCAGCCGAGCAGCAGCTCGCGGTCGATGCCCAGATCGCCGAACTCGTTGATCACGATGGCGATGCGGCGTCCGTTCGCATGCTCGATCTGGTGCCGCACCAGGCTCGTCTTGCCGGCACCGAGGAAGCCGGTGACGATCGTCGCCGGGATCCGCTTCATGGGCGATGCTCCTGGGTTGTGCCGGTTGCGGCCGGCTTGAGGATGAGCGGCAGGCCGGCGGCGACGAGGACGACCCGCTCGGCAATGGCGGCGACGGTCTGGTTGAGGCGCCCGGCGGCGTCGCGGAAACGACGGCTGAGGGCGCTGTTCGGCACGATGCCCAGGCCGACCTCGTTGGCCACCAGCACTGTCGGGGCCGGGCGGTCGCGCAGGGCCGCGATCAGCGTGTCCGTTGCGGCCTCGGGCGCGTGCGCCGCGGCCATGAGGTTCGCGAGCCACAGGGTGAGGCAGTCGACGAGCATGGGACCGGCGGCATTCGCGGCGATTGCGGCGGCGAGGTTGAGCGGCGCCTCGACGGTGCGCCAGTGCGCATCGCGGCGCGCCCGGTGCGCGGCGATGCGCGCCGCCATCTCGGCGTCGCCGGCCTCGGCGGTCGCGACATAGGTGGCCGTGGGGTCGGCAGTGCGGTCGAGGTGGGCGGCGACGAGCCGTTCGGCATAAGCGCTCTTGCCCGAGCGGGCGCCGCCCAGGACCAGTGTCGTCGCCGGCAGCGTGTCGTGATCGTTCGCGGTCAATGCCGAACCTCCCCCCCGAGGTCGCAGGACATGGGCCAGCCGCGCCGAAGAGGTCTCCTGGCTTCGGGTCGACGGTTGCGACCGGCCTTCCCGGCGGCATGCCGCCAGTGGCGCCCCGAACGCGGGGCCGTGGTCACACCCTCGCCGTCACAGTTGCGGGGGCAGCGCCGGTTTTGGCCGGTCGCTTTGTGTCGCGACAGCGGCCGCACCGGACTTCCCTGTCTCGACGCGGGCGCGACGTTAGCACGGCAGCCCGCGCGCATGCCAGCGCGCTCGCCCGGATGATGCTATGCGACGCGCGTTGCTTTGATACGCCTAGCGTCTCCGACGCTCAGGTTCTTGCGCGCCAACTTCAGGTCGTAGTGGGTTTGCAGGTTCATCCAGTACTCCGGGCTGGTGCCGAAGTAGAGCGCGATGCGGAGCGCCGTGTCTGCCGTAATGCGGCGCCTATTGTTGACGATTTCGGCAATGCGATTGGGCGAGACACCCATCGCCTTTGCGAGCCGGTTTTGTGACAGCCCGTACTCGGCGAGAAACTCCTCCCTCAGCATCTCCCCCGGCGTTACCGGTGCGAACTCGCCGCGGGCCATCGCATTCTCCTCAATGATAGTCCACGATCCGGACTCCGTGGGCGTGACCATCGATCCATTTGAAGACTATGCGCCACTGATTGTTTATCCAGATCGAATAGTGGCCCCGCAAATTTCCCCTCAGCTTTTCGAGTCGGTTGGAGGGCGGCACCATCAGGTCTCCCAATTGAGCAGCCGCATTGACGGCTTCGAGTTTGCGTTTGGCGCGCCGAGCGAAACCGCGAAAATCTTTGACAACCTGATCGTCGGCCAGTCGCTCCGATCTACGATCTCCAAACGACTTTATCATTTCGATTACACCGAATACCGGTATACGGTCAAGGCTGTGCCTTGCTGGTTTTATTGCTGGAGCCGACCCTATGTCCCGTCGATCGTGTAGTTGGCGCGGTTGAGGGACCAGGTGCCGCCGGTCGCGTTGGCGTGGTGGTCGAGGCGGGTGACGGCGCAGTTGTCGATGTGGAACGCCAGGGCCGTTTCGGGCTCGAGGCCCAGGGTGTGGGCGATGGCGGCGCGGATCGTGCCGCCGTGAGCCACGGCGACGACGTCGCGGCCGCGCAGTCGCTCGGTCAGCCGGTCGATGACGGCGGCGACGCGGGCGACGACATCGATGAAGCTCTCGCCATTTGGCGCGCGGGTGTGCGCCGGGGCGAGCCAGAACGGATGGCGCTCGCCGAGCTCCTCACGCACCGCGTCGGCATGGCGGCCCTGCCAGTCGCCGAGATGCTGCTCGGCCAGGTCGGCCTCGACGATCGGCTCGGGCAGGCTTAGGCCGGCGGCTTGAATGGCGGCCGCGGTCTGGTGCGTGCGCCGCAGGTGGCTGGTCGCCAGCACGGCGCCCTCGGGCAGCAGGCGGGCGAGCCCGGCGAAGGTTGCCGCGTCGGAGGTGTCGGCGGGCATGTCGAGGGCACCGTAGATGCGCCCGCCACTGGCGCTCTCCGGCACCGGGGCGTGGCGAATCCACCACCAGCGCGTCGTCGTGTCCGTCATACCGCAACCCGCGCCAGCACGGCCGACAGGGCCAGGAGGATCGTCGTCTCGGAGGCCTGCTGCGCGGCGCCGAGCACATCGCCGGTGTAGCCGCCGATCTGCCGCCGGGCGAGGACCGCGACGGCCCAGGAGGCGGCGAGGCCGGCGGCCAGCGCCACGATGACGGCGGCGGGTCCGAGCCGGAGATGGACCGCCGCCGCGATGACCGCGCCGAGCAGCAGCGCGGCGACGACGACGGCGGTGGCCGGTCGCCCGGCGTCGGCGCCGAGGCCGCTATCGCGGGCCGGTGCCAGGGTGACCATGACGACCGACATGGCGGCGCGGCTGAACGCCGCCGCCGCGACGATGGCGGCGACGGCCCCGACGGTACCGGCCGTGGCACCGATGGCGGTCAGTGCGAAGATCTTCCCGGCGACG
Source organism: Alphaproteobacteria bacterium (assembly GCA_965261585.1). Taxonomy (GTDB): domain Bacteria; phylum Pseudomonadota; class Alphaproteobacteria; order UBA6615; family UBA6615; genus CBDHDN01. Next base: position 30,842 of record CBDHDN010000029.1, read on the forward strand.
ACGAAGATCAGCGCCAGTGCGCCGAACGCACCGATGCGGCTGTCGCGCATGATGGCCAGCTTGGCGGCGCGGTCGGCACCGCCGCCGAAGCCGTCCGCCGTGTCGGCCAGTCCGTCCTCGTGCAGCGCGCCGGTCGCCAGCGCCATCGTCGCGAGCGCCAGGATCGCGGCGACGGCGACCGGCAGGCCGACGAGCGTCGCGACGACGTAGACGCCGCCGCCGGCCAGGCCGACGAACGCGCCGACGATGGGAAAGGCCCACGTCGCCGCCGCCAGCCGGTCGTGTTCAACAGCCCCGGCACGGGGCAGCGGCATCCGCGTCAGGAACACCGCAGCCAGATGGAGCGCGCCGAGCGGCCCCGGCGGCGCGGCGTGGTCCGTCCGCCGGGCTTTGTGATTGTCGCTGGTGTCCATGGGCGGGTTATAGGACAACTCGAACCGACCCGGCAAAAGGTGGGTTGAGAGAAGGTGGCACGATGAACGACCTCGGCAGCGTTGCCAGTCTCGAGGAAATGCGGGCCTTGCTGCGCATGCTGCCTGGCCCCGATGTCGCCAGCGCCGCGGCCGCGGCGGCCCGCGAGCCGAACCTGACGAAGCCGCCGGGCTCGCTCGGCCGCCTGGAAGCCATCGCCCAGTGGGTCGCGGCCTGGCAGGGCCGGCATCCGCCGTCGCTGGAACGGCCGCGGATCTGCGTGTTCGCCGGCAATCACGGCGTGGCCGCGCGCGGTGTGTCCGCCTACCCGGCGGCGGTGACCGCACAGATGGTGCAGAACCTTACCGCCGGCGGCGCCGCCGTCAACCAGTTGAGCCGGGTCGCCGAGGCCGAGCTGCGGGTCTATGAAATGGCGCTCGACGAGCCGACCCGGGATTTCTGCGACGGCCCGGCCTTGAGCGACGAGGCCTGCGCGCGCGCCATGGCCTACGGCATGATGGCGGTCGAGGACGGGATCGACCTGTTGGCCCTGGGCGAGATGGGGATCGCCAACACGACGGTGGCGGCGGCCCTGTGCCATGCGCTCTATGGCGGCGCCGCGGCGGACTGGACCGGCCCCGGGACCGGCGTCGATGCGACGGGGCAGGCGCACAAGGCCGTCGTCGTCGCCGACGCCGTCGAGCGCAACCGGGCGCTGCTGGGCGACCCGCTCGAAGTCCTGCGCTGCCTCGGCGGGCACGAGATCGCGGCGATTGCCGGCGCCGTCGTCGCCGCCCGCATGGCGCGCGTGCCGGTGTTGCTCGACGGCTACGTCTGCACTGCCGCCGCGGCGGTCCTGCATGCGGTCGATCCGGCGGCCCTCGACCACTGTCTGGTCGCGCACCTGTCGGCCGAGCCGGCACACGCGGCGCTCGTGGCGCGTTTGGGGCAGCGGCCGCTGCTTGACCTCGGCATGCGGCTGGGCGAGGCGTCGGGCGCGGCGCTGGCGATCAATGTGGTAAGGTCGGCGGTGGCCTGCCACACGGGCATGGCGACGTTCGCCGATGCCGGGGTCAGCGGCAGGGGCGGGTGAGCCGGCCGTGCCCGGTGGTCTGACTAGCTGTCGGTGGATGGTGGGATCATGAGCGTCGCACAGGACCGGGATACGACCGTCGTGCGGGCCGACAGCCGCGTGCGGCCGGCATCGCGACGCGCGGCGCCGGGGCTGGCCGGCCGGGTCAGTCTGCGCACGCTGACCTTCATTCGCTGGGTCGCTATTGCCGGACAGCTGGCGGCGCTCCTGGTCGTCCGCTACGGGCTGGGCTTCGACCTGCCGTTGGTCCCGGCGCTGGCGGTCGTCGGGGCGTCGGTCGTGCTGAACCTGCTGGTCAGTATGCGGCGGCCGGGGCGGGTCCGGCTGCGCGACACCGAGGCGGCGCTCTACCTGGCGTTCGACGTCGTTCAATTGACGGCGCTGCTTTACCTGGCCGGTGGGTTGAACAACCCGTTCGCGCTGATGATCCTGGCGCCGATCACGGTCTCGGCGACGGTGCTGACCCGGCGCAGCACGCTCGCCCTGTGCATCCTGGCGGTCGTTTGCGCGACGGCCATCGGCGTGCAGCACCACCCGTTGCCGTGGACCGGGGCCGGCCTCGACCTGCCGCTTCTGTACACCGCCGGGATCTGGGCGGCGGTCGTCCTCGGCACCGTCTTCGCGGCGGCCTATGCCGGCAGCGTCGCCGAGGAAGGGCGGCGCATGTCCGATGCGCTAAGCGCGACCCAGTTGGGGCTGGCGCGCGAGCAGCGGCTGTCGGCGCTTGGCGCCCTGGCCGCGGCGGCGGCGCACGAGCTGGGCAGTCCGCTGGCGACGATCGCGGTGACGACGAAGGAACTGGCACGCGAGGTGCCGGATGACAGCCCGTTCGCCGACGACATCCAGATCGTACAGGCGGAATCGGACCGGTGCCGCGATATCCTGGCCAGGCTGACGCGGCGCGGCGACGCCGACGACGACGATTCGCCTTTCTCGGTGATGTCGGTGGCGGCGCTTGTCGAGGCGGTGGCGGCACCCTATCGGTCCGACGATGTGGCGCTGGTGTTCGACGCGCGCGGCACGGAGAATGCAGCTGAGCCGTCGGCAATGCGCAGCCCGGAACTTGTCCATGGGCTCGGCAATATCATCCAGAACGCCGTCCAGTTCGCGCGCCGCGCCGTCCATATCGAGACCGTGTGGGGCACCGATAGGGTGCGCGTGACGGTGCGTGATGATGGCCCGGGCTTCCTGCCGGCGACGCTCGACCGGATCGGCGAGCCCTATGTGTCGACACGCGGACAGACGGGTGAGCATATGGGGCTCGGCATCTTCATCGCCCAGGTGCTGCTGGAGCAGACCGGGGCGGTGCTGCAATTCGGCAACAATCGCGGGGCCGAGGTTGGCGTGGCTTGGCCACGGGCCCTTCTAGAAGTGCAGAGACAGACGCGTCCGGAGGCGACATGAGGCACAGCCTGGCCGCGGCCGAGGCCGCCGCCATTGCGAACACGCTGCTGATCGTCGACGACGAGGTGAACCTGCGACGCCAGCTGGCCAAGGCAATGGAGCGGCGCGGCTTCACGGTGACGACCGCCGAGGGCGTCGGCGACGGGGTCGAGGCGGCTCGGGCCGCGCCACCGGCCTACGCGATCGTCGATTTGCGACTCAACGACGGCAGCGGGCTGGAGGTCGTGCAGGCGTTGCGCGAGGCGCGACGCGACGTGCGTATCATCGTGCTGACCGGCTATGGCAACATTGCGACGGCCGTCGCGGCGGTCAAAGCCGGCGCCGTCGACTATCTGACGAAGCCGGCGGATGCCGACGCGGTCGAGGCGGCGCTGCTGGCCGAGAGCCGCCCCCTGCCGGCGCCGCCGGAGCAGCCGATGTCGGCCGACCGGGTGCGGTGGGAGCACATCCAACGTGTCTACGAGCAGTGCGACCGCAATGTCTCGGAAACGGCGCGGCGGCTGAAAATGCACCGGCGCACGCTGCAGCGCATCCTGGCCAAACACGCGCCGCGCGAATAGGCCGCCAGTCTATTGGTTCTGTGGGCTGATTTGCCTAACGCTTGGGGTGCCAAGCGTTAGGATCAGACCACCAGCAGCCTACGAGCGCCGGCCGCGTGAGGCTGGCGCGAGGCGGGATGGCGAGGCTGGCTTGGCTCAGCTGGGTGGGCGCTTGCGGGCGCCCATCGCGCGGGCTTGGCGGAACGTCATGTTCGTGCCCTGCTGCTCGGCAGCCGCACGCAGCAGCTCGTCGACATAGCGGCCCTGGAACAGGCAAATGCCGATCTCGCGGCCGAAGTTGACCGCGTCGACGTTGTCGCATCGGCACAGCACGATATTCGTCCGGCCGGCCGCCTTGACGGCAGTCGCCAGGATCTCGCGCTGGCTGGGCTCCTCCAGCATCTGTGGGCTCCAGTAGACCTTCACCATGTCGGCGCCAAGCTGCTCGCGGTTGACCAGCGGCGCAGTATGGTGGGTCACGCCGTCGATGCAGATGCGGTAGTTGCGGTCGTGCAAGAAGTCGCGCGCGAAGGTGTAGGCCGCCATGTTGGAGAAAATGTCCACGATCGACACTTCCAAGAGGATCGTGCCGCGAGCGCTGGCGCGCAGGTCTTCGTCGAAACGCAGGAACTCCGGCGACAACATAGACGACACGTTCAGGTTGATCGACAGGTACTTGCTGACGGCCGTGTCCTCATGCTTGAGGATCAGCGCCAGCATGCGCCGGTCGAGCAGCTGCGTCAGCCGCTGGAACAGCCAGCGGTCGGTCGTCAGGTCGATCGACGGCATCATCTGCCGCTGCATGTCGGCAATCGAGACGTAGACTTCCTGGATGACCGGCTTGGGCGGCTCGTCGTCACTGGTGATGGCACAGATCGGCTGGCGGCGCATCAGGCTCGTCAGGTCGGCCTTTTCCAGGCTGCGCTCGATCTCGCTCAAGGTCGCCGGCGTCATCGGCTGCAGCTCGACCGGGGCGTCGACATCATCGCGCCCGGTGACCTCCGCGCGCTCCGCCGTGAGGCGCTGTTTGTACTCTGCGTAGAGGCGCTCCGCTTCCTTCTGCAGATCGACGTATTCGTGCTCGAGCCGATACCAGGTGCAAAAGCGCGGCTCGGCGGCCGGGTCGTGCAGGTGGGCCAGCGGATCATCGTTGAACAGGTAGCAGACCTTGAGGACCGCTTCCTCCGCCGCCTTGGCATCGTCGTCGCGGCAGAGGAAGAACAAGTCGCCGTTGCTCAGGGCAAAAAACTGGCCGTCGACATGGTTGATGAGCCCGTGGAACGTGTTCGCGGCGATGCGCAGATGGTGCAGCAGGCGGTTCTGTGGGCAGCTGCGACAGGTGGATCTGGGCGCCGCGGCGCCCGTCACGGTGCCGCTGCAGCCGCTGGATGTAGTCGCAGAGTTGGGCTTCCGGGCTGCTGGCGGTCTCCTCATGCCAGGCTTTCGCAGCACTTGTCAGCATCCGGGAAATCCTCCAAGCGTGCGCGGCAGCGCTCAGGGAAAGAGAAGACGCGCGTTGAGAAATAGTTACCTTTTGCCGCTTACCGTTCAGTTAACCGCCAACGAAGGGCGGCCCGCGGTTGAGGGACGCGCCGAGATGCGCTGTTGTCTTGCCTACCCGGCGCTCGAGGGCGAGCTCGTCGTGGCCGGCGTCGAGGCCCTGCATGCCGCGCTGCGTGACGGCCTGCCGGGGTGGCCGCCCCACGAACCGGCTACTGTCTGTACACCCGACATCGATGCGCGGCTGACCGAGCAGGGGTGGGCCGTGCGGGCGCGCAGCGGTGCCGAGCAGCTTGTCGCGACCGGCGATGCGGCCGAGGGTGCCAACGCGGTCATCGGCATGCTGGTCGTCAGTGTGCTCGAGCGGCGGCCGCAGATGGTCTGTCTCCATGCCGCCGGCATTCAGGTGGGTGCCGGCGCGATCCTGTGCGCCGGACCATCGGGGCGCCGGCAAGAGCTCGCTGGCGCTGCACCTGGCACGACGCGGCTACCGGTGCCTGGGCGACGATCAAATCCTCGTCGATGTGTCCGGCCGTCCGCAAGCCGTGGCGCTGGGCCTGGCCCTCAAGGCCCGGCTGCCGTTGCCGCCGAGCGGCGGGTCTCGCCCGCTTCGTCGCCGGACGGATTGCCTCGACCGACGCCAATGTCGCCTATCTGCATCTGCACGATGACGAGGTCGCCCCGTTCGCGACGGCCGTGCCGGTCCGTGCCATCGTCGTGGTGCGGCGTCGGTGCGAACGGGCGGGGGGCGATTGTGCGCTGGTGCCGCTGTCCGCCGGCGCCGGCGTGGCTCGCCTGCTGGAACAGACGACCGCACCCGGCGCTTCGGCGCCGGCACTGATCGCCCTGCTGTCGCGGCTGGTCGATGCCGTGCCGGTCGCGTCGCTCGACTACCACGACAGCGATCATGCAGCGGAGCGGGTCCTGGCGGCCCATGGTGGCGATGCCTGACGGGACGCCGCGATATCGACGTAACCCGGCCGTGCGCGAGGCGCCGGTGGACGGGGAGGTCTTCCTCGTCGTGCCCGACGGCGAGGACGTGTTCTACCTGGATGCGCTGTCGAGCGGCCTCTGGCGGGCGCTCGCCGATCCGCTCGGCGGGGCGGAGCTGGCGGCCCTCTACGGCGCTGCGTTCCCCGACGTTGACCGGGCCGCGATCGACGCCGATGTCGCGGCGGCGCTGGCCGTGCTCGCGGCCAAGGGGCTGGTCGTGAGCGCGGACGATGAGCCGGCGTGACGGGACCGCCCAGGGGCTTCCTTAACGCCTTATTAAGCGCGGGTTCCGACAATCCGTACCCTGTCGATAGGTGCCGCAAACCGACGTGGCGCGCGCAACATGGGGCCAATGGGTACGCAATTGATCGCAAGGGTTCCAGCCAGCCCGACGGCCGGGCGGGACGTGCCTGACCGCTGCCCGGCAGGGCAGCGCTAGCGGGCCGGACCCCGGTGGCCGCCGGCGCCCATTGGATGCTCTAGCGCCAGCGCGACGGTCCCGGCGCCCTGCCGGCTCGCTATTGCGGCGCGGGTGCGTTGTTGCGTCCGCGCTGCTTGCTATTGGCGCGATGGGGTCCGCGGCGGCGCAACAGGCGTTGGAAGAGAGCGTGCGCCGGCAGCCCCGACCCGAGTTCAGTCCGCTCGGGCTCGAGCTCGACCGTCTGCTCAGCCTGCCGGGGCGGTTGCTTGGGCGGGCCGACGGGGTCGACCCGGAAACGGAGCGAGGCGCTCTGGGCAGCTTCGTTCTGCTGCCGCGCGCGCAGGTCAGTACGGAGTACACGAGCAACTTGTTTCGGGCCCCGGATAACGAAACTGACGACGTCATCACGACGATCGCACCTGAGCTACGCGTCGTCTCGGACTGGGACAGGCATGCGTTGGGCGCCCGCTTGAGGGCCAATATTGGCCGCTATGCCGAGACCGTGCGTGAGGACTTCGAGGATTGGGACGCGGGCGGTCAGCGGACGGCTCGACGCCAGCGGCAATTTGTTTTTGCGGGCCGTCGCGGCCTACCAGCACGGGCACGAGGAGCGCGGCGAGATCGACGACCCGGGCGAAGGCTTCGAGCCGACGCTGGTCAGCGTGATCGAGACGACGGTCGAGGCCGAGTTCAGCCGCGACGAGGGCGTCCTCGTGCGGCCGCGCCACATGCTGCGGCGGCTCCGCTTCGAGAATACCGGCACGATCGACAACGCCGACCGTGAGCGCGACGAACATCGGATCGGGCTCCGCCTCGGCTACGAGACCACACCCGGGACGACGTTCTTCATCGACCCGGTGGCCAGCCTGCGGCGCTATCGACGCCAGTTCGACGACAACGGCTTCGAGCGGGATTCGAACGGGTACGAGATACTGGCCGGCGTCGATTGGGACGCCTCGGCCGCGACCTATGCAGAGGTTGCGGCCGGTTATTTCGAGCAGCATTCCGCGGATTCCAGCTTCGGCGACGTCGGCGACTTCATCGTGCGCGGTCGCGTCCTGTGGAACGCGACACCGGTGGTTACCATTACGGGCGAGGCTGACCGCCGCCTGCGGGAGACCGCAACGCCCGCTTCCGCCGGCACCCTGGATACGTCGGTCGGTGTCAGCGCCGACTGGGAGGCGCGCGACAATCTCATCGTCTCCGGCGGCTATCGGTTTCGCGACGAGCGGTTCGAGTCGGCGATACCGGCTACCAGCAGGCAGACGCACCGGTTCGACTTCGGCCTGCAATGGCTGATCAACCGGGTGCTGTCGGCGCGGCTGGCCGTGCGGCAGGAGACGCGGCAGGCAACGGACCGCAACGACGAGTTCGATTCGACGTCGGTGTTGCTGCGGCTAGAGGGGCAGCTGTAGGTCGCGATGGTGGAAAAGCGGCGGCGCAGGCATGGGTCATTCCGCCCGGCGCGAGCCGGGGTGCTGGCGCTCGCCGTGGCGCTGGCCGCCTGTGCCCCCGCCGATCATGGGGTAACGGACAGCATCGAGATTGCCAGTGGAGCCGCGGCCGAGGCCAGCCTGGCGGTCTATCCGCTGGGTCCGGGCGACCGGTTGAAGATCACGGTGTTCGGTCAAGCGGAGCTGTCCGGCGAGTTCGACATCGATGTCAATGGATCGATCGCCTATCCGTTGCTGGGCGACGTGCCGGCCAGCGACCGCTCGTTGCGTCAACTCGGGCGTGAGGTGGCTGCGGCGCTTGATCGCGACTTCGTCGTCGATCCGCGGGTGATCGTCGAGGTCGTGCGGTTCCGGCCGTTCTTCATCCTCGGCCAGGTCAACCGGCCCGGCAGCTATCCCTACGTCGTGGGGCTGAACGTACGCCAGGCCGTCGCGATTGCCGGGGGCTTTACGCGCCGCGCCAGGGAAACGGGGATCGTGCTCGTGCGGCGCACCGTCGATGGCGAGACCCTGCGACGGGTGCCGCAAGGTGCCCCGATCCTGCCCGGCGATACGCTCGAGGTCCGGCGCCGGCTGTTCTAAGAGCTCGCTTGCCCGGGTCCGCGGCGGTGCCGCGGCACACAAGCGAAATCTTAGAGAATTCAGGCGCTAGTCGATATTCCTCGCTCCCTGTCTGTCCTCGCGCCATGAGCTCGATCTCGCAGTTTCCAGCGTCCGACGACGACGGCCTGGAAGACGCCGGCTGGTTCTCGCCCGGCGGCGATGCCGGCGGGTTGAACCTGCGCTTCCTGCTGGGTGCCCTGCGCCGCCGCAAGTTCATGATCGCCGGCGTCATGTTGGCGATCACGGGGACCGCGACGATTTTCGTGAGTCGGCTGACACCGCTCTATTCGGCGGAGGCGCTGATCGTCGTCGAGCCGGATCGACAGAACGTCGTGGATATCGAGTCCGTGGTCCAGGGCCTCACGCCGGACTTCTACACGAACGAGACGGAAGCGGCCGTGATCGGCAGCCGCGCGCTGGCCGAGCAAGTCGTCGACCGGCTGCGCCTGACCGAGGATCCGCGGTTCAATCCGTCGCTGCGCGAGCCCGCGGCGCGGCGCGACGATGGCACCGTGGGTGGCGCCCGCGGCTGGCTGCTAGAGAAGCTGATCCGACCCGGCGATGACGAGCTGCTGGCCGCCGTGCCGGAGGCGCGTGAGCCGCATCCGCTGGAGCTGCTGCCCGAACCGGAGCGGCGGCAGGTGCTGCGCGAGATCGCAACGGATCGCTACCTCGGCGGACTGACTGTCGTGCCGTCCTCGCGCTCTCGCGTCATCTCGGTCAACTATTCCTCGCCGGATCCGGAATTTGCGGCGCTGGCCGCCAACGCCACCGCCGATACCCACATCCTCGATCAGCAGTCGGAGAAGGGCGAGGCGACCAGCCGGGCGACGGAGTTCCTGGCCCGACGGGTCAACGACTTGCGCGAGCAGGTGATCGCCAGCGAAAAGGACATCGCGGAGTTTCGGCGTCGCGTCGGCCTGACCGATACCGACGGGGCGACGCTGTATCAGCGCCAGATCACCGAGCTGAACGAGCAGCTGCTGACGGCGCGGGGGTCGCTCAGCGAGGGCCGGGCGCGGCGCCACCAGGTCGACGAGCTGATCCGCGAGGGTGCCGGACCGGAGACCATCGCCGCAGTGCTCGATTCCGGCCTGATCTCGCGCCTGCGCGAGCAGGAGGCGGTGGTCATTCGCAAGCTTGCCGAGTTGAGGACGACGTTCCGGTCCGGCCACCCCCACCTGCGGCTGGCCCAGAACGAGCTGGTCGATCTGCGCCAGGCGATCGGGCACGAGGTCGACAAGGTCGTGCGCAGCCTCGACAACGAGCTGGAAATCGTGCGCGTGCGCGTCGAGAACCTGGTGACGGAGGTTGCCCGGGTGCAGGCTGCTCGACGCCCAGAACGACGCCGGGGTGACGCTGGCGTCGCTGGAGAACGAGCAGGAGGCGAACTGGTCGCTCTATGAGACCTTCCTGGAACGCCTCAAGGAGACCGATATCCTGGAGGATTCCGAACAGCAGGCCGATGCGCGGATCATCTCGCGCGCCACCGCGCCGGGCGGCCCGTACTATCCCAACCGGCAGCTGATGATCGCGGCGGCGCTGGTGATCAGCGCCGCCATCGGCATTGTCCTGGCGTTCGTGATCGAGTTCCTCGACAACGGCTTTCGCTCCGCCAGCCAGCTCGAATCGCAAAGCGGGCTGCCGGCGTTGGGCATGGTACCGGCCTTGCCCAAGGCCAGGGAGGAAGGAAACCGGCCGCACCAGATCGCCCTGGCACAGCCGAATTCCGCCTATGCCGAGGCCGTCCGGTCGCTGCGGACGGCACTGATGCTGTCGTCGGCGGAACGGCCGCCCCGGTCGATCCTGGTCACGTCGTCGGTGCCCGGCGAGGGCAAGACGACGATGGCGGTCGCCCTGGCGACGACCGCGGCGAAGGGCGGCCAGAACACGATCATTCTCGACTGCGACTTCCGCCACTCGTCCCTTCACGTGCAGCTCGACGCGCCCAACCGTGAGGGGCTGAGCGACCTGCTGGCCGGGCGGGCGGTGCTCGACGACGTCGTCGACGTCGACCCGCAGTCGGGCACCCACTACATCACCGCCGGTAGCCGCGTGCCCAGTCCGACCGACCTGTTGGCGTCGGAGGCGATGCGCAAGGTCCTGCACCAGCTGGCCGAGACCTACGATTTGGTGATCCTCGACACGCCGCCGCTGCTCGTCGTCTCCGACGCCCTGGTCCTGGTGCGCGCCGTCGACAAGACGGTCTTTGCGATCCGTTGGGAGCGGACGCGACGGGTCATCGCCCTGGCCGGGCTGAAGCACCTGGTGGAGGCGGGCGCCAACGTCGCCGGCTCGGTCCTGACGCGCGTCGACGTCAAGCGGCACGCCCAGTACGACTATGCCGACAGTGGCAGCTACTACCTCGGCAGCTACCGCAAGTACTACAGCGACTAACCTTCCGGGGTATCAGCGGAGCAGCAGGATGAGCTGCTTGCGCAACCCTTCGATGGTCGCGTGCACGCCGTCGGTCGGCAACAGATTGATGCCGAGCGCCGACTTCATGCCATAGGCGACGAGGCCGAGCGGCGCGACGATGACCGCGATGAACAGCAGCGCGGCGAAGATGTTGCCGAGGGTGGTCAGGGGGTAGCGCTTGCGGTCGTCGGTGCGCCGCTTCGGCGAGCGCCGCTCCGGCCCGATCAGCAGCACGACGTAGAAACGGCGCAGTAGGATCGGGATCGACAGCCGCATGTCGATGGTGTGCATGCCCCAGGTGCGCGCGCCAAACGCCATCTTGATCGCGATCAGCTGGTCGGGGGTGAACGTGCGCGCGGTCTTCTCCGGAATGCGGGTGAAGAACTCCTCGAGGAACGGGTCGCCGCCGGCCGGGTCGCCGGGCGTCGCGGGCAGCGTCTCCCGGGTGTCCAGCGTCGGCTCGTCAGTATGCGTTGTCATGCATGAACCCGACGAACAGCGTCATCACGAGGATGCGGAGGTCGAACAACAGCGACCAGTTGTCGATGTAGTGCAGGTCGTAGTGCACGGGCCGGCGCATCTTTTCGGCAGTCTCGGTCTCGCCACGCAGGCCGTTTACCTGGGCCCAGCCGGTGATCCCGGGCTTCACCCGGTGGCGTTCGAGGTATTCGTCGATGAGCGCGGCGTACTGCTCGTTGTGGACGATGGCGTGGGGGCGGGGGCCGACCAGCGACATCTCGCCGCGCAGCATGTTCAAGAGCTGCGGCAGCTCGTCGATGCTGGTCCGGCGCAGGAAGCGCCCGACCCGGGTCACCCGCGCGTCGCCTTGTGTCGCCTGCCGGACGCCGGTGCCGCCGTCGGTGTCGACATGCATCGTGCGCAGCTTGAAGACGGTGAACTCGTTGTTGTTGAAGCCATAGCGCTTCCGCCGGAAGAACGTCGGACCCGGGCTGTCAAAACGCAGGGCCAGCGCCGCCAGGAGGATGATAGGCGTGGTCAGCAACAGCAGCGCCGCGGCGCCGAACCGGTCCTCGGCTGCCTTGATCAGCAGCTTGCGGCCCGACAGCGGCCGGTCGAATATACTGACCATCGGCACGCCGGCCACGTTCGACAAGCTGCGCACAGGAAGCTCGAAGCCGATCGCTTCCGGACACCACTTGACGTTTACCGGTGCCGTCTTCAACAGGCGCAACAGGTAGCTGAGCGTGCCTTCGACGCCCCAGGGCAGCGCGACGATGATCTCGTCGACGCGGTTGGCACGGATAAAGCGCACCATATCGTCAAAGTCGCCAAGCACGGGCACGCCGGCAATCCGGGTCGGGACGCGCCGCGTGCGGCGGTCGAAGATCCCTATGATCTCGAGGCTGCCGTCGGAGTTCTCGACGAGCTGCCGGACCAGGCGTTGGCCATAGTCGCCGGCGCCGACGATGACAACCTGCTGGCGGAAGCGGCCGGCGTCGCACAGGTGGCGAAGCGTCAGCGCCGCGCCGAGGCGCAGCGCCACGAAACCGGTGAACGATACGGAGAACCACACCAGAAGCCAGCTGCGGGAGAATGCATCCGACGTCTTCGTCAGGAAGGCGATGGCGATCAGCGCGAGCATCACCGCCGACCAGCCGCCGCTCAGGCGGCTGATCTGTGGCATCACATGGAGCAGGCGCTGAAACTCGTAGCGCTCCGTGCTTTGCAGGAACTGCGCGGTCAGCGCCACTGCCAGTACGATAGCCGCCAGGTAGTTGCCGGGCAGGATGAACGTGTCGTGACGCAGCCAATAGGCAACGATGGCGACGAGCGCGACAAGGGCGCAGTCGGCAAACCGGATGGCGATGGAAACCGTGGATTGCAGGTCGGCGGCAAAGCGCGACCGGACGGCGGTTCCGTGGGTGCTATCGGTCATTGCAGCTGGATTGCGCGGATTTCGCCGGCGCAGGGCCAACCGCGAGGTCGGAGGGCGCTGCACTGACCATGATCGGGGGCAAGCGTTAAGACATAACAAAGACCGCGCCGTTAGAGTCAGCCGCACATATCGGCGCGCCCGGCCGCTTGGCCGGATGCCGCGCGCCCTGCCCCCGTTGCAGCGGACGAGCCTCGTCATGCGCATTTTCGCCGCCGTCGCCGCTCCGGCAGGAGTGTGTTAGAAAGGGCTCCATGCTGACCTGGTTGTTGGGTTCCAAGAGCCCGCGCGGCCGCGCCGTACCGGACGACTGGCTGCCGCGGGTCCCGCCCGACACAACCGTCTACGCGATCGGCGACGTGCACGGGCGGCTCGATTTGTTGGAGAACCTGGAAGAGCAGATCGTCCGCGACGCGGCCCGGCAGGCGACGGCGCGCAACGTGGTCGTCTATCTCGGCGACTATGTCGACCGCGGCTACGACTCGTTGGGCGTTGTCGAGCATCTGATCGACAAGCCGCTCAAGGATTTCGAGCAGGTCTACCTCAAGGGCAACCACGAGGATTTCCTGTTGCAATTTCTCGACGACCAGAGGGTCGGCCCGGTCTGGATGGCCAATGGCGGCCTCGAGACGCTGATGAGCTATGGCGTTCGCCTGCCCCACGGCCAGCCGCAGCAGGAACGGCTGGCCGCCGCCCAGGCCGGGCTGCGCGAGGCGCTGCCGGCACGGCATCTGAAGTTCATGCGGGGCCTGAAGCTGACGCACAGAGAGGGCGACTATCTGTTCGTCCACGCCGGCGTTCGGCCAGGCGTCGCGATCGAGGAGCAGCAGCCCGAGGATTTGATTTGGATCCGCGAGGAGTTCCTGAACGACGAGTCGTTCCACGACTGCATCGTCGTACATGGCCACACGCCGATGGCGGTGCCGCAGGTCATGGCTAACCGCATCGGCATCGATACCGGCGCGTTCGCGACCGGGTGCCTGACCAGCGTGGCGCTCGAGGGCGGCGCCCAAGACTTCCTCGACACCTAAGGCGCGCGGAATGCCGTCGGCGACCTCCTCGGGGGACGACGGGGCCCGTGCCGGCGCGCGCCTGTGGCGTGCCGTGGCGAGCGGAGAGCGCGATGGCGTTGCCCAGGACGCGGCCCAGCGGTTTGCCGCGCTGGTGTCGCCGGCGTTGGCGGAGCATGTGCTCGGCGGGGACGGAATCGACGCCGATCAGGCGGCCCACAGCCGGCTCAACAACCGCCTGAACGGCGGCGTTCAGCGCCGCTGGGCCGGCGATATCGGCGGCCTCGGCATTCCGCTGGTCTATCTCAAGGGCTTTGCCCTGGCCCATACGCTCTACGACGACCCCGACGTGCGCACGATCGGCGATCTGGACGTGCTCGTCCGGGCCGCCGACCGGGACCGGCTGATCGCGGCGTTGGCCGATCGCGGCTTTAATTTTCAACCGCAGCCACGAGCGCCCTGGGGCTTCATATCGCGCGCCAGCTATATGCCGTTCGTTTCGGCCGACGGGCTGTGCAACCTGGATATCCACATCCACCCCGACTGCTATCCGGCCTATCGGAGCCTGACGACGGAGCTGGTCTTTGCAGCCGCCGACGCCGTTCACGTCGGCGATACGACGATCCGGGTGCCCGATGCCGGCCACAGCTTTCTGCTGTGCGTGACCAACGCGGCCAAGGACAAGTTCGGGCCCTACGCGATCCGCAAGCTGGTCGATGCCGCGATGCTCGTGCGCCGCCGGCGGCTGGATTGGGACGGCCTCGCGGCGCTTGCCCGCGCCGGTCGTTTCTGGACGCCCTATGCGGTGGTCCTGACGGTGCTGGCGCGGCTCGGCGTGCCGGCCAGCCGTTTGCCCGCACCGCCGCGCCTGCCGCGTCGCGCGGCGTGGGCTTTGCCCGGCCTGGTGCACGCCATCGAGGCGCTCGATGCGACGGAGCCGGGGCTTGGCCGGACCGCCTGGCGCGAGCTGACGCTGTGTACGGAGCCGCTCGTCGGTCTGCACAATTTGTGGCTGCGGGCCCACGGCCTGGTCCGGCCGGGTCGCGGGATCCCCGAGCATGCGCCGGTCCAGTAGCCGGCCGGCCGCCGACGCGCCGGGCTTCGGCCTGACCGGGCTGCGGCGGCGCCTGTTGAAAGGCCTCGCCGGGCACGCCTTCAACCAGCCCCTGGGTATCCTGATCCAGCTGGTCAGCGTGCCGCTGCTGCTCGCCGCCTGGGGCGTGCAGATGTATGGCGAGTGGCTGATCGTGATGGCCATTCCGGCCTATTTGGTGCGCAGCGACATCGGCTTCACGACGGCCGCCTACAACGAGATCGCCATGCAGTCCGGGCGTGGCGACCGGGCCGGTGCCGGCGCCACGTTTCAGACCTGCTGGTTGGTCGTCACGGCAAGCTCGCTGGTCGCGGCGCTGCTAGTCATCGTGGCGGCGCATGTGGTGCCGGTCGGCGCGTGGTTCGGGTTCACCGCGCTGGTGCCGGCGGCCGTCGCCTGGATCGTCGTCGCCCCGGTCGTGCGGGTCGTGATCAACATCCAGACCGAGCTCCTGAACGCCGGTTTCGTCAGTGCCGGTGCCTACGGACGCGGCGCGTTCATGCAGGGACTGATCCGCCTGCTCGAATTCCTGCTGCGGGTCGGCGCCGTCGTGATAGTCGTGGCGATGCGGCGCGTCAGCCCGTGGCTGCACCATGGCGTGGCCGCGGCCAACCGGCGGACGGCGCGTCGGCTGCTCGGCCCCGGCCTGGGTTTTTGCGGCATGACGGTGGCCAACATGCTGAAGATCCAGGGCATGGTGCTGGTCGTCGGCGCGGTCCTCGGTCCGGCGGCCGTCGTCGTCTATTCGACGCTGCGCATGCTGACCCGCTCGCTCGAGCAGATCCTGAGCACGTTCCACTCCACCGTGCAGCCCGAGATCGCGGCCGCCCACGGGCAAGGTAACATGCCCCTGATGCGCCAGCTCCACGGCGGCGCCTGCCGGGTCGCCCTGTGGCTGGCGCTTGCCGCCGCCGCCGGGCTGGCCGTCGCGGGCCCCTGGTTCGTCGGTGTGTGGACAGGCGGCGCGGTCGCCGTGCCGGGGCCGCTGTACGCGGCGCTGATTGCCGTCATGGTGCTCAACAGCATCTGGATCGCCACGCTGCTCGTGCTCCACGGCCTGAATCGCAGCCGCCGGCTCGCGGTTGCCAACCTCGCCATCGTCGCCGTCGGCCTGGGCGCCGCGGCGGTGTTGGGTGGCACCATGGGCCTCACCGGCGTCGGCCTGGCGCTGCTCGGCGTCGAGGCGGGCATGACGGGCACCATCGTCAACCGCACGCTGCGCCTGCTGGAATCGCCGCTGTTCGGGTTTGCGCGGGCGCTGGCGCGGCCGCCGGTCGATATCCTGCGGCATGCCCGCGGAGCGGCCTGATGCAGCTGATCGTCTCCAACGGCCACGGCCTGTTCCCGCTGCGCACCGCGGCGGCGGAGGCCATCCGCAACGGCATTCCGGCGGCGTTCGTGACCGGCGCCTACCCCATGCCGTGGCTGAAACGGCTGCTCGTAGGCGCCGGCCTGGCCGGCGGCCGTCGGGTCGGGCGGCTGCTGGCGCGCGAGGAGGCGATCCCGCCCGAGCGTGTCCATGCGATGTGGCTCTCGGAGCCGCTGGCCCAGTTCGGCAGCGCCCTGGCCCAGCTGCCGGCGGCACGACGGCTGGGCGACCGCACGACCGAGCTCGCCCGGGCGGTCTATGCAGGCCGGGCGACGGCGGTCATGCGGCGGGTCTCGGCGGCGGCGCCCGGGATCTACCACTACCGCTCGGGCTATGGCGGTGGCTCCGTGGCGGTGGCCAAGGCGCGCGGCCTCGTTGCCCTGTGCGACCATTCGATCGCGCACCCGGCGGTGCTCGACCACCTGGTGGAGAATAACGGCCGGCTGCCGCCCGTCGGCCAGGCGGGGCCGGTGCGCGGCAGCTGGCGTGGGGTCGCCGCCGACTTGGCCCGGGCCGATCATGTGCTGGTCAACTCGCACTTCGTGCGCGACACGTTCCGCCACCAGGGCTGGGAAGAGAAGCGCCTGCACGTCCTCTATTCCGGCGTCGATCGGCGCTTCCTCGAGGCCCTGCCGCCGCGGCCCGCCGCGGCGGTCACCGACGGGCCGCCGCGCCTGCTGTACGCCGGGGCGTTCAGCAGACGGAAGGGCGCACCGGACCTGGCCGCGGCCCTGGCCGGCCTGAACGACGTCGAGTGGCGGCTGGAGATCTGGTGCGCCAGGCGAACTGGCAGAAGGTAGGGGGTGCAAGTCCCCCGGAACGAAGGAGTAACCGAACCACGTTTCTCCGCGAGCCGTGCGTTGGCTCCCGTGAGGGGGCAGGCGAAGCGTCGGTAGCGGCATGGATGGGCAGGGCTATTGAGCACCGTAAAAGCGATGGTCCGGGGTGCCGAGGCTTTCAGATCGGTCGAAGGCAATATTGCAGGCGTCGTTTTGGTGAGATGTCGGCGAGCCCCGCGGTGTCAGAGAACCCATGCACGTTCGCACGCCTTCTGTTGGGACCCTGGGAGGTCTTCAAACTGCCCCGGTTGTCGTAAAGGGGCCGCGTAGGGAATGGAGAAAACCGAAGCCTCTGATGAACGGTTTGAAGAAGTCGGATGAGGCCGTACGACCTGTGAGGGCGGCGAACAAGGGAGCGCGAGCTTCTGCGGAGTCGCCGGAGGAAAGGGCCTCAACCAAGGGGAATCCGGATTGCCAAAGCACGCGCCGAACCCAGTGTCGGGTAAGCGTGCCACAGGCGGCGGCCCGGATACGGAAAGCTGCAGAGAGAAACCCGAAGGAACGTCTCACTGCGCTCTTCCACCACATTACGCCGGACGCGCTCGGTGCGGCCTACTTCGCATTGAAGAAGGACGCAGCAGCCGGTGTCGACGGCGTTACGTGGGACATGTACGGCGAGGGTCTGGATGAGCGCCTGCTCGACCTGCACCGGCGCCTGCACAGAGGGGGAGCGTACCGGGCGCCACCGGTTCGGCGGGTAGAGGTACCCAAGCCGGACGGGGGGACACGACCGCTCGGGATCGCGGCGCTGGAGGACAAGGTCGTCCAGAAGGCGGTTGTGGATGTGATCCTGACACCGATCTACGAGGTGGTGTTTCTTGGCTTCAGCTACGGGTTCCGACCGGGGCGGGGGGCGCACGATGCGCTCGATGCCCTGGCCTTCGGGATAGAACGGCGCAAGGTCAGCTGGATAGTCGATGCAGACCTCCGGGCGTACTTCGACACGATCCCGCGGGATTGGTTGATCACGTTCCTAGAGCACCGCATCGGAGACAGGCGGGTCATCCGTCTGATCCGGAAATGGCTGAGCGCCGGCGTCATAGAGAGTGGGTCATGGGCAGATACGGGTATGGGCACGCCGCAGGGGGCAATAGTCTCCCCCGTCTTGGCGAACGTGTTCCTGCATTACGTGCTCGACGTGTGGTTCCACAAGAAATGGCGCCCGAACGTCCCGGATGGCGAAGCGATCATCGTCCGTTACGCTGACGATATCGTTGTCGGGTTCCAACACAAGCGGGATGCGGAGCGGTACCTCCGCGACGTTCGGGAGAGGCTGGCCCGGTTCGGTCTCAGCCTCCACCAGGACAAGACCCGCCTCGTGGAGTTTGGCCGGTTCGCGGATTTGAACCGGCGCCAGCGCGGGGTGGGCAAGCCGGAGACTTTCGACTTTCTGGGCCTCACGCACTATTGCACGACGACCCTGAGAGGACGCTTTCGGCTTGGTCGCAAACCGGTTGCCAAACGGGTCAACAGGACCCTGGCGCGCATCGACGAGGTGCTTCGCAAGCGCTGGCACCACGACATCTGGGAAGTTGGTAGGTGGCTGGGGAGAGTCTGCAATGGCTGGCTCAACTACTTTGCCGTCCCAGGGTCAGGCCGGTTCATCCGTGCGTTCCTCCGCAGGCTGCAACGCCGGTGGATGCGGGCGCTACGCCGCCGGTCCCAGCGAGCCCGATTTAGTTGGAAGCGACTGGAGCGCATGACCGAAATCCTGTGGCCACGCGCCTCCATCCGCCACCCATGGCCGGACCAGCGGTTCGCCGTCAAGCACCCGAGGTAGGAGCCGGATGGTTCAACGACCACGTCCGGATCTGCGCGGGGGGTGCGCAGCAATGCGCATTCCTACCGTAACTGGGGGGAGGGGCTCGGCAACGACCCCTCCTACCCGGCCGCTGCCAGTTTGGCCGGGTAGCCGACCTCCGCCTCCAGCTAGCCGGCTGGATCCGCGCTACCGCCCGTCGGCGCGATCTGCGCCTCGTCGCGCGCACCCCGCAGGCGGTCAATCCCGCCCGCGTCCGCCCCGAGCGCCGGCGTCAGCGTGGCTGAACTACCGATAAGCCGAGGCATGGGGAAGACTTTCCCGGATGTCCGGGATACCGGTCAGAAAGATCACCTCATCTTTATGACCCGAATAAGCGCAGAAGATGTATTCGTTCCAATGGTTGGGATCCGGACCGTACTTCATCAGACGGCCGTGCGCGTCATCCGTCCCGGGTGGTCTCTTCTTCGCCTTCATCCGCGCGAGCTCGCGCTCCAGATAGTCGACAAAGGCCGTTCGGGATAGTCCCGGATTACGTAGGGCGTGTTGAACACGATATGGTGGCGGCACAGGCGGTTGGGCGGCGGCAGCACGCGCACGAACCAGATCTGCCCCTCGCGCCCGGTATAGCCGGCTGGAACCGTGCAGGAAACGATCTCCCGCGTGCCGACTTCGCGCAGCAGAACCCCGTCGCCCTCGCTGCCGCACCGCACGTAGAAGCCCATCCTCGACTGCTGCATCCGCTCCACGGTGTCCATCAGCCAGGACGGGCTATCGAACGCGGGCGCGATGCGCAGAATGCAGCTGCCCATGGTTGGTCTTGCTTCGCAAAAGTGGAGAGCACCTACTGAAACAGGAGGTGTTAAATGGGGCGAGGAATCAGGTTTACGACGGAGTTCAAGCGCGAGGCGGTGCGCCTAGTGCTGAGTAGTGGCCGGCCGCGGACAGAGATCGCGGAGGACCTTGGGGTCGGGCTGTCATCGCTGACACGCTGGATCGGTCAATATCGCGGTGAAGAGATGCCGCCAGAGTTCCGGGACGACCTGCAGGCCGAGTTGAAGCGGCTGCGCAAAGAGAATGCGGTTCTCCGGCAGGAGCGTGACATTCTAAAAAAAGCCGCGGCCTTCTTCGCGAAGGAGGGAAGTCGATGAGGTTCGCGCTCATTGATGCCGAGAAGGCCGAATTTCCCGTGAGGACGATGTGCCGGGTTCTGGATGTTAGCGAGAGCGGGTTCTTTTCATGGAAAGGGCGGCCTGCCAGTCAGCGTCAGCGGGACGATATGATCTATCTGGCTCATATTCGCATCGCCTTCGAGTTATCGAACCGAACCTACGGCAGCCCGCGCATGCACCGTGATCTTGTGGATGAGGGTCTGTCCATAGGACGCCGCCGGACAGCCCGCCTGATGCGCGAGAACGGCCTGGCCGCGCGCCAGAAGCGTCGTTTCAAACGAACCACGGACAGTACGCACGCCTGGCCGGTCGCGCCCAATCTGCTGGACCAGGACTTCGCGGCAGAGGCGCCAGACCAGAAATGGAGCGCCGACATCTCCTACATCTGGACCGCCGAGGGATGGCTCTATCTCGCCGTGCTCATCGACCTCTTCTCACGGCGTGTCGTCGGCTGGGCTGTCAGCGATAGGCTGAAGAAGGATTTGGCGCTGCGTGCCCTGCGTATGGCGCTTGTCACGCGACACCCACCCAGTGGTCTGATCCATCATTCCGACCGCGGCAGCCAGTATTGCTCAATCGACTATCAGGCGGTGCTGAGAAAACATGGCTTGCTGATCTCGATGAGTGGAAAGGGCAACTGCTACGACAACGCTGTGGCCGAGACGTTCTTCAAGACCATCAAGTCCGAACTGATCTGGCCGGTCTCCTGGCAGACCCGCAGCCAGGCCGAGAACGCGGTGGCCAGATACATCGACGGGTTCTACAATCCGATCCGCCGCCACTCGACGCTCGGCTACCAGAGCCCGGTCCACTTCGAGATGGCGGGCCGAGAGTGAGCAATCAGCTCTCCACTAAACCGAAGCAAGACCATCCCTTGGTTATGACGTCAAATGCCCGCTCATCGCGCATCCATTGGCGATATCTGATGCAAGGACTTCGAAAGCCGGTTCTAACCGTACGTTGGCCGCTGTTCCACGACCAGGAACCCCGCCGGTGTACGATTCGCCGAAAATCTTGGCTGTGATTCGGGGTGTAGTTTCGACTCCCTTAAACGCAAAGACTCTCCACCTGGCATGCGGATTCATACGCGCTGGTGCACCCGCATATCGCGAGGGTGCAGATCGGCGATTAGCGGCATAACGGCCAGACTTGATACCAGGAGTCGCACCGAAAGCGGGATTCACATTGCGTAAGCTGCGCTCTGTAACGATCCGCGGTCGCAGCGACCCGCCGGGCAGCACGCTGCACCTTCGGTTTGTCCCTCCAGGTGCCCCGCCGATAACCGCCCTGCCCTTCGTGGTAGGCGAGGTAGAGGTGCTGCGCGTCGGTGAGGGATATGCCGAGCTGACGCCGGGTTCGGTGGTTGTACCAGCCGATGAAGTCCAGGGCATCTTCCATGTCGCCGCGGCTGCGGAACAGACGTCCCCGCTCCGCTTGGTATTCGTTCCAGACCGGATCCTGTGCCTGCGCATAACCCTTGGCAGAAGACGGACGTCCGAGAGGTATGAACCAGAGCCATTGGCGCGGCGGCCGGGCATCGCCCCGGTAACTCGATTCGTGGCGCACGAACGACATCTGCACGTGGATCGGTGTTCCCCAGCGGCTTGCGGACTTCCGAGCATAGTCATACCAGTCGGGGTACTGCCGGAACACCTCGCAGATATCCGCCTGTCGTGTCGGCGGCGATGCGGTGCCACAACCAGCGAGCGGTATCAATGCGGCCAACAACATGGCCGCGACCAATTTGGGCGAATCACAGATCCCTGTCCGCAAGCCGGACAGCCGGAAAGACAATCGCACTAGCTGCTGCATGCGGTCCTCTTACTGATTTCCCCCGCCTCAAATTCTTCCTCGGCGCCCGGACGATCGCCCACACCGGCCAATCACAACATTCTATATTGGTGACGCGTGCATTGAGGCACATCACAAACTTCCGCTAGCTGACATGCAGCCCGGACACCGGCGATCTGAAGGCCCTTCAGCGCCTAGTACATCGATTCCATGAAACGGATCATTTTGTGTGGGGTTCCTGACTGCCTACCAGATTTGGTAGGGTGAAGGCGTGTATTGGCAGGGAGACATGTCATGGCGGCGCCTCGGCGGTCGGTTGATTTGCGGATGACGGAAGAAGAGGTTGAGCAGCTTCGGGCGATCGCCCGGTCGCGCACGGAAGCGGCGTGCCGGGTGACGCGGGCGCGCATGCTGCTGCGCTATCGCGATGATGCGTCGTACTTCGCGGTTGGCCGGGCGCTGGGCGTTCACCATCAGACGGTGCAGCGCTGCGTCGAGCGAGCGCTGCGCCATGGCTTGATGGCGGCCTTGGCGGACAGTCCGCGGCCCGGACGCGAGCCGCGGATCACCGAGGCGGCGCGCGCCTGGCTGGTCGATCTGGCCTGCCGCAAGGCGAAGGACTTGGGTTATCCGCATGAGCTGTGGACGACGCGGCTGCTGGCGCGGCATGCGCGCTCCCACGGCCCGGCGGCAGGCCATGGGTGTCTTGCCAAACTGGCCCAGGGCACTGTGTGCAAGCTGCTCGACCAGCACGCGGTGAAGCCGCACAAGGTGCGCTACTACCTGGAGCGCCGTGACCCCGAGTTCGAGCAGAGGATGGCCGAGGTGTTGTGTGTCTACCGCGAGGTCGAAATGCTCAAGCGAGCCGCCGCGGCGAACCCGCAGGCGCCGATCGAGGCGGTGGCGATCATCTCCTACGACGAGAAGCCGGGCATGCAGGCGATCGGGACGACGGCGCCCGACCTGCCGCCTGCGCCCGGTCGCCATGCCGGCTTCGGGCGCGATCACGAATATGTCCGCCACGGGACGATC
The DNA here is from genome assembly GCA_965261585.1 of Alphaproteobacteria bacterium. Taxonomy (GTDB): domain Bacteria; phylum Pseudomonadota; class Alphaproteobacteria; order UBA6615; family UBA6615; genus CBDHDN01. The sequence continues at coordinate 53,637 of CBDHDN010000029.1, forward strand.
AGCCTGCTCGCCGGCATCGATCTGCTGACCGGCAAGGTTCACGCCAGCGTCGAGGATCGCCATCGCTCGCGCGAGTTCGTCGCGTTTCTCAAACGCCTCGACGCGGCCTATCCACCGAGCACTGCGATCACGCTGATCCTCGACAATCACTCCGCGCATATCTCCAAGGAAACCCGAGGCTGGCTCGCCGACCAGCGAGAGGGCCGCTTCAGTTTCGTCTTCACTCCCAAGCACGGCTCCTGGCTCAACCTCATCGAGGGCTTCTTCTCCAAGCTCGCTCGCTCGGTGCTCCGGCACATCCGCGTCGCCTCCAAGCAGGAACTCAAGGACCGCATCATCGCCGCCATCGACTACATCAACCGACATCCCGTCGTCCACACCTGGTCCTACAAACTAAACGAGGTCGCCTGATATGATTCGATCCTTGGAAACGCTGAACTAGTGTACGGTCGCGCCGACCGCGATGTACACCGAGTTCACCTCGTGGTTGCGGCCTGAAGCAGGCCATCATCGAGATTGAGTCAGACCCAAATTTCCGCGCCGAATAACAACCTGATGGAGAAATGCCGAAACCAGCCTACAATCAGCTAACTTGACAAAGCCACTGTTAGTGTGACGGGCACCGGTTTACGGCCTGTAGACTCCCACGCCGAAGATATGGCCGTCATGCGCCACGATCCAGCTTGACTTCTGCTCGATCTCCCCGCTGACCGGGTTCTTCCACTTGTAGTCGACCCAAGCCCCCTCCGCCGAGGCCATCAAACCTATCTCCTCGCCGAACTCCTTGCCGTCGGCATCGACGAAGCTCGCCAGGGCAACTCCCAGAAGCGAGGAGTCGACGCCGTGGGCGACGACGGTTCCTTCGGGTCCGCTAACGAAGATGTAGAGATCGCGGTCCAGGAGCTCCGGAGCCGGGTCGGCGTTGAACCTCGCCACCGCCGCCTCGGCCCCCATCTCGTCGTAGTAGGCGATCGCGCGCGCAACCATGTCCTGAGCCTCTTCGGCCGAGCCGCGGTTGTCGCCTGCCGCGGCGGGCGCCGCGAGCGCCAGGACCAGTACGGCAACAAGGGCGGCGACTCCCGACGAAAAAAGAGTTGGATGATTTGTGTCTGTATTGGACTGTTCGCCCGTGATGAACCCTCTGAACCGGGATTTCCCATGTGGCACCCTTCAGCCAAGTTGAGCGTGGCTCGAAATCGCTCAAAGGGCAAGTCCGATGGGTTCTGCCACCAAGATCATGCCCGACAACACGAAATTGAGAGTGAATGGGACATGGTGGCATTCGATATTGCCGGAACGGCTTCGGCCTGAACGACCCCGACGTCAACTTCCACGGCCTCACCGTCTCGGTCCGCCTGCCGAGCGTCGAGACGGTGGCAGGCGCGCGCTGGTCGGTCGCCGCCGACATCGTGGACTGCCCCGAGCTGGAGCTCGTGCTGCCCGCGCGAAAGGAGGCCGTCGAGACCCCGCTCCTCGACGAGATGCGCGAGGCCGGGCGGCTCTGCATTTACCGCGCCATGGCTGCCGACCCGGATCCGCGCCCGGCCTATGAAGACCGGAAGCGGGCGCACGAGGCCGACATCGACATCGCCCCGCCGCCGGCCGAGCTGCGGCCCTGGCGTCCCGGCCTCGCCTACGTCGACGACTGGCGCGAGCCCCCGAAGCGCCAGCCGGTCGGCGCCGACGCGCTCCTCATGGCGTGCGACCCCGAACCGCCCGAGGCGCAGGCGTTCTGGCGCGCCGCCGAGCGTAATGGCATCGCCGACCGGCTGTTCGAGGTCGACCGCCGCCTGGAGGGCTACGCCTGGTACGACGCGATCGCGCGCGTCGCCGCCATCCACATCGAGGTCACGGCCGACGGCAGGACCTGCGCACTCGACGCGTACGCCCCGGCCGGCGGCATCCACAGGCGCGCGGAACCCGTACAGCAGCGGCCCGAGGCGATCCGCATCGGCCTCGCCCTCATACCGCGCATGACCTCACGCTTGGACAGCCCTTCCTGGGTTCTGCGCGCGACGTAGGCTCGAGTTCGTTGGTCGGTGCGCATTCGGCACACGACGACCATGTGCAGGGCGGAGTTGGCTTGGCGGTTGCCGCCACGGTTGAGACGGTGGCGCTGCGTCTTCCCACTCGATGCGGGGATCGGGCAGACGCCGCACATCATGGCGAAGCTCGCCTCGGAGCGGAGCCGGTCCGGGTTGTCCCCAACGGCGACCATGACTGCGCCTGCGTTTTCGGTGCCCACGCCTTCGAGTTCGAGCAGACTGGGCGCGAGCTCCTCGACCAATGGAACGATGAAGCATACACACGCCGAACAACACTTTAAGGAGCCCCCACCGTGACAACCCGATACAGCTACCCCATTGACCTCCATAAGGAACGCGAAGGCGGCTTTTCGATCACCTTTCCCGACTTTGAGGAGGCATTTACCGATGGCGATACAGAGTGGAGACGGCCGAGTGCCCGACGACCGCGCGGCTCTCCCAGGCAGCGGGGTCGTCGTTTACGAAACATCTGACGGCGAGGCGCGCGTGGACGTGCGCCTCGACCGCGAGACGGTCCGGCTGACTCAACGGCAGAAGGCCGAGGTGTTCCAGACTTCGACCGCCAATATCGACCTCCATCTGAAAACATTTTCACGGACGATGAGTTAAGAGTCGGTTTCGAAAGTCATGATGGGCGCGCCATTCTGCGGATGAGGAGCATGACGGAGGCGGCGTAGAGGACGGTTGAATCGATCCCCGCCGTTCCGGCGGGGGCAAGCGGATGCCGCTCAGGCGCTTTTTGCGGGTTTCTGTTTTCTTCGGCTCTGCTTGAGGCGGAAGCTTTCGCCGTTCATTTCCAGGATATGGACGTGGTGGGTCAGGCGGTCCAGCAACGCCCCCGTCAGGCGTTCTGAGCCGAAAACCTCCGTCCACTCGTCGAATGGCAGGTTGGAGGTCACCAGGATCGAGCCACGCTCGTAGCGCTGGCTGAACACCTCGAACAGCAACTCGGCGCCGGTCTTGGAGAGCGGCACGAAACCCAGCTCGTCGATGATGAGGAGCTTGAGGTTGGCGAGCTTCTTCCGGAACCTCAGCAGCTGTCTGTCATCGCGCGCCTCCATGAGCTCGTGGACCAGGGCGGCGGCGGTGGTAAAGCCGACCGACAGGCCCTTCTGGCAGGCGGCAAGGCCGAGGCCGAGCGCAATGTGACTCTTGCCGGTGCCGGAATTGCCCAGAGCGATCACATTCTCCCGGCGCTCGATGTACTCGCATCGTGCCAGCTCGAGGACCAGCGCCTTGTTGAGCGAGGCGATCGCTTTGAAGTCAAAGCTGTCCAAGCTCTTGACGGTCGGGAACTTCGCTTGCCTGATTCGCCGCTCGACCATGCGGCGCTCGCGGTCGATCAGTTCCAGCTCGGCCAGGCGGAGCAGGTAGCGCACGTGGTCGGCGCCCTCGCTGGCACACTGGCGAGCCAGCTTGTCGTACTCCCTGAGGAAGGTCGGCAGCTTGAGGGCCTTCAGGTGATGGGCCAGCAACACCTGCGGCGTGTCGCTCACGGCGCCGCTCCGCCCAGCAGGCTCATGTAGCTGGCGGCGGATGTGGTGGTCACCTGGGCCCGCGGCAGATAGGGATAAACGTTCAAGTCGAGCCGGGGGGGTCGACGCTCGACGCGACACAGCACCAGGTGCTTGACCGCATCATAGCCGATGGCGCCTAACCGCAGGGCATCGCGGATGGCACCGTGCACCTCCTCAAGGGCAAAGGTCTCCAGAAGACGGAGCACTTGCACGTACTCCCGCTTGCCGGCCTTGCCCATGCGGGCTTCAAGCAAGCGGCGCAGGTTGGCGTACGCCTCGGGCAGCTTCCAACCGGCCAGCGGGGCGGCTTGATCGAGGGCACCGATCTTCCGCTCCAGCAAGGCCAGATAGTGGATCGGCTCGAAGATCAGGTCCTCTCGTTCGTAAGAGCGTGGGTGCCGGGCGATGACCTCGGCGGCGCAGCCGATGACCACCTCGTGCACGTAGCCACGGACCCAGACCTCTTGGTGACCGTAGGCGACGGGCACCGAGTAGTCGTTGCCCCGATAGCGCACCAGGGAGAGCGAATTGACCCGCGTGCCCTCCTTGTCGCAGGCCTCGAAAGGCGCCGGCGGCAATTCCATCAGCTTCTCCCGGTCGCATCCGAACCGCTCGCCGATGGTCTCGCGATGGCCGCGCAAGACGTCGCTTTCCCGTCTCCGACATTGATGTTCCAGGTGAGCGTTGAAGGCGTCCCAGCTCGCAAACCGGGGGATGGGAACCATGAAGTTCCGGCGGGCGTAACCGACCAGCCCCTCCACCTTGCCCTTATCATTGCCCTTGCCGGGGCGGCCATATCGATCCTGGAACAGATAATGGGATTGAAGCCCGCTGAACGCTCGCGTTCGTTGCCGCGTGCCGTCCGGCAGGATGCGCGACACCAGGCACTTGTCATTGTCGTAGAGAATCGATTGGGGAATGCCGCCGAAGAAGGCGAAGGCCCCGTTGTGGCCGTCCAGCCAGGCCTCCGTCGCCGCCGCCGGGTAGGCCGCAACGAAGCAGGCATCGCTGTGGGGAAGGTCCATGGCGAAAAAATGCGCCCGCCGCTTGACGCCGGCGATGATCGCATCCGCCTCGCCAAAGTCCGCCTGAGCGTGACCCGGAGGGTGCGCCAGCGGCACGAACATCTCACGCTGGCGACGGCGCCGTTCCCGGACGTAATCCTTGACGATGGTCTGTTTGCCCGCAAAGCCATGCTCGTCGCGAAGACGCTCGAATATCCGCTTCGCCGTGTGGCGCTGCTTGCAGTGAACCGTTCGGTCCTCTTCCAGAATACGGTCAATGATATCCCTGAAGGGGTCCAGCTTCGGGCGCTTCGGTGGCTGGCGGCGGCGGTAGCCAGGCGGCTCCGAGTGCCCGAGCATCTTCCTCACCGTCTCTCGCGCTATGCCAAACCGACTCGCCGCCTCTCGCTGACTCAGCCCATCAACATGGCACGCCAGCCGAACGCGTAGATAAAGGTCCACGGTATACATCCTCCCACCTTCCATCCCGAAAAGGATCGAAGGCTACAGGTGGCAGAGTTTTACTCCGCCCGCAGCCGGGCAAATCTCGCCGCTTCCGTGGTCTAATTTGTCACCGCCGCACACACGTCCGAGGGCGGACCCGACATGCTGCGCCTGGGACTGGGCGCCGGTTATCGCGGTTGGACGATCACGGACATAGGCCCCCAGAATGTGACCTTCACACGAGAAAACACCGTGCGGAAGCTCGAGCTCGAATTCCATAGCCAGGCACTGGGACAGCCAAGGCCGCGAACGCCGGTACAGTGAAACGCCGGCATCTCGGGCTCCAAAAAACCAACAACGTCAACCCGTTGGGCTCTGTTCAGGGAGCCACCAAACCAAGTCAACCCTACTTGCGCTGCTTGACGCTCACTCCGTTTGCTCGTCGGAGTTGGGCAATGCGTCGTTGTCTTTGGTCGGTTCACCCTCTTGCGGTGGCTTTGTTAGGCTGTCAAGACCTGGGACCCGTTGCAAGTACTGATGCACGCGCTGTCGGTAACACGCGATATGTCCGGTTTATGTACCAGATGATCTGTCCGGTTTTAGAACGCCTCCAAGCCATGGAGGGAGGCGATGCGTCGGACGGAGCAGGTACAGGGACTGAGATTGATGAAGTTCGAGGAGGTTTACGGGCGCACCCATCGGGGTGGCTTGAGCCAGGCGGAGGCGGCGGAGGTTCTGGGTGTCTCGGAGCGCACCTTCCGGCGCTGGCGCGACCGCTACGAGGCGGAGGGAGCCGACGGTCTCTACGACCGCCGCCTGGGCCGCCTCTCGGCGCGGCGCGCGCCGGTGGACGAGGTGGCGCGGGTACTGGAGTTGTTCGACACCCGCTACTGGGGCTTCACGGCCAAGCACTTCCACGAGAAGCTGGTGGCCGATCACGGCTTCAAGCGCAGCTACAACTGGCTGCGGCTGAGCTTGCAAGCCCATGGGCGCAGGCGCGCGGCGCCCAGGCGTGGGGCGCACCGGCGCAAGCGGCCGCGCCGTGCCCTGCCCGGCATGATGTTGCACCAGGACGGCTCGAGCCACGAGTGGGTCCCCGGTCGAGGGTGGGACCTGATCGTCACCATGGACGATGCGACCAGCGATATCAACTCGGCCTTCTTCGTCGCCGAAGAGGGCACCATGTCGAGCTTCCAGGGGGTGTCCGAGGCGATCCGGGCCAAGGGCCTGTTCTGCTCGCTCTACGCCGACCGCGCCAGCCACTACTGGAACACGCCCGAGGCCGGCGGCAAGGTGGACAAGGACACCCCGACCCAGGTCGGCCGCGCCCTGGCGCAGCTCGGCATCGAGTTGATCCCGGCCTACTCGCCCGAGGCAAGGGGGCGCTTGGAGCGCATGTTCGGCACCTTGCAGAAGCGCCTGCCCCAGGAACTCAGGCTCGCCGGCATCACCGACATGGTCGAGGCCAACCGCTTCCTCAAGGAGGTCTTCCTGCCACAACACAACGCCCGCTTCGCGACCCCGGCCGAGGACCAGGGCACCGCCTTCGTCCCCTTCACCGGCGCGCTCGACGACATCCTGTGCATCCACGAGGAACGCACCGTCTCAAACGACAACACGGTGCGCTACAAGCGCCTGGCACTTCAGATCCCCGCCGGCCGCCACCGCCGCCATTACGTCAAGGCCAGGGTCCGCGTCCACGAATACCCCGACGGCACAATGGCCGTCTTCCATGGACCGCGATGTCTGGCGCGATACCACGCCGATGGCCAACCGATCGACAGCCAAACCCGCGAGGCCGCGTGACCCGCTTCGACGCGACCGACCGGCGCCCTGTGGACAAGTGGACAGCCGCTCCGCGACCGACCACTTCCCCACAGGGCCAGAAACCGCAACAGAAGCGGTCAACTCATATGGTACATAAACCGGTCAACTCAGAATGTTCTCGACAGTACTGATGCACGCGCTCCATGCGCCGCCGCATCTCCGCGGTGATGATCTTCGCTTCCGCGGCGTTGCGCACGACCGTCGGTGTCAGCAGCACAATCAACTCGGTACGGCGGATCTTTTCCTCGGTGGACCGGAACAGCGCACCGAGAATCGGAATTTTCATAAGCAACGGCACGCCTGTTTGTGTGTTTCGCGTGCTATCCGAGATCAGCCCGCCGAGGGCAACGGTTTCGCCGCTGTTGACCGCGACCGTGCTGCGGATCGATCTTTGAAAGATGGTTGGCGTCACCGTCGGCGTCGTCGAGGGCGCCACATCGCTCACCTCCTGTTCGATGTCCAAGGAGACCAGGCCGCCGGCGTTGACACGCGGTGTGACCCGCAAGATGACCCCGGTGTCGCGGAACTGGATGCTGTTGATGACGGGCGCCTGGCCGTCCGTCACGCTCTGCTCCTGACGCGTCGCCACAGGTACTTGGTCGCCCACCTGAATCTCGGCGGTCTGGTTGTCCAGCACCAGCAATTCGGGGGACGACACGAGCCTGAGATCGGTAATGGTCGCCAGCGCCTGGAGCGATCGCGCGAAATTCGCGCTGCTGAAGGCGTAGGAGAAAGTGGGCGTCCCTACCGGGAGGGCCTCGATCAGGAGGGAACGGCGGCCGCTTTGCAGGAAGTAGCGGACGCCGAAGGCAAGGTCGTCTGTCAAGGTGACTTCGACGAGGGTCGCCTGGATGAGAACCTGCAGCGGGACCGTGTCCAGTTGCCGCAGGGTGGCTTCGATCATGCGATAGGCCTGTTGCGTCGCCACGACGATGATCGCGTTGTGCTCGGTGTCCGCTATGATCCGCACCCCGCCCGTAGGCGACAGGGCAATGCCGTCACGGCCGGTGCCGGCCGAGGGCGTCGACGGCGGCACAGGAGGCTCCAGCGCCGGCGGTCCGTCCGCTCCCGCAACGGCCGGTTCAGGCGGCGCGTCGATCTGGATAAGGTCCCGCGGTGTGGGCCGCGCCGTGTCTGCCCCATCGTCGATGAAGACCGCCTGCAGGGCCGCCGCCAGGTTTTCCGCCCTTGAGTTCTGGACGCGGTACACGAAAGCGCGACGTTGCGTGCCGCCCACGCTTTGGTCCAGCCGCTCGATCCATTCCCGCGCCCGCTCCGCCGGCTGATCACGAGAACCGCGTTCACGCGCTCGATCGGCACGAACTGGACCAGGCCGGGCCCGGAATCGCCGCCGGATCGAAAAAATATCCGCTCGAGGGTCTCGATGATCGTCAGCGGATCTACGAAACGCAGACGGAACAGACCGAACGACATGCCGCTGAGCCAATCGACATCGAAGATGTCGATGACGTCTTGCAGCGCCTCCAGTTCGTCCTCCGTCCCGGACAGCACGAGGACGTTGCGCACTTCATCCACGCGCAGGATGTTTTCCGTGAGTGCCACCGGCGCCAGAATCTTTTCCATCTCGGCGGCGGACACGTACCTCAGCGGCGCGATGAGGACACTAAAGCCGTGCCCGCGAACGGGCGAGCGGGCCCGCACCGGAACCCCCGAGTCGGTTGCCTTGGACAGCGGCACGATCTTGTAAAGACTATCGGTTTGCACTATTGCGGCATTGTTCAACCGCAGGGCCGCCTCCAGGGCGGGCAGCAGCGCATCCCGCGGCAGCGGGCGGCTGGTCTGTATCGTTATCGATCCCGTTACCTCGGGGTCGATGATGTAGTTGCGCTTCAGGTAGTCGCCAAGTATGGCGGCGGCCACACCGTCGATCTCGGTGCGCACGAAATTGAGCATGACCCCGTCCTCGGTGTCGAGGATCTCCCCGGACGCCCGATCGCTGGGCGGCCCCAGAAAAATGCCCGTACCGGGGAACACCTCGGCTTGCCGGACGGGGGCCGATCGGTCGGCGCGACCGACGGTTCTCGTTGGCTGCGCTTCGGCCGCCTCCGTGGAGGGCCCCAAGCCGCGGTCGCTGCCGGCCACCTGGCCAGCATTAACCGAGCCATTCTCCACAGGTCTCAGCTGCGATAGCAACGTGCAGCCAGAGAGCGGGACAAGGACCAAGAGAGCCAGGCAGACTGGAGATCTCTTCACGTCGTCCGATACTCCGTGAAATGCTCAATCGATGATATTTGCGCCACGCTTCTTCGGCGTCGCTTGCCGTAGACGCCCGTCTTTCGCCGCCGTGTCATTGCGCCCAACCCGGAGGAGTGCTCACTCGTGTCCCCCCACGTTATGCAAGAGCCGGACCAGAAGCCAGCGACCTGTTCCGGTGGCCGTGTCAGACACTTGGGTCGCCCTCGCCCGCGCAGGCGTGCTTGCGCCGGGCTCTTGCTTATGCCGCAGTGAGCGGGGAGAAATCCGAACCGTGCCAGCAACTCAGCCCCCGCCCCTTACGGGACAGGTGGCCGGGACGCAGCCCACGGGTGAGTGTGCCAGCCGGATGATCCGCACCACCAGCTACGCGCCAATTGGTGAGAGGTCCGCACCGCACCTGTAAGAATGTCCGACAGTGCAAAGTGTGGTTAACGAGCAATCGGTCCCAGTGGTCGAGGGAAAATCATTGATTCTTCGGGCCTATTTCCACTTTTTTGGTTTACGCCCGCGTTCCGACCACCTGTGAGCGGTGTAAAGTCTACCGACAACGGCTCCGCCCCTGCGTTGCTCTATGTACCAATCGAGACACATCAGGGCGGTGGCGGCGTAAGCATTTCCGACACCCCGGCGACGGCGGGTGGTCCGTCGCACGGCCGCCGAGCGCCGCGCCTCGTGTTCATCACCCGCGACATCCCAAAGGCTTCGATCGAACAGTACCTCGCGGAAAGGAAGCGAGGGCCGCAACGCCGGCAGCCGCGCGCTCGGACCCGCGGTAGCTGCAGGTCGAGATCAAACTGTTGAACACCCTTGGCGCCTCACCCTCGCCGCCGCAGCATTGTGGGGTTGGGGTGCGCCTACTGGCGCGGCAGGGTTTGGGGGTTGGCGAACGGCGGCATGCGCGCGGCGTCGAGTACGGGCGCGATCTCACCCCCGACCCCGTTGACCGAGTGACAGACGACGCACCCCTTGTCGACGAACAGCGCCCGGCCACGCGCCGGATCCAATAGCGGGAACAGGATGCTTGGCCCTGCCCGGACCAGCGAGGTGCCCGCATCCTGAGCCGACGCTGGCGGCACAATCGTGGCTGCGGCAAGCGCGGCCGCCACGATCGTGGCTCGGGCGAAACCGGTTGAGCGTGTCATGCGTTGGCGCGGCGAAGCCTGGAAGGCACGGTCCGCCTTTCTCGGCGGCGAACCCGGCCGGCGCGGCCTCGGCGGCAGTCTGTGAGGTATTGACCTGAGTCCTGATTTCATCGAGTTGCGCGCTGCTGGCGCAGCCTGCCCGCGCCGAGCAGGACCGGCTTGATCAGCTTCGTTGTTCTTGCGGGCATGGCGTGCCGCCGACGTTGCTTGCGGGGTCGAAAATCGGCCATGGCCCCGATGGGCGCCTTGATGCGCATCAATCGCGCGGTCGCCATGCGGCAGCGCAGGCGCGCCGGATCAAGGCCCCCCGCTTCGCGGTACCGCACAACCAGGCGTGGGCTACTACGTGGTTTCGCCGGCCGGCCGGCGCGAAAAATCCCTGAAAGTACGGGTCTTAGGCCGGGGTAAAGGAACCTGTCGGACGATGCGGGTGAACGCCACAATCGTCCGAGGCCCATGCCATGCCACGGTTCCGCATCGAGACGGCGGGCTTGATCGTGCTCGCGGCGGCGCTGTCGGCCTGTGCATCGGCGCCGCCCGCCGGTATCGCCGGCCAGCGCACGGCCGCGGCCGGCCCCGGCGAGGTCAGGCCGGCATCGCTGTATAGCGAACGCGGGCTGGCCTCGTGGTATGGCGAGCGCTACCACGGCCGCACGACGGCCAGCGGTGCCCGCTCCGACATGAACGCGATGACCGCGGCCCACCGCATGCTGCCCTTCGGCACCCGCGTCAACGGCACGAACCTGGAGAACGGGCGCGCGGCCGTCGTGACGATCAACGACCGCGGGCCGTTCATCGCCGGCCGCATCATCGACGTCTCCCGCCGGGCCGCCGGGCACTTGGGCTTCAGGCACCAGGGCCTCGCCCGTGTTGGTGTCGAGGCCCTGGCCGGCAGCTGACGCGCCACGTGCGCCTCCCCATCCGTGCTACGGTCGTGGTCAGGCGGCACGAGCGGGGGCGACGGTGATCCCATTGACCGGCTACGGCGACCGCCTGTCGGCGCGGCCCGGCGAGAGCATCGCGTTCAAGGTTTCCAGCACCGCGGTTGAGCCCTACACGGCGCGGCTCGTCCGCAGCGTCTGTGCCGATCCCAATCCGGCCGGCCCCGGGCGGATCGAGGAGGCCGTCGAGGCCGCGTTCGCCGGCACCTATCCGTCGCGCATCCAGCCGTTCCATCCCGGCTCGTACGCCCGGACTGAATCGGACAAGCCGCTGCCGGCGGTCGAGAGCTTCACCATTGTCGCGACGATCTGGCCGACGACGCCGGCCCACGGCGAGCAGGCGATCGTTGCCCATTGGGACGCGGCGACGGAGGCCGGCTTCGCGCTGCTGATCGGCGCCGGCGGCGACTTGACGGCGCGCATCGGCAGCGCCGACGGACCGGCTGAGTTGGGCCTCGGCATCCCGCTGCGCGTGCGCCAGTGGTATCGCGTCTGGGCCAGCTATGACGCGGCCAGCCGGACCCTCGCGGTCGGCCAGATGCCGCTCGCCAACCCGCTGGCCGTGGCGCAAGCCGGCGCGGCCAGCCAAGCCATCGCGGCCGCGCCCCGCCTGGCGGCCGCCGGCCCGGTGATGATTGCCGCGCTGGCCGGCCACACCGCCTACTTCAACGGCAAGATCGAGGCGCCGGCGATCTTCGATTGCGCCCTCGCCGGCGCCGCGTTGGACGCCGCGTGCGCGGGTGCCCCGGGCGCGGGCGGCGCCGCTTCGGGCCTCGTCGCGCGCTGGGATTTCTCCCGTGACATCGACACGCTGCGGGTCGAGGATAGCGGCCCCAACGGCCTTCACGGCCACATCGTCAACCTGCCGGCGCGCGGCATGACCGGCGCCGCGTGGACGGGGCATGAGACCTGCTGGCGCCACGCGCCGGCCGAATACGGCGCCATCCATTTCCACGACGACGACATCTACAACTGCAACTGGGCGACCGACTTCGTCTTCACGATCCCTGCCGACCTCGACAGCGGCGTCTATGGCGTGCGCCTGACCTGCGGTGACGACGAGGATACGATCCCGTTCTACGTCTGCCCGCCGCGGGGCGAGCGCACCGCCGATCTTTGCGTCCTCGCGTCGGTCTTCACCCACGTCGTTTACGGCAACTACGCGCGCCCCGACTTCGGGCCGCTTTGGCGTGAGCGCGCGGCCGCCTGGGACGCCTATCCCCACAACCCGTGGGACCACCCGGAATACGGCTTCTCGACCTACAACTTCCACAGCGACGGCAGCGGCATCTGTCACGCCTCGCATCTGCGTCCGCTGATGAGCCTGCGGCCCGGCTACTTCAATTTCAGCACCGGCGACGGCTCGGGCCTGCGCCATTTCCAGGCCGACAGCCATTTGATCGCCTGGCTGGAACGCATGGGCTACGCCTATGATGTCGTCACCGACCGCGAGCTGCACGAGGACGGCGCGGCGGTGCTGGCCGGCTACCGCGCGGTGACGACGGGCAGCCACCCCGAATACCACACCGCCGCGACCCTCGATGCGCTCGAGGGCTACCGTGACCGCGGCGGCAACCTGCTCTACCTCGGCGGCAACGGCTTCTATTGGAAGGTCGCGCTGCACCGGGAGGAGCCGGGAGCGATCGAGATCCGCCGCGGCGAGGGCGGCATCCGCGCCTGGGCGGCCGAGCCCGGCGAGTACTTCAACGCCTTCGATGGCGAATATGGCGGCCTGTGGCGGCGCAACGGCCGCCCGCCGCAGCGCCTGGCCGGCGTCGGCTTCTCAGGCCAGGGGCTGTTCGAGGGCACTTACTATCGCCCCCGGCCGGCGGCCGCGGACCCGCGCGTCGCCTGGATGTTCGCCGGCATCGACGACGAGCGCCTCGGCGATTTCGGCTTCTCCGGCGGCGGCGCCGCGGGCTTCGAGCTCGACCGCGCCGATAGCCGCCTCGGCACGCCCGAGAACGCCATCGTCGTCGCCTCCTCGGAGGGCCACCAGGACCATTTCGTGCTCGTGCCCGAGGAGCACCTGACCCACGTCAGCACCTGGAGCGGCGAGCGAGAGGACGAGCTCATCCGCGCCGACATGACCTATTTCGAGACGCCCAGCGGCGGCGCCGTCTTCGCCACCGGCTCGATCACGTTCTGCGGCAGCCTGCCGTGGAACGACTTCGACAACAACATCTCGCGCCTGCTGGCCAACGTGATGAACCGCTTCCTCGGCCGTGACGGCGCCTGACCGTAGGCTCAGCCGTCGCGCAGCTTCAGCGCCAGCACCGGATCGTCGGTCGTGAGCGTGGTGAGCCCGAGGTCGAGGCACCGCCGGATCGCCGGCGCGTCGTGGGCCGACCAGGCGCCCAGTGCGAGACCCGCATCGCGGCAGGCGGCCTGCGCGGCCGCGCCTATCGTGTCCGCCCGCAGGCCGAGCTCCGGGATCGCCGCGTCCCGCGCCAACCCGATCAGCCGCGGCAGGCCGACCGACGCCAGCACCGGTGGGTTGATCAGCCAGATCAGCCGTCGCGGGACAGCCGCGCGGCGAAACGTGACAAGGGTGTCCAGCAGGAACGAGGTCACGACCGTGCGGTCCAGCATGCCGTGCGCCCGCAGGATCGCCGCAACCCGCCGCTCCAGGCCGTCATAGCGCCGGAAGTCCGGCCCGGCCTTGATCTCCAGCCGCAGGTCGATTGCTGTCCCGGTGAAGATCGCGATCACCTCGGCCAGCGTCGGGATACGCTCGCCATCGGTGCCGTTCAGCGTCACTTGCTGCACCTCGGCCCAGTCGTGCGCGGCGATCGCGCCGCCGCCGCTCGTCGTCCGCTCGAGCGTCGGGTCGTGATGCACGACGACGCCGCCGTCGCGCGTCTGGTGCACATCGAACTCGACCAGCTCGACCGTCAGCCGCGCCGTTTCGCGAAACGCCGTCGGGCTGTTCTCCGGCCACAGCGCGGTGCCGCCGCGGTGGGCCGCGATCGCCGTCCGCGTGGCGCCGGTCATGGCGCGGCCAACGGATCGCTTGTTTGCTCCATCGGGCAGCACTACCACATCGGCCCGCCGCCCGGGCTGCGGACACAATCGCGCGAGGGGCTTGCACACCGCCGCCGCGGCTGGAAGGGTGCGGCGACACTGGGCAAGGCACGAACGACACGAGGGGAGCCATGGAAGCCGAAGCGTTACGGGAAATGCAGGCGCCGTTGAAGGCGCACTACGCCGAAGTGCCGCAAGCCGCGGTCATCACCCTGAAGGCCAGCGGCGAACTCGGCTCCGAGACGCTTACCTGCAAGGTCGACACCGGCCGCGCCATCGCCGAGGCCGGCCTGCACCCGGCGACCGGCGGCAGTGGCGCCCACCTGTGCTCCGGCGACATGCTACTCGAGGCGCTCGTTGCCTGCGCCGGCGTCACCATGGCGGCGGTCGCCACGGCCATCGGCGTGCCGATCCGCAGCGGCACGGTCAGCGCCGAGGGCGACCTCGACTTCCGTGGCACGCTCGGCGTGGCCAAGGACGCCCCGGTCGGCTTCCGCGAGATCCGCCTCGCGTTCGCCCTCGACACCGACGCCGGCGAGGAGCAGCTGCAGACGCTTCTGAAGCTGACCGAGCGCTACTGCGTCGTCTTTCCAGACCATCAACGCGAAGCCGACCCTCAAGGTCAGCCACACCGCCACGAACGGCTGACGCCGGTCAACCGGCGGCGCCGCGTCACTCGTCCCACAACCCGTGCCGGCGGTGCCACTGCTCGATCGACTCCGACGGGTATTCATCGAACCGGTCGATAGTGTCGCCGTCGTGCGGCGCCGCCCAAGGCGCGGCCGAGGCCAGCATGATATCGACAAAGGCCGGCGGCCGAGCCAGCGGCGTATCGATCGCCGACGCGTGCGGATGCACGAGTTCCGGCCAGCGCGGATCGAACACCCATAGGGGCGAGCCGCAGGTCTTGCAGAAGTGCCGCCGGGCCGGGCTGACCTGGCCGTCGATGCGCGCCTGGTAGACGCCGATGTTCTCATCGCCGGTAACGTTCAGCGTCGGCGCAGCGGCGCTCAGGTTGATCGCGAAGCCGCCGGCGCCGGCCGTCTTGCGGCAGATCGAGCAATGGCAGCGCATGTAGGGCGCCGGCCCGTGCGACTCCACCGTGAACGTCACGGCACCGCAATGGCAGGACCCCTCAAGCCGCATCAGCGATCCACCGTTGGCATGTGGCGCGTTGCCCCCCACCCCGACCGTCCCGCCTTTGGGGGGAGGGAGCAGAGTGCTGCCCCGATTCTCCCTCCCCCAAGGGCGGGAGGGTCGGGGTGGGGGGTGAAACGATAGTGCGCACTGGCCGCCCCCTGAGCATTGTTTCAATGCGCCGTGCCTAGAGCCGGGGCTCGATGCGCCGAGGCGGCCCCGCGACGGATTCAGGCTTAGGTTCCGGTTCCCGCCCAGGGCCCTGTTCGGATGGTCGGCGCCGCAGCAGAAGATAGCCGGGCACGAGGAAGATCAGGCCGCCAAAGCCGAACAGCACAGCCGCCCCGATGTTGTCGGCCGCGGCGAACGGCTCGTTGCCGGGTTGGCCGAGGTCCAAAATACCGGCCACGGCAAATGTGATCAGGCGAGCCAGCAGAGCCAGACTCACAAGACCGCAGAGCAGCATCCCGCGGCCCCACGCCACCGCGGGGCGCCGGGCGGTCAGGCCCAACGCCAGCACGACGGCGAGCACGATCAACGGCGCGACCGTCGCAGCGGCGGCCGTATCCCACTCGACCGACAGCGCAAGCAGCGTGCTGCTGTCGGTAACACGCGATATGTCCGGTTTATGTACCAGATGATCTGTCCGGTTTTAGAACGCCTCCAAGCCATGGAGGGAGGCGATGCGTCGGACGGAGCAGGTACAGGGACTGAGATTGATGAAGTTCGAGGAGGTTTACGGGCGCACCCATCGGGGTGGCTTGAGCCAGGCGGAGGCGGCGGAGGTTCTGGGTGTCTCGGAGCGCACCTTCCGGCGCTGGCGCGACCGCTACGAGGCGGAGGGAGCCGACGGTCTCTACGACCGCCGCCTGGGCCGCCTCTCGGCGCGGCGCGCGCCGGTGGACGAGGTGGCGCGGGTGCTGGAGTTGTTCGACACCCGCTACTGGGACTTCACGGCCAAGCACTTCCACGAGAAGCTGGTGGCCGATCACGGCTTCAAGCGCAGCTACAACTGGCTGCGGCTGAGCTTGCAAGCCCATGGGCGCAGGCGCGCGGCGCCCAGGCGTGGGGCGCACCGGCGCAAGCGGCCGCGCCGTGCCCTGCCCGGCATGATGTTGCACCAGGACGGCTCGAGCCACGAGTGGGTCCCCGGTCGATGGTGGGACCTGATCGTCACCATGGACGATGCGACCAGCGATATCTACTCGGCCTTCTTCGTCGCCGAAGAGGGCACCATGTCGAGCTTCCAGGGGGTGTCCGAGGCGATCCGGGCCAAGGGCCTGTTCTGCTCGCTCTACGCCGACCGCGCCAGCCACTACTGGAACACGCCCGAGGCCGGCGGCAAGGTGGACAAGGACACCCCGACCCAGGTCGGCCGCGCCCTGGCGCAGCTCGGCATCGAGTTGATCCCGGCCTACTCGCCCGAGGCAAGGGGGCGCTCGGAGCGCATGTTCGGCACCTTGCAGAAGCGCCTGCCCCAGGAACTCAGGCTCGCCGGCATCACCGACATGGTCGAGGCCAACCGCTTCCTCAAGGAGGTCTTCCTGCAACAACACAACGCCCGCTTCGCGACCCCGGCCGAGGACCAGGGCACCGCCTTCGTCCCCTTCACCGGCGCGCTCGACGACATCCTGTGCATCCACGAGGAACGCACCGTCTCAAACGACAACACGGTGCGCTACAAGCGCCTGGCACTTCAGATCCCCGCCGGCCGCCACCGCCGCCATTACGTCAAGGCCAGGGTCCGCGTCCACGAATACCCCGACGGCACAATGGCCGTCTTCCATGGACCGCGATGTCTGGCGCGATACCACGCCGATGGCCAACCGATCGACAGCCAAACCCGCGAGGCCGCGTGACCCGCTTCGACGCGACCGACCGGCGCCCTGTGGACAAGTGGACAGCCGCTCCGCGACCGACCTCTTCCCCACAGGGCCAGAAACCGCAACAGAAGCGGTCAACTCATATGGTACATAAACCGGTCAACTCAGAATGTTCTCGACACGCAAGCAGCGTGCTGCTCGAGAGCGCCGCGAAGACGCCCATCAGCAGACCGGCGAGGAATTTGCCCATCATCCGCGGCGAGAACACTATCTCCCAGAATCCAGGCATAGTGCGGCGGCGACTCGCGCCGGATCAACAGTGACGTGGCACCGGGGCGCTGGGCGACCCGGCCGCCCGTATGCTAACTCTTGGGCGTCGCAACGGGGGCGGACCACGACGCAATGACGCAAATGATCGAGCAGGGCGGCCTTACGGTCGCCAAGGAGCTCCACGACTTCATCAACGAGGAGGCGCTGCCGGGCACGGCGGTCGAGCCGGCGGCGTTCTGGGCGGCGCTCGATGGCATCGTCCACGACCTGGCACCGCGCAACCGGGCGCTGCTGGCCCGCCGCGACGAGCTGCAGGCGCAGATCGACGCCTGGCATCGCGAGCGGCGCGGCCACGTCTTCGATGCGGACGCCTATACCCGTTTCCTGCGCGACATCGGCTACCTGGAGCCCGAGGGCGCCGACTTCGCGATCGCGACCGAGCACGTGGATCCGGAGATCTCGGCGATCGCCGGCCCGCAGCTCGTCGTGCCCGTGACGAACGCCCGCTTTGCGCTGAATGCGGCGAACGCCCGTTGGGGCAGCCTCTACGACGCGCTCTACGGCACCGACGCCATTGCCGAGGCCGACGGCGCCGCCCGCGGCGGCGCCTACAACCCGGTGCGCGGCGGCCGCGTCGTCGCCCGGGCGCGTGCCTTCCTCGACCAGGCCGCGCCCCTGGCCGAGGGCTCGCACGCCGACGCGACAGGCTACACGGTGGTCGAGGGGCGCCTCATCGTCGCGCTGGGCGATGGCGCCGTGACCGGCCTGGCGCGGCCGGACTGCTTTGCCGGCCATCAGGGCGCCGCCTCGGACCCGTCCACCATCCTGTTCGTCAACAACGGCCTGCATTTCGAGATCCGCATCGATCGCGACCATCCGATCGGCCGCGAGGACGCCGCACACATCTGCGACGTCGTGCTCGAGGCCGCGGTGACGACGATCATGGACTGCGAGGATTCCGTCGCCACGGTCGACGCCGCGGACAAGGTCGTCGCCTACCGCAACTGGCTGGGCCTGATGAAGGGCGATCTCGCGGCGACGTTCGACAAAGACGGCCGCACGACCGACCGGCGGCTGAACCCGGACCGCACCTACACGACGGCCGAGGGTGCCCAGATGACGCTGCCCGGCCGTAGCCTGATGCTGGTGCGCAATGTCGGCCACCTCATGACGATCGACGCGGTTCGCGACGGCGACGGCAACCCCGCGCCCGAGGGCATCCTCGACGCCGTGTTCACCAGCCTGATGGCGGTCCACGACCTGCGCAGCCGGGGTCCGCTCCGCAACAGCCGCACCGGCTCCGTCTACATCGTCAAGCCGAAGATGCACGGGCCCGACGAAGTCGCCTTCACGGACGAATTGTTCGGCCGCGTCGAGGACGCGCTCGGCCTCGCCCGGTTCACGCTGAAGGTCGGCATCATGGATGAGGAGCGGCGCACGACGCTCAACCTCAAGGAATGCATCCGCGCCGCCAAGGACCGCGTCGTCTTCATCAACACCGGCTTCCTCGACCGCACCGGCGACGAGATCCATACCTCGATGGAAGCCGGGCCGATGATCCGCAAGGGCGACATGAAGGCGGCCGACTGGATCCAGGCCTACGAGGACTGGAACGTCGACACCGGCCTCGCCTGCGGGCTGCGCGGCCGGGCCCAGATCGGCAAGGGCATGTGGGCCATGCCGGACAAGATGGCCGACATGCTGGTGGCCAAGATCGGCCATCCCATGGCCGGCGCCAACACGGCCTGGGTGCCGTCGCCGACGGCGGCGACCCTGCATGCCATGCACTACCATCAAGTCGACGTCGCCGCCCGGCAGGAGGCGCTAAGATCGCGGCCACGCGCGGCGCTCGAACGGCTGCTGACGATCCCCCTGGCCGACCGGCAGAACTGGCCGCCGGACGTCGTCCAACAAGAGCTCGACAACAATGCCCAGGGCATCCTCGGCTACGTCGTGCGCTGGATCGACAGCGGCGTCGGCTGTTCCAAGGTGCCCGACATCAACGACGTCGGGCTGATGGAGGACCGCGCCACCCTGCGCATCTCGAGCCAGCACATCGCCAACTGGCTGCACCACGGCGCCTGCTCCGACGAGCAGGTGACGGCGACGATGCGCCGCATGGCCGCCGTCGTCGACGCCCAGAATGCCGGTGACCCGGCCTACCGCCCGATGGCCCCCGACTTCGACGCCTCCATCGCCTTCCAGGCCGCCTGCGACCTCGTCTTCAAGGGCAGCGCCCAGCCCAACGGCTACACCGAGCCGATCCTCCACGCCCGCCGGCTCGAGGCGAAGCGTAAGCTTGATGGCTGATTCGCAAGCCGGGTCACTAAGAGGAGTTGGACAGTTCTCTAACTCGCCCCATGTGGCAAAAAAAAGCGCTCGCGCTCGCATGGCGTGAGGTCGCGCGGCACAACGGCCTTGGCGTGGTCGACCAGATCCTGGGTGGCGGGGGCCGCGCCTGGGAATCTGTGCTCATCTTACGTCTGATTTACCATTGGTTGCTTATGGTGGCGCAACCATCACCGGCGATGTCCGAATCGATTCGGTAATCTTCCGAGGCCAAATACGAAGGAAAAGCCATGACCGTAACCAAGACCCAGCTTGCCGACGCATACTCCACGGCCCTGAACGAGGGCCTCGGCGACGAGTGGGATTGCAATTTCACCCGCAGGGACGCGAACAGGTTCCTCGATCTCATGTGGCCGGTCGTCTCCGGGCTCGCTCTCAAGGACACCTTGAAGAGCAAGCCGGGCAGCGTGCCGCTCGGCAATCTCGGCCGTCTCAAGATGCGCTACAAGTCGGCCACCAAGGCCCGCAAGGGCACCAACCCGTTCAACGGCGAGCCGACCACCTTCAAGGCCAAGCCCGCGACCCTGCAGCCGCGCTTCAGCGCCGGCAAGGCGCTCAAGGACGAGGCCAGCAGCTACTTCAGGAAGAGGATGAACTAGCCCGGATTTCTCACACGGAGTAGTGCATCGGGGCCCCGAATCAGCGAAAGTGATTGTTGCAACAAGAACTTAAGCTGAGACGGAGGATCTCCCCGATGCCAACAGAGTGTATCTCGGATCTGTTCGGATTTGCACGCGTTGAGAGCCGGCGCGTTGAGGCAGCGTTTGACGGCGGTGCGGTGACGTCGAACGGCGGCGCGCTTTTGCTGGGGGCCACGGAGCGGGCGATTGGCCTGGTCGCGGGTTTTGCGCGATGTTTCCAGGACGGCCGCGATCCGGCGTTGACGGAGCACAGCGTCGCGACGCTGGTCGGCCAACGTGTGTTCGCCCTGGCGCTGGGTTACGAGGACCTGATCGACCACGACGAGCTGCGCCATGATCCGGTGATGGCGGTGCTCGCCGGCAAGCTCGAGGCGCGGCGGGCGGACTGCGCGCCGCTCGCCGGCAAGTCGACGCTGAACCGGCTGGAGCACGCGCCGTCGGGGGCGCCGTCGCGCTATCACAAGATCGGCCACGACGCGGCGGCGATCGAGCGCCAGTTCGTCGCGCTGTTCTTGGCCGCGCACCGGCGGCCGGCGAAGCAGATCATCATCGACCTCGACGCGACCGACGATCCGTTGCACGGCGAGCAGGAGGATCGGTTCTTCCACGGTTACTACGATTGTTACTGCTATCTGCCGCTGTACATCTTCTGTGGCCGGCATCTGCTGGCGGCGAAGCTGCGGCCGGCCAATATCGACGGCGCCGCCGGCGCGATCGAGGAGCTCGCCCGGATCGTCGAGCAGATCCGCGACGACTGGCCGGACGTGCGTATTCTGGTGCGCGCTGATTCCGGCTTCGCCCGCGAGGCGCTGATGGCGTGGTGCGAAGCCAACCGGGTCGACTACGTCTTTGGGCTGGCCAGGAACAAGCGGCTCAGCGGCGCGATCGAGAACGCTCTCGCCGCCGCCGCCGCCGCCGACAGCCGGCGCACCGGCAAGCCGGCCCGCCGCTACCAGGAGCTGGTGTGGACGACGCGGAAGAGCTGGAGCCGCGAACGCCGCGTCGTCGCCAAGGCCGAATGGACCCACGGTAAGGCCAATCCGCGCTTCGTCGTCACCTCGCTCGGCACCGGCGAGGTCAAGGCCCGCCGGCTCTATGAAAAGGTCTATTGCGCCCGCGGCGACATGGAGAACCGCATCAAGGAATGCCAGGCCGATCTGTTCGCCGACCGCACTTCGGCTGCCACCATGCGGGCCAACCAGCTGCGCTTGTGGTTCGCCGCCATGGCCTATGCGCTGCTCTGCGCGCTGCGCCGCATCGCCCTCAAGCACACCCGCTTCGCCCGCGCCACCTGCGGCACCATCCGCTTGAAGCTGTTGAAGATCGGCGCCCAGGTGCGCCGCTCCGTCCGCCGCGTCAAGTTCGCAATGGCGTCTTCGTTCCCCTACCAGCAGGAATACCGCCTGGCTCACCATCGATTATGCAACGCCACCGGCTGACCCCAGCAGCCGGCCTCCGCCCGTCCCGTCAACCACACAGGATCAACTCCAGCCTCAGACCACCGCCAGCAGCCGGCGGAACCCTCCAGCCTGCCTGCTTCACAGCAACCCATCAACAGCGCCGAAGATGAACTGGCTCTCGGCCACCACCAATCCCGCTGTGAGAAATCCGGGCTAGTACCGGGAATCACAAATCGCGATGACGTGGTTTGAGCCTCTTCTGATGGATTTTGGTGCTGACCCAACGGAAAGGCTTGGCGGTCTTGTTGTGGGCGTGGATGAAGGCATCGATGGCGTCCCTGAGTTGTCGGGGCGAAGTGAAGCTGGCGCCGTGCAGGGCGGCGCGGCTGAGGATCGAGAACCAGATCTCGATCTGGTTGAGCCAGCTGGCGTAGTTGGGCGTGAAGTGGAAGTGGACATGGGGATGCGCCTTGAGCCAGCGGTCGCGCTTGGGCTTGTGGGTGTTCAGGTTGTCGAGAACGACATGGATCTCGCGGTCGGGATAGGCGGCCACCACGCGGTTCATGAAGTCGAGGAACTCACGGCGGCGCCGCCGTTCGTAGTGTCCGGCCTGAACCTCGCCGCTGGCGACGTTGAGAGCGGCAAACAGCGTCGTCGTGCCGTGTCGCTTATAGGTGTGGCCATGGCCGATCAGGGCGCGCCCGTTCGGCAGCTTCAGATAGCCCTGGGCGCGCTCCAGCGCCTGGATGTGCGGCTTCTCGTCGACCGCCAGCACGATGGCGTCCTCCGGCGGGTGCAAGTAGAGGCCGACGATCTCGGCCGCCTTGGGGACGAACTCGGGATCGTTGCTCTGGCACCAGGATTTACGGCCGGCCAGGTCGATCTTTTGCCGGCGCAGGAAGCGCCAGATGTACTGGTCCGACACATCGCCCAGCGCCCGGGCCAGCAGTGGCGCCGTCCAGCGAGCGAAGCCGGCGGGCGGCGGCTCGTCCAACTGCGCCAGGATGCGCCGGCCCGTCTCGGCCGTGTAGATCGGCGTCGCCCCCGGCCGCGCTCGATCCGACAGCCCGGCCAGCCGTTCCGCCGCGAAGCGCGTGCGCCAGCGGCTGACCCGCCCCGGCCAGGTGCCAAGCGCCGCCGCAATGGAGCGCGTCGAGCGGCCGTCCGCCGCCAACAACACCATGTGGGCGCGCTCGCTCACGCCCTGTTCCGTCTTCGGAGATCGGACCATGCTCTCAAGCACCGCCCGCTCCTCCTCCGTCAATATGATCGGAGTCGCGTCCTGGATGTTCATCCATCCTTTGAATCACGACTCCGCCGCCAGCGATAGAGCCGGTACTAGGGCGCCTCAACCGAGACTCCGAACTGACGCCTGCGTCTCATTTGGGTTCGTGGGCGGCCGCCCGACCGCTGGGTGGCCTCGGCATCGCAGTTATGGTCACAGCTCCCGTTCGGCGAGTTCGCGGAACGCGTCGGGGACGGTACGGCGCGCGCCCAACGCGACCGACCCGTATCCAATCGACTCCCGACCGAAGCGGTCACGTATCGCATCGACGGCGCGATCAACCGCCCAGCGCGCCGCGCCCCTCGCGGTGCCTGGGTGGCGCGCTTCGTCTGCTCGTTTGAACGGGAGCTCCAGTTGCAGCACCGTGTCGTCCTCCAGATGCGACACCGAGATTGCCAGCAGCGAGATGGCCAGTTCCCCAGGGTGATCCGCCAGGGCGGCGCGCACCAGGTCCTCGGCGATCTCGGCCAGGATCGCGGTCGACGAGATCGCCGCCGGCAGCGTAACCGAGCGCGTTACGGCGCGGAGGTCGGCGAACCGTACCCGCACCGTCACGGTTCGAGCGGCCCGGGCCTTGGCCCGCAGCCGGGCGGCAACCCGGTCGGCGAGATGGCGCAGCGTGGGCCAGAAAACGTCCTCGACGGCAGGTTTCCTGCCGAGCGCCGACTGCGCCCCCACCGACCGCGCGCGAAGGTGCGTCACGACCTCCCGTGGATCCCGATTGCGGGCCAGCGCCGCCAGCTTGCAGCCCATCGCCCGACCCAGCAGCCGCTCCAACAACCACTCCGGGGTCTGCGCCATCTGGCCGATGGTGAACACGCCCATATCGGCAAGCCGCGCCCTCGCGACCGGGCCCACGCCCCACATCAGCTCGACCGGCAGATCGCGAAGGAAATCAGGCTCGGTCCCGGGAGGGACGACGACCAACCCGTCGGGCTTGGCCACTTGCGAGGCGATTTTCGCGAGGTGTTTGGTTTGCGCGACACCCAACGAGATCGGCAATCCCACCTCCGCGGCCACGCGCCTCCGAATCGTCTTCGCCATGTCTTCCGGCGGCCCGAAGAGATGGACCGAGCCGGCGACGTCGGCAAAGGCCTCGTCGATCGAGATCCGCTCGACCGCCGGCGTGAAATCGCCCAGTACATTGATGGCGGCATCACCCAGCCGCTGGTAGTCCTCGAAGTGCCCACTGACGAACTGCAATTCCGGGCAGAGCGCGCGCGCCCGCCGTCCCGGCATCCCACTGCGAACCCCGAAAGCCCTGGCCTCGTAGGAAGCGGCAAGCACGACCCCGCCACCGACGGCGATGGGCCGGCCGCGCAACGACGGGTCGAACAGCTGCTCGACCGAGGCGTAGAAGGCGTCCAGGTCCGCGTGGAGGATGGTGGCCATCGCCGCCCGGCCGCCGGTTCGGTCGAACCTGCGTTCGGAAATCATCAGCCGCTGCGCCCTTTGACATCCTCGGCCATGAGAACATAAAGAGAACACCATGGGTGATTGTCAAGCCACCGGCGCGCTGCGGTTGAGCGCGGCAACACCGCCCGGAGCATCCTCGGCTACGTCGTGCATTGGGAGGGAGATGGGCACGCGGTCTATGCCCCCTCCCCCAAGGGGAGACCCTTGCGCAAACGCGGCTGGATTGAACCACAGAGGCACAGAGACACAGAGAAGGCACTGAGTTGGAGAAAGTGCCCCCTCACCCTCCATCGCTGCGCGATGGGTCCTCCCTCTCCCGCCAGGGGAGAGGGAGATGCTAGCGCTCGCAGAAAGCCCCTCTCCCCCTGCGGGAGAGGGGTTGGGGTGAGGGGAACCATCGCCACGAGATGGCAACTCGTGGGCTGAACGACGTCAGAAACGCTTACTCTGTGCCTCTGTGGTTCGACCTTCTGCCCTGTTTTGCAAAGGTCTCCAAGGGGGGCAGGGCCGGAGAGGGGGGTGAAACGAAAGACTCCCGCCTCAGACCACCCGTCGTTCGCGCAGCCTGTCGCGCAGCTGCCCGGCCCAGTAGGTGAGCTGGGCCGCCGCCGGGCCGACGATGCCGCCGTTCCAGGTCAGGCCGAACGGCGCGAACAGGCGGTAGCGGTCGTCGCCACCCGTGATCGCCGCGCCGATCAGGCGGCCGCCGACGGCCGTCGTGTTCAGGCCGTGGCCGCCGAACGCGGTGGCATACCAGACGCCGTCGGCGAGCCGCCCGATCTGCGGCATCCGGTGCCGGGCATAACCCATCAGGCCGGACCACGCGGCGTCGATCCGGACGTCGCCGAGCTGCGGGTAGACGCTCAGCATGTCGCGCCGCAGTACCGTGGCGAGCCGCCGCGGCGGCGTGCGCCGGGCGCTGATGCGGCCGCCCCACAGCAGCCGGTCGCCGTCGACGATGCGGTAGTAGTCGCTGGCCCGGCGGTCGTCCCACACGGCGGCGGGGGTGCGCACGGCCGTGGCCAGCCGCGCGCCCAGCGGTGCGGTCAGTATGACGTGGGTCGCGATCGGCAGGACTGCGGCGGCCAGCCGCCGCTCCGTCCGTCCGGTATAGCCGCCGCAGCAGAACACGACGGCGCCGGCCGTGACGCGCCCGCGCGGCGTCCCCAGCTGTCGCGCCGGGCCATCCAGGGCCACGTCGGTGACCGGCGTGTCCTCATAGATCGCCCCGCCCAGCCGCTCGACCTCCGCGGCCAGCGCCAGGGCGTAGTTGAGTGGGTGCAGGTGAAAGCCGGCCGCGTCGTAGAGGGCGGCGTGATAACGGTCGGTGCTCAGCCGCTCCACCAGCGCCGGGCGCGGCAGGAACTCGAGCTCGCGGTCGAAATCCGCCGCCATCCGCGCCTGATAGGCTTGCAGCCCCGCGGCGCCGGGATAGCGGATCACCTGCAACATGCCGGGAGTCGGCGGCGGGCCGGCGCCCAACGCGTCGACGGTCCGGCGCACATAGTCGACCCCATCGACCGACAGCGCGTAGAGTTCGCGCGCCTGGTCGCGGCCGACGCGGGCCGTGATCGCCCGGGTGCCCAGCGAATAGCCGGCGCCGACGAAGCCGCCATTACGCCCCGAGGCGCCCCAGGCGCAGCGCCGCGCTTCCAGCACGATGACGGACTTGCCGCCGCGCAGTAGCTCGCGCGCGGTCGTCAGCCCGGCCAGGCCGGCGCCGACGACGCAGACATCCGCCGTGGCCGGCTGGCGCAGCGCCGGGCGCCCGCGCAGGCCCTGGGCGGTGCGCGTGTAGTAGGTGTCGGGAAATCGGGTCGCTCTCATTCGCCGTACTCGCCGCCGCCGCGGATCGGCAGCTAGATAGCGCTCTCGATGAATTCTGTCCCACCCAACTGGCCGCTAGGCTGCCGTCGATCAAGACAGGTCCACGATTTCTTTACCAAGGAAAACATACTTTTAGCGTGCCCCTCCGTCGGCCGCGCGCGCGCCGCCGCGCCGCAAGGGGCGGTCTGGCGTCCGGCCCGGCCGGTCCGAGGAGGTCGCCTTGAGCTCCACAGTCCTCGCCCGGCTTCAGCTCTGGTTCCTGGTCGGGGTCTCGCTGCTCATCCTGTGGTTGGCCCCCGACGTGTGGAACTACAGCCCGGATTCGGGGATCTACGTGGGCACGGCGGCGAACCTCGTGGAGACCGGCGCCTACCGCTTCAATGGCCACCCGAACCTGCTTTACTACCCCGGCCTGTCCGGCCTGCTCAGCCTGACCATCCTCCTCTTCGGCGTGAACTTCCAGGTAATGCACCTGCTGACGGCAGGGATCGCCGTTGCCTGCTTGTGGCTCGCCAGAGCCTATTTCTCGGCCAGCCGGTATGGACTTGCCGGCCTTGCGGTGCCGGTGCTCCTGATGACCGCCGGCATCTTCATGCGGCAGGCTTTCTCCATCGTCTCGGATGGCTTGTTCTGGCGCTCGTGCTGGCGGTGCTGCTGCTGTGGCGGCGCTACCGCGAGGCGGCCGACCGGCGGGCGCTCATCGCCTGCTGCGTGCTGGCCGCCGCGGCGCCCCTCGTGCGGCTGCAGGGCGTCTTCCTGTGCGGCGCCCTCGGCCTCGGCCTGCTCCATGCCCTCTACGACGACCGCCGGCTCGATCTGCGCTCGCTCACGCGCGTTGTCGCGATCGGCTTGGCGATCATGGCGCCGTTCGCCCTGTGGACGTGGCGGAACTGGGTGCTCTACACGCCGGATACGTTCAACGCCGTGAACGGGTTCTTTTTCGGCCTGCACGGCCTGGCGCTCTACGCCCCCGTTCCGGCGCCGGCCGGGAGCGGCGGGATCGCCTGGCCGTTCGTCCTGCAGCGCGGGCTGCTGTTCGTCACGTCGATGGTCGAGAGCATCTTCGGCAGGGCCGTGTTCGCCAGCCTGCCGCACGCGGTCTGGTTCCTCGCGATCGTCGGCCTGGCGGCGGCGGGCGCGGTGCGCTGGGCCCGCCGCGGCACCACGGTCGAAGCGGCCTTTGTCCTGACGACGCTGGCGTTTCACTTGGCTCTGTTGCTTATGTCGTGCCGCGCTACTGGCTGCCGATCATGCCGTTCGTGTTGGCGATGATCGGCTTCGGCTTGTTCGCGCTCTACGGGCTGCTCGGGCGGTCGCCGGCGCGCCACGCCGTTGCCGCACTGTCGGCCGTGTTTGTCACCGTGGCGTTGGCGGCGGGCGCCTGGCGCTTCGCCGTCTTTGTCGCCGCCGATAACACCCACTATCGCAACGCCGCCCCGGTAATCGAGCAGACCGCCGCCTATATCGCCGAGCACACCTCGCCGCAGGCGCGGATCGCCACGACGGACTGGGGCGTCATGCCGTTCGCGCTCGGCCGTGAGAGCTACCAGATCCTCGACGACGAATCCCATCGGCACACGCTGCGGCGTTTGGCCCGCTACCAGACGCGCTACCTCGTGATCCTCGACGGCCTGACCAGGTTCCCGCCGTTCGCGCACGCCATGGTCGTCGAACATGGCGATATATTTACCCCGGTCTTCGCGGCCAGCGCAGACGGTATCGGGCCATCGGCCGCGGTCTATGCCGTGGATCTGGCCGGCCTCGCGGCTGTGCTGGCGGTGGTGGAAGACTGATGGCGGGGCCGGGGCTAGGGCGCGGGCAGGGCCGCCCGCTCAGAGTCGTCTATTGGGGCACCTACGATGTGGGCAAGCCGCGCAACCGCATCATGCTGCGCGGCCTGCGCGACAGCGGCGTCGCGGTCACCGAATGTCACGTCGAACTGTGGCGCCGGGTCGAGGATAAAAGCCAGCTTACCGGCCCGTTGCGCCGCGCCGCGGTCGTCGCGCGCTGGCTCGTCAGCTACCCCGTCCTGATCGCCAGGTACTTGCTGGCGCCGGCCCACGACGCGGTCGTCGTCGGCTATGTCGGGCACGTGGACGTGCTCGTCCTCTGGCCGTTCGCCCGGCTTCGTCGCGCACCGATCGTCTGGGACGCGTTCCTGTCGCTCTACGACACGGCCGGCTGCGATCGGCGTCTGGTCTCGCCGCGCCATCCGGTGGCCCGGGCGCTATTCAGACTGGAGGCGCTGGCGTGCCGCCTGGCCGACCGCGTCGTCCTGGATACGCGCGCCCATGCCGACTACTTCCAGCGCACGTTCCACGTCCCGGCCGAGCGGCTGGCGGTCGTGCCCGTGGGCGCCGAGGGCGAGCGCTTCCCCCGGCGCTCCGTCGAGACGATCGCGGCGCCCGCAGCTCCGGCGATGACCGTCCTGTTCTACGGCCAGTTCATCCCGCTGCACGGCATCGAGGCGATCATCCGGGCGGCGGACCTGGCCCGCGACGACGCCATCGACTGGGTCCTCATCGGCCGTGGGCAGGAAGCGGTGCGCATCCGCCGGCTGTTGGCGGTGCGTCCGATACCACGCCTCAGCTGGCTGGCGTGGCTGGATTACGACGCGCTTGTCAACGAAATCCACCGGGCCGACATCTGCCTCGGCATCTTCGGCGACACCGACAAGGCCGCCCGGGTCATTCCGAACAAGGTCTACCAGGTGCTCGCCACTGGCACGCCGCTCGTCACCCGCGATTCACCGGCGATCCGGGAGCTGCTCAGTCCCGACACGCCCGGTATCTGGCTGGTGCCGCCGGCGGACCCGGGCGCCCTGTTGGCGGCGCTCAGGGAATTCGCCACGGCACGACAGCAACTTCGCGCGCGGCCCTTGTTCGCGGAGCTGCAGGACACGATCACACCGCGCCGCGTCGGGCATCGACTCACCGGCATCATCGCAGAAGTCGTCGCTGGCCGGGCGCGTTCGCGTCGGCCGGCCGCAACGGACGGGATCATCCATGAGCCTCAGCGGCACCCTGATTGACACGGCCAAGCTCGGCGTGCTCAGGCTGCTCGTCGTTGCCGACGCG
Source organism: Alphaproteobacteria bacterium (assembly GCA_965261585.1). Lineage (GTDB taxonomy): Bacteria > Pseudomonadota > Alphaproteobacteria > UBA6615 > UBA6615 > CBDHDN01. Next base: position 83,023 of record CBDHDN010000029.1, read on the forward strand.
GCCCGGCGGGCCGTGCGCCGTCACCAGCCCCAGATCCTGCTCGACATCGAGGGGGCGGTCCCGCCCGGCGCCAGCGACACGCTGTGCGTCTTCGCCCATTACGACCGCGACCACGTCATCAACGAATACGTCATCTACTACGTTCGGCGGCTGCGCGAGCTCGGCTGCGAGATCCTGTTCGTCAGCACGGCCGAACGGCTGAACGCGGCCGAGGCCGACAGGGTCCGACCGTACTGTCGACGCGTCCTCGTCCGCGAGAACATCGGCCACGACTTTGGCTCCTGGAAGGTCGGGCTGGCGACCGTCGCCGACCTCGACCGCTACGACCGCCTGATTCTGGCCAACGACAGCGTCTATGGCCCGCTGCAGGACCTCGGCCGTGTGTTCGCCGCCATGGAACAGACGAACGCCGACTTCTGGGGCGTCACCGATTCCCGCCGCTACGGCCACCACCTGCAGAGTTATTTCCTCGTCTTCGGCGGGCCCGTGCTGCGCCACGCCGCGTTTCGCCGGTTCTGGGATCGCCTGCCGTTTCATGCCTTCAAGCATGCGGTGATCCTGCGCGGAGAGATCGGCCTGTCGCGCGTGCTGCAGCGTGCGGGCTTCCGTTTCGCGGCGTTCTGCGCGTACGCGCGCCTCCGCTCCGACCGGATGGAGGAGGTCGCGCGTCTGGAGCGCTTGCATTGGCGCGGCCGGCCCAGCAACCCGTCGCGCCTGCTGTGGCGGCTCCTGCTGCAGGACCAGCACTGCCCGCTGCTCAAGGTCGAACCGCTACGGGACCGGCCCGCGCACGTCCGGGACGCCGACGACTGGTCGGCCGTCGTGCGCGCCGCGTCGGACTACGACACGGGCCTGATCCAACGCCACCTGGCCCGCGTCGGCCGGTCGGCCGTCTGAGAGGCCAATGAAGATGGGCATGGCGAACAAGCTGCAACGCCACTTGCGGCACTACGGACTGGGGCACACGCTCGCCGAAGCCACCCGGGCCGGCCTCGACGTTGCGGTGCGCCGGCGGGCGCACAGCTGGCGTGAATGCGTGGCGGCCGTCGAGGGCGCCACGGGCATGGAGATCGGCGGCCCCAGCCGCATCTTCTCGCCCTTCGGGCTCGTGCCCGTCTACGCCCGCGCCGGCCGCGTCGACAACTGCAACTTCGGCGACGACACGGTGTGGGAGGGCGCCCTGCGCGACGGCGACGCCTTCGGCTACGGCCGCCGGCGGCGCCTGGGCCGCCAGTACATCCGCGAGGCGACGGACCTGCGCGACATCCCGTCCGCGGCCTACGACTTCGTGTGCTCGTCGCACATGCTGGAGCACGCGGCCAACCCGTTGAAGGCCCTGTACGAGTGGGTCCGCATCCTCAAAGACGGCGGCACCCTGATCCTCGTCCTGCCGCACAAGGACGCGACGGTCGATCATCGCCGCCCGGTCACGGCGCTGGATCACCTGGTGGCGGACTTCGCGAACGACGTCGGCGAGGACGATCTGACCCACCTGGACGAGATCCTGGCGCTCCATGACTTGAGCCGCGATCCCGGCGCCGGCGACCGCGACCACTTCGCCCGGCGCGCCCGCGCCAACGGCGCCAACCGGTGCCTGCACCACCATGTCTTCGACACGCGGCTCGTCGTTCAGACGGTCGAGCACGTCGGTCTTCGCGTGACCGCGCTGGAGCTGACGCTGCCGCACCACATCATCGCCATCTGCCGCAAGGCGCCCTCCGGCGGCGCCGCCGACGATCGGCCATTCCTCGCGACGGGCCGCCTGCGCAGCCCGTTCGCCTCCGACGCGCAACACCTCGCTGCGGACAGCGGCCATGGCTGACCCGACCGTCGACATCCTGCTCGCGACGCACAACGGCGCCGACTACCTGGCGGCGCAGCTGGACTCGATCGTCGCGCAGACCGTTGCGAACTGGCGCCTGATCGCGCGCGACGACGGCTCGTGCGACGGCACCCCGGCCATCCTGCATGCCTTCCAGGCGCGCACCCGGCGCGCACGACCCTCCTCGAGGATCGCGACGGCCGGCTCGGCGTCATCGGCAACTACGCTCGTCTGATGCGCAGTGCGACGGCCGACTACGTCGCGTTGTGCGACCAGGACGACGTCTGGCTGCCCGAGAAGCTTCAGGTTTCCGTGGAGAGGATGCGAACACTGGAGCGCCGGTACGGGGGCGGGACGCCGCTGCTGGTCTTCAGCGACCTGATTGTCGTCGACGCGAACTTGCAGGAAATCGCGCCCTCGTTCTGGAAGTATCAGCACCTGGATCCGAGCCACGCCCGCACGTTCAACAAGCTCGTCCCCAGGAATGTCGCGACCGGCTGCACCATGCTGTTGAACAGTCCGCTGGTCGAGGCGGCGCTGCCGTTTCCCGCGCCGGTCATGATGCACGATTGGTGGATTGCCATGGTCGCGGCTGCCTTCGGGTCGGCGGATTTCCTCCCACAGGCGACGATTCTGTATCGCCAGCACGCAGCGAACGTCGCCGGCGCGGCGGTCGTCAGTTTCCGCACAGTGCCATCTCGTGTTGTCCGGCTGATCCGGGACTACGACCGCGTACACCGCGTGATCACGGGCGTCTTCGAACAGGCCAGGGCCTTTCATGAGCGCTACGGCCGGGACCTGCCCGAGGAGAACAGAAGGACGCTGGAGCTGTTCATCCAAATCTCCGATGCCGGCCCGATCTGGCGGCCACTGCTCGCCGTGAAGTGTCGCGCGCGCTCGCACGGTGCCATCAGGAGCGGGCTCTTGATCGGCCTGTCCCGTGGTGCCCTGCACGAGATCTGGGCCTCCATGGTCCGCCCCTTGCGTCCCGCCGGGCGGTCCCCGTTGCGGCGACGGCGTGTCGGCTGACATGGGGCTGGTGGCTGGACTTAACCGCTGGCGCGGCGCGACGGCGGGTCGCCGGGTGGCGCTGAGCCTGCCCGACGTCGTCCGCGGCCCGATTGCCCGGGGCGCCGCCGGGACGTTCCTCCTGCGGCTCCTCCATGCCGCGCTGCGCTTTCTGATCAGCCTGGTGCTGGCACGCCTGCTCGGCGCGACCGGCTACGGTGCCTATTCGTTCGCCTTGACGTGCGTCGCCGTCTTGACCGTGCCGGCGCTACTCGGCTTTGACGGGTTGTTGGTGCGCGAGGTCGCGGGGTATCGGCCGCGCGGCGAATGGGCCCTCCTGCACGGGCTCATGCGGTGCGCCGGCCGGACAGCCCTGGTCGCCTCGGTCTCACTCACCCTGGCCGCCGCCGGCCTCGCCTCGATGCTGTCGGCGCACCTCGAGCGGCCGCTGCTCATGACCCTCTGGATCGCGCTGTTGGCCCTGCCGTTTCTCGCGCTGTTGCGCATCAAGCAGGCGATCTTGACCGGCCTGCGCCACGTCGTGGTCGGCCAGGTGGCCGAGACCGTGGTTCAGCCTGCCCTGTTCCTCGTTCTCGTCGGCCTGGTGGCGCTTATGGTCGTCGATCGGCCCGCGGCCCCTGTCATTGTCGGGCTCTACGGTGTGTCGATTCTGATCGCCTTCATCGTGGCGGCCGCATTCGTGCGCCGCATCCGGGCGACGCATATCGAAGCTGCGGCGCCAGCGTATGACGCCGCCAATTGGCGGCGCAGCGGCATGCGGTTCGCGTTGATCGCCGGCCTCAACGTGCTCGGCACGAGCCTCGGCGTCATCATGCTCGGCCCCATGCAAGGCGGCGCAGCGACCGGCGTCTTCGGGATCGCCGCCGCCCTGGCGTCGCTCGTCATGCTCCCGCTGATGGCCATCAACACCGCCTTGGCGCCGGCCGTGTCCGCCCGGTTCGCCGCTGGAAAGCCGGCGGAGCTGCAGCCCGTGGCGACCAAGGCGGCGCGCAGCACCCTCATGCTCTGTTTGCCCCTGGCCCTCGTCTATGTCGTCTTCGGGGAGCGGGTGCTGTGGTTGTTCGGCCAGGACTTCACGGCGGGCTACACGGCACTGGCGATCTTGAGCGTCGCCCAGGTCGTCAACGCCGCCATGGGCTCGGCGGGCACGGTGTTGCAGATGACGGGGCATGAGCGCGACGTGGCCATCGCGCTCGCGCTCGCCATTGTCTGCAACGTCGCCCTCAACCTCGCCCTGATCCCGACGTGGGGCGTCAACGGTGCGGCAGTGGGCGCCGCCGCCAACGTGATCCTGTGCAACGTCGCTCTGGTGGTCCAGCTGCGCCGCAGGCTAGGGATCCGGTCGACGGTGCTCGGCTAGGGCCTCATCCCTCGTGGTTGGCGTGTTCCAGCGGTGCGAACCGTCTCGCGGGCGGCGTATCGGCACCGTGCGCATCGTCGGCGGTGACGGCAAGCTCCAGCCGGCGCACCTTCTCGAGCGTCATCTCAATCAGCTGGCGGTTGTGGCTGATCAGGTCGGCGACGAGGCCGATAAGGAACGTCACCAGCCCGATCACCAGCAACGCCCCGCCGATGACCAGCGACTGGATGTGCCCGCCACCGCCGCCCATCACGGTCAGGATTCCAAAGCGGACGATCGGTGCCGCGCCGATCAGCGACAGCGCCAGGCCGATCAGCACGAAGACCTTGAGCGGGCGGTACATCGTGTACATCCGCAACAAGGTCGACAGCGACCGCTCGAGGAACTGCGGCAGGCTCGTGAACAGCCGCGAATCCCGGGTTTTCGGATTGGTGGCCACCGGCACCGAGGCGACGGCGATGCGTTTGCGGCCGGCCTGGATCAGCGTCTCGATCGTATAGCTGAATGACGAGACGATGTTCATCTGCAGTGCCGCGTCGCGCGAGAACGCGCGGACGCCGCTCACCGCGTCCGGCACGTCGACGCCGGAGACCTTGCGCACGACATAGCTGCCGGTGCGCTGCAGCCGCTTCTTGGCCCACGAGAAGTGGGCGATCCGATCGGTCTTGCGGTCGCCGACGACGATGTCGGCGCGGCCGTCGAGGATCGGCTGGATCAGCCGCGGGATGTCGCGGCCGGCATACTGGTTGACGCCGACCTCGCGCGCCAGCGCCGCCGTCCGGTCCGTCGAGCCATCGTCGACGACCAGGATCTCCACCTGATCGACCCCGGCGATCTCATAGGGGATGTCGGCGACGGTCTGCTGCAGCGTCGCTTCTTCGTTGTGGCACGGGATCTGAACGATCAGCTTCAACGGGTATATCTTTCGGCGACGACAGAGAATCGCGGCCGAAACAAAGTACCCGGCAAGCCTTACCAAATACCTCAACGGGCCCTTGCGCGGTTTCTTGAGTATCCGTACTAGGCCATGTACTCATCAACTGGTGGTTGCCGGCTGCGACGTCCCATGGCGGCTGGCACCGCGGACTCGGAGGGCCGAGATCGCGGGGGCGTTGTGGCGGCTGGCGATGCCGGCATCTGCTATGCTCCAGCGTTGCGGTGGAAGGCATGGAGGCCCCGGAGGTTTCGCTTATGTGCGACAGTTTAGTGGCGGTGGGATCGGCGACGGCAGACGGATCGCTGGTCTTTGGAAAGAATTCCGACCGGCCGGCGGCGGAGGAACAACGCCCGATTTACTGTCCGGCTCGGCGTCATCCGGCCAACGCGCGTGTGCGCTGCACCTACATAGAGATCCCCGAGGCCACCGAGACCCTCGCCGTGCTGCTCTCCCAACCCACCTGGATGTGGGGCGCGGAGATAGGGGTAAACGAGCGGGGCGTAGTGATCGGCAACGAGGCGGTCTGGACGAAGGCCCCACTGGGACCGGCCACGTTGCTCGGTATGGACCTGGTGCGCCTGGGTCTCGAGCGCGGCGCGACGGCGAGACGGGCTCTGGAGGTGATAACAACGCTGCTCGAGGCCCACGGTCAGGGCGGCCCCTGCGCCGAACAGGATCCCGGCTTCCAGTATCACAACAGCTTCCTCATCGCCGATGTCGACGACGCCTGGGTGCTGGAAACCGCCGGCGATCACTGGGCAGCGGAATGCGTCACCGATGGTGTGCGCAACATCTCCAACCAGCTCTCCATCCGCCGTGGCTTCACACTTGCATCGGAAGGTCTTGGCGAACACGCGCGAAAGGCGGGCTGGTCGGCCGGGGAGGATCCTGTAGACTTCGCCGCCGCCTTCGGTGGGGAGGAGCCCGGCGAGCTTGCCACGCTGGCCACGCGCGAGGGTCGTGGACGCCAGCTCCTGGCGGCTGGGCGTGGCCGTATCACGGCGGCGGCCATGATGGAGATCCTGCGCGACCATGATGGCGGGATCTGCATGCATGGGGCCTTTCGCACGACAGCGTCTCTCGTCTGCCGTGTCGGTCACGGCGTCGCACCGCGTATCTGGATGACCTGGGGAGACAACCCCTGCGAGGCCGACTTCCGGGAGATGGCCCCGCCCCTGCCAGCGGGAACCGGATAGTTCGAGACGCTTGACGGAGCCCCATGAGCAAGGCCTTCACCAAGGAAACGACCTAGTCGCGCACCGCCGCCATCACCTCCGCCAACTCCACCGCGAAGGTGGCCGCGCGCTCGTCGGCCGGCAGCTCGGCGCTGCTTAGCACCAACTCGGCGATACGCTGGCCCAGGGTGCGCATCAGCGCCCGGTCGTCGCCATTGCCCTTGGGCAGGGTGACGACGGTGTCCTGGGTATAGGTCGGCACCACCCCGGCACCGTTGCGCGGTAGCGAGACATACGGCGCGCCGTCGCGCACCGCGTGGATATTGGCGCGGATCAGGTTGCGCAGCATGGCGACGCCGCGGTCGCCGCGGTTGAAGTTCTCCAGCGCGTGCACGGCGATCGGCCGCTGGCTGACGATGGCCTCAAAGTCGCCGGGCACCCGTTGGCGCTCCTCATAGGGGCGCTCGTCCTCGGTCTGGCCGATGAAGTCGATCTTGCCGAGCCCGACCTGGCTCTTGTCGCCCTGGTGGCCGGGATCGACCCGGTCGTTGAAGTAGCGCCAGCCGATCATCTGGGTCTTGCGGTCGTCGATCGGCCGCATCCAGCGCGTCAACGACGTGCGCAGGAACGCCGCGTCCTCCTCGGCCGTCAGCCACAGGGCGCCGGTCTGGTTCATGTTCGGCAGCATGACGTCGGTCGTGCGCACCCACACATGGTCGCCCCAGCGGCGGACATTGACGTTGATCATGCCGAGCGGCGTCGCGACGTATTCGAGCTCCGGCAGCTCGCCCCAGGATTCGGCGAACTGGGCGCCGCTGACGCGGGTGTGCAGAAAACAGCTGTGCGTCGGGTCCTGGGTGTTGTCCAGCACCTGCAGCCAGTTGCACGGGAAGTAGAGCGAGAACGGCACGATCTCGGTGTCGGGCTGTGCGTAGGAATCGAGCATCGCGAAGGCCGGCACGTCCTCGGGCGGGCCCATATAGGCGAAGATGACGCCGTTCAGCAAGTGCGTCGGATAGGCGCCGTGACACAGGCGCTCGGCCACGCGGCTGTCGGGGTCGTTGCGTGTGTCGAGGATCGTGCCGTCGACCCCATAGTGCCAGCCGTGATAGCAGCATTGGATCCCCTCATCGGTCGTCAGGCCGTATTCCAGGGACGCGCCGCGGTGGCTGCAATGCCGGGCCAGCAGGCCGACGGCGCCCTTGCGGGTGCGGAACAGCACCAAATCCTCACCCAGCATGCGCACGTTGAGCGGCAACTCGGTGAGCTCCGACGCCAGCGCCACGGGCTGCCAGGTGCGGCGCAGATATTCGCCGGCCGGCGTGCCCGGCCCGACATGGGTCAGCTCGGCGTCTTCGGCGACACCGTGGGCGCGGTAGTAGCCGCCGAACGGCTGGCGCACGCTGCGCTGGACCTTCCTCATTCCCTGCCTCCCTGTCGGCGCCCGGTTGCTAGTATAGTGCCCATCCGGAAACGCTAAAACACTGAAATAACTGAGTGAATCGTCTATTTTCGGAGCCAGGCTCCGTCGGTTTCGGCTATGCTGTTGGGAACAAGCCACTGTACCCAAAGGCAAACACCAAACCACCGGAGGTGACCATGCGCGAAGAGCGCACCGTCCAGGGCAGTATATTCGATCTGTTTTCGCCGCACGAGATCGGTCGTGAACTCGCGGCGATGTCTGCCTGGCTCGACGGCGAGGCCGCGGTGGTGCGCCTGGTCGCCGCAGACCTCGGCATCGGTCGGGTCAGGCAGACCGGGCGCCACGGGCTGAGCGCCGATGCGGCGTTGCGCTGCGCGCTGCTCAAGCAGTACTTCCAGCTGAGCTACGAGGAGCTGGCCTTTCTGCTGTCGGATTCGGCATCGCTGCGCGCGTTCGCTCGACTGCCGTTCGGCTAGTCGCCGAAGAAGTCGGCGCTGCACAGCGCCATCGGCGCCATCGCCGCCGCCACCTTCGAGTGCCTCAACCGGATGCTGCTGGCGCGCGCCGCGACGGCCAAGCTGGAGAGCGGCGCCAAGGTCCGGTTCGACAGCACGGTCGCCGAGACCGCCATCCATGCGCCCACCGACTCCAGCCTGTTGTGGGATGCCGTGCGGGTCATGGTGCGGCTGTTGCGTCAAGCCGACGTCGTGCTACCCGCCTTGCCCTGGCGCGACCACACGCGCCTGGCCAAGAAGCGCGCCCGCGCCATCGAGTACAGTCGTGGCAACAACCGGCAGCGGCTGTACCGCGAGCTGCTCGCCAAGACCCGAGCGACGCTCGCCTATCTGCACGACGCCATGGCGCGGCTGGCCGACGATCCCGCGCCGGTGGCCGCGGCCTGGCGCGCCGAGGCCGAACACTTCGTGCCGCTGATCGAACGCATCATCGACCAGACCGAGCGCCGTGTCTTGCATGGCGAGAAGGTGCCGGCCGCCGACAAGCTCGTCAGTCTGTTCGAGCCCCATAGCGACATCATCGTCAAGAGCCGCCGCCAGGTCTCCTACGGCCACAAGCTCAACCTGGCCAGCGGCGCCAGCGGTCTCATCCTCGACATCGTCGTCGAGCAGGGCAACCCGGCCGATGCTGAGCGCTTCGTACCCATGGTCGACCGCCAGATCGCGATCTACGGCCGGCCGCCCAGGCAACTCGCCGCCGACGGCGGCTGCGCCAGCACCGGCAACCTCGCCGCCGCCAAGAACAAGGGCGTCGAGGACGTCGCCTTCCACAAGAAATGCGGCCTTGCCATCACCGACATGGTCAAGAGCCGCTGGGTCTACCGCCGACTGCGCAACTTCCGCGCCGGCATCGAGGCCGCCATCTCATGCCTCAAGCGCGCCTACGGTCTGGGCCGCTGCACCTGGAAGGGGCTCGAACACTTCAAGTCCTACGTCTGGGCCGCCGTCGTCGCCCACAACCTCGCCGTGCTGGCCCGCCGCAAACCGGCATAGCCGCCAACCCGACACGTCCGATCCACCAGCACCGACGGCCGCCGATCCCGCCGGCCTGCCTCGATCACGCGCCGCTCGTCACCGGCACCCCGTCACTGGACTCTGGAACGCATCTACAGCCCCCGTACCCACAAAACACGTGGCTCAAACGCGCAGCCTTACACTAAATCTAGTCGTTTATGGATGGGCACTAGCTAGTGCCCATCCGGAAACGCTAAAACACTGAAATAACTGAGTGAATCGTCTATTTTCGGAGCCAGGCTCCGTCGGTTTCGGCTATGCTGTGAGCTATTGTCAAAAGTTGTGTATGGGTTTGTCATGCGGCGGCGCGATCCTGGCGTTCTCCATTCACGAATTTGACGCCTCGAATGATCTCGGCGAACTGATCTGATCCATTGAGCCTCCGCCATTTCTTGCTGGCCCCCTGGCAAAGCTTGAAGACCATGGCCATCGCCGTCTTGCGTGACAGGCAACCCTTGGTCCGATAGGTGCGAAGGCGAACCGTGGCGAAGGTGCTCTCGATGGGGTTCGTCGTCCGCACATGCTTCCAATGCTCGGCGGGGAAGTCGTAGAAGCTCAGCAAGGCGTCCCGGTCCTTGGCTAGGCAGGCCGTGGCCTTTTCGTACTTCGGTCCGTAGGCTTCCAGGAAGAAGTCGAAGGCGGTCTCCGCGTCCTTCCTGGTTTCGGCCATCCAGATATCCTGCAAGTGACCCTTGGCCTTGTTCTGCCGACCCTTGGGTAGCTTGTTCAAGATATTGCCCGTCTTATGCACCCAGCAGCGCTGCTCGCGGGCGGCCCCGTAGACTTGGCGGAGCGCCTTCCAGAAGCCGAGCGCGCCATCGCCGGTCACCAGTTCCGGGCCGATGCCGAGACCACGCCGCTTGAGATCGAGCAGCACCTCGCGCCAGGATTGTTCGCTCTCGCGGTAGCCGTCGGTGATGGCGATCAACTCCTTGGTTCCGTGATCCGTGGCGCCGATGATAACCAGGATGCATTGCTTCTCCTCTTCCAGGCGGGCGCCAAAATAGATGCCGTCGACCCAGAAGTAGACGTAGCGCTTGGCCGATAAATCACGCCGTTGCCAGCGCTCCATCTCGTCTTGCCAAACTTCCTTCAGTCGCCCGATCGTGGAGGCCGACAGACCCGGGGCCTGTGCCCCCAGCAACGCCGCCAACGCTTCCGAGAAATCGCCGCTGGAGATGCCCCTCAAGTATAGCCACGGCAGCAAATCCTCCAGGCTCTTGGTGCGGCGCAGATAGCGCGGCAGGATCGCCGACGTGAACCGGATGGCGCCGGCACCCTCGCCGGCTCTCCGATCCCGGACACGCGGCTGACGCACGTCCACCGGGCCGATCCCGGTCTGTATCAGCCGTTCCGGCAAGTGGCCATTGCGTACAATCCGGCGACGGCCCCGGTCATCAACCAGCGTCGCATGACCTTCCAGAAACTCGGCAACTTCAGCTTCCACGGCTTGAGCCAGCAACTCACGCGCCCCAGCTCGTAGGACTTCCGTCAACGGGTCATCCTGAAAATTCGATGGGTTCCGAAAGGCAACAACGGTATTCTCTTCCATGGCGTATCCTTCCTTGGCTTAGGTCAAGTGGTGACTGCAACAATCACCAGGATACGCCGCCCTCTTTCCAACGCCGTACACAAGATTCAGCTATACCTCCTATGCTGTTGGGAACAAGCCACTGTACCCAAAGGCAAACACCAAACCGCCGGAAGTGACCATGCGCGAAGAGCGCACCGTCCAGGGCAGTATATTCGATCTGTTTTCGCCGCACGAGATCGGTCGTGAACTCGCGGCGATGTCTGCCTGGCTCGACGGCGAGGCCGCGGTGGTGCGCCTGGTCGCCGCAGACCTCGGCATCGGTCGGGTCAGGCAGACCGGGCGCCACGGGCTGAGCGCCGATGCGGCGTTGCGCTGCGCGCTGCTCAAGCAGTACTTCCAGCTGAGCTACGAGGAGCTGGCCTTTCTGCTGTCGGATTCGGCATCGCTGCGCGCGTTCGCTCGACTGCCGTTCGGCTGGTCGCCGAAGAAGTCGGCGCTGCACAGCGCCATCGGCGCCATCGCCGCCGCCACCTTCGAGTGCCTCAACCGGATGCTGCTGGCGCGCGCCGCGACGGCCAAGCTGGAGAGCGGCGCCAAGGTCCGGTTCGACAGCACGGTCGCCGAGACCGCCATCCATGCGCCCACCGACTCCAGCCTGTTGTGGGATGCCGTGCGGGTCATGGTGCGGCTGTTGCGTCAAGCCGACGTCGTGCTACCCGCCTGGCCCTGGCGCGACCACACGCGCCTGGCCAAGAAGCGCGCCCGCGCCATCGAGTACAGTCGTGGCAACAACCGGCAGCGGCTGTACCGCGAGCTGCTCGCCAAGACCCGAGCGACGCTCGCCTATCTGCACGACGCCATGGCGCGGCTGGCCGACGATCCCGCGCCGGTGGCCACGGCCTGGCGCGCCGAGGCCGAACACTTCGTGCCGCTGATCGAACGCATCATCGACCAGACCGAGCGCCGTGTCTTGCATGGCGAGAAGGTGCCGGCCGCCGACAAGCTCGTCAGTCTGTTCGAGCCCCATAGCGACATCATCGTCAAGAGCCGCCGCCAGGTCTCCTACGGCCACAAGCTCAACCTGGCCAGCGGCGCCAGCGGTCTCATCCTCGACATCGTCGTCGAGCAGGGCAACCCGGCCGATGCCGAGCGCTTCGTACCCATGGTCGACCGCCAGATCGCGATCTACGGCCGGCCGCCCAGGCAACTCGCCGCCGACGGCGGCTTCGCCAGCACCGGCAACCTCGCCGCCGCCAAGAACAAGGGCGTCGAGGACGTCGCCTTCCACAAGAAATGCGGCCTTGCCATCACCGACATGGTCAAGAGCCGCTGGGTCTACCGCCGACTGCGCAACTTCCGCGCCGGCATCGAGGCCGCCATCTCATGCCTCAAGCGCGCCTACGGTCTGGGCCGCTGCACCTGGAAGGGGCTCGAACACTTCAAGTCCTACGTCTGGGCCGCCGTCGTCGCCCACAACCTCGCCGTGCTGGCCCGCCTCAAACCGGCATAGCCGCCAACCCGACACGTCCGATCCACCAGCACCGACGGCCGCCGATCCCGCCGGCCTGCCTCGATCACGCGCCGCTCGTCACCGGCACCCCGTCACTGGACTCTGGAACGCATCTACAGCCCCCGTACCCACAAAACACGTCGCTCAAACGCGCAGCCTTACACTAAATCTAGTCGTTTATGGATGGGCACTAGCTAAGCTAGCGCGCGCCGACGCCGTGCTTGGCCAGGGTCATTTGCGTATCCGCCAGCCAAGTGCCCTGGCCGCGCGCCGGGTCGCGGACGTTGTAAAGGGGCTGTTCGACGACGCCGGCGGTGGCGCCGCGCTCCAGCAGCCTCCAGGCCAGGTTATGGTCGGCAGCGCCCGGGCCGATGCTCTCGTCGACGCCGCCGACGGTCCGCAGCTTGCCACGGTCGAATAGCAGGAACGGCGACAGGTAGCCGGCCTTGGCTTCCGCCGTCGACTGGGCGTCGAGCTCCGCCGCTGTGGGTACGCGGGTCAGCTCGTCGAACCGGGTGACGCCGTCGGCGGCGTAGAACGCCGTGCCGGTGCCGACGATGTCGGCGGCCACGGCAAGCGCCTGGGCGACCGCCGTCGGCGCCAACCAGTCGCCGGGCATGAGCAGGCCGACGCGCGGCGCCTGGGATGCGTCGATCTCGGCATTGATGAGGGCGCCGACCCGATCGGCCGGCTGCGGCATCACCTGCAGGTTGCCGAAGCGGCGGGCGATCGCGCCGAGGACACGCAGATTGGACGACGGCGCGGCATGCGACACGACGACGATGACCTCGACATCGCCCTGCCCGGCCGCCGACAGCTCCGACTGCTCCAGCCACGCATCGTTCCGATCGAGCAAAGGAACGACAATGGTTGCCACCGGCTGCGTCATGTCCGGCCTCTTCCATGATCTGGGAGGGGACCCACCGGGGGGCCGCGGGACGTTGGCGTGGCACGGCCGCGCCACCTGGCAATAGGACGATGACCGGCTTAAGTTACGGTGAATTGGCGCATTTTCGGCTTAGGCCCGCGGCGCCGGCCAACGCCGCCTCTTCGGTCCCGTCGACGAGCGTGACGATGCAGTTGCGCCAGGACGGGCTTGTTCGTCGTAGTCTTGACGCCTTCTTCAGGCGCGCGCTGCGGCGACGGGTGCGCATCGTCGCAGCCGCGAAGCGATCCCTGTCATTCCGTCAAGCCTGTGGCATTATGCCCGTGTCCTCTGCGGGTTGAATTGATCAAAAACGGTAACCACCTCATCTCGGCTGCCGCGTCCGGGGGGTATCTTCGCGTAGCGGCAGACCAATCGAATACGGACCGTGGCATGACGTTCTTCTCTGCCGAGGATCTCGACGCGTTCGAGCGCGACGGCTATGCCGTAGTCCGGGGGTTGTTCAACGGCGCAACGCTCGACCAGGTGCTGCACTGGACCGAGGAGGTTCGGAACGCACCGGAGATACCCGGGCAGCCGCCGATGCTTTATTTTGTAGCGCACCCGGTTCCTTGGACACAAGTTTGTCTCACGCGGCGGGCCTGATTGAGATCGCGGCGTGCCACGCCTGGCGAGCTTGAGCGGGGCTCAGGTAGCCGTTCTTTTCGACGATCCACTGGGCATTGTAGAGTTCGACGAAGTCGCGGACGGCGTCCCGCAGCTCCGCGATGTTGCGGTAGATGCGACCATGGATGATCTGTTCCTTCAGCGTGCGATTGAACCGCTCGGCGACGCCGTTGGTCTGGGGCTCGGCGACGAAGGCGTAGGACGGCTGGATGCCCCAGAACTTGATCTGGTTGGTGAAGTGGTCCGACAGATACTGGGAGCCGTGATCCATCCGCAAGGCCAGCCCCCGAGCCGCGCCGGCCGCGGTCGAGCCATACAGCCCGGCAAGCCCCATGGAGATCGGCTGCAGGGCGGCGAAGCGGTCGCCGCGCTTGCAGACATGCCAGCCGACACACTCGGCGTTCCAATGCTCGACGGCGGTGAAGATCCAGCCCCAGCCGTCGTCCACCGTGAACACCCGAACGCCATCGGTGCCCCACATGAGGTTCGGGGCATGAGTGATGATCTCACCGTCATGGGGATTGCCGCCACGGCGGCGGCAGCGATGGGGCGAGAGCAGATTGTTCTCGCGCATCAGGCGGAGCACCCGCTTGCGGGCAACCCGGATGTCGCGACAGACCCGAAGCCGAGCCCAGACCTTGCGGTAGCCCTCGCCCTCCCAGGGCAATGCCTCCAGGTCGGCTTCGATCGCCACCAGCAGCGCCTGGTCCGAGATCGCGGGCTTCGGTCCCCGACGCTTTGCCGGCGGCTGCTCGGCGTGCTGGCCGGAGGTCATGGCGTAGAACGAGGAGCGGGCCATGCCCCAGGCGGCGCAGACCCGCCGCAGGCCGTAGGCCAGACCCGTGCCGGGCGAGGTGGCGGCACTCATCGCCGCGACCTCCGCCGCCCCAAAGGGCCGAAGGTCTCCGTCTTGGCCTCCAGCAGTTCCACCTGCATGGTCAACTCTCCGATCCGCTTCATGGCGCTATCCAGTTCCGCCTGCACCGGATCGCCCTTGCGTTGCTTGAGCGAGGCGTCGATCCCGCCGATCGCTTTCTCACGCCACTGCTCGAGCCGGAAGATCTCTACGCCCAACTGGCGCGACAGAAGTTGCACCGGCTCGTCACGCAAAAGCCGCAGAACGACCTCACGCTTGCGCGCCACCGTCCATCGCTGGCCAAGTCCCAGCGGGCCTGCCGGCAAAGCCTGGCCTGGGGAAAACGTGGACGAGCCAAGCTCGCCCGCATTTACCACAGGCCCATCAACAGCAACTTTCTTCTCAAAATTATCGGTCATGTTCCGGTCCTCCTTGGACACTTCGATTAAGCCAATTCTGTGTCCAAGGAAATCGGGTTCGACTTACCGATGCTTTATTTCGAAGACTCGGTCGACGAGCCGAAGCGCCGCATCCTGTCGCGCGCCGAGAATCTGAGCGAGCACAACCCGGGCTTCGAGCGGCTGTTCACCGAGGGCGAACTGCCGGCGCGCGTCGGCGAGCTGTTGGGCGAACCGGCGGTGCTGTTCAAGGACAAGATGAATTTCAAGCTGCCCGGCGCCAAGGGCTTTGCGCCGCACCAGGACGTGCAGGCCGGCTGGAGCAGCTATGCCGACTACTACATGACGGCTCTGGTCACGATCGATCCGGCGACGACAGACAATGGCTGCCTCGAGATCGTCGCCGGCGAGCATCGCCGCGGGATGATCGGCGACATCTGGCAGCCGCTGACGGACGAGCACATGACGGACATGACATTCGTGCCGTTCCTAGCCGCGCCCTGCGACGTCATGTTCTTCGACTCGCTGGTGCCGCATCGGTCGGGGCCGAACACGACGCCGCTGGCACGCCGCGCCCTTTACATCACCTACAACCGCGTCTCGGCAGGCGATCAGCGCGGGCGCTACTACCGCGACAAGCGCCAGAGCTATCCGCCCGACTGCGAGCGCGACACCGCCAAGCAGTACGTCGTCCGCGTCTAGCGCATTTCCAGTTCAATCGGCTCCGGCCCGCTCCCCGACAAACGGGGTGGTTCGGGCCGCGGCGCTGCGCAGGAACGGCCAGCCCAGCAACAGACCGCTGGCGATCCAGGTGACTTCGCGGATGCGGCGGATCAGGGCGACCGCCAGGGCCAGGGCCGGCGAGCCGGTGATGGCACCGCAGACCAGAAGAAAAGCACCCTCCTGCGCGCCGATCTGCAGCGGCACGAAGAACAGCGCGATGCGCACCAGCATGGCGGCCGATTCGATGATCCAGGCATCCTGGAATGCGATCGGATGGCCAAGGAACCGCAAGGAGTAGTAAATCTCCACCGCGCCGAGGATCCAGTTACAGAAGGCCAGGGTTACGGCGGCGGCCAGCCGGCGTTGATGGCGCGTGTAGAAGGCGATCAGCCTGTCCTCGACCTCTTTGACCCAACCGAAGACGGCCGCCAGCCGGGCGCGCAACGGGCCCGGCCGCGAAAGCCTGGGGCTCAGCCAACGACCGAAACGCGACAGAGCGCGCAGCCGCTGCAGCAGGAAGAAAGTGAGGATGGCGGCGGAGAAGGCAATGAAGCCCCAACCCATTCCGGTTCGGTAGTCGGGCTCCAGCGACGAAGAGGTGAACATCAGCAAGGCGCCGAGCAGGGCAAACAGCGCAAGCGCCGTATTGTTGATCGTCTGGGCGAGCACCAGTGAGGCCGTCGCTTCGCGGTAGCCGATGCCGTGGTGACGGTTCAGGATCGCCGCCTTGACGGGCTCGCCGCCAAGCGAGGCCAGCGGCAGCGCGTTGTTGAGCGCCTGGCCGATCATCCGGATCCTGAACAGTTTGACCATCCAGGCGACGTTGCGGCGTGCCGACGGCAGCGTCAGCTGCCACGACAACGTGTCGAGCAGAAAGGCCACGAAATAAACCGCCAGGATGACCGCGAAGCCCCAGAAGCCGACCTGCCCCAGCCGCCGCCACACTTCGGCCAAATCGGCCTGCGTAATGATGACGCCGAGCAGCGCAAGGCCCGCCAGCAGCATCCCCCCCGTTACATATTTCACCTGAGCGGCGCTCCTCGCCGGTGCGATTCCACGCGAGTGGACAACACCCTAGACATGGAACCTGCGGGCACTGCCGTAGAGCGCCGCAATCCAATACACCTGTCCGAACACCGCCGCGACAGGCAATAGCAGCCAGACGGCGTCGAACAGGGCCAATGCGAGAACAATAAAGCAAAAGTCGGCCTTCGTCAGCGCCCGGAACACGAACACCACCCTGTCAAACCACCCTTCCGAAGCCGGCAGATCCGCCATGGTCGTAATCTCCTCCTCGGGAGGGGGCGAGATAATGGAAATCAACAGGTAGTCGATGGTGGCGCCAATGGCCGCGACGGCGCCGAGCCAGAGCCACACCACGTGGCCGCTGACGTGTGCCGTGTTGGCGCCGATGGCGACGGAAAAAGCCGCATGGACGAGCCAGCCGCCGAGATCGTCGAGGCGGCGGCCGCGCCGCGATACCAGCCGCTTGGCGCGGGCCACCTCACCATCGCAGTTGTCGAGGACATAGGTGCTGACAAGCAGCACCGCACCAATCAGCGCCGCGACACGGCCGCCGATCAGGAAAGCAGCGGCGCCGACGAGGCCCACGATGATCCAGACGATCGTCACCTGACTGGGCGTCACCGGCAGGGGCAACAGCACGCGCGTCAGCCGGGTGGACAGCTGCCTGGTCAGCGGAAACAGCGTCGCCGGCGCCGGCGCTGCCAGGTGCTCTCGATCTTGAATCATGCCAGGCTTCCCGTCCGCGACAATTGCCAGACGACGGCGGCGCATCGCCCACGCGTAGCGTCACCTCAGTGCCACCCTCGGTGACGCGCCAAGCAATCGAATCCACGCCGATCGTCTGCTCGCGAAACCGGCACGCCGACGCCGCCGGGACGAGGCCGCACATCAGCCGAAAAGTATGAGCACCAGCCAGATTTCGCCAGTCAAAACCAGTCGAAGCGGGGCGGCGCCGTCGGTCCCGGCTCAGATGGCTCAGCCGGAGCGGGCCGGCCGACGCCGGGCAAAGCCGGGCAGGTGCCGCATGACGGCAACGTTGCCAAGCAGGACGAGGCCGACGCCGAGGACCGCCGTTGGCGTCCAGACATAACCCTCGAAGACCGTGGAGATCGCCAGCGCGACGACCGGAAACAGCACCGTGGCGTAGACCGCCCGGTCGGCGCCGATGCGGCTGAGCAGCGTCAGATAGGCGCCGAAGCCGAGCACCGAGCCGAACACGCCGAGATAGGCGAGGCTGAGGAGGTAGGGCGCGCCCGTGTCGAACGCCGCCGGCGGACCGCCGAACAGCGCCGCCTGGACCGTGGCGAGGACGATGAGCAGGCCGGCGCCGTAGGCCATGCCGAACATGTTCGACTGCACGACCGGAATACCACGGCGCTGGCTGGCGACCGCCGCCATGTTGCCGAGCGAGGCCAGCACCGTCGCCACGAGCGACAGGGCGAGGCCGAGGCTGCCGACATCGGCCAGCGTGAAAGCGCCGACTTGGCGCTGGAAGATCAGCACCAGGCCGGCGATACCGACGACGCCGCCGGCGAGCACGCGCGGCCGCACCGGCGCGCGGAACAGCAGCGCGCCGAAGGCGATGTTCATGACCGAGATCGTCGAGAAGGCGACGGCGACGAGGCCGCTCGGCAACAGCCCGACGGCCAGATAGAAGATGTAGTAGTTGGACGAGAACAACAGCGCGCCCTGCAGCGCCATGCCGCCATGGTCGCGCCAGCCGAAGCGCAGCCGCCGCCCGGCGAACACGCAGTAGCCCAGCAGCACGGCGGCAGCGAGCGCCATGCGCCAGGCGACGGACCAGGACGCGGCGACCGGGCCGAGCTGGAACGTGATCGCGTACCAGGTCGAGCCCCAGATCAACACCGTCGCGCCATAGAGCGACGCGTCGGTGGCGCCGGCGCGCTCGCGCGCGGCCGGCGGCGGCGGCGAGGCATCGGCGACGGGCACCCCTAGCCTGGAAGATTCACGAAAGGCACCGCCGAACTCCCAATATGCGTTATGATTCAATTGCCTAGATCGGATCAAACGCAGGAGCCCGGCGGTGACGAATTGTACCCCTGAGACGGTGCTGTTTCCAGTCTGCCGCAAGCGGCGGATCGAGGCGGCGTTTGACGGCGGCGATGTGACGAGCAACGGCGGCGTGCTGCTGTTACGCCAGGCGGACCGGCGGTTGGGTCTGACGGCGGCGGTGGCGCGTCGGCTCGGCGACAGGCGCCAGCGCGGCAAGGTCAGGCATCGCTTCGTCGACATGCTGCGCCAGCGGGTGTTCGCGATCGCGCTGGGCTATGAGGATCTGAACGATCACACCGAGCTGCGCCACGATGTGGCGGTGCAGACGGCGACGGGGCAGGACCGGGCGCTGGCCAGCGCGCCGACGCTGTGCCGCTTCGAGAACCAGGCCGAGGCGAGCTGGGCGTGGGCGATCCACGAGGTCCTGGCGGATGCCTTCATCGCCGCGCATGGTGATCCGCCAGCCGAGATCGTGCTCGACTTCGATGCCACGGACGACCCGGTTCACGGCCATCAAGAAGGCCGGTTCTTCCATGGCTACTACGACCACTACTGCTTCCTGCCGCTTTACGTGTTCGCCGGCGATCATCTGCTGGCGGCCTACCTGCGACGCTCGGACATCGACCCGGCGAAGCATGCCGGTGCAGTGCTGAAGCTGCTGGTGCGGCGGCTGCGCCTGGCCTGGCCCGCCGTGCGCATCATCGTGCGGGCGGACTCCGGCTTCTGCCGCTGGCGCATGCTGTCGTGGTGCGAGCGTCACGGCGTCGACTACATCATCGGCCTGGCCAGGAACAAGCGGCGGGAGGCGCTGGCGGCGCCCGTGATGGCCCAGGCGCGCGCACTGTTCGCCACGACCGGCGACAAGCAACGGCACTTCGCCGAACTCCGCTATGGCGCCGGGACGTGGAACCGCGAGCGGCGCGTCATCGCGCGCCTCGAACACACCGCCCGCGGCGCCAACCCGCGCTTCGTGGTGACCAGCCTCGCCGGTGACGGCATGGCGCTCTACGACATGCTCTACTGTGCCCGCGGCGACATGGAGAACCGCATCAAGGAGCAGTTCGAGCTGTTCTCTGACCGCACCTCGGCCCATCGCTGGTGGCCGAACCAGTTCCGCCTGCTCCTGGCCAGTCTCGCCTACGTGCTGATGACGGCGATCCGGCGCTTCGGCCTCGCCGGCACCGAGGCCGCCCGCGCCCAGGTCGGCACGATCCGCCTGCGCTTGCTCAAGATCGGCGCCGTCGTCATCCGCAACACCCGTCGGGTCCGCTTCCTGCTCTCCTCGGCCTGTCCCGATCAGGCCCTGTTCACACTGGTCGCCACCAGGCTCGAACCAGGATAGCGGCCGCCCCTTCGGTCCCTTACACGATCCCAATGCCGTGCCGCGGCAACCAGTAAACGCGACCGCTCGCCGCCACCGAACACCGTAATGCTTCGCTCCTGCACCGCGGCCATGAACCCCGGTCAAAACCCGTCCCGATTCGCCTCATTCGAGACAGATGACCGGCCCAACAGGACACAATCATTCGCATCATGAAATATCCGGGCTAGCCCTGGTTTATCGGGATCGTGTTCGGTGTCGCGGCAACGCGCGCGCACCACCCACGCACGGCCGGATAGGGCCCGAGGTCGAAATCGCCCTCGGGCGCTACGTGGCTATAGGCGTAGAGCGCCACGTCGGCGACCGTCCGCCGCTCGGCCACGAAGAACGTGCGGTCGGCCAGGTGCCGCTCCATGACGGCGAGCGCGGCATAGCCGCCGTGACGCCGCTCGACGACCTCGGGCGCGTCGGTGGCATAGCCCCGGTGCTGCAGCATGGAGCGCACGACGGCGATGTATGGCTCGTGGCTGTACTGCTCGAAGAACATCCACTGCAGCACCTGGGCACGACCCAGCCGGTCGTCCGGCAGATAGGGCGTGCCCTCGGCCAGGTACCACAGGATCGCATCGGACTCGGCAAGCACCGCAGCGCCGTCGACGAGCACCGGGATGCGGCCGTTCGGGTTGAGGCGCAAGAACTCCGGCGTGCGGGAGCCGCCGTCGAAGATCGCCACCTCGATGCGCTCGAACGGCCGCCCGAGCCAGGCCAGCAGCAAGCGGACCTTGTAGCCGTTGGCCGATGCCAGCGAGTCGTAGAGCGTGAGCATGCGGCGACGTTAGGACGTTTCCCGCGCCGACGGAACCGGCTCCACGCTGCTCCTACGACTGCCAATGCTTGGCCGACTCGGCCTGGGCGTCGAGGTGCGTGACGCCGATGTCGCGCAGCAGATGGTCGTCGAGGCCACCGAGCTCGCGGCGATACCGGTAGCGGTACTGCCAGGACCACAGCGTGCGGAAGGCCGCGTTGGCCGAGGCCACGAACGGCTGCCAGATCAGCGCACCGGTGGCCTCATGCCGCCCCGAGGTCTGCAGGGGACTGCAATTCATCACATACCTCCTTATGCTCGGCCGCCCCGAAGGACCGCCGCTAACCGTCTATGAACGCCCTATAAATGTACCAAATCAGGCTTGATCACAAAGGACATCTCCTCATATATTCAATTAGAAAAACTAATCCAAGGGGAGAGCCGCCATGGCGCGGCGTTTGCCACCGCTCAACGCGCTTAGGGCCTTCGAGGCGGCGGCCCGCCACCTCAGCTTCACCCGTGCCGCGGCGGAGCTGAACGTCACCCAGGCGGCGATCAGCCACCAGGTGAAGGCGCTCGAAGCGCGGCTCGGTGTGCCGCTGTTCCGCCGCGTCAATCGGGGCCTGCTGTTGACCGAGGAGGGGCAGCGCTATCTGCCGCCGGTGCGCGACGCCTTCGACCAGCTGGCGAGCGCCACCGACCAGCTGAAGCGACATGACGCGACGGGCGCGCTGACGGTCAGCGTCGTGCCGTCGTTCGCGGCGAAGTGGCTGGTGCCGCGGCTGACCCGGTTTCGCGAGCGCGCGCCCGAGATCGACGTGCGCATCAGCGCCACCGACCACCTCGTCGACTTCGACCGTGACGCCGTCGATCTGGGCATCCGCTATGGCGCCGGCAAATGGCCGACCCTGCTGGTCGACGAGCTGTTCAGCGACAACTTCTTCCCGGTCTGCGGCCCCGACCTGGCGAGCGCGGCGCGACCGCTCGACCGCCCGGCCGACCTGCGCCAGCACGTGCTGCTGCACGAAGAACAGACGATGGTCGACTGGGAGACGTGGCTCGCCGCCGCCGGCGCGCGCGACGTCGACGCCACCCGCGGGCCGATGTTCAGCCACGGCGATCTGGTCGTACAGGCAGCGCTCGACGGCCAGGGCGTCGCCCTCGGGCGGACGCCGCTGGTCGAGGACGATTTGGCGAGCGGCCGGCTGGTCAAGCCGTTCGCGTTGAGCCTGGCGGGCGAGTGGGCCTACTACCTGGTCTGCCCCAAGGCGACGGCCGAGCGGCCGAAGATCGCCGCGTTCCGCGGCT
This sequence comes from Alphaproteobacteria bacterium, assembly GCA_965261585.1. Taxonomy (GTDB): domain Bacteria; phylum Pseudomonadota; class Alphaproteobacteria; order UBA6615; family UBA6615; genus CBDHDN01. The sequence continues at coordinate 105,344 of CBDHDN010000029.1, forward strand.
GGCTCAAGGACGAGGCGGCAGCTCACGTTCGACGTAGATGGGGAGAACTTCGTCGCTCGGATTTATCCATTCAAAAAGAAGATGGCGCCCGACTCGTACCGACGAGATGAGGGCGTTGTTTCGTGGCGGGTCAAGTTTCGGATCGTTGCGTGGACGAATGTGGGCGAGAAGCGAGCCAGGTATCGGTAGTAGGATAGGTGACCTGGCGCAAAGACACACCGCCTTCCCAAGAGCTAGTGGGTCAGCGCCGCCTCGGTGCGGTCGCGGACCTGGTCGAGGGTCACGTCGTGGGCGAGCTCGGCGATGGTGGTCGTGCCGTCCTTGATCTCGAAGACGCCGAGGTCGCTGACGACCAGATCGACGACGCCGCGGCCGGTCAGCGGCAGCGTGCATTCCTTGACCAGCTTGGCGGAGCCGTCCTTGGCGTTGTGTTCCATCAGCACGACGACGCGCTTGACGCCGGCGACCAGGTCCATGGCGCCGCCCATGCCCTTGACCATCTTGCCGGGGATCATCCAGTTCGCGAGGTCGCCGTTGCCGGCGACCTGCAGCGCGCCGAGGATCGACAGGTCGATGTGGCCGCCGCGGATCATCGCGAACGACGTGGTGCTGTCGAAATAGAGCGATTCCGGCAGCTCCGAGATCGTCTGCTTGCCGGCGTTGATGAGGTCGGCATCGACCTCGTTGTCACGCGGGAACGGGCCCATGCCGAGCATGCCGTTCTCGCTCTGCAGCGTCACGTGCAGGTCCTTGGGCACGTAGTTCGCGACCTCCGTCGGCATGCCGATGCCGAGGTTGACGTAGAAGCCGTCCTCGAGCTCGGCGGCGGCGCGGCGGCACATTTCCTCGCGTGTCCACGGCATAACGCGTTCCCTCCTAGTCCCGCACGGTGCGGCGTTCGATCCGCTTCTCGTAGTGCGCGCCCTCGACGACGCGTTGCACGAAGATGCCCGGTGTGTGCAGGTGGTCGGGGTTGAGCTCGCCGACCTCGACCAGGTGTTCGACCTCGGCGACCGTCACCTTGCCGGCCATCGCCATCGGCGGATTGAAGTTCCGCGCCGTCTTGCGATAGACGAGGTTGCCGAGGCGATCGCCCTTCCAGGCCTTGACGATCGACAAATCGGCGACGAGGCCCGTCTCCAGGACGTATTCCGCGCCTGCGAAGACGCGCGTCTCCTTGCCCTCGGCGACCAGCGTGCCGACGCCGGTCTTCGTGTAGAACGCCGGGATGCCGGCGCCGCCGGCGCGGCAGCGCTCGGCCAGGGTGCCCTGGGGGTTGAATTCGAGCTCTAGCTCGCCGTCGAGATACTGCTGGGCGAACGTCGCGTTCTCGCCGACGTAGGACGACACCATCCTCTTGATCTGGCGCGTCTGCAACAGCAGGCCGAGGCCGAAATCGTCGACGCCGCAGTTGTTGCTGATCACCGTCAGGTCCTGCACGCCGGCATCACGCAGGGCCAGGATCAGGTTCTCGGGAATGCCGCACAGGCCGAAGCCGCCGGCCATGACCGTCATGCCGTCATGCAAGAGGCCTCCCAGGGCCGCCGCGGCGTCCGGATACACCTTCTTCGCGCTGGTCATGGCTGCGCCCCGATCAAGCTTGCCAAGGAGCGCCGGTGATAGACGGCGGCCGGGTCGGGTGTCAATGCGGGGCCGGGCCGCCGCCCGTGAAGCGCAGGCCAGGGCTGCGGCCCGCGCGCTTCTCACGATCCGTGCCGTGCTCTAGGCTCGGCCCCGATGTTCCCGCAAGACGCGACAGATAGCCGGCGCCCGCCGGGTGCCGCTGCACCCACGCTTGACGTCGCGACGGCGCGGGCCGGCCCCTCGGACGCGGTGCGCGCGGCGCTGCTGGTGATCGGCGCGGGCTTCATGTTCGCCGCCGTCAATGCCGTGGTCAGGCAGGTCATGGTGGAGCTGCATCCGTTCGAGGTGGCGCTGTTCCGCTGGGTCTTCGGCGCCATGTTCCTGGTGCCCTGGGCGTTGCGCCACGCCGGGCTGAAGACGGCGCGCCTCGAGTTGCATCTGGGCCGCGCGCTGCTGACCCTGGCGTCGACGCTGATGTGGTTCGTCGCGCTGGTCAAGCTGCCGATGGCCCAGGCCGTGGCACTCAACTTCACGGTGCCGCTGTTCGTCACGCTCGGCGCCGCGCTGTTCCTCGGTGAGACCGTGCGGCGGCGGCGCTGGACGGCGATTGCCGTCGGCTTCGTCGGCGTCCTGGTGATCGTACGGCCCGGCGCCGTGGACTTGTCGTGGCCAATGGCGCTGCCGGTCTTGGCCGCGGTGACGATGGCGACGAGCGTGCTGGTGATGAAGACCCTGACGCGAACCGACGCGACGAGCACGATCGTCGCCTACCAGTCGCTGCTGGTGATCCCGCTGACGGCGATCGCTGCGGCGTTCTTTTTCCAGCTGCCGTCATGGCCGGCGCTCGGGCTGATGGTCGCGATCGGCTTCATGGCCTCGGTCGCGCACCTGTTGCTGACGCGCGCCTTCGCCCTGGCCGAGGCGTCGGCCGTCATCCCGTTCGACTATGTGCGGCTGCCGTTCGTCGCGCTGATCGCCTTCGTCGCGTTCGGCGAGACACCCGACGCATGGACCTGGGTCGGCGCCGCCATCATCGCCGCGTCGGCCATCTACATCGCCCGCCGCGAGGCCCAGCTCGCCAAGGCCGGCCGCGAAACCGTCGGCGCCAAGGCGCCGCATGTCGCCGGCCCGCCGCACTGAGATGCATTGACGCGGACCTTCCCTTCGAGTCATTCGCGGGCTTGACTCGCGAATCCAGTGAACCGTGACTGCGTACTGGATTGCCGGGTCAAGATCCTATGGAGGCGAGGTGGGCGAGGTGTCAGCGTATCTGCTGCACCCAACCACCAGCCAGATAGGAGAGACCGATGGATATCCGTACGCTGACCCACTCGCCCGCCTCGGATGATAGCGGACCGGCGCGGTGTTTTGTTGCGATTGAGTTGAGCAAGCAGAGCTGGGTGGTGGCGATCCTGACGCCGCTGGCCGACAAGATCGGGCTGCACAGCGTGCCGGCGGGCAACGGTGGTGCACTGCTTGCGCTGCTGGGCCGGACGCGCCGGCGCGTCGAGGCGACCCTGGGCCGGCGCGTCGAGATCGTGTCGTGCTACGAGGCGGGCCACGACGGCTTCTGGCTGCACCGCCTGCTGGAAGGACACGGGGTACGTAATCACGTGTTCGATCCGGCGAGTCTGCTGGTGAACCGTCGGGCGCCCCGGTCGAAGACCGACCGGCTCGATGTCGAGGCGATGCTGCGGGCGCTGACGGCGCACCTGCGCGGCGAACCGAAGGTCGTGAGCGTCGTGCGGGTACCGAGCGTTGCCGAGGAAGACGCGCGGCGTCTGCATCGCGAGCGCCACCGGCTGATCGGCGAGCGTGTCCGGCATGTCAACCGTATTAAGGGCCTGTGCGCGCTGCAGGGGATCTACGACTACGAGCCGCTGCGGCGCAACCGGCACGAGCGGCTGGCGGCACTGCGGACCGGTGGCGGCGGCGCGCTGCCGCCGCGGCTTGCCGCCGAGATCGGGCGCGAGCTGCAACGCCTGGAGCTCGCGCTGGAGCTAATCGGCACCCTCGAGACGGAGCGCAACGCGATCGTGGCGGCCAAGTCGACGCGCCATCCCGGCGCGGCGAAGATGCACAGGCTCAGCAAGCTCAAGGCCATCGGACCCGAGTTCGCCACGGTGCTGGTGGGCGAGGTGTTCTACCGCCGCTTCGACAACCGCCGCCAGGTCGCGGCCTATGTCGGGCTCGACGCGAGCCCGTTCCGCAGTGGCGCGATGCGTCGCGATCAGGGCATCGCCAAGGCCGGCAATGCCAAGGCCCGCACCACCATGATCGAGCTCGCCTGGATGTGGCTGCGCTATCAGCCGGGCAGCCAGCTGAGCGCCTGGTTCCGCGAGCGCGTGCGCGACCTCCGCGGCCGCCCGCGGCGCATCGCCATCGTCGCCCTGGCGCGCAAGTTGCTGGTCGCGCTGTGGCGGTTATCGGAACTTTCCGATAACCGCCAATATGGGCACCTTAGGTTTATGGGAACCAAGTTGCTTTGATCACTTGATTTTCAAGGATCTTCGGCAGATTTCAGTTCCCATAAAATTAGTCTTGGGCCGGCGAATGATCTAGCTCCTGTTGGGTTAAACCATACAGGAGACTCTGGAACATGGCTGTTCCTTTTCAAAAACACACTTCGCGCCCGGTTCTTAGGCATCAGTTGAATGATGTCATTCCGGAGTACCGGACTTACTTGGAAAATCAGGACTTAGCGCCGTCCTGGATCGATACACTCGTGGGAACTGCCCGGCACATTGTGCGCTGGTTGTCTTTCAATGGGATAGAGATTGAGGCACTGGATATTCGCAAGATTGCCGGCTTCATGTCCCATGACTGCACCTGTCCGTCCGGGTTTCAATCTCACGTGCGCAGAAGCCGATCGAGGGCCGACAGGTTTCTCACTTATCTTATGGATGCCCAACGGGTGGAGATGCCGATGTTTATCGTCCAGGGCGGTGAGCATGTGGACGCGTTCATCTCAAGTCTGTCTGGTCAAGGTTACAGCGGCTCCACGATGCTGGAATTTCGGCGCTCGTGTCACCATTTCATCGTCTGGCTATACCTTTCGGACCTCGCTCTTGATCAGATCGACGATGGAGTGGTCCAGAGTTTTCTCGGTCACGACTGTGCCTGTGCGTGCCCGCATTTTTTCAAACATGCTGGCAAGCTCGGTAGATCATCATCCGGGTTTCGAAAGAGAATCGTGAAGTTTGCCGACTTTCTCGTCCGTGAAGGAGTGATCGGGTATTGGCGTGAGACGGAACCGCCTGCGGCACGCAGCGATCTTGTCGATGGCTTTCTCGACTGGATGCGTCGTCATCGTGGAGCGCGCGAGACAACCATCCAAAATTATGACCGGTATCTGCATCGGATACTGCTTCCAGACCTGGGTGACGATCCGGCGTCGTATGATGTGGTCACCATCCGGAATGCCTTCGCGAACTGGGCGCAAGTCGGTTCGTCTGGCCAACTCGCGAACCTGGCAACAGCCATGCGCGCGTATCTGCGGTACCTGGGCGCCAACGGAATCTGCCGACCGGGGCTCGTTGCCGCCGTGCCTACCGTCAGGCAGCAACCGACAGCCGACTTGCCACGATACGTCAGCGAAGCCGATATCGAGGCGTTGATTGCGAGTTGCGACACGGACACGCCGGTCGGCATGCGAGATCACGCCATCATGCTGCTGCTGGCCCGGCTTGCGCTGCGGGCCGGCGACATCGCAGCCCTGCGGCTGGATGATATTGACTGGGAGCAAGGTCGTATCCACGTCAACGGCAAGTCGCGCCAAAGGGTCGCGCTACCGCTGCCCCAGGATGCCGGTAACGCCCTGAAGATTTATATCCTTGAGGGCCGACCTCGCATGCGCAGTGAGTTTGTTTTTCTGGGCGCTCGTGCCCCGTATCACGCGTTGTCCTGTGGAAGCAGCGTTTCCCCCATTGTTCGGCGGGCCATGAAAAGGGCCGCAATCGATGCCGAAGGTTTGCCTGCCGCATATCTGTTTCGGCATTCACGCGCAACAGGTCTGCTGCGTGGCGGCGCATCACTCGAAACCGTGGCCACGCTCTTGCGTCACCAATCGGTCGAGACCACAACGCTCTATGCACGGGTCGACCGGCCAATGCTGCTGGAGGTCGCGCAACCCTGGCCGGGAGACGCGCCATGATTCTGACCGACAAGGCCGCATCCTATGTGTCTATGAAGCAAGCAACGGGCCTGTCCTATAACGGCGAGGAACGTCTTCTCTATAGCTTTGCCGCTCATGCCGAAGCACAGGGCGATCAGTTCGTGCAGGTCGCGACAGTACTGGACTGGGCATCGCAGGCACCGTCGCAAGGGCGGCGGGCATTCAGGCTCCGTGTCGTGTGCGGATTTGCCGCGTATCTGCATGCCGAGGACGAGCGCCACGAAGTTCCTCACCGCGACGCTATGGGTCGACCGCTCCGGCACCGGCCACCGCCTCACCTGTTGTCGCTTGGCGGCATCAGACAAATCATGAACGCTGCGCTGGAGCTTCCACCCTCAGGCTCGATCACCCCGCATACGTTCCACACCATCATCGGCTTGCTGACGGCAACCGGCATGCGGCGGTCCGAAGCGGTTGGCCTGCGGATCAGGGATCTGACCGAGGATGGCCTTGAGGTCCACAACGCCAAGTTCGGTAAAGCACGCCTGTTACCTCTGGATGACACCGTGAAGATCGCTCTCGATGCCTATCTCGAGAAACGAGGCCCTGGCGCACTGGATGATCCGATGTTCATCATGCCGTCGGGACGTGCTGTCGATCCGGACTACCTGACGGGAACATTTGTCAGGCTTGCTCGCCGTGTAGGCCTGCGCGGCAAGCCAGGCACCCCTGGCCCGCGCTTGCATGACTTGCGCCACGGCTTCGCGGAGCGTGCATTGATCGGTGCCGCATCCAGCAACCGTCGCGATATCAGTCGGCGCATGCTGGCGCTCTCAACCTACCTTGGTCACTCGAATATCGCCGACACCTACTGGTACCTCGAAGCGACACCCGCCCTGCTCAACCGAATATCGGCCGCAACCGAAGAACTTCATATCAGGAAGGATAACTAATGACTGATCTTGCAAAGCCGTTGGCCGGGTTCCTGCGGGAATACCTGCCGCATGAACGGGGCGTCAGCCCGCATACCATCGAATCCTATGTCACTGCGTTCAGGATGCTGGTTACCTTTGTTGCCGAACTCCTCGGAATACAGCCATGTCGGTTGAAGATCGAACATCTCGATACGGAGAACCTGCTCGCCTTTCTCAGCCACCTCGAGACGGATCGCAACAATGGCGTGAATACACGCAACATGAGACTCGCAGCGATCAAGGCCTTCTACCGTTATCTTGAGTTCCGATATCCTGAATATCTCGATTACGCAGCGCAGGTTCGTGCCATCCCCTTCAAGAAGGGCGATCAGCCACTGATCGACTATCTGACCCACGACGAAGTTCAGGCCCTGCTCAATGCACCGGATACGACGACACGAACCGGCCTGCGGGATCAGGCGATGCTGTGCCTGACCTACAATGCCGGCCTGAGGGTGTCGGAGCTGGTCAGCCTTCACCTTGACAGCCTCACGCAACCCGAACTCAACCAGGTCCGGGTCATGGGCAAGGGCCGTCGCGGCCGCATTCTGCCGCTCTGGAAGGAAACCAGTACGGCACTACACAGTTGGCTGGGCGTGCGGCCGGATGGAACGGACTTCCACCTGTTCCTCAATGCACAAGGGACCGGAATGACACGGCGTGGCTTTGCCAAACGCCTCGCGGTTCATGCCGAGGCTGCCTCGTCCGCCGTTCTGTCCATCGCCCACAAGACCGTGTCGCCGCACGCGTTGCGTCACGCATGTGCGCTGCATACCCTTGATGCAACTGGCGACATCAGACAGGTAGGGCTGTGGCTGGGTCACGCAAGCATCCAGACCACGGAGATGTACCTGCGGGTCGACCCGGTCGACAAACTGGAGATCCTGTCAGGGCGGCAGGCGCCGGAGATTCGAAAAGGAAACTTCAAGGGGGTGCAGGATCAGCTCCTGGCCATGCTTGCGGCGTAGCGCAGCAAACTTTTATGGGAACTGAAATCTGCCGAAGATCCTTGAAAATCAAGTGATCAAAGCAACTTGGTTCCCATAAACCTAAGGTGCCCATATTGGCGGTTATCGGAACTTTCCGATAACCGCCAGAGCGCTGTGAGCAGCTTGCGGGCGAGCGCCACGATCATCACCCGGCGGATCCGTCCACGGGACCCCGCAGTGCGCTCGTTGAACCACTTGCTGAGCGCGCTATCAGGCTGATAGCGCAGCCAGCGCCACGCCATTTGGATGAGCTGTGCCCGGATCCATGCTGGACCGTCGCGGCTGATCCCCTGGTCGCGTTGCGTGTCTCCGCTCGCCCAAGGGGTTGGCGTCACACCGACCCAGCTCGCGAGTTCGCGACGATTGCGGAACCCGCGGTAGAAGACCTCGTGCGTCAGGATGGTTGCGTCGTTCGGACCGATCGCCTTCAGCCGGGTCAGCGCCGCGATCTTCGCCGCCGCCCGAGCTTGGCTTCCCTCGGGCGCATCCACCATCGAGATCGCCTGTCCAGACAGCACGAACGCATCACGTTCGGCCTCGACCCGGGCGATCTGCTCTTCCACGAGTGCCAGCCGTTCCGCAATCCGCAGGATCTCCTGCCAGGCCCGCGGCGGGAGCGGCTCCCCGTACGCGGTTTTCACATCGGCGAACTTCGCCTCGAAATCCTTCGAACGGGGCTGCAGGTCGAAGATGCCGTGCAACTTGAGAAGTCCCTTGATCGAGTTCGTCAGCGATGTCCGCTCCTTCACCAGGCGCTGGCGCTCCCGATGCAGTCGCTTGCGGTCCTCTTGCTCCACGTTCGGCACCCGTACCCGGCTCAGCACGGCGGCGTCGCCCCGGTCGTGCGCCAGCAGCGCACGCACCATTCTCTTCGCGTCGATCCGGTCTGTCTTGCGCTGTTTCGCCTTCCTGTTCACCAGAAGGCTCGCGGGGTCGAGCACGACCGTCTCAAGGGCCATGGCACCGTCGAGCCAACGTGCCAGCCAAAAGCCTTCGTAGCCCGCCTCGTAGCAGTTCAGAACGCGTACCTCATGGTCGAGAACCTGTTCGGCCTTGGCTCGATGGCGCTCAATCAAATCCCGGAGGGCATCGACATTCGCGGCTTCGAGCGTGTGCAAGCCGATCCGATCGTTCACCGGGCTCTTGATCCCGACTACCCAGCTCTTCCGGCTGATCTCGATCGCAACATACAGCGTGGTATGCTCCGCACCGGCCGGCGCGGCGGTTTCGTTCCTTGGGGGCATTTGCTGTCTCCTGATGAGGTTTCCAAAAACGGCACCGTAGCGCCGGTCTCCTGACTCGCCTCATAGGATCTCTCGGCGGCGTGCCCGCGCGGCGGCGGACGCTGCATGGTTCGGGAGAGCGGCAGGCGGCGGGCGCGCACCGGCGTCCCGCGGATTGATTGACGCCGCACCGAGTGCTATATCACCCGGCATGATGGAAGGCGCTCGCGGGGTCCGGATTGCGCACGTTCAAGACCAAGCCCTTCGCGCGTTTCGCCAATCGCGAGGGGATACCGGATGGAGACCTGTGCGATGCTGTGCGGCGCGCCGGACGAGGTTTGGTCGATGCCGACCTCGGCGGCGTCATCAAGCAGCGCATCGCCCGGCAGGGACAGGGCCGGTCCGGCGGCTTCCGCGTGATCGTGGTATTTGGCCGGGGGGAGCGCGCGTTGTTTGTCCATGGGTTTGCGAAGAGCGATCGGGAGAACCTTCGGGACAACGAACTCAGGGCGTTGCGGGCGCTGGCAAGCGAGATGCTCGGGCTGGACGGCGCCGGCCTGGAGGCGATGCTGGCGAATGGGACGATTAGCGAGGTGAGCTGCGATGGCTAGACGGTACGGGAGCGAGGTGCTGGCGTCGGTGCACGAGACAGCGCTCGGCATGACGGAGGCGGGCGTCATGGCGAAGCGGACGATGAAGGTGTTCGACGAGATGTGCCTGACGCCGGTCGAGGACCTGGCGCCGGAGCGGATCCGCGAGATCCGGCTGCGCGAGAATGCGAGCCAGGCGGTGTTCGCCCGCTATCTCAACGTGACGACGGGTCTGGTGAGCCAGTGGGAGCGTGGCGAGAAGCGCCCGCGTGGCGCCTCGTTGAAGCTCCTGACGCTGGTGGCGAAGAACGGTCTCGGGGCGGTCGCCTGACGGTTGTCGGCCGGCGGGTCGCGGTGTTGCGATAGTGTTGACACGCTGCTTGAGATAACCTGCGCTTCGGAAAAAATCCAACAAATACGGTCGGTTATGATCTAGATAACTTCCTCACGACAAGTTGGAGAACCTGGTCGTCCGCATGGACGGTCCCGCCGATGCCGGCACCTGGGCCGTGGTCGCCGGCGGCCGCCGCCTCGCGGCCATGAAGGCGCTGGCCGAGGACGGCACGATCGATCCCGACCACCCGGTGCCCTGCCTGGTCGCCGCCGATCCCGATACAGCGGGCGAGCTGTCGCTGGCGGAGAACATCGTCCGTATCGCCATGCATCCGGCCGACCAGGTGATCGCCTTCACGAAGCTGGCCGATTCCGGCCTCTCCGTCGCCGAGATCGCCGCGCGCTTCGGCACCTCCGAGCGCCTGGTCGAGCAACGCCTCCGCCTCGGCAACGTGGCGCCGGACCTGCTCGACGCCTACCGGGCCGGCGACATCGACCTGGAAGTGCTGAAGGCCTTCTCCGTCACCACCGACCACGCCCGCCAGATGGCGGCCTGGGAGCAGGTCGCGGCGCAGGGCTACCGGCCCTCCGCCTGGCAGGTGAAGCGGCTGCTGACCGAGGAGCGCGTGTCCGGCACTTCCGCCGTCGCCAAATTCGTCGGTGTCGAGGACTACGAGGCCGCGGGCGGCAAGGTGCTGCGCGACCTCTTCTCCAGGGAGGACGACAGCGCCGTCTGGTTCGACGACCCCGCGCTCCTGAACAACCTCGCCATGGAGAAGCTGCGCGCCTTCAAGGACGAGCTCGCGACCCGCTGGAAGTGGGCGATGTCCATGGTCGAGGTCGACTGGAACACGACGGCCCGCTACGGGCGGATCCATCCCGAGCCCGCCGAGCGCACGCCGGAGGAACAGGCCGAGATCGAAAAGCTGGAGGCCCGCCAGGGCGTCCTCGCTGAGCTCGACGACGATGACTGGACCGAAGAGCTGGTCCGCGAGGCCGAAACCATCGAGACCCGCCTCGACGAGATCGAGGGCGGCATCGAGGCCCGGGCCGTCTACAAGCGCGAGGATTTCGGGATCGCCGGCTGCATCGCCACCATCGCGCGTGACGGCACGCTCCAGGTCATCGACGGGCTGGTCCGGCCCGAGGACATGCCGAAAGAGACGGCCGCCGGGGAAGACGGCGACGGAACCGGTGACGGCGATGGCGGCGTTCGCACTGCCGACGACAATACCGCCGAGGCCGGGACCGGAACCGATACCGGCCGCATCGCCGGACCTGCCATGTCCGCTCCCATGACCCTGCCGAAGGACCGCGAGGCCGAGGCGCGCAAGGAAGCCGGCGTCGGCATCGGCCTTGCCGACGACATCCGGTCGGTCCGGACGGCGCTGGTGAAGGCGAAGCTCGCCGGGGACTTCGAGGCCGCCTTCGACCTCATGCTGTTCCAGCTCGGCCGCTCCGTCTTCACCGACGGCTACCGGGCGCACGCGCTCGACATCGCGATCCGCGAGACCGCCGACCGGCCGACCGTGCGCATGAACGACGAAGACTTCGCCGCCTGGAGCCCGGGCGAGGCGATGCTGGAAGACCGCTCCGGTCTCAGCTTCGACTGGCTCACGATCGAGGACGACGGCGAGTCCTTCGCGGCGCTGCGTGAACTTTCGCAGGCCGAGAAACAGGCGCTGTTCGCCGCCTGCGTCGCGCGGACGGTGAAGGGCCAGCTCGCCTTCGAGCCCCAGGCCCGTCCCGAGCTGGAGGCCACGGTCGCCCGGCTCGACATCGACTTCGCCAAACACGTGCGCCCGACCGCGGACATGCTGTGGTCGCGCATCAACAAGGGCCGGATTCTGGAGATCGCCCGCTCGGTGTTGAGTCCGGCCTGGGCCTCGGCGCGGTCGAAGAACAAGAAGCGCGACCTCGCGAAGGCGATGGAGCAGGCCTTCGCCGCCGGCGATCCGCCGCTCGGCCTCAGCGCCGAGATGCACGCCGCCGCGCTCGCCTGGGTGCCGCCCGGCTTCGCGGCCTTCGACACCGGCCGGGTCGACGACGAGGCGGACGATGCCGTGACGGCCGCACCGGAGCAGGTGGCCGATGCCTCCGGTCCGGAGCCGGTGGCCGAAGCGGAGGCCGCACGCGCCGCCCCCAACGCCGAAGGCGACGGCAACGGTCATGCCGCACCGGAGCCCGGTACCACCGACGCCGATGACGGCACGGACGCCGAGCCCGCCGATGCGCCCCCGCCGACCGACGTCACCGGGGCGACTGGCGCAGTGCCGCCGCCGCACATCAATGGCCGCGACGCGGCTCCGGATCCGCTGGAAATCCCCGAGTTCCTGCGCCGCGTTCACTGACCGCTCTCCGGAGCCTCCCAACGCCCCGCCCGGCATATCGCCCCCGGCTCACAAGCCGGGGCAGGCCGGGCGGGGCGTTTCAGTTTCCACACCTCTCACGGAGGTCCACGCATGACCCAGATAGCCAGTACGCCCCCCGGGACGATCCGCGCCCGCATCCACGACAGCGCCATCCGGCGGGTCACGAGGATTTACGCCAGCACGCTTTCGGATGTCATGTCGGAGGCGTTGCAGAACAGCCGTCGTGCCGATGCCACGCGGGTGCGGATCGCCGTCGACGCGCTCGCCGATCAGCTGTCCGGCGAGCCCGGTTTCACCGTCACCATCGCGGAAGACGGCAGCGGGATCGTCGATCCCGCCGTCCTTCTTAGCTTCGGCGAGAACGGCTGGTCCGACGACCTGGTCCGGCGCGAGGACGCCGCCGGGTTCGGTTTCGCCAGCCTGTCGCGCCGCGGCTGCACCGTGTCGTCGCGGCCGCGCTCGCCGGATGACAGCACCATTCCCGGTTGGCGGGTCGATCTCGCCCCGGAACATTTCCTGGGGGAGGCCGAGGCCGCCGTCCATCCCGATGACAGCCTGCCCCGGACCGGATCCGGGGGAGCCCCGTTTCCGCACGGGACGTCGATATCGTTCGAGGCCACCGAACCCGCCGCCGCGATCCGCAATGCGGCCGAGAATGCCGCCTGGCATTACCCTCTGCCGGTCATCTTCGAGAGCATCCCGCCCACCGAACCCGGCGACGAGACGAACGTCGTCAGCGAGCAACTCGAACGCCGGGCCTTCCTCGACGGCGCGGTCCATGCCGAACCCTGGCGGGGCCTCGCCTTCGGCGTCTATCGCGACCGCCATCGCGGCTACAACGACCCCGACCTCAACTTCCACGGCCTGACCCTGCCGGTGCGCCTCCCCGCGGTCGAGACCGTCCATGGCGGCATCTGGTCGGTCCGCGCCGACATCGGCGACTGCCCCGATCTGGAACTGGTGCTGCCCGCCCGCAAGGAAGCCGTCGAGAACGATTTCCTGAAGGCGATGCGGAACGCCGCGCGCCTCGCCATCTACCGCGCGATGGCGGCCGAGTCCTCCCCGCGTCCGGCCTTCGACGACTGGAATCGGGCCCGGGACGCCGGCATCGAGATCGCGCCGCCGCCCGCCGTCCTGCGGCCCTGGCGTCCCGCCGTCGCCGATGTCGACGACTGGCGCGAGCCGCCAAAGCTCGCCCCGGCCGGTGCGGACGCGCTGGTCATGGCCTGCGATCCGGAACCCCCCGAGGCCCAGGCGCTCTGGCGCGCCGCCGAGCGGAGCGGCATCGCGCCCCTCCTGTTCGAGGCCGACCGGCGGCTCGCGGGATACGCCTGGTACGACGCGCTGGACCGGGTCGCCGATATCGCCACGGAAGTCGCCGGCCAGGTCTCTGCCTGCAATGCCGATGAGGTGCCCTGGCAGCCGCTCGACCAATTCCCGCTGCCGGAACGGACCGGCGCGCCCGCGGCGCCCTTGCCCAGACGTCCGCAGGCGATCCGCATGACCCTTGCCGTCAAATCCGTGCAAGGCGCCGGCCGCAGTTTCGAGCTGCCGGCCGATATCGTGTACGCGGGCGAGGCCTGGTCCTGGGTCGCCGACGCCCTGCCGCTGGTGACCGCCAACAGCGACCTGCAGCCGCACCGGCTCGCGGAACTGCTGCGGGCGGGGTTCTTCTCGGCCTCGGACGACGCCGATTCGGATGCCTGGGAAACCCAGCGCGACCGCTTCGATCAGGAAGCCCTCCACATCTCGATGAGGCTGCTCGCATCGGACGACGAAGCCAGGGTCGCCTCGATCGCCGAGGCGGTGCGCCGCGAGCTGTTCTGGCTCGTGCCCCGGGACCGGCCGGTGGAGATCTCCATCTGCCGGCCCGAGGTCCGGGTGACCCTGCGCGACGCCGTGGAGGCCGCGTCATGACCCGGCCATTCACGGTTCAGGTCGGGTATTCGACCCACGTCGCCAACACCGTCACCGTCGAGGCCGCCACCCTCGAGCAGGCATTGGAGAAAGCCATCGAGGCCGCCAACAACGACCCCGCGGGCTGGAAATCAAGCGGCCATGTCACCGATTCCTACGTCGACGCAGTCTGCGAGGGCGCCGACGCGGACCCGTGGGGGGACGTCGCGCTGCCGGTGCCGGACCGCTTCACCGAGCGTGGCGAACCGCCGGTCGTGACCCTCACCGGTCCCGTTCCACCGGGCGCCGTCGAGATCTCCGGCGGCCGGGTCCTGGTCCGCATCGCAACCGAAGCCAGCACCGTCACCAGCGAGGTTTGCGATCCGCCGCATCCACCCGCCAACAAGCCGCTGGTGACGGTTTCCGTCGGACCCGACGCCAAGTCCCGTGTCGAGGTAACCGGCGGCAAGGCCAGGATCCGCATCGTCGACTGAGCCCGCCTCCGGCCTCACGCCGCCGGCAATCCATCCATCCCCAATGCCGTCCCCGCTCCGCCCGGAGCGGTGGCCGGCGTTTTCCGGGCGCGGAAAGGCCGGGTCGCGGGAGCGTCCGGCCGGCCGCGTCCCGTCTTCAGCCACAGGAGACCCCACCCATGAAACCCGTCACCGACCACGTCCCGCAGACCGCACCGGTCCCGCACACCGCCGCCCCATCCGCGCGGATGCAACCCTGCGACGAGACGCAGAAGCGCGCCATCGCCAATGCCGTCTGGACCGACCTGCTCTGGCTCCTGCCGCCCGACCGCACGGTCACGATCACCGTCGACGGCGGCAGGGTCGCGGTCGAGCTCGGGCCCGCCGCCCCGGCGCGTTGCGCAATCCCCCACTGACCGGAGGCGGCCCATGAAACTCTTCACCAGGGCGCAGCGCGAGAAGCTGCTCGCCAACGGCGCACGCCGCGGGGCCGATCACAAGCCCGTCGTGAGGCTGTTCAATCCTACCGGGGCGGGAACCTGGCTGCTGACCGAACTCGATCCCGACCATCCCGACGATTATGCGTTCGGACTCGCCGATCTCGGCATGGGATTCCCGGAACTGGGCGATATCGGCATCCGCGAGATAGCGGAATTCCGCGGACTCATGGGCCTCGGCATCGAGCGCGATCCTGTATTTCCGTCCCAAACACGCCATCGGCATGTACGCCGAAGCCGCGCGGGCCGCAGGCCGCATCGTCGAGTTCGGACCCGAGCTCGACGCCACCGCCGGGCGATCCCGGGCCGGGAGCGCCGCCGGCGCCTGACGGCATTTCCCGCACCGCATTTCGCCCCGTCCCGGTCACGCCCGGGGCGGGGCGTTTTCCTTTCCGACCGGACCTGGGAGACCTCGAATGACACCGCTCGACGCCCCCGAACCGGGCTTCCGCGACATGCCGCTCTACGACGTGCCCGCACCGCCGGACCCGGTCCCGGGAGGCCGCCGGCCGCCGCCGGCTGCAGGCCCGGTTCCTGCGCGCCGGGCGCGAGGCCGTCGACGACCGCGAGCTGCTGGAACTGCTGCTTTCCGGGCGCGAGTCCGCGGCAGAGGCGGGTGCGCTCGCCGCGAGCCTGCTGGCGGTGTTCGGCACGGCGCCGCGCGTCCTCGCCGCCCGGCCGGACAGGCTGCGCACCGTGCCCGGCCTCTCCGGGGACGCCATCGCCGCCATCAAGGCCGCCGAGGCGCTCGGCATCCGCATGGCGCGCGCCGAGGTGCCGGACACCGTGCGCCCGTCATTCGGCAACTACGACAAGGTGATCGAGTATTGCCGCACGCTCGCCGGGCACCGCGAGGTGGAGGAGTTCCGGGTTTTGTATCTCGACCGCAAGAATCGTCTCATTGCGGACGAGCTGCATCAGCGCGGCACGGTCTGCCACACCCCGGTCTATCCCCGCGAGATCTGCGTACGGGCGCTGGAGCTCCCGGCGAGCGCCGTCATCGCGATCCACGACCATCCGTCGGGGGACCCGGAGCCGTCCAGGGCGGACATCGACATGACCGGCCGCATGCGCGACGCGCTCAAGACGATCGACGTCACGCTGCTCGACCACGTCGTCGTCACGCCGACCGGCTCGGTGAGCTTCCGGGAGCGCGGCCTGCTCTGACACGTCCGACCCCCAGCGGCAGCCCCCGCCATCCCCGCATTCCGACCCGCACGACGCCGGAAGGAGCCGTCATGCTTCACAGGATCACCGGCCGCGCCGTCAAGTGCGGCCCGTCCGCCATCTCCGCGATCGCCGGCGCCCGACCCACGAGGCCGCCGCCTTCATACGCCGCCTGTTCGACCGGCATGCCGTCAACGGCGTCTTCATGGACGAGCTCGCGGCCGCGCTCGGGGAGTTCGCCTGGGTGCCCGACCACGCGCTCCGCCATCCGAAGTTCCGCGAGCGCCGCTACGCCCGCCGCGAGGACGTCTGGCAGCGCATCTTCGCGGACGTCCCCTTTGACCTCCGCGCCGTCACCCTGGGCACGATGCTGGACGCCGCCCCGTCCGACACGTGGGCGATCTCGGCCGGCAACCATTTCGTCGCCTGGAGCAACGGCCATGTCGCGGATTCCGGCGCCTGGTTCTCCCGCAAGCCCGCCCCCTGGTTCCGCGCCAATCCCGACCACGACCGCGTTGCACGGCGGCGCATCCGGGAAGCCGTCCGGTTCGCGCCCCTGTCCGGGGACGACGCTCCGCGCGCGCCATCGTTGAAGGACTGCTGACCATGCCCAGAATTATCGAGACCGTCGTCTACGCCATCGACGAGCTTTCGGACCACGCGAAGGAGGCCGCCCGATCATGGTATCGCGAGGCCGGTCTCCACGACGAGTGGTACGACTTCGTCTACGAGGACTTCGAGACGATCTGTGGAATCCTGGGCGTGACGCTCCGGACCAGCCCCGTGAAGCTCTATGGCGGGGGCACGCGGGACAAACCCCAAGTCTATTTCACTGGTTTCTGGAATCAGGGAGACGGCGCCAGCTTCTACGGCCACTACAGCCACGCGCGCGGCGCGCCCGGAGCCATCCGCGCCCACGCCCCTCAGGACACGGAGCTGCGCCGCATCGCGGACGCCCTGCAGGCCGTGCAGAGAAGGAACTTTTATCAACTGAATGCCACTCTCCGCCAGCAGGGCCGCTACTGCCACGAGTATTGCATGGCCATCGAGGTCGAGCGCGACAGCCCGACCTGGCAGCCGCCGACGGACGGCGCCGAGGACAGCGTGACCGAAGCGCTGCGCGACCTGGCGCGCTGGCTCTACCGCCAGCTCCAGCGCGAGTACGAGCACCAGACCTCGGACGCCGTCGTCGACGAAGCGATCGCCGTGAACGCGTGGTCATTCACGGCAGAAGGCGAACGCTTCGGCTGACGCGGCCCGCCTGAGCCCGCCTCCAGCTTCCTGAACTCAACCGCCGGGCCGCGCGCCGGCCAGGTTCCCCCGGCGTGCCTTGCGCCGGCCGGAGTCCGGCCAGCCGGCCCGGGGCAGTTCGGCGGGCCGGCGCGGGAGCACCCGTTCCGCGCCCGCGCCGGTTTCACGCCCTACCAGCACGGAGATCGCCATGCTCGACGCCCATCCGGCGCCGGACGCGCACGCGCGTCCGCCCCTTCCCGCGCCCGCCATCGACCCGCACGCATCGCCGGCCCGTCCGGTCGCCGGCGACGCCCTGTTCGCCGCGGCCCGGAGTCTGCTGCCGGTCCTGGAGACCGGCCGGCCGCTCGATGCCACAACCCTCCGGGATGCGATGACCAGGGCCTTCGGCGCATCGGACGCTTCCGGCGCCTGGGTGTGGAAGGACGCCTACGAGGCCGCCGAGGCCGCCGTCGTGCTGTTCGTGCAGCGCTACGGCCGGGCCATGCGCCAACGTGCGGGCGCCGGCGCGGACGGCCCGCGCCGCATGCTGGCAATGCTCGACGCGGTCGCCGCGCTCGAACCCTCGCATACGAAGCGCTCGGAAGAGCAGATCCGCCTGCAGCAGTTCTCGACGCCGCTGCCGCTCGCCTATGCCGCCCTTCGGGCCGCCGAAACCCGCCCGGGCGACACCGTGCTGGAACCCTCGGCCGGCACCGGCATGCTGGCGGTGATGGCGGAGTGCGCGCTCGGCAAGAGCGCCGCCGGCCATCTGCATCTCAACGAATACGCAGAGACCCGCGCCCGCCTCCTGACCCGGCTCTTCCCGCAGGCGGTCACGACCGCCTTCAACGCGGAAGCCATCGCCGACCGGCTTCACGACGCGGCGCCCACGGTGGTGATCATGAACCCGCCGTTCTCCGCGACGCCGGGCGTCGACCGCATCCGCCACGATGCCGATCTGCGCCATCTCCGCTCGGCATTTTCGATGCTGCCGCCGGGCGGGCGACTTGCCGCCATCGCCTCGGCCCACTGCGTCCCCGGCGACGCCGCCTGGCGGGACGCCTTCGATTCCGTCGAGGGCGGCGCCCGCACCGTCTTCACCATGGCCATCGACGGCCGCGCCTATGCCAGGCGCGGCACCGGCTTCGACACCCGGCTCACCGTGATCGAGCGCTCGTCCGCGCCCGGACTCGACATCGACCGGGAGGCCCGCGCCGCCGACGCCGCCGAACTGCTCGACGCCGTCATCGCACATGTGCCGCCCAGGCTCCCGATCGGCCCGCACCCCGTCCGGTCCGTCCCGACGGGCCCGGGACGCGACCTGTTCGGCAAGCCTGTCGCCGCGCCGGCCGGCAAGCCCGGCGCGGGAGGTGGCTCCGCCGCCGCGCCCGCTACCGCCCATGACTGGGGGCCCGTCGCCGAGCTCGCCGTCGAGACCGGCGCCCCCGACACCGCTACGGACGCCGACGCCGCCGGCGATTCGCCTGCCGAGGCCAATGCCGGCCCCTACGATCCGTGGCGGCCGGCCGCGGTGCGGGTGCCGGGCGCGATCGCCCATCCCACGCCGCTCGTGCAGTCCGCCGCCATGGCGGCCGTGCCGCATCCCGTGCCGGCATACCGGCCGATGTTGCCGGAGCGCGTGGTAACGGAGGGCCTTCTGTCCGACGCCCAGCTCGAGAGCATCGTGCTGGCGGGCGAAGCCCAGGCCCGCCATCTCGCCGCCGACTACCGGATCGGCGCGGGCTGGGAGACCGTGCAGCGCTGCCCGGAGGAGGACGGCGACGACGATTACGCCAGTGCCGATCCCACCGATGTCACCGACGACGGCGAGGTGCTGTCCGCCCCCGTGCGCTTCCGGCGCGGCTGGATGCTGGGCGACGGCACCGGGGCGGGCAAGGGCCGCCAGGTCGCCGCCATCGTGCTCGACAACTGGCTGCGCGGCCGCAAGCGCGCCCTCTGGCTCTCGCAGTCCGACAAGTTGGTCGAGGACGCGCGGCGCGACTGGTGCGCCTTGGGCGGGCGCGAGGACGACGTGATCGCGCTCGGCAGGTTCCGCCAGGGCGCGGAGATCCCCCTCTCCGAGGGCATCCTCTTCGCCACCTACGCGACGCTGCGCTCGCCGGCCCGCCAGGGGAAGACCTCGCGCCTCGACCAGATCGTCGCCTGGCTCGCCGGCTCACTGGACGGGGACGACCGCCACGGCTTCGACGGTGCGGTGATTTTCGACGAAGCCCATGCCATGGCCAACGCCGCCGGCTCGAAGGGCAGCCGCGGCGAGGTCAAGCCGTCCCAGCAGGGCCGCGCCGGGCTGCGCCTCCAGAACGCGCTGCCGGATGCACGCATCGCCTATGTGTCGGCGACCGGCGCGACGACGGTGCCGGGCCTCGCCTATGCCGGCCGTCTGGGATTGTGGGCCGCCGGCGAGACGCCCTTCGAAACCCGCGTCGAGTTCGTCACCGCCATGGAAGCGGGCGGCGTCGCGGCGATGGAGGTGGTCGCGCGCGACCTGAAGGCGCTCGGCCTCTACCAGGCAAGGGCGCTCTCCTATGACGGGGTCGAGGTCGAGACCCTCGAACATCCCCTGACGCCCGAACAGCGGCGCATCTACGACGCCTATGCCGGCGCCTTCAAGGTCATCCACAGGAACATCCAGGAGGCGCTGAAGGCGACCGGTATCGTCGACGGCGAGGACACGCTCAACAGGAACGCCAAGTCGGCGGCCATGTCGGCCTTCGAGGGCGCCAAGCAGCGCTTCTTCGGCCATCTGCTGACCGCCATGAAGTGCCCCTCGCTGATCCGTGCGATCGAGGCCGATCTCGACGCCGGGCGGTCGGCGGTCGTCCAGCTGGTCTCGACCGGCGAGGCGCTGATGGAACGCCGCATCGCCGAGATCCCCGCGTCCGAATGGGACGACCTCTCCGTCGACCTCACGCCGCGCGAGACCGTGATCGAGTTCCTGGCCCATGCCTTCCCGGTCCAGCTCCAGGAGCCCTTCACCGACGAGGGCGGCAACCTGTTCTCGCGGCCGGTGTTCGACGATGACGGCAATCCCGTGCTCTGCCGGGAGGCGGTCGCGAAGCGCGACGCGCTGATCGAGAAGCTCGCGGCGCTCCCGCCGGTGCCCTCGGCGCTCGACCAGATCGTGCAGCATTTCGGGCACGAGGCGGTCGCGGAAGTCACCGGGCGCTCGCGCCGGGTGCTGCGGATTTCCGATGCGCGCGGCGAGCGTCTCGCGCTGCGCAGCCGGCCCGCGTCAGCCAACCTCGCCGAGACCGCCGCCTTCATGGATCGCGAGAAGCGCATCCTGGTCTTCTCGATGGCCGGCGGCACCGGGCGCAGCTACCACGCCGATCTCTCATGCGCCAACACCGAGCGGCGCATCCATTACCTGCTGGAACCGGGCTGGCGCGCCGATCAGGCGATCCAGGGCCTCGGGCGCACCCACCGCACGCACCAGGCATCGGCGCCGCTCTTCCGCCCCGTCGCCACCGACGTCAAGGGCGAGCGGCGCTTCATCGCCACCATCGCACGGCGTCTGGATTCGCTCGGCGCCATCACCCGGGGCCAGCGGGACTCGCAGACGGCCATGGGCAGCGGCGACCAGGCGCTCTTCCGCGAGAGCGACAATCTCGAGAGCATCTACGCCAGGGCGGCATTGCGCCGTTTCTATATCGCGCTCTGGCGCGGCAACATCCCGGGCTGGTCGCTCGACCGCTTCGAGGACGCGACCGGCCTCAAGCTGGTGCACGAAGGCAACCTCAAGGAGGACCTGCCGCCGATGCCGCGTTTCCTGAACCGGCTGCTGGCATTGCCTATCGACGAGCAGAACCAGCTCTTCGCCGAACTGGAGGCCCGGATCGCGGAGAACATCGAGCAGGCCATCGAGGCCGGCAGCTTCGAGGTCGGAGTCGAGACCGTGCACGCCGATTCGCTCGCCATCGCCGGGCGCGAGACCCTCTTCGAGCATCCCGGCACCGGGGCGGTCACCGAGCTGGTCGAGATCGTGCGACGCGACAGGCTGGAACCGCTCGATGCCGATACCGCGCTCGGGATCGGCGCCCGCGAACCCGCACCCGACGACAAGCCCCGGCTGGCGGTCAACGCGCGCTCGAAGCGTGCCGCCGTGCTGCTGCCGGCGCCCTCGCGCATGTTCGACGACGGGGGCGTGCAGGAGCGCGTCCGCCTGGTCCGCCCCGCGACCCGCGAGACCATGGCAAGGGCCGAGCTCGACGCCTCCAACTGGCGCCGCGCCGACGAGGCCCGCTGGCGGGCAATCTGGGAACACGAGATCGCCGAGCTGCCGACCCACCGGGAATCCCGCTTCTGGCTCGCCGCCGGCCTGCTGCTGCCGGTCTGGGACCGGCTGCCCGCCGAGAACATGCGGGTGCGCCGGCTTGCGACCGATACCGGCGAGGCGCTGATCGGGCGCGTGCTCGACGCCGAACAGGTCCAGGCCGTCCGCACGTCCTTCGGCCTCGACGGCGCCCTCGCCATGACCGGCGCGGAGGCCTTCGAGGCGGTCATGGGGCGGGGCTCCGCGCTCGCCCTTGCCAATGGCTGGCGCCTCGCGCGCCGGCGCATCATGGGCGCCGACCGCGTCGAGATCGAGGGCCCGGCCGATACCGATACCGCGCACCTGAAGCGCATCGGCTGCACGGTTGAGATCGTCTCCTGGCGCGCCCGCGCCTTCGCCCCCGGGGCCGAGGTGCTCGACCGCGTTCTCGAACGCTGGCCGCTCGCCGCCTGAGCCCCCTATACGTACCGCCGGCAGGGCGCCGGCCGGATGACCCATTCCGGCATGGCGCCCCGCCGCCGCCGCCGCGTATCCGTATTGCCGGCACGCCGCCCGCCGCCATGCATATTGCCGGCCCGCGGGCGTCCCTCGCCGCACCCCGCTTGACGGAGATCGACCCATGACCGTCCAGACACTGCCCGACGACCCGCATTACTGTTTCGTGCCCGCCTACGACATCGAGGACGAGGTCCAGCAGATCAGGATCGTCATCGACGGCATGAGCGGTTACGTCCCCACGGCGCTGGTTGCGCTGACGGTTTCCGACGCCGAGGAAATCTGCACCAAGCTCAACCGGCGCCTCGGGCTGGACTACGAGGCCTGGACCGCGCTTGCGGCCAAGTCCATGCGCGCCGAGGAGGACGATCCGGACGGCGACGCCTGGCACTGAGGCGGCTGCATGCTATTCGCGACCGTAGCCCGCCACCCTGCCGTGCAGCCGGCCTGTCGCCATCCGACATCCGGAGCCACCGCGCAGACCGCCGTCGCGCTCCGCCCGCCCGACCGCCGCAGTCGTTGACCACCCCTCCCGATTTCGCTAACGCTTCCTGTCACATCCCCTGCGATAGCGGACCGTTTTGCGAGCATTGCCGCATGGATTACGACTTGTTTCCCGATGGCGACGACGCTTCGGCACGACCCCCGCCGCCGCCGGCGGGGGATCGCGAGCTTGTGACAGTGCTCGCCGCCGCGCGCGCCGGCCCGCCGCTTCGCGAGATCGCCGTGCGCCTCCACGGCGCCGACCCGCTAACCGCGGAGTGGGCTTGCGACAGCCGGATGCGCGCCCACACACGGCGCCTCGTCAACAAGGCGCGGACGCTCGCGGAACAGGCCAACAGCGACCTCCCTCCCGCACGCTGACCCCGCCCGGCGTCCTGCTGCGCAGCCGGCCCGCCGCCCTCTGCCGTCAGCCGCGATTCGCGAGCCACCACCAGGCTCCCCACACCGGCAGGCTGAGCGCTATCGCATAGACCGCGATCGCGACCGGGCCGAGCAGCCCCGCCACCACCGACGCCGCCACGGTCACCGCGCCGAGCCCGATCCAGGCCCACCCGGCCCCGCGCCGGTGGCCGAGACGCCAGACGCGCCGGCAGCCGAGCGCCAGCGGCAGGCCGCAGGGCGCGACCACCACCAGCGATGCCGCCAGCATCGGCAGCATCGTTGGCGACAGGCCGGGACCCGCATGCGGCCCCGTCTCCGGCCCGAACCGCACCAGCGCCTGCGCCACCACCCCGGCCGGCAGCCACAGCAGCGCTAGCGCCCAGAACCCGCGCCCGTTGAAGAGTCCGTGAGCCTCCATCCGATAGCCATGCCCGTCGCTGCGCCGCGAATCAAGTCCCGCCGGCCCGCGCGTTCCGGAGGCGGAGAGGAGCGCGACAGGGGCGAAGCCGCGCGCCGGGAGGGTGACGCGGCGCACTTCGCATCGGGAGGACCGGACATGACCGCACTCACCTATGCCGGGATCGGGGCGCGCGCGACGCCGTCGTCCGTGCGCGCCGACATGACGGTGATCGCCCGCTGGCTGGCGCGGACACGCGTGCCGGCAACCGGATGGCATTTGCACTCCGGCGGCGCCAAGGGGGCCGACACTGCGTTCGCCGAAGGCGCGCCGGCCGGCCAGCGGACGATCTTTCTGCCCTGGCTCGGCTACAACGGCCACCGGGGGCCGGACTGCGTGGTGCTCTCCGGTTCCGAACTCCGCGACTGCATGAGAATCGCTGCCGATCTGCACCCGGCATGGGCCCGCTGTTCCCCCAGCGTCCGCAAGTTGCACGCAAGGAACGCCGCCGTACTCCTCGGCCGGACCTGCGATCGGCCGGTCGATGCCGTGGTCTGCTGGACGGCCGGGGGGGTTGTTGCCGGTGGAACCGGGATGAGCATCCGCATCGCCGAGGCCCACGGCGTCCCGGTGCTCAATCTCGGATCGATGTCGCCGCGCGAAGCCTGCGAACGGCTGGACGCGATCCGCCGGGCCGCCTCCGCGTCGTAGAGGTGGAGAGCAGCGCGTGCCGGGCGAGTGCCCGGCAGGGGTGGAGGGAGAGTCCCCCGCGCCGATGCCGGGCAGGGCAATCGGCAAAGGAGACCACCCATGTTCCTGTCCCCATTCGATCCCGGTTACGACTTCGAGCCCCCGACCGGCAGCGCGCTGCTCGCGGAGATCGGGGTCGACCAGCACACCGTCCGCGAGGTCAGCGAGGACGACCGCGCGATCCGCTGTCCCGACCGGGACTCGGTGCTGCCCAACCGCACCGTCGCGGTCCTCGGCGACCGCACGCCCTTCGAGCAGGCGCTGCACGAGGCGGCGCTCCTGGACCTCCTCTGCCCGTCCCCAGCGCACCGGCGCGGCTGAGAGGAGTTCGAGGAGGGCTTTTAGAGAGTGAACGGAAGGGGGCCGGGGGAAGAGAGCCCGGTTCCCGACCGCTCGCAACCCATCGTCATCATCAAGACCCATGAAGGAGAATCGTCATGGCATTCGGACTCAACAGGGTCGAGCTGATCGGCCGCCTCGGCGCCGACGTCACCGTCAACCAGCTCATGAGCGGCGGCCGCGTCGCCAATCTGAGCATCGCGACCGACGAGAGCTACATCAACCGGTCGCATGTTTCATGATGCACCTTGTTGTGTCTGTAGGGATTTGCCGGGGAATCGGGTCATCGTGCCGTCCCCGTTCGCTGCATATGGGGCAGCCGAAGGCAAGCCGCATCGTTCCATTTCCTCCGATACCGGGTCGGGCGTCAGACCGGAGTTGGAGTGAAGCGCGGGAAGGGTGAACGGAGAAGGGGGCGGAGAGAGTCGTCCCGGCCGTTCGCATTCCATCGTCATCAACCAGCACGAACAGGAGACAGCACAATGGCTTTTGGATTGAATCGCGCCGAAGTCATCGGCCGCCTCGGCGCCGATGTGACCGTGAATCATCTCGCATCGGGGGGCCGCGTGGCCAACCTGAGCATCGCCACCGACGAGAGCTACATCGACAGGAACGTCGGCGGCGAGCGGATCGACAAGACCGAGTGGCACCGGGTCGTCACCTTCCAGGACGGGCTGATCGACATGCTGACCAAGAACGCGAAGAAGGGCCGCCTGGTCTACGTCGCGGGCAAGATGCAGACCCGCAAGTGGCGCAAGGACGGCGAGGACTCGGATCGGTTCTCCACCGAGATCCTGCTGGTCCCCGGCTCGCGGATCCAGTTCCTCGACAAGGCGAACGGGGCCAACGGCAACGGCGCGACGGCCTCGGCGCAGCCCGCGGACGAGCCCGTGAACGGTTCGACCATGTCCGCGGATCCGGACGATTCGATCCCGTTCTAGGGGTGACCTCCCGTCGTTCCTCCCTCCCAACTCGGGGGCCAGCGCTTCGGCGCTGGCCCCTTTTTTGTTGAGGGCTTCGAGTCTCCACCGGAGCCCGGGCCGACCGGCTGCCGCGATGGCGTCGTTCCCTGGGGGCATTTTCAGCCTCACGATGCGGGTTCCGACAACGGCGCTTTGCCGGCGCAGTTCGCTCTGTACATGCAGTACCGCCGTCGGCCTTCGGTCGGGACGATGACCCGCTCCACTCGCTCGTCCGTTGCGGTTCTGCCCAGCAACCGGACGACCCTCTCGTTGAAGCCGAGTTGGGCGGCTACTTCCCGGGCGGTCGCGAAGCCCTGGGCGCGAGGCCGTTTCGTCGCGCGTTCGAGGTAGCCGGGCAAGCCGTAAGCCCGCCGTATCCTGCCCACGTGCGCGGCCGTGTACAGCTCGCCCTTCCAGTTTCGGCACCCCATCGCGTTCAGCTCGCGCGCGGCGCCTTCGTCGCCGTGGGTTTCGAGCAGCCGGTCCACTGCGGCGACCGTTTCCGCGGGCGTCTTGCGGGTCTCCGCCATCGGTCTCGGCAGCTGAAGGGGCTCCAGCGTCAGGGACCGACCCCCGCGCATGCGCAGGCCGATCGTCACCTCGGAGCCGTCCCGGGTCAGCGTCGCATCCTCGATCAGAAGCCCGAGCAGCCGCTTGCGATCCGCGTTTCCGGTCTGGGCGGCGTTCCATACCCGCTCGAAGTCGCGCGCCAGTTCCCGGATGCGTTCGACCTGCCGCTCGGAGAGTTCGGTGTCGCGCACCGCGGCGCGGGCCTCGCGTTCCTGGCAGGCCTCTTCCAGATCGCGCAGGCGCTCGTTCCAGTCGGCTTCGAGCGATGCCGCCACCAGCCGGTTGGCCGGGTCGACCTCGCAGAACCTGCGCCGTGCCAGGTCGGCCTCGTAGCGGATCGCCTCGATGCGTTTGGCGCGCTGGGCATCGGCCTCGGCAAACTCCACATCGACCTGCTGCTGGACCACCAGGGCAAGATCGATGTTCTTGCGGCTCATCGCGTCGATCACGAAGCGGGATATCTCGGCGTCGACGAGATCGCCGCGCATGGTCTGGCAGGTCTTCCGTCCGTAGCGGGCCAGCTCTTCGTTGCAGACGTAGAAGTGCCGCGCCGGCCGGTTGCGATGCGGAAGAGCGTTGTTGTATTGCATGCTCATGCGCCGGCCGCAGTGGCCGCAGATCACCCGCGACTGCAACAGCGCCGCCCCCTCGCGGGGCGCCGCGGTGCGCGAGGGCGATTCCAGGAAGGAGGCGGCATTGCCTCTCAGGGTGGCTCGATTGCGAAGGTACTCGTCCCAATCGATGAAGCCCACATGGGCGTCCTGAATGCAGACGTGCCAGTCCTCCATCGGCACGGTACGCAATCTTCCGGTCCCGTCCGCCCGCCGCTCAACGTGCGTCTGGCCATAGACGTAGGCGCCGGCGTAGCGCGGATTCCTCAGAATGCGGCCGATTTGCGGCACGCGCGGAGGCGCCCAGCGCAGCTCGCCGTAGACCGGCCCGCTTCGCGGCCGTGACGGCAGCGCGATGTTCTCGCGGTGCATCCATTTCACCACCGCCATCGCCGACCCCATTCGGCGGAAGCTGTCGAACACGAGACGGATGGCGTCGACGACGGACCGGTCGGGGTCGAACGCCACCTCGTCCTTGTCGTTGTAGGCCAGGCCGACCGGCAACCGGATCTTCAGCGCGCCGCGCGCGGCGGCGCTGCGCTGTCCGCCGAGCAGCCGCGCCTTGATTCCCTCAAGCTCGAACTCCGACATTAATGGAACGCTGCCATTAATGTTGCGTCACGGCGGTCCGGCCCTTCGGGCGCGGGCTGCCGTGGCCGATTCGCTCACCATTTGTTCCATTCCCTCCTCCATCCAGTCACTCATTGGAGGAGGTCAGAGATGGCATCGCAATCGAGATTCGCGAACCGATCGGACTGGCTGGCCCCGTCGTGGGACGGCCGCTTCGGCGATTTCGTCGAACACCTGAAGAGCGAAGGCCTGTCGGAGGGACGAGTGCGTACCCTTCGGCTCGGCGCGCGGCATTTTTTGCTCTGGCTCGATCGGCAGGGGATCCCGGTCGAGGCCGTCGATCACGGCGTGCTATGCGGCTTCCGCCGCCATGACTGCCACTGTCCCGGCATGACGGAACAGCACCGGCTCCGCGTCTCCTCCGGCAAGCGCGGCTTCATGACCGGCGCGCTCAGGCTTGTCCGGTTCCTTGAGGAGGAGGGGCAGATCGAGCATCCCGGTGAGATGGCGCACAATCTCGGTTATCTGGACGGCTTTCTGGCACGGTGCGCCGAGAAGGGTTACGGGCCGGACGCGCTCGCGAGCTATCGTAGCGCCTGCCGGCATGTGCTGATCTGGCTGCACCAGTCGCGGCTTTCGATCCGCGACGTCGGCGCGGAGACGCTCGATCGGTTCCGCGACCACGACTGCGTGTGCCCGGGGCCTTTCGAGCGACCGCGGCCGCGGAAGTCGGGCGCGAGCTACCTCTACCCCTTCACGATGTTCATGCGATATCTCGTCGAGACGGGCGTGATGCCGGCTCCGGTCGTTCCCGCCGAAGACCCGAACATCGCGTGCTTCGCCCTATGGCTTCGGCAACATCGTGGCATCGGTGCGCGGACCATTGGCAGGTACCTCCGTACGGTCGGTCCGCTGATGGCGGAGCTCGGCCCCGACCCACGCCTCTATGACGCGGCGCGGATCAGGGATGTCCTGCTTGGCCAGTTTGCCGATGCTTCATGGTATCAGGCGCGCTGGCTGGCAACCGTAATGCGCATGTATCTGCGCTTTCTGGCCGCGGAGGGCGCCTGTTCCCCGGCGCTGATCGCGGCCGTGCCGACGGCGCCGGTCTGGCGGCTGGCCCCGCTGCCCCGCCATGTGTCGGCGGATGCCATCGAGCGGGTGATCGCGGGCTGTGACGTGGCGGCCCCCGCCGGACTCAGGGACCGCGCGATCCTCTTGCTTCTGTCCCGTCTTGCCCTTCGCGCCGGCGATATCGTCGAGCTGCGTCTCGACGATATCGACTGGCACAACGCGCTGGTCCAGGTGTGCGGCAAGTCTCGGCGCGAGATCCGTCTGCCGCTTCCCCAGGATGCGGGCGATGCCGTCCTCGCCTATATCGAGCGTGCCCGCCCGCGGGTCGCGGCCGACCGGGTCTTCCTCAGGACACGGGCGCCCTATCGGCCCTTCGCGTCGAGCAACACGATCACCAGCCTCGTCATCCAGGCCCTGAAGCGGGCCGGCATGGAAGATGTCCGGCCGCGCGGCGCATATCTCTTCCGGCACTCCGCGGCGACCCATCTGCTGCGCTCCGGGGTCTCGATCGAGGTCATCTGCACCCTGCTTCGACACCGCTCGGTCGACACTTCCCTGATCTATGCGAAGACCGACCGGCCGATGCTTCTCGAGGTCGCACAGCCCTGGCCGGGAGAGGCGTCATGAGCATCGTGGACCATGTCGAGCGCTATGTCGCGCTGAAGCGCCATCTCGGCAACAAGTACGTGCAGAACGAGCGGATCCTGCTCGCGCTTGCGCGTCATGTCTCGGCACGCGGGGAGGCGGTGCTGCGCGCGGAGAGGATCGTCTCATGGGCCGGGACCGCATCGTCGCCCGCTCAGGCGCGCCGGCGGCTGGGCGTCGCGCGGCGGTTCGTCTTGTGGCTGCGTGCCGAGGACGACCGCCACGAGGTTCCGCATCGGGACGCGGTCGGCCGGCCAAGGGAGGACAGGCCACCGCCGCGTCTGCCGAGCGACGAGGAGATCGGCATGCTGATGGAGGCTGCCCTCCGCTTGCCGCCCGCCGGGTCGATCACGCCGCACACCCTGCACTGCGTGATCGGGTTGATGGCGGCGACCGGGCTGCGGCGCGCTGAAGTCTGCAATCTGCGGATCGACGACGTCACCGCCGACGGTCTGACCGTGCGCGAGACGAAGTTCCGCAAGTCTCGGCTGGTCCCCCTCTTGCCGAGCACGAGCGAAGCGGTCCATCGCTATCTCGGGATCAGGAAGCGTCTCGGCGGACCCGGCGAACATGTCTTCGTGCTCTCGACGCGTAGGCCGCTTCATCCCGACGTCCTGAGCGGGATGTATATCAAGCTGGCCCGCCGGGTCGGGCTCCGAGGCGGTCCCGAAGAGCCTGGCCCGCGACTCCATGACCTGCGCCATCGCTTTGCCGTCCGCTCGCTCGAACAGGCCGTGGCGACCGACCGCGGCCGCGTCAACCGGCATATCCTCGCGCTCTCGACCTATCTCGGTCACGTCAACGTCTCCTCGACTTACTGGTACCTGCAGGCCACCCAGGTCCTGATGCGTGCCATCGCGAGCGACGCCGAGGACATGCATCGGGGGGCACGGCCATGACCGACCTCGCACCCCATCTCGGCGCGTTCCTGCGCGAACATCTGCCGCGCCGGTGCAATGCCAGCCGGCACACGGTCGCAAGCTACGCCGACAGCTTCGTGCTGCTGCTGGGCTTCGCCGCCGGGCGTCTCGGAATCCGGCCGAGCGCGATC
The DNA here is from genome assembly GCA_965261585.1 of Alphaproteobacteria bacterium. GTDB lineage: Bacteria > Pseudomonadota > Alphaproteobacteria > UBA6615 > UBA6615 > CBDHDN01. The sequence goes on from CBDHDN010000029.1 coordinate 135,432, forward strand.
ACGGTCGAGCATCTCACCACCGATCTCCTGTTCGGCTTCCTCGACCATCTGGAATCCGATCGCGGCAACACCGTCGGCACGCGCAATGTCAGGCTGGCGGCGATCAAGTCCTTCTTTCACTACCTCGAATACCGCCTGCCGGCCTGTCTCGACCTCGCCCGGCAGGTGGACGCCATGCCGATGAAGCGGCATGACGCGAGGGCCGTCGCCCATCTGGAGCGCGCGGAAGTCCGGGCCCTGCTCGATGCCCCCGATCCGGCAACCGCCAGTGGCCGGCGGGATCGGGCGATGCTGCACCTGGCCTACGCCGCCGGCCTCAGGGTCTCGGAACTGGTCGCCATCCGGATCCCCGATCTGACCCATCCCGACCTCGACAGCGTGCGCGTCACCGGCAAGGGACGGCGCGAACGGATCCTGCCGCTGTGGCGCGAGACCCGCTCGACGATACGGGACTGGCTTGCCGCCAGACCCGCCTGCGGTTGCGACCACCTGTTCGTCAACGCGCGACGCGTTCCCATGAGTCGGCACGGCTTCGCGCATCGCCTGGCCCTCCATGCCGAAGCCGCGGCCAAAACAGCACCCACGATCGCCGGGAAGCGCGTCTTCCCCCATATCCTGCGGCACAGCTGCGCCATGCACACGCTGGAAGCCACCGGCGATATCCGCAAGGTCTCCCTGTGGCTTGGCCACGCCACCATCCGCAGTACGGAGATCTACCTGCGGAGCGATCCGGCGAGGAAGCTCGATATCCTCGGCGAGACGGTTCCGCCGTCGATCGACCGGGGCGCCTTCAAGGATGCACCCGACCGGGTGATGATGATTCTCAGGGAGGCGCGCGCTCCGCACAAATGGTGAGCGAATCGGCCACGGCAGCCCGCGCCCGAAGGGCCGGACCGCCGTGACGCAACATTAATGGCAGCGTTCCATTAATGAGTTAATGGAGAGCTCTCCATTAACTCATCGTCCCCTTCATGCCGAGCAGGAGCCTGTCATTGCTGTCGTTGGGATCGTAGATGCCGGTCTCGTCGAGGATCAGGGTATTGCTGATGCCGGCGATCCGCAGCAGCTGGTGCCAGTCGGCGTTGTCCCGCGCCAGGCGCGAGACCTCCAGGCCGAGAACGATACCCACCTCGCCGGCGGCGATGCTCCCCATCAGGCCGCGGAAGCCGCTGCGGTTTTCGCTGTAGGCTCCCGACTTGCCCTGGTCCTCGTCGATCACCCGGATGCGTTCCATCGGCCAGCCGAGCGCCGTCGCCCTCTGGCTCAACCCGTACTGGCGCCGCGTGCTCTCGGTGTTTCGCATGACCTGGCGAAGCGAAGACTGACGCACGTAGAGGCAGGCCTCGCGCTCCAGATGATGCGGCGCGATCTTGCGTGTTTGCGCCTCAGACATGACGATTCTCCTCGTATTCCCACGCAGTGCTGGCGATCGCGGCAGGCGACGGCACGCGCAGCAGGCGCCGGACCTGGCTGGCGGCCTCGGCGATCGCCGCATCGGCGATGGGCAGTTCCACGTTGACGGACGAAGGCGACGGCGGCCGCGGGCGGCTGCGCTCGCACGCCGCCTCGGCCATGGCCAGGGCGCCGCGCAGACCGTGGAAGCGCAGCGCGGCGATCGCGTTGCTGTCGCCGCCCGACAGCCAGTGCCGCCGCCAGCTCTCGTAGGTCTTCCAGGCGTCGTCAAGCATCATGGCCCAGGTTCCAGCGGTTTTTTTTGAACCCGCTCGAGTGCCTTCTCGAGACCGCGCGGATGGACCCTGACGCCGAACTCGGCCTCGATCAGCGGCGCCAGCCGGCGCGCGCCCACCCGCCCGTGCCGGGCCCTGTAGTTCTCGACGAAGCGCAGGATCTCCGGGCTGATCTTGTGCGGCCCGCGCGGCCCGCGCCGCGCCGGGATGAGCTCCTGCAGCCCGCCCCCGTCGAACGCCTTGACCATGCGGAAGCAGGTCGGCCGCGAGACCCCGAACCGTGCCGCCGCCTGCGCGAGGGTCGCCTCGCCCCGCCGGACCACACGGACCATCTCGTAGCGGACTTGGAGCAGGTCGCGGGCATCGAAGAAGTCGCCCACCGCGAACATCGGGTCGCTGACCTTTTCCGGCGTCCGGTTGAGGGTTCCGGCCTCTCTGAGCCGGTCCTGCTTTTCGGTGGAGCCTCCAGCCGGCCGGCTCAAGCACGACCCGGACATGGGACGCCTCGCGATAGACGCCGCCGGCGTCCACGAAGGGCGCGATCCATATGCGGGCGACGACCTCTTCGGTGCGCAGATCGGCGCCCGGTTCCGGTGGCCCCGAAAGGGCCGAGGACTCGATTGCGGATTCGATGGCAGGATCGGCGCCAGCGGTGTACGGCGGCGCAGCGCCGGCCCCTGGCGTGATCTTCATCGGCCCGGCATCGGCCGGGCGGGAATCATCCTCGCCGTCGTCCCTTGCCCCGGCCCCCGAGCCGGGGTCCGCCTCGAACAGCCGCGCGAGCCAGCCGAAGGGATCGAAATCACTGTCGCAGTCCGCCCTGCAGGACCGCGCCATAGACGGTGAGTCCGGGGTGTCCGGGGCCGTGGCTCCGGCCCGCTCGACTCCGCGCGAACGGTAGAGCGGCTCCCGCAAAACGGAGCTCTGCGCTCCCGCCGTCCCCGGCACCGCCGGATCGGCGGCGGCAACGCTGTCGCAGGTTCCGCCCTGGGCGAGCGGACACTGCCACGAACTGCCGACATTCGTCCCCGAGCAGCCGCCGAGCGCGAGCGCCCCCAGCACGATCATGGCCGGCGTGGGCCGTTTCGGGATCGCGGTTTTCGTCATCTCAATTCCCTCCCCGATTGCTTTTGGCTGCCGACTTCACGGCCACCTGCCCGTCGATGCGGGCGCCCTCCAGGAACACCAGCGTCACCCGGGTCCCGGCCCGCAGCTGGATCACCGGCTGGTACTGCTCGGCGCGGCGGATCATGTAGTCGGCGACCTTCTGCCCGGCGCTCGCCGCGCCCGAGCCGAGCCCGGCGCGGCCGATGTCGCCGAGACCGGTATTGGCGACGGATGCGCCGCCGCCGGTGCCGACGGCCTGCGGCTGGAACGCCTGCGACACGCCCTGGCCGATGCCCGAGACCATGCCGGCGAGAAAGGCCTTCTCGACCAGCGCGCCCTCGCGGCTCACCACCGGCCCGCGCACGCCGACCTTGCCGGCGCCGGCGACGAAGCCCGCCACGTCGGTCTCGATCACCGTGCCGGGACCCGGCCCGGCGCAGGTCATGGTCCGGAGCCGGGCGTAGATCTTTTCGGAGGAGAGGTCGCCATGGGCCGCGCCCGTCACCGTGCAGCCGGCGACATCGACCTCCATCGCCGTCCCGTCCCCCGAAGACGATGGGGCGGCTGTCCAGGCCGGGCCGGTGATGCGGAACAGCACCGGGCGCGGATCGCCCTGGGAGGAGACGCCGGCCGAGGCGTCAACGCCCGACAGCACCACCGCCTCGGCATGGGCGCCCGCCGGCAGCCAGCGCCCGACCGGCTTCACCGCCGCCCCCGCCAGTCCCCCGATTCCCGGCCCTGGCGTACCCTCTCCGGCATCCTTCAGCGCGAAGGTCTCGATCAACGGCGCCGGCGGGGCCGGGGCCGGATTGGCGGCCGGGGTCCCGGCCTTGGGTTCCGCCGGACGGAAGAAGCCCGTGCCGTCGGGAGTCGCCGGATTGCTACCGGTCGCGGGCGGCGGGTTCAGCTGCCGTTCGAGCTGGTCGATAACCGCCGCCTGGCGGTCGATCACGCTGCGCGCGTCCGCCGAGTCGGCGGCGAGCTTCTGGCGCAGCCGCTTGTTATCGGCATCGAGACGCCGGGCCTCGCCCTCCATCTCGCGGAGCCGCGTCTCGATGGTCCCCATCCGGGCTTCCGAGCGCCGGGTCCACACCCTCTCGGCGGTGTCCGGACCGGCCAGCTCGGCGTCGATCCCGCCCACCGACGCGGGCCGCCCGCCGCCGCCCGCCGTCAGCCAGACCGCGAGCACGACCAGCACCACGGCCGCGATCGCCGAGAACAGCACCAGCTGCCGGCGCCGGACCGCCCCGGCGTCGCCGTCGACGCCTGCCCCGGTCCCCGAGCCGGGGGCGCTCATTGCGGGCCTCCCCGGAATGCGTTGGCCGGCATTGCGCTGGCCGGCATCGCGTCATTCGGGATCGCGTTGGCCGGGTCGGCGGCGTCGGTCACGATCACCGCGAGGCGTCCGCCCGAGGGCCCGCTGCCGGGCGCCGCCAGCCACGTCGCCGCGGCCCGGATTGCCATGGTCCCGGCGAGGTCCACGGCGTCCGTCACGGCGGCGTCGCTTTCGACGACATGCGCCGCGAACCGCGGACCCCGCCAGGTCTCGATGACCGGCAGGCCGCCGATGGCCTGCCCGGTCCCGGTCTCGATCGCGTATCCCGCCGGCGGCTCGCGCCGCGCCACCGCGCGGACCAGCCCGACCAGCGCCGCCACCCGGGGCCTGCCCCGGACCCCGGATCGCGTCCGGGGCAGGCTCCCGATCCGGGGATCGGCTCCGGCGCCCTGCACCGCCGCACCCGCTTCCGCCCGGGCCAGCGCCGCGCCGTTGCGGATCAGGATCTGGGCCGAATCGCGGTCCGACGGGGTGAGGGTCAGCCGGTAGGTGAAGCCCTTCTCGGTGCCGATGAACAGGATGACCGGCGCCCCGTCGGATCCCTCCGAAGCTGCGGCAGCGGCGGGCCTGAGATAGAGGTCGCCGGTTTCCGGGTCGTGCTCGGTCTCGAAGCCTCCCGGTGCGCGGATCACTCGCCGGATGCGGTCGTGGCTGAGCGCGATGCGGTTAACGCCGGTGGCGGAGATTTCGGCCGCCAGCTCCGCATGGTCGGCGGCATCAAGTATCTGCATCGCCAGGGCCGGCCCGGAGGCGGCTACATATAAAAGGTGTGCGGCAATCGCCGCTGCCGCGGCCAGGCGGCCGCCGCTTGTCCGTCGTGTCATCCTCAGTTCTCCATCTCTTCGAAGCGCAAGAGCCCGATCCTTCCACCGTCGATCCGGAAGGCCAGGCGGTAGCGTCGCTTGTGCCGCGAGGATTCCTCGCGCCCGATCCAGCTCACGAGCTCGCCCGCGATCTCGACGGTGAGCCGTTCGGTGTCGGCCTCGATGCTCATCGGATAGAAGGCGGTGGCGAGGTCGCGCCCCGCCATCCGCGCGGCCTGTTCCTCGACCCAGGCGCCGATCGCGCCCCGCGCCGAGGCGTGTGAGAGGCGGGCCGCGGCCCGGCGGACATGGGCGGAGTTCTCCGGCGTCAGCGTCAGCAGCGTCACCGCCGCCGTGCGCGCCATATCCTCCAGGTACCGCGCCCCGGCGCGCCCGCCGCCGACCTCCCAGGCCGGCCCCGTCACCGCGGGCACCAGCACCGTCACCGCCTCGCGCCGGGCAAGCCCGATGCCGAGCGCCAGGTTGGCCGTCATCGACAGCACCAGGAGCGCGCCCAGCGCGATGCGCGCATCGCGGGCGCGGCGGAAGCCGGTTTCCATGACGGTGCGTTTCACCCGAATGTCCTCACCCGCCGCCTCATCCGACATACCGCCGGACATGGCTCGGCGGCGTGCCGCGCAAGCGCAGCACGAAGTCGGGCAGGAACCAGTAGAGGGCGTAGCGGGCGATGTTGGCCCCGCCGCCCCGCTTGACCCGGCGCAGAAGCAGCCAGCCGCCGGCACCGGCAATCAGCCCCGGCACGAACTGGTTGGCGGCGAGCCCGAGCAGGGCCGGGCCCATCAGCGCTGCCGCCTCGTCGACGGTCCAGAACAGCCAGCGCTCCGGATCGTCGAGACGGCGCGGGATGGTGTGGCGGGCGGTGTCGTTCACGGGGCCGCCCTCAGACGATCGCCGTGCCGACCAGGCCGGTGACGATGCCGGTGCCGGCGCCCGCCGCGATCCCGACGCCGACCGCGCCCATCAGCTGCATGGCGTTGAACCTAAGCACCGAGCCGACCAGCGCCGCGCCGACGGCGAGCGCCGCGGCGAGCTGCCCGCCCGTGCCGCCGACGATGTCCTGCACCGTACCCAGCGGATCGCCGAAGGTGGTGTCGGTGGTCGCCAGCGCGGCATCCGTGCCGGCCAGCACCGCCGCAACCGCGAGCGCCGCCACGGCAACCGTGCGCAGTGCGTCGCCCTTCTTCGCCCCTCCGCTCATCGGGCCGCTCATCGGGCCGCTCCCGCGAGCGCGGTGCCGTCGTCCGAGGTCGATCTCCGCCGCCGCGACGCCGCCCAGGCGTCGAGGTCGGCGCGCAGGTAGCGCACCCTACCGCCGAAGCGGTGGAACACCGGCCCGTCGCCCGACACCCGGTAGCGGTCGAGCGTGCGCGTCGACAGGCCGAGCCACTCGGCCGCCTGGTGCGTGCTCAGGTAGTTGGTCCTTTCCGTCATGCCGTCCTCCTTCTTCGAACTCCCCGGCGCCCGGGGCGTTCCAGGCGCAGATGCGAGGCCATCGAAGCGAAGAAAGGGGACGGGGGGGAGGGTCGTTTTTGGATTCGAAAACGACCCCCCCGCAGGGACCTCCCGCGGACGACAGACGCCGCCTGGAAGGCGATGGACGGTTCCGCCGCGGCCCGCCGCGGCCCGGTGCGGTCCGGGAGATCATCGGGAAGAAACGCGGAATGGACGGCGAATCGCGCCGGCCGCACCGATGCGATTCGGCGGTGCGATTCGGGGCTTCGACCGGAAGCGCGCGCCGCCGGTTCAGCTCATGCGACAGCGCACGGACGGGAGGCGCCGGCCGTGATGGAGAGATCGGGCGGCGCGGCCGACCGGAACCGGCGGGTCAGCCGGGACCGGCCGCCATCGCGCGGTAGTCCTGCCGCTGTTCCAGAAACTTCTTGGCCCTGTCGAGCTGGCGGCGCGTCCGCGAGCGCACCCAGGTGTCGGTTTCCCACTCCGCCGCCAGATCCGGGCCGTAGAGTTCGACGGCGATCTCGCGGGCCTCCTTGCGGGTCCGCAACCCGGTCAGTGCAATAAGAAGTTTGTCGTCCCCGCCCCCCGCCACCGCCCCCTCGGAGGGGACGGTGCGCCGGCGACACTCCAGAGATCCAGTTCCCGCGCCACCGTCTCCGGCAGCCTCGGGATCCCGTGCCGCAGCCCGATGCCGCCGCTGTCGGGAAAGGCGGCGGCGCCGGTCAGCCGGAGCTGCACCGCCTGCACGCCGCGCTCGATCTTGAGGATCAGGTCGCCGGCGATGAGCCTGAGCCCGGTCAGCGAAGACTTCGCATCCGCCAGCAGGCCGAGCAGCGGCGGCTCGCTCTCGTCGAGCACGCATCCGAGCATCGACGCCACGGCCCAGAACGGCGAGGCCGGCCCGTCCGCCGCCCCCGGATCCTCCCAGGCGGACAGACCCCAGGATGCGGCCGCGAGATCGGCTTCCGACTGGATGCGGATCGGGAAGGGGGCCGGCTCATGCTCGGCCTGGACGGCGGATGCCGCCCAGACCGCCCGGTAGTCATCCCGGCAGCGCAGGACCTCCCATGCCCAGATGCCGCCGTGCTCCGGCATCGACCGCCGGGACCTGCCCATGACGGCCGCCTATCGCCTCGCGGTGAGCGAAACCCCGACCGCCGCATCGCCGGCCGGCTGCTCCGTCACCTCCCGGCGCCGGTTCCCGTTGTCACCATTGTCATGGTGCGACGCGAGACGGCGCACCCGCGCCGACGTGCCCCCGGCGACCGCGAGCCCCGGCACCGGGAGCGCATCGGTCGGCGAGACGTCGGCCACCGCGGGCGTACAGGTCCCGGTCTCGTGGTAACCCGCCGGGACCTTCACGTAGCGGGTCTCGGTCGCGTTCGCCGAGAAGGCCACCCGGCTGTCCCGCCCGCCGTCGTGGTTATAGCCGCGCGACTGGAAACGTGCCGGGCTGTCGTCGCTTGCTTCGGCCAGCGTGCCGCCGCCGCGCGGGATGCCCTGGAGGTCGAACCGGCAGGACCGGCCCACGACCAATTCCACCGCGAACCAGTCACGGTCCGGCGACGTCTCGATGTCGCCGGTGGCGATGCCGGCGACGGCAACCGCGCCCTGGGTCGGGATTTCCTCGGAATAATCGGCGAACATCGGCAACGCTCCCCGGCGCCAGCGACGGGCGTGCAAACGCGTTGCCGCAAACTCCGGCAAGCCGGTCCCGCCGGTCCGCCCCGCCACGGCTACGGCCCGCCGTCGGCCGGGGCTTGGGTCGCGCCCTAGGGCTGCATGAAGATCACGCCGCGCCGCCAGGCTTCCTCGGTGGCGGCGATCGCGGCGGCGACGTCCGCCAGGGTCGCCGCCCCGCCCGGCGCGATGTCCGCGCCCACCGCCAGGAAGATCCGCCCGAAGCTGTCCTCGACCTCGGCGCGCCCGAGGTCGCGCGCCAGCAACGCCCGCTGGACGTCGATCTGGGCCCGGACCGTCTGCAACCGGTCGGCCGCGCCGCGCCGCTCGCGCGAGCGCAGGACCTCGAGGATGCGCCGCTCGATCGCCGCGATCCGGTCCGCCGTCGCGTGCCGCGCCCGAGCCTCCTCGAAGCTCGCCAGCGCGACATGGAGCTGCGCCAGCACCGCAATGCTGAGCGCCTCGCGCCGCGCGGCCGCCAGCCCACGCCCGGCCCGCGCCGCCTCGATCGCCGCCGGCCGGGTGAATATCTCCGTCAGGTTGACCGAGACCGCGGCACCGAGCGACAGCCAATCGCTGTCGACCAGGAAGGAGTTGCTGTCGGTATGCGCCCCGGCGCGCAGCTCGAGGCCGGGCAGGAGGCGCAGCATCGCCTTCGTCACCTCGCCGGCCGCGATGCGCTCGTCGAGCTGCCCCTCGCGCAGTTCCGGGCGATGGGCGAGCGCCCGCGCCGCCAGTTCGTCCGCATCGAACGCAAGCGGGCGCGGATCGGGCGTCGAGGCCGGTACGGCGAGCGCGTAGTCCACCCCCGGCGGCAGGCCGACCAGCACCGCGAGCTCGATCTTCGCGATCCGGCTCTCGCGCCGCTGCCGCTCAAGTTCGCCAACGGCCTCCAGCAGCGCCCGCTGCCAGTGCAGCGCCACGACCAGCGACTGCACCTGGAGCTCCGCGATGCGCGCGCTGTCGGCAAGGGCCGCGCGCACCCGGTCCATGAGCGGGGCGAGCCGGGCCAGCGCCCGCTCGCCCGCCACCGCCCGCCACCAGGCCCGGCGCACTTCGGCCAGCACCCCGTGCACCGCCTTGCGGCGGCGCTCGTGGGCGATCAGCGCCCGGTCCGACTGCTGTTTCGCGCCGTAATACGACACCCCGAAATCGAGCATCTGCCAAGTCGCGGCAAGGCTGCCCGAGCGCCGCCTGCGGTCGGACGAGGTCGAGGCGGTTAACGATTCCCGGCCGCTCTCCACCGAGCGGCTCGACGAGCCCTGGACGTTGTTGCGCGTGTCGATGCCGTAGCGTCCGGTGAGCGCCGGCAGCAGCCCGAGGCGGGCGAGCTCGACCTGGCGCATCGACAGGCTCTGCTCCATGGCCCGCACCCGTGCATCGAGGTTGTGCGCCAGCGCCCGGGCCATCGCGCCGTGGAGCGTGAGCGGGCCGTCCAGCACCGGCTGGTTGGCGGCGAGCCGCGCGAGGTCGGTCTCGACCCTGAACGCCGTCTCCTCCGGCGTGAGCGGCTTTGGCTCTACCGCGCAGCCCGCGAGCGCCAGCGCGGCAAGACCCAGCACGAGCGCGCCCGCGTGCCGGCGCAACGACCCGCGCGCCCCTCCGGTTCCGGACCGTGCCGTCGCCGTCATCACTCCTCCTTCAGCGACCGCTCGAAATAGTCCGTCAACGGCTTGGCCAGATAGCTCAGCGGCGAGCGCTCGCCGGTCCTGAGATGCACCTCGACCGGCATGCCCGGCGTGAGCGCCAGGTCGCGGGCATGGGCCGGCGTCGCGACCGGTTGCGCTGGGCGCACCACCTCGCCCACTGTCGAGACCCCCATGGCGAACACCTCGCCCGCCACCGGCGCCGTCACGTCCATCGCGCCCAAGCGGCGGCGCACCTCGGACAGCCGCTCGGCGACTTGGTTCTCCCGCGCCTGCGCCTCGCGCGCCCCGGCCTCAGCGTCTTCTATGCGCTGCGCGCCGATCTGCAGGATCTGGAGCTCGATCTCGGCGATCCGGCCTCGCGCGCCGGCGGTCCGGGCGTCGATGTCGCCGGCCTGACCGTCGACCGCCGCCGCATCGCGCTCCAGCTCAAGCAGCCGGCCGAGCTCGGTCAGACCCTTCTCGAACATGTCCCGCTGGGCCGCGAGCTCGCGGGCGATGAAGCCGGCCTGGCGTGCGACCGCCGCGCCCTGCGCCTCGAGCCCTGCGATCTGCCTGCGGGTCTGGCCTATGCGCTCCCTGAGCTGCGCCACCTGCCCGGCGCGGGACTCGCGCCGGGCCGCGAACAGCCGGGCCTGGCCCTCGACCGCTGCGGCGACCGCAGGATCGGTTTTCGCGCGCGCGGCCAGCGCCGCGTCCCAGGCGACCGTCCCCGCGTCCCCGAACTCGGCCTCCAGCCGGTTGCGCCACGCCACCAGCTCGGCATGCTCGGCCTCCAGCAATGCCGCCTCGGATTGCAGCTTCCCGCCGCTGAGGCGGACCAACACCTGGCCGGCCTCCACCCGGTCGCCGTCCTTCGCCAGGATCGCGACCACGGTGCCGCCGTCCAAATGCTCCACCACCTGGTCCCGGGTCTCAACCTCGACCTGGCCCGCCGCGATCACCGCGCCGGAGATCGAGGCGAAAACGCCCCAGCCGAACAGCCCCCCGGCGAGCACCGCCAGCGTCGCGAAGCCGAGCAACAGCGGGCGCCGCGTCGCGAACACCGGCACTGCGCCGTCCATCGCCAGCGCCGTCACGAACCGTCTCCCTCGTCGGCCCCGCCGTTGCTGCTCTTTCCGTTTCCGCCCCGCTTTTCACCACCGCGTCCGGGCGGCTGCTCGACCTTGATGAGGCGCACCGCGCCCTCCTGTCCCCCCTCGTCGACGACCGTCGGCGGTTTCGCGAGCCGCACCGGCACCACGGCTCCGGCCGAGCTCCCTCCCGGGGCCGCCCCGGGGGCCCGCTGTGGACGCCGGTGCCCGCCGGTGCCCGGCAGCAGCCCCCCGGCCGGCCGCGTCTGGCCGTTCTCCATCAGCAGCACCACGTCGCATTCGGCGAAGGTCCCGGGACGGTGGGCCACAATCACCGCCGCCCCGCCCCGCGCCTTCAGCTCCGCGATGGCCCGGTTGAGCGCCTCTGCGCCCGCCGTGTCGAGATGCGCGTCCGGCTCGTCGAGCACCACCACCGCCGGGTCACCGTAGAACGCGCGGGCGAGCGCGATGCGCTGGCGCTGCCCGCCCGAGAGCGCGGCGCCGCCGGCCGTCACCTGGAAATCGTAACCGCCCGGAAGAGCGAGGATCATCTCGTGCGCGCCGGCGCGCACAGCCGCTTCGACCACCGTTTCCGGGTCGGGCTCGGGCGCCAGGCGGGCGATGTTCTCCGCCACCGTGCCCTCGAACAGCACCACCTCCTGGGGCAGCCAGCCGAGATGCCGCGCCAGCGCTTCCTCGCCGTACTGGTCGAGCGCCGCGCCGCCGAGCGTCGCCTTGCCGCCCATCGGCGGCCAAACCCCGGCCAGCGCCTTCGCCAGCGTCGACTTGCCCGAGGCCGACGGCCCCGCGACGCCCACCGCATGGCCCGGCTCCAGGCGGAACGACACCCCGCGCACCGCCGGCACCTTCGCCCCCGGAGCCGCGACCACCAGGTTCTCCGCCTCCAGCAGCGCCTTCGGGGCCGGCAGCGGGGTGCGCTCCGGCTCCTCCGGGGGTCTCGCGCAGGAGGTTCGCGAGCGCGCGGCGGCCCTGCAGCGCCCTTTGCAGCACCGGCCACTGGCCGACCGCCTGGTCGATCGGGGCGAGCGCCCGGCCGAGCAGGATCGCGGCCGCGATCATGATCCCCGGCGTCACTTCACCTTGTATTGCGAGCCACGCTCCGAGGCCCAGCATCATCGACTGCAGGAACAGGCGCAGCGTCCGCGAGGTCACCGCAAAGGCGCCGCCCCGGTCCGAGGCCGCCACCGTGCCCCCGAGCGCGGCGTTCCGCAGCGTCCCCGCCCTGGCGATGGCCGCGCCCCGCATGCCGAGGCCGCGCACCGTCTCGCCGCCGGCGCGCACCTGTTCGACGAAGTGGGCGGCCCTGGCCGCCGCCTCGCTGGCCTCGGCCTGGAGCCGCGCGGTCCGGGCCGAGTTCAGCAGCGCCAGCGCCAGCAGCATGATCCCGGCGGCCACGGCGAGGGCGCCGAGCAGCCAGTGGAAGGTGAACAGCACGAACAGAAAGGCCGGCGTCCACGGCGCATCGAAGAAGGCGAACGGCCCCGGACCCGAGGCGAAGCGCTGCATCGCCTCCAGATCGTGCAATCCCGTCGCCGGGGCCGAGCGCGCCTGGGGCGAACGGCCCGCCCGGGTCAGGATCGCCCCCAGAACCCTCGGGTCCATGCGCGCTTGGAACCGGGCCCCGGCGCGGGCCAGCACCCGGGCCCTTGCGTGGTCCAGCAGACCCATCATGAGGAACAGGAAGGCGACGATGCCTATCAGCGCTACAAGCGTCGCCTCGGAGCGCGAGGTCAGCACCCGGTCGTAGACCTGCAGCATGAACAGCGGGCCCGTCAGCATCAGGAGATTGACGAAGGCGCTGAACAGCCCGATCGACAGAAACAGGCGCCGGCTCTCGCCGAGAGCTGAACGGATTTCCCGGACCCCGTCGGTCGCGCTGCTATCCCTCGTCGCCATCGCGATTCCGCTACGATGCCAGGCGATCAACGCCGATCGCGCGCACTCTCACGCTCGGACCGGTTTCAATGACCGCCTACGCGACGCATTTGCGTTGGCTTTCGGCGCTCTTGAGATCGATTATATGGGTCCGGCCGCCGACCAGCTCGACCGCGAACCAGTCGAAGTCGTCGCCGGTCTCGATCTCTCCCGTCGTCATGCCGCCAACGGCGACATTCCCCGCGTTCGTGGTGTCCCGGGTGCATGCCATCCCTGTCCTCCAGGTCGCGTCTCCCGATCCCCGCAGTCCCGGCAGTAACCGCGCCACGAGACGACAACGAAGCGTGCAGATCAGACCACAATCAACTTATTGCAAACATGAGAGATTTCCTTCTTCACCATAACACTCCTTGGTCATCGCCCCGTCGCCGCTGCGGGGTCGGCATCGCGTGGAAACGCATCCCGTGCGGGCCGGCCTCCGATGACAAGGTCACATGGCATCGACCTCTTCCACCGACAGCGTGTAGGTGCCGACATCCCAGTTGAAAACGCCTGCCGACACATAGTAGGTGGCATCCTCATCCGGCGTGAAAAACACCCGGCTGTTGTAGCCCCGGCCGCCGTCGTTGTCCGTCGTGCTGTCGATCAGTTCGCCGTCCTCGTCGTAGATCCCACGCAGATACGGGTCATACAAGGTGCCGTCGCCGGGAAACGACCCCTCCAGGTCGATCCGGTACCTCTTGTCCGCCTCCAGCGCGACCGCGAACCAGTCGCGGTCGTCCTCATACTGGAGTTCGCCGGTGGCGGAGCCGCCCACCACAACCGTCCCGGTCGTGGTGGGGTCGGCCGCGTAATCGTCCGTCGCGTCGCTGACCGTCAGCGTGTAGGTGCCGGTTTGATCGCGGCGGACACCGCTTGCCGACACGTAGTAGGTGGCATCCTCATCCGGCGTGAAATACCCCCGGCTGTAGAGCAGGCCGCCGTAGTTGTCCGGCGCGCCGTCGATCCGGTCGCCATTGCCATCGTAGATCCCGCTCAAATTCGGGTCATAAGAGGTGCCGTCGCCGGTCCCCAATCGATCGAGGTCGAACCGATAGAACTTGCCCGCCTCCAAGGTCACCGCAAACCAGTCGGTGTCGCCTTGGGTCTCGATATTGCCCGTGGCCGAGCCGCCGACCACAACCGTCCCCGTCGTGGTGCTGTCGTCCGCGTAATCATCGTTTGGAACCTCGGTGACCGTCAGCTCGTAGGTGCCGAAACCACCGCCACGAAGTCCTGCCGACACGTAGTAGGTGGCGTCCTCTTCCGGCGTGAAATACACCCGGCTGTGGACGGCCACGTTGTCGTCGTCCGTCGTGCTGTCGATCAGTTCGCCGTCCTCGTCGTAGATCCCGCGCAGATACGGGGCATAAGAGGCGCCGCCGTCGGTCCACGTCCTCTCCAGGTCGAACAGATAGAGCTGGCCCGCCTCCAGGGTCACCGCAAACCAGTCGGCGTCGCCGGAGGGCTCAATATTGCCCGTGGCCGAACCGCCGACCGCAACCGTCCCGGTCGTGGTGGAGTCGGCCGCGTAGTCGTCCGAAACCTCGGTGACCCTCAGCGTGTAGGTGCCGACATGAGAGTGGAAAGCACCGGCCGACACGTAGTAGGTGGCGCCCTCATCCGGCGTGAAATACCCCCGGCTGTTGAGGCCCACACCGCCGTCGTGGTGGTACGTCGTGCCATCGATCAGGTCGCCGTTGGCATCGTAAAACCCGCGCAGATGCGGGTCACGCAAGGTGCCGCCGCCGCTCCGCCACCCCCCCTCCAGGTCGAACCGGTAGGTCTTGGCCGCCTCCAGGGTCACCGCAAACCAGTCGGTGTCGCCGACGGATTCGATCCTGCCCGTGGCCGAGACGCCGACCACAACCCGCCCGCTCGTGGACGTGTTCGCGGAGAAGTCCTCTCCGGCAGGTTCCGACACCGGCTCGTCCACGTCGGTGACGCTGACGGCCACGGGGGTATAGGTCGTCTGATCCCCGTCGCTCGCCCGGACGGTCAACTCGAAGCTGGTAGAGCTGCTCTCGTAGTCCTCGCCCCCGCCCGTGTAGAACAGCTCGCCGCTCGCCGCGTCGATCTCGAACAGCCCCGCCGCGTTGCCGCCCTCGATGCTGTAGGTCACCGACCTGCCGTCCGGATCCGTCGCCGACACCGTGCCCAGCGATAACCGGTCCGCGCTGCCGTCCGTGTTCTCCGGGAGTTCGAAACCGTAGACCTGAGAGCCGAATGCCGGTGGCTGCTGCTGAACCTGCTCCGGCGTGACCGGCGGATCCTCGGGATCCGGGTCCGGCGCCACGATCGGCGGAGAGGTGTCCGTCACCTCGACCTCGTAGGTGCCCTGGCCGGAATAGACCCCCGCCGCGATGTAGTGGGTGCCGCTCTCGGTTGCCGTGAAGGTCACCCGGCTGTTGAGCCCTTGGCCCCCGTCGTCGTTCGTCGTACGCGGAATGAGATTGCCGTCGGAATCGTGGATGCCGCGCAGATAGGGATCTCTCAACGTGCCGTCGTTCGTGGGGCTGCCTCTCAGATCGATGACGTAGGTCCGGCCCGCCACCAGCTCGACCGCGAACCAGTCGCGGTCGTGGGAGGGCTCAATATTGCCCGTGGCCGTGTCGCCGACCGCCACCCGGCCGATCGTGGAAGTGCCCGCGGAGAAGTCCTCGCCGGCAGGTTCCGAAACCGTCTGCGGCGTACTCTGATCCGGTTGCGCAACAGGTGGATCGACCACCACCGGCTCGTCCACATCCGTGACGCTGACTGCCACGGTGGTGTCGGTGGTCTGATCCCCGTCGCTCGCCCGGACAGTCAGCTCGAAGCTGGTGGAACCGGTGTCGTAGTCCTCGCCCCCGCCCGTGTAGAACAGCTCGCCGCTCGCCGCGTCGATCTCGAACAGCCCCGCCGCGTTGCCGCCCTCGATGCTGTAGGTCACCGACCTGCCGTCCGGATCCGTCGCCGACACCGTGCCCAGCGATAACCGGTCCGCGCTGCCGTCCGTGTTCTCCGGGAGTTCGAAACCGTAGCCCGCCTGCGCAAACGCCGGTGCTTCCGCCACATCCGTGACATTGACGGCCACGGGGGTATCGGTCGTCTGATCCCCGTCGCTCGCCCGGACGGTCAGCTCGAAGCTGGTAGAGCTGCTCTCGTAGTCCTCGCCCCCGCCCGTGTAGAACAGCTCGCCGCTCGCCGCGTCGATCTCGAACAGCCCCGCCGCGTTGCCGCCCTCGATGCTGTAGGTCACCGACCTGCCGTCCGGATCCGTCGCCGACACCGTGCCCAGCGATAACCGGTCCGCGCTGCCGTCCGTGTTCTCCGGGAGTTCGAAACCGTAGACCTGAGAGCCGAATGCCGGTGGCTGCTGCTGAACCTGCTCCTGCTCCGATGCCTGCTCCGCCTCCAGCCGCGTCACTTCGGCCGGGTCCGCGTCGCCCACCCCGTAGCGGAACACATACGCGTTCGCACCCGCCTCCTGCGCCTCCACGCGTACGTAATACGTCCCCGCCAGCAGCGTCTCGCGTACCCACTCGTTGGCGGTACCGTCGTTCGCGCCCCTGTGGAGCACGTTGCCGGCCGCGTCCTCCACCACCAGGTCCGCATCGGCGTCCTGGCGCCGAAGCCCCAGCGCCACCTCGCGCGCCTCGCTCAGCGTGAACCGGTACCAGGCCACCCCATCGGCGGCGCCGTCGAGCGTGCCCAGCGGGAACAGCGGCGCCGCCAACTCCGTGATGTCCCCGAGATCCTCGGCCGCCGCGCGCGCCGGGTCCGGTTGCGCAACAGGTGGATCGACCTCCACCGGCTCATCCACGTCGGTGACGCTGACGGTCGCGGTGGTGTCGGTCGTCTGATCACCGTCACTCGCCCGGACAGTCAGCTCGAAGCTGGTCGAACCGGTCTCGTAGTCCTCGCCCCCGCCCGTGTAGAACAGCTCGCCGCTGGCCGCGTCGATCTCGAATAGCCCCGCCGCGTTGCCGCCCTCGATGCTGTAAGTCACCGAACCGCCGTCCGGATCCGTCGCCGAGACCGTGCCCAGCGATATCCGGTTCGCGCTCCCGTCCGTGTCCTCCGCCAGATCGAAGCCGTAGCCCGCCTGCCCAAACGCCGGTGCTTCCGCCACGTCCGTGACATTGACGGCCACGGTGGTGTCGGTCGTCTGATCACCCTCACTCGCCCGGACAGTCAGCTCGAAGCTGGTCGAACCGGTCTCGTAGTCCTCGCCCCCGCCCGTGTAGAACAGCTCGCCGCTGGCCGCGTCGATCTCGAATAGCCCCGCCGCGTTGCCGCCCTCGATGCTGTAAGTCACCGAACCGCCGTCCGGATCCGTCGCCGACACCGTGCCCAGCGATATCCGGTTCGCGCTCCCGTCCGTGTCCTCCGGGAGGTCGAAACCGTAGAACTGAGAGCCGAATGCCGGTGGCTGCTGCTGAACCTGCTCCTGCGTGTCCGGCGGATCCTCGGAATCCGGGTCCGGCGCCACGATCGGCGGCGAGGTGTCCGTCACCTCGACCTCGTAGGTGCCCCGGCCGAAATAGACCCCCGCCGCGATGTAGTGGGTGCCGCTCTCGGTTGCCGTGAAGGTCACCCGGCTGTTGTAGTCTTGGCCCCCGTCGTCGTTCGTCGTACGCGGAATGAGATTGCCGTCGGAATCGTGAATGCCGCGCAGATAGGGATCGCTCAGCGTGCCGTCACCCGTGGGGCTGCCTCTCAGATCGATGACGTAGGTCCGGCCCGCCACCAGCTCGACCGCAAACCAGTCGCGGTCGCGACTGCTCTCGATGTTGCCCGTGGCCGTGTCGCCGACGGCGACCGTGCCGGTGGTGAAACGGTCGGCTGAATAGTCATCAGGCATGACTAGCTCTCCCGTCTACGCGATCCCGGGCCGGCTCCCGGCTCGGCAAGGCGTCCGCACGCCGCGCGCGATCCCGGGCGCCTCACAGTTGGGGGGATTGTGGAAGTGGTGAATCGCTGCCCACGGCCGCGCAGACTCGGCCGGCGAACCGCGGTGCGCGCACGGACCGGGATGGCCGGCAGGCACGTCCGGCCGAGCCGCCGGCAGTCTGGCCGCGGATGCAGTCTCGAAAGTGCGATGGCCGCCCCGGCGGGGCGGCAGGCGGTCAGGCGGCGATGGCGGCAGGCAGCGGCGCTCGGCGCTCGGCGCTCGGCGCTCGGCGCTCGGCGCTCGGCGCTCTTAATCAGGGACGCACAGACAGCTTCCAACCACTTCGCACAATTCGCACCCATTGCCGCGCCGCTCCCGGTTCGCGCCTCGTAACGTCAGCCGGTTCCATGGCATACCGCTGACAGAAACGAATCATATCTGGCTTTCAAGCGATTGCAAGTATTGATGTTTTAAGTTTTAGAACAAATATATTTATATCAATGAGTCTGTTTGTATTATGCTTGGAACCCCTTCGATGCAGGTCCACAAGGGCGAAGCGGCACTCCGGCGCGACTTCCTCGGGAGGTCTTTTGAGAAAGGTGTATTTGTGCAATTAGGAAGTATCTGTTTATCTGGATCCAACCCCACCGTTTCCCGCGCCCGAATCCGTGATATCCCTGCCGCCCCTCGACTGCCTGCGCTTCTTCGAAGCCGCCGCCCGGCACCGGAGCTTCGTCCGCGCCGCCGAGGAGCTCGGCGTCACCCCGCCCGCCGTCGCCCACCGCATCCGCATGCTGGAGAGCCATCTTGGCGCCGAGCTTTTCGAGCGAAGGCGCCGCGGCGTGTCCATCAACCGCAGAGGCCGCGCCTATTACGAGGAGGTCCGGCGCATCCTCCTCGACATCCACGAGACCACCGAGCGCCACGGCGACGGCAGGCGCTTCCGCGGCCGCTAGGGCCCGTGCTCCTGCCGTCCCGCCGCTCCGCCGCGGCGCCCGAACTTGTCTCCAACGCGCGGATGTGAGATGACATAATCACGTTTTACCATCGGGCTCGCTCCGGACCTTCGCCGTGCTCCATTTGCCCCCGCTCGACAGCCTGCGCTTCTTCGAGGCCGCCGCCCGCCACCAGAACTTCGTGCTGGCCGGCAAGGAGCTCGGCGTCTCCGCCGCCGCCGTCGGCTACCGCATCCGCACCCTGGAGCAGCATCTCGACGCCGAGCTGTTCGAGAGGCGGCGCCGCAGCGTCCACCTCAACCGCCGCGGCCGCGCCTATCTGAAGGAGGTGCAGCGTATCCTGGCCGAGGTCCACGGCGTCTCGGAGCGCCAGCGCGACACCCCCCGCCGCGTGCGCATCGTCTCGGTCGAGGCGGTGGCCGAGAAGTGGCTGCTGCCGCGGCTCGCCTCGTTCAAGGCGGCCCATCCCGGCATCGCCATCGAGCTCGAGACCAACCATCGAAGCGTCGACCCGGCGCTGCGCGACTTCGACGCCTGGCTCGCCTATTCGGGCGAGACCTCCGCGCCGCGCCCGCTGACCCGGCGCGAGGACACGCTGCTGGAGGAGACCCTCTACGAGGAGGCGCTGCTGCCGGTGTGCAGCCCGGCGCTGCTGGCCGCCCGCGGCCGGCCCCGCGGTCCGGCCGAGCTGCGCAACTGGCCGCTGCTCTACGATCTCGGCTGGGACGCCGACTGGTCCTACTGGTTCGCCCGCCAGGGCCAGCCGACCCCGGACCTCTCGCGGGCCTCCGGCTTCCGCCTCTACTCCATGCTGGTCCAGGCGGCCGCGAACGGGCTCGGCGCCGCCATCGGCCGTCCGATGCTGATCGCCCACGAGCTCGAACGCCGGATCCTGGTACCGCTCTTCGAGCGCCAGGAGGAGGCGCCCGAACGCTGCTGCCTGATCACCACCGCCGCCTCGCGGCAGCGGCCCGAGCTGCGGGCGTTCCGGACGTGGATCCTGCGCGAGGCCGCGCTGCCGCCCGCCTCTCCCGGTTTCCCGGGCCAGCCCTGACCCGGGGCGCCGCTTTCCCTCAGCGCGCCCGTCCGTCCGGCGCTTCCGACAGCCAGGGACCGAGGCTGTCGCCATAGGCGAAGAGCGCCGGCTGGCCGCCGGTGTGGATGAACAGCACCCGGCTGCCCGCCGCGATCCGGCCCGTGCGCACATGGGCGATCAGCCCCGCCATCGCCTTCCCCGTGTAGACCGGGTCGAGCAGTAGCCCCTCATGGCCCGCCGCCATCTCCATCGCCTCGCGCGCCGCCTCGTTGAGCCGCCCGTAGCCCGGCGCCAGCACCGCGTCGGACACCTCGACGCCGCGCGCATCGAACGCGTCCGGGCAATCGATCATCGCCGCCAGTGCAGAGGCCACCTGCGCCACCCGGGCGGCCTGGCTGGCGGCATCGCGGCGCACGCAGATGCCGAGGACCGGAACCCGCTCGCCGAGCGCTCGCAGGCCCACCAGCATCCCGGCATGGGTGAGCGCGCTGCCCGAGGCGCAGACCACGGCGTCGAACCCGGTGCCGGAGGCCTGCTCCGCGATCTCTTCGGCGGCGAGCACGTAGCCGAGCCCGCCGAGCGGCGGATGCCCGGGGGCGGAGTGGATGACGTAGGGCCTGCGGCCCTCGGCCGCGAGCGCCGCCGCGCGCCGTTCCATCGCCGCGTCCGCCGCCGCCTCGTCCTCGCCCTCGGGGAAGGGGTGCAAGGTTGCGCCCAGCACCCGGTCGAGCAGCAGGTTGCCGGAGGTCCGGTAAGTCTCGCCGCCGTCCGCCACCCGCTCATCGAGCTGGATGTGGACTGCCATCCCGAGCTTGCGCGCAGCCGCGGCGGCGATGCGCACCAGGTTCGACTGCACCGCGCCGGTGACCAGCACCGTATCCGCGCCCCGTGCGTCAGCTTCGCCGAAGTGGAACTCGAGCTGGCGCACCTTGTTGCCGCCGAACGCGAGGCCCGTGCAGTCGTCCCGCTTGATCCGGAGATCGATGCCGAGCGCCCCGCCCAGGTTCGGGGCGGGATCGAGCGGCGTCGGCGCGTGGCCGAGCCGGACCCGCGGGAAGCGGGCAACACCGGCGAGGGAACTGGGCATGACGGGGGCGGGCCTGGCTGGTCTGGTTTGTCGATCGGGTCGAGTGTCTCTCGCTGCGCCGGGAGGGGTGCCGTCCAATGCCAGGGATTGCAAGCGAATTCCGCCGGAAAACTGCGATTCCGCTCACCTGAAACGCTGCGCCTTCAACCCGGTTCCCGACCGATTTGCCGGCCATGGTCGGCCCTTTCGGTAGCCGAGCCCGTGGTCCCGAGCCCGTTCGATACTGTGCCGCCGGAATGGGTCACGACCACGAAACAGGTCCTCCCGGCTCCCGGCCCTCACGCTCCGCCGCACCCGGACCCTGGCGCCTTGATGAAGACCTGCGACAAGCTCGGCGTCTCGTTCTGGGACTACCTCGGCAGCCGGCTCGACATCCCCGGCGCGCCGCCCATCCTCCCCTTGCCAGACCTCATCCGCCAGCGCGCCGCCGCCTGACCGCCCGGCCTTTTGCCCCTGTTACGGTTCGCCGGGCTTTTTTCTTGCCCGAAGCCATTGCGACACAGCTCCGCCGAAAACCGCAGATTTCCGCCATTTTCCGCTGAGTACCGGAGATTCCGTGTGACATCGATGTGACACGCGACGCCCCGAATGTTCGACAGATGTTCCACTCCGTCTAAACCTGGCCGGCCCGAGCGCCCTGCCGTTTTGAGAGGCTGATAGGTGAGCTGACCTGTTCCCCCGAATCTGGGCCGTGAGGCAAGAGAGTTCTCCGCAGAGGAGGACGATCGATGAAGCGCCGTTTCACGGAGGAGCAGATCATCGGGATCCTGCGCGACCAGGAGGCCGGGGAGCTTCCGGGTTAGCCCCGCCTGCGGACCTTCGGGCGACGACGTCTGCTTTCGCGCCGTTTACGTCCGGTCATCCCTCAGCTTCGGTCCTCGCCAGGGCCGCGGCGAACGGGAAAAATTGTTAAGGGTTGTCAGATGCCTGGCGCACACGGGTGGCGCGATGTGTTCGGACGGCAGGCGTCTGACAAGCCTCAGGGGAGGAAACCGCGGGGAGTCAGGCTCGGCTGTGCGGCCTGTTTCTATGGAGATTTGAGGCCGCGCCTTGGTGTGAGGCCGGGCGGGTTCTGTTGATTGTACGTCGGCGTGACGCGTTTTCGGCATCGTGATCTAGGGCTCGGCCGGTCGGCGTGACAGCGATTGGTGTCTGGCAGGCCAGGCGCATGCGGCCTCGGGCAAAGCGGTGCCGCAGCCGGCGACGGCGATGATCTGAACATGTTGAAGAGGGTCCGGCGGTCATGAGGCGCGGCCCGAGCCGGCTGGCGGTGCTCGTGGCGTATAGCAGGGCTCGAAGGTGTCGGTGATGATCATGGGGCCGCCGCAGCAGGGGCATGGATGCGCGAGCGCGGCGGTCTCTTCGGCATCGCTGGTGTCCTCGGCGGCCTCGCCGTCGGCAAGTGGCCTGACCAAGAGCTGGCGTGCGCGCGCGAGGTTGTGGCGGCGCGCGCCGTTGGCGAAGAGGCCGTAATGACGGATGCGATGGAAGCCGTCGGGCAGCACGTGGAGGAGGAAGCGGCGGATGAACTCTGACGTGGCCAGGGTCATGGTCTTGTAGCGGGGACGGCCGCCGTTGGCCTGTGCGGCGCGGTAGTCTTTCCAGGTGAAGGTGACGCCGCGGTCGTCGCAGCGGATCAGGCGGCTGTTGGCGATGGCGACGCGGTGGGTGTAACGGCTGAGATAGGCGAGCACCGCGGCCGGCCCGGCGAAGGGCCGCTTGGCATAGACCACCCATTCGATCTTGCGTAGGGGGCGCAGACAGCGCGCGAAGGCTGGTGCCTCGGCGAGCTGCCGGTGGTCGCCGTAGAAGTGCAGGCGGCCGGCCGCACGGGCTGCTGAGAGCTTTGCCAGGAACAACCGGCGGAACAGTCGCGAGAGCACCCGCACAGGCAGGAAGAAGCCTGGCCGGCAGGAGACCCACCGTTCGCCCCCGGATCGTTGTCCGGGGCAGGCTAGCGAGAGGCCGCCGCCCGGCACGATGCAGTGGACATGGGGGTGATGGGTCAGCGCCGAACCCCATGTGTGGAGCACGGCGCTGAGGCCGATGCGGGCGCCAAGGTGCTTGGGATCGGCGGCGATGGTGATCAGGGTCTCGGCGGCGGCGCTGAACAGGATGGCGTAGACCACGGCCTTGTTCTGGTAGGCGATATCGCCGAGCGGCGCCGGCAGGGTGAAGACGACGTGGTAGTAGGCGACCGGCAAGGGCTCGGCCTGGCGCGCGGCGAGCCAGGCCCTGGCCGCCGCACCCTGGCACTTGGGGCAGTGGCGGTTGCGGCATGAGTTGTAGGCGATCTGGCTATAGGCGCAGTCGGCGCAGCGTGCCACATGGCCGCCGAGCGCCGCCGTGCGGCAGTGCTCGATGGCCGACATCACCTTGAGCTGGTGAAGGCACACTGATCCGTTTCCAGCACGTGACGCGCCATACTCTCGAGAACATCCGCTGACGAACGTGAACAGATGAAGCCTTCCAACGCCGAGACATCGCCGAGATCGGCTTCGAGGCGGATCGCGCGTCGGTACCGGCCTGCCACATGAACCCGATCCCCAAGCGTCATCAGGCCACGCTCCGTGATCGCTGCGGCACGTAGTCCGACTCGACGAAGGAGAGTGCCTCCTCGTCCGTCACTTCGCGTTCGCGTATGAGCTGCTTGAGCCCGGCTGTTTCCGACCAGAGATAAACGCCGCCACTCGCCGCCTCGATCCCCAAAAGAAGATCGGCAAGAGTGTCTTCATCGATGAGGAAGACCCGCCCGGGTGATCCTGGTTCATGCGCAAGGGCTTCGAACGAGAGCGTCTGCGCCATCGAGTGACTGTCCCAGAACGTGGTCACCGCGTAGGCGAGGACGCCCGGCCCAAGCGTCGGCTTGCGGCCGATCAGGAACCGAAACCCGTCGCGACGGCCCATCTGACCTATGAGCCCGAGTTCCGTCAGCGGCGATTCAAGCGCGTCTTCGTAGTTCGCCCCCCGGGACGGCAACCGCAGCACGTAGGTCCTCACGAAGCACAGGACATCGTTCCGGATCGTGGAGGCAGCCGCACGGGCCCAATCGCGCTCCCGCGCAAATTTCAGCAGCGCCCGAATGAGTGTGTCGCGTTCGAACGTTGCCGTGGGACAGTGACTGAAGGCCCAATACCAAGTCGTATTGGCTGCGTTGCTGGCAATTTTCCAGTGCACCAACCACGCCGTAGACGGGTCTTCCATGTAGGGGTCGAGGCCACTGTCATCGAACAGGTGCCGCCCGAGCGCCGTCACATTGCGCGCATCCTCGCTGACGACACCGGCTGCGATCGCCCAATGCCGCATCGAGCCAACCATGTTCTTGCCCACACCGAACTGCGCGATCGCACCGGCGTCGGCGAAGACGGAGCGCTTGTTTCCCGGACATCCGGCCTCAGTGACTGCGTCATACGCCTTCTTGAGCCATCCGTAGCGCAACGGAAATGTTTCGTGACCCGACAGCCGCGGCCGGCGGCGCTATGGGTGCCTCCGCGGCCGGCCAGCCGTCGGGTGCCGACGACGGCGATGACGACTCGTCCGGCGACGGCCCCGACACACCCGACGGCCCCGGCGACGACGATGACTCCGGCGCGCCCGATGACGGCGACGGACAAGGGCAGGACGGTCCGGGCGATGACGGCCGGGACGGGGACGACCCGTCCGATACGCCGGCGAGCCACGATCCCTCCGGCACCGGAGAGATCATGGACGCGGGCGCCCGCGGCGGCGGCGATGCCGGTGACAACGAATCGCCGGTGGACGTCACCGCCGAGGAGCAGGCGTGGGACGAGGCCATGCACCAGGCGACGAATCTCGCCAGGGCCGAGGGCAAGCTGCCGGGCGGGGTCGAGGAGACGGTGCGGAACGCCCACGCCAGCACCCTCGACTGGCGGAGCCTCCTGCGCCGCTACATGACCGACGCCGCGCGCCGCGACTATAGCTGGAGCTTCCCGAACCGGCGCTTCATCGACGGCGGCCTCTATCTCCCTTCCATCCGCTCGGAGGGCATGGACGCGATCGCCGTCATCATCGACACCTCCGGCTCGCTGCCGGCCCGGACCCTCGCGGAGTTCTGGGCCGAGCTCCGCGAGGTCGCGACCGAGATCCAGCCCGAGAGCGTCCACGTCCTCCAGGTCGACGCAGCGGTGCAGGTCGCGGCGGAGTACGCCCCCGACGACCTCCCCGACGAGATCGTCGTCAAGGGCCGCGGCGGCACCGACTTCCGCCCGGGCTTCGAATGGCTCGACGAGCACGGGATACAGCCGGGCGTGTGCCTCTAACTTCACGGACATGGAGTGCTCCAGCTACCCCGAGGCCGAGCCGGGTTTCGATGTCGTCTGGGTCAACTATTCCAGTCCGCCATCGGAGTGGAACCGCGAGCCCTGGGGCGAGCGCATCGACATCGCCCCCGACCGGAGGACCGCGCCATGACGCGCGCGATCCACGGCGCCCCCGGCGAGGCTCTCAGGCAGGCCCTCGAAGCCCTGGCCCAGCTCTCGTTCTGGATTTCGTGGACGGCCGACCCCGACCTCGCGCCCGAACCCGTCGTCAGCGCCCGCTGCATGCGGGACGCCGCGAAGGCGCTGCGCAAGGCCGCGGGCCTACTCGACCAGGCCGCCGACCGGGCCGACCCGCCTTCCCAGACCGCCCGGCGGGCCGCCGCGCCCGTCTCCGGCGCGTCCCCGGACGACGCCTCCGGGGGCGGCGCCGGCCCTCCCGCCGCCGGCGCCCGGGCAGCGCAAGAACAGCAACCCGAGGCGGAGACCAGCCCGGCCCGGGCGGGCGCATGCCGGCCGGAGAGGGCCGCGTCCGCGCCTCCGATCCGTCCATCCATGGAGATTCGAATGAACCACATCGCACCCCCGCCCGAACCGGCGATCCGCGACATCCCGCTTTGCCAACTCGCGCTCGCGCCCGAGAACGTGCGCAAGACCTCGCCCGACGAGGCCGCCGACGCCCAGCTCATCGCCTCCATCAAGTCGCACGGACTGCTGGAGAACCTCGTCGTCCGCACCGACGAACCCGCCACGGACGGCGCCGAGCGCTTCGCAGTCGTCGCCGGCGGACGCCGCCTCGCGGCCCTCGTTGCGCTCGTCAAGGAAGGCTGGTTCAACGCCCTCCACCCGGTGCCGTGCAAGATCGCCGCGAACGGCAATGCCGGCGAGCTCTCGCTCGCGGAAAACGTCGTGCGCATCGCCATGCACCCGGCCGACCAGGTGGTCGCGTTCAGCCAACTCGCCAAGTCGGGCGCCACGGTCGCCGCAATCGCCGCGCGCTTCGGCGTCACCGAGCGCCTGGTCGAGCAGCGGCTGCGCCTCGGCAACGCCGCGCCCGAGCTGCTCGACGCTTACCGCGCGGACGACATCGACCTCGAGGTGCTGAAGGCGTTCTCGGTCACCACCGATCACGACCGCCAGCGCACGATTTGGGAGCGGGTGGCGGGCCAGGGCTACCGCCCGTCCGCCTGGCAGGTGAAGCGCATGCTCACCGAGGAGCGGGTGCCGGCCGGCTCGCCGATGGCGCGCTTCGTCGGCGTCGACGCCTACGAGGCCGCGGGCGGCCCGGTGCTGCGCGACCTCTTCGCCGACGAGCACGAGAACGGCGTCTGGCTGGAGAACCCGGCGCTGCTCATCGAGCTCGCCATGAAGAGGCTCCAGGCGGCCGCCGACGAGCTCTCCACCCGATGGAAGTGGGCCGAGGCGATGGCGGACGTCGACTGGAGCGCCACCGCGCGTTTCGGACGCATCCATCCCGAGCCCACCGAGCCGACCGACGCCGAGAAGGCCGAGATCGAGAAGCTCCGCACCCGCCACGACGAGCTCGCCAACATGGACGAGGACGCGTGGACCGAGGCGCTGGTCGAGGAGGCCGAATGCATCGAGCCGCGCCTCGACGCGATCGAGGCCGAGATCGAGGCCCGCGCCCGGTTCAAGCCGGAGGACTTCGTGATGGCGGGCTGCATCGCCACCATCGGGCGCGACGGCACGCTCCAGGTCATCCAGGGGCTGGTCAAGCCGGAAGACATGCCGAAACCGGCGGAGGCCGCAGACGCCGGCACCAACACGCGGTCCGCGAACGGCGGCGACACCGATACCGGCACCGATGCCGGCCGCATCGCCGGCCCGGCCATGTCCACGCCGGCGCAACCGCCGAAGGAGCGCGAGGCCGAGGCGCGCAAGGAGGCCGGCGTCGGCATCGGCCTCGCCGACGACCTTCGCTCGGTCCGCACTGCGCTGGTGAAGGCGCATCTCGCCGAGGACTTCGAGGCCGCGTTCGACCTGATGGTGTTCCAGCTCGTGCGCGCGGTGTTCGCCAAGGGCTACACCGCCTCGTGGCACGCGCTCGACATCGCCTTCAACGAGACCGCCGACCGACCCACGACGCGGACGAACGACGACGACTTCGCGTCGTGGAATCCCGGCGAGGCGATGCTCGCGGACTGGTCGCACTACCCCTTCGAGTGGATGGAGGGCGACGACGACGCGGCCTGCTTCGCCGCGCTCAGGGCGCTGCCCCGGGCCGACAAGGAGAAGCTGTTCGCCGCCGCGGTCGCGCGCACGGTGAAGGGCCAGCTCGCCTTCGAGCACGACACGCGGCCCGAGCTCGAAGCCACCGTCGCGCGCCTTGACATCGACTTCGCGAAGCACGTCCGGCCCACCGCCGACATGTTGTGGTCGCGCATCAGGAAGGACCGCACCGCCGTAGCGTTCCAGGCGTCCGGCTCCGAGAACGCCGTCACCATCCGCCGGGCCATCGAGCACGCCGCCCGGCACTATCCGCTGCCCGTCATGTTCGAGGACGCCCCGAACACGCCGGCCGGAGGCGAACAGCTCGACCGCCGCGCCTCCCTCGACGGCGCGCTCCATGTAGAGCGCTGGCGCGGCCTCGTGTTCGGCGCGTTCAAGGACCGCTGGTACGGCTTCGGCCTGAACGATCCGGACGTCAACTTCCACGGCCTCACGGTCTCCGCGCAACTGCCCAGGGTCGAGTCGGTCAGCCGCTATGCGGAGGTCGGCCTCGTGCCCCGTGCGCGCATTCTCGGCCGCGCGGTCGCCCTGCCCGACATTCCATGGCTCGGCCTGGAGGGGCCGCTGGTGGGGCCGGAGGTCGGACCGGAGACCGATCCGGTCGGGAGGCGGCGATGACGCGCGCCGCCCGACCTTCCTGCCGGATGCTGGCGGCGGTGGTTACCGTATCGACCGTTCTGTCCGGCTTGCCCACGTTCGCCGCGGACCTCGGCGTGCGGACGTGACATTGACCTCGCTCGCTCGGCCGGTTGCGTAAATTGAGAGGGAATTCCAGACGGGGAGACAATTTTGCGGCTATTGAAGTGTTTCGGGTAGCCGCGTCCCCGAAGACGGGTGGTGCAGCCAAAGGAGATGGTCTAGATGAGCTTCTGGCGTTCTGGATGGTCAATCGAAGGCTAGTGCCAACCAGAATCGGGAAAGAAGTAATGCCGTCGAGAGCGTTCGGCGGATTGCGGATGCAGGAGCCGGGGGATGACGATGAGTCCTGAAAAATCAGTAGTCGTGCTGGGGCTACCGGGATCTGGAAAGACGACCTTCCTTGCGGCTTTATGGCATATCGTGACGGAAAGAGATATCAAGACAAAGTTAACGTTTGGAGGGTTGCGGGTGGGAGATAGCGCCCATCTCAATGACATCGCCAAGCAGTGGCGAAACGCAGTTGTTCAGGAGCGGACGGCGACATCTGGCAGTCGGTTGGTGAGCATGAATTTGGTGGATGAAGGAACCAATACATTTCGTATGACGTTTCCGGATGTGCCAGGTGAAGCTTATCAGAGGATGTGGGAGGCCAGGGATTGTGAAGCGGAGGTCGCGGAGGGATTGCGAGCAGCGGGCGTTCTGCTGTTCATCCATGCGGACACTATTATAAAACCACGTTGGGTGGTGGATGAGGCCCGGCTGGCAGAGGAATTGGGCATCGAGATGGAAGGTGAAGGCGTTGAGGTAGCGTGGCGACCTATGCTTGCGCCCACACAAGTGCAATTGGTTGATATTCTTCAATTATTGCAGCGTAGTCCTCTTTATGTCGGTGTTCGCCGGATTGCTGTGATGTTGTCGGCGTGGGATAAGGTAGAAGAAGAAGGGGCGCGGCCGGAAGAGTTTCTTGATACAGAACTTCCGCTATTGGAACAGTACCTGAGACAATCGATTAATGGTTGGACGGTTAAAGTTTACGGCGTGAGTGCTCAAGGCGGTGACTACGATGAAGGGAGTGGTGCAGTAGCTCAGCCATCTGCGGATGCATTGCGGAATTTGGAGACAGCGTCTGAACGGATAAAACTAGTTGATGGAGACTCCGTAGATCATGACCTTACGGAGCCGGTCGCATGGCTCGTAAATTAAACGACAAACCTGCCATTGAGATCCATCAGGCGCTTCACGGCTATTCGGATGGGCATCGACAACTGGCTATTTCGGCGAAGCTTGAAGCATTGGACTCCAAGCTTCTGCTGGCGTTTAGCGATATTTCAGGACCAGGAGCCAAACCAGAATCGGATGGATACCTGACTGGCTACCCGCTGTCGAGGTCAGGGCTTTTTGCTTTGTCTCGGACATGGCTTGCTTTGGAGATGCCCAGACCAGGGTGCGTGTGGACGCATACGCTGCTTGTCAACTTTGCGGACTTGGCCGTTATCGAATCCTTGGAGGAATTGTACGGATACTTTAGGTATCCGAAAAGCCCAAACGAATTGGAAAGATATAGTACTCCTCTGGAGCTGGTCATAACTGAGTGCGCGAGTCGGCCGGTTAAGATAGGGGAACCAGAGAGGCGGATTGTCCAAGAACTGTACGGGAGTCTGGATAAGCGCGTGCTAGTCGAGCGGGCGACTGGTTCATCCGATGAGTTGGTACTCGCGCTTTGGTCCCAGCAGTGGCCCAGGCTCCGGCGCTCATTCAGCTTCTGCTCACTGTGCACCAGAGACAGATCTTCGAGCGGAATCAATTTGATCTTCAATTGATGGCGAGAAACTTCCGAAGCGGAACAATACAGGGGAGCAATCCCCGCGAGGCGGGTGAACACCATCCCCGCGAGGTGGGTGAACACCATTCACGGCAAGAAGTTTGGCTTTTGAGGACACTTCGGGACCTTGAACGGCCAAATGAGAAGGGGCTGCGATCATTCTAGAAGTTGGTTGGTTCAGACGTGGAGGGGGGGCGCGAGGCGTTCCAGCCGCTGTGCACTCTGTTTGCGAGGTTGGAGCAAGGAAACGGGAAGCCAAGCATGCTGAGACCGGCGTTGGCTGCATTGAAGGAACCAATTCTAACTAATGCGCGTACAGCCGGAGCAGTTGTCGCGAACGTGGTGGCAGCGAACATTGGGCACGTTGATGATGGAGAACTTTCCTTTCTTTGGAAGAACATTGAGTACGTAGATAAGGAGCTGGTATCAAAGCAAGGCAGTAGCGTCGTTCGAGCGTTGTGGCGCCGGACACCAGAGGGATTCAACAAAGGAAGTTAGAGCAACGCCACGCAGCGCAGCTTGATTGATCGAGCAGTTGAAACGACAGAATTGACGGAACTCCTCATTCACGTGATTGGCGTCCCAGAGTTGGAAGAGATCGCACTTTTATCACGACCCAAGATAACGCAGGAAGCCCAATTTTGGAAGAATGCGACGGAGTCGGCAGCTGGCACGATGCGAGTACATCGAGCGCCGGGAGAATGTGATCGCTCTGGGCAATTCCGGCACCGGCAAGAGTCACATTGCGCTCGGCCTCGGCCTTGCCGCCTGCCAGAAGGGCCTGTCGGTCGGCTTTACCACCGCCGCCGCCCCTGGTCCACGAGCTCATGGAGGCGCGCGATGACAGACAGCTGCTGAGGTTCCAGAAGAAGCTC
Organism: Alphaproteobacteria bacterium; assembly: GCA_965261585.1. Lineage (GTDB taxonomy): Bacteria > Pseudomonadota > Alphaproteobacteria > UBA6615 > UBA6615 > CBDHDN01. The sequence continues at coordinate 165,991 of CBDHDN010000029.1, forward strand.
GCCAACCTCAAGCTCCTCATCATCGACGAGCTGGGTTTCGTGCCGCTCTCCAAGACCGGCGCCGAGTTGCTGTTCGAGGTGTTCAGCCAGCGCTACGAGCGTGGCTCGATCCTGGTGACCTCCAACCTGCCATTCGACGAGTGGACGGAGGTTTTCGGCTCAGAACGCCTGACGGGGGCGTTGCTGGACCGCCTGACCCACCACGTCAATATCCTGGAAATGAACGGCGAAAGCTTCCGCCTCAAGCAGAGCCGAAGAAAACAGAAACCCGCAAAAAGCGCCTGAGCGGCATCCGCTTGCCCCCGTGGGCCCACAGGCCCCTCCCACGCGCGCCGCGGCCTTTGCCTGCTGAGGGGCCGTCCACGCCGCGCGTGGGTCCCTCCCGTGGACTACGGGGACAAGCTCCTCACCGAACCAAAGTGGCCCACTTTTGCTCCGCCACATGGCCGGGTTTTACTCCGCCGTTGACAGGTTGTTCTGGGCGTCGGCGAGCCCCTGCTCGGCGGCCAGGCGGGTCCACTTGACGGCCTGGCCATAGTCCTGCGTCACGCCCATACCTTCGCGGTACATGCTGCCGAGGTTGTACTGGGCCTCGGCGAGCCCCCGCTCGGCGGCGCGGCCGTACCAAGCGACTGCCTGGCCATAGTCCCGCGCAACGCCATAGCCGTTGTCATACATGACGCCGAGGTTGTACTGGGCGTCGGCGTCTCCCCGCTCGGCCAGCGGCCTCCACTCCTTTAGGGCAGATGCGTAGTTTGCCGCGACAGCGATAACAGGCGATAGTGACGAATCCAGCCCGTAGAACACTATCGGCATTGCGGGCAATCGTCGGGAGGGAGGCCGCCGCTGATGACATCCACCATCAAGTTGCGCGACATTTGTCACGCCCGCTCAGGCGACAAGGGCGACACGGCGAACATCGGGCTCGTCGCCTACGACCCGGCCCATTATCCCTGGCTCGTCGAGCATGTGACGGCAGAGGCGGTCGCCGCGCATCTGGGTGTGCGGGTGCGAGGGCCGGTTCGGCGCTATGAACTGCCGAAGATCGACGCGCTCAATTTTGTGATCGAGGGCGCGCTCGGTGGTGGGGTCACGCGCTCGCTGTTCATCGACGGGCACGGCAAGGGCTTCAGCGCGATCCTGTTGGACTTGGAGATCCCGCCGCCGCCGGTGCCGTCGTTGGGGCGGGACGCGGCGCGGCCGGCGCCGGCCCGCGACGGTAAGGTCGTACGCCTGGGCGGCGGTTCGGCCTACGAGGCCGACCACCTGGAGGCCGCGCGCGAGCTCGCGGCGAGCGGCGCCGTCGACTACCTGGTCTTCGACTGCCTGTCGGAGAAGACGATCATCGAGTGCATGCTGCGCAAGCTCGCCGGCGGCACCGCCTATGACGTGTTTCTCGAGGCCAAGCTGCACGCTGTGCTGGCCGAATGCCGGCGTAACGGCGTCAAGATCATCGCCAATGCCGGCGGGCTCGACATCGAAGGCGCGGCCGAGAAGGCGACGGCGGTGGCCCGCGAGCTCGGCCTCGCCGGGACCAAGGTCGCCTACGTCGCCGGCGGCGACGTGCTCGACGCCGTGCGCGTAGCCAATCCGCCGATCAGCGAGACCGGCCAGCCCGTGTCGTCCCTCGGCAATGGCCTGTTGGGCGCCCACGCCTATGGCGGCGCCTGGCCGATCGCCGAGGCTCTGGCCGGCGGCGCCGACATCGTGCTGACCAGCCGCGCCGGCGATTCAGCACAGTACCTGGCGCCGCTCGTGCACGCGTTCGGCTGGGCCGGCGACGACTGGCGGCGCATCGGCCGCGGCCTCGGGCTCGGCCACTTGATGGAATGCGCCGGGCAGGTGAGCGGCGGCTACTTTGCCGACCCCGGCCTCAAGGATGTGCCGGGTCTCGACCGGCTGGGCTTTCCCATCGCCGAGGTGACGGCTGACGGCAACGCCGTCATCACGAAGCTCGCCGGGACCGGCGGCACCGTCACGCCGGGTACGGTCAAGGAACAGCTGGTCTACGAGATCGCCGACCCCGCCGACTACCGCCACACCGACGGCGTCGTCGATTTCACGCACGCCGCAGTGACGGAACTCGAGCCGGACCGAGTGGCCGTCACCGACATCGACGGCAAGCCGCGGCCGGACAAGGTCAAGGTCGTTCTCGCCAACCGCGAGGGCTTTGTCGGCGTCGGCCGCATCCTCTATGGCGGCAGCGGCGCTCACGAAAAGGCGCAGCTTGCCGCCGACGTCGTCGCCAAGCGGCTCGCGGCGCTGCACGGCGTCGACCCGGCGGGCTTGCGCTTCGACTATATCGGCGTCAACGCACTGTTCGACTGGCAGGTCGATGGGACGGCCGCCAAGGAGGTCGAGCTGCGCGTCGCCGGCTCCTTCGCGACCCGCGCCGAGGCTGAAAAGGTGCTGAGCGAGGTCAGCATGCTGCCGTCCAACGGACCGGCCGGGGCCAGCTGGGGTCGGCCCCTCGACCAGGGCGGCGTCGAGGCGATCGTCGGCTTCTACTCGACCCTGATACCGCATGACACAGTGAACTACGAGGTGCGCCATCTCGTCGCCTGACGCTCTTCGCTCTGCTAGAGCACACACAGCACGATCCCCGGAGATCGTCATCACGATCAGCGCCGCGACCAGGATCAGCAGGAACGGCCACAGCTCCCGCACCATGTCGCGCAGCGGGATGCCAGTGAACCCGTTGATGACAAACAGCAGGGCGCCGCAGGGAGCGACGCCGCCCGATCATGATGTTGACCACGATCACCACGCCGAAATGCACGGTGTCGATCGCCAACCCACGCACCGACGGGATCAGCAGCGGCACCAGGATCGGCAACAACATGATCGTGTCGAGAAACGCGCCCAAACAGCAGGAACATGGCGTTGACGACCAGAAAGAAGGCGAGGTGAGGGAGGTCGATCCCGGGTAAGGGGTCGAATCTCCGCCACGCCGACCTTGACGACCGGCCGAGTCGGCCCCCATCCCGGGGTCAAATCCGCCAGCAGCGACAGCGCCTTCGGCCGCGGCGCGAGCCCCCGCATCAACCGGACACGATCAATCAGCGTGGCAGCGGCAGGACTGGATGCGCGTCGCCGGCTTCACGGGCAGCGGACCATTCCCGGCACCATTCCGAACAGAAGATGTTTTTGTCACCGCCGGCCGGCGTATCGTAGCACGCCGCAATTGGCGCATTTTTACGTAGGCTTCGATATAGTAGCCTTTGTCGGCGAAACGCATCACCGATCCTCCCCGCGACGCTCCGGATAGTCCAGCACTGCACGATCGGGTGTAATCAAACCCTGACGCAAATCCTGCTCGACCAGTCGTCTCTCGCGCGCAGCCGGGTCGCCCCAGCCACCCCCACCGCCATTCGTCAGCCAGATTTTGTCGCCGGGATGGACCGTCAGCCCAGCAAATTTGCTGGGGCTGATCTTGCCACTGTCCTCAACCGCCGATTGCCACCCATTGCCGCCCGCGCGTTGGATGCGGAACTTCGCCTTGCCTGCTTCCTTGCCGCCTTGCAGGCCCCACGGCGCGAATTTGTGCCGGTCGCCCATATGGCTGATCGTGATCGCTGTGTCCCGGCACACGAAACGCTTGGTCACGCCTAGACCACCGCGATACTTGCCGGCCCCGCCGCTGTCGGGCACCAACGCGAACTCCTCCACCAACCACGGGTAGCGGACCTCGAACACCTCCGTCGGAATCATCCGGCAATTGCCGCTGATGTTGTTGACGGCGTTGTTGCCGTCGGCGAACGGCCGGCCGCCCCATCCCACGGCCAGCATGTCGTAGCAGACATAATACTCACCGGTACGAGGATCGTCGCCGCCGAATAGAAAGTTGCAAGAGGTCGCCGCATCGGTCGCCGGCGCCCGATCGGGCACGGCCTGAGCCAGCGCCCCGATGACCGTGTAGGCGATGCGTGAATGCGTCTCCAGGTTGCCGGCGACATTGGGCGCCGGATAGTCCACATTGACCAGGGTCCCGGCCGGGGCCAGCACCTTGATCGGCCGGAAACACCCTGAGTTTCTCGGGATCGACGGATCGGTCAGATGCAAGACCGCGTTGTAACAGGCCGACCATGTCACACCCAGTGGGGCGTTGACTGTCCCCTTTGCCTGTTTGTCCGAGCCGGTGAAGTCAACGATGATCTCGTCGCCCTGAACAAAGCAGCTCACCCGGATGTTGTACGGCCAATCATCGATGCCGTCATCCTCCATGAAATCGGCAAAGCTGTACTTGCCGTCGGGGAAAGCCGTCAGCTCGGCCCGCATGCGCGCCTCGGAATAGTCCATCAGGGCGCCGCAGGCCGGACGGAACGTCTCCTTGCCGTACTTGCGGATCAGATCGGCGACACGCGTTTCGCCCAGATCGACGGCGGCTATGAGGGCCCGATAGTCACCGTAGTTCTGACGCGGGGTCCGCACATTAGCGAGCAACAGCTTCCAGACGTCGTCGATATCCTCCCCGCCACGCTTGATCTTGACCGGCGGCACGCGCAATCCCTCATGGAAAATCTCCGTCGCCTCGCTGGCGCAGCCGCCCGGCGCCGATCCGCCGGTTTCGGAGACGTGTCCGATAGCGACGGCATAGCCCATCAGTTCGTCGTCGACGAAGATCGGCTTGAAGAAGGTATAGTCCGGTACGTGCAGGCCACCGCGGTACGGGTCGTTATGGACGATCACATCGCCGGGGCGCATATCCTCGGGCGCCAATTCCTTGACCGACGATTTGATCAGTAGGGGCATACCGCCGATATGCGCCGGACAGTAGTCGGCCACGGCCAACATCTCGCCGTCCGGCGCCGCGATGGCGCAAGTGAAGTCCAAGCCTTCGTTGAAGATCGTCGAATAGGACGTCTTCATCAGCACGATGCCCATCTCGCGACATGCCGCCACCATCGTCGAATCGATGATGTTTGTCGTCACCATGTCGATGTCGTTGGCCGCAACGCTCATGATCCACGAATCTCCAGATTGCCGTAGCGGTCGACCTCAACGCGTTGGCCCGGCCGAATGACAGTCGTCGAGGCCGGTTCTTCGATGATCGCTGGCCCATCTATTTGCTGCGCAGCCAACAGGTCGGCGCGCTTGAACACGGGCGCGTCATGCGATCCCGTCTCGTAGACGACGCGGCGGTGGCCTGCCGGCGTCGGCGGCGCGGCGGAGGTTGCAAGGATGGGAAGGTCGGGCTTGCCGGTGACCGACATCACAGTCACCAGGAAATTCACGACCTCGATGATGCTGTTCGGGGCGTTGAAGCCAAAGCGGCTCGCGTGCAGCTCGTGAAACGAGTCCCATAAACGTGCCGTTGTCGCTTCGTCGAACTCGGTCAAGTCCAAAGGCAGTTCAAGCTCGTAGTTCTGCCCCAGATAGCGCATTTCCATGGTCCGCGAGATTTGAATATCGGCCGTGTAGCCCTGCGCGGTCAGCTCATCGACGCCGCTGGCGACGAGTTCGCGCAAGGCGGTGTTGGCGTCTTCAGCGCCTTGAAGGCCCGGCGCATGGCGTTGACGGTTCGCTCCGGTACGTTGATTTGTTCGGCCGACTTCGTGACGCTTCCCAGGGCGTGAACCGCACCGAAGATTGGCGGAATACCGTCGCGCTCCCGCAGGTGTCCCATCGGCAGCAACAGCATCGGACTGGAATCGGAGAACGCCGTTGCTATGCCGGGCACCGCATTCTCGACCCCCGGACCAAACTGCATCGCAAATACGCCGGGTGGCCGACCGTTGCAAACGCGCGCGAAACCATCCGCAATGCCCACGCCGATGCGCTCCTGGCGGCAGATGATCGGACGGATATCGAGCGCCGCCGCAGCTTCGATTAGCGGTGTCGTGGGGAAGCAGCTCAACGAGGTGTTCCCTTCCCGCCGGAGAATTTGGGCAATGGCTTCAATTACTTTCATATGAAGGCGCCTGCCGTTGTGATCGCGTCGAGATTATCTGCCATGTCGGCAGCCTACCACCGTGCATCGAATGCCCACAAGCCGACCTATCGCCAGAGGTCACGAGGCAGGCAGGCGGCAGGCGGCAGGCGGCAGGCAGGCCGACAGTTGTTAGTGGACATATCCGCCGCGCCGCGCTCCATTGACGGCGTAGATCGAGCATATCAGGGGTTACTGGGACAGCCACCATCTGAGGACGATACGGCATGGAATTGCGCAGTTTCGGTAGGACGGGCCTCGAAGTGTCTGCGCTTGGCTTCGGCGGCGCGCCGGTTGGCTTCCTCGAAACCGATCGGCGGCATGGTGGGGGAGACAGACGATGGCGGATATCACACTCGGTCCACGTGACGAGCGCGGTGACTGGCGGCCGTCCTATATCCTAGAGAAGCCGGTGGTCATGGCCTGGCCGCCGCGGCCGTTGGCCTTACTGAAATGGCTGTTCGGTTTCCCCGGCTACCTGTGGCCTTGGAACACGTTGTATGTGGGCATTGCGCTGGTGACATGGTTCTTCCTGACGCCCGCGCTGGTCAGCATGCAGACCTTCGAGGTCTGGTGGATCGCGCTCATTTTCGGCCGCAACTTGGGCCTGGCCGTGCTGGTCTACAGCACTTGGCACCTTTACCTCTATGTCTTCAAGGGCCAGGGCACGGACTACAAGTACACGACGCGGCCGCAGGCGAAGAACAACAGGATCTTCACGTTCAACAACCAAGTCTACGACAACATGTTCTGGACCCTGGCCAGCGGCGTGACGATCTGGTCAGCCTACGAAGTTGTGTAGCGCACCCGGTTCCTTGGACACAAGTTTGTCTCACGCGGCGGGCCTGATTGAGATCGCGGCGTGCCACGCCTGACGAGCTTGAGCGGGGCTCAGGTAGCCGTTCTTTTCGACGATCCACTGGGCATTGTAGAGTTCGACGAAGTCGCGGACGGCGTCCCGCAGCTCCGCGATGTTGCGGTAGATGCGACCATGGATGATCTGTTCCTTCAGCGTGCGATTGAACCGCTCGGCGACGCCGTTGGTCTGGGGCTCGGCGACGAAGGCGTAGGACGGCTGGATGCCCCAGAACTTGATCTGGTTGGTGAAGTGGTCCGACAGATACTGGGAGCCGTGATCCATCCGCAAGGCCAGCCCCCGAGCCGCGCCGGCCGCGGTCGAGCCATACAGCCCGGCAAGCCCCATGGAGATCGGCTGCAGGGCGGCGAAGCGGTCGCCGCGCTTGCAGACATGCCAGCCGACACACTCGGCGTTCCAATGCTCGACGGCGGTGAAGATCCAGCCCCAGCCGTCGTCCACCGTGAACACCCGAACGCCATCGGTGCCCCACATGAGGTTCGGGGCATGAGTGATGATCTCACCGTCATGGGGATTGCCGCCACGGCGGCGGCAGCGATGGGGCGAGAGCAGATTGTTCTCGCGCATCAGGCGGAGCACCCGCTTGCGGGCAACCCGGATGTCGCGACAGACCCGAAGCCGAGCCCAGACTTTGCGGTAGCCCTCGCCCTCCCAGGGCGATGCCTCCAGGTCGGCTTCGATCGCCACCAGCAGCGCCTGGTCCGAGATCGCGGGCTTCGGTCCCCGACGCTTTGCCGGCGGCTGCTCGGCGTGCTGGCCGGAGGTCATGGCGTAGAACGAGGAGCGGGCCATGCCCCAGGCGGCGCAGACCCGCCGCAGGCCGTAGGCCAGACCCGTGCCGGGCGAGGTGGCGGCACTCATCGCCGCGACCTCCGCCGCCCCAAAGGGCCGAAGGTCTCCGTCTTGGCCTCCAGCAGTTCCACCTGCATGGTCAACTCTCCGATCCGCTTCATGGCGCTATCCAGTTCCGCCTGCACCGGATCGCCCTTGCGTTGCTTGAGCGAGGCGTCGATCCCGCCGATCGCTTTCTCACGCCACTGCTCGAGCCGGAAGATCTCTACGCCCAACTGGCGCGACAGAAGTTGCACCGGCTCGTCGCGCAAAAGCCGCAGAACGACCTCACGCTTGCGCGCCACCGTCCATCGCTGGCCAAGTCCCAGCGGGCCTGCCGGCAAAGCCTGGCCTGGGGAAAACGTGGACGAGCCAAGTTCGCCCGCATTTACCACAGGCCCATCAACAGCAACTTTCTTCTCAAAATTATCGGTCATGTTCCGGTCCTCCTTGGACACTTCGATTAAGCCAATTCTGTGTCCAAGGAAATCGGGTCCGACTCAAGCCTACGAAGTTGTGACGCTGTGGGCCTATGCCAACGGCCTGCTGCCGTTCGTCGACTTGCGAACAAACCCGGTGTGGTTCGTGGTCCTGCTGTTGCTCGTTCCGGCGATCCGTGAGTTCCACTTCTACCTGACCCACCGCCTGCTCCACTGGAAGCCGCTCTATGAGCTTGCCCACAAGCTGCATCATCGCAACGTCAACCCCGGCCCGTGGTCGGGGCATGTCGATGCACCCGGTGGAGCACGTGTTGTTCTTGTCGGGCGTGCTGGTTCACTGGGTGATCCCCTCGCACCCGATCCACGCGCTCTTCCACATGCAGCACGCGGCCCTGTCCCCGCCGCAGGGGAATACGGGTTTCGAGCGGCTTGCCGTCAAGGGCACCGAGGGTGTGTCGTTCGGCACCTATTGCCACTACCTCCACCACAAGTACTTCGAGTGCAACTACGGCGGCGACGGATTGCCCGTGTTCGATATCCTGTTCGGGACGTTCAACGACGGCTCCGACGAGGCACACGAGCGGATGAACAAGCGGCTGGCGGAGCGGCATTGGGCAAAAAAGGCGGCAGCCGCGTAAGGGAAGAAACACGGCGTGAGTCGGACCCGATTTCCTTGGACACAGAATTGGCTTAATCGAAGTGTCCAAGGAGGACCGGAACATGACCGATAATTTTGAGAAGAAAGTTGCTGTTGATGGGCCTGTGGTAAATGCGGGCGAGCTTGGCTCGTCCACGTTTTCCCCAGGCCAGGCTTTGCCGGCAGGCCCGCTGGGACTTGGCCAGCGATGGACGGTGGCGCGCAAGCGTGAGGTCGTTCTGCGGCTTTTGCGTGACGAGCCGGTGCAACTTCTGTCGCGCCAGTTGGGCGTAGAGATCTTCCGGCTCGAGCAGTGGCGTGAGAAAGCGATCGGCGGGATCGACGCCTCGCTCAAGCAACGCAAGGGCGATCCGGTGCAGGCGGAACTGGATAGCGCCATGAAGCGGATCGGAGAGTTGACCATGCAGGTGGAACTGCTGGAGGCCAAGACGGAGACCTTCGGCCCTTTGGGGCGGCGGAGGTCGCGGCGATGAGTGCCGCCACCTCGCCCGGCACGGGTCTGGCCTACGGCCTGCGGCGGGTCTGCGCCGCCTGGGGCATGGCCCGCTCCTCGTTCTACGCCATGACCTCCGGCCAGCACGCCGAGCAGCCGCCGGCAAAGCGTCGGGGACCGAAGCCCGCGATCTCGGACCAGGCGCTGCTGGTGGCGATCGAAGCCGACCTGGAGGCATTGCCCTGGGAGGGCGAGGGCTACCGCAAGGTCTGGGCTCGGCTTCGGGTCTGTCGCGACATCCGAGTTGCCCGCAAGCGGGTGCTCCGCCTGATGCGCGAGAACAATCTGCTCTCGCCCCATCGCTGCCGCCGCCGTGGCGGCAATCCCCATGACGGTGAGATCATCACTCATGCCCCGAACCTCATGTGGGGCACCGATGGCGTTCGGGTGTTCACGGTGGACGACGGCTGGGGCTGGATCCTCACCGCCGTCGAGCGCGGCGACCGCTTCGCCGCCCTGCAGCCGATCTCCATGGGGCTTGCCGGGCTGTATGGCTCGACCGCGGCCGGCGCGGCTCGGGGGCTGGCCTTGCGGATGGATCACGGCTCCCAGTATCTGTCGGACCACTTCACCAACCAGATCAAGTTCTGGGGTATCCAGCCGTCCTACGCCTTCGTCGCCGAGCCCCAGACCAACGGCGTCGCCGAGCGGTTCAATCGCACGCTGAAGGAACAGATCATCCATGGTCGCATCTACCGCAACATCGCGGAGCTGCGGGACGCCGTCCGCGACTTCGTCGAACTCTACAATGCCCAGTGGATCGTCGAAAAGAACGGCTACCTGAGCCCCGCTCAAGCTCGTCAGGCGTGGCACGCCGCGATCTCAATCAGGCCCGCCGCGTGAGACAAACTTGTGTCCAAGGAACCGGGTGCGCTACAGAAGAAACACGGCGCTAGAAGACGCCGGCGCTCATGCTTCAGCAAGCTTAGCATGAGGACCTATCGCCGGACTCGCTGTGGGGCCTCATTTGAGCTTGGTCCTCGGGTCAGGCCCGACGAAGGGGCAGGACCCGGCACTCGCCCCTCGGTATCATATTCTAGCGGCGGGTGCGGTGGCGTCGACGCGGCCGCCTGACGGCTGTTCCCCTTGGTCCCGGCCCTTTCCTCCACGTCCTCCGCCGGAAGTTGCCTTCCATTGTTCAGTCGCTTCTCAGGTACTATGGCCGAGTCAGACTTCTCACCCGCGTGCATGTTCAGCGTTCGGCTTTTGACCTTCTGAACCGGCCCCGACCGGAGCCAGGGCACGAGTGAGATCTCCCAGGTTCCGTACAAAGGACGTCTCCACGTGCATGGGGTCTCCGACTGCGCGAGGTCCATCTCCCGCTCGCCAGATAGCGCGTGAGATGATGTTGTCTTCTGGCCAACAAAACGGCATCGACACCTCGGAATTCGACCCGTTTCGCAGCTCAATACCCCGCTCATGGTCTCCCCTGTGAACGTTTCACGTCAGCCCTCGCGAACTGCCGCGCATCATTCGGGGCCGGAGCGGCTGGCTAGGGGACCGTCAACCGCGGAGGTCATATGACCGACTGACCGCTGGAAACGATCGAGGCGCTAAACGACTGCGAGGACGATGAGAGCTGATGGCGAACCGGTCAGACCGGGGATCGGGACAGCCCGCGCGATGTCCAGGACGTAAGGGTCCGCAAAGCAGAATGGGACCCGATCCGCGGAAACCATCATGGCCAGCGGTTCAAAACACCGCATCAACAGGCCGGACACAAGACTGCACCCGACCAGGCCGCCATCTCAAAACAAAATCCTTGCAGCGCGGAAGCCATCCACACAGGACGTGGCGGATCTAGGGTCCGAAGTCGGGGATAGACCGGACGTTCCGGGCGGCGCTCTCAAGCGACGCGATTAGCCAACAGCGGTCAGTGCGCCCCGAAGGCGCGGATCACCAGTGGAGGAAGCGGAACCTGTCAACGACTTTGAGACACCGACGGTTTCTATTTACTGACTCGTTTCTCCTGTTGTGGAAGTGGCGGGTGGGTTGATCCAGACGGCTTCGGGAAGCGGGGCGGGTTTCGGGGTGCCGTGGACGAAGCGTTCGGGGTGAAGGGCCCAGGCGGCTTGCAGGGTACGTCCGCGCTGAGCCAGCACATCCGGTGCCCGGTGATGATGGACATCATCGGGGGTGAGCATCGCGATCCCGGCATGGTGGTGCTCGGTGTTGTACCAGGGGAAGAACGACCGGCAGAAGGCGATGGCGGCGGTAATGTCTTCGAAGCGCCCAGGGAAGCCGGGGTGATACTTCAGGGTCTTGAACTGCGCTTCGGAGAACGGGTTGTCATCGCTGACCTGGGGGCGGCTCAGAGAGCGGGTGACCCCGAGGTCGGCGAGGAGTTGGGCGGTACACTTGCTGGTCATCGGCGCGCCGCGGTCCGAATGCAGGGTGAGCACCTGGGGCTCGATGCCTTGCTTGAGACAGGTTTCCTCGATCAGCGTCGCGGCGAGCGCGGCGTTCTCCCGATCGGCAACCATCCAGCCCACGACGCAGCGGCTGAAGATGTCGAGCAAGACATAGAGGTAGAAGGACGTCCAGCGTTTGGGCCCCCGGAGCCGGGTGATATCCCAGGACCAGGTCTGGTTGGGGCCCGTGGCCACCAGCTCGGGCTTGGTGTAGCAGGGATGACTGCGCTGATTGCGCCGCTCTCGCACCGGCTGGTTCGCGGCCAGGATCCGGTACATCGTGCGCTCGGCGCACAGATACTGGCCTTCATCGAGCAGCGTCGCGACGACCTCGGCCGGTGACCGGTCGACGAAGCGCGGGCTGGCGAGCACGTCGAGGACGTGCGCGCGTTCGGACGCACACAGGGCCCGGGCGGGCGTAGGACGGGGCTGCTGATGCCCGAGAGCGGGCCTCTGACGACGGTAGAAGGAAGCCCGTGGCACCCCCAGCGCTCGGCACGCCGGCGCCACGCCGACCTGCGATGCGAGCGGCTGGACGGCCATCAGCAGTCCTTCCCGTGTTCGAGGCTGAATCCCGGCAGCCCGGCAACTTTTCCCTGGACGTCCAGGATCGTATGGGCGGTGTGCAGCTCCTTCTCCAGCCGAGCCACTTTCGCCTCGAGCTCGTGCACCTTCGCGCTGAGGGGGTTGCGCTCGGCGGGCTTCCGACCGCGTTTGCTCGGGGTCAGGCCTTGAAGCGACCCCTCACGCCGCGCCCTGCGCCATTCCGTCAGATGGGAGCTGTACAGCCCCTCGCGGCGAAGCAGCCGGCCCACCTCGCCGGGCTGCGTGCAGCTCTCTGCCTCCTCCAGAATCCGCAGTCGATACTGCGCGGTGAACTTGCGCCTCTTCGGCTTGGCCACGACCTCCGGGTCCGGCGTTGGCCGTGCGTGGCTGGCTCCGGCCCCGGGGCCTCGTCGCGACGCTCCTCGACCCCCAGGGCCGGAGCGTCCATCTCTTGCAATGTCATCGATTCTCTCTCTGCGGTCATTGGTATTCACCTCCACCGCCCTACGTAATTCCAAGGGGGGCCGGTGTCTCAGTGAGGTTGGCAGAGAGGGGCGAAGATGACCCTGGCTGTGTGAAAACGGGGGATGATCCATTCACTCGCGATCTGCGCGGGAGGATCGGATGAAGCGTTTCGTTGAAGGGACTGATCGGGAACAGAGCACTTTGTTTCCCGAGTGCATGGACGACTGGATCGGCGAGGACAATCCGGTGCGCGTGATCGACGTCTTTGTCGATGAGCTGGACTTGGCCGCGCTTGGTTTTGGCCGGTAGATCCAAAGGCAACTGGACGACCTGCGTATCATCCGTCGGTTTTGCTGAAGCTGTACATCTATGGCTATCTCAACCGGGTCCAGTCGAGCCGCCGGCTTGAGCGGGAAGCCGGGCGCAATGTGGCGGTGATGTGGCTGGCCGGCCGCCTGGCTCCCGACCACAAGAGGGGATCGCCGATTTCCGCAGGGACAATGGCCGCGCCATCCGCCAGGTCTGTGCCCGGTTCGTCGCCCTGTGCCGCGGGCTTGGTCTGTTCGCTGAGGCCAGCGTCGCGATCGATGGCAGCAAGTTCAAGGCCGTCAACAATCGGGACAGGAACTTCACGCGCGCCAGGATGAAGCGGCGCATGGAGCAGATCGAGGACAGCGTCTCGCGCTATCTGCACCAGTTGGATAGCGCCGATCGGCAAGAGCCGTCACTGGCACGCACGACCAAGACGGTCCGTCTGAAGGAGAAGATCGCGCGGCTCAGGCAAGAGATGCAGCGCCTCGAAAGGCTTGAGGCGCAGATGCGTGAGGCAGCGGACCAGCAGATCTCCATGACCGATCCCGACGCCCGCTCGATGGCGACCAGCGGCCGGGGATCGGGCGTCGTCGGCTACAATGTGCAAACCGCCGTCGACACCAATCATCATCTGATCGTTGCCCATGACGTGACCAATGTCGGCAACGACCAGTCTCAGCTCGCACGCATGGCCAAGCAGACGAAAGCGACGCTGGAGGCGGACTGCTTGGATGTCGTCGCCGACCGCGGTTACTTCAGCAGCGAGCAGATCCTGGCATGTGATAAGGCCGGTATCACGGTCACTCTTCCAAAGCCCCTAACCTCGGGCATCAAGGCCAAGGGCCGGTTCGGAAAGCAGGACTTTCGCTATGTGCCACCGGACGACGTCTACATCTGCCCGGCTAACGAGAGGCTGACGTATCGATACACGAATGAGGAAAGAGGCCTGACCTTACGCCGCTACTGGACCAACGCGTGTCTGACCTGCGCCATCAAGCATCGCTGCACCACGGGCAAGGAGCGCCGGGTCACCCGCTGGGAGCACGAGCATGTTCTCGAGGCCGTTCAGCGCCGGCTCGACGAGCATCCGGAGAAGATGCGCCAGCGGCGCGAGACGGTCGAGCATCCCTTCGGCACGATCAAGGCGCGGATGGGCGCGACACACTTCCTGATGAAGACGCTGAAACGCGTCAGCACCGAGATGGCGCTGCACGTGCTGGCCTATAACCTCACCCGCGTCATCAACATCTTCGGCACCGGACCGCTGATCGCAGCGATCAGGGCCTAGGACATCGCCGAAACCGCGGCTCCTCCTGCCCCTATGAAAGGGCAGACACCGCGGCCAAGCCCTTCTCATGCACTCAGTATAGCCCGCCGAGCCAAATGAACGGCTCGCACTCATCAGCCCCAGGCCGCCAACTCCGACCGCCAATGCCGGAGCGTTCTCACACGGCCAAGACCCACAAGAGACATTCGCGGTCGCCACTTTAGCGCTCCTGAATGCTCTCTTCGTCGCCTGCAATGAGCGGGTTACACTGCCTAAAGCGGGCATGGTCGAGGAACGGGTCCAACGCAGACTAGCCACCGCCCTCGCCGCCGATGTGGTTGGGTACAGCCGGTTGAGGCGGCGCTCTTCGGCAGCGCTTTCGCCATAAACACCCGCGGCGATCGGCACGGGCTAGAGCGGGTCCGGCATAGACAGAATCAAAAAGGGGATTCCCAAGGGTCGCAAAAAGTGATTCAAGCTATGAGCTGGGTTAAAGGAGGCCAGCCATGGATGACAGGACCTTATTCGGAAGATCTTCGTGAACGAGTTGTTCGAGTTGTTGAATCGGGGACCTCTCGCAATGCGGCGGCGAAGCAATTTGATGTGAGCATCAGCTTTGTTGTGAAGCTGATGCAGCGTTGGAAGCAGCGGGGCACGATCAAAGCCGACAAATACGGTGGCTGGAAGAAATCGAAACTGGCTCCCCATGGCGATCGCATTCGGGCTCTGGTGATGGAGAATTGCGACATCACCATTGACGAGCTTTGCGTCTTGCTGGCCGCCGAGGGGATCGAGGCGAAGCGCTCGACGCTTGGCGACTTTCTTCTGGCTCAGGGGCTGAGTCGCAAAAAAAGACAGCCCACGCCGCCGAGCAGGAGCGCCCTGACGTCGCGGCGGCGCGAGCCACTTGGCGCAACGAGCAACCTGGGCTGATTGCCGAACGGCTGGTCTTTCTCGACGAGACCTGGGCGCGGACGAACATGGCCCGGCGTTATGGCCGGGCACCGCGCGGCGAACGGGTGGTGGCGGCCATTCCCCATGGCCACTGGAAGACAACCACGTTCATTGCCGCCCTGCGTCACGACCGGATCACCGCGCCCTGCGTTTTCGATGGCCCGATCAACGGCGCAAGCTTCCTTGCCTGGGTCCAGCAAGCCCTGGTCCCGACCCTGTCCGCGGGCGACATCGTCATCATGGACAACCTCTCCTCCCACAAGGTCGCCGGCGTACACGAGGCCATTGAGGCGGTCGGCGCAACCCCGCTCTACCTGCCGCCCTACAGCCCCGATCTCAATCCCATCGAACAGGTCTTCGCCAAGCTCAAAGCCATTCTCCGCAAGGTCGGCGCCAGAACCGTCGATGACCTCTGGCGGGCAATTGGAAACGCCCTCGATGAATTCTCTCCAACCGAATGCAGAAACTACCTCGTCAATGCAGGATATTCCGTCTAAACCGGATGTGCTCTAGATACCGATGGAGCGCGTCATATCCCGACGGGGTTCCTGATAAAATTGAGCACGGCAAGGCGAGCTTCCCGGGCCGTCTTGACCATCGCCTCGTGTGATTTCATCAGCGGCGTCTCCCCCTCGGTCAGCCCCTCCTTGACGAAGTTGTCCACATCGATCCGCGTGTACGCGACACCGACCGGTCTCAGCTCGCGCGCATGGCCAAGCAGACGAAAGCGACGCTAGAGGCAGACGGCTTGGATTGCGGTAAAACGCATTCAGGAACCGAGGGTCGTCGGCAGATCTGCATAGTTGGCAAGGCCCAAGAATTCAGCCTGACCGCCGAGACGCAGTGAATGAAAGCTGACAGCGAGCGCCCACAGCTCGGGAATCAGGATGACGATCGTGAGCAGGGCCAGGACCGGAAGAGAAAGCGGGAAAGCCCGTTCCGCGCCAAGCTTGATTTTGCGGAGCTCAACCCGATCTCACGCGGCGGCCACTTTTCGGGCAGCGAACCCTCATGGTGCGATCACGACCTTCATCGCGCTCTCCACGTCGAAAGCCTGTTGCATCGCAGAATCAGCTTCCTCGACCTTGAACTTGTGGGTCACAAACTCATCAAGTGGGAACGTGTCCTTGAACTTTTCGATCAGCTTGAGACTAGGCACATACGCCGACGGTGGATGGTTCGTCATGCCGATGAGGCGCGCTTGGCGCGCCGCCAAATGGCGGTGGGGGTTGATGGCGACCTCGCCGACGTCGGCGAAAACGCCGGCGACGATATACATGCCGCCCCGGCGCAGCATTTCGATCCCCTCGGGAATCGCCCCTGCCACACCCGTACACTCGATGACGAGGTCGGCGCCGCGTCCTTGCGTGAGATCGCGGACGCGTTCTATTCGCTCGGAAGAGGAGCTTCCGTTGACGCTGATCAGATGGTCGGCGCCGAAACGCGTCGCCATCTCGAGGCGAAAGGGGGATCCATCGACCGCGATGATATCGCCGGCACCCATGACTCGGCTCTTGAAGACGTGCAGCAGGCCCATCGGCCCAATCCCCTGGATCACCACTGTAGCACCGGTGCCGAAGCCCTCGCCGTCCATCGAGTAGAACGACTTCGCCTTATCGAGGTTGAACGTCACGGCCAGCAATTCGGCCATGACCGCCAAACTCGGCCCGATACCGTCCGGCACCTTGTAGACGAAGGTATCCGGTCGGACATAGATGTACTCGGCCCAGCCACCCATCAGGTGCGGTGGGTCCTTGCAGGTAAACGCGTTGCCATACCCCAACACGTTCTCGCACAGCGGGAAGCCGGCGAAGTTTTTGCAATAGTAGCAATGCCCGCACAGGATGTCGGGACACATGACGACGCGGTCGCCGACGTCCAGCTTGTTCCCGCCATATTCAAGGTTCGTCTGCGCCCGCCGGCCGATCTCGGCAACCGTTCCGACGATCTCGTGGCCAGGGATGATGGGAAACGGTGTCACTGACTCGGCCTCGGTGCCCGCATACTGCGTCGTCTCGCCGCTATAGGTGTGTTTGTCGGTACCACAGACACCGCACATTTCGGTCTCGATCAGCATGCTGTCACGATCGATCTCGGGGTAAGGGAACTCCTGCGTCTCGATTCGGCCGGGACCGACCATGACGGCTGCCTTTACGCTGCTCGGTCCCATGCGCCTTCTCCCGCTGGCGGTCACTGCGTAGAAATGGGAGCGGCTTGTGCCTGACCTAGTGGCAAAAGCCGCCCCGGTATCGGCGCCGGAGGAACTACGGCAATCGCTCGATGCCGGACGCCGCGTTATCCAGAGCTGTCTTGGAATCGACTTGTCCGAACAGGGCCGCGTGAACCTGTTCGCCGAACACGTCGATCGCTTCGCTGATGCGTTCGAAGGGCATCCATGCCACACAACATGACCTGTTTCATGGAATAATGAAAGTAGTTGTCACGATAGTCCGGGCCGTCTCGGTCCACGCACCCGTTGGCGAGGAAGTAGGGAATGTTGGCGTCGTCTGGAGCGCATCCACGCCCTTCGCGTCGCATTTTGCCGGCGTGACGATGGTGCCCCGACATTGGGGTTTCCCGAGTTGGCCTGAGGGTCCCCGCGCGCGACGGATGCTTGACATCAATGGACGAACCAAGGACGATGGGCCAAATACAGTTAACGAAAACTGGGGGTGCCATGTCTGAAGCCCTTGCCGGTATTCGAGACCCCCGGGGGGAGTGGCGACCGGCGGAACTCCCGGCGACGGCGCCGCTTTGGGCGTGGCCGCCGCGCCCGCTCCAAACCCTGAAGTGGATTTTTGGCTACCCCGGGTATCTGTGGCCGTGGAACGCGTTCTTCGGCCTGCTTGCGATCGCCACGTGGCTCTATACCCAACCCGAGCTTGCGCGGATGGCCGAGTTCCGGGTCGACTGGATCGCGCAGATATACCTTCGCAATCTCGGGCTTATGGTGTTGTTCGTAGGGGGATTGCATCTCAGGCTCTACACGTTCAGGGGCCAAGGTTCGAAGTACAAGTACAACCCCAAACGGCTGAGCGAAAGAAACCCGACGTTCCTGTGGGGCAATCAGCTGCGAGACAACATCTTTTGGAGCGTCGCGAGCGGCTGCACCGTTTGGACGGCCTACGAAGCGCTTATGATGTGGGCCTACGCCAATCGTTTGATCCCGTACGTTGACTGGGAAACGCAGCCCGTCTACTGCGCTTTGTTGCTTTGCGCCGTCGTGCTGTTGTACCACATCTACACCTATTGCTCACACCGTCTGTCCCACTGGGGGCCGCTTTACCGGAGCGCTCACTACCTGCACCACAAGAACGTCAACGTGGGTCCGTGGTCGGGCGTGGCGATGCACCCGATAGAGCACATCATCTACTTCAGTAGCGTGCTGATCTTCTTGATCGTGCCTTCGCATCCGATCCACGTGCTGTTCATCCTGCTGTTCGCGGCGCTGGGGCCGGCGTCCGGACACTCCGGATTCGACGAGATAGTCGTGAAGGGAAAGACCACGGCTCCGGGCGATTTCTTCCACTACCTGCACCACCGTTATATCGAGTGCAACTATGGGAACCCCAGTGTGCCGTTCGACCGCTGGTTCGGCACCTTCCACGACGGTTCCCCGGAATCGTACGCGCGCATGACGGAGAGGTTGAGCGAGAAACGGACCTAGACCCCAGATAAGGGGTCAGAAGTCAGGGATCTGAAAGTTAGATCGGGGCCGCGGGGCCTTCCCAGGGAGAGAGGCGTCGCAGCGTGTGATGTTACATCAACGATGTTGCCAAAGGGAGGTAAAGCCAATGATCAAAAAATCCATATCCACCGTCGTGACCGCCGCGGCGATAGCATTTGCGGCGACCTTCTCCTTAGGGGCCGCCGCAGCCGAAGACGAGAAACTCATCGTCGTAATATTTCCGCATGCGGAAAGCCCATTCATTCAGAATCTGGCGAAAGTTGTGGAGCTTGAGGCCGAGAAACTTGGCTGGAGGTCCGTCCTTCGGACGTCAACGGAGTCAAGCGACATCGAGGAGTTCAACCGGCTGGTACAGGACGCGCCAGCAGCTGGCGCCGACGCGATGGTGATTCAATCCATGGAAATAGCCACGGTCGCGCAATCTGCAAAGCGCGCCATGGAACAGGGCGTGCCAGTTATCCATGTGAACTTGGACCTGCCTTCTCCCGAGGATGGGGCCTTCCTGACTGTTATGGGCGTAGCCCAACGTGCCGGAATGGAGGGGGTCGGCAGGGCACTCGGAGAACGAGTGAATGGTCAGGCAAAGATAGTGTATTTGGCGGGTACGTCAGGCTACCACAGCGGTGAGCGCGGCGAAGGCTGTGTAGCCGGGGTGAAGGCCACCAATCCCGGCGCTGTATTCCTGGGCGAGGCGCCTACCAGGTGGACGCGGGAGAGCGCCTTCGACACAATGATGGATTTGATACAGAGGTTTCCGGATCTGAACGTCGTGTGTAGTGCCTCCGATGAGATCGCCTTGGGAGGTGTCGAGGCCCTCAAACGGACTGGAATGCTGGCTGGTGTGGTCGTCGGGGGTTTTGACGCGAATCCAAACGCGCTTGCTGCGATAAGGGCGGGGGAACTGACTTCAACAGTTTCGATTGGCACTTTTGAAATGGGGATCGAAAGCGTAAAGCTTATCAAACAAGCGTTGGAAGGTGGTGAAACAGATATCGAGCCCTTCATGCTTCTACCGCCGCGGATTGTGACCCCAGACAACATCGATGAGTTCCTTCAGGCCTATGTAGATTACGGTATCGGGTTAGAGTAAGGCCTCTCCACTTCTGAGGAGTGGCCCCATTTCCCGCGCCAAACCGTCTGGCACCGGATCAACCCAGGGCAAATCGCGATGCCCTGGGTTGATCCGCAGCTCATGGTTTCACCCGGCACGTTCATGAGCGAACTCAGTTCACCGGCATCAAGGTTGAACTCGTGACGTCTACGCCTGATCGCGCGGGGGAGGAGCGACTTTCCCAAAGAGGGGGCGAGGCGAGTGTCGGCGACGCCGGAGATTACGTCCAGCGCCTTGCCGGCGCTCTCAAGCGGTCGCTTGAAACGGGTAGCGGCGGCTTAGCAGCGCTCGTAGTTATACTCGTCTTCTTTTCGATCGTGTCGCCGAATTTTTTCACGCTCAACAACCTTTTCAACGTCGCGGACCAGGTCGTCGTCTTGGGTCTTCTCGTCATCGGTCAGACGTTCGTCATTATCACCCGGAACCTAGATATATCGATGGGATCGATAGTAGCGATCTGCGCGATGGTGATGGCCGACTTGGCAAAGAATTATGGTCTTAGTCCTTTCGCCGTCATACTCGCTGGTGTCCTCGTTGGCCTCGGCTGCGGACTAATCAACGGATTACTCGTAGCCAAACTGAAATTGAATCCGCTGGTGTCAACGCTCGCAACATGGAGTGTCATAAAAGGCGCGGCCTTCGTGTACAGCAACGGGCAACCCATATATCCGCTGCCAGATTCGTTTCGTTGGCCGGCCGTTGTCGACATAGGCGGACTCCAGGCAAATGTTCTTTACTTACTTGTGCTCGTTGTTGTCGCGCAGTTGATTCTCTCGAATACGAAATTCGGCAGACATGTATTTGCTGTTGGCGGCAATCCCGGCGCGGCCGAGCTAACAGGAATTCGGCAAGATAGGATCGTCATGTACGTCTACATGATTTCCGGGCTAATGTCGGCGCTTGCTGCCGTGATCCTGGCGGGCAAGCTGTCGGCGGGATCACCGCGATTCGGTGACCCTTATCTCCTGACCGCAGTCGCTGCGGCGGTCCTTGGTGGCGCAAGCCTATTTGGTGGTCAAGGCAGCATTCCGAAGGCGCTCTTCGGCGGGGCTCTGGTGATTATATTGATCGGAAATGGCATGAATCTTCTGCTCGTCCCCATAGGCTGGCAGAAAATGGTGCTCGGTGGTGTGTTGGCTGTCGCCGTATTCATCGATAGCCTGCAGCACAGGAAACGGTGACGGCCGCGACCGAAAGGGACGCCGAGTTGGAACAAGAAAAACTGGTCGAACTGAAAGGGATTACGAAGGCCTTCGGAGGCGTGCACGCGTTAGACGGGGTCGACTTCGAGGTTTACGACGGTGAAATCGTTGCTCTCCTCGGAGACAACGGCGCCGGGAAGTCGACGCTTATCAAGATCATTTCGGGAGCATATATGCCGGATGCCGGCGAAATATGCTTTGAGGGAAGGAAGGTAGAAATTCGAAGTCCGGTTGACGCCATGAGGTACGGCATAGAGACGATTTACCAGGACCTTGCGCTTTTCGATAATCTGACGGCCTCGGCCAATTTGTTCATCGGAAAGGAGCTGACGAGGCCCGGCTTGGGAAAGGTCTTCGGATGGATGAACAAGAACGCGATGGAGCACGAAACGCGGAAGGCGCTCGAAAAACTGAGTATCGAGCTTGGCGATCCTCACATCAAGGTGCAGCGGTTTTCCGGCGGCCAACGACAGGGGATTGCGCTGGGGAGGGCGATCATGTGGGGAAAGAAGCTCGTCCTCTTGGATGAGCCGACCGCAGCACTTGGGGTGAAGGAGGCTGCCAAACTACTCTCGATCATCAAGAGCATGATATCACTGGTCAGAGGGATCGTGGTCATAAGCCACAATATGGAGCACGTCATTGATATTGCGGATAGAGCTGTCGTGCTGCGTCGCGGCACAAAAGTCGGGGAAATGGGGATAGACAAAGAGCGCGGCAACGCTAGGTTGCACAATGAATTAGTGTCAATGATCACGGGAAAAGTGGCACATTAAGACAAGCGAAAAACTCAATGTGACCGTATCTTTTGTCGGAGATCTGATAGACGATGCGCCTGAGCGCCAAGGTGGAGGAAATTCGCCTCCGGCAACGCCGATGCGCCGAATGCCGAGGGCGTTCGATAAGCGCCTTGCGCCCGGCGACGGGGGTGGCGCTCCGCTGCCGGCGCGCGATTCGGGGCACGCAAAAGGTGTGCCCACAAAGACGAGGAGAGAGCATGAGCAAGAACGCCGTCACGGCCGTGACGTTACAAGGTAAACACCAGTTGGTAGTGGGGGAATTCCCCTATCCTGACGTGAAAGCCGGTTGCGCGTTATTGCGGATCGAGTTTTCCAGCATATGTGGAACAGACAAGCACTCGTTTCAGGGCCTATTCGAGCAAAAGGGCGGGCGTCCGCTGCCGCTGCCGATCATCCCGGGTCACGAGACGATCGGGACCGTCGAGGAACTCGGTGGTGAAGTCTTGGATCACAGCGGTGCGCCGCTAAAGGTCGGGGACCGGGTGATCCTGGCGCCAAACCTGCCGTGCGGCCGCTGCTACGCCTGTCGGAACAACCAGCCATACTATTATTGTCGCGAGAAACGCGACTACGGGAACAACATCGGGGCAAGTGAGGCGCCTCACCTATTTGGCGGTTGGAGTCAATACCTCTACGCTTTGCCGGGAAGTCACCTTTTTCGTTATCCCGACACGCTGCCACCGGAACTTGGAACATTCGTGGAGCAGCTGGCGGTCACCGCCTGTCTTGACAAGGCCAGGCAATGGTCCAGCGAATGGGAGCCGTTCCGGAGTGGTGACACCGTCGTCATACTCGGCGTCGGACCCATCGGTATCGTCCACGTGGCGAAAGCCAAGTACTTAGGGGCCGGCCAGGTCATTGCCGTCGACCTCTCAGAGTTCCGCCTGTCGGTAGCGGCGAACTTCGGTGCAAGCGAGACCATCCTTGGGGGGGCCGATGGCAAGGTGGAACAACGTGTGCTTGACCTGACAGATGGCAGGGGCGCCGACGTCGTGGTCGATTGTACGGGTGTGGCCGCCGGCCTGATCCAGTCCCTGGAGATCATCCGCGAGGGCGGGATGGTCCTGGAAGTAGGTATTGCCTCAGACAGCGGCACCGTTCTCTTGAACCCGCACCGGCACATCATGGAGAAAAGCGCCCGTGTGATTGGCGTCGGCGGCGAGGAGCTCTGGGCTTACGAACCCAGCATCCGCCTGCTGGAAGTGACGCAGGACAGCATTCCCTGGCACGAGGCCATAACGCACAAGTTTAGATTGGAGGAAGCGGACCGCGCCATGGAGACGGCGCTTGGGGCGGACTCGATGAAGGTCGTGTTCGTGCCCGATTGAGTTTGCTCGGCTCGGGTAACCCGCGCCCTCGACCGAGCGGCTGCAATCGGAGGAGGAGCGCGCCAAGGACCACCCGCCCTCACCGGCAGCGCCTGTGGGCAACATTGAGGGGGACATCATGGCGGAGGTTCACATCGGGCTGGTCGGCGTCGGCTGGATGGGCCAGGCGCACGCCAAGGCCTGCCGCGCTGTGCCCATTTACTTCGGGCGCGAGCCGGCGGTGCCGGTGCTGGAAATCGTCGCCGACGCGACGCCCGAGCTCGCCGAGGCCGGGGCCAAGATCGTCGGCTGCGAGCGTTGGACGGCGGATTGGCGCGAGGTCGTCAGCGATCCCCGCGTCGACGTGGTCGACATCACCACCCCCAACGTCACCCACGCCGAGATCGCCATCGCCGCGGCCCAGGCGGGCAAGCACGTCTACTGCGAGAAACCCGTGGCGATGAACGTGGCCGAGGCGCGGGACATGGTCGCCGCCGCCGAGGCCGCAGGTGTGGTGACCCTCGTCGGCTTCAACTATGTCAAGAACCCGATCCAGGGTCTGGCGCGGCGGATGATCGAGAACGGTGACATGGGCGACATCATCCTATTCCGCGGCTGGTGCGACGCGGACTTTGGCGTCGACCCCGGCCTTCCCTCCACCTGGCGCATGGACAGAGAGATTGCCGGCACCGGCGTGCTCGGCGACATGGCCTCGCACGCGCTCAGTCTCTCGCAGATGCTGGTGGGCGACATCGCCGAGGTGTGCGGACGCATGGAGATCATGATCAAGGAGCGGCCCGTCCCGATACTCGGCTCGGGCGCCGGTCACTCAGCCGAGGCCGAGATTGACAGCGAGAAGCGCGCGGTCACCACCGACGATATTGCCCAGTTCCTGTGCACGTTCGACAACGGAGCCCCCGGCGTCATCGAGGCGAGCCGGCTCGCCACCGGGCGCAAGAACTTCGTGGCCTACGAGATTCAGGGGACCAAGGGCGCGCTCTACTTCACCCAGGAGCGCGCGAACGAGATCCAGATCTACCGCCACACCGATGCGCCGGCCGAGCGCGGCTACAAGACGGTCTACGCCGGACCCGAGCACCCCAACTTCGGGCCCTTCAGCCCCATGGCCGGGATGCAGATCGGCACCAACGACCTCAAGACCATCGAGGTCCACGACCTCGTCGTCGCCGTTGCCACCGGCCAACCGGCCGAGCCCGACCTCCGCTTCGGCCTTAAGGTCATGGAAGTGATCGACGCCGTCGCCCGCTCCGCCGAGGAGCGCCGCTGGGTACGCACCGACGAGGTGTAGGGGAGCCCTGGCGGCGGCGAACAAGTGATCGACATGCCCAATCTGGACCGGCTGGTGAACAGAGCGCCGTTGGTCAGAAAGCAATCGGCGGAGCGTTCGGAAAGTCGATGCCCGAATTCGCCCTCAGTGCCTTGAGAGCTTTCTGGCGTTTTCGTCTTGCATGATTATTCGGGATAGCAGTATGCGGCGGGCCTCTTCTTCTCCTGCTCGGTCAACGAGATTCTTCCACGAGGCCGTGTCTTGAATACCCCTCCAACGCACGTTCCACGAGGAGATCGAGTTCTTCCTCGGTGTGAGTCGGACCCGATTTCCTTGGACACAGAATTGGCTTAATCGAAGTGTCCAAGGAGGACCGGAACATGACCGATAATTTTGAGAAGAAAGTTGCTGTTGATGGGCCTGTGGTAAATGCGGGCGAGCTTGGCTCGTCCACGTTTTCCCCAGGCCAGGCTTTGCCGGCAGGCCCGCTGGGACTTGGCCAGCGATGGACGGTGGCGCGCAAGCGTGAGGTCGTTCTGCGGCTTTTGCGTGACGAGCCGGTGCAACTTCTGTCGCGCCAGTTGGGCGTAGAGATCTTCCGGCTCGAGCAGTGGCGTGAGAAAGCGATCGGCGGGATCGACGCCTCGCTCAAGCAACGCAAGGGCGATCCGGTGCAGGCGGAACTGGATAGCGCCATGAAGCGGATCGGAGAGTTGACCATGCAGGTGGAACTGCTGGAGGCCAAGACGGAGACCTTCGGCCCTTTGGGGCGGCGGAGGTCGCGGCGATGAGTGCCGCCACCTCGCCCGGCACGGGTCTGGCCTACGGCCTGCGGCGGGTCTGCGCCGCCTGGGGCATGGCCCGCTCCTCGTTCTACGCCATGACCTCCGGCCAGCACGCCGAGCAGCCGCCGGCAAAGCGTCGGGGACCGAAGCCCGCGATCTCGGACCAGGCGCTGCTGGTGGCGATCGAAGCCGACCTGGAGGCATCGCCCTGGGAGGGCGAGGGCTACCGCAAGGTCTGGGCTCGGCTTCGGGTCTGTCGCGACATCCGGGTTGCCCGCAAGCGGGTGCTCCGCCTGATGCGCGAGAACAATCTGCTCTCGCCCCATCGCTGCCGCCGCCGTGGCGGCAATCCCCATGACGGTGAGATCATCACTCATGCCCCGAACCTCATGTGGGGCACCGATGGCGTTCGGGTGTTCACGGTGGACGACGGCTGGGGCTGGATCTTCACCGCCGTCGAGCATTGGAACGCCGAGTGTGTCGGCTGGCATGTCTGCAAGCGCGGCGACCGCTTCGCCGCCCTGCAGCCGATCTCCATGGGGCTTGCCGGGCTGTATGGCTCGACCGCGGCCGGCGCGGCTCGGGGGCTGGCCTTGCGGATGGATCACGGCTCCCAGTATCTGTCGGACCACTTCACCAACCAGATCAAGTTCTGGGGCATCCAGCCGTCCTACGCCTTCGTCGCCGAGCCCCAGACCAACGGCGTCGCCGAGCGGTTCAATCGCACGCTGAAGGAACAGATCATCCATGGTCGCATCTACCGCAACATCGCGGAGCTGCGGGACGCCGTCCGCGACTTCGTCGAACTCTACAATGCCCAGTGGATCGTCGAAAAGAACGGCTACCTGAGCCCCGCTCAAGCTCGTCAGGCGTGGCACGCCGCGATCTCAATCAGGCCCGCCGCGTGAGACAAACTTGTGTCCAAGGAACCGGGTGCGCTACAGTGAGGACACCGCCGACCAAAGCGCCGATGGCCGAATTCGTCCGCTTTGCCTCAATGTGGCCCATTGCATTATGGGCCATCTCATGACCCACGATGAGCGCCAACTCCAGGTCATTTGCGAAACTCATCATCCCCGACGGGACGACAATTCGCTTCCCATCAGCGAATGCGTTGACGTCCGAGCCCAATTCCAATTTAAGCTGGTAGCCACACAACTCGATCGGCCTTGCGGGCAGTTCGACGAGTTCGCCACCACGATCTACGAGGAAAACCATCTCCTGCTTGGCGGCGGAGAGTTTCTCGCTCAACCACCGGTCTGCTCCCTGACCAGTCAGCGCCTTCTCGCCGTCGATTGCCTTGATGATGTCACCGGGCACAAACCCGGCAGCAGCCGCCGGACCATCATCGCGAACCCGGATCACGGTCGGCTGGTCCGTGACACCAAAGAGCGAAGTGTAGGTATCGCGGAAGTCCGCTGGAATTCGGAACCGGACGGCCCAATCGAAACCGAAACTTGGCGCGGTGCGATCCCCACACAGTTCCACGTTCGCAACCAGGATCGGTGTCGCAACGCGGTTGAGCCTGTCCTTCAGCCGGCTCTGTTCCATTACGGCGATCTCGCGTTGCTTGGCCGCCTCAACCGCCGCGAGTTCGCTGTAGATCTGTGGAAATCTTGTCGTCGTCGTGCAAGCCGCAAGCAGCATAGTGCCGCCTACAAGCGGTCCTACAGGCGTGACGAGTTGCCTAAGTATCACGCCACTCCTCCCCAACCATTTCTTGGAAAGCCATGCCAACCGAGATTTCCCAGGACTCCTCCCAGCCACCAAAACGGTAGCACAATCGAGCATCGATCGGGAACGTAGCCATTCCTCCTGGTCTGGCGACTTGGGATGAGCCGGTCGGTGCGTCCGAGACCTCGCCGAGACACAATCCGGCGTCATGCGCTCTAGCTTGCGTTTGAGATGGATTTCGTAGCGCGTCGGCCTTAGGCCGAGGCTGACCGAGGCGCTTCCCTGGGCCACGGCACGCGCCAGGCCAGCATGCACCCGCCCGCGGATCAGCGCCCGCTCGAACTGAGCGAAGACCCCAAGCATCTGGAATAACGCCTCACCGGCTGGTGTCGTGGTGTCGACGCCCTGTTGGTGGAGGCACAGGTCGACCTCCTTGGCTCGCAGCTCCCCGAGGAACGACACGAGGTCCTGGAGGGATTGGCCAAGGCGATCGACGGACCAGGCCATCACGACATCGAACTCGCGACGCACGGCGCCCCTCAGCAGGGCATCGAACTGCGGGCGCCGATCGCGCCCCTTGGCGCCCGAGATGCCCTCGTCCGTGAACCTGCGTGTGATCCGCCAGCCCTGGCGCCTGGCCGCCCTGCGCAGCTCCCGGAGCTGGTTCTAGACGGTCTGCCCGTTGGCCGTGGAGACCCTGGCGTAGACGGCGGCTGTGCGAGCGGTCTTCTTGGCCATGCTGCCCTCCTGTGATTTCTCCCGTGGGGTCGCTTGTTCACGTAGCTCAAGCACCTGGAGGGCGCAGAAATCTGCGGCGGTCGGTCGGCCGATTTCTGAGGGGTTTGTTGGAACAGGTGCGGCCGGCCGCTACGACGAACTCAGGCCGTTGGTATCACGTGGCCTTCGTCGACACCCTGCCGCCTGAGGGGCCGGGCCGAAATCGCTCCGCAGTCTTCCGCTAGGCTTCCGCAGACCCTCAGACGATGCGATGCACTCCGCTAACCTATTGAAAAAGTTGGGGTGGCTGAGGGGACTTGAACCCCCGGCCCCCAGATCCACAATCTGGTGCTCTAACCACCTGAGCTACAGCCACCACTGGGGTAACGCGTACTTCTGATGTAGTCCCGGCGGTGGCGCTGGGTCAAGGCGGCAGTTGTCAGTTGTCAGATGACAGTAGGCGTTGCGGCCGGCCTACATGCTCACTGACAACTGTCATCTGGCATCTGACATGTGCGGCTCCTCCACCCCGCGCCGCTCGAAAACCCGGCCAGACGCGCCACGGCCTCATCCAGCACCGCGTCCTGCTTGGCGAAGCAGAAGCGCACGTAGGCGCGGGCGTCGCCCTCCTGATAGAAGGCGCTGACGGGGATCGCGGTGACGCCGGCCTCGGTCGTGATGGTGCGGCAGAACGCCTCGTCGTCGGTGCCGGCGCCCAGGCCGGCGAAGCCGGCGTTGAGGAAGTACGTGCCGTGGGTGTCGAGCACGTCGAAGCCGATCGCGGCGAGGCCGGCGGCGAGGCGGTCGCGTTTGGCCGCGAGGTCGCCGGCGAGCCGGGCGAAATAGGCGCCCTCCTTGCCCAGGCCATAGGCGACGGCGTGCTGCAGGTTCGGCGGCGTCGTGAACACCAGGAACTGATGCGCCCGGGCGATTGCCTGCAACAGGTTCGCCGGCGCCGTGACGTAGCCGACCTTCCAGCCGGTCTCGGAGAACGTCTTGCCGGCGGAGCCGACGCGGATCGTACGCGGCCACATGCCCTGCAGCGTCATCAGGGGGATGTGGCGGTGGTCGTCGAAGACGATGTGCTCGAACACCTCGTCGCACAGGACGAACGTGTCGTTCTCGTGCACCAGGGTGGCGATGAACGCGAGCTCGTCGGGGGTGTAGACCTTGCAGGTCGGGTTCATCGGCGAATTCAGCAGCAACAGCTTCGTGCGCGCGCTGAACGCCTGGGCCAGCGCCTGGCGCGGCACGGTCCAGTCCGGCGGCTCCAGCCGGACGAGCCGCGGGATCGCGCCGGCGCGGCGCACGATCGGCAGATAGCTGTCGTACAGGGGCTCGATCAGCACGACCTCGTCGCCCGGCTCGATCAGCGCGAACAGGCACGACGCCAGCGCCTCGGTTGCACCGGACGTCACCATCACCTCGCGCTGCCAGTCGACGTCGAGGCCGTAGAAGCGCTTGTTGGCATTGGCTACGGCCTGGCGCAGCTCGGGCACGCCGAGCATCGGCGGGTACTGGTTGGGCTGGTCGACCAGCGCCTCGGCCGCCGCCTCGACGACGTCCATCGGCCCGTGGCTGTCGGGAAAGCCCTGGCCCAAATTGATGGCGTCGTGCTCGGCCGCGAGGCGGCTCATCACCTCGAACACCGTGGTGCCGTAGGCCGTGAGGATCGAGTTGGCCGATTTCATCGTTGTGCGCCCCATCTGCTGGTCGCAAGACTTTGCCCGTCGGCGCGGGGTCCGGCATAGTGCCGCCAAACCGGCGCGGCGGGAAGGAACGAATTGATGGCTGAGCCCCAGGGGGAAATGACGGCGGAGACGGCGACGCGGGTGGCCGCGCGCATGGGGCGGCTCGGTACGGAGACGGCGTTCGAGGTGCTGGCCCGCGCCGACGCCCTGGCCCGCCAGGGCCGCGACATCATCAACCTCGGCATCGGCCAGCCCGACTTCAAGACGCCGCCGCACATCGTCGAGGCGGCGGTCAAGGCGCTGCATGACGGCCACCACGGCTATACGCCGGCGCCCGGCATCCGGCCGCTGCGCGAGGCCGTCGCCGCCGACATCGCCAAGTACCGCGGCGTCGACGTCGACCCCGAGCGCATCGTCTGCGTGCCCGGCGGCAAGGTGACGATGTTCTTCGCGATCATGATGTTCGGCGAACCGGGGGCCGAGATCCTCTATCCCAACCCGGGCTTCCCGATCTACGAGTCCGTCATCAACTTCTCCGGCGCCAGGCCCGTGCCGATCCCGCTCTTGGAGGACCAGGACTTCTCCTTCGACGTCGATGGTGTGCTCGACCTGATCACGCCGGCGACGCGCCTGATCATCATCAACTCGCCGGCCAACCCGACCGGCGGCGCCGTCGGCCGCGCCGAACTCGACCGCCTCGCCGCCGGGCTCGAGCGCCATCCCCACGTCGCTATCCTGAGCGACGAGATCTATGCCCGCATCGTTTATGGCGACGCCGGCCACGCGTCGCTGATGAGCTATGAGAGCCTGCGCGACCGGCTGATCCTGCTCGACGGCTGGTCCAAGACCTACGCCATGACCGGCTGGCGCCTCGGCTATGCCGTGTGGCCCGAGGCCTGGGTCGAGGGCGCGTCGCGGCTCGCCGTCAACTGCCATTCCTGCGTCAACGCGGCGACCCAGTTCGCCGGCATCGCCGCGCTGGAGGGCCCCCAGGACCAGGTCGATGAAATGGTCGCGGCGTTTGCCGAGCGCCGCGATATAATCGTCGCGGCGACGAACGCGCTGCCGGGCTTCCGCTGCCGCATGCCGCGCGGCGCGTTCTATACGTTCCCGAACATCGCCGGCACCGGCATGGACGCGGCCACGCTGCAGAGCCGCCTGCTCGAAGAGGCCGGCGTCGCGACCGTCGCCGGCACCAGCTTCGGCGCCTATGGCGAGGGCTATCTGCGCTTTTCCTACGCCAACAGCGTCGACAACATCCGCGCGGCGATGGACCGCATCGCGACGCTGCTGGGCTAGTGCACCGATCCAGACAAATGATTCACCGTGCGCTGGAGCAACCCGTTGTTTTGTATTCAGAATCAGGTTTCCACTGTGACGGCTCTGACTGAGTCGGTGCACTAGCGGCCCCCTCGCCCTGAGAGGTTTGTGAACCACAGAGGCACAGAGGCACAGAGGCACAGAGGCACAGAGGCACAGAGAGACCGGTAGCGTCTTGTTGTCGTGCGCGGGCCTGCCGGGACCCCAACCGGGGACAACGAATGTGCAGGGCAGCACCGCCGTGAACTCCAATCGGTCATCTGCCTTGAAATCCTCTGTGTCTCTGTGTCTCTGTGTCTCTGTGTCTCTGTGTCTCTGTGCCTCTGTGGTTCCATTCGATCCGCCCAAACAATGGGCTTGTTGCCTATGAAGTGAGCAGCTACACCTACGCGCCGCGCGCGTGGGGCGGTCGCCGCGGCCCCGATTCCCGGCCTTGTTGCCGACCCGGCGCGGTTGGCACGCCTTGTGCTTAAAGGCTCCTTAGGAATGCTGCGTTACGGGGGCGAGGGTTCCGCCGCGGCAATGGCCACCACAACGGTACGGGCGCGATGAAAAAGCTCGAAGCCATCATCAAACCGTTCAAGCTCGACGAAGTGAAGGACGCCCTGCACGAGATCGGCCTCAAGGGCATCACCGTGACCGAGGCCAAGGGCTTTGGGCGCCAGAAGGGCCATACGGAGCTCTATCGCGGCGCCGAATACGTCGTCGACTTCCTACCCAAGGTGAAGATCGAGATTGTGCTCGAGGACACCATGGTGGAACGGGCGATCGAGGCCATTCAGGCCGCCGCGCGAACCGGCCGCATCGGCGACGGCAAGATCTTCGTGTCGACGATCGACGAGGCCATTCGCATCCGCACCGGCGAGCACGGCGCCGAGGCGGTCTGACCGCACGGATTCAACGATACCGGGGCCGGCCGGCGACGCCGCGCCCCGACGACGAAGCTCCAGCGAAAAACGAAGTAGGAAATAGAATATGTCCGACATCGCCAAGTTCATGGACCTGATCAAGGAACACGACGTCCAGTACGTCGACCTCCGCTTCACCGACCCGCGCGGCAAGTGGCAGCACACGGCGCAGCACGTCTCGACCATCGAGGACGACGTATTCACCGACGGCTTCATGTTCGACGGCTCGTCGATCGCCGGTTGGAAGGCGATCAACGAGTCCGACATGATCTTGATGATGGATACGGCGAGCGCGGTGATGGACCCGTTCGCGGCGCAGCCGCAGCTGATCGTGTTCTGCGACGTCATCGAGCCGTCGACCGGCGAGGCCTACTCGCGCGACCCGCGCAGCGCCGCCAAGCGGGCCGAGGCCTACCTCAAGTCGACGGGCATCGGCGACACCGCCTATTTCGGCCCCGAGGCCGAGTTCTTCGTGTTCGACGACGTGCGCTTCCAGGTCGGCCAGGACACCTGCTTCTATCGCATCGACCAGGAGGAAGGGCCCTACAATTCGGGCAGCGACTTCCCCGAGGGCAACATGGGCCATCGGCCGCCGCCGAAGGGCGGCTACTTCCCGGTGCCGCCGGTCGACTCACTGATGGACCTGCGCGCCGAGATGGTGACGACCATGGCCCAGATGGGCCTGTCGATGGAGAAGCACCATCACGAGGTGGCGCCGAGCCAGGGTGAGATCGGCTTCCGCTTCGACACCCTGGTGCGCACCGCCGACAACATGCAGATCTACAAATACGTAGTGCATATGGTCGCGGCCTCATACGGCAAGACGGCGACGTTCATGGCGAAGCCGGTGTGGAACGACAACGGCTCGGGCATGCATGTCCACCAGTCGATCTGGAAAGGCGGCAACCCGCTGTTCGCCGGCTCCGGCTACGCCGATCTGTCGGAAAACGCGCTTTATTATATCGGCGGCGTCGTCAAGCACGCGCGCGCCATCAACGCCTTCTCGAACCCCGGCACGAACAGCTACAAGCGGCTCGTCCCCGGCTTCGAGGCACCGGTGCTGCTCGCCTACTCGGCACGCAACCGTTCGGCCGCCTGCCGCATCCCCTACGTCGCCAGCCCCAACGGCAAGCGCGTCGAGGTCCGCTTCCCCGACCCGACGGCGAACGTCTATCTGACGTTCACGGCGATGCTGATGGCCGGGCTCGACGGCATCCAGAACAAGATCCACCCCGGCGACCCCATGGACAAGGACCTCTACGACCTGCCGCCGGAGGAGCTGCACGACGTGCCGACCGTGTGTGCGTCGCTGCGCCAGGCCATGGACGCCCTCGACACCGACCGCGATTTCCTGAAAAAGGGCGACGTGCTGTCGGACGAGCTGATCGACGGCTACCTGGCCCTCAAGGAGGAGGAGACGGTCGCCTTCGAGCAGGCGCCGCATCCGATCGAGTTCCAGATGTACTACTCGTCGTAAGCCGCGCGCCTTCCGAGATGCCAGCCCCCGCCTCTCGTCGAGGCGGGGGCATTTCGTTGCCTACCCCACGCCGCCATCCTCGTGCTCGATCCGAGGACCCATGCCGCCTCCCTCACGATGGCGTGGGTGCGCACCATGGGCCCTCGTGTCAAGCACGAGGGTGACGGCCCTGGGGATTGGCGGCGTCAGCGCCGTGCGCTCACGACCACGGCGACTGCTGTTTCGGCACGACGACGCCGTCGACCTCGATGGCGTCGACCTTCTCGTTGAAGAAGCACACGCGGTCCTTGATCTTGACCGCCTCGGGCACCGGGTCCGCATAGAACCAGACGATGTCCTCGAACACCTGATCGCCCGCCTTGACCGACCAGTAGCTCGCCGTGCCCTTGTAGGGACACGCCGTGCGCGTCGCCGACGGGGTCAGCGCCGCGCCCACGTCCTCGGCCGGCAGGTAGTAGCGCGTCGGCAGGCCGGTCTCGAACAGGAAGCGGGCGCGCGTGCTCTCTGCCACCGTCTCGCCGCCCAGCACGATCCGTACGGGGCGGCTCGAATCGACGATGTCGATGCGTTTGTAGGGATCGCGGGCGTGGACGAAGACCTCTTCGTCCTCCTCGTACCAGTGGTCGACCTTGCCCCAGTAGAACGCGAGGTAGTCCTTGATCTCCGGCACCTCGTCGAACGGCGTCGGGTAGGTCCACACGGCGTTCTCGGCCCGCCGGTCGCCGGCGGCGAGCGTGTAGTAGCTGGCCGTGCCCTTGAACGGGCAGAACGTCGTGTGGTCGGTGGGCGCCAGCAGGTCCATTCGCACGTCGGCGCGTGGGAAGTAATAGACCGGGATGTGCTTGGTCTCGTGCAGTAGCATGACCGCCGTCGTATCGGCGATCGTCTCGCCGCCGAAGACAATGCGCAGCCGTTTCGGGCACGGCTCCAAGTCGACGCGATAGCCCGGATGCTTGGCGTAGCCCGGCCCGGAATTGGTCGTGTCGGAATTGCCCGGCCCGGAATCGGTTGTCGATGGCTGTAGGGTCATGTCGGTCTCCCTGAGGTCGGCGGCGCGCTCAACTGCCCGGCCGTGGCAACGCCAGTTCGTAGTCACTGTCGCCGTAGCCGTCGACATTGTCGTGGGCGCGGATGATGACGCGGTCGATGCCGGCGGGCAGTGCGACGCCGGTCAGCGACCGCGTGAACGGCTGCTCGTTGACGTGCGGATGCAGCAGGACGCGCGTGCCCAGCAACGCGCCGTCCGGCGCCACCACGTCCCACTTGTCGGCATAGTGCGCCCAGCCCATGTCGGGGTGGCTGAGCGCCACGTCGAAGCGCCAGCTACCACCGGACAGCCGCGCCGCGGCGTCGACCACCACGGCGTCGCCGGCCATCGCCGAGCCACTCACGAGTGAGCCACTCACGAGTGCGCCACTCACGAGTGCGATGACGCCGGCGGCTAGGATTGCGGTCCGCAACGTCAGTCTCCCGTCCTCCTGTTTGACGCCCGGAGTATCCACATGGACGCGCGCGCGCGACAGACAAGCTCGAAAGCCTCGAGCGCCAGCTCAAACGTGGCGACAAGGCGCTGGCCGGCAAATTCCGGCTATCGCCACGATCTGCGGACCCTCGGCACCGACTGCCTCGCTGTCGATCACGACAAGGTCGCTCGGCACGCGGCCAATCTGCCGCTGACCGGGAGGGCTGTCCAGGTCTCCCAGGCCACCCGCGTCGCCCTGCCGCCGGCTTATCGAGAGATCGAAGCCCGTCCGGCAAACCTGGGCACCGCCCTTCGAGCCGACCCCCTAACAAATCCTCGGCACGCTACAACCTATTGAAGTACAATAACTCTGTCCGCGACACTGTAGAAGATGAGCTCGACTGGCCGAGCTTGATCAAACGCACCGAGGCGCGGCCGCCGTGCAGCGAACGGCCGCTCACCAGGACGAACAACCGCGAGGCAGGATCGTAGTGAAGATTGAAGTTCATACCCAAATACGGCAACACCGCCGAATTCACAGGGACCACGATATTCCGCTCTATGTCGTAAACGCAGGTCTGGTTGCCCTTGCGACGACCTCGCCCCGGAAGCATCAGAAACCGGCCTTCGCCGTCGTGGGCGACGGCAAACGGCGCGCCGGAATCGCAGCCTTCGTTGCGAAACCTGTGTGTTCGCCAAGTCCCCGACGTGCGGCGCCACTCATCGTTCCCATACACTAGGATTCGGTGAACGAAGGCATTAGCCGCGAACACCACGATTTCGTCGCGCCGTGAATCGAACTCGGCAAAGGGGCGCCGGACCGATCGACGCGGGGCATGGGAGACTTTCCGCCATTCGCCCAGGTCGATTCCCAATTCGAACAGTTCGGGAACGAAGTATTGGGCTTCCTTTCCGATCGGAAGTTGGGTGAAACGCGCCGCGACAGTATTGAATGAAAAGATGGAGCCTCTCCGGCTGTCGTAAACAGCCGTTCCCCCGAAGAACCGGGGCATCGTTTCCCCGGTGATCGGCCCCATTCTCCACCGGCGGGTTGTCAGATCATAGATCCAAGTGGGATCGAATCGACCATTGGGAACCGCTTTGAGACTGTGCAACGGAGCGGCCGCGACGACCAGCGCGTCGATCCCGGGATGATAGACCACTCCGTCGTAAGTATGCATGGGCCAGGGCAGCACTCGGCTGATGCCGGAGATCCGATTCCCGGAGGCGTCGGCTCGCATGGCGTATCGCGGCGAAGGCCTGTAATGGCGCATCCAGGTTTGAGACCGCAGCTCGAATGCCGTGACGGCGTTGTTCCAATCTCTGAAATGAGTGTCCGCACCAAACATCAATATTTGCCGGCGCTTGACGTCAAGGGCACTGCCGCCGTGGTTGGGCCTGAGCGGCGCGCGTCCAAACGTTCGAGCGCGAAACCAACGATCGGCTTCCAGTTCATCGGGGGCCACAATCTGTCCGTCCGCCAATGCGACCACCTTCGATCCGCCCTCGGTCAACGACGACGGAGCGGACTTGTTCGCGAACCCAGCCAACCTTTCCGAGGCGAAAGCGGCCAAGATCGCGACGACGAGGAAACCAGCCCCGGCGACACCCACAACTCGAACCGAGCGAAATCGGAACCTGAGGCACATCGTCGCCGACAACAGAATGGCTACGACGGGGGCGGTCCATACCGGCGCCAGAGCAGGTTGCTCCAGACCGAGGTAAAGAATCGGTGTCGCGACGACAACGCTGATCAAAGGGTTCAGCCAATAACTCAGCCCGAGTAGAAGCAATATGGCAACCGGGAATATCGCGCCCTGCGGGATGCCGAGGAGTCGGACAAAAGACTCCAATTCCGCGTGATGATTGGCAAACAGATTCCACAAAGCGGCGATAATAAAGGCGAGACCGAGCACGAGCATCGATCTGGTCACGTTCAGCAATATGGTGACCATGTCCCGTGGCTTCATCCACCGCAGCGAGATACCCGCCAGGCCAAGAGCGAACGTTCCGACGGCGGCCGATTCTCCCACATGTCCGAAGCCTCGAAACACGATCGCGATGGTGCATGCCAAGGCGCACCAAGCGAGACCACGTCGACAGAACTTGTTCCATCGGGACGATGGCTCAACCTGTCCCGCGGGCGATAAAGTTAGGAGAATATAAAACAATGCCATAATGAGCACGGCACTGCCACAGACGATGACGACGGACCCGAGCGAGATACCCATTGCCAAGGTAAATATGGTCACTGCTCAAAGTATTTTTCGTGTCACGTCTGTCAATTTTTTCTGTTCTATTTCACCTTCTTTCTTTTCCAGGACAATGAACTCAATCAAATAAAGCAATGAGACAATGGGGACCAACATCGCAAAATAGAAGTCGGTGACCACGTTCCACGCAATAGTGCCAACCGTGATCAGACCTTGATGAATGCCCTCGGCGGCGATGAATCCCAATATGAGAACCCCGATGCTCAGTATCGGCACGTTCGTCGAGGCAGTCGGCGATCTCAATGCCAGGGCAAGA
The DNA here is from genome assembly GCA_965261585.1 of Alphaproteobacteria bacterium. Classification (GTDB taxonomy): domain Bacteria; phylum Pseudomonadota; class Alphaproteobacteria; order UBA6615; family UBA6615; genus CBDHDN01. The sequence continues at coordinate 203,133 of CBDHDN010000029.1, forward strand.
AACGAGGCGCTGGCAAATCCAAGCAACCACCCCAGGTTTACCAATGGAAACAGTGGAAGAGCGATCTGGGATGAGAATGCTGTCGCGGAGCAGACCGCGAGAGAGACAGCGAGAAACACTGACGCAAACCGTGCCAGAACATTGGTTGGCAGGTTCGTTGCCGTCCTGTTTCTCGAAGCGGTGTTGGGGATGGCATGCAACACGACAAAGAGTAATATCGCTGTGCCGTTCATCATGATGTCGCGCAGAGCAAGAATTTGCTGCGCGCCGCTAATTTGTCTAAGAACAAGGTAAGTCGGACCCGATTTCCTTGGACACAGAATTGGCTTAATCGAAGTGTCCAAGGAGGACCGGAACATGACCGACAATTTTGAGAAGAAAGTTGCTGTTGATGGGCCTGTGGTAAATGCGGGCGAGCTTGGCTGGTCCACGTTTTCCCCAGGCCAGGCTTTGCCGGCAGGCCCGCTGGGACTTGGCCAGCGATGGACGGTGGCGCGCAAGCGTGAGGTCGTTCTGCGGCTTTTGCGTGACGAGCCGGTGCAACTTCTGTCGCGCCAGTTGGGCGTAGAGATCTTCCGGCTCGAGCAGTGGCGTGAGAAAGCGATCGGCGGGATCGACGCCTCGCTCAAGCAACGCAAGGGCGATCCGGTGCAGGCGGAACTGGATAGCGCCATGAAGCGGATCGGAGAGTTGACCATGCAGGCGGAACTGCTGGAGGCCAAGACGGAGACCTTCGGCCCTTTGGGGCGGCGGAGGTCGCGGCGATGAGTGCCGCCACCTCGCCCGGCACGGGTCTGGCCTACGGCCTGCGGCGGGTCTGCGCCGCCTGGGGCATGGCCCGCTCCTCGTTCTACGCCATGACCTCCGGCCAGCACGCCGAGCAGCCGCCGGCAAAGCGTCGGGGACCGAAGCCCGCGATCTCGGACCAGGCGCTGCTGGTGGCGATCGAAGCCGACCTGGAGGCATCGCCCTGGGAGGGCGAGGGCTACCGCAAGGTCTGGGCTCGGCTTCGGGTCTGTCGCGACATCCGGGTTGCCCGCAAGCGGGTGCTCCGCCTGATGCGCGAGAACAATCTGCTCTCGCCCCATCGCTGCCGCCGCCGTGGCGGCAATCCCCATGACGGTGAGATCATCACTCATGCCCCGAACCTCATGTGGGGCACCGATGGCGTTCGGGTGTTCACGGTGGACGACGGCTGGGGCTGGATCTTCACCGCCGTCGAGCATTGGAACGCCGAGTGTGTCGGCTGGCATGTCTGCAAGCGCGGCGACCGCTTCGCCGCCCTGCAGCCGATCTCCATGGGGCTTGCCGGGCTGTATGGCTCGACCGCGGCCGGCGCGGCTCGGGGGCTGGCCTTGCGGATGGATCACGGCTCCCAGTATCTGTCGGACCACTTCACCAACCAGATCAAGTTCTGGGGCATCCAGCCGTCCTACGCCTTCGTCGCCGAGCCCCAGACCAACGGCGTCGCCGAGCGGTTCAATCGCACGCTGAAGGAACAGATCATCCATGGTCGCATCTACCGCAACATCGCGGAGCTGCGGGACGCCGTCCGCGACTTCGTCGAACTCTACAATGCCCAGTGGATCGTCGAAAAGAACGGCTACCTGAGCCCCGCTCAAGCTCGTCAGGCGTGGCACGCCGCGATCTCAATCAGGCCCGCCGCGTGAGACAAACTTGTGTCCAAGGAACCGGGTGCGCTACAGTCTAAGAACAAGGTGGATTAAGAATGACAAGAATAATAGAGATACGATCGTAAATTTAACCACAGTAAGAATATCGTAATTTTTTCTTCCGTAGCAAACCTCAGATGATATCGTCATAATTTGGTCTCGACGCGGTTCTCAAATCTACGATTTCGCGCTCGACGGAACCGGGGTCGGTTTGAGTAAAGCCTCGATCGACGAGAGCGGTCATCGGCTGCCGCGCGCCGTCCGCCTCGGTGGGGCAGATGCCCAAGTCCTTGCGCATCCAACCGACATTTCCCACGTGCTACTCAAGATCGGCCCTGGTTGTAGCCGAAAACCATGAACCGCATCTTGATCCAGCAGGACCAGTTCTCCGCTGACGGACTGCCCTTGGCGGCCGGTTTTGAACCGTTTCCATCTCATCCGAACACACTTCTCCCTCCGTCATCCCGGCCGTACCTCCGTTCAACCCATCGCCAAGGATGGTCGTTGCAACTTGTCGATCCGCCGCGGAATGTTCCGCAACAGGTCGCGAGGCACGACGGCCGCCGCCATCTGGAACGTGACGTAGCGGCCATGGCCGGCGACCTTCGCCCCGATCTTGACCAGCCTCTCCCTGATCGTGGTCAGCGGCCAGTGCTCCACCTGCCTTCGGCAACGCCAACATCCGCATGAAGTTGGCGAGATTGCAGGCCAGGGCGTAAAGCTGAAGCCGAACCTCGTTGTTGCGGAACTTGCGGCATGACAGCCGCGTCCATTTGATGGCGTTATTGCCTTCCTCGATCCATTGCTCGGTGGTGCCTCGGTGATTGTAGAAGGCAGTCACCAGTCGGCAGGGCGGCTCGGGTACTCCATGCGTCCCAATTGGCTGGCGGAAGCCGCCCGCTTGGCAACAGCATGACCGCCAACGCATGGCCGGACCGTGCCCGAGGCGGTCGCGTCGTTCACGTCTTCATGGCCACCAAGCCGTCCGAACGTGGACTGGCGAAACGGCCCGGTCATTGCGTGCTGCCCGTTCTTCCCGGTTCGCGGATCGACAAGCTGTGCATCCGCCAAGGCAGCCAGCCGTAAGCCCCCTGGGCCATTCTGCGGTCTGGTCCGGACGCTTGAGACCAGGCGTCGGGATCAGACCACTACGCCGGCGGCACGGGGCACGGGCGGCGCGCCTCGTCGATGGCGACGTAGGTGAATACGCCGTCCGTCACCTTCTCGTCGCCGCCGTCATGGCGGCGCTGGACCCACGCCTCCACCATGTAGGCCAGCGACGTGGTGCCGACGCGCCTGAGTGCGGCATAGGCGCTCAACACGTCGCCGACGAAGACCGGCCTGTGGAACACCATGGCATCGATGGCCACGGTAACGACGCGGCCTTGGGCACGCCGCTCGGCCGCGATGCCGCCGGCAATGTCCATTTGCGCCAGCAGCCAGCCGCCGAAGATGTCGCCCGACGCATTGGTGTCGGCCGGCATGGCCCGCGTCCGCAGCATCAAGTCGCCGTGCGGCGCATTCGTCTTCCTATCGGCCATCCCACTCCCCATATCTGTCCGCGAGGCCATGGCCGGCGAATCCCTTGCCAGCCATCGGCACCACAATATATCGTGCGCCCGCACGATTCTGACACTGGATAAGGTAACCGACATATGGCGCGTGCCCGGCGGACAGGTACCGGCGACCTGTTCGCGACCGACTCGAAGGCGAAGACGAAGTACTCCGCCGAGGACATCGAGATCCTCGAGGGGCTGGAGCCGGTGCGGCGCCGCCCCGGCATGTATATCGGCGGTACCGACGAAGGCGGCCTGCATCACCTGGCCGCCGAAGTGCTGGACAACGCGATGGACGAGGCCGTCGCCGGCCACGCCTCGGCGATCGATGTCGAGCTCGCCGCCGACGGCACGCTGACCGTGCGCGACAACGGCCGCGGCATCCCGGTCGACCCGCATCCCAAGGTCAAGTCCAAGTCGGCGCTGGAGGTCATCTTCACCACCCTGCATGCCGGCGGCAAGTTCTCGGGCGAGGTTTATCAGACATCGGGCGGCCTGCACGGCGTCGGCATCAGCGTCGTCAACGCGCTGGCCGAATGGCTGCGCGTCGAGGTCGCGCGGGACCGCGTGCTGTGGACCCAGGAGTACTGCCGCGGCAAGCCGACGACGAAGCTGAAGCGGGCCGGCGCCGTGCAGAACCGCCGTGGCACGGTCGTCGCCTTTCGCCCCGATCCGAAGATCTTCGCCGATGTGGCCACGTTCAAGCCGCAGCGCCTCTACCGCCTGACGCGCTCCAAGGCCTACCTGTTCCGTGGCGTCGAGATCCGCTGGCAGTGCGACCCGGCGCTGGCGAAGGGCGCCGACGTGCCGCCGGCAGAGACGTTCCACTTTCCCGGCGGCCTCTTGGATTACATGCATACCGCCATGAACGACCGCCCGATGGTCGTGCCGCAGATGTTCAGCGGCGAGGCGCGCTCGGGCGATGGCCGTGTCGAATGGGCCGTGGCCTGGCCGGTCGACAGCGACGCGTTTTCGTCGACCTACTGCAACACCGTTCCGACTCCGGCCGGCGGCAGCCACGAGGCCGGCCTGCGCAGCGCCCTGGCCAAGGGCCTGCGCTCGTTCGGCGAGCTCGTCAACAACCGCCGCGCCAAGCAGGTCACGACCGACGACGTCGCCGACGGCACCGCCATGATGCTGTCCGTGTTCATCGCGAATCCACAGTTCCAGGGCCAGACCAAGGAGCGCCTGTCGATGCCCGAAGCGGCGCGGCTGGTCGAGAGCGTCGTCAAGGACCACTTCGACCACTGGCTGACGAACGACCGCCAGCGCGCCAGTGTGCTGCTCGACTGGGCCGTCGAGCGCGCGGACGAGCGCCTGCGCCGGCGCCAGAACCGCGAACTCATGCGCAAGACGGCAACGCGGCGGACGCGGCTGCCGGGCAAGCTGGCGGACTGTTCGCGTTCGAGCGCCGACGGCACCGAGCTGTTCCTGGTCGAGGGCGATTCGGCCGGCGGCTCGGCCAAGCAGGCGCGCAACCGCGAGGCCCAGGCGGTGCTGCCCTTGCGCGGCAAGATCCTCAATGTCGCCAGCGCCTCGATCGAGAAGCAGCGGGCCAATCAGGAGCTGCGCGACCTTATCCAGGCGCTCGGCTGTGGCTCGGGCAAGGACTTCAAGCTGGCCGATCTGCGCTATGAGCGCGTCATCATCATGACCGATGCCGACGTCGACGGCGCCCATATCGCGGCGCTGCTGATGACGTTCTTCTATCGCGAGATGCCGGGGCTGATCGCCGCCGGGCACCTCTACCTGGCGGCACCACCGCTCTATCGGCTGAGCCAGGGCGGCGAGGTCGTGTTCGCCCTCGACGACGCCGACATGAAGCGCCTGATGGCCGAGCGCTTCAAGGGCCGCGGCAAGGTCGACATCAGCCGGTTCAAGGGCCTCGGCGAGATGCCGGCGGCCCAGCTGAAGGCCACGACGATGGACCCGGCGCGCCGCGTGCTGCTGCGCGTACAGGTGCCCAACGTAGCCGATCCGAAGGAAAGCGCAGAGGCCAAGGAAACCGCCAGCCTGGTCGAGCGCCTGATGGGCCGCAAGCCGGAGGCGCGGTTCGCCTTCATTCAGGAGAACGCCCGCACCGCCCGCGACCTCGACGTTTAGGCATAGCCCCGGCCTTGCTGGCGGCCGCGCGACCGTATATCGCAGGGGTGGTGATGACCCGATACGCGTTGCTCCCGCTTCTTCTGCTGCTCACCGCCTGTACCGCCGGCGGCGGCGTTTTCGTGTCAGAGCGACGAACGAGCGCGGCAGGCTCGTCGTCATTCTCGTACATCGCCGGCGGCCGCGACCTCGAAACGGCCGTCTTCGGCAACCCGTTCGGCGGCACCGACGCGGCGTTCGGCCGCCATGTCGCGACGACCTTCAACGAACGCAACTCGCGGGAGCCGACGAATTTCACGACGACCCCGGGGCCGAGCGCGCGGCCGAGCTATCGCCTGGTCGTCCTGTTCAATCCACAAACGACGGTCGTGGCGGTGCAACTGTGCCGCGCGCCGGAGACGGTGGCGCTGGCCCCGACGGCGCGCCCGCTGGTGCTGCAGCTGGCGCTGTGTGACGGCGACTTCAGCCTTGCCAGCCTGCGCGGCCGGCTCGCCGACGCCACGGGACCCGACGACCCGAGATTCGAGGAATTCCTCGAACAGGCGCTGTCGCTGCTGCTGCAGCCGAGCCTGCGCCGCCGGTTTCTCTAGTCCGTTCAAGGATTGATTGAAGCGGCATTGCACACTATCTAAGTTGCAGTATGCAATTCCAGGGATCCGCAAGCGTCGGATCGGCTGTTCACCGCACATGACATTCGACCAACTGGGGCTAAGCCCGGACGTATTGCGCGCCGTCACCGACGCGGGATACACCGAACCGACTCCGATTCAGGAACAGGCAATCCCGCTGGTCCTCGCCGGCCGAGATCTTATCGGCATCGCCCAGACCGGCACCGGCAAGACCGCCGGCTTCACCCTGCCGATGATCGATATCCTGGCCAAGGGGCGCGCCCGCGCCCGCATGCCGCGCTCCCTGATCCTGGAACCGACGCGCGAGCTTGCGGCGCAGGTCGCGAGCAATTTCGAGACCTATGGCAAGTACGTGAAGCTGTCGATGGCGCTGGTCATCGGCGGTGTCGCCTTTTCCGAGCAGGAGCAGAAGCTGGGCCGCGGCGTCGACGTGCTGATTGCCACGCCGGGCCGGCTGCTCGACCATTTCGAGCGTGGCAAGGTGCTGCTGGCCGATATCCGCGTGCTCGTGATCGACGAGGCCGACCGCATGCTGGACATGGGCTTCATCCCGGACGTGGAGCGCATCATCCGACTGCTGCCGCGCACCCGGCAAACACTGATGTTCTCGGCGACGATGCCGCCCGAGGTGCGCCGCCTGACCAAGGCCTATATGCGCGACCCGCAACAGACGCAGGCGGCGCCGCCGGCAACGACGGTGGACCAGGTGATTCAGCAGATCGCCATGGTCGCCGGAGATCCGAAAAGCAAGCGCCAAGCACTTCGTTCCCTGTTGCGGCAGGAGAACGTCAAGAACGGCATCATCTTCTGCAACCGCAAGCGCGACGTCGCGGTCGTTGACCGATCGCTGAGAATGCATGAGTTCAATGCCGCGGCGCTGCACGGCGATATGCCCCAGTCATCGCGCACCGAGACGCTGGGGCGGTTCAAGAAGGAAGAGATCCGATTCCTGGTCGCCAGCGACGTCGCCGCCCGCGGCCTCGACATCGTCGAGATGAGCCATGTCTTCAACTACGACGTGCCAATCCACGCCGACGACTATGTCCACCGCATCGGCCGCACGGCGCGCGCCGGCCGCGAGGGCCACGCGATCACCCTGGTGACGCCGGCCGAGAAGAGGCAGCTGGCGGCGATCGAGAAATTGATCGGCCATCCGCTCGAGCGGCTTAGCGGGGTTGCCGAGAAAGAGATCCCGGACGCGCCAAAGCACAGTCGCGCCGACCGGGGTGGCACGGCCCGCCGCGGTGCCTGGCGCCGCGAGGAGCCCGGCGCCGACCGCCGGCGTGGCCGCGCGGCCAAGTCGCCGATGGAAGCCGATGCGGACGACGCGGTCAGCGTCGCGGAAGCGGTCCCATACGGGCCGAAGCAAGGACGTGTCGACCGCGGTGGCACGACGGGCCGCCGCGGTGCCAGGCGCCACGAGGAAGAGGCCGGCACCGAGCGCCGGCGTGGCCGCGCGGCCAAGTCGCCGACGGAAGCCGATGCCGACAGCGGGGTCGTCGGCATGGGCGATCACGTCCCCGCGTTTCTATTGCGCTAGCGGCACCGGCCCGATAGCGTCGGGTTCATGCAGACGATCTTCGTGCAAGTGAAGTGCGGGCTGGGCAAGTCCTATGAGGTCGCCAACGAGTCCGTGCTGACGATCGAGCAGGTCTCGGAGGTGCATTCGACCTCGGGCCAATACGACCTGCTGATGAAGTGCTATCTGCCCGACGAAATGGACATCGGTCACTTCGTCACCAGCCAGATCCAGACCCTGCCCGGCATCCGGGACACGTTCACCATCATCACGTTCAAGGCGTTTTCCTGACAACGACGCGCCCGCGTCCCCGATATTCCTTTGAGTTCAGCGCGTTAGGCCCTCCAACGCTCGGGATTGCTGATTTCCGTGTCGGCATCCCTTGCAACTTTGGTCACGCGGGATCAAGCACAGACGTAACAGGGGCAAAAGGCCGGGCGGTCAGGCGGCGGCGCGCTGGCGGATGAGGTCTGGCAAGGGGAGGATGGGCGGCGCGCCGGGGATGTCGAGCCGGCTGCCGAGGTAGTCCCAGAACGAGACGCCGAGCTTGTCGCAGGTCTTCATCAAGCCGAGGAAGGCGTCGCGGCAGTCGCGGCCGGTCTCCGAGCGGGTGCCACCGCTGATTTTGCGCCTTGTCACCTGGCAGCGGATGTCATTCTCCGAGCCGTTGGTGTGAAGCGGGATATCCGGCCGTTCGAGGGCGCGGAGCAACTTGACCTTGTTGGCGTGGAGCCTGGCGAGCAACCGGTCGAGGGTGGCAAAGCCGGTGGTGGTGGTGAACAGCCGGTCAAAGCGGGCCTGAAGCTCCCGCTTTCTGCGCGGAGTGGGATCGCGGCAATATGCCTTCAGGTCGGCGTAGAACCACCACACCCGCGCCCGGATCCGCGCACACGCCTGCCGCTGGCGGTGGTTGAAGCCGACCAGCTTGTGGATGAGCCGCTCGGCGTGGACCCAGCACAGCGCGTGAGAGCCGACGTTGAACTGGCCGGCGTCGTCGCTGACGATGACGGCATCCTTGAGCAAGCCATGGGCGACCACGCTGCCCCACAGCGCGCCTTCGGTGGCGATCTTCAGCGGATCGGGATGCACCCGGAGCCGGGTGATGCCGAGGCGCTCGAGATGGGCCATCCACGCCTCGAGGGCTCGGCCGCCGCCCTGTTCTGGTACTTTCGCAACGCCCTGTTCTTCGAACAGGGCTTCGACAAGGACCCCCGCGTGCTGGTCATGCGCTACGAGAGTCTCGTGACCAAACCAGACGAGGAGTTCCGGCGAGTCTGTGGCTTTCTCGGCCTGCCATATTCACGCCGCCTGACCCGGAAGATCTTCGCGTCCTCAATTGGCAGAAAGCCGGTGCCGCCGATCGACCCGCGGGTCGAGGATCTGTGCCGGGCGATGCTGGCCCGATTCGACCGCATCCTGAACGCACCCATCCTGGACGCACCGAACGCCACCGCCCAGTGGTCTGATACCAGTGAGCCTATGAAATCAGCCTCATACCTCAACTCGTCATTGCCGGGCGTGACCCGGCAATCCATGGATGCCCGGGTCAAGCCCGGGCATGACGGGAGAGTCGGATGATTGGCTCATTGGTATGATCCTTCGCTCGGTACCCCAAGCGCTAGGTGAACCAGCCCACAGAATCAATAGGCTGGTGGTTCGATTCAGCAGAAGGATGGGAACCATCCGTCGGCATCGAACCACTAGGGCCTGTTTACAATTAATGCAGCCAGATTATGGCAGCGCACAGACATAGCATGGACAGGAAAGAGGCTGCGGTTTTGTCGTAGCGGGTGGCGAGCCTTCGGAACTGCTTGATCTTGTTGATGAAGCATTCGACGAGGTGGCGTTCTTTGTAGAGGTGTTTGTCGTAGGGGATCGCCATCGACCGGGAGCGGTTGGACGGGATCACGGCGACCATGCCGTGCTCTGCGATGACGTCGCGGAACTCGTTGGAGTCATAGGCCTTGTCGGCGAGCAGGTAGGCGCCGGTCAGGCCCTCGACGAGCGCTCTTGCCTGGGTGCTGTCATGCACCTGGCCGGCGGTGAGAACGAAGCGCAGGGGATTGCCAAGCCCGTCCACGACGATATGGATTTTGCTGCTTAGCCTGTCAAACGGCTTTCAATATTGACCCCCGATCGGCGTACAAAATTGACCCCCCCTGAGCGGCACGGCGGAGGTTGTCCCGGTAGTCAATAGGGGGGGGACCCGCGCGGCTTCGTGTAGCGCCCTGCGCTACGCGGAGCGAAGCCGCGTGGGGGGGTGCCTGTTGGCCCACCGGGGCAACCGGGCCGCAGGCACGGCCGGCGCAGGCTCAGGAGCGGTTCTTGAAGCGCCAGCTCTCGTTGCCGGTCTCGATGATCTCGCAATGATGGGTGAGACGGTCGAGCAGCGCGATGGTCATCTTGGGGTCGCCGAAGACGGATGGCCATTCGCCGAAGGCGAGGTTGGTGGTGATGACGATCGAAGTGCGCTCGTAGAGCCGGCTCATGAGGTGGAAGAGCAGCTGCCCGCCGGCCTGAGCGAAGGGCAGGTAGCCGAGTTCGTCGAGGATGACGAAGTTGCGTCGGACGAGCTGGTCTGCGGTGCGGCCCTGGCGCCCGGCACGGAGTTTGGCCTCGAGGTGGTTGACCAGGTCGACGACGTTGTAGCACCGGCCGCGTGCGCCCTTTCGGATGCAGGACCGCGCGATGGCGACGGCGAGATGGGTCTTGCCGGTGCCGGTGCCGCCGACCAGGACGATGTTGCGCTTGCCCTCCAGGAAGCCGCCGCCGGCGAGCTCCTGGATCAGGGGCTCGTTGACCGGCGAGGCGGCGAAGTCGAAGTCGGCCAGCTCCTTGGCCGTCGGCAGCCTGGCGGACGCCATCTGGTACTTGATGGAGCGCGCCTGCTTGTCGGCGATCTCGACCTGCAGCAGCGTACCGATGATCTGCTGCACCGGATGGCGGCGCTTGAGCCCGTCGGCGAGGATATCGTCGTAGGCGGCGCGCATGCCTGCGAGCTTCAGCGCCGTCATCATCGCCAGCACCTCATGACGCTCCATGACCGGCCTCCCTCAGGCTGTCATAGCGCTGGCAATCGGCAACCGGCTGGTGACGGAGTTGCAGGCCCTCGGGCGTCGGGATGGTTGCCGGCGGCGCCGGCTGGCGCTGCCGGGAGAGGATGTTGAGCACGACGTCGGCGCTGCAGGCGCCGCAGTCGAGCGCTTCGGCGCAGGCCGCCTCGACCGCCTCCAGTCCGTCCTCCAGCACGGCCGCGAGCACCTTGACGAACTGCCGGTCGCCGTCGTCGTGGCCCGCGAGCCGGGTTCGCAGGCGGCCGAGCGCGTTGGGCAACTGCCAGCCCTTGAAGGGCGCGCCATTGCGCAGCGCGCCGGGCTTCCTCGTCAGGATCGGCACGTAGTGCCACGGATCGTAGGCGACCTGGCCGCGCCCGAAGCTGCGGGGATGCTCGGCGACGATCTCGCCGTCCTGGCGGATGGCGATCCGATCGGCATAGGCCCGCACGTCCACCGGTCGCCCCACCGCGCGTGCCGCGACGCTGTACTGGTTGTTGTCGAAGCGCACCAGACAGGTCTTGGAAACCGCTACCTCAGTGGCATGGAAACCGTCGAAGGGGCCGCGGTACGCCGTCAGGAAGGGCCGCTCCTCCTCGAACACCTGCCACACCGTCTTGCCCGGGATCGTCGGATGCGGATGCTTCTTGGCGTCCTTGATGCACCGATCCATCAGCCACTCGTTGATCTCGGCGTAGGAGCGGCCCCGCGGGCTGGGCACGAACAGGCGGCCGCGAACGTCACCCACCTGCCTCTCGACCTGCCCCTTCTCCCAGCCAGCCCCTGGCGTGCACGCCACAGGCTCCACCAGATGGTGGATACACATCTCCTGGAAGCGGCGGTTGTAGTCCCGCTTCTTGCCCACGAACACCGTGCTCACCGCCGTCTTCATGTTGTCGTAGATGCCTCGCCGGCAGACCCCGCCGAAGAAGCGGAAGGCGCGCTCATGCGCCTCGAACACCATCTCCTGGCTCTCGCGCGGGAAGCTCTGAACCAGCTGCATCCGGCTGTAGCAGAGCCGCATGTGCGCCGCCTTTACCCGGGTCGTCACACCCGACAGGCGCGCGTACTCGTGGCTCCAGTCGAACTGGTAGGCCTCGCCGGGATCGAAGCTCAGCGGCACAAAGGCCTGCGACGGCGACAACAGCCGCCACCGGCGCCGCCAGGCCCTGGCATAGCGCCGAACCGCGTCATAGCCGCCCTCATAGCCCAGCGACGCAAGGTCTTCATGAATCCGCAGAAGAGACAGCCGATCCTTGCGTGCCTTCTTCTCGTTGGCCTTCAGCTGGCGCTCAAGTTCCTCCACCCACGGCCCCAGCTTCGGCATCGGCTGGATCTTGCGCTCGTAGCTGAACGAGGTCTCATCGCCCCGCACCACCTTGCGCACCGTGTTCTTCGAAACCCTCAAATCCCGGGCGATCTTCTTGATCGGAACGCCCCTCACCAGATGATCCAGACGGATCTTCGCGATCGTTTCCACTACCAGCATCTCCCCCTCACCTCGTCCGTCCAATGACAAGGCGCGTTCATGGGCACAAACCATGGGGGGGTCAATTTTGGACGCCGATTACCCCCAACAGGGGGTCAATTTTCCACGCTTAACAACAGACTGAGTCGGTGCACTAGCTGCCGCAACTTGTCCACGGCATCGGAGAAGCGGCGTACGGCCAACTGAGCGCGCCCGACGACCTCCAACAGCGCCGGGTCCTGCGGAAAAGCGATCAGCCAATCCTCGGTGACGCTCAGCGCCAGCTCCGTGCGGCCGGTCTGCAGGTACAGCTGGCCGAGGCGTACGCGCGGCGGCAGGCTGTTCGGATGGGTCTCGATCGCCCGCTCCAGGCTCGCCAGCGCCGCCACGAAATCGCCACTACCCCGATCGATGTCAGCGAGCCGCATGAGCGTGCCGAGGTCGTCCGGATGGTGTTCCAGGACGTCGAGGATGAGCTGGCGGGCGGTGTCGACGTTGCCTCGCCGCAGCTCCAGAGTGGCTAGTGCACCGACTCAGTCAGAGCCGTCACAGTGGAAACCTGATTCTGAATACAAAACAACGGGTTACTCCAGCGCACGGTGAATCATTTGTCTGGATCGGTGCACTAGATTGCTGCTGGCGTCGGGCGCGCCTGGCTGGACCTCGACGGCCCGGGTGAACGCGACGTGGGCGGCGACCTCATCCTCGAGACCCAAATAGGCGATCCCCGCGAGGACATAGCCGGCTGCGTCGTCGGGTCGCAGCGCCTGCAACCGCTCGGCCGACACAACCGCCTTGTCGAACTCGCGCGCCCGCAACTGCGCCAGAATCAGCACCACCTGGGCCCGATCAAGCTCGGGATTGGTCTGTACCGCCCGGCTGAGCGCATCGATCCCCTGCTCGACCTCGCCCAGCGCAACCTGAATGAGGCCGAGCTGCGCCTGCGCCGCGGCGCTGTCCGGATCGAGGGCCGCCAGCCGCTCGAAATAGGTCCGCCCGGCCTGCAGATCCTGGGTCTCCAGCGCGGCGCTGCCGATCATCGTTAGCAATTGCGCATCGCCCTCGGTGCCGGCCACGAGGGGGCTTAGCGTGATCACGGCCTGGCTGGCGTCGCCGAGCCGCAGCTGGACCTCGCCGAGCAAGCGCCTGGCCTGCTGATCCTCCGGAACAGCCGTCACGTAATCCTGCAGATAGGATCGCGCCTGCTCGTGCTGGCCTTCAGCGAAGCTTGCCGCGCCGGCGAGCAGCTGGCTCGGACGGTGATCCGGGATCGCCGCGAGCGCGCGCTCCCCGTGCAGCTTGGCCGACCGGTAGTCGCCGGCCTCATACGCGATGATGGCGCGCATGTAGTTGGCCAGCGGATAGCTCGGTGAATCCTTCAAAATTGTGTCGAGATGGGCGATCGCCTGGGTGTTCTTGGACTGGGCCATGAGGGCCTGGACGAGCCGCGCCCGATAGAACGGGTCATCCGGGGCGGCATTGACCAATGTGACGAAAGCGACCTCGGACGCCGCGTAGTCGCCCTGGGAATAACTGAGATCGCCGGCCAGCTCGATCACGGATGGACCATCGGGCGCCAGCTGCATCGCGTCTTCAAGGACAACGGTGGCGTGGGCGAAATCGGCCTGCTGCAGCGCCGTCCGGGCCAAGCCGACATGGGCGTCGACACTGCTCCGATCCGGGCCGCCCGAAATGCCGCCTCGGCGGCGTCCAGATCGGCCAGGCTGCCGTAGGCCCGACCCCGCACCACCAAGACCGCCGCGCGCGCGGAGCCCGCCGGCGCGGCCGCGGCCTCGGCCGCGTCCAGCGCGTCTTCGTAGCGTCCCTGCAGCAACATGACGCGGGCAAGCGGCACCGCCAGTACCGCCGCGTCCACGCCCAGGTCGAGGGCCCGCCTGAGCTCTTTCTCAGCACTGTTGGCATCGCCGAGCTCGATGTAGTTCTCACCGAGCAGCTGACGTGCGCGGGCGTTCGCAGGGTCTTCGCGAACGGCGTTCTTCAGCTCGATGACGCTGGCCCGATGAGCGCCGGACTCGTACAGCACCGCGGCACGGTCGATGACCTCATCGACGTTGATCGAGCGATCACAGGCTACGAGCACGCCTGTCAGCAGGACAATGGCACCAACCCGACGCAGCGGTAATACAGACGTAATGTTCATCTTCAACACCTTTGCAAAAACAAGGTTCTACCTGACGGACCCCGCGTGATAACGATCCGCAATCAGGCCCCGGTCGCGGTTGCCGGGCTGTTTTGTTTCTCTGTCAAACGCCGCTCCCAGGCGAGCGCCGTGCGCACGATCAGCGCCAAGTCGTCGTATCTGGGCTGCCAGTCCAGCACGCGGCGGATCTCGTCGTTGGCGGCGACGAGCTCGGCAATATCACCGGGCCGCCGCGGGCCCGCTCGCTTCGTGAGCTCACTGCCGGTTTCGCGCTCAACGGCTTCCAGGACGTCCCGGACCGAGTAGCCGCGCCCGTAACCGCAATTGAGGACGAGGTTCTCGCCACCCGCCAGCAGATGGCGCAGGGCCAGGACATGGGCGTCGACTAGATCGGTGACATGGATGTAATCGCGCAGACAAGTGCCGTCGGGCGTGTCGTAGTCGTCGCCGAATATGTCGATCCAACCCTGCGTGCCAACCGCAGTCTGACAGGCCCGCTTCAGCAGATGCGTGGCGGCCGGGGAGGACTGGCCGGTACGCCCCTGCGGGTCGGCGCCGGCGACGTTGAAGTAGCGCAACGCCGCATAGTGAAGGCCGCTGGCCACCGCCGTGTCGCGCAATATCCACTCCACCATCAGCTTCGACGTCCCATACGGACTGGAGGGATTCTTCGGCGCGTCCTCGCGGACCGGGGTGACCTCGGGCTCCCCATAGACCGCGGCGGTCGATGAGAAGATGAAGGCGTCCACACCGCCGGCGAGGCAGGCCGCAATGAGCGTACGGCTCGCCGCCGTGTTATTCTCGTAGTACTTGAGCGGATCCGCCACGGATTCCGGTACGACGATGCTCCCGGCGAAATGCATGACCGCGCCGATCCCGAGTTGCTCGATCGTCGACTCGATGAGCGTCGCGTCGCCGACTTCACCGACGATCAGTGGCACGTCCGCGGGTACGGCCTCGCGGCGGCCGGCCGAAAGATCGTCCACGACGGCAACCTTGAAGCCAGCCTCGCGCAGGCCGAGGACCGCGTGACTCCCGATGTAACCGGCACCACCGGTTACCAGTACATTGACCTGTTCAGTCATCGGATGACCCTGTCGTGAACTACACTCATAGATTGTTTGGTATTCAACGGCGGCGGCGCCGGATCGGCGTGTCGGCCAGCATTTCGAACGGTGCGCCAGTTGGGTTTAAGTTCTGTTAACTGTACCATCACTACGCGACCTCCAGCCGCGGCCGCCTTGGTCCAGCGCGGTGGCGCTCGACGCAAGCAAAGGCTACCAGCCCGATCAGCACACCGACACCGTTGAACAGCCCGTCCTCGACCTGAACGCTGCGCGTCACGGTGAAGACCTGCATCACCTCCGACGCCACGGAGATTGCCAGCACAGTGGCCAGCAGACCGCGCCAAGGGACCAGGGGGAACGCCCAGGCGACGAGACAGGCGAATAGCGCGTGGAGAGCGAGGTGCGCCATCACGTCGCGGCTCACCCCCAGGGTCTTGCCGTCGCCGCGCTCGGGGTCCTTCGGCGGCACCAGTTGCGCCTCCTCGGCGGCCTGGCGGCGGGCGGCGTCCGTCGACGGCGGCGCCTCACCGGCCTCGACGGCCGGCCCGGCAATGGTCGCTGTCACAGGAAACACCGTGCCGGCGGTGCTGTCACGCCCGGCGAGGCTCGTGGCGAGGTCGACGGCCCAGGCGCCAGCATCGGCCACGGTGTTGTTGAGCCGCGGCTGCGGCGCTAGCAGGAGCGCGGCGATAGCCGCGCCGACGATCAGCATGAGATAGCGTTCGCGGCGCCGGTCGCCGCCGTGCAGCAACGGCAGGGTCGTCCACAGCACGAGCGCGATCCACAGCGTCGCCGCCACCGCCTCCGCCACGGTGAACCAGACCGCCTCGTCCAGCGCATCCATCTCCACGTCACGAACCGATAGCGACCCCGACGTGCCTGCAGTGTAGACAAACAGGCGCATGACTTCGGCATCGCCGCTGACCGGGAACACCGACTCATAACGGCGCCAGTCCGAGTTGCCGGTGAATGTGCCGACCTCGCTCGGCCAATACCACAGCCGTCTGCCGTCCTTGGCATAGCTGTAGAACATAATGCCACCGCGCTCCCATGGCCGGACGCCAGGCTCGATCCCATCGGCCGTAACGTCCGCGGCAACGCGAACGTGGCGAAACCGCTGCGGATCCGACAGCGGCTGCATGAGCACCGGCACGAGCGCCCCTGGACCGACGGTCAGGATCGCCGCCGGCGGCTCACCGTCCAGCAGCCCAATACCGTTCGGCGTGCTTTCCCAATGGGCAAAACCGGTCTCGAAACGCAGATTGGGCAACAAGTCGGTCACCACGGTCTGGTACTGGAGGCCGCTATAGAACAGCACCAGGGTCGCCACGCACAGGGCGAGCAAAGCGATGACTTTGGCATTGTGCGTGGACACTGGAGCCGGCTCGCTCAGGCAATCGCGGCGGCGTAGGCGGGATCCGGGGGCGACGCCGATCTACACGGCCGAGACGGGCCGGCGCATCCTGGCGCAGTTGGACGAGCCGCCGCCCGCCGGCTTCGCTCGCTGGACGGCGCCACTGCTGGCCCGGGCGCTGGGCGATGTGTCGGACCAGTACATCTGGCGCTTCCTGCGCCGGCAAAAGATCGACCTGGCCGGCCGTAAATCCTGGTGCCAGAGCAACGATCCCGAGTTCGTCCCCAAGGCGGCCGAGATCGTCGGCCTCTACTTGCACCCGCCGGAGGACGCCATCGTGCTGGCGGTCGACGAGAAGCCGCACATCCAGGCGCTGGAGCGCGCCCAGGGCTATCTGAAGCTGCCGAACGGGCGCGCCCTGATCGGCCATGGCCACACCTATAAGCGACACGGCACGACGACGCTGTTTGCCGCTCTCAACGTCGCCAGCGGCGAGGTTCAGGCCGGACACTACGAACGGCGGCGCCGCCGTGAGTTCCTCGACTTCATGAACCGCGTGGTGGCCGCCTATCCCGACCGCGAGATCCATGTCGTTCTCGACAACCTGAACACCCACAAGCCCAAGCGCGACCGCTGGCTCAAGGCGCATCCCCATGTCCACTTCCACTTCACGCCCAACTACGCCAGCTGGCTCAACCAGATCGAGATCTGGTTCTCGATCCTCAGCCGCGCCGCCCTGCACGGCGCCAGCTTCACTTCGCCCCGACAACTCAGGGACGCCATCGATGCCTTCATCCACGCCCACAACAAGACCGCCAAGCCTTTCCGTTGGGTCAGCACCAACATCCATCAGAAGAGGCTCAAACCACGTCATCGCGATTTGTGATTCCCGGTACTAGTCGACCGCTGCCGCACCAACCGCTGGGCGCCACCTGCACTATACGACGCCTATGCGACACGGATCGCCCTCTTCCAAGCCGCACCGCCACCAGCGGATTGGGATGGTGTCTTCGTCGCGGAGACCAAATAGACGGGCGTGCCGGGCGGCACCGGCCCGTCACCCCAGTGGTCTGACGGCGCGCGTCTGAACCGCCTAGTTCCGGAACAGCGACAGCACCGATTGCTCGGCCTGGCCGGCGAACGAAAGGGCGGCGATACCGAGCTGTTGGCGGGTCTGCAGCGCCACCAAATTGGCGCCTTCCTCGTTGATGTCGGCGAGGGTCAACTTCGAGGCGCCCTCGTCGAGGTCGTTCACATACGCCGTCGTGAAATCCAGGCGCGTCTGCAGCAAGGCGACATTCGAGCCGAGTGACGAGGCGTTGCCGCGCAGGGTCGTCCGCGCCGCGTCCAGCTCGATGATCGCCGCGTCGATCAGGCTCGTCAGGCTGAAGCTGGCCGCCGACGATATATTCAAGCCCGTGGTCGCCGTGCGCAAATCGACGGAGCCGATGGCCACGATGCTCAGCGAGCTGGTGCCGAACTCGACGGTCAGTGTCTGGCCGGTGGCGTTTACCAGGTTGAGCCCCTGATACTCGGCGTCGCGCGCCAGGTTGTCGATCTGTGTGGTCAGGGAATTGTACTGGGTCACAAGGGCGGTCAGCTCGGTCCCGGTCGCCGACTTGGCGCTGATCGCGATGCCCTTGAGCTGGCCGACCAACTCATCGATCGCTTCCGTCGACTCCAGCGCCACCTTGATCGAGCTGATGGCCTGATCGATTCCCTCCTTCCGATCGCCAAAGTCCGACGCACGGTCCGTAAGGGCCTTTGCTTCGAAAAAGGCTTTTGGATCATCCAGGGCGCTGGATACCCTGAGGCCGGTCGCCAGACGGGACTGGGTTCTCGAGATCAGATCACCGGTCAATTGCAGCGACAACAAGTTCGCCCGTACCGCAGCGCTGAGTGTGATGTCGGCCATGGCTCCAATCCTTCTCCTCGGACATTTGCGAGCGCTACTGCTCTGCCGACCTCATCGCAAAAGCCGTGCCAGAACCTGACATTCTTTCTTTTCAACACTTTATGGCAGTGTCACGTGGGCACGAGCGGGCGGATAGTATGCGCCCGACCAGGCAAAGCTGACCGTCGCGGCAAAATCTGCCGCGACATGGCCGGCTATTGGCTTGCCATGCGGCCCTCGCCGGCGGCGTCAGCCAGGATGCCGAGGTCAGCGACGACGAGGGCGATTAGGGCGCGGCCGCGACCCGCGCCCGGCGGTTTCAGTCGGCGCCTGACGCTCCGTCCGGCCCCTCGCGAGACAGGAAGTTGACGCACAGGCGCTCGGCCTCTTCACTCGGCAGGGTCGCCGCCTTGAGGGCGCACTGTGCCTCGCCGTCGTCGCTGGATCCGCGGAAGTTCCCGCACCGGACGCAAACGCCGAACTCGCGCCAGCCGTACGATACCTGCAAGTCGCAGACCAGGCGCGCCAAGCCCTCACTCAGGGGTCCGGCCACGCCGTCCGGCAGTTGCCGCACCGCCCGGCTGAGCGTCGACAGCGGGTCCCGTGCCAGCACGCGGCCCCCGTCGTCCGTCAGGTCGAGGTGGGTCACCCGACGGTCGTTCGGGTCGGGCACCCGGGTGATGTAGCCCTTGCGCTCCAGCGCGATCAGCGTCTGGCTGGCGGTGCCCTTCGTCGTGCCGAGATAGACCGCGAGCGCGCTCGGTGTTCGCGAATAGCGGTTGGCCCGGACGATGAACCGCAAACTCTCCCACTGGGCTGGGTTCAGGCCTTCGGCGTACTGCAGACCGCGCGCCATGCGGCCCAGCCGATCGAGCAGGTCGGCGATTGTCGTGCAATCGTCAGCCACGGCCCGCGTCGGTCCGCTCAGGGGAAATTAATAGCGAGTCAATATTAATCTTGCCACCCGCCAATCTGCCACTTAGTATCGACTCGAAACCAAACAACGCGCCCTTCGTATCGGGATATAGACCCGGGGCGCCCATTGTCAAAGGAGTTGGCTATGGCTGTCTATGGATCCAGCGAGATAGACCGTGGCAATCGGCGCTATATCGCCGCGGCCATGCAGGCGCCGACGCTGGAGCGTGAGCACGAGTTCGAATTGGCCCGGCGCTGGCGCGACGAGGGCGACGAGGCCGCGCTGCACGAGATCATCGTGGCCTATGCCCGTTTCGTCGTGCGCATCGCCTGGCGGTTCCGCGGCTACGGACTGCCGATCGGCGACCTCGTACAGGAAGGCAACATCGGCATCATGGAGGCCGCCGCCCGCTTCGACGCCGACCGCAACGTACGGTTCTCGACCTATGCATCGTGGTGGATCATGGCGTCCATGCAGGACTACGTCCTGCGCCACAACTCGATCGTCCGCGTCGCGACGACACCGGCGAAGCGGCGCTTATTCTTCAACCTGCGGCGCCTGCGGGCCCAGTTGGCGACGGGCAGCGACCGAACGCTCACCGATGACGACCGCGAGGAAATCGCGAAACGGCTGAAGGTCAAGGCAGTCGATGTCGCGCTGATGGAGGCCCATCTGGGCGGCGCCGACGTATCGTTGAATGCCACGGTCGGCGAAGACGACGCAAACGAGCTGATCGACTCGTTGGCCGACCTGGCACCGACGCCCGAGGATGTCACGGAATCGGTCCGCGACAGCGCGACGCGGTCCACTTGGCTCCATGAGGCGCTGGCCACACTGTCGCCACGCGAGCGCCGGATCATCGTCGGCCGCTTCCTGGGGGAGGACAAGCGCACTCTGGCCGAGATCGGCGACGACTTCGGCGTGAGCAAGGAGCGGATTCGCCAGATCGAGGGGCGCGCGCTGGGCAAGTTGCGCAGCGAGCTGATGACGCGCGCCGACGGCCCGCAGGACCTGTTTACGAACTGACGGCCGCGGCAGCGCGGTCGCGTTGCCGCAGTATGGCGGTGTCAGGCCGCCGAGGTCAGCGACGAGAAGTCGGCAACGCGCGGCCCAAATCCGAGTTTCTGCAGCCAGAACCGCTCAAGCTGGCGCAGGCTGGCGTTGGCGCTCGTCAGAACTTCATTCTCGACGCTGTCCGTGAGCGTCGTGACGTGGTGGTCGAACGTCACATCGAGCTGCTTCCACAACTCCAACCCCTTGTCAGACAGGCTCACGCGCACCGAGCGACGTTCGTGCGGCGAGCGCTGCTGCTGCAGATAGCCATGCTCGGTCATTTTCTTCACGTTGTAGGAAACGTTCGAGCCGAGGTAATAGCCGCGCAGCGTTAGCTCACCAACCGTCATCTCCTCCTTGCCGATATTGTAGAGGATGAGGGCCTGGACGTTGTTGATGTCACGGACACCCTGCTGGTCCAACTCCGTCTTGAGCACCTCAAGGAACTGGCGGTGCATCCGCTCGAGCAACACAATGTGAGTCGGACCCGATTTCCTTGGACACAGAATTGGCTTAATCGAAGTGTCCAAGGAGGACCGGAACATGACCGATAATTTTGAGAAGAAAGTTGCTGTTGATGGGCCTGTGGTAAATGCGGGCGAGCTTGGCTCGTCCACGTTTTCCCCAGGCCAGGCTTTGTCGGCAGGCCCGCTGGGACTTGGTCAGCGATGGACGGTGGCGCGCAAGCGTGAGGTCGTTCTGCGGCTTTTGCGTGACGAGCCGGTGCAACTTCTGTCGCGCCAGTTGGGCGTAGAGATCTTCCGGCTCGAGCAGTGGCGTGAGAAAGCGATCGGCGGGATCGACGCCTCGCTCAAGCAACGCAAGGGCGATCCGGTGCAGGCGGAACTGGATAGCGCCATGAAGCGGATCGGAGAGTTGACCATGCAGGTGGAACTGCTGGAGGCCAAGACGGAGACCTTCGGCCCTTTGGGGCGGCGGAGGTCGCGGCGATGAGTGCCGCCACCTCGCCCGGCACGGGTCTGGCCTACGGCCTGCGGCGGGTCTGCGCCGCCTGGGGCATGGCCCGCTCCTCGTTCTACGCCATGACCTCCGGCCAGCACGCCGAGCAGCCGCCGGCAAAGCGTCGGGGACCGAAGCCCGCGATCTCGGACCAGGCGCTGCTGGTGGCGATCGAAGCCGACCTGGAGGCATCGCCCTGGGAGGGCGAGGGCTACCGCAAGGTCTGGGCTCGGCTTCGGGTCTGTCGCGACATCCGGGTTGCCCGCAAGCGGGTGCTCCGCCTGATGCGCGAGAACAATCTGCTCTCGCCCCATCGCTGCCGCCGCCGTGGCGGCAATCCCCATGACGGTGAGATCATCACTCATGCCCCGAACCTCATGTGGGGCACCGATGGCGTTCGGGTGTTCACGGTGGACGACGGCTGGGGCTGGATCTTCACCGCCGTCGAGCATTGGAACGCCGAGTGTGTCGGCGGGCATGTCTGCAAGCGCGGCGACCGCTTCGCCGCCCTGCAGCCGATCTCCATGGGGCTTGCCGGGCTGTATGGCTGACCGCGGCCGGCGCGGCTCGGGGGCTGGCCTTGCGGATGGATCACGGCTCCCAGTATCTGTCGGACCACTTCACCAACCAGATCAAGTTCTGGGGCATCCAGCCGTCCTACGCCTTCGTCGCCGAGCCCCAGACCAACGGCGTCGCCGAGCGGTTCAATCGCACGCTGAAGGAACAGATCATCCATGGTCGCATCTACCGCAACATCGCGGAGCTGCGGGACGCCGTCCGCGACTTCGTCGAACTCTACAATGCCCAGTGGATCGTCGAAAAGAACGGCTACCTGAGCCCCGCTCAAGCTCGTCAGGCGTGGCACGCCGCGATCTCAATCAGGCCCGCCGCGTGAGACAAACTTGTGTCCAAGGAACCGGGTGCGCTACACGAGCAACACAATGGTCGCCAGGTAGGCCTGTTTCATGTCGCCTCCTGCGCTTGACAAGCGCACTACGTCAACTAATAGCTTCGCTGGCCTGCGTTAACTTTGGCTTAAAAGCGAGGGGCGCCGCGGGCTAGACTAGTGCCCATCCGGAAACGCTAAAACACTGAAATAACTGAGTGAATCGTCTATTTTCGGAGCCAGGCTCCGGCGGTTTCGGCTATGCTGTTGGGAACAAGCCACTGTACCCAAAGGCAAACACCAAACCGCCGGAGGTGACCATGCGCGAAGAGCGCAGAGCTATTGTCAAAAGTTGTGTATGGGTTTGTCATGCGGCGGCGCGATCCTGGCGTTCTCCATTCACGAATTTGACGCCTCGAATGATCTCGGCGAACTGATCTGATCCATTGAGCCTCCGCCATTTCTTGCTGGCCCCCTGGCAAAGCTTGAAGACCATGGCCATCGCCGTCTTGCGTGACAGGCAACCCTTGGTCCGATAGGTGCGAAGGCGAACCGTGGCGAAGGTGCTCTCGATGGGGTTCGTCGTCCGCACATGCTTCCAATGCTCGGCGGGGAAGTCGTAGAAGCTCAGCAAGGCGTCCCGGTCCTTGGCCAGGCAGGCCGTGGCCTTTTCGTACTTCGGTCCGTAGGCTTCCAGGAAGAAGTCGAAGGCGGTCTCCGCGTCCTTCCTGGTTTCGGCCATCCAGATATCCTGCAAGTGACCCTTGGCCTTGTTCTGCCGACCCTTGGGTAGCTTGTTCAAGATATTGCCCGTCTTATGCACCCAGCAGCGCTGCTCGCGGGCGGCCCCGTAGACTTGGCGGAGCGCCTTCCAGAAGCCGAGCGCGCCATCGCCGGTCACCAGTTCCGGGCCGATGCCGAGACCACGCCGCTTGAGATCGAGCAGCACCTCGCGCCAGGATTGTTCGCTCTCGCGGTAGCCGTCGGTGATGGCGATCAACTCCTTGGTTCCGTGATCCGTGGCGCCGATGATAACCAGGATGCATTGCTTCTCCTCTTCCAGGCGGGCGCCAAAATAGATGCCGTCGACCCAGAAGTAGACGTAGCGCTTGGCCGATAAATCACGCCGTTGCCAGCGCTCCATCTCGTCTTGCCAAACTTCCTTCAGTCGCCCGATCGTGGAGGCCGACAGACCCGGGGCCTGTGCCCCCAGCAACGCCGCCAACACTTCCGAGAAATCGCCGCTGGAGATGCCCCTCAAGTATAGCCACGGCAGCAAATCCTCCAGGCTCTTGGTGCGGCGCAGATAGCGCGGCAGGATCGCCGACGTGAACCGGATGGCGCCGGCACCCTCGCCGGCTCTCCGATCCCGGACACGCGGCTGACGCACGTCCACCGGGCCGATCCCGGTCTGTATCAGCCGTTCCGGCAAGTGGCCATTGCGTACAATCCGGCGACGGCCCCGGTCATCAACCAGCGTCGCATGACCTTCCAGAAACTCGGCAACTTCAGCTTCCACGGCTTGAGCCAGCAACTCACGCGCCCCAGCTCGTAGGACTTCCGTCAACGGGTCATCCTGAAAATTCGATGGGTTCCGAAAGGCAACAACGGTATTCTCTTCCATGGCGTATCCTTCCTTGGCTTAGGTCAAGTGGTGACTGCAACAATCACCAGGATACGCCGCCCTCTTTCCAACGCCGTACACAAGATTCAGCTATACCTCAAGAGCGCACCGTCCAGGGCAGTATATTCGATCTGTTTTCGCCGCACGAGATCGGTCGTGAACTCGCGGCGATGTCCGCCTGGCTCGACGGCGAGGCCGCGGTGGTGCGCCTGGTCGCCGCAGACCTCGGCATCGGTCGGGTCAGGCAGACCAGGCGCCACGGGCTGAGCGCCGATGCGGCGTTGCGCTGCGCGCTGCTCAAGCAGTACTTCCAGCTGAGCTACGAGGAGCTGGCCTTTCTGCTGTCGGATTCGGCATCGCTGCGCGCGTTCGCTCGACTGCCGTTCGGCTGGTCGCCGAAGAAGTCGGCGCTGCACAGCGCCATCGGCGCCATCGCCGCCGCCACCTTCGAGTGCCTCAACCACAAGCTCGTCAGTCTGTTCGAGCCCCATAGCGACATCATCGTCAAGAGCCGTCGCCAGGTCTCCTACGGCCACAAGCTCAACCTGGCCAGCGGCGCCAGCGGTCTCATCCTCGACATCGTCGTCGAGCAGGGCAACCCGGCCGATGCCGAGCGCTTCGTACCCATGGTCGACCGCCAGATCGCGATCTACGGCCGGCCGCCCAGGCAACTCGCCGCCGACGGCGGCTTCGCCAGCACCGGCAACCTCGCCGCCGCCAAGAACAAGGGCGTCGAGGACGTCGCCTTCCACAAGAAATGCGGCCTTGCCATCACCGACATGGTCAAGAGCCGCTGGGTCTACCGCCGACTGCGCAACTTCCGCGCCGGCATCGAGGCCGCCATCTCATGCCTCAAGCGCGCCTACGGTCTGGGCCGCTGCACCTGGAAGGGGCTCGAACACTTCAAGTCCTACGTCTGGGCCGCCGTCGTCGCCCACAACCTCGCCGTGCTGGCCCGCCTCAAACCGGCATAGCCGCCAACCCGACACGTCCGATCCACCAGCACCGACGGCCGCCGATCCCGCCGGCCTGCCTCGATCACGCGCCGCTCGTCACCGGCACCCCGTCACTGGACTCTGGAACGCATCTACAGCCCCCGTACCCACAAAACACGTCGCTCAAACGCGCAGCCTTACACTAAATCTAGTCGTTTATGGATGGGCACTAGACTAGAGCTCGCGAACCAGTTGGATGATGGCCGAGAAATCCAGGCCGCCCTTGCCGGAGCCCGCGAATTGCTCATAGAGAGCCGCCGCGGCGGTGCCCAGCCGGGTCTCGATACCCTCGGATTCGGCCGCTGCCTGGGCCAGTTTCAAATCCTTGAGCATCATCTCGACCGTAAAGCCGGCCCGATAGTCGCGATTGGCCGGCGATTCCGGCACCGGACCCGGCACCGGGCAGTACTTGGTGAGCGACCAGCACTGTCCCGAGGAGTTGCTCGACACCTCGAACAGCTTGTCCGCCTCCAGGCCCAGCCTCTCGGCCAGAACGAAGGCTTCGACGACCGAGATCATCTGGATGCCGAGCATCAAGTTGTTGCAGATCTTGGCCGCCTGACCGCTGCCGGCCCCGCCGGTATGGACGATCGTCTTGCCCATGCAGTTAAGGATGGGCTCGGCCCGGACGAAGGCACTGACCGCGCCGCCGACCATGAACGTCAGCGTCGCCGCTTCCGCGCCGGCGACCCCGCCCGATACCGGTGCGTCGACCATCTCGAAGTCCTTGGCGGTCGCGGCCGCGCTGATGTCGCGCGCCACCGTGACGTCGATCGTCGATGCGTCGATAAGCAAAGTGCCCGGTTGCGCCAGCGCCAGAACGCCGTTGCTGGGCCGCTCGCCGCCCTCGTAGACCAGCTGGGCGTGCGGTCCCGCTGGCAGCACGGTCATCACGACATCGACGCCATCCACCGCCTCTGCAATCGACTGGGCGAGCGTTACGCCCTCGGCCGCTTCGGTGCGGTCGGGTATCAGATCGAGCCCTTTCACCTCGTGCCCGCTTTCGGCGAGGTTGGCGGCCATGGGTGCACCCATCTTGCCCATGCCGATGAAGCCGATCCGTGCCATCTCCGGTCCACCCCTGTCGGCGCCAGCCGCGCCGCTCCTAGTTGAACGTCAGATCATCGATCCGAGAAGTAAAGTAACCTTCCACATCCGCGTCAGAAACGTCTTCCAGCCGAGCCGGCCGCCATCGCGGCGCCTGGTCCTTGTCGACAATCACGGCCCGGACCCCTTCGAAGAAATCGTGGCCGGCCATGAAGGCTTGGCTCAGGCGGTATTCCATGATCATCGCCGCGTCGAAGTCCATGCCTAGGCCGAGCCGCAGCTGGCGGAACGATACCTTCATGCTGGTCGGCGAATTGCGACGCATCACGTCGGCTGTCCGCCGGCTCCAGTCGCTGCCCTCGAGCTCGAGGCGAGCAAGAATATCCCCGACCGAGTCGGCGGAGAAGCAGCGATCGATGGCCTGTCGATGCGCCGCCAGAGGCGGTGTCCCAAGCGGCTTCGCCAAGGCATCGAGCACAGCGCCGACCCGCCCGGCATCGGCATCGGCAAGCACGTCGACCAGCGCCGGCTGCTCTGCGGCCGGCAGGTAGTGCGTGCCGACGCCGGCGTACAGGCAGTCGGCGGCCTTCAGGCGGGCACCGGTCAGCGCCAGATACATGCCGATCTGGCCCGGGCACCGAGACAGGAAATAGCTGCCGCCGACATCGGGGAAAAAGCCGATGCTGGCCTCTGGCATGGCGAACAGCGTCCGCTCCGTCACGACGCGCTGCGCGCCGTGCACCGAGAGGCCGACGCCACCGCCCATCGTCACGCCGTCCATGAGTGCCACGTAGGGCTTGGGATAGCGGAAGATCGCCCGATTGACGGGATATTCGGTGCGGTACATGTCGCGCCGCAGGCCGTCGGCCGCCGCCCGGTCGTCGTAGAGGCTGCGGATATCCCCGCCGGCGCAGAAGGCACGCTCGCCGGCGCCCTGGATCAACACCACGCCGATAGAATCGTCTTTGGCCCAGACTTGCAGCCGGTCCCCCACGGCACGCAGCATGCCGACCGTCAGCGCGTTGAGCGCCCGGGGTCGGTTGAGGGTGATCAGTCCCAGCCCCCCGGTACGGGAGAACAGGACCTCCGGCCCGGTCCCGCTCATGCCTCGGACAACAGATCGCGGGCGATGATCAGGCGCATTACCTCGTTCGTGCCCTCGAGGATCTGATGGACGCGCAGATCGCGGACGTAGCGCTCGATCTGGTAGTCGCGCAGGTAGCCATAGCCGCCGTGCAGCTGCAGCGCCTGGTTGGCGACATCGAAGCCCACGTCGGTCGCGAGCCGCTTCGCCATCGCGGCCGCAGCACCCGCGGCGGGATCGCCGTTGTCCAACAGCCAGGCGCCACGCTGCACAAGCAATCGTGCCGCCGTCAACTCGCTGGCCATGTCGGCGAGACGAAACTGAACCGCCTGGAAGGACGCCAGCGGCTTGCCGAACTGCCGGCGCGTCAAGACGTACGCGCGCGCCGCGTCGAGGCAGGCGCGCGCGCCGCCCAGCGAGCACGCGCCGATGTTCAGCCGGCCGCCGTCCAGCCCCATCATGGCGATCTTAAAACCGTCGCCCTCGTCGCCCAATCGATTGGCCACCGGGACCCTGCAGTCTGCGAAAACGACGGCCGTCGTCGGCTGGCTGTGCCAGCCCATTTTCTTCTCGCGGCCGCCGAACGTGATGCCCGGCGTGTCCTTCTCGACAAGCACGCAGGAAATGCCGGCCGGCCCTGCTTCCCCGGTGCGAACCATGCAGAGGTAGACATCCGCGGCCGATCGCCCGGAGATGAAGGCCTTCTCGCCGTTCAGCACGTAATCGGCGCCGTCACGCTCGGCGCGCGTCCTGAGCGACGCCGCGTCGGAGCCGGCGCCGGGCTCGGTCAGGCAATAGCTCGCAAACAGGTCCATGGCGGTGAGCCCGCGCAACCATTTCGCCCGTTGCTTCGCGGTACCGAAGCGGTCGACCATCCAGGCGCACATGTTCTGGATCGAAAGGTAGGCAGCCGTCGAAGGACACGCCGCAGCGAGCTCTTCGAACACGATGACAGCCTCGACCCGACCCAGGTTCGCGCCGCCATGGCCCTCGCGGCAATAGATACCCGCAAGGCCCTGGGCAGCGGCCCGACGCAGCATATCGACGGGAAAAACCTCGTCCTCGTCCCAGCCGGCGGCGAACGGCGCCATCTCGGCTGCGGCAAAGCTGCGCGCCATGTCCTGGATGGCGCGCTGCTCTTCGCTCAGCTGAAAGTCCACGGCCGGCACTCCCGAGTCGGGAACGTGCCGGATATTAGCCGGTGCCATCCGCTCATCAAGGGGCTAGCGCCGACCGGCTTGACTAACGTCGTCGGCCGAGGAATTTGCTTACCGGCCGTCGCGCCCGCGAGCTATGCTCGCCGACGCTTGACCATGCGGCGCCCTCCATCACCCAGGGAGTTAGAACGACCAATGACGGTGACCAGCCGCCACCCGGAAACCATCTTGCTGCACGCCGGATACCGCGCCGACCCGACGACCGGATCCGTCGCCGTGCCGATCTATCAGACCACCAGCTATCAGTTCCGCGACACCGAACATGCCGCGAACCTGTTCGCGCTCAAGGAATTCGGCAACATCTACTCGCGGATCATGAACCCGACCGTCGACGTGCTCGAGCGCCGCGTTGCCGCGCTCGAAGGCGGTGCGGCGGCGCTGGCCCTGGCGTCCGGTCAGGCCGCATCGCTGATGGCGATTCAGAACATCGCCCGCACCGGCGACAACTTCGTCAGCTCCACCGACCTCTATGGCGGCACCTGGAACCTGTTCAACAACACGATGAAGGACATCGGGATCGACGTCCGCTTCGTCGATCCGAGCGATCCCGAGAACTTCCGCCGGGCGACGGACCAGCGCACGCGGGCCTACTACGCCGAGACGCTGCCGAACCCGAAGCTGAACATGTTCCCGATTGGCGAGGTCGCGGCGATCGGCCGTTCGCTCGGCGTTCCCTTGATCGTCGACAACACGGCCGCACCCGTGATCTGTCGGCCGCTCGATCACGGTGCCGCCATCGTCATGTACTCGATGACCAAGTACATGGGCGGCCACGGCACCTCGATCGGCGGTCTTCTGGTCGATGGCGGCACGTTCGATTGGGCGGCGCACGGCAGCCGTTTTCCGACGCTGACTCAGCCCGATCCGAGCTACCACGGGGCCGTTTGGACAGAAGCCGTGAAGCCGCTTGGGCCGGTCGCCTACATCATCCGGGCGCGGGTCACGATGATGCGCGACATGGGCGCGTCAATGAGCCCGCTCAACGCGTTCCAGTTCATTCAGGGCCTTGAGACCTTGCCGCTCAGAATCGACCGTCACTGCGCCAACGCGACGCGGGTCGCCAAATACCTGACCGAGCACGACAAGGTCACGAAGGTGATCTATCCCGGCCTGCAGACCGGCGAGCCGAAACGGCGCGCCGATCTATCTGAGAGGCGGGTGCCATGGTGCCCTCGTCGGCATGGAACTCGCCGCCGGGTCCGCGGGCGGCCGCCAGTTCATCGATGGCCTGGAGCTGTTCTATCACGTGGCCAACATCGGCGACGCGCAGAGCCTGGCGATCCACCCGGCGACGACAACCCACAGCCAGCTGTCCGAGGACGAGCAGTTGGCCTCGGGCGTGACGCCGGGCTATGTTCGCCTCTCGATCGGGCTCGAGCATATCCACGACATACTCGCCGATCTGGAGCAAGCCCTGGCGAAGACATGAGCACGCAAATAGGCTCTCCATGAGCGACGGTCCAGTGACGCCAACCGGCGCGTTTCCGCAGCGGCGCATGCGCCGTCCGCGCCGGTTCGCCTGGTCGCGCCGCCTGGTCCGCGAGCATGCGCTCTCCACCGACGATCTGATTTGGCCGGTCTTCGTCCACGAGGGCCCGAAGGCGACGGTGCCGGTGCCGGCCATGCCGGGCGTCGTGCGCTACGCGCTGGAAGCCGTCGCCGACGCCGTCGGTGAGGCCAAGGCACTCGGCATTCCCGCGGTGGCGATCTTCCCGGTCGTGCCCGCGGCGAAGAAGACACCGACCTGCGAGGAGGCATGGAACCCCGACAACCTGGCCTGTCGGGCGGTGCGTGCGATCAAGGATGCGCATCCCGACATCGGCGTCGTCTGCGACGTCGCCCTCGACCCCTTCAACGCCGACGGCCATGACGGCCTGGTCCGCGACGGCCAAGTCGTCAACGATGCCACGGTCGAGGCGCTGTGCCGCCAGGCGCTGGTCGAGGCGGCGGCCGGCTGCGACGTTATCGCCCCGTCGGACATGATGGATGGACGCATCGGCGCGATTCGCCGGGCGCTGGACGATGGCGGCTTCGACCACGTGATGCTCATGGCCTATGCCGCAAAATACGCATCCGCCTTCTATGGCCCGTTCCGCGAGGCCGTCGACAGCGCCGGTTCGCTGAAGGCCGCCGGCAAGGAGACCTACCAGCTCGACCCGGCCAACGGCGACGAGGCGATGCGCGAGGTCGCCCTCGACATCGCCGAGGGCGCCGACATGGTCATGGTCAAGCCGGGCCTGCCCTACCTCGACATCGTGCAGCGCGTGAAGCAGCGGTTCGGCGTGCCGACCTACGCCTACAACGTCAGCGGCGAGTACGCGATGCTGCAGTTCG
This sequence comes from Alphaproteobacteria bacterium, assembly GCA_965261585.1. Lineage (GTDB taxonomy): Bacteria > Pseudomonadota > Alphaproteobacteria > UBA6615 > UBA6615 > CBDHDN01. The sequence goes on from CBDHDN010000029.1 coordinate 233,726, forward strand.
CAGCCAAAGCCGGCGCGCTCGACCTGGACAAGGCCATGATGGAGACGCTGGTCGCCTTCAAGCGCGCCGGCGCGGACGGCATCTTGACCTATTTCGCCCGCGCGGCGGCCCGCAGACTCAAGGCCGGCTGACCGTCCGCGAACGGTGCCGAGCCCGCCCGCGCCGCTGATCGCCCGCTACGCACCGAAGGCGCTGTTGCAGCGCCTGTCGCTGATTTTCGTGCTCGTCGTGCTCGCCTTGGCGGCACCGCTGCTGGGCGCGACGCCGGTGTGGGCACTGGCACGGTTCTACGGCATCGTCGCCCTGATCCTGCTGGCGCTGGCGCTTGTCGTCGCCAAACGCTTCAAAGACACGACACCGCAGGTCGCAATAGACGAGAGCGGCCTTTACGTACGGGCGTGGCATCTGGGGATCGTCCCGTGGGGCAACATTTCGTTGGTGGTTCACTCCCACGCCCTCAAGGGCCGCTCACGCGCGCTGCGCCTGCGTCGACGGCTCGGCGATCACCTGATCGTCCGCTTTCGCACCTTCCCCGTATTCCAACCGAGCCTGCCGCCCCCGCTCGGCTGGCTGCAGCGTTTCTGGCATGCCCTTGGCAACAGCGACCCGGCGATCGGCGGCTCCGGGCTGGATACGAACGTGCACGACCTCATGGCGGCGATCCACGCGCACATGGACTGGCACGCGCGCACCACGGCGGCCTAACACCTAGCCGCCCGCGATTGGGTTCCGCGTCGAGCTACGATGATCGGGCGACACAATCCGTTCATCATCGGCGCGCGCCTGCAGTGCAGGGACCCCCGCGTTGGGCCGACGACCGCCCTATCAAGTCAGGCTGGCCACGGCGTCGCGCATGACCTGCTTGTCGGCGCTGACGCCGGTCCATAGCCGGATGCAGATGGCGCAGACGTTGACCAGCATCCCCAGTCCATCCAGAACCACGCAGCCCTTCGATCGGGCCGTTCTGATCAGATGCGTCTCCGGTGGATTGTGGATACCGTCGGCGACGAGCATGTGCTCATTGAGCGTCGAGAAATCGATGGCGAGTTCGGCGTCGACACCGGGGTACAGACCGACGGACGTGGCATTGATGACCAAGTCGGCCGACCCGGGCAGGCTGTACCGACCGATCCAAGGCGCATATTCCGCGTTGGTCGGCGTGCTGGCGTTGAGCAGTTCAACCAGTCCGCGCCCTCGGTCGGGCGAGCGGTTGACAATGAGGAAGTCAGAGACGCCGGCAAGGGCGAGTTCGACAGCGACGGCTCTTGCGGCGCCGCCGGCTCCGAACATCACCGCCCTCTTGCCCGCCAGGCTCGCCTTGGCCGAGATCGATTCAACAAAGCCGCGACCGTCGGTGTTCCCGCCGATGAACTTGTCGCCGTTGCGGACCATGGTGTTCACGGCGTCGATGATTTCGGCCGATTTGCCGAGCGAGTCGATGTGTTCGATGACCGCTACCTTGTGGGGAATCGAGCAGTTGAACCCGGCCCATCCCATGGCGCGGGCGCCATTGACGGCATCGCCGAGGTTCTCGGGCGAGACCTCGCAGTTAAGATATCGCCAATCCAGGCCGTGATGGCGAAACGCGGCTTCCATGATGGCCACCGTCGGGTTCTCCGCCGCCGGCATCGCGAAGGAACCGACCAGCTCGCTAAGGAAGTTCTGGCTCATTGTTCTGACCCTCCAATCATCGGGACGAGGCGATGGACGCGGAATCGGGGTTTTGGCATGTGGGCTCTCGAGATCGCTGTTCTTGCGACCGTGGATACCCACCACCCGGTACTAGCCGCCTGACGTTCATCTGAGCCGATGCAGTGGCCTGTTAGCTGCCGGAAACCCGCATGCCCCCCATGAAATACTTACGGAGAACGAAGAACAGAAGTAACGAAGGAATGCTCGCAATGATGGTTGCCGTCAAAACGACATTCGGACCGACGGACGAATAACTACCCTGGAAAACCTGCAATGCGTTCATGATGGAGCGTATGTCCGTTTTGTTCCCCAGCACTGTCGAGAATAGAAGGTCATTCCAGATCCAGGTGAACTGCAGTAGGAAGGTAGCCGTGATCGGGCCCCAGCAGTTCGGCAGAACGATGCGGGGAAACACGGTGAACTCGTGAGCGCCCTCCATACGGGCGGCCTCGTCCATTTCCCGCGATATCCCATTCATGTAATTTCTCAACACAAGCACAGGGAACGGGATGCAGATGGATGTAGAAAAAAGTATCATTCCAAATTGCGTATTAAGAATTCCAAATTTTCTGATACAGAAAGAAAAGAGGAATAAGGTACATTTGCAAAGGAAACACTGTCCCTGAAAATATCAGCATGAACCATAGATTTCTGCCTTTGAACTCGAACCTGGTCAGGCCATAGGCCGCCAGGGCCGCGATGAACACCGCAATGCTGGCGCCGGTCAGCCCGTAGAGCGTGGAGTTGAGCATTCCCGCGCCCATTTTCGCGTTGGTCCAGGCCGTCACCGCATTGCCGATGACCGGTTCCAGGTTCCGCGGCAGGGAAAGCGGATGGTTGAGTGAGTATTCCTCGGTCGTTTTGAAGACCGAGACAATCAGATAGTAGAACGGTACGACCCAGACTGCGCTGATCAGGATCGCCGCGGCCAACGGCACCCAGCCGCTCTGGCGCTGCTTCTTCTCGCGGCTCGCGAGCGCCGCAAAATCGATGTTCTCAATAGCGACGGTCATGTCACCGGCTCGCTAGCGGGTCATGCGATCGACACGATGCTGCAGCAGCACCTGGATCCAGGTGACGCTGAGGACGACCGCGCCGATGACGACCGCAATCGCCGATCCGAACGCCCAGGAGCCCTTCTGGAACGCTTCGAAATACATGAACACCGCCAGGGACAGCGTGCGTTGTCCGGGATAGCTCGTGCCCATGACCCACAGCAGATCGAAGACCGTGAATCCGGCGAGCACCGACAGGATCGTGACTACCAGCAGCGTCGGCAGCAGCAGCGGAAAGACGATGTGGCGGAACACCTGGCCCTTCGACGCGCCGTCAAGACGGGCGGCCTCGATCGGATCCTTGGGAATGGCACTCAACCCGAGCAGGAGCAGCACCATGACGAGGCCGACCGTCTGCCAGACAAACGTGGCGATGATCGCCGGGGTGACCGTGTTGGACTGGTAGAGCCAGCCGATATCGACTTCCCGCCCGGCAACGACGCCGAAGAAGCGGTTCACGATGCCGTCCGGCGTGTAGACGTAGAACCACAGAACGCCGACGGCGGTTGGTGCGAGAATCCTCGGGATGAATATGATATTTTTGAAGAGGCTCTCGAGCGGTACATCACGCAAAAGAATGGCGAGCCCCAGGCCGAGAATGAGGGGGAAGGCAAACGAGGCGGCAACCCAGATCGAGGTGTTGTACAGGGCGTCGGCGAAGAAGGAATTGGTCGTCAGCTTGACGTAGTTCGCGATGCCGAAAAATTCGTCCAACCCTTTGAACCTCTTCCACTTCGTGAAGCTCAGATAAATGTTGACGGCCACCGGCAAGAGCAGCAGCGAGCAGACCAGAAGTATCGCCGGAGACATGAACGCCAGAGCGACCCAGAAATTGCGCCGACGGCGATGACGCTCGTCCGCACCGATGCGCGGCCACCCGATACGTTCGAGCAACTCCTTGTCGCCAACAGCTAGCTTGTTCTCCGCCGCCATCTGGGCCGCCATCTGGGCCGCCATCTGGATCGTCTCACGGGGGATTTGGGTGGCCGACCGAGATCGGCCACCCGCCGATTGCTATTGTTCGGCCCAGTACTCGGCATTGAGCGCCTGGATGTTGGACATGACGTCCTCGGCCGTGTCCATTGTCGGATCAAGCATGAACCGGTTGAACTCCGCGACCAATTCGCCTTGCAGCTCCGCCGGAACGGCCTCCCACCAGCGCTCGATCGCCAGCGTCCCGTTGTCAACCACATCCTGATTGATCTTGGCGACCACCACGTTCGGCGGCTCCGCATTGCTGTTGCCGAGCGCGTTCCCGGACGCCTTGGCCCAGGCATTGGCGCCGTCGACGGAGACGAAGAACTTGAGCGCGGCGACGACGTCGGGCTTCTCGATCCCAGTCTTCGACAGAACGATCGGACCGCCTTCCAGGATGGCGGCGTGTGGCAAAGCCGGATCCATGTTTGGCATGATGAATGCACCGAAGTCCTCGCCGGGCTTCATGCCGGTGGCTTCAACTAGCCCAATGGCCCAGTCACCGATGAGATAAATGGCGCCCTTGCCACGCGCGAAGTCTGCGGCTTCCTCATTGGACCGTGGGTCGGAGAAGTAGCCTTTGGCATACCAGTCCGACCAGATGCGGAAAGCATTCCGCACCGGCTCGCTGTCGTAGGCGACCGAACCGTCATGCAGGCCGTTGTAGGCCTCCGGGTCGGTTCTAATCATGATTTCCTGGAACCAGATGAAGCCACGCCAACCGTCCTGCGTCGTGGCATGGAACGGCGTATAGCCGCCCGCCTTCAGCTTGTCGGCCGCCGCCATCAACTCGGCCCACGTCTGTGGTTCGCCGATGCCGACCGCCTCGAACTGCTCCTTGTTGTAAAGTCCGATCCAGCGCGAGAGGTGCAGCGGCACGCCGTAGATATGGTCGCCGACCTTGTAGAAATCGCGCACGCTGGGGTCGAAATCACCGCTGGCGATCAGGTCTTCCCAGATGCCGTCGAGTTCGGCGATCTGGTCGGTTTCGATCAGATCCTTGAAGACGCCACCGGTCCACCAAGTGAACATGTCGGGCATGTCGCCGGCGGCGACCGATGACTGGATGAACGCCTTGTATTGCTCGGGAGACGAGTACGCGCTCTCGATGATCTTGACGCCTGTCAGATCACCGGCGGCATCGCCGACCTCCTGGAGGGCCTCGGACCAGAAGCCCTTGTCGTGAAAGAGTTCCACGTCGCCGGCTGCCGCATAGGGCGCGGCCAGCGCGACGGTGCCCGTCACCGTGGCGGCAAGTAGTTGAGATTTCCAACTCATCGTTTCCTCCTTGTGTGGGTCGGCCTTACGCGGGCCGCACGGATCCGCCTGTCTCGGCGTCGAATAGGTGCATCCGGTCGAGATTGAGCCTGAAGGTCAGTGTTTCGTCGGGTTCGACCTGCCGCGGCCGCTGCATCCGGCTGATGAACTCGCGGTCGCCGAACCCCGAGAAGAGCAACGTCTCGTTGCCGAGCATTTCGGCGAACTCGACGCGCGACCGGAACGCCACCGACTGCTCGGGTTCCACGCCGTGGCCTTCAGGCACGATGTCCTCCGGCCGGAACCCGGCGATCAGTCGCTGTCCGTTGACGACGGAACCGTCGAATCGGGACGGCGAAATGGGGGCGGTAAGGTGTTCGTTGGCGAAGCTCAGCCTGCCGTCGATGTCGGCCGCGACGCCGTCAAAGAAGTTGATCTGCGGAGAGCCGATGAAACCGGCAACGAACTGGTTGGCCGGCGTCTCGAAAATCTCCATTGGGGTGCCGGTCTGCTCGATCCTGCCGTCGCGCATCACGACCATGATGTCGGCGAGGGTCATCGCCTCTATCTGGTCGTGGGTGACATAGATGGTGGTCACCTGCAGGTGCTTCTGCAGCCGCTTGATCTCCACCCGCATCTGGTTGCGCAGCTGGGTGGTCTTGCTTCGCAAAAGTGGAGAGCACCTACTGAAACAGGAGGTGTTCAATGGGGCGAGGAATCAGGTTTACGACGGAGTTCAAGCGCGAGGCGGTGCGCCTAGTGCTGAGTAGTGGCCGGCCGCGGACAGAGATCGCGGAGGACCTTGGGGTCGGGCTGTCATCGCTGACACGCTGGATCGGTCAATATCGCGGTGAAGAGATGCCGCCAGAGATCCGGGACGACCTGCAGGCCGAGTTGAAGCGGCTGCGCAAAGAGAATGCGGTTCTCCGGCAGGAGCGTGACATTCTAAAAAAAGCCGCGGCCTTCTTCGCGAAGGAGGGAAGTCGATGAGGTTCGCGCTCATTGATGCCGAGAAGGCCGAATTTCCCGTGAGGACGATGTGCCGGGTTCTGGATGTTAGCGAGAGCGGGTTCTTTTCATGGAAAGGGCGGCCTGCCAGTCAGCGTCAGCGGGACGATATGATCTATCTGGCTCATATTCGCATCGCCTTCGAGTTATCGAACCGAACCTACGGCAGCCCGCGCATGCACCGTGATCTTGTGGATGAGGGTCTGTCCATAGGACGCCGCCGGACAGCCCGCCTGATGCGCGAGAACGGCCTGGCCGCGCGCCAGAAGCGTCGTTTCAAACGAACCACGGACAGTACGCACGCCTGGCCGGTCGCGCCCAATCTGCTGGACCAGGACTTCGCGGCAGAGGCGCCAGACCAGAAATGGAGCGCCGACATCTCCTACATCTTGACCGCCGAGGGATGGCTCTATCTCGCCGTGCTCATCGACCTCTTCTCACGGCGTGTCGTCGGCTGGGCTGTCAGCGATAGGCTGAAGAAGGATTTGGCGCTGCGTGCCCTGCGTATGGCGCTTGTCACGCGACACCCACCCAGTGGTCTGATCCATCATTCCGACCGCGGCAGCCAGTATTGCTCAATCGACTATCAGGCGGTGCTGAGAAAACATGGCTTGCTGATCTCGATGAGTGGAAAGGGCAACTGCTACGACAACGCTGTGGTCGAGACGTTCTTCAAGACCATCAAGTCCGAACTGATCTGGCCGGTCTCCTGGCAGACCCGCAGCCAGGCCGAGAACGCGGTGGCCAGATACATCGACGGGTTCTACAATCCGATCCGCCGCCACTCGACGCTCGGCTACCAGAGCCCGGTCCACTTCGAGATGGCGGGCCGAGAGTGAGCAATCAGCTCTCCACTAAACCGAAGCAAGACCACTCCGGCGCTCGCTCGCCTGCACCAACATCGTCGAGAACGCGCTCGGCACGGTGCGCCAGGTCACCCGCAACGTCAAACGCTGGAGACACGCCGAGAGGGCGCTCAGATGGACCGCCGCCGGCCTGCTGGAGGCCCAGAAAACCTTCCGTCGCCTCAAGGCCTATCGCCAGCTGCCCATCCTCCGAAATGCTCTCCAGGAACACTTGAGAAAGGCTCAGGCCGACAGTGCCATTGAAACCATCATGAAGGCAGCATAGCATCATCAACCAGCAACGCCTGCCCCACGAATTTCAACAGAGATAGGGACATCGCCCTTCGAGCATCGGGCCGTCGTTCTGGTCGAGCAGTCGGTCCGAGACATGCAATCGATAGGCGGGATCGATCCCGATCAGATAGGCATCGAAGGCGGCATGATGGATTTTGGAGAGTGGCAGGCCGTTCGGGACGATGGGCTGCCCCAGCCTTTCATCCTTGTCGGAAATGGTGTGCGCGGCGTCGAGCAGCCGCTGTTCGGGCAATCCGGACAAGGCGCAACGCCCGTCATAGGCCGCAATAACGGCTTCGCGGAATGATGCCTGGTGAAGCCGCTGCTGAACCGCACGCAACGCATATCGCCGTTCCAAGGCGTTCTCCTGCGGGGTCAATGCATCCTGCTCCGGCATGCCAAACGCGATACGCGCCTTCATGGCATCGGCGTCCCAACCTGAAATGAACGCAGGGAGCATAGCCTGGTAGCGGCCAGGCGCGATGCCGAGGAAATAAATTACCGGTATCTTGTTCTCAAATGCCTCGCGCAGCCAGCGATTGTCTGCCGCTTCCGGATCGATCCTGCCCCATGAAGGTATAATCCACCGTCTCGTCGCCCTCAAAGATCTGGCGGTGCACGTCTCGCTCATCGTCGTACCAGACCCGCGCGCCGGTTCGCGGATATACGGTCTTGATGGAGAGCAGATACCGCATCTGTCGCGGCTTGAAGATTCCCCGCCGGGGATTGACGAGCGGGATGCGCTCGCCTTCGAAAACAAACCCCGGTTTCAATTCGTCGACGGTCAAATGGTCATGTACCTCACCCAGCCTTCGAACATGCTCGAAAGCCACCATGTGAGTCGGACCCGATTTCCTTGGACACAGAATTGGCTTAATCGAAGTGTCCAAGGAGGACCGGAACATGACCGATAATTTTGAGAAGAAAGTTGCTGTTGATGGGCCTGTGGTAAATGCGGGCGAGCTTGGCTCGTCCACGTTTTCCCCAGGCCAGGCTTTGCCGGCAGGCCCGCTGGGACTTGGCCAGCGATGGACGGTGGCGCGCAAGCGTGAGGTCGTTCTGCGGCTTTTGCGTGACGAGCCGGTGCAACTTCTGTCGCGCCAGTTGGGCGTAGAGATCTTCCGGCTCGAGCAGTGGCGTGAGAAAGCGATCGGCGGGATCGACGCCTCGCTCAAGCAACGCAAGGGCGATCCGGTGCAGGCGGAACTGGATAGCGCCATGAAGCGGATCGGAGAGTTGACCATGCAGGCGGAACTGCTGGAGGCCAAGACGGAGACCTTCGGCCCTTTGGGGCGGCGGAGGTCGCGGCGATGAGTGCCGCCACCTCGCCCGGCACGGGTCTGGCCTACGGCCTGCGGCGGGTCTGCGCCGCCTGGGGCATGGCCCGCTCCTCGTTCTACGCCATGACCTCCGGCCAGCACGCCGAGCAGCCGCCGGCAAAGCGTCGGGGACCGAAGCCCGCGATCTCGGACCAGGCGCTGCTGGTGGCGATCGAAGCCGACCTGGAGGCATCGCCCAGGGAGGGCGAGGGCTACCGCAAGGTCTGGGCTCGGCTTCGGGTCTGTCGCGACATCCGGGTTGCCCGCAAGCGGGTGCTCCGCCTGATGCGCGAGAACAATCTGCTCTCGCCCCATCGCTGCCGCCGCCGTGGCGGCAATCCCCATGACGGTGAGATCATCACTCATGCCCCGAACCTCATGTGGGGCACCGATGGCGTTCGGGTGTTCACGGTGGACGACGGCTGGGGCTGGATCTTCACCGCCGTCGAGCATTGGAACGCCGAGTGTGTCGGCTGGCATGTCTGCAAGCGCGGCGACCGCTTCGCCGCCCTGCAGCCGATCTCCATGGGGCTTGCCGGGCTGTATGGCTCGACCGCGGCCGGCGCGGCTGGGGGGCTGGCCTTGCGGATGGATCACGGCTCCCAGTATCTGTCGGACCACTTCACCAACCAGATCAAGTTCTGGGGCATCCAGCCGTCCTACGCCTTCGTCGCCGAGCCCCAGACCAACGGCGTCGCCGAGCGGTTCAATCGCACGCTGAAGGAACAGATCATCCATGGTCGCATCTACCGCAACATCGCGGAGCTGCGGGACGCCGTCCGCGACTTCGTCGAACTCTACAATGCCCAGTGGATCGTCGAAAAGAACGGCTACCTGAGCCCCGCTCAAGCTCGTCAGGCGTGGCACGCCGCGATCTCAATCAGGCCCGCCGCGTGAGACAAACTTGTGTCCAAGGAACCGGGTGCGCTACACGAAAGCCACCATGCGCATCGGGGTGTCGAGGTCGTCGTCGGTCATCGGCGTCCCCCGTCATCCCTTGAAACAATGCTCGTTGTGCCAGGTCAGGGCGGCGGGATCCGGGCGCTGGCCGATATCCGAAGGCGCATCGATTTTGCGACCGTGAAGCGCGTAGTAGTGCTTGCCGTTGTCAAACTCCTGCCGGATGCGATGGCTGACCTCGAAGTCGAGATCGGGCGTGACCGTTACATAGCCAGCGTCGAACAGGCTGTGGATGTCGCGCCGCAGCAGAAGGCCGTTCCGCGCTTCATGCGCGCCGCCGTCGTCATAAGGGCGTATGTGCGCCGCCTCCAGCGCCGGCAGGGTTCGTTCCCGTGTCACCGCGCAACGTCGCCCGTAGATGTCGGTCACCAGTACGCGGAAGGCGCCTTGCCCCAGGCGGGGCCGGATGAGATGCGGCTCGCCGAACCGCGCCTGCTCTTCCGCCATGCCGGGGAACGGCCGCCGGCTCAGACGGTCGTTGACCTCCTCCCATAGGGCCTGCCCCTCGGCGTTGCCCGTGTTGTAAGTCTTGAATGATACTATGTTCCGGGTCCAGCTCGCCGGCACGGGAATCCAGTCGGACTCGTCGAAAAAGAACGGCTGGGTTAGGATGCGGCAGCCGATAGGAAAGTCGCTGCGATCGTTTGGGTCTGCCCGGCGGTACTTGGCGATGTGCGCCCGCATTTCCTGCGCTGATCGCGCGCCATTCGCCTCGCCGAATGCTTCCCAGGCAAGCGAACACGGCAATTTATTAGCATAGGCGAAGATGCCACCGCCGACGATCACGTTGTGCGGTTTGCGCAGTTTGAACAGGAACAGCTCGCCCGGCTGGAGGGCACGGAAGTTTACCGCCGAGGGCGCCCAGAAATTGACCTCGCCGAGGTCCGGCTGCCGACGCAGTCTCTCGAACCAGTCTCCGTGGGTGACGGCGATGACGAGTTTGATGCTCATCTACAAATTCTGCGTAAGTTCTTTGAGGGCGACCTTTATTACGTTCTCCCGCCAGGGGACGAACCGAGACAACAGCCTTTCCTTATCCTCGTTGTAGAAGAAGACGAACCCGTCCTCGGCAATCGGCACCAGTGCAGTACGCGTTTGCCCTTCCTCGTCGGTATCCTTGAACTCCAGGAAAGGCGCGCAAACTAAGCTACCATTGAAAGGTTTTCGATGCCGTGAATTGCGAATACGAGTTGGCCGCGTCGCAACCAGCGCATGTTCAATGCTACCCATGAACGATACTCACCTGTATTTGCAAAATAGCCGACATGATGCTTAGCGTTCTCGATGATCTGCGCACGAAAATAGTAGTCGGTTTCTGAGGCTGACCGAGTGACAAATGCCGTTGCGGCATCCAAAACTCGCCTGAGAGCGGCTTCCACATCAGGAGCAATTGCTCTCAACCGATCCTCAAGATCTGATTCTAGGGCGTTTGCGAGTTTGAAAACCCCTTTCAGCTCCTCAAGTTTGGATCGTGTCCCGGCAGGTGGTGTAAGAGCCTGGCGTCCGCCGCGGTATCCGGCGGGTAGGGCCGGGACGCTCAGGCTGCCACGGTGGGCAGCTTGAGTGTGAGATTGTCGCTTGTCTGAGCGATGGATTCCAGTGTCATGTATCTCCTTGAGACGGCCCACTCGTCGTTCTGCTCGAGAAGGATTGCGCCGACGAGCCGTGTGATTGCGTTTTCGTTGGGGAAGATGCCGACGACGTTGGTGCGTCGCTTGATCTCGCCGTTGAGGCGTTCGAGCGGGTTGGTCGAATGCAACTTCTGGCGGTGCTCCATGGGGAAGCTCATGTAGGCGAGGACGTCGTGCTGGGCCTCGTCCATGAGGGCGGCGAGCTTTGGCGCCTTGGGCTTGAGTTGGTCGGCGACCAGGCGCCACTGTGCGGCGGCACTGTCGGCATCGTTGTCAACGGCGGAGTAAAACCCGGCCATGTGGCGGAGCAAAAGTGGGCCACTTTGGTTCGGTGAGGAGCTTGTCCCCGTAGTCCACGGGAGGGACCCACGCGCGGCGTGGACTGCCCCTCAGCAGGCAAAGGCCGCGGCGCGCGTGGGAGGGGCCTGTGGGCCCACGGGGGCAAGCGGATGCCGCTCAGGCGCTTTTTGCGGGTTTCTGTTTTCTTCGGCTCTGCTTGAGGCGGAAGCTTTCGCCGTTCATTTCCAGGATATGGACGTGGTGGGTCAGGCGGTCCAGCAACGCCCCCGTCAGGCGTTCTGAGCCGAAAACCTCCGTCCACTCGTCGAATGGCAGGTTGGAGGTCACCAGGATCGAGCCACGCTCGTAGCGCTGGCTGAACACCTCGAACAGCAACTCGGCGCCGGTCTTGGAGAGCGGCACGAAACCCAGCTCGTCGATGATGAGGAGCTTGAGGTTGGCGAGCTTCTTCTGGAACCTCAGCAGCTGTCTGTCATCGCGCGCCTCCATGAGCTCGTGGACCAGGGCGGCGGCGGTGGTAAAGCCGACCGACAGGCCCTTCTGGCAGGCGGCAAGGCCGAGGCCGAGCGCAATGTGACTCTTGCCGGTGCCGGAATTGCCCAGAGCGATCACATTCTCCCGGCGCTCGATGTACTCGCATCGTGCCAGCTCGAGGACCAGCGCCTTGTTGAGCGAGGCGATCGCTTTGAAGTCAAAGCTGTCCAAGCTCTTGACGGTCGGGAACTTCGCTTGCCTGATTCGCCGCTCGACCATGCGGCGCTCGCGGTCGATCAGTTCCAGCTCGGCCAGGCGGAGCAGGTAGCGCACGTGGTCGGCGCCCTCGCTGGCACACTGGCGAGCCAGCTTGTCGTACTCCCTGAGGAAGGTCGGCAGCTTGAGGGCCTTCAGGTGATGGGCCAGCAACACCTGCGGCGTGTCGCTCACGGCGCCGCTCCGCCCAGCAGGCTCATGTAGCTGGCGGCGGATGTGGTGGTCACCTGGGCCCGCGGCAGATAGGGATAAACGTTCAAGTCGAGCCGGGGGGGTCGACGCTCGACGCGACACAGCACCAGGTGCTTGACCGCATCATAGCCGATGGCGCCTAACCGCAGGGCATCGCGGATGGCACCGTGCACCTCCTCAAGGGCAAAGGTCTCCAGAAGACGGAGCACTTGCACGTACTCCCGCTTGCCGGCCTTGCCCATGCGGGCTTCAAGCAAGCGGCGCAGGTTGGCGTACGCCTCGGGCAGCTTCCAACCGGCCAGCGGGGCGGCTTGATCGAGGGCACCGATCTTCCGCTCCAGCAAGGCCAGATAGTGGATCGGCTCGAAGATCAGGTCCTCTCGTTCGTAAGAGCGTGGGTGCCGGGCGATGACCTCGGCGGCGCAGCCGATGACCACCTCGTGCACGTAGCCACGGACCCAGACCTCTTGGTGACCGTAGGCGACGGGCACCGAGTAGTCGTTGCCCCGATAGCGCACCAGGGAGAGCGAATTGACCCGCGTGCCCTCCTTGTCGCAGGCCTCGAAAGGCGCCGGCGGCAATTCCATCAGCTTCTCCCGGTCGCATCCGAACCGCTCGCCGATGGTCTCGCGATGGCCGCGCAAGACGTCGCTTTCCCGTCTCCGACATTGATGTTCCAGGTGAGCGTTGAAGGCGTCCCAGCTCGCAAACCGGGGGATGGGAACCATGAAGTTCCGGCGGGCGTAACCGACCAGCCCCTCCACCTTGCCCTTATCATTGCCCTTGCCGGGGCGGCCATATCGATCCTGGAACAGATAATGGGATTGAAGCCCGCTGAACGCTCGCGTTCGTTGCCGCGTGCCGTCCGGCAGGATGCGCGACACCAGGCACTTGTCATTGTCGTAGAGAATCGATTGGGGAATGCCGCCGAAGAAGGCGAAGGCCCCGTTGTGGCCGTCCAGCCAGGCCTCCGTCGCCGCCGCCGGGTAGGCCGCAACGAAGCAGGCATCGCTGTGGGGAAGGTCCATGGCGAAAAAATGCGCCCGCCGCTTGACGCCGGCGATGATCGCATCCGCCTCGCCAAAGTCCGCCTGAGCGTGACCCGGAGGGTGCGCCAGCGGCACGAACATCTCACGCTGGCGACGGCGCCGTTCCCGGACGTAATCCTTGACGATGGTCTGTTTGCCCGCAAAGCCATGCTCGTCGCGAAGACGCTCGAATATCCGCTTCGCCGTGTGGCGCTGCTTGCAGTGAACCGTTCGGTCCTCTTCCAGAATACGGTCAATGATATCCCTGAAGGGGTCCAGCTTCGGGCGCTTCGGTGGCTGGCGGCGGCGGTAGCCAGGCGGCTCCGAGTGCCCGAGCATCTTCCTCACCGTCTCTCGCGCTATGCCAAACCGACTCGCCGCCTCTCGCTGACTCAGCCCATCAACATGGCACGCCAGCCGAACGCGTAGATAAAGGTCCACGGTATACATCCTCCCACCTTCCATCCCGAAAAGGATCGAAGGCTACAGGTGGCAGAGTTTTACTCCGCCCGCAGCCGGGCAAATCTCGCCGCTTCCGTGGTCTAATTTGTCACCGCCGCACACACAAGCACCTGGTGCTGTGCCGGATCGAGCGGCGGCCGCCGCGGCTCAACCTCGACGTCTATCCCTATCTGCCGCGTGCCCGGGTCGCAACGACGTCGGCCAGGAGCTACATGGGTCTGTTGTCGAGGGCTCACGCATGAGCGATGCGCCGCAGAGCCTGCCTTCGGGCCCCGACTCAAGGGTCCTGCTGACCCACCACCTCAAGACGCTGAGGCTGCCGACGTTCCTGCGCGAATACGACAAGCTCGCCCGGCAGTGCGCCTCGGAAGGCGTTGACCATGCCCGCTATCTGCTGCGTCTGGCCGAGCTGGAGCTGATCGACCGCGAGCGCCGCATGATCGAGCGGCGCATCAAGGCGGCGCGCTTCCCCGTGGTCAAGAGCCTGGATGCCTTCGACTTCAAGGTCATCGCTTCGCTCAACAAGATGCTGGTCCTCGAGCTCGCCCGCTGCGAGCACATCGACCGCCACGAGAACGTCATCGCGCTCGGCAACAGCGGCACCGGCAAGACCCACATCGCCCTCGGTCTCGGCCTGGCCGCTTGCCAGAGGGGTCTGTCCGTCGGCTTCACCACCGCCGCTGCCCTGGTCCACGAGCTGATGGAGGCGCGTGACGAGAAACGCCTGCTGCGCCTCCAGAGGCAGCTGGCCAAATACAGGCTCCTGATCATCGATGAACTCGGCTTCGTGCCGCTCTCCAAGACCGGCGCCGAGCTGTTGTTCGAGGTGTTCAGCCAACGCTACGAGCGCGGCTCGACCCGGGTGACCTCGAACCTGCCGTTCGATGAATGGACCGAGGTGTTCGGCTCCGAGCGACTCACCGGCGCGCTGCTCGACCGGCTCACCCACCACGTCCATATCCTCGAGATGAATGGCGAGAGCTATCGGCTCAACCAGAGCCGCAACCGTCAAAAACCGGCTGCCGGCTGACCCAACACCCAGACCCGGCTTGCCCCCGTGGGTTCACAGGCCCCTCCCACGCGCGCCGCCGCGTCAGCCAGGTGAGGGGCACGCCGCGGCGCGCGCGGGGCCCTCCCGTGGACTACGGGGACAAACCCCCAGCACCGAGTGGTCCCTTTTTACACCGCCACCGCGGTCCCATATCGCTCCGCCGTTGACACATGCCCGTATTCGCTCCGCTCCAACAAGTCTCGGTCCCAGAGCAACGAATCCGAATGCAGGTCCGCAATAGTCAGGCTGTCGTGAAGGCTCCGGGCCGGGATGGAAACCGGATACGGCGGGTGCGGGATGATCCGGTTGTGCGATCGTTCGATGATCGGCGGGGCCCAAACTAGAAAACCCGCCCCGCCAAGGATCAGCGTCAGGAGTGGACCTATGGCCAACCACCGGGCCCGTGCTCCTACGTTTCTCATCTATTTTTGAGTCGGACCCGATTTCCTTGGACACAGAATTGGCTTAATCGAAGTGTCCAAGGAGGACCGGAACATGACCGATAATTTTGAGAAGAAAGTTGCTGTTGATGGGCCTGTGGTAAATGCGGGCGAGCTTGGCTCGTCCACGTTTTCCCCAGGCCAGGCTTTGCCGGCAGGCCCGCTGGGACTTGGCCAGCGATGGACGGTGGCGCGCAAGCGTGAGGTCGTTCTGCGGCTTTTGCGTGACGAGCCGGTGCAACTTCTGTCGCGCCAGTTGGGCGTAGAGATCTTCCGGCTCGAGCAGTGGCGTGAGAAAGCGATCGGCGGGATCGACGCCTCGCTCAAGCAACGCAAGGGCGATCCGGTGCAGGCGGAACTGGATAGCGCCATGAAGCGGATCGGAGAGTTGACCATGCAGGTGGAACTGCTGGAGGCCAAGACGGAGACCTTCGGCCCTTTGGGGCGGCGGAGGTCGTGGCGATGAGTGCCGCCACCTCGCCCGGCACGGGTCTGGCCTACGGCCTGCGGCGGGTCTGCGCCGCCTGGGGCAAGGCCCGCTCCTCGTTCTACGCCATGACCTCCGGCCAGCACGCCGAGCAGCCGCCGGCAAAGCGTCGGGGACCGAAGCCCGCGATCTCGGACCAGGCGCTGCTGGTGGCGATCGAAGCCGACCTGGAGGCATCGCCCTGGGAGGGCGAGGGCTACCGCAAGGTCTGGGCTCGGCTTCGGGTCTGGTGCGCCAGGCGAACTGACAGAAGGTAGGGGGTGCAAGTCCCCCGGAACGAAGGAGTAACCGAACCACGTTTCTCCGCGAGCCGTGCGTTGGCTCCCGTGAGGGGGCAGGCGAAGCGTCGGTAGCGGCATGGATGGGCAGGGCTATTGAGCACCGTAAAAGCGATGGTCCGGGGTGCCGAGGCTTTCAGATCGGTCGAAGGCAATATTGCAGGCGTCGTTTTGGTGAGATGTCGGCGAGCCCCGCGGTGTCAGAGAACCCATGCACGTTCGCACGCCTTCTGTTGGGACCCTGGGAGGTCTTCAAACTGCCCCGGTTGTCGTAAAGGGGCCGCGTAGGGAATGGAGAAAACCGAAGCCTATGATGAACGGTTTGAAGAAGTCGGATGAGGCCGTACGACCTGTGAGGGCGGCGAACAAGGGAGCGCGAGCTTCTGCGGAGTCGCCGGAGGAAAGGGCCTCAACCAAGGGGAATCCGGATTGCCAAAGCACGCGCCGAACCCAGTGTCGGGTGAGCGTGCCACAGGCGGCGGCCCGGATACGGAAAGCTGCAGAGAGAAACCCGAAGGAACGTCTCACTGCGCTCTTCCACCACATTACGCCGGACGCGCTCGGTGCGGCCTACTTCGCATTGAAGAAGGACGCAGCAGCCGGTGTCGACGGCGTTACGTGGGACATGTACGGCGAGGGTCTGGATGAGCGCCTGCTCGACCTGCACCGGCGCCTGCACAGAGGGGGAGCGTACCGGGCGCCACCGGTTCGGCGGGTAGAGGTACCCAAGCCGGACGGGGGGACACGACCGCTCGGGATCGCGGCGCTGGAGGACAAGGTCGTCCAGAAGGCGGTTGTGGATGTGATCCTGACACCGATCTACGAGGTGGTGTTTCTTGGCTTCAGCTACGGGTTCCGACCGGGGCGGGGGGCGCACGATGCGCTCGATGCCCTGGCCTTCGGGATAGAACGGCGCAAGGTCAGCTGGATAGTCGATGCAGACCTCCGGGCGTACTTCGACACGATCCCGCGGGATTGGTTGATCACGTTCCTAGAGCACCGCATCGGAGACAGGCGGGTCATCCGTCTGATCCGGAAATGGCTGAACGCCGGCGTCATAGAGAGTGGGTCATGGGCAGATACGGGTATGGGCACGCCGCAGGGGGCAATAGTCTCCCCCGTCTTGGCGAACGTGTTCCTGCATTACGTGCTCGACGTGTGGTTCCACAAGAAATGGCGCCCGAACGTCCCGGATGGCGAAGCGATCATCGTCCGTTACGCTGACGATATCGTTGTCGGGTTCCAACACAAGCGGGATGCGGAGCGGTACCTCCGCGACGTTCGGGAGAGGCTGGCCCGGTTCGGTCTCAGCCTCCACCAGGACAAGACCCGCCTCGTGGAGTTTGGCCGGTTCGCGGATTTGAACCGGCGCCAGCGCGGGGTGGGCAAGCCGGAGACTTTCGACTTTCTGGGCCTCACGCACTATTGCACGACGACCCTGAGAGGACGCTTTCGGCTTGGTCGCAAACCGGTTGCCAAACGGGTCAACAGGACCCTGGCGCGCATCGACGAGGTGCTTCGCAAGCGCTGGCACCACGACATCTGGGAAGTTGGTAGGTGGCTGGGGCGAGTCTGCAATGGCTGGCTCAACTACTTTGCCGTCCCAGGGTCAGGCCGGTTCATCCGTGCGTTCCTCCGCAGGCTGCAACGCCGGTGGATGCGGGCGCTACGCCGCCGGTCCCAGCGAGCCCGATTTAGTTGGAAGCGATTGGAGCGCATGACCGAAATCCTGTGGCCACGCGCCTCCATCCGCCACCCATGGCCGGACCAGCGGTTCGCCGTCAAGCACCCGAGGTAGGAGCCGGATGGTTCAACGACCACGTCCGGATCTGCGCGGGGGGTGCGCAGCAATGCGCATTCCTACCGTAACTCGCGACATCCGGGTTGCCCGCAAGCGGGTGCTCCGCCTGATGCGCGAGAACAATCTGCTCTCGCCCCATCGCTGCCGCCGCCGTGGCGGCAATCCCCATGACGGTGAGATCATCACTCATGCCCCGAACCTCATGTGGGGCACCGATGGCGTTCGGGTGTTCACGGTGGACGACGGCTGGGGCTGGATCTTCACCGCCGTCGAGCATTGGAACGCCGAGTGTGTCGGCGGGCATGTCTGCAAGCGCGGCGACCGCTTCGCCGCCCTGCAGCCGATCTCCATGGGGCTTGCCGGGCTGTATGGCTCGACCGCGGCCGGCGCGGCTCGGGGGCTGGCCTTGCGGATGGAGCACGGCTCCCAGTATCTGTCGGACCACTTCACCAACCAGATCAAGTTCTGGGGCATCCAGCCGTCCTACGCCTTCGTCGCCGAGCCCCAGACCAACGGCGTCGCCGAGCGGTTCAATCGCACGCTGAAGGAACAGATCATCCATGGTCGCATCTACCGCAACATCGCGGAGCTGCGGGACGCCCGTCCGCGACTTCGTCGAACTCTACAATGCCCAGTGGATCGTCGAAAAGAACGGCTACCTGAGCCCCGCTCAAGCTCGTCAGGCGTGGCACGCCGCGATCTCAATCAGGCCCGCCGCGTGAGACAAACTTGTGTCCAAGGAACCGGGTGCGCTACACCTCGTGGTCGGCCGATGTCTTGCGTTCGCCCGATCCCGCGACGGTCAGGAAATAGCCCGAAAGCGGCCGCGCCTGGCCGGTCGGCAATTCAACGTCGCTGTGCCCTTGCACGGCCAGCGTCGCGGCGGCGAGAACCGATTGGGCGCAAACGGCGAGAGGCGCTTGCACGCGCGCATGGATCGCCCGTGCGGCCGGGCCGAGCACGCCGTCGAGCGCCTCAATCGGAAACGGATCGGCCGGCGGAAGCTCGCGGACCAGGGGGCGCGGCAGCTCGGGCACGAAAGGCTCGGCGCGCGCGATGACGGCGCGGGCGTGCTCGGCGGTCATGGAGCCGGGTCCCCGAGCACGTCATTGAAATCGGTGCCGACGGTCGGCGGCAAGGCGATGCGCACGCGACGGCCCTCGCGGATAAGCCGCTCGGCCGCACGCTCGGCGAACCGTTGCCCGGTTCCGCTGGAATCGTGGTCGGCGGCGATCACGACTTCGCCCGCGAGCGGGAGCGGCGGTAGGACGACGGCCGCGAGATTGCCGGCAGAAAGCGCCGCCCAGGTGGGCAGGCCGGACGCGACCATAACGGCAAGCGCTGTTTCGATTCCCTCGGCCAGTGCCAGCGTTTCCCCGGCCGGTGCAAGCCGCACGGCGCCGCCGGCGACCGAGCCGAGGGTCGTTTTCGCTGGCTCGATCGGCGCCTTATCGCTGCCGTCCATTCTTAGAAGCGTTCGATGCACCGCGCACGGCTCGCGGTCCGGCCAGCGCGTCACGGCGGCGAGCATCACGGCCCAGGTCGCGCGCGTTGCGCCGTGCCAGCCTTCGACTAAGAACCGCAGCGTCGGCGGGATCGGCGCCTCGATTCCGCGCGCCGCGAGGTATCGCGCGACGATGGTCCCGCATCCCGGCCGTGCCTTCCGCCAGAGTGCCCGCGCCGCCGCCGTCGTGCCGGCGCGGTCGGGTTCGTAGCGCGGCCTCGGCTCGGCGCGCGAGCAATAATCGTCGCGTCCGTCCCAAAGCCCCCGCGCCTGCAAAGCGCCGATTACGTCGCGGGGATCGCAGCCAGCGAAACAGCGGACGATAACGGATCGGTCGCCGTCGCGGACACCGAGGCTCGGACTGCGGTCATCGTGCGCTGGACAGCTGCACGACCACCACGTGCCCGCCTTGCGCCCGCCAAGGGCGCGGGCGATTTCGGCGGCGTTTATTGGCCGGCCCGTTCCGCCCGGTATTGTTAAGGGTTGTCAGATGCCTGCCGCACTTAGGCGGTGCCATCTGCTCCGACGGCAGGCGTCTGACAAGCCTCAGGGGAGGAAACCGCGGGGGAGTTAGGCTCGGTGGTACGGGCTGTTCGGTCTATGGGGATTTGAGGCTGGCGCCGGGTGTATCGAGGAAGGTTGGCTTTGATTGAGCGCGCTGGTCTGGCCGTCGGCGTTGTTGGTGGGGTGGATTGTCGGGAGCCTTGCCGTGGCCGGCGGCGGCGCGTTGCGCCGGCTGGGCGGCGTCGGGGCAGCATTGGTTAACGGTGCGGCGTTGCCGGTCGAGAGCCGGCTGAGGCGTGGCCGATGCGGGCCATCTGATCTGGTCTTTGTCATGTGCGCTGGCCCCGGCTTGGCGGCGCGCGCGGTGCGTGGTCTCGCCATGCGTGGCCGGGCTCGAAGGTCTCGATGATGATCATGCGTCCGCCGCAGCTGGAGCAGGGCTGCGTGAGCGTTTGCTCCTGGTCATGGTCATGGTCATCGGCGCTCGGGTCGGGCTGGTCTTGGTGCGTCTCGACGGCGAGCAGCTGGCGTGCGCGCGCGAGGTTCTCGACGCGAGCGCCGTTGGCGAAGAGGCCTTAGTGGCGGATGCGGTGAAAGCCGTGGGGCAGCACGTGGAGGAGGAAGCGGCGGATGAACTCCGGCGTTGCGAGGGTCATGACCTTGTAGCGGTCGCGGCCTTTTGCACGGTAATCCTTCCAGGTGAAGGTGACGCCGTGGTCGTCGAAGCGGATCAGGCGGCTGTTGGCGATGGCGACGCGGTGGGTGTAGCGGCTGAGATAGGCGAGCACCGCTTCAGGCCCGGCGAAGGGCCGCTTGGCGTAGACCACCCATTCAAGCTTGCGTAAGGGGCGCAAAAGCGCGCGAAGACCGGCGCCTCGACGAGCTGGCGGTGATCGCCGAAGAAGCGCAGGCGGCCGGTCGCATGGGCGGCCACGAGCTTGTCGAGGACGAGGCGGCGGAACAGCCGCGAGAGCACGCGCACCGGCAGGAAGAAGCCGGGCCGGCAGGATAGCCAACGCTGGCCGTCGAGCGAGATGCCGCCGCCCGGCACGATGCAGTGGGCATGCGGGTGATGGGTCAGCGCCGAACCCCATGTATGGAGCACGGCGGTGAGGCCGATGCGGGCGCCAAGGTGCTTGGGGTCGGCGGCGATGGTGATCAGGGTCTCGGCGGCGGCGCTGAACAGGATGGCGTAGAGCACGGCCTTGTTGTGATAGGCGATATCGCTGATCGGCGCCGGCAGGGTGAAGACGACGTGAGTAATAGGCCACCGGCAAGAGCTCGGCCTGGCGCGCGGCGAGCCAGGCCTTGGCCGCCGCGCCCTGACACTTGGGGCAATGCCGGTTGCGGCAGGAGTTGTAGGCGATCTGGGTGTGAGCGCAGTCGGCGCAGCGCGCGACGTGACCGCCGAGCGCCGCCGTGCGGCAGTGCTCGATGGCCGACATGACCTTGAGCTGGCCGAGGCTCACGTGACCGGCGTTGGCGCGCCGCCAAGCAGCGCCGTGGGCGCGGAAAATATCCGCGACCTCCAAACTCTCCCGAGGCATGCCGCCGCCGGATCAGGCCGGCGGCGGCAGTCCCGGACGCAGATGCTCCAGTGGGCTCTTGACCGCCCGCAGTATGCTGCTGGCAACCTGGCTATAGCGGGCGGTTGTATCCAACTTCTTGTGGCCCAGCAGCACCTGGATCACGCGGATATCGACCTTTTGCTCCAGAAGGTGGGTGGCAAAGCAATGCCGCAGCGTGTGCAACGAGACCCGCTTGTCGATCCCGGCCGCCTCCCTGGCGCCGTGGAAGGCGCGGCGGAGCTGGCGTGTCGTCAGCGGGTTGACCGGGTTCTGACCGGGGAACAGCCAGCCCCCGGGCAGCATCACGCTCCGGTCCCGTGCGGCCAGCCACCAGGCGCGCAGAAGCTCGAGCAGCGGCGCCGATAGCATGGCGTAGCGGTCCTTGCGGCCCTTGCCCTGCTCGACGCGGATGACCATGCGGTTGCTGTCGATGTCCGAGAGCTTGAGTGAGACCACCTCCGAGGCCCGCAGGCCAGCCCCATAGGCGGCGCTGAGCGCCGCCCGGTACTTGAGGCCCGGGGCCGCATCCAACAGACGCGTAACTTCCTGCGGGCTCAAGATCACCGGCAGCTTGTGCGGCTCGCGAACGGTCGTCATCCACGCCGCCGCCTCGCGCCGCGCAAGTGTCACCGTGAAGAAAAAGCGCAACGCCGACACGGCCGCGTTCATGCTGGTCGCCGAGGCCCCGCCGGACCGCATGTGCAGCTGATAGCGCCGCACATCCTCAGCCCCCGCTTGGTCCGGCGAGCGGCCGAGAAAGGCCGTGAAAACCGTCACCGCGCGGATGTATCCTCGCTGGGTGGCCAGCGTGAAGCCGCGGACCGTCATGTCCTCGATCATGCGCCGGCGCAACGGGCTGATAGCTCTATCGGTCATGGGAGCGCTCCTGTCTTGAGGTGAGGTTCAACACCCCTGATCCTCAGACAGGACGCTCCAATACCGTTACCGTGACGGTGCCCGCGCCGCCGCCTACCGCAGCTCCCTACCGCGCGAGCGGTTTAGTCCTCTGCCGCAATTCGGACGTGCTGCCCACCGGCGGGGAAAGTATCGAATCGGCCCAGGCGTCAAGATCGTCCGTCGAGTAGAGCGGCGTCCGGCCGGCAACCCGGAAGCGCGGCCCGCCGCCGACAACGGCGAGCTTCGCTAAGGTTCCGACCGCGCGGCGGATGCCGTGGGTTTCGAGTAGATAGGTGGCCGCTTCGGATCGGCGAAGGCGTCGGTTGAGAGCCATTCTCGGTCACTCCGTTCAACGCGCCATGTCGGCGCAGAATGACCGGAATTTGAGGCCCCTCTAATCACAAGAATACCCACCTCTCCGCTTCTCGGGATACTTTCACTTCCGGCGGCGCAGAGGGTCGCCATATTTGAGGGCCATGGCGGACGGACCATCCGAAATCCAAAGTGCCCGGTCGCCGAACCCAAGCGCGTAATCTTCCAACTCCTTGGGACCAAGGCCACGATTGAACGCGGCCCGCTGCAAAACGTCTGCAACCTTCGCCCGCCGCAGATTCTTTGCCTTAACAACTAGATTTTGCAGCCGCTTGGCGGATACTGCTTTCAGTTCCGGGAACGCACGTTTGAAATCTTTGTCATTGTATAACGCCCCGCAAACGTCGGCCGCCGTAACCTTTCGCGAACGGACGCGCTGATTCCATTTTGCCTTCGTGCGGATGAAATAACGATATAGCCGGCACAAAAGCTCGACCGATTCCTTGACCGGCGCACCCCTGCTGTGCACGACCTGGAAGCCGCGAACGTGTTTGTGGGCGAGCGCTAGGGCAAGCTGCTGCCACCGGTCCGGATCGTCTTCGCGGATGCCGAAATGGGCGAACAGGGCCGGCAGTTTTTCCGCCACGGCGCGTTTTATCGTGGCGGCCTCGCGGGCTTTCGTTTGGCTTGTGAGCAGGAACACGTTGCGCGGATTGATCCGCCTTCGCCATTTATGCGGATCGGGCAAACTGATTGGTCGGCGAAGGTCGCCCCGATAGTCTCCGGTCCCGTGTCGCCTAGTGCACCGATCCAGACAAATGATTCACCGTGCGCTGGAGCAACCCGTTGTTTTGTATTCAGAATCAGGTTTCCACTGTGACGGCTCTGACTGAGTCGGTGCACTAGCCATGCGCGCCTCCGCTACGGCGCCCGCAAGGTGGCCGGCGGGAAACGCGGTGCGGATTGCCGCGCTTGTCGGGCCGTCGCCCTATCCCGCCGATTCGGTCCGCTTCAAGCCCGGAATTTCCACGACCTCGGCGCGGGCGCCGTTGATCATGGCGGCCAGTGCCGCACCGGCCCGCTCCGCGGCGCGTTTCGCCGGGTCGTGAGCGACGTGCGAGTACCTTGCCGTCGTCGCCGGTACGCTGTGCCCCAACAGCTTCCCGATGACGGGCAGCCCTTCGCCAAGCCCCGCAAGCACGGCCGCAAAGGAATGCCTCAGGTCGTTCAGACGGAGGTCCGTGAGCCCTGCCTTTGCCCGAAGGCGCTGCCAAGCCTTCTGGATACCAACGAAGTACGCCCCAGATTTTTGGCCTGCGATGACGAAAGGGTTGCCCTCGACACGTTCGATCCCCGCGAGCACTTGAAGCGCTGGTGCGTTCAGATGAACCACCTTGGGACCGGTCTTCGAATCGGTGAGGCGTAGGCAGCCGCGTTCGAAATCGACTTCCGTCCAGCGCAGCTTTTGAACCTCGGACAGGCGAGCGCCGGTCATCAGCAATAAGCGGACCAGCGCGATGGCGGGTTTCGGCGCGGTGCCTTCCCACTCGGACTTTGCCAGCACCTGCCACAGCCGGGCCACCTCCTCGCTTGAAAGGTATCGCTCGCGCCTTGCCTCCCTCATTGGCTTGACGCCCCGGCACGGGTTGGAGCCGGACGGCCGTAGGTTCCATTCTTCCGACAGGGTGAACAGCTTCGACAACAGGGCGCGGACCCGATTAGCCCGAACCGGCGTCGGTCGCTCCGCGCCGTCGTCGGCTCGCTCAACACTCAGGGACGCGTGCAGTCGTTCGATGTCCTGTTTGGTAACGTCGTGCACCCGGCGCCGCCCGAGCACCGGCAGCACATGCAGGCGCAAATTTCGCTCGTCTTCCTCAGTGCTCCGGGGCTTCTTGTGGCGTCGCGCCCATTCGGCCAAGTAGCGCTCGGCAAGCTCGGCGACGGTAGCGGCGCCGCGGTCGCTCGCGCGGTCCTCGGCAGGATTGCCGCCGGACTTGACCTCGGCCAGCAAGGCGAGCGCCCTTGCACGTGCGTCCGCTGGCGTGATCGGCCCATGTTGCCCGATGCTGCACCGGCGGGTCCGCCCAGCCGCCTTGTACTGCACCAGGTAGCTCCGCCTGGATGTATCCACAGATTGTGGCTCTGGGGGCCGGGGGTTCAAGTCCCCTCAGCCACCCCAACTTTTTGCTGTTATTCAAAGTTGCTGGCACTTCCGGAAGCAGGCCCGGGGGCGTGCCGATTCGGGGTAGCAAATTGACGCTTCCATGTTGCGGCGAGTTCAGCGAGGCCATCACGATGGCACGTCAGGGTCGCGGGGAGCATGCCTCGCTGGAGGAGTCGGCATGGAAATTGGCGCCTTTATCTTCGCAACCGATTACAGCATCCGGGTGGACGAGCTGGCCCGGGCGCTGGAGGAGCGCGGCTTCGGGTCGCTGTTCCTGTCCGAGCATACGCACATCCCGGCGAGCCGGCGTACACCGCGGCCGGGCGGCGGTGAGCTGCCCAAGGAGTACTGGCACACCCACGACCCCTTCGTCGCGCTGTCCTTCGCGGCCGCGGCCACGCGCAAGCTCAAGCTCGGCACCGGCATCTGCCTGGTGCCCCAGCGCGACCCCATCGTCACGGCGAAGTCCGTGGCCAGCCTCGACATGCTCTCGGGCGGGCGCTTCATCCTGGGCGTGGGCGGCGGCTGGAACGTCGAGGAGATGGAGAACCACGGCGCCCGCTACCAGACGCGCTTCAAGCTGCTGCGCGAGCGGGTGCTGGCCATGAAGGCGATCTGGACCGAGGACGAGGCCGGTTTCCACGGCGACCTGGTCGACTTCGACCCCATGTGGGCCTACCCGAAGCCGGTCCAGAAGCCGCACCCGCCGGTCATCCTGGGCGGCGAGACCGACCACACCCTGGCCCGCGTGGTCGAATTCTGCGACGGCTGGCTGCCGCGCGCCGGCGACGCTTTCGATCCGTTCGAGGCCATGGCGCGGCTGCGCCGGGCGGCGGAGGCGGCCGGGCGCGACATGTCCACGCTCTCGATGACCGTGTTCCGGGCGCCGCCGGAGGCGGCCACCCTCAAGACCTACGCCGAAGCCGGCGTGACGCGGGCCCTGCTGGCGCTGCCGCCGGCCGACCACGACACGGTGCTCGGCCTGCTGGACGACTACGCGCGCCTGCTCGGCAGAGCGGAGCGGGTGCGCCGCTCGAGCGCCGATGACCAGAATCGGGCCGTTTGTCCTCCCTCAGCTTCGGTCGGATCACCGCGGCGCCGCTGCCCGCTGCCGCCGAGCCCGGGCCAACTGGGTCAACCCCCAGGCGATCACGGTCAGCCCAAGTGTGCCAAGGACGATGGAGTAGCCCCAGAAGAGGGGCGGGTAGTCGGCGATGAGCTATTGTCAAAAGTTGTGTATGGGTTTGTCATGCGGCGGCGCGATCCTGGCGTTCTCCATTCACGAATTTGACGCCTCGAATGATCTCGGCGAACTGATCTGATCCATTGAGCCTCCGCCATTTCTTGCTGGCCCCCTGGCAAAGCTTGAAGACCATGGCCATCGCCGTCTTGCGTGACAGGCAACCCTTGGTCCGATAGGTGCGAAGGCGAACCGTGGCGAAGGTGCTCTCGATGGGGTTCGTCGTCCGCACATGCTTCCAATGCTCGGCGGGGAAGTCGTAGAAGCTCAGCAAGGCGTCCCGGTCCTTGGCCAGGCAGGCCGTGGCCTTTTCGTACTTCGGTCCGTAGGCTTCCAGGAAGAAGTCGAAGGCGGTCTCCGCGTCCTTCCTGGTTTCGGCCATCCAGATATCCTGCAAGTGACCCTTGGCCTTGTTCTGCCGACCCTTGGGTAGCTTGTTCAAGATATTGCCCGTCTTATGCACCCAGCAGCGCTGCTCGCGGGCGGCCCCGTAGACTTGGCGGAGCGCCTTCCAGAAGCCGAGCGCGCCATCGCCGGTCACCAGTTCCGGGCCGATGCCGAGACCACGCCGCTTGAGATCGAGCAGCACCTCGCGCCAGGATTGTTCGCTCTCGCGGTAGCCGTCGGTGATGGCGATCAACTCCTTGGTTCCGTGATCCGTGGCGCCGATGATAACCAGGATGCATTGCTTCTCCTCTTCCAGGCGGGCGCCAAAATAGATGCCGTCGACCCAGAAGTAGACGTAGCGCTTGGCCGATAAATCACGCCGTTGCCAGCGCTCCATCTCGTCTTGCCAAACTTCCTTCAGTCGCCCGATCGTGGAGGCCGACAGACCCGGGGCCTGTGCCCCCAGCAACGCCGCCAACGCTTCCGAGAAATCGCCGCTGGAGATGCCCCTCAAGTATAGCCACGGCAGCAAATCCTCCAGGCTCTTGGTGCGGCGCAGATAGCGCGGCAGGATCGCCGACGTGAACCGGATGGCGCCGGCACCCTCGCCGGCTCTCCGATCCCGGACACGCGGCTGACGCACGTCCACCGGGCCGATCCCGGTCTGTATCAGCCGTTCCGGCAAGTGGCCATTGCGTACAATCCGGCGACGGCCCCGGTCATCAACCAGCGTCGCATGACCTTCCAGAAACTCGGCAACTTCAGCTTCCACGGCTTGAGCCAGCAACTCACGCGCCCCAGCTCGTAGGACTTCCGTCAACGGGTCATCCTGAAAATTCGATGGGTTCCGAAAGGCAACAACGGTATTCTCTTCCATGGCGTATCCTTCCTTGGCTTAGGTCAAGTGGTGACTGCAACAATCACCAGGATACGCCGCCCTCTTTCCAACGCCGTACACAAGATTCAGCTATACCTCGTCGGCGATCTCAATCGCGCCGATGCCCTTCAACGGCAAACGGCCCACCGATATCCCGTAGACATCAATGGTGATGATGACGATCCCGACCACAATGGCCGCCACGTGGTTGCGCATAGTGCCGAATTGAAGCGAAGAGGGATTAAGCAAGTCCTGCCGCCAAAGGCCGCGATCTTCGGCCGCCTCACCCTTCGTCAGGCTCACCCTTCGTCAGGCTCACCCTTCGTCAGGCTCACCCTTCGTCAGGCTCAGGGTGAGTGGGTCATTGCGATCTCGGCTTTGGCGCGTTTTGGGGCGAGGGCGTCAACGGCGCCCTCTCTGTGTCTCTGTGCCTCTGTGGTTCGACCTCAGCCGCAGCCACGCAATTGCAGAACGGAAAAGGCCCCCGGTCGCGGAGCCGCGCCGGGGGCCTTTGTGCTGGGCGGCGCCCGCGCCGGCGGGCGCGGGCGGCCGGGATCGGCCGGGCTATCTGCCGGTCCGCAGGACGCGTTCGATGCCTTCGAGGTCGTTGACGACGCGCTAGGTGCCGCCGCCGGATTCGACCCGGGCCTGCCAGGTCTCGAGCCGGTTCAGGTACTTGCGCGGGTCGATGTTGTCGCTGTTCAGCTTCGTCACGTTGAGCGCGATGACGCTGTAGCCGTCGACCGTCAGCGGGATGTCGCGGATGTAGCCGGCCTTCAGGTCCTCCTTGAGGTCCGAGAAGATCAGGATCGTCTTGCGGCCCGGGTTCTTCTCGTTGAGGTACTCGACCGCCTGCAGGATGCCGCCGGTGATGTCGGTGTGGGTCGCCGGCTTGACGGAGCGCACGAACTGTTCGATCAGGTCGCGGAACTTGCGCTTCTGCTGGTTCGTCATCGACGGCCGGTCGTCGAA
This sequence comes from Alphaproteobacteria bacterium, assembly GCA_965261585.1. Taxonomy (GTDB): domain Bacteria; phylum Pseudomonadota; class Alphaproteobacteria; order UBA6615; family UBA6615; genus CBDHDN01. The sequence goes on from CBDHDN010000029.1 coordinate 261,976, forward strand.
CACCATGCGGGCGACGATGTCGCGCTCGGAGAAGCTGCCGGTGTCGATGCGGGCGACGGCAAAGGTGTCGCCGGGCTCGAGCTGGGCCAGGATCGCGTTGATGATCTGCTGGGCCTTGCGCAGCTCCCGCGTATAGGTGCCGGAGGTGTCCATCAGCATGTAGACGCCGCGGCCGGGCGGTATCGGATCGGAGCAGCTGACCAGCACGAACGCAAGGCCGACCATGGGCAGTAAGCGTTTCATGACGAACGTTCCCTATGAGGTTGCCCGACGCGCCGATCGTCTATCGCCGCTCGGTCTGAGCTGGGCCTCCAGCCACAGCGGCGCGAAGATCACCAGGTCGTAGAGGTTGATCATGGCCTCGCCGAGGTAGCGCATGAAGACGCCCACCGTGCGCAGGACGACGGCGATGCCGCGCAGCAGGAAGGCCACGATCAGGCCGAGCACCGTGCGCAGCGAGTGGACGAACGTCTCCAGCGGGATCGCGACGAAGGGGAGGGCGTAGGGCAGGATGAAGCCCATGCCCATCTGGGCCGTCGTGGTTATCCACATGAAGCTGACCCCGCTGACGGCGGTGTCGCCACGCAGCGCGGCGTTGGTCGCCAGCTCGTCCTGCAGCAGGATCTCGCGCATGTAGGCGAGGCCGGCCTCGACCGTGGCCAGGCTCGTCAGCAGGCCCAGCGTGATCCAGATCATCAGCACGCGCCACTTGTCCGGCAGCGCGCCGATGACCGGGAACAGCCGCGTGATGCGCAGGGACTCCATGAGGAACAGGCCCATGGAGACTTCGACCAAGATGATGACCAGGGCGGCGATGTCGGCAACCTTCCAGCTGCCGATATAGTTGTTGCCGCCGACCATCTCGGACATCGGCCGGGCGATCAGGTTGAAGTTGATGGCGGCGCCGCCGACGGCGATGCACAGCACGAACAGCGAGATGAAGAACTGGACCAGCGAGGATGACGACAGGGCGCGCTCGGCCCGGTCGGTCTGCTTGACGATGCTCTCGTATTCCTCGATGTGCCGGTCGATGATCTGGGTGCGCTGCAGGACGCCGGTGACCTTGTGCTGGACCTGGCCGAGCAACTGGTTGGCGGTGCGCCAGCGCGGCATCATGTTCTTGAGGTGCTGGTGGCGGCCAAGCACGGCCGCGCGGTACTCCTCGGTCGCCTTGTTCTGGGCCTTGACCAGCGAATCGTGGATGGCCTCCAGGATATTGCCGACCATCGGGTCGCCCTTCGACGGGATCTTGGCGACCGCGTTCACGGCCTCGACCCAGCCCGGCGGCGTCGGTGGCACGGTGTTGCTGTGCTGGTGATCTTCCTCGATCCGGGTGATCTCCTCGGCCTGGCCTTGTAGAGGCCGCGCGTGGCGGTCGCCAGCATCTGATGCGCCGAGGCCCGGGCGAAATACATCGCCACGATCAGCCCGACGATCCCGACGACCCACGTCACGATCGAGGTCGGCAACGAGAGGAATACATCCGTGAACGGCATGACGTCCTGCCAATTGCTTGGTTGTTGGAGTTATTGGCGGTGCCGGGCCGCGGCGTGCCCAGCGCGCGATCATGGCAGGCAGAAGTCCTGAATGCGTTAAATGGGGGATTCACCTTGAATATGTTGAAAAACAAGGGAAATATGCGGCTAAATGGGGCGATCGACGGACGCGCCACCGGTGGAGAATGGGAAGGTGTCGCGGGCCGGTGGCCCGTCACCGGCAACAAACCCCGGCATGGGGAAACAGGGAGGGTAGATCATGCAGAAAGTTTCGCGCCGTCGTGTCCTGCGCTATGGCGCGGCCGGGGCGCTGGCCGCGCCGGCCGCATCGATGCTCGGGCGGGGTGCGCTCGCCCAGGCCGACGCACTGACTATCGCCTACAACGTCACGCTGCCGTCGTGGGATCCGACCGTCGGTCTGTCGGCCGTCAACCCGACGATCCAGTCGATCTACAAGTCGGTGTTCGATCAATACATCGATCAGAACCCCGACCTCAGCTTCAAGCCGGGGTTGTTGACCGACTGGGGCTGGAACGACGACCGCACGAAGATCTTCCTCGAGGTGCGCTCCGGCGCGTTCTGGCACGACGGCGTGCCGGTGACGCCGGCGGACGTCGTCTGGTCGCTGGAACGGGCCGGCAACCCCGACACCGGCAACCCGATCCAGTTCGTCTGGGGCAAGATCGGTAACTTCGCCATCGACGGCAACCGTATCAACGCCGACGTGCTGTCGTTCGAGCCGACGCTGTTCAAGTGGATGGCGTTCCTCACCGGCTATATCCTGCCCAAGCATCACCTCGAGGCCGTCGGCGCAGAGGGTTTCGAGGCCGCCCCGATCGGCTCCGGCCCCTATCGGGTCGAACAGTTCGAGCGCGGCGCCTTCGTGCGCCTACGCGCGTTCGACCGTTATTGGGGCGGCAAGCCGGCGTTCGATACCGTCGTCTTCAAGTTCGTCACCGACGCCACCAGCCGGGTTGCCGAGATCGAGAGCGGCTCGTCCGATATCACGATCGAGATCCCCTACGAGGAGTACGACCGCCTGCGCGCCAAATCGGGCCTCGTCGGCGTGCAAACGCCGGTCTCCGACATCGCCATGATCTTCATCAACAACATCGGCCCGATGCTGGACAAGAACGTGCGTCTGGCGGCCCACCACGCGATCGACAAGCAGGCCATCGTCGACCGGCTGCTGCGTGGCTACGGCGTGCCGATCGACACCCTGCAGGCACCGCAATACGCGGCCTTCGATGCGTCGATCAGCGTTGCCCACGACCCCGACAAGGCGCGCGCCCTGCTCGCCGCATCGGGTTTCTCGCCGGACAACCCGGTGCGCTTCAAGATCCAGACGACGCGCGGCTTCAAGCCCAAGGACTTCGAGATGATCCAGGCGATCCTCGGCATGTGGCGCCGCGTCGGTATCGAGGCGGAGATCGAGATCTACGAGATCGCCAAGCATTTCGAGCTGCGCGCCCGCGACGAGCTGGCGCCGGCGGCGTTCTACAACTGGGGCAACTCGATCGGCGATCCCTCGACCTCGACGGGTTTCGCCATGTTCGGCCCGTCGCCCCATTCCGTGTGGGACACCGAGGACCTGGACTCGAAGCTGGGGCCGCTGTGGGGCGAGGCCGACGAGGCCACACGCATCGCCGGCTATCGCGCCGCCGACCGCTACATTGCCGAGCAGGGCTACGTCATCCCGCTGCTGCAATACGTCCAGCCGATCGTCCATCGCGAGGGCATCGAGGTGACACCCCACGTCGCCAACTTCGTCCTGCCACATCTGGTGCGGCCAACGAGGTAGGCGGCACGCCAACCGAGGGATCGCCGAGATCGGCCAATCGCGGAACGCGAGATACACAGACGGGAATCCCCGGACTCGATCCGGGGCCCAGGAACACGGGGACGGGGCTGAGGCTGCGAAGCACCACGGATCACATCGCGGACCGTCGGGTCAGGAGCAACTCGATCCGGGCGCATTGGCCTCGCCTCAGGTCCTGTGTGCCTGGGCCCCGGATCAAGTCCGGGGTTTCATTATTTGAGGCATCGGGCGTTCGCCTGAGCGCCGTGGCCCCTAGCCGGGCCCGGGCGCGCGCACGATGACCGGCGCCTACCTCGTGCGCCGCCTGTTGCTCGCCGTGCCGACGCTGTTCGGCGTGGCGGTGATCGTCTTCGTCGTGCTGCGTGTCGTGCCCGGCGATCCCATCGCCATGATGATCCCGCCGGGCGCCGGCGCGGCCGACATCGACAATCTTCGGAGCGTCTACGGCCTCGACCGGTCGATCCCGGCGCAGTTCCTGATCTGGCTCGGCGACGTCGTGCGGGGCGATTTCGGCACCTCGATCAGCCTGCGCCAAGACGTCGCCCAGCTCGTCGTCGGCCGGTTGCCGGCGACGCTCGAGCTGGCCGGTGCGGCGATCGTCATGGCGGCGCTCCTCGGCGGCGCGATGGCGATCGTCGGCACCTACTGGCAGGGCCGTTGGCCGGAGGTCGCGGTCGACGGTCTATCCGGCCTGCTGCTGGCGATCCCCGACTTCCTGTGGGGCCTCGCCTTCATCCTGGTGCTCGGCGTGCTGGTGCCGGTGCTGCCGATCTCCGGCCGCCTCGACCCGCGTGTCGCATTCGACTTCGCGACCCAGTTCTACCTCGCCGAAAGCGTCGTGCGCGGCGAGTTCCGCCTGTTCGGCCAGCTCGTCACGCACCTCATGCTGCCGGCGACGGCGCTTGCCCTGCCGCTGATGGCGGTTATCGCCCGCATGCTCAAGGCCTCGCTCAGCGAGGCGATGATGCAGGACTACATCCTGCTCGCCCGGGTGCGCGGGTTCAGCCGCGCCCGCATCATCCTGCGCGAGGCGCTGCAGAATGCGTTGGTGCCGACCGTGACGCTGACCGGCGTGCAGTTCACGTTCCTGATCGGCGGCACCGTGCTGATCGAGCGCATTTTCAGCTATCCCGGCATCGGCAACATGGCGATCGGCGCTGTCATCGAGCGGGACCTGCCGCTGATCCAGGGCCTGGTGCTGACGTTCGCGGTGCTGTTCATCGTCGTCAACTTGGCCATCGACTTGTCCTATGTGCTGCTCAACCCCCGGGTGCGCCATGGTTGAGCGCGTCCATACCGCAGGCCGCCTGCTCGCCGCCAGCGGCCGCGTCTGGTTCGGCGGCATTGTCGTCGCCGTCCTCGTCGTCGTGGCCGGTGCGGCGCCGCTGTTGGCGCCACACGACCCGCTGGAACAGGATCTGCTGCTCTCGTACCTGCCGCCTGTCTGGTCCGACCAGGCCGACCCGGCCTACCTGCTCGGTACCGATGGGCTTGGCCGCGACGTGCTGTCGCGCCTGATCTTCGGCGCCCGCATTGCGCTCACGGTCGCCATCGTCGCGGCGACACTGACCGCGATCGTCGGTACCATCCTCGGCCTCCTCGCCGGCTATTTCGGCGGCTGGATCGACATGGTGATCTCACGGCTCGTCGATATCTGGCTGTCGTTCCCGCCGGTGCTGCTGTCGATCGTGCTCGTCGCCGTGATCGGCGCCGGCCTGGACGCCGTCATCATCGCCATCATCGTCGTCGACTGGACCCGCTTCGCCCGTGTCGTGCGGGCCGAGGTGCTGGTCCAGCGCGAGCGCGAATACGTCGCCTCGGCCGTTACCATCGGCCTCGACCACTGGCGCATCCTGGCGACGGAGATTCTGCCCAACGTCGTGCCCCTGTTGCTCGTGCTGCTGACGCTCGAGATGGGCATCGCCGTCATCGTCGAGGCGATCCTCAGCTTCGTCGGCCTCTCTATTGCCAGCGACTTCCCAACTTGGGGCGGCCTGATTCAGGAGGGCCGCCAGCAGGTCTATCAGGCGTGGTGGCTGATGGGCCTGCCGGTCGCCTGCATCGTTGCCGTCGTGCTCGGCTTCAACGCCCTGGGCGACGGCCTGCGCGTCGCGCTGGATCCGGTGATGCGGCGATGAGCGCGGTTCTCGAGATCGCCGACCTGCATGTCGAGATCGCCGTCGGCGGCCGGCGCCAGCCCGTGTTGCGCGGCATCGACTTCGCGCTGGCGCCGGGTCAGGTGCACGGCCTGGTCGGTGAATCCGGTGCCGGCAAGACGATGGTCGCGCGCGCTGTGCTCGGCATCCTGCCGCGCGCCGCGATCGTCACCGCCGGGACGCTGCGCTTCGACGGCCAGGACCTGCTGACGCTGTCCGAGGCCGCGCGGCGCCGCCTGCTTGGCCGCGGCATGGCGCTGATCCCCCAGGACCCGATGACGGCGCTCAACCCGGTGCACCGGGTCGACCGCCAGCTGACCGATGTCGTGCGCCTGCAGCTCGGGCTCGACCGCGCCGCCGCCCGGATCCGCGCCCTGGAGCTGCTCGACCAGGTCCACATCCGGGCGCCCGAGCGCGTGCTGCGCCAGTACCCGCACGAGCTCTCCGGCGGCATGCGCCAGCGCGTGCTGATCGCCGGCGCGTTCGCCTGCCGGCCGCGCCTCATCGTCGCCGACGAGCCGACGACGGCGCTCGACGTGACCGTGCAGCGCCAGATCCTGCGGCTGATCCGCGAATTGCAGCGCGAGGCGGGCAGCGCCGTCATGTTCATCACCCACAACCTCGGCGTCGTCGCCAAGATCTGCGGCCATGTCAGCGTCATCCATGCCGGCCGCGTCGTCGAGAGCGCCCCGGCGGCTGCGATCTTCTCCGGGCCCGAGCACGCCTACACGGCCGCGCTTCTCAAAGCGACGCCGCGCTATGACCGCCCGGGCGATCACTTGCAGCCGGTCTCCGCCGACCTCAACGACCGGCTCTGGGCTGCCGCCGCGGCCTATGACGCTGCCCGGACCTGAGGCCCCCATGATGCTCGAGGCCCGCGCGCTCCGCCTCGCCCTGCCGGATCGAGTGAAGTCGCTGTTCGGCCGGCCGCGCCGGATCGAGATCCTCAAGGGGATCGACGTGGCGCTGGCGCGCGGCCAGTCGCTCGGCATCGTCGGCGAGTCGGGCTCGGGCAAGACGTCGCTCGGCCGCACGCTGTTGCGCCTGCATGAGCCGACCGGCGGCAGCCTGTCGTTCGACGGTACCGACATCACCCATATGGGTGAGGCCGCGCTCCGGCCCCTGCGCGCGCGCATGCAGATGATCTTCCAGGATCCCCAGTCCTCGCTGAATCCGCGCCACCGCATCGGCACGATCGTCGCCCAGCCGCTGTTCGCGTTCGGCCGGCTCGCCGGCCGGCGGGACGGCCGCCGCGCCGCCGCCGGCCTGCTCGAGCGCGTCGGCCTGCCGGCCGCGTTCGTCGAGCGCTACCCGCACGAGCTCTCCGGCGGCCAGCAGCAGCGTGTCGGCATTGCCCGCGCCATCGCACTCGAACCGGCGCTCGTCGTCGCCGACGAGATCGTGTCCGGCCTCGACGTCTCGACCCAGGCCCAGATCCTCGCCCTGCTGGCCGAGCTCAAGCGTGACCTCGGTCTGGCGCTCGTCTTCATCAGCCACGATTTGTCGGTCGTGCGCGTGATCTGCGACGATGTGTTGGTCATGCACGGTGGCGAGGTGGTCGAGCGCGGTCGCTGTGCCGACCTGTTCGCCCGGCCGCGCCATGGCTATACTCGCGCCCTGCTCGACGCCATACCGTTGCCGGAGGTCGACACCGGCTGGCTCGACGACGACAACGAAGCCGCGCCCGCAACGCCGGCCACCGAGGGGAGGGCCAAGCCCATGCAGATCAACGGTTCCGTGGCGTTCGTCACGGGCACCAATCGCGGCATCGGCCGCGCCGTTGTCACGGCCCTGGCCGCCGCCGGCGCGGCCAAGGTCTATGCCGCCGCGCGCGATCCGGCGGGTATTTCCGATCTGGCCGCCGACCATGCCGGCGTTGTCGAGCCGCTGGCCCTCGACATCACCGATCACGCCGCCGTCGCCGCGGCCGCCGCCCGCTGCGGCGACGTCACGCTCGTCATCAACAACGCCGGCGTCAATCAAAACGCCCCGCTGTCGGCGGCGAACGCCATCGACAACGCGCGCGCCGAGCTCGAGGTAAACTACCTCGGCACCCTGGTGATGTGCCGCGCCTTCGCGCCGGTGCTCAAGGCGAACGGCGGCGGCGCCATCGTCAACATGCTGACGATCCTGGCGCGCGTCAACCTGCCGGCGCTCGGCAGCTACTGCGCGTCCAAGGCGGCGGCATTCTCGATGACCCAGGGCGTTCGGGCCGAGCTTGCCGGGCAGGGCACGCTCGTCGTCGGCGTCATGCCCGGCGCCGTCGACACCGACATGAGCCGCGATTTCCCGCTGCCCAAGCTGCCGCCGGCGGAGGTCGCCAAGGCTGCCCTCGCGGCGGTCGAGGGCGGTCTGGAGGACACCTATCCCGGTGACATGGCGACCGGTGTTGCCGCCGGCCTCGCCGACGATGCCAAGAAGGTGGAGAAGGAGTTTGCGCAATACCTGCCCCAGTCGCCATAGTGGCAGGCAGCAACGCGTTTTCAGACATGGAGGAGGAGCTCTAGGCATGGCAAGAACAATGACCACACCCTTGGCGACACTCGCGGTCGCAGCCGCGGCGGTGGTGCTGGGCGCCACCGGCGCCACGGCGCAGACCGTCAAGATCGGCTCGCTGTCGGCGATCACCGGCCCGATCGCCAATCTGGTGCCGCCGATCATCGAGGCCGAACAGCTGTTGATCAAGGAGGTCAACGAGCAGGGCGGTATTCTTGGTGGCCGGCAGCTCGCGCTCGTCGTCGCCGACACCGGCTGCAATGCGCAGCAGGCCGTCGACGCCGCGAACAAGGTCATCAACGTCGATCAGGTCGTCGCCGTCGTCGGCGCCCTGTGTTCCGGTGCGACGATCGCCGCCGCCAGCAATGCCGGCGTGCCGGCCGGCGTGCTGATGGTGTCGCCGACGTCGACCTCGCCGGAGCTCACGACGCTTGAGGACAATGACTACGTGTTCCGCACCGCGCCGTCCGACGCCTATCAGGGCGAGGTGCTGGCGCGCCTCGTGCTCAGCAAGGGCATCGACCGCGTTGCCTTGACGTTCGCCAACAACGACTATGGCGTCGGCCTGGCCGGCGCGTTCCGGGAGGCTTATACCGCGCAGGGTGGCACGATCACCGGCGACCAGGTGCATGAGGAGAAGAAGGCCTCCTATCGCTCGGAGCTGGCGACGCTGTCCCAGGGCGATCCGAAGGCCCTGGTCGTGCTCGCCTATGCCGGCGACAGTGGCCTGACGATCCTGCGGCAGAGCCTCGAGAACGGCTTCTTCGAGAGCTTCATCGGCGCCGACGGCATGCGTGACGACGTGCTGATCGAGCAGCTCGGGGTCGTTCTGCTCAAGAACCTGATCCTGACCCAGCCGACGTCGCCGCCGACGAACCCGGCATTGGATGTGTTCAACACGAACTTCGCGGCCGCCGGCGGCGATCCCACATCGATCTTCGTCCAGCAGTCCTACGACGCGGCGATGCTGGTGGCGCTGGCGATCGAGAAGTCCGGCGGCACCGACCGCACCGCCGTGCGCGACGCCCTGCGCGACATCGCCAACCCGCCGGGCGTCCAGGTCGGTCCGGGCGACTGGCGGCGCGCCGTCGAGCTAATCGCCGCCGGGACCGACATCGATTACGTCGGCGCCGGTGGGCCGATGGACTTCGACTCGCGCGGCGAGGTCGCCGGCGTGATCGGCGAGTACGTGATCGAAGGCAACACCTTCGTCGAGGCCCGCATCATCGAGTAGCCGGCCGCCCGACGATGCTTTCTCCAGGGGCGCCCCCGTCAGGGCGCCCCTAATTTTTGCGGCTGGGAAAACTCGATAACAAAGCTGTCACCCCGGCTCGAGGCCGGGGTGACAGCTTCAGTTTTTCGAGTGCCACGAGCGTTCGAACGCTCAGCCGCGCTTGGTGAGGCCGCAGATGATCTTCTCCGCGCCGACCGCCACCGGCTTGTCGTCGAGCGTGGCCGTCATGAAGATCTCGGCGTCGGCGAACAGGCCGCTGGCGGCGTGAATGAGAAAGTAGCCATCGAGCTCGAGGCCCAGCTTGACGCCGTCGACGGCGGCGGTGATGGAGGCGTCGTTGTGCACGAACAGATAGTCCTCGCCGTCGATGCTCGTCACGCCGCCGACGCGGCGATTGTCGACGAGGCCGCTGACCGCGACCGCGGCCGCCGCCGGCAGCGAGGCCTTGAGCAGCGCGTCCAGCCCCGGCAGGGCGATGTCGCCGGTCTTGCTGATCGTCGTGCCTGAATAGGCGAACTCGGCGGCCGCGGCGAGCACCCTGGCGAGCGTCGTCTGCTCCTGTTCGGTGAGCGGCGCGTTGTCTTCGGCGAACGTCATCTCACCGATCCGTCCATGCCGGTCGACCGGTGCCGAGCCGCTCATCTGCAGCCCGTCCGAGGTGATCGCCAGGTGATAGAACGTGCCGCCATCGCGTTCGACGACCGAGGTCCAGCGCCGCGTTGCGGCCCCCCGTTCGGTGTCGGCGGAGGTCGCCCGGGCCTGGATGTCGCAGGCCAGCGCGTAGCCGCTTCTGACCCGGATCGGCATCGCCGCCGCCAACGGCACGATCGAGCCGTCGAACGCGGCCGCGTCAGCCGCTAGCGCCTCATCCGCGTTCGCCGGCGCCATCTGCGCCATCACGGCCAAGGTCAACGCAAAGCCGCAAAGACGCCGCGCGAGCGCCATTTGCGCGTGCATACACCTTCCTCCTGAAAGTGATGCGACGATGGTACTGACGCCCCAATGGCGATGTAAACACCCGTATGAGGTGCAGGGCGCGCCGTGAGTGCCCTGTGCACACTACCTCCGCCGCATAAAGCCCCGATAACAAGGATGTCACCCCAGCCTTGAGCCGGGGCCTAGGAACACAGAACCGAGGCGTGGGGCAAAGCCGCACTGATCGCGACTCTTCCAATCCATCGGCCTTTGATGTGATCGGAAGTGGTCTCACGCTTGTTCCGTGTTCCTGGGCCCCGGCTCAAGGCCGGGGTGACGCTTCTGTTGGCTCCGCGCGGGTCGCCGGTTTCGCTTCGCCCTGCTTGGTCGCGGGCACCACCGGCGACCGCTCCGGCAACAGGCCGCGTGAGAACCGCTGCAGGACGACCTGCAGCAACAGGCCGATCAGGAAGATCCGGATGAAGGCGGCGCGGACCGCCCATTCCGGCGGGAAGCCGGAGGTCACGATGTCGGTCGCCGACCAGATCGTCCAGATGACGATGGGTCCCAGGATGGCGCCGCGGTTGTTGCCGCTGCCGCCGGCGATCAGCATGACCCAGACGAGGAACGTGGTCAGCAGCGGCTCCGTCGCCTCCGGCCCGATGAACTTGAACGAGTGCGCCGTCAGCGCGCCGCCCAGCCCCATGAACATGGAGCCGAAAACGAAGGCCTCGAGCCGGAAGCGAACGACGTTCTTGCCGGCCGCGGCGGCGGCCACGTCGTTCTCGCGGATCGCCCGCATGACCCGGCCCCAGGGCGCGTGCAGGCCGCGCTCGATGATCGCGTAGACGACCACCAGGATGGCGACGATCAATGCCAGGAAGGCGAGCTGGGAGTAGGGCTGGCCCAGGGTCTCGAACGGCCGCGGGATGTTGGTGATGCCGCGCGGCCCGTTCGTCGCCCAGATCTCGTTCTTCAGGATCAGGCGGAAGATCTCGGCGATGCCGATCGTCGCGATCGCCAGATAGTCGGCGCGCAGCCTCAGGCACAGCCGGCCCACCAGGTAGGCGATGCAGCCCGAGGTCACCATGGCCGCTATGAGGCCAACCGCCACCGGCATCTCGAACCCGCCGATGTGTTTGCCAGTTGGCGCGGTCGTCAGGATCGCGGTCGTGTAGGCGCCGATCGCGAAAAAGCCGGCGATGCCGGCGTTGAACAGGCCGGTGAAGCCCCATTGGATGTTGAGGCCGAGCGCGATGACCGCATAGATGCCGCCAGCCGTCAGCACGGCGACGACGTAGAGCACGAGGCCGAGCGCGGTGTCACTCATCCCAACACCCGTCCCTTGAACAGCCCGCTCGGCCGCCACAGCAGCATCGCCACCATGATCGCGAAGGCGACCCCGGTCTTGTAGCCGGGCGACAGCAGCGGCGCGTCGGTGATCCACGGAAACGACGACAGCTCCTCGGCCAGGCCGATCACCATGCCGCCGGCGACCGCGCCGAAGGGGCGGCCGATGCCGCCCAGGATCGCCGCGGCGAATATCGGTAACAGCAGGTTCCAGCCCATGAACGTCGTCAGCTGCGTGTCCATGCCCAGGAACACGCCAGCCGCGGCCGCCAGACCGCCGCCGATGACCCAGGTCCAGGTGACGACCCGGTTGGTGTCGATCCCGGTGACTCTCGCCAGGTCCGGATCGTCGCTCATCGCCCGCATCGCCTTGCCCGTCCGGGTCCGCGACAGGAACCAGTGCAGCGCCAGCATCAGGCCGATCGCGACGCCGACGATCAGGATGTGGCGCTCGGCAATGCGCAGCGAATCGAAGAAAATCAGCGGCTTCTGGATGCCCGTCTGATAGGACTGCACCTTGACGCCCCAGAAGAATTGCACGGCGGAGCGCACCATCAGGGCGATGCCGAACGAGGCGATGACGATGATGATCGTTGGGCTGCTGCGGAACGGCTTGTAGAAGACACGGTCGATGCCGATCGCAACGCCGGCCGTCAGGACCATCGCCAGCGGCAGGACCACGAGGACCGGCACCCCGAACACGCCGACCGCCAGCAGCGCGAAGTAGGCGCCGAGGGTCATCATATCGCCATGGGCGAAATGGGCGAACCGCATGATGCCGAACAGCAGCGAGACGCCGATCGCGCCGAGGGCGTAGATCGCGCCCAGGACGATGCCCGGGATCAGGTAGAAATTGACGAACTCCAGCACCGCTGCCCGTGTCTCCTCCGCGTTCGCGCCCTAGTCCATAACCCTAGCGGCCGGCAACGATTGCGCCCAGCAACGATTGCGCGACCCCACGTCCCCATGTGGCCGGGCTCATCCGGCGGCCGGTGCCGGCTCATCGGCGGTCCCCAGATAGGCCTCGATGACGGTATCGTTCTTGCGCACTTCGTCCATCGAGCCCTGGAACAGCACACGGCCCTCGGCCATCACGATCACCGGCTCGCACAGCCGCGCGATCATATCCATGTCGTGCTCGATGACGAAGAAGGTATAGCCGGCCTCGCGGTTCAGCCGTTCGATGTCGGCCACCAGGTTGGCCAGCAGCGTGCGGTTAACCCCGGCGCCGGGCTCGTCCAGCAGCACGACCTGGGCCTCCGTCATCATCGCCCGGCCCAGTTCCAACAGCTTCTTCTGCCCGCCGGACAGGTTGCCGGCCAGCTCGAACGCCAGCGGGTCGAGCCGCAGGAACTCGAGCACCTCCTCGGCGCGTTCGCGCACGCGCTGCTCCTCGCGCCGGATCCGCCGCCAGGCGATGATGGACGTGAACAGGCTCTCGCCGCTCTGCTGCGGCGGTACGACCATCAGGTTCTCCAACACGGTCATGCGCGAGAACTCGTGCGGGATCTGGAACGTGCGCACGAGCCCCATGGCGAACAGCTCGTGCGGCTTGCGTCCGGTGACGTCGTGACCGTCGATGTAGATGTGGCCCCGGTTCGGCGCGAAGTTGCCGGCGATGATGTTGAACAGCGTCGTCTTGCCGGCCCCGTTGGGTCCGATCAGCGCGGTGATCGAGCCCTTCTCGACCTTCAACGAACAGTCTTCGACGGCATGGATGCCGCCGAAGGACTTGGAGACATGCTCGACCAGGATCATGGGCAACGCGCCGCCGTCTCAGACGAGAAATGTCCGCAGGGCATCGATCACGGCGTCGTTCTCCGCCGGCAGGCCCAACGTGATGCGCAGGTGGTCGCCGAGCCCGTAGTCGTCGGCGGTACGGACGACGATGCCGTTGGCCAGCAGGTGGGCCTGGGCGGCGCCGGCGGTGTGGTTGGAGTTGGTGGCGAAGCGGACCATGACGAAGTTGGTGACGCTCGGCACGACTGCCAGGCCGGCCGCGGTCAGCGCTTGGTTCAGGCGCGCACGCTCGGCCGCCGTGTCGTCGCGGACCCGGCGCACGAAGGCGCGGTCGTCCAAGGCGGCGATCGCCGCCTCCTGGGCGATCGCGTTGACGTTGCCGATGCCGCGGATGCGGTTGATGATCCCGGCCATCGAGGCCGCGCAGTAGCCCCAGCCGACGCGCAGCGCCGCCAGCCCGAAGGCCTTGGAGAAGGTGCGGGTGACGATCACGTTCTCGGCATTGTCGACCAGTTCCATCCCTGCTGAATAATCGGCCGCGTCGACATATTCGGCATAGGCCGCGTCGATAACCAGCACGACCGAACGCGGCAGGCCTGATGCCAGGCGCCGCATCGCGTCCGCCGCGATGTAGGTTCCCGTCGGGTTGTTCGGGTTGGCGATGAAGACGATCCGCGTGCGCTCACTGACCTGGGCCAAGAGGGCATCGACGTCGGCGACGAGCCCTCGCTCCGGCGCCGTGACCGGGATTGCGCCGACCCGCATCGCGACGATGGGGAACTGCATGAAGCCGTATTCGGTGAACAGGATCTCGTCCCCCGGGCGCGCATAGACGCGGCCGACGGCGTCGAGCAGCTCTTCGGAGCCGTTGCCACAGATGATCTTGTCGGGGTCCAGCTCGTAGCGCCGGCCGATGGCCTCGCGCAGCGCGGTCGAGGCCGGATCGGGATAGCGGTGCAGCCGCTTGGCCCGCGCCGCCGCCGCGGCCTCGGCGAGCGGACTCGCGCCATAGCTCGATTCGTTGAGCGACAGGTCGGTCAACGACCGGTCGGGTGTGGCCGTGGCCGGCTTGACGACGGCCTTGCCGATCTCCGGGATATAGGGGTGCGGGCGGGTCACATTGGTTCTTGTCAGGTCGGTCCGGTGCTTATATGTCCGTTGGTCGCGCCGACTGCGACGATGCCGTACGAGGCCGGCCCGGCGCAAGCCCGCGTGTGGTCTTCCCGGGGCCCCGCGTCGCCGGTCTTGCCTACACCAATTGTTAAATGCCAACTCCTATAGGTCACTTCGGGACAGCACCGTGCTCGTAGCGGTGCTCCTAGTGCACCGACTCAGTCAGAGCCGTCACAGTGGAAACCTGGTTCTGAATACAAAACAACGGGTTGCTCCAGCGCATGGTGAATCATTTGTCTGGATCGGTGCACTAGGCAGTTTCCCGGAAGTAGAGGCAGCATGGATCATCTCGAGACACTAGAAGCCGAGAGCATCTACATCTTTCGCGAGGCCTTCAGTCAGATCGAGCGCCCGGCCTTGTTGTGGTCGCTCGGCAAGGACTCCAACGTCATGGTCTGGCTTGCCCTCAAGGCGTTTTTCGGCCGGGTGCCTTTTCCGCTGGTGCATGTCGATACGGGCAAGAAGTTTCCTGAGATGTATGCCTTCCGCGAAAAATACACGCCGTTGTGGAATCTGAACCTGATCGTCGACGACTGCCCGCCGGTCGAGGAGATCGACCCTGCGCTGCCGCCGGCGGCGCGCTCCGCCGCGCGCAAGACCGAAGGCCTGAAGAAGGTCATCGCCAAGCATGGATTCACCGGCGTGATCGCCGGCATCCGCCACGACGAGCAGGCGCTGCGCGCCAAGGAGCGCGTGTTCAGCCCGCGCAACGAGAATGGCGAGTGGTCGTTCCGCGATCAGCCGCCCGAGCTGTGGGACCACTACAAGACGGAGTTCCCGCCGGGCACCCACGTGCGCATCCACCCAATCCTGCGCTGGTCGGAATTGGATATCTGGCACTACATCCGGCGCGAAGGCATCCCGGTGGTCGACCTCTACTTCGCCCGGGACGGCAAGCGCTACCGCTCGCTCGGCGACCAGGACATCACGTCGCCGATCGATTCGACGGCGTCGTCCGTCGACGAGATCATCGCCGAGCTGGAAGACACGACGACGTCCGAACGGGCGGGTCGCGCAATGGATCACGAATCCGAGGACGCGTTCGAGCGCCTGCGTGCGGCGGGGTATATGTAAGCCATGTCGAAGACAGTCATTGACCTGCGGCACCCGCGACCCCGCTCGCCCAGCACGTCCATGCGCGAGGTCCTGAGGATCGTAATTGTCGGTCACGTCGACCATGGCAAGTCGACGCTGATCGGTCGGCTGCTGTACGACACGCGCTCGCTGCCGGCGGAGCAGATCGCGTCGATCGAGGCGGTCTCGGCGAAGCGCGGCAAGGGCATGGAGTGGGCCTTTCTGCTGGACGCCTTCCAGGCCGAGCGCGACCAGGGCATCACGATCGACAGCTCGCAGATCCGCTTCACCTCGGACAAGCGGGACTACGTGATCATCGATGCGCCGGGCCATCGTGAGTTCGTCACGAACATGATCAGCGGCGCCGCCAGCGCCGATGCGGCGCTGCTGGTCGTCGACGCCGGTGAAGGGGTGCGCCAGCAGACGCGCCGGCACGGCTATCTCTTGCACATGCTGGGCATCCGCCAGGTCGCCGTCATCATCATCAACAAGATGGACCAGGTCGGCTATGCCGAGCAGCGCTTCCTGGAGCTCGAGCGCGACATCAACGGCTATCTCGACGGCCTCGGCATCGCCGCGTCGTTCATCGTGCCGGTGTCGGCCTACAACGGGCACAACATCATCGCGCCGGCGGCGGAGATGGCCTGGTATGACGGGGTGAGCGTCGTCGAGGCGCTGGATGCGTTCACGCAGCGGCCGGCGCCGGCGCACCTGCCGCTCAGGGTGCCGATCCAGGACGTCTACAAGTTCGACGAGCGGCGCATCCTGGTCGGCCGTGTCGAGAGCGGCGTGCTGCGGGTCGGCGACACGCTGTTGTTCTCGCCGTCGAACAAGACGTCGGTGGTGCGCACGCTGGAGACCTGGCACGACGACGTGCCGCCGGTCGAGGCGCCAGTCGAGGCAACGGCGGGCCAGGTCGTCGGCTTCACGCTGGAGGAGCAGATCTTCGTCGAGCGCGGCGAGATGGCGTCGGACTTGGAGGCGCCGCCGTTCGAGACCAACGTGGCGCGGGCGCACATCTTCTGGCTTGGCCGGGCGCCCTTGGAAGAGGGCAAGCGCTACGTCATGAAGCAGGCGACGGCGCGCCACGACGTGGTCGTGGAATCGATCGAGACGCTGATCGACACGGACACGCTGAAGTCGTCGGCGGGGACGCAGGTGGAGCGGCACGGCATCGCCGAGGTGGTGCTGCGCAGCCGCTCGATGCTGGCGGTCGACGAGTACCGCACGAACCCGTCGCTCGGGCGGTTCATTCTGCTGGACGGCTACGACATCGTCGGCGGCGGGCTGCTCAGGCTCGAGGGCTACCCCGACCAGCGCCAGTCGGTGACGGTCAAGGCGACGAACCTCACGCCGGTCGAGCACAAGGTCACGGCAACGATGCGGGCCCAGCAGACCGGCCACAAGGGCGGCGTGCTGTGGTTCACCGGCCTGTCGGGCGCCGGCAAGTCGACCCTGGCGTTGGAGTTGGAGCGCCAGCTCTATCGCCGCGGCTATCACGTCTACGTGCTGGACGGCGACAATGTGCGCTCCGGCCTCAACGCCAACCTCGGCTTCTCGCCCGAGGATCGTGGCGAGAACATCCGCCGGGTCGGTGAGCTTGCGGCATTGTTCGCCGACGCCGGCCTGATCGTCATCGCCGCGTTCATCTCGCCCTATCAGGCCGACCGCGACCGCGCCCGCGCCGCCGCCGGCAAGGTCTTCCACGAGGTCTACGTCAAGTCGGACCTGGCGACCTGTGAGAAGCGCGACCCCAAGGGCCTCTACCAGAAGGCGCGGCGCGGCGAGATCGCCGACTTCACGGGAATTTCGGCCCCCCTATGAGCAGCCGCAGGCGGCGGAACTGGTGGTCGACACCTCGATGCAGGACGAAGAGGATTGCGTCGCCCAGCTGATGAACTACGTCTCGAAGAAGTTCAAGCTGAAGAACGGCGCGCCCGGCTAGCGGTTGGTCCCGAAGCTCGAGCCCGTTAGAGGGGCCGAAAGGAAGTCGGTCGGGCGGCTGCGGGACTCCGCGACGGTGCGCCGGTCAGGCCACGTGACATTGCTGCCGGATTGCGCTTAACCTTCGGCCCGGCGCCGCGCCGCGAGGGGCTGGCGGTAGCGGCGATTTGATGGGACGCGGGCGTGCGGCTCACACGAGCCGAAGGCGGGCACTGAAGCATCTTTTCCTGGCCGTCGCACTGGGCCTGAGCCTCGCCGGCGCGGGCAGCGGTGGGCAAGCGCAAGCCACGAGCTTTGTTTTCTTCTATCAGACATACGGCGATTGGACCCTGGTGTGCGGGCGTAACGAGGTGACGCTCACCAAGTCGTGCAGCCTGAGCGCGCCCCAGGCCTCGCTCGACCTCAAGACGCCGCAGAACGTGATCTCCGTCGAGGAGACGTCGCCGAACGAGTTTCGCCTCGCCATCAGCGTGCGCAACAGCGTCGTCAAGGGGCTGCCGCTTTTTCTGCGCGTCAATGACTTCCCGGCACACGCCGCCGAGGTCGTCAACTCCACTGCCGAGTGGCGCGGCGATGTTGGTCGCACGATCGTTGCCGAGCTCAACGCCGGGACGGCGGTCGTCTACCGCGTGCACTCGCTGCCCTATGGGGGCCTGTCGACACCCAGGTGTCGTTGGCCCAGTTTCCCGCGGCGCTGAATTCCTACCGCACGACCGTCCGGGTCCACAGCATCATCGCCGAAAGCACCCAGGAACGGCCCTAGTACCGGCTATCGCTGGCGGCGGAGTCGTGATTCAAAGGATGGATGAACATCCAGGACGCGACTCCGGTCATATTGACGGAGGAGGAGCGGGCGGTGCTTGAGAGCATGGTCCGATCTCCGAAGACGGAACAGGGCGTGAGCGAGCGCGCCCGCATGGTGTTGTTGGCGGCGGACGGCCGCTCGACGCGCTCCATTGCGGCGGCGCTTGGCACCTGGCCGGGGCGGGTCAGCCGCTGGCGCACGCGCTTCGCGGCGGAACGGCTGGCCGGGCTGTCGGATCGAGCGCGGCCGGGGGCGACGCCGATCTACACGGCCGAGACGGGCCGGCGCATCCTGGCGCAGTTGGACGAGCCGCCGCCCGCCGGCTTCGCTCGCTGGACGGCGCCACTGCTGGCCCGGGCGCTGGGCGATGTGTCGGACCAGTACATCTGGCGCTTCCTGCGCCGGCAAAAGATCGACCTGGCCGGCCGTAAATCCTGGTGCCAGAGCAACGATCCCGAGTTCGTCCCCAAGGCGGCCGAGATCGTCGGCCTCTACTTGCACCCGCCGGAGGACGCCATCGTGCTGGCGGTCGACGAGAAGCCGCACATCCAGGCGCTGGAGCGCGCCCAGGGCTATCTGAAGCTGCCGAACGGGCGCGCCCTGATCGGCCATGGCCACACCTATAAGCGACACGGCACGACGACGCTGTTTGCCGCTCTCAACGTCGCCAGCGGCGAGGTTCAGGCCGGACACTACGAACGGCGGCGCCGCCGTGAGTTCCTCGACTTCATGAACCGCGTGGTGGCCGCCTATCCCGACCGCGAGATCCATGTCGTTCTCGACAACCTGAACACCCACAAGCCCAAGCGCGACCGCTGGCTCAAGGCGCATCCCCATGTCCACTTCCACTTCACGCCCAACTACGCCAGCTGGCTCAACCAGATCGAGATCTGGTTCTCGATCCTCAGCCGCGCCGCCCTGCACGGCGCCAGCTTCACTTCGCCCCGACAACTCAGGGACGCCATCGATGCCTTCATCCACGCCCACAACAAGACCGCCAAGCCTTTCCGTTGGGTCAGCACCAACATCCATCAGAAGAGGCTCAAACCACGTCGTCGCGATTTGTGATTCCCGGTACTAGGGCGCGCCGCGCCCAGTTCAATATCGTCCGATTGGGTGTGGATGACATCGGGTCGGCGGGGCTTCGGCGGGACCGTGCGTCCCGGCGGGCGCCCGTCGGTCCCGGCGGGCGCCCGTCTTGGCTTTTTGTCCGAGGCTGTGTCAAAAAGTGGCAGGCGTTGGATCCCTCTGTGCAACGATTTCGCGTGGCCATGGGGTCCACGACACGCCTTGGAAAAAAACCATTGGGAGGAATTCAGATGACAACCAGAATTGGCCGCCGCGCAATCGTCGGCGCGGGGACGATTGCGCTGCTCGCCGGCGTCGGCTTGACCGCCCCCGCGACCGCCCAGGCTCAGCTAAAATTGCGCATGTCGACGCCCGCGTCCGAGACCGATTTCCGCTCGCAGGGCTTGGCGACCACATTCGCCGCCGGGGTGAGCGGATTTGCGACCTACGAGCCGCACTACAACGATTCCCTGTTCAAGCAGGGTACCGAGCTCGTCGCGATAGCCCGTGGCAACCTAGTGCACAGATCCAGACAAATGATTCACCGTGCGCTGGAGCAACCGGTTGTTTTGTATTCGGAATCAGATTTCCACGGTGACGGCTCTGACTGAGTCGGTGCACTAGAGATGTCGATCACCTCGGCCCAGGAGCTCGCCAAGCTGATCCCTGAATGGTCGATCTTCACCGCCGCCTACCTGATGCGTGACGCGGAGCATCAGCGGAAGGTCTTCGAAGGCGACATCGGCAAGGAGATGTATCAGCTGGCCGAGGACAAGCTTGGCGTCAAGCTGTTGTCGGTGATGTATTTCGGCACCCGCCAGCTCAATCTGCGCGGCGACCAGAGAATCAACACGCCCGAAGATATGGCCGGCGTGAAATTGCGCATGCCGGGGACCGATGCATGGCAATTCCTGGGCCGGGCGCTCGGCGCCAACCCGACGCCGATGGCTTTCACCGAGGTCTATACCGGTCTGCAGACCGGCACGATCGATGGCCAGGACAACCCGCTGCCGACCGACAAGGACCGGAAGTTTTACGAGGTTACCGACCAGATCGTGTTGACGGGCCATCTCGTCGACATGAACTTCCTGGCATTCAGCAAGTCGGTTTGGGACGACCTGACAGCGGCGCAGCAGCAGACTGTTCAGGAATCCGCGCAGCGCGCGTCGCTTCAGATCACCGAAACCATCCTCGCCAACGAGGCGCAGTTGGTTGAGTTCTTCAAATCCGAAGGCCTCGACGTCTATACACCGGATGTGGATGCGTTCCGTGCACGGGCCCAGAAAATGTACCAGGAGAGCGACTTCTCCAAGGACTGGCCGGCCGGACTGCTCGATCGGATCAACGCGGTCAAGTAACCCAACACCGATGATTTTCGCACGCAACTGGCTGCGAAACAGGGCGGACAACGTGGCGGTGGGGCTTCTCACCGCCATGTTTGTCTCGTTCATCCTGCAGATATTTTTCCGCTACGTCGTCAACAAGCCGTTGAGTTGGACCCTGGAGGCCAACTTGTTGACCTGGCGGTGGACCGTGTTTTGGGTGTCGGCATTCCTTCTGCCCGATCGCGATCATGTACGCTTCGACGCCATCTACGTCAGCGTTCGGCCGCGGCAATAATTATCGGGTTTGCGGCAGCGTTTCCCGCCACGGTCGACTTCGTCTCGTTCATGAAGATCGAAAAGAGCTCTAGTCTGGGTATCCGCCTCGACTATGTGTTCTCCGCTTATGTGCTGTTCGCCGCGGCGATCATCGTGCGCTACACCATTCGCGCGGTAAGAATCGCCGTCGGCGGCAATGCCGATGAGCTGTAGATCGTAGTCGAGCCCTAGCGAAACCGATGAGCACCGCGTTTCTTTTCTGCATCGCGGTACTGTTTGGGGCGTCGGCCATCGGCGCACCCATCGCCTATTCCATGATCGTCGCCGCTACGGTTTATCTGGCTCTCAGTGGCCAGGATCTCGGCCTTGCCTCGGAGCAGATCCTGCAAGGGCTGTTCAACAGCTTCATCCTGCTTGCCGTTCCGTTGTTCATCGTTGCCGCCAATATCATGAATGCCGGCACGATCAGCGACCGGCTGTTGGGCTTTTGTGTCGCGCTCGTCGGGCGTTTCCGCGGTGGCTTGGGCCACGTGAACGTGGTCGCCAGCCTGATCTTTTCGGGTATGTCGGGTTCGGCCATCGCCGACGCCGCCGGCATCGGCAAGATCGTCATCCAAATGATGACCAAAAGCGGTCGCTACACGCCGGGTTTCGCGGCGGCCATCACGGCGGCGTCGGCGACGATTGGTCCGATCATCCCGCCGTCGATTCCGATGGTCATGTATTTGCTCGTTTCCGACGCATCGATCGGCTTCCTGTTTCTGGGCGGGATCGTTCCCGGCCTGTTGATGGGCGCCGTCCTGATGGCCATGGTCTACGTTATTGCCCGCGTCAGAGACACGCCGGTGGACGAACCGGTGCCTCTCAGAGAGCTCCTGCGGCGCACCGTAAATGCCTTTCCCGCGTTGATGATGCCGGTGATTCTGCTGGCCGGAATCTACGGCGGCGTGACCACCCCAACCGAAGCCGCCGCGCTGGCCGCGCTGTACGCGCTCATACTCGCGGCCTTCTTTTACCGCGCGCTTTCCGTTCGGGCCCTCTACGGCATCATGTCGAGCAGCGCCCGTTCTTCCGCCGCGATCGGTTTGGTCATCGGCGGCGCGCTCATCTTCAACTTCATCGTGGCCAGCGAAAACATACCCAACTCCATGGCCGCGGTTCTAAGCGGTCTCGACCTGTCGCCCATCGCCTTCCTATTGATGATCAATGTGTTGTTTCTGCTGCTCGGCTGCATATTGGATGCAACAACCATCCTGCTGGTCGTTGTGCCGGTGTTTATCCCGGCCGCCCGTGAACTGGGCATCGATCTGGTGCATTTCGGTGTTTTGATCGTCGTCAACGCGATGATTGGCCTCATTACGCCGCCATACGGGGTCCTGCTGTTCGTGATCAACGCAACGACGGGCATCCCACTCAAAGAAATCATCCGGGAGGTCGTGCCCTTCCTCATGGTCCTGATCGTCGCACTTCTGATCATCACATTCGTGCCCGATCTGGTCCTGTGGCTGCCGCGCCAGCTCGGTTACCGGGGATCATGAGAACAAGGGCGGTCAGGTTCTGGTGAGTCGGACCCGATTTCCTTGGACACAGAATTGGCTTAATCGAAGTGTCCAAGGAGGACCGGAACATGACCGATAATTTTGAGAAGAAAGTTGCTGTTGATGGGCCTGTGGTAAATGCGGGCGAGCTTGGCTCGTCCACGTTTTCCCCAGGCCAGGCTTTGCCGGCAGGCCCGCTGGGACTTGGCCAGCGATGGACGGTGGCGCGCAAGCGTGAGGTCGTTCTGCGGCTTTTGCGTGACGAGCCGGTGCAACTTCTGTCGCGCCAGTTGGGCGTAGAGATCTTCCGGCTCGAGCAGTGGCGTGAGAAAGCGATCGGCGGGATCGACGCCTCGCTCAAGCAACGCAAGGGCGATCCGGTGCAGGCGGAACTGGATAGCGCCATGAAGCGGATCGGAGAGTTGACCATGCAGGTGGAACTGCTGGAGGCCAAGACGGAGACCTTCGGCCCTTTGGGGCGGCGGAGGTCGTGGCGATGAGTGCCGCCACCTCGCCCGGCACGGGTCTGGCCTACGGCCTGCGGCGGGTCTGCGCCGCCTGGGGCATGGCCCGCTCCTCGTTCTACGCCATGACCTCCGGCCAGCACGCCGAGCAGCCGCCGGCAAAGCGTCGGGGACCGAAGCCCGCGATCTCGGACCAGGCGCTGCTGGTGGCGATCGAAGCCGACCTGGAGGCATCGCCCTGGGAGGGCGAGGGCTACCGCAAGGTCTGGCTCGGCTTCGGGTCTGTCGCGACATCCGGGTTGCCCGCAAGCGGGTGCTCCGCCTGATGCGCGAGAACAATCTGCTCTCGCCCCATCGCTGCCGCCGCCGTGGCGGCAATCCCCATGACGGTGAGATCATCACTCATGCCCCGAACCTCATGTGGGGCACCGATGGCGTTCGGGTGTTCACGGTGGACGACGGCTGGGGCTGGATCTTCACCGCCGTCGAGCATTGGAACGCCGAGTGTGTCGGCTGGCATGTCTGCAAGCGCGGCGACCGCTTCGCCGCCCTGCAGCCGATCTCCATGGGGCTTGCCGGGCTGTATGGCTCGACCGCGGCCGGCGCGGCTCGGGGGCTGGCCTTGCGGATGGATCACGGCTCCCAGTATCTGTCGGACCACTTCACCAACCAGATCAAGTTCTGGGGCATCCAGCCGTCCTACGCCTTCGTCGCCGAGCCCCAGACCAACGGCGTCGCCGAGCGGTTCAATCACGCTGAAGGAACAGATCATCCATGGTCGCATCTACCGCAACAGCGCGGAGCTGCGGGACGCCGTCCGCGACTTCGTCGAACTCTACAATGCCCAGTGGATCGTCGAAAAGAACGGCTACCTGAGCCCTGCTCAAGCTCGTCAGGCGTGGCACGCCGCGATCTCAATCAGGCCCGCCGCGTGAGACAAACTTGTGTCCAAGGAACCGGGTGCGCTACACGGTCAGGTTCTGGAACAGCCGCATGAGCCGCGCGCAGGAAATACCGGCGGCATGATGCTGGGGCTCATCGGCACCACGATCGCGCACTCGCTGGCGCCGTTGCTGCATCGATTGGCGGGATCTCTGGCGGGCATCGACGTGAGATATGAGCGGTTGGTTCCGCCGGACCTCGGGCTCGATTTCAACATCGTCTTCGAGCGCTACATGACCGGCGGCTTCCGCGGGGTCAACATTACCTACCCCTACAAGGAACAGGCGGCATGCCTCGTGGCATCCGATCCGCTCGCCAAGCGGATCGGAGTGGTGAATACGGTCGTCTTCAGCGACAAGACGCCAGCCGGGTACAACACGGACAGCTCGGGGTTTGTCGCCGCATATCGGAACGCCCTTTCGAACATGCACCCTGGCCACGCTGCCTTGATCGGCGCCGGCGGTGTCGGCAAAGCCATCGCATTCGCCCTTTGCGAACTAGGATGCCGCACGATTTCGTTGACGGACCGCGACCGGTCGAAAGCCGAACAGTTGGCCGCTCGGCTAACCGCACATGATCCAGGCATGGATGTCCGCGTTCACGACGGTGTCGACGGCGCCGTCTCTCACGCCGACGGTATCGTCAACTGCACCCCCGTAGGCATGACCGAACAGCCGGGATGTCCGGTCCCTCGTCAGGCCATATGCTCTCAGCGCTGGGCTTTTGACGCGGTCTACACGCCGGTGCGTACGGAATTCCTGACATGCGCGGAGCGCGCCGGGCTCCGGATAATGACCGGCTTCGAGTTGTTCCCGTACCAGGGTGTCCAGGCCTTCGAGATCTTCACCGGGCGCAAGGTGAACCCAAGCGCTCTGCGCGGCCGCCTCGCGGACGCTTGCCTATCGAAGATGCAACAATAGCCAAGCCGGCCGCGAAGGGACTTGCCGAAGCCGGCGTCGTGCCTCAGGCCGCACGTGGGCCGGCCACGCCGGCCTCGGCGAAGCGGGCAACGACCTGCCGCCGCTGGGCTGCCGACAGCGGCGTGAGCGGCGGGCGCAGCCGCTCCCACGCCGGCTCGCCCGTGAAATGGGCCATCAACGATTTCAGAGCGGCAATGCCGGGATAGCCGGCGACGATTTCGCATAAATCGACGGCCTGCTGAGCGACGGCGTCGGAGGCCTCGCCGTTGCAGAGTGACGCGATCAGCTCGGGGATCGCGTTTGCGGTGCCGGAGACGGTGCACGCGGCGCCCAGCGCCAGCGCCTGCGCCAGGTGGGGCTCCCAGCCCGTGAAGACCCGCAACTCGGGGCTCACGCACAGCAGGCGTTCGGTATTGGGCCAGTCGCCGGAGCTGTCCTTGATACCCGCGACGACCTCCGGATAGCGCATGTGCAACCGGCGCAACACGTCGGCGCCGACATTGAAGCCGACGAGCGCCGGCAGGTTGTAGAGAAACAAGCGCAGCCGCCCGTCGGCGACGCCGTCGATGACGCGGGCATAGGCCTCGACCAGGCCGTCGTCGTTGACGCCCTTGAAGAAATACGGCGGCACGGCAAACACGCCGGCACAGCCGGCCCCTACCGCATGGCGGGTCAGCGCCTCGGCGTCGGCCAGGGCCGGGCAGCCGGTGCCGACGAGCATCCTCGCCGGCGGCAGACCGGCGGCGAGCAACACCTCCAACACCGACGTGCGCTCGGCGACGGTGAAAGACGGCGCTTCGCCGGTCGAGCCGAACAGGGCGATGCCGGCGCAGCCCCGCGCCAGCAAGGCCTCGCAGTGCGCCGTCAGACGCCCGGAATCGCAGGACAGATCGGCGTTCAGCGGCGTCAGGACCGCAACGACCAGTCCCGACGGGCCGGTGGTATCATTCGCCAATCAAACCTCCCTAGTGTGTCGGCAGGTCTCGTTGACGTTCCGTCCACCGTTCGCTGAGCATACTAGTGGGTGATCAGCGACATGTCACCGATCCAGCCGTCTGCCCCCCTGGCGGATCCGCGGGCCCTTCGCGACCGCGGCCTGCCGGCTGCCGGTGCCGCCGCTTGACGAGAATCAACGCGCCGGGTCAGAACGCAGGGCCGCGCGCGCCCGCGCCGTCTAGTCGCGATTTGCGCCCGGGGCCTCCGTCGGCCCGGACAAGGAGATGAGCCAGTGAGCGATGGGGAATTCGCCGGCAAGGTCGCCGTCGTGACCGGCGGCTCGACCGGCATCGGCAAGGCGGTCGTGACGCGGCTCGCCGGGGCCGGCGCCGCGGTCGTGTTCTGCTCCAACGACGCGCCGACGGTCGACTCGACGACGGCCGAATTCAAGCGCGCCGGCATGCCCGTCAACGGTCACACGGCGAACGTCGCCGTCGCCGGCGACATGCAGCGCCTGATGGCGGCGGCGGTATCCGCCCATGGCGGCATCGACCTGCTGGCCGCCTGCCACGGCGTCCAGACTTACGGCACGGTCGTCGACACCGACGAGGCAACCTGGGACCGGACGCTGGGCGTCAACCTGAAGGGCAACTACCTGGCCAGCAAATACGCGGTGCCGGAGATCGCCAAGCGCGGCGGCGGCGCCATCGTGCACATCTCGTCGGTGCAGGGTCAGGCGTGAACGCGTTGACCCGGGCCATGGCCCTTGACCACGCCAAGGACAAGATCCGCGTCAACGCGATCTGCCCCGGCTCCGTCGACACGCCGATGCTGCGCCACTCCGCCAACAAGTTCAAAGGCGACAAGACCGTCGACGAGACGGTCCTGGCTTGGGCCCGCGCCCACCCCATGGGCCGCGCCCTCGGCCGCTCCTGCACCGCCAAAGAGGTGGCCGAGCTGGTCGCGTTCTTGTTGAGTGAGCGGGCCGCCTACAACTCCGGCGCCGAGCACCGCATCGACGGCGCCCTGCTCGCCGGCCTCGGCATCGCCTTGCCGGAGTAGCGGCGCGGCCCGGGGGAGGGGGTCAGTCGACCTCTTTCAGCACGCGGCCGAGGGTCTCGAACAGCTGGTCGATGTGCGTCTTCTCGATGATCAGCGGCGGCGACAGGGCGATGATGTCGGCCGTCGTGCGGACCAGCACGCCCTGGTCGTAGCAGCGCAGGAAGGCGTCGAACGCTCGCGCCGTCGGCTTGCCGGAGATCGGCTCCAGCTCGATGCCGGCTATCAGGCCGATGTTGCGTAAATCGATGACGTGCGGCAGGCCTTTCAGCGAGTGCACCGCGTCCTCCCAGTAGGACGCCAGGCCGGCGGCGCGCTCGAACAGGCCTTCCTCCTCATAGACCTCCAGCGTCGCCAGGCCGGCGGCGCAGGCCAGCGGGTGGCCGGAATAGGTGTAGCCGTGGAACAGCTCGATCATGTTCTCCGGACCCTGCATGAAGGCTTCGTACACGGTCTCCTTGACGACGACGGCGCCCATCGGCACGACGCCGCTGGTCAGGCCCTTGGCGCAGGTCACGATGTCCGGCGTCACGCCGAAATACTCGGTCGCGAACGCGGCGCCGAGGCGGCCGAAGCCGGTGATCACCTCGTCGAAGATCAACACGATGCCGTGCTTGTCGCAGATCGCCCGCAGCCGCTCCAGATAGCCCTGGGGCGGCAGCAGCACGCCGGCCGAGCCGGCCAGCGGCTCGACGATCACGGCGGCGATGGTCGAGGCGTCGTGCAGGGCGACGATGCGCTCCAGCTCAGCCGCCAGGTGCGCGCCCCATTCCGGCTGGCCGCGCGTGAACGCGTTGTGCTCCAGATCGTGGGTGTGGGGCAGGTGGTCGACGCCGCTGAGCAGCGGCCCATAGACCTTGCGGTTGGCGCCGATGCCGCCGACCGACATGCCGCCGAAGCCGACGCCGTGATAGCCGCGCTCGCGCCCGATCAGGCGCGTCCGGGCGCCCTCGCCGCGCGCGCGGTGATAGGCGATGGCGATCTTCAGCGCCGTGTCGACGGCCTCGGAGCCCGAGTTCGTGAAGAACACCCGGTCCAGCGGGTCCGGCAGCAGCGCGGCGACACGGGCAGCCAGCGTGAACTGCTTGGGGTGGCCCATCTGGAATGCCGGCGCATAGTCCAGCTCGGCGACTTGGGCTTGCACGGCCTCGACGATCTTCGGCCGCCCGTGGCCGGCGTTGACGCACCACAGGCCGGCCGTGCCGTCGAGTATCTCGCGGCCGTCGTGGCTGCGGAAGTGCATGTCCTTGGCCGCCACCAACAGGCGCGGGTTCTTCTTGAACTGCCGGTTGGCCGTGTACGGCATCCAATAGGATTCGAGGTCGTTTGGCACCGCCACCGTTGCAGCATCAACCATCGCCGGTTCCCCCGCAGGGGCTCCCTGTTAGCGTGTTCAAAGGCCTGATCGGCCGGTCAGATTCGCTCGACGCTATCATGGTTGAGAAGGGCCGGAAAGGGCCGGGCGCCTGGCGAAACTTGACCGATCGGTCGGCCCAATCCTACAGTCGCGGTCACGCTTTCTGGAGCATGTGCATGCGGCGGTTCGCCCCTACGTTTGCGCCGGTGCGGCCGCGGTGACGCAGGCCGCCGAGCCGCTCACATCCCCGGTCGCCGAGCCGCCGTCCGCGGGACCCGTTATCGAGGCGCCGGTCATCGAGGCGAGCGGCCTCTCCCTGACGTTCCAGACCGCCGACGCACCGGTCGAGGCGCTCGTCGGCATCGACCTGTCGATCGCCCGCGGCGACTTCGTCTCGCTGATCGGGCCGTCGGGCTGCGGCAAGACGACCCTGCTGCGCGTGATCGCCGATCTGGAGCGCCCGACCGGCGGCGCCATGCGCGTCTTCGACGGCACGCCCGAGGCGGCGCGGCTGCGGAGCTCCTACGGCTACGTCTTCCAGGCGCCGGCGCTCTACCCGTGGCGCAACGTCGAGCACAACGTCACGCTGCCGCTCGAGATCATGGGCATGCCGCGGGCCGAGCGGCGCGCCCGCGCGGCGCGCTATCTGGACATGGTCAATCTCGGCGGCTTCGAGCGCAAGTTCCCGTGGCAGCTGTCGGGCGGCATGCAGCAGCGTGTCTCGATCGCCCGCGCCCTCAGCTTCGAGCCCGCGCTGTTGCTGATGGACGAGCCGTTCGGCGCCCTCGACGAGATCACCCGCGACCACCTGAACGAGGAGTTGCTGCAGCTCTGGCAGCAGACCGGCAAGACGGTCGTCTTCGTCACCCATTCGATCCCCGAGGCGGTGTTCCTGTCGACCCGCATCGTCGTCATGAGCCAGCGGCCCGGCCGCATCATCGACACGATCGACTGCAACCTGCCGGCCGACCGCTCGCTCGAGGTCCGTGAGAGCGCCGCGTTCCTGGCCATCGCCCAGCGCGTGCGCGCCGGCCTGCGCGCCGGTCACGGCTATGACGACTGATGTTCACGCGATGGCCGCTGCCGCGCCCGGGGACGGCGCCTGGGCGCGGCTGTGGGCCGGGCGGACGGGGCCGGTTGCGGTCGTTTGCCTGGCCATCGTCGCGATCTGGTACATCGGCGCCGTCGGCCTGAACGCGCCGCGGCTGATCGACCTCTACGAGCGGCGCGAGGTCGTCTGGACGACCGGACAGCTGGCCGCCGACGCCTGGTCGATGCGCCGGCCGGTGCTGCCGGCGCCGCACCAGGTCGTCGTCGAGCTGTTCGAGACCGTGTTCCAGCAGAACATCACGTCGCCGCGGAGCCTCGTCTTCCACGCCTGGGTGACGGCGTCGGCGACGGTCGTCGGCTTCGTGTTCGGGACGCTGCTGGGCATCGTGCTGGCGGCGGGGATCATCCATGTGCGCACCCTCGACCGCAGCCTGATGCCCTGGGTCATCGCGTCACAAACCGTGCCGATCCTGGCGATTGCGCCGATGGTCGTCGTCACGCTCGGCAATATCGGCCTCACCGGGCTGCTGCCGAAGGCCATCATCTCGATGTATCTGTGCTTCTTCCCGGTGACGATCAGCATGGTCAAGGGCCTGCGCTCGCCCGATCCGCTGCAGCGTGACCTCATGCACACCTACAGCGCCAGGCAGTGGCAGCTGTTCGCGAAGCTGCGCTGGCCGGCGGCGACGCCGTTCCTGTTCGCCAGCCTCAAGGTCGCGGTCGCGATCAGCCTGGTCGGCGCCATTGTCGGCGAGCTGCCGACCGGCGCCCAGGCCGGCCTCGGCGCCCGCCTGCTGGCCGGCTCCTACTACGGCCAGACCGTGCAGATCTGGGCGGCGCTGTTCATGGCCGCGATCCTCGGCACCGGCCTGGTCGCGCTGGTCGGTGCGGCCGAGCGCTTCGTCCTGCGCGACATGGGCGCCCGATCATGAACGGCCCCATGAGCGCCGGGCCATGAGCGCCGCCGCCGCGCCGTGGCGGCCGGACGGGGCCTGCCTGATGGCGGCCGTGCTGGCGCTGATCGGCGTGATGCTGCCCGGGTCGGCCGGCGCCATCGGCCTCATGACGGCGCCGCTGCCGCTCGTGCTCGTCCTCGTGACGCTGGCCGTCGCCGCCTATTGCGCCTGGCGCCCACGGCCCGGGGTCGGCCGCGGCCTCGTCGCCGGTGCTGCGGCGGTCGCCGGCTCGATCGCGCTGTTGACGCTGGCGGGTATGCGCGAGGCCAGCGACGGCACGCTGGCCGGCGGCGCCTGGATCTTCCTCGTCGCCCTCGCGTTCCTGGCCTGGCGGGCGATGGAGCGGCTGGCCATGCCGAGCGCGCTCGACCGCGTGACCGCGATCGTCGTGCCCGCCGTGTTCGGCGTCTGGCTGTTGTATGTCTGGCAGGTGCTGGTCGTCGGCTTCGGCATCCCCCAGGTGCTGCTGCCGAGCCCCGGCGACATCGGTGCCGTCATCGGCCGCTCGCCGGCGATGCTGTGGGCCGACTTCCGCCAGACGTTCCTCAAGGCCGTCCTGGCGGGCTTCGCGATGGGCTGCGGCGCCGGCTTCGTCGTCGCCATCCTGATCGACCGGGTGCCGTTCCTCGAGCGCGGCCTGCTGCCCCTGGGCGGCATGGTCGCCGCCATCCCGATCGTCGGCGTCGCGCCGATCATGGTCATGTGGTTCGGCTTCGACTGGCAGTCCAAGGCCGCCGTCGTTGTCGTCATGACGTTCTTCCCGATGCTGATCAACACCCACGCCGGGCTCGCCGCCGCCGGCCGAATGGAGCGCGACCTCATGCATTCCTACGGCGCCGGCTATTGGCAGACGCTGGCGCGGCTGCGCCTGCCGGCGGCGCTGCCGTTCATCTTCAACGCCCTCAAGATCAACTCGACGCTGGCGCTGATCGGCGCCATCGTCGCCGAGTTCTTCGGCACGCCGATCGTCGGCATGGGCTTCCGCATCTCGGTCGAGGTCGGCCGGCTCAACATCGCGACGGTGTGGGCGACGATCGCCGTCGCCGCCGTCGCCGGCAGCACCTTCTACGGGATCCTGCAGCTCATCGAGCGCCGGCTGACCGCGTGGCATCCGTCCTATCGGCGGCCGGCCGGGTCGGGATAAGATAGCGCAACGTCAAAATCAGGGAGTGTGTGACATGTGGAAAGTGACGACGGCCTTGGGTGCTGGCCTGTTGGGGCTCGCGGCGTTCTCGGCCCAGGCGGCCGACGATGTGACGCTGCAGCTCAAATGGGTCAGCCAGTCCCAGTTCGCCGGCTATTACGTGGCCCTCGACAAGGGCTTCTATGCGGAAGAGGACCTCAACGTCACGATCAAGCCGGGCGGCCCGGACATCGCGCCGCCTCAGGTGATCGCGGCCGGCGGCGCCGACGTCGTCATCGAGTGGATGCCGGCGGCCCTGGCCGCGCGCGAACGCGGCGTGCCGCTGGTCAACATCGCCCAGATCTTCAACCGCTCCGGCATGCAGCTGACCTGCCGCGCCGACGCCGGCGTCCAGAGCCCGGCCGACTTCAAGGGCCGCACCCTGGGCGTCTGGTTCTTCGGCAACGAGTATCCGTTCCTCAGCTGGATGGACAAGCTCGGCCTGGCGACGACCGGCGGCGCCGACGGCGTCACCGTGCTCAAGCAGGGCTTCAACGTCGACCCGCTGCTGCAGCGCCAAGCCGACTGCATCTCGACCATGACCTACAACGAATATTGGCAGGTTATCGACGCCGGCCTCAACGCCGACGAGCTCGTCGTCTTCCCCTACGAGGACCAGGGCGTGGCGACGCTCGAGGACGGCCTCTACACGACCGATGCGAAGCTCGCCGACCCGGCCATGGCCGATAGGCTCGCCCGCTTCGTGCGCGCCTCGATCAAGGGCTGGGAATACGCGGTCGCCAACCAGAAGGAGGCGGTCGACATCGTCCTCGACAACGACACCGGCGGCGCCCTGAACGAGCTGCACCAGACGCGTCAGCTCGTGGCGATCGCCGATCTGATCACCAGCGACGGCGGCACCGGCTTCCTCGACCCGGCGGCGTACCAGCGCACCGTCGACGTGCTGTTGAGCGGCACGTCCGACCCCGTGATCAACGCCGCGCCCGAGGGCGCGTGGACCCACGACGTCTGGAAAAAGGCGACGGGCGCCGCCATGCAATAGCGCCCGCCGCGCCGCGGGGGAGGGAAGGGCCGCGGCCCTTCCCTCGTTCTTGAGCTCTCCGCGCAGGCCCGCTCCCCACCCGGCCCTCATGCTTCGACAAGCTCAGCACGAGGACCTCACCCCTGAGCCTGCCGAAGGGGAGCTTGTCGAAGGGTGGTGGCCGGTGGGAGCGGTCACTCTTTAGGGGAACATCATGCCGGCATTGAGCTCGAACGCCGACCAGATCGCGTTTTGGGGCGGCAAGGCGGGCGAGAAGTGGGTCCGCTATCAGGTCGAGCAGGACACGACGATCCGGCCCTTCGGCGAGCGTGCGATGGCCGCCGGGGCCGTGGCGCCGGGCGAGCGCGTCGTCGACGTCGGCTGCGGCTGCGCCGACACGACGCTGGAACTCGCCCGCCGCGTCGGCCCGGCGGGCGTGGTCCTCGGCATCGACGTCTCCGCCGTCATGCTCGACCATGCCCGCGCCCGCGCCACCGGCGTCGCCGCCGGGCTCACGAATGTCCGCTTCGAGAACGCCGACGCCCAGAGCCGCGCCCTGCCGGCCGCCGCGTTCGACCTCGTGTTCTCGCGTTTCGGCGTCATGTTCTTCGAAGACCCAACGGCGGCGTTCACGAACTTCCGCCAGGCGCTCGAGCCCGGCGGCCGCGTCGCCTTCGCCTGCTGGCGCGCCCGCGCCGAGAACGCCTATTTCCAGGTGCCCGTCGCCGTCGCCGCCCGCCATGCCGAGATCCCGCCGCCGCCGGGCCCCGAGGCGCCCGGCATCTTCTCGTTCGCCGACGCCGACCGCGTCCGCCGCATCCTCACCGACGCAGGCTTCACCGCGATCGTCATTGACCGCTTCGACATCGCCCTGACGCCCGCCGGCGCAACCGAGCTGGATGCCGCCGTCGCCTTCCTCATGCGCATCGGCCCCATGGCCGCCGCCCTGGAGGGAGCCCCCGAGGCCACCGTCGCCGCCGTCCGCGCCGATTTGGCCGCCGCTGTCGCCCCTTACCACACGCCCGCCGGCGTCAAGCTTCCGGCCAGCAGCTGGATCGTCACCGCGCGGCGGGGGTAGCGCCGATGAGGACGACCTGTGACGCCTGAGCAATTGCTGCGGGAGAAACTGCGCAAGATCGAGGCTCTGTTCGCCGGCGCCGGCACCGCGGGCGAACGGGTTGCGGCCGGTGCCGCGGCGGAGCGAATTCGCGGGCGTCTCGGTCGGGCCGCCGGCAAAGAGACGGCGATCGAGGTGAAATTCTCGATCTCCGACACGTGGTCGCGACAATTGTTCGTCGCGCTCTGCCGCCGCTACGGCCTGCGCCCCTTCCGCTATCGCCGGATGCACCGCCAAAGCATCATCGTCAAAGCACCGAAGACGTTCGTCGATCAGTTCCTATGGCCCGAGTTCGAACAGCTGAACGCCGCCCTGATTGCCTACCTGTCCGAGATCACCGAGCGGGTCATCCGCGAAGAAGTGCATGGCGAGACCGGCGAAGCCGATGAGATCGACGAAGCGCCAACGATCGGTCGATGACGCTTCGATTGCGGCGACCGGTGGACACCACGGCCATATCGCCCATTTGGCCTATGGACACGTATGAGTGGCGGCGGAAAACCGCGTTTGCTACGTCGAGCCTCATCGCTGCAGGACGACCACGCCCAACTGGCCGGGATCGATCTTGGCCTCGGTCAGATCTGCGCGCGTGAGATTGGCGCCTGCCAAATCCGCGCCGGCAAAGTTGGCGGAGTGCAAGTTGGCGCCGGTGAGATCAGCCCGCTGCAAGGTTGCGCCGGAGAGGTCGGTCGGCCAACTACACTTCTCCTCCAGGTTTCCCGGCTCCCGGATGCTGGCGGAGCCCAAATTGGCGCCCGCCAGATTGGCGTCATTGAGATCGGCCGCATTGAGCCTCGCGCCCGACAAGTTGGCATGCACGAGGGTGGCCTGCTGGAGGCACGCCGCCGAAAGGTCTGCGAGGACCAGCGAGGACTTGATTAGATAGGCGCCCTGCAAATTGGCATTCGTCAAATCGGCGCCGCTCAAGTCCAGACCGGACAGATCGATATAGCTTAAATCGACATTCACAAGCTTGGCGCATGTGCCCTTGGCGCCGTCGCTGGTGATCCAATTGGCGTGCTCTTCCAAGATTTTCCTCACCGGCTGCGCAAGGTCATCGGCACTGTGGAGAAACTTTGCACCCGTCACGTTCGCCAATGACAGGTCGAGGCCGTCGAGCGACACGCCGGCGAGGTCTACGTTGGTCAGGTTGGCATGCCGCATGATCGCTCCATCGAGCACAGCGCACCGCAGCACTGCACCCGACAGGTCGGCCTCGGTCAGGTTGGCACCGGTAAAGTCGACGCCGGTCAGATTGGCATTGCTCAAGTTGGTTTTCCTGAGGTCGGCGCCTCGAAGGATGGCGCCGGTCAGGTCGCACTGGGCGATCGCCACATTGCCCAATCGTGCGCCGGTCAAATAGACACCGGCCAGCACGGCCCTGTTCTCGGCGGCGGCACTCGCGTCGACACGATGCACCGTGGCGGTCTGTTTCCCCTGATCGACGACCAGCAGCGCGCCATCACGAAGGTCCGCGTTAGCAAGTTTGGCGCGCGTCATGTTGCAGCCGCGAAGCGTCGCCCCACGTAAATCGGCTCCGGACAGGTCGGCGTCCCGAAGATCGGCCTCCGCCAGGTTTGCACCGAACAGGTCGGCGTCCCGCAGGTCGGCGCCGACCAGCCCGCAGTGGCTGAGATTGGCGCCGGTCAACTTCGCCTTGCTGAGCTGCGCGTCTGGCAACTCGAGCCGGGAACAGTCGCGCAAAGTGAGATCAGCGCGTCTGCCGCACCCCTCCAACCAGCCATTGTGGCGCTTCATGATCTCGGCAAAGTCGGCGAGGCTCAGTCGTGCGGCAGCAGTCGTGTCTAGCGGTTTCCCAAGATGATCGTGCAATTGATCAGTGGCAGTCATACCAACAAGGACACCTGTTGTGTCCCGATTGGTATTGATAAGGCCGTTGTTCTCCAGTTCCGCTACTGCGGCGCCGTCAGCGAGCCCCAGAATGATCAGCCTTTTCAGCTGGTCCTTGTCCGGTCCACAGCCCGTCGGCCACGGGTTCAGGGCCTTGGCAAGCTGGTAGGCACTGTCGCTGAGCATCACGGGTGAGTCGGACCCGATTTCCTTGGACACAGAATTGGCTTAATCGAAGTGTCCAAGGAGGACCGGAACATGACCGATAATTTTGAGAAGAAAGTTGGTCTTGCTTCGCAAAAGTGGAGAGCACCTACTGAAACAGGAGGTGTTAAATGGGGCGAGGAATCAGGTTTACGACGGAGTTCAAGCGCGAGGCGGTGCGCCTAGTGCTGAGTAGTGGCCGGCCGCGGACAGAGATCGCGGAGGACCTTGGGGTCGGGCTGTCATCGCTGACACGCTGGATCGGTCAATATCGCGGTGAAGAGATGCCGCCAGAGTTCCGGGACGACCTGCAGGCCGAGTTGAAGCGGCTGCGCAAAGAGAATGCGGTTCTCCGGCAGGAGCGTGACATTCTAAAAAAAAGCCGCGGCCTTCTTCGCGAAGGAGGGAAGTCGATGAGGTTCGCGCTCATTGATGCCGAGAAGGCCGAATTTCCCGTGAGGACGATGTGCCGGGTTCTGGATGTTAGCGAGAGCGGGTTCTTTTCATGGAAAGGGCGGCCTGCCAGTCAGCGTCAGCGGGACGATATGATCTATCTGGCTCATATTCGCATCGCCTTCGAGTTATCGAACCGAACCTACGGCAGCCCGCGCATGCACCGTGATCTTGTGGATGAGGGTCTGTCCATAGGACGCCGCCGGACAGCCCGCCTGATGCGCGAGAACGGCCTGGCCGCGCGCCAGAAGCGTCGTTTCAAACGAACCACGGACAGTACGCACGCCTGGCCGGTCGCGCCCAATCTGCTGGACCAGGACTTCGCGGCAGAGGCGCCAGACCAGAAATGGAGCGCCGACATCTCCTACATCTGGACCGCCGAGGGATGGCTCTATCTCGCCGTGCTCATCGACCTCTTCTCACGGCGTGTCGTCGGCTGGGCTGTCAGCGATAGGCTGAAGAAGGATTTGGCGCTGCGTGCCCTGCGTATGGCGCTTGTCACGCGACACCCACCCAGTGGTCTGATCCATCATTCCGACCGCGGCAGCCAGTATTGCTCAATCGACTATCAGGCGGTGCTGAGAAAACATGGCTTGCTGATCTCGATGAGTGGAAAGGGCAACTGCTACGACAACGCTGTGGCCGAGACGTTCTTCAAGACCATCAAGTCCGAACTGATCTGGCCGGTCTCCTGGCAGACCCGCAGCCAGGCCGAGAACGCGGTGGCCAGATACATCGACGGGTTCTACAATCCGATCCGCCGCCACTCGACGCTCGGCTACCAGAGCCCGGTCCACTTCGAGATGGCGGGCCGAGAGTGAGCAATCAGCTCTCCACTAAACCGAAGCAAGACCATTTGCTTCCTCTCTCGGTGGGACGTCCTCGTCGTCGCCTCGATCGTGATCATCGCGGGCTACTTCATATTGACGCGACTTCGGCTGCCCAGGTGAACTACTCCGCGCTGGACCGCCTGCTCCACAGGATCGCTTTTGGCGCGCCGGCGATACAGCTCGCGGCAGCAGACATCGAGACCAAGGCCTTTGGCGCCGCCTATGACGCGGTCAAAGCGGGGCCGCCAATCTTCATAACCTCCCTGCCGCGAGCCGGCACCACGCTGTTGCTGGAAGTGCTCTACCGCTTCCCGTCGCTGGCAACACACAGCTATCGCGACATGCCGTTCGTCATGGCACCGATCCTTTGGTCGCGATTGAGCGGCTCGTTCCGCCGGCAGCCGGAGCTGGCGGAGCGCGCTCATGGCGACGGCATGCAGATCGACTATGACAGTCCGGAAGCGTTCGAGGAGGTCCTGTGGCGCGCGTTCTGGCCAGAGCAGTACGAAAGAACTCGAATTGCGCTCGGCCAGGCGTCGGACGGCAAGAACGAGGCCTACGCGTTCTTCGTCGAGCATATGAAGAAAGTCATCGCACTGCCTCGACCCGATAGGATGGGTGACGGGCGCTACATATCCAAGAACAATGGCAATATATCCCGCCTCGACCTTATCGGCCGCATGTTTCCGGAGGCCAGGATCCTGGTGCCGTTCCGCGACCCGATTGACCACGCTTCCTCGTTGTTACATCAGCACCGTAACTTCATCGGGATGCATAAGGGGGATGTCCCGGGCTCTGTTGAAAAGCTGAAGTAGGCGTCGTCCGCCTGGAGCCGCTAGGCTCTGGGTGCTGATTCCATCAAGGAGAACGACGCCATGACCAAGACTACACGCAACGACCGTTCCTCGGAACCATCCTGTCGGCTCTTGCCATCGATGCCGGGGGCCTTCGACGATCTGCGCATGAGCGTCGATCGCTTCTGCCTTTTGGCGGGCCTCGAGTCTTTGAACGAGATGATGTCGGCGGACGCGGAAGCCTTGTGCGGTTCGCGCCACGCCCGCTCGGGCGAGCGCAAGGGCCATCGATGGGGCACGACCCGGAGCGAGATCGCCTACCACGGCGGCAAAGTGAAGGTCGAGCGCCCTCGGGTGCGGGACTTCGCGGGTCGGGAGATGAGCCTGCCGAGTTGGGAGCTGCTGTCGGAACCCGAACTCTTGCAAGCCTGGGCGATGAATCTGATGGTGATCAACGTCTCGACCCGCAAGTATGCCCGCGCGGTGCGCCCGCCGGACGATGCGGGCGGCGATCTGCCGGCGGCATCGGGTGACGCAACCTCGAAGTCGGCGGTCTCGCGCCGTTTCGTGGCGTTGACGCGAAGCAAGCTGAAGGCCTGGCTGGCGAGCCCGCTCGACGATCTCGATCTCGTGGTGCTCCAGATCGACGGGCTCCATGTCGGCGATCACCTGATGGTGGCGGCGATCGGCATCGACACCGGCGGCGCGAAGCACGTGCTGGGCCTGGCCGAGGGCGCGACGGAGAACGCGGCCACGGTGCAAGCCATGCTCGACAACCTGATCGAGCGCGGTCTCGATTCCGAACGGCCTCGGCTCTACATCGTCGACGGCGCCAAGGCGCTCTCGAAGGCGATCCGGCGGACCTTCGGGCGGGCGGCGGCCCTCCAGCGCTGCCAGGTGCACAAGGGGCGCAACATCACGGACCGGCTGGACGAGAGCCTCCATGCCGGCGTCAGGAAGGTCTTGCGGCAGGCCTGGCAGCAGGACGACGCGGCCAAGGCCGAACGGCTCTTGCGCAACCTCGCCCGCCGTCTGGAGCATGACGCACCCGGCGTCTCGGGCTCGATCCTGGAGGGCCTGGACGAGATCCTGACGGTGATCCGGCTCGGCCTCCCGCCGCAACTTCGACGCTCGCTGGCTTGCACCAACGCCATCGAGAACGCGATCGGCACCGTCCGGACGGTGCAGCGGAACGTCAAGCGCTGGCGCAACGCCGAGATGGCGCTGCGTTGGACCGCCGCCGGCCTCTTGGAGGCGCAAAAGACCTTCCGCCGCCTCAAGGCCTACCGCCAGCTCCCCATCCTCGACGCCGCCCTGCGGGAGGCGGTGAGAAAGGCCGGAGCAAAGTCCGTCATTGAAGACATCGAGGTGGCCGCGTAGCCTCTCGATCAGAAGATGCCTATCTCGCACTTTTCAACATTGGGTGGGACATCGCCTGCATAAGGACGAACCGTTCATTCGCCGCTACATGGCTGATATTGGGCACTACGAGTTCGGCGATCTGCACCGACCGATCGCGTTCCCTGGGCTTGAAGCGTTGATCGCCACCCGCGATCCTCTAACGATAGACTACTGGCTCGCTTACTGGATTGCCGCCTTCGAACATGTGATTGCGCGGCGCGACGCGGTCATGCTCGTTTCCTATGAGGCCGTCTGCGCCGGCGGGCGGAATGCGCTGGCCAAAATCTGCGCGCGGCTCGAAATCCCCGAGGAAGGCATGCTCGATTCGGCCGCCGAACTCCTTCGGACACCATCGCCGCGGAATGTCGACGAGGCGACCCTGGACCCGGCGCTGCTCGATCGTGCAAAGGCGCTCCACGACGGGCTGATGGCCGGCTCATGCGTCCGGTCTGCGCGCTCCCAAACGTAGCCCATGATACCTGGCAGCCCGGCCCCCGGTAGGCCGAGCGCCGAGCCGGCGGCATTGTCGAGGCCAGCGTTGCGCAGATTGATCCCCCTCGTGACATGCGACCGCGGCGCCAGCGGGACATCCCGGGCGTAAAAAGCGTGCGGCCCGAAAACGCCTTGCGCGGCGGCGGCCATCCGATACGATTGTTGATCAATCGGTCAGGATTTGCCGGGCCCGCGGCCCCGCTGAGAGAGGACGAACAAGCATGGCGATCGTCAAAGCCGGGCTGATCCAGATGGCGCTGAAGGCGGGCACGGACAATCCGCCGGAGGTGATCCGCGACGCCATGGTCGAGGCTCACATTCCGCTGATCGACGAGGCCGGCAACGCCGGCGTCAACGTGCTGTGCTTTCAGGAGGTCTTCACCCAGCCCTATTTCTGTCCCAGCCAGGACGTCAAATGGTACGCGGCGACTGAGAAGATCCCCGACGGCCCGACGACCAAGCTGATGCAGGAGTACGCGAAAAAGCACGCCATGGTCATCGTCGTGCCGATCTATGAGGAGGACATGACCGGCGTCTACTACAACACCGCGGCCGTGATCGACGCCGACGGCACGTACCTCGGCAAGTACCGCAAGACCCATATCCCGCAGGTTGCCGGCTTCTACGAGAAGTTCTTCTTCAAGCCCGGCAACTCCGGCTGGCCGGTGTTCGACACCGCCTACTGCAGGCTCGGCGTCTACATCTGCTACGACCGCCATTTCCCCGAGGGTTGGCGTGCCCTGGCGCTCAACGGCGCCGAATACATCGTCAACCCGTCGGCCACCGTGGCCGGCCTGTCGCAGTATCTGTGGAAGCTCGAGCAGCCGGCCTCGGCGGTCGCCAACGGCTGCTACATCGGCGCCATCAACCGGCCCGGCACCGAGGGCCCATGGAACATCGGCAAGTTCTACGGCTCCAGCTACGTCGTCGACCCGCGCGGCGAGTTCCTGTGCGAGGCCAGCGAGGACGGCGACGAGCTCGTCACCGCCGACATGGACATGGACAAGGTGCGCGAGGTCCGCAACCTCTGGCAGTTCTTCCGCGACCGCCGTCCCGAGGCCTACGGCATCCTCGTCGAGGCCCGGTAGGACGAGGGGCTTTCGCCGTCGCCGCCGCGGCCCATAACGTGTTCCGGCTGCAAAGACCTTTGGCGGTGTCGCCATGACCGGCCCGGCCGACTGCCAGGTCATCGGCCGCTGGCGGATCGTCGAGGCCGACCTATGGGACCGCGACTTTCTCGACCTCGTGGAGCCAGCGTACATGGCTTTCGGCGACGACGGCCGCGGCGAGTTCGCCTTCGGGGCGGTCAGCGGCACCCTGGATCTAGCGTATTACGGGCGCGTATTACGGGGACACGATACTTAACTACTTATCGTGGTATTCCGAAATAAGCACCGTGTCCCGGAACCCGCCTCGGGACTCGCGCCGCCCTTGCCATCATCCGCGACACAGCGCGTAGGCACTGTCGAGCGCCTCGGCAATTCCCGCCGTTCGCCACTCGTTGTACGGCAGGTCGAAATAGTCCGCGGCCTTCAATCCTCTTCCGTCTACGAATCGAATTGATGTAACGTCGTTCGTCTCTATCTGGCTCATGATCGTTTCTCTGTCGTATCGGCCAAGACTAAGCATTAGAAGATGGCCCAGCAGAAACGGCCTCATAAAGATGAGCTTGGCTTCGGTCCTTTCGCCATTCAGCTCTATGGCTAGAGCACATCCGGTTTAGACGGAATATCCTGCATTGACGAGGTAGTTTCTGCATTCGGTTGGAGAGAATTCATCGAGGGCGTTTCCAATTGCCCGCCAGAGGTCATCGACGGTTCTGGCGCCGACCTTGCGGAGAATGGCTTTGAGCTTGGCGAAGACCTGTTCGATGGGATTGAGATCGGGGCTGTAGGGCGGCAGGTAGAGCGGGGTTGCGCCGACCGCCTCAATGGCCTCGTGTACGCCGGCGACCTTGTGGGAGGAGAGGTTGTCCATGATGACGATGTCGCCCGCGGACAGGGTCGGGACCAGGGCTTGCTGGACCCAGGCAAGGAAGCTTGCGCCGTTGATCGGGCCATCGAAAACGCAGGGCGCGGTGATCCGGTCGTGACGCAGGGCGGCAATGAACGTGGTTGTCTTCCAGTGGCCATGGGGAATGGCCGCCACCACCCGTTCGCCGCGCGGTGCCCGGCCATAACGCCGGGCCATGTTCGTCCGCGCCCAGGTCTCGTCGAGAAAGACCAGCCGTTCGGCAATCAGCCCAGGTTGCTCGTTGCGCCAAGTGGCTCGCGCCGCCGCGACGTCAGGGCGCTCCTGCTCGGCGGCGTGGGCTGTCTTTTTTTGCGACTCAGCCCCTGAGCCAGAAGAAAGTCGCCAAGCGTCGAGCGCTTCGCCTCGATCCCCTCGGCGGCCAGCAAGACGCAAAGCTCGTCAATGGTGATGTCGCAATTCTCCATCACCAGAGCCCGAATGCGATCGCCATGGGGAGCCAGTTTCGATTTCTTCCAGCCACCGTATTTGTCGGCTTTGATCGTGCCCCGCTGCTTCCAACGCTGCATCAGCTTCACAACAAAGCTGATGCTCACATCAAATTGCTTCGCCGCCGCATTGCGAGAGGTCCCCGATTCAACAACTCGAACAACTCGTTCACGAAGATCTTCCGAATAAGGTCGTGTCATCCATGGCTGGCCTCCTTTAACCCAGCTCATAGCTTGAATCACTTTTTGCGACCCTTGGGAATCCCCTTTTTGATTCTGTCTATGCCGGACCCGCTCTAGAACTCTGCCGTCGAGCGCTTGAAAGTTTGCCGTTTGCGTTGTGTAGGCCGTGAAGATGTGGCTTGCCTTCTCACAATCCTCCTTTTGAAAAACGAATTGCTGAGTCGGACCCGATTTCCTTGGACACAGAATTGGCTTAATCGAAGTGTCCAAGGTGGACCGGAACATGACCGATAATTTTGAGAAGAAAGTTGCTGTTGATGGGCCTGTGGTAAATGCGGGCGAGCTTGGCTCGTCCACGTTTTCCCCAGGCCAGGCTTTGCCGGCAGGCCCGCTGGGACTTGGCCAGCGATGGACGGTGGCGCGCAAGCGTGAGGTCGTTCTGCGGCTTCAAGCAACGCAAGGGCGATCCGGTGCAGGCGGAACTGGATAGCGCCATGAAGCGGATCGGAGAGTTGACCATGCAGGTGGAACTGCTGGAGGCCAAGACGGAGACCTTCGGCCCTTTGGGGCGGCGGAGGTCGCGGCGATGAGTGCCGCCACCTCGCCCGGCACGGGTCTGGCCTACGGCCTGCGGCGGGTCTGCGCCGCCTGGGGCATGGCCCGCTCCTCGTTCTATGCCATGACCTCCGGCCAGCACGCCGAGCAGCCGCCGGCAAAGCGTCGGGGACCGAAGCCCGCGATCTCGGACCAGGCGCTGCTGGTGGCGATCGAAGCCGACCTGGAGGCATCGCCCTGGGAGGGCGAGGGCTACCGCAAGGTCTGGGCTCGGCTTCGGGTCTGTCGCGACATCCGGGTTGCCCGCAAGCGGGTGCTCCGCCTGATGCGCGAGAACAATCTGCTCTCGCCCCATCGCTGCCGCCGCCGTGGCGGCAATCCCCATGACGGTGAGATCATCACTCATGCCCCGAACCTCATGTGGGGCACCGATGGCGTTCGGGTGTTCACGGTGGACGACGGCTGGGGCTGGATCTTCACCGCCGTCGAGCATTGGAACGCCGAGTGTGTCGGCTGGCATGTCTGCAAGCGCGGCGACCGCTTCGCCGCCCTGCAGCCGATCTCCATGGGGCTTGCCGGGCTGTATGGCTCGACCGCGGCCGGCGCGGCTCGGGGGCTGGCCTTGCGGATGGATCACGGCTCCCAGTATCTGTCGGACCACTTCACCAACCAGATCAAGTTCTGGGGCATCCAGCCGTCCTACGCCTTCGTCGCCGAGCCCCAGACCAACGGCGTCGCCGAGCGGTTCAATCGCACGCTGAAGGAACAGATCATCCATGGTCGCATCTACCGCAACATCGCGGAGCTGCGGGACGCCGTCCGCGACTTCGTCGAACTCTACAATGCCCAGTGGATCGTCGAAAAGAACGGCTACCTGAGCCCCGCTCAAGCTCGTCAGGCGTGGCACGCCGCGATCTCAATCAGGCCCGCCGCGTGAGACAAACTTGTGTCCAAGGAACCGGGTGCGCTACAGACCTGCTGGTCACCGACGTCGTCATGCCCGAGATGGACGGCCCGACCCTGATCAAGGAGGTCCGCGCCATGCACCCCGACATGCGTATTGTCTGCATGTCCGGTTATGCCGAGGACGCGTTTCGCCAGCAGCTCGGCGCCGCCCGCGACATCCACTTCCTGGCCAAGCCGTTCAGCCTCACCCAACTCGCCGGCAAGGTGAAGCAGGTCCTCGAACAGCCGGCGGCATGAGCCGACTTGTGGCCGACGGCGGTTCCGTATGATATATTCATACCAACTGTCAGAGGGCGATCATGGGCGTGCTTGAGAAGATCACAATCTCCCTGCCGGCGGAGATGGTCGCCGAGATCAAGGAAGCCATCGCCGCCGGCGAGTTTACGAATACGAGCGAGGCCATCCGCGACGCCCTGCGTCATTGGCGCAGGTCGCGTGTCGTCGTCGCCCTCAACGACGAGGAGCTGCGCCGGCTCGTCGCCGAAGGTCGCGCCAGCGGCGAGCCCGTCGACGGCGAGACGGTGCTGCGGCAATTGCAGGAGAAATACGAGGCCATGACGGCCGCAGAAGACCGGTGAGCGGCTATCGGCTGCGGCCGCGGGCGGTTCAGGACTTGGCAGCGATCGGCGACTTCATTGCGACGGACAACCCGACCCGCGCCGTCTCATTCGTGCGCGAAATCCGTGGGGTTTGCTGGCGCCTCGCTCAACGACCCAAAAGCTATCGCCGACGCGACGATCTGGCGTCGGGTCTCAGGCAGGTAGTTCACGGCCGCTACCTTATGCTCTTCACCGTGGATGGCGACGGCGGCGTCATGATCGAGCGCATCGTGCATGGCGCGC
Organism: Alphaproteobacteria bacterium; assembly: GCA_965261585.1. Lineage (GTDB taxonomy): Bacteria > Pseudomonadota > Alphaproteobacteria > UBA6615 > UBA6615 > CBDHDN01. The sequence continues at coordinate 306,381 of CBDHDN010000029.1, forward strand.
GGCGCCTCGAAGACCTTGTTTGAGAGGGCCGACGCAGCCGCCGCTCAATTGCCAGGCCATGTGGCCGACGGCTCCCGTTCCAGGTAGAACAAAAAGGGGGATTATATACTTGACAAACGCACAGAACGCATTACCTTATAGGTATCAAGGAGATGCGCCATGTCCGTACTCACCGCCAAGCGTTTTCAGAACAAGACCGAGGCCCGCAAGCACTTAGAGCGCATTCGCTGGCCCGATGGTCCTTATTGCCCGCACTGCGGCACGGTCGATCGCGCATCGCGCATTAAGGGCGGTCGCGCTGGCCTGTGGTTCTGCAACGCCTGCCGCAAGCAGTTCAGCGTCACCGTGGGCACGGTCTTCGAGCACTCCAAGGTTCCCCTGCATAAGTGGCTGATGGCCGTCCACCTCTTGACCGCCAGCAAGAAGGGCATCAGCAGCCACCAGCTACACCGCATGTTGGGCGTCACCTACAAGACCGCGTGGTTCATGTCGCATCGCATCCGCGAAGCCATGCGCGACGACGCACCCAGCCCCATGGGCGGCGAAGGCAAGGTTGTCGAAGCCGATGAGACGTTTATCGGCAAGCCCAAGGACGTGTTCCATTCCGGCTACGGCTGGAAGAAACAGACCGGCACCGCCGGCAAGCGCAAGGTTCTCTCGCTTGTCGAGCGCGGCGGTCGCGCCCGTTCCATGAAGGTCGAAGACCTGACGGCCGACACCATCCGCGATGCGCTGGTGGCGAACGTCGACCGCACCTCGCGACTGCACACGGATGAGGCCCAGCACTACAAAGCCGTGGGCCGTGGGCCGCGAGTTCGCCGAGCACGAGGCTGTGAACCACTCCGCGAAAGAATATGCGCGCGGCGACGTGACCACCAACACGGTCGAGGGCTATTTCTCCATTTTCAAGCGCGGCAGGAAGGGCATCTACCAGCACTGCGGCGAACAGCACCTACAGCGCTACCTGCACAAGTTCGATTTTCGCTACTCTCATCGCTCAGCACTCGGCGTCGAGGACGGGGAGCGCGCCGACAAGGCGCTAGAGCGGGTCCGGCATAGACAGAATCAAAAAGGGGATTCCCAAGGGTCGCAAAAAGTGATTCAAGCTATGAGCTGGGTTAAAGGAGGCCAGCCATGGATGACACGACCTTATTCGGAAGATCTTCGTGAACGAGTTGTTCGAGTTGTTGAATCGGGGACCTCTCGCAATGCGGCGGCGAAGCAATTTGATGTGAGCATCAGCTTTGTTGTGAAGCTGATGCAGCGTTGGAAGCAGCGGGGCACGATCAAAGCCGACAAATACGGTGGCTGGAAGAAATCGAAACTGGCTCCCCATGGCGATCGCATTCGGGCTCTGGTGATGGAGAATTGCGACATCACCATTGACGAGCTTTGCGTCTTGCTGGCCGCCGAGGGGATCGAGGCGAAGCGCTCGACGCTTGGCGACTTTCTTCTGGCTCAGGGGCTGAGTCGCAAAAAAAGACAGCCCACGCCGCCGAGCAGGAGCGCCCTGACGTCGCGGCGGCGCGAGCCACTTGGCGCAACGAGCAACCTGGGCTGATTGCCGAACGGCTGGTCTTTCTCGACGAGACCTGGGCGCGGACGAACATGGCCCGGCGTTATGGCCGGGCACCGCGCGGCGAACGGGTGGTGGCGACCATTCCCCATGGCCACTGGAAGACAACCACGTTCATTGCCGCCCTGCGTCACGACCGGATCACCGCGCCCTGCGTTTTCGATGGCCCGATCAACGGCGCAAGCTTCCTTGCCTGGGTCCAGCAAGCCCTGGTCCCGACCCTGTCCGCGGGCGACATCGTCATCATGGACAACCTCTCCTCCCACAAGGTCGCCGGCGTACACGAGGCCATTGAGGCGGTCGGCGCAACCCCGCTCTACCTGCCGCCCTACAGCCCCGATCTCAATCCCATCGAACAGGTCTTCGCCAAGCTCAAAGCCATTCTCCGCAAGGTCGGCGCCAGAACCGTCGATGACCTCTGGCGGGCAATTGGAAACGCCCTCGATGAATTCTCTCCAACCGAATGCAGAAACTACCTCGTCAATGCAGGATATTCCGTCTAAACCGGATGTGCTCTAGATCGGATCAAACGCAGGAGCCCGGCGGTGACGAATTGTACCCCTGAGACGGTGCTGTTTCCAGTCTGCCGCAAGCGGCGGATCGAGGCGGCGTTTGACGGCGGCGATGTGACGAGCAACGGCGGCGTGCTGCTGTTACGCCAGGCGGACCGGCGGTTGGGTCTGACGGCGGCGGTGGCGCGTCGGCTCGGCGACAGGCGCCAGCGCGGCAAGGTCAGGCATCGCTTCGTCGACATGCTGCGCCAGCGGGTGTTCGCGATCGCGCTGGGCTATGAGGATCTGAACGATCACACCGAGCTGCGCCACGATGTGGCGGTGCAGACGGCGACGGGGCAGGACCGGGCGCTGGCCAGCGCGCCGACGCTGTGCCGCTTCGAGAACCAGGCCGAGGCGAGCTGGGCGTGGGCGATCCACGAGGTCCTGGCGGATGCCTTCATCGCCGCGCATGGTGATCCGCCAGCCGAGATCGTGCTCGACTTCGATGCCACGGACGACCCGGTTCACGGCCATCAAGAAGGCCGGTTCTTCCATGGCTACTACGACCACTACTGCTTCCTGCCGCTTTACGTGTTCGCCGGCGATCATCTGCTGGCGGCCTACCTGCGACGCTCGGACATCGACCCGGCGAAGCATGCCGGTGCAGTGCTGAAGCTGCTGGTGCGGCGGCTGCGCCTGGCCTGGCCCGCCGTGCGCATCATCGTGCGGGCGGACTCCGGCTTCTGCCGCTGGCGCATGCTGTCGTGGTGCGAGCGTCACGGCGTCGACTACATCATCGGCCTGGCCAGGAACAAGCGGCTGGAGGCGCTGGCGGCGCCCGTGATGGCCCAGGCGCGCGCACTGTTCGCCACGACCGGCGACAAGCAACGGCACTTCGCCGAACTCCGCTATGGCGCCGGGACGTGGAACCGCGAGCGGCGCGTCATCGCGCGCCTCGAACACACCGCCCGCGGCGCCAACCCGCGCTTCGTGGTGACCAGCCTCGCCGGTGACGGCATGGCGCTCTACGACATGCTCTACTGTGCCCGCGGCGACATGGAGAACCGCATCAAGGAGCAGTTCGAGCTGTTCTCTGACCGCACCTCGGCCCATCGCTGGTGGCCGAACCAGTTCCGCCTGCTCCTGGCCAGTCTCGCCTACGTGCTGATGACGGCGATCCGGCGCTTCGGCCTCGCCGGCACCGAGGCCGCCCGCGCCCAGGTCGGCACGATCCGCCTGCGCTTGCTCAAGATCGGCGCCGTCGTCATCCGCAACACCCGTCGGGTCCGCTTCCTGCTCTCCTCGGCCTGTCCCGATCAGGCCCTGTTCACACTGGTCGCCACCAGGCTCGAACCAGGATAGCGGCCGCCCCTTCGGTCCCTTACACGATCCCAATGCCGTGCCGCGGCAACCAGTAAACGCGACCGCTCGCCGCCACCGAACACCGTAATGCTTCGCTCCTGCACCGCGGCCATGAACCCCGGTCAAAACCCGTCCCAATTCGCCTCATTCGAGACAGATGACCGGCCCAACAGGACACAATCATTCGCATCATGAAATATCCGGGCTAGGCGCCAGCGGGTCATTGGCGTCGGGCGGCAGCAGGGGATCGTTTTCGAGACCCGGGAACAGCAGATCGCCCTGCGGGGCCAGTGGATCCTCGCCCAGCGGAATGTCCGCGCCGAGGAAGTCGTCGCCGGACTGGTCGCTGACCGCCGGACTCCCGTAGACAACTTCGGGCAGCCAAGTCGCCACCTGTGGGAACGTCCACAGAAGCGCGATGCCGACCAGTTGCAGTACAACGAACGGAACGATCCCACGGTAGATATGGCCGGTCGTCACCTCCTTCGGGGCGACGCCGCGCAGGTAGAAGAGGGCAAAGCCGAACGGCGGCGTCAGGAAGCTGGTCTGCAGGTTGACGCCGATCATGACACCGAGCCACACCGGGCTGACGTCCATGCCGAGCAGGATCGGCGCGGTGATCGGTAGGATGATGAAGATGATCTCGAACGCGTCGAGGAAGAAGCCGAGAACGAACATCAGCGCCATCACGGCCAGCACCGCCGAGAACCGGCCGCCCGGCAGCGCGGCGAGCGCATCCTCGACCAGCCCTTCGCCGCCGAGGCCGCGGAAAACCAGGGAAAAGACCGACGCGCCGATCAGGATGACGAACACCATCGAGCTGATCTTCAGCGTCGTCTGCATGACCTGGCGCAGCACCGACAACGTCAGTTGCCGGTTCGCCGCCGCGAGGATCGTCGCGCCGACCGCGCCGACAGATGCCGACTCCGTCGCCGTTGCGATGCCGCTGAGAATGGAGCCGAGCACGGCAACGATGAGGCCGAGGGGCGGCAGCAGCGTCAGGATGACGCGCCGGCCGAGCTGCTGAAGCTCATTGTCGCTCATCTTCATCGCCGGGCAGCTGGTCGGATCGATGATCCCCTTGACGATGATCCACGCAATGTAGAGGCCGACCAGCATGAAGCCGGGAATGAAGGCACCGGCGAACAAGTCGCCGACCGAAACGGCGTCCGGCGCGAAGTTGCCCTGCGCCAACTGCGCCGCCTGGTTGGCGCCCTGCAGGATGTCGCCCATGAAGATGAGGACGATGGACGGCGGAATGATCTGGCCCAGCGTGCCCGACGCGCAGATAAGGCCGCTCGCCAGCTTCGGATCGTAGCCGGCTCGCAGCATCGTCGGCATGCTGAGGATGCCCATGGTCACGACGGTCGCGCCGACGATGCCCGTCGAGGCGGCCAGCAGCGCGCCGACCAGGATGACGGAGATGCCGAGGCCGCCGCGCAGCGGGCCAAACAGCTGTCCCATGGTCTCCAGCAGCGCCTCGGCCAGACGCGACCGCTCGAGCATCACACCCATGAAGACGAAGAGCGGCACCGCGACCAGTACCTCGTTGGTCATGATGCCGAAATACCGCGACGACAGCCCGGTGAAGAAACTGAAATCAAAGACACCCAACGCGTTGCCGATAAGCGCGAATATCAAAGCGGTGCCAGCCAACGTGAAGGCGACCGGGAAGCCGATCAGGACCATGAAGATGGTCGCGGCGAACATGCCGACGGCGATGAGTTCGCCGATGAGCTCCGGACTCATTGCGGACTTGCCAACGCTAGTTCGTCTCGGCGGCCCGGCGGTCGTCGGCGCCGCTGAGGGTCAGGATGCTGCGCGCGATGACCGACAGCCCCTGAATCCCGACGACGAAGGTGAAGACGAGGATCATGGTCTTGAGGATGAACACACCCGCCAACCCGTTTGGCTGCGCCGATGGCTCGAACAGGCGCCATGACCGGAGGACAAAGGGCCAACTGGTCCAGGCGACGACAATGAGCCACGGCAACAGGAAGACGAGCGTGCCGAACAGATCGATCCAGGCGCGCCCGCGACGGCCCGCGTTTATGTAGAAGATGTCGACCCGCACATGACCGCCATGCAGGAACGTGTAGCCCGCACCGACCATGAAGACCACGGCGTGCTGCCACACGTAGAGGTCCTGCATCCAGATAAAGCCAATATTGAACGCCTTGCGCATGACGACGACGGCGAAGGCGATGACGACGGCGCCCAGCGTCAGCCAAGCCGTCGTGCGACCAACCCAATCATTGACCACATCAACGGTTCGCGCGAATGCACCCAGCGCATACAACCGATAACCCGCCCCACGACGTGGCAACGGGCGGACGCCCAACTGGACGTCCGCCCCTGCCGACTATTGCCGAGCCTCGGCTTGAATGACAGCGAAAACTCGTGCGAGTCAGTTCTGACGGCGACGTCCGACGACCGTTCGCCAGACCGTGGGCAGGACCGCCGCCGCCGCCAGGATCTTGAGGCCATCGCCGATCAGGAACGGCAGCATGCCGAGGTTGAAAGCGACGGGCAGGGCGGCGCCGAAGCCGATGTCGCGGCCGGCGGCGACGATCTGCGCCAGCCATGGCACGCCGAGGACATAGATGATCCCATTGCCGATGAGCATGGCGGCGATGGTCCGGCCGAACGAGCGGTCCCACCCGTGCTCCGCCAGCCAGCCGACGGCGGCGGCGGCCAGCGCGAAGCCGACGAGGTAGCCGCCGGTCGGCCCCAGCATGTAGGCGATGCCAATGCCGCGCGCCGGCGTACCTGAGAAGACCGGCAGGCCGACGGCACCTTCGACGAGGTAGAGCAGCACCGTGGCAAAGCCGAGCCGCCAGCCAAACGCCATGCCGATGACGAGCACGGCGAAGGTCTGCATGGTGAGCGGCACCGGCCAGAACGGGATCTGTATCTTCGCCGCCAGGGTCAGCAGCAGGCTGCCGGCAACCGCCAGGACAATGGCTCTGACGGCTCGTCCGCGGACGACCGCGCCGTCGGGACGGTCCGGCCACAAGGTGTGCGCCAGTGTCGGGTGCAAAGTGGCTGTCGATTGCATGGACTACCTCCGCATCTGTCGACTGGCGGGTGGTGGCTTCGTGTCCGCCGCCTACACCCGCGCTAGAAGAACCTGTTCGAGCGGGGGAACCCGGCCGGCGCGATGCGGCCGGATTGTGCCCGCTTGCCGATCCAATCCGTCAACGCGGCAGCCTCGAACGTGCGCAACCGCTCGCCCGACTGGACCGTCAGACCGTCTTCCAGGACGAACACGCAGGCGTCGCTGAGCTCGCCGGCCGCGTACTTCTGCAGACGCACGCCTTTGCCGCGGCTCATCTCGGGCAGCTCGTCGAGGGGGAAGATCAGCAGCTTCCGCTTGCTTCCGACAACGGCGACGTGATCGCCGGCGACCGGCGTGCACACGACCGCCTCGACCGCGCCGGCCACGTTCAGGATCTGGCGGCCGCCGCGCGTTTGCGCGATCACCTCGTCCTCGGGAACGACAAACCCACGGCCGTCGCCGGCGGCAACCAACAGCTTGCGCCCTGGCGCATGCACGAACACCGCGACGATGTCCGCGTCGTTGCCGAAGTCGACCATCAGCCGGAACGGCTCGCCATGGCCGCGACCGCCCGGCAACTTGTCGACGCCGACCGTGTAGAAGCGGCCATTGGTGGCGAAGACGACCAGCTTGTCGGTGGTCTCCGCCGGCACCGCGAAGCGTGCCCGGTCGCCCTCCTTGTAGCGAATCTCACGCGGGTCGACATCATGGCCACGCACCGATCTGACCCAGCCCTTGGCCGAGCAGAGGACGGTCACGGGCTCGCGCTCGATCATCGCCTCCAGCGGCACGACGACGGGCGACGGTGCCGTACCGATCGTCGTGCGCCGGTCGCCGCCTGGCGTCCCCGGACCGAAGCGGCGCTTGATGTCGGTGAGCTGGCTGGCAATGACCTGGCGGCGCTTGCCATCGTCCCGCAGCAGCGCCTTGAGGTCCTTTTGCTCACCCTCGAGCGCCTTGATCTCCTTGTGGATCGCGATTTCCTCGAGCTTGCGCAGGGCGCGCAGGCGCATATTGAGGATCGCCTCGGCCTGCACCTCGGTCAGCGACCAGCGCTTCTGCATGACGGCTTTCGGGTCGTCCGCCTCGCGGATCACCTTGATGACCTCGTCGAGGTTGAGGAACACGACCATGTAGCCGTGCAGCACCTCGAGGCGGTTGGCGATCTTCTCGAGGCGATGGCGCGTCCGGCGCTCCAGCACCTCATGGCGGTGACCGAGGAACGCCAGCAACACGTCGCGCAACGACATCACGCGCGGCGCCACGCCGCCATCCAGCACGTTCATGTTGAGGCCGAAGCGCGTTTCCAGATCGGTCTGCCGGAACAGGCTCTCCATCAGCACCGACGGCTCGACGTTGCGGCTCTTGGGTTCGAGCACGAGGCGCACATCCTCGGTCGACTCGTCGCGTATGTCGGCCAGCATGGCGAGCTTGCGCGCCTGCAGCAGCTCCGCGACACGCTCGATCAGGCGCGATTTCTGAACCTGATAGGGGATCTCGGTAACGACGATCTGAAACTGGCCGCGGCCCAGCTGCTCGACCTCCCAGCGGGCCCGCACGCGGAGGCTGCCGTGCCCGGTCCGGTACGCCTCGACGACGCTGCTGCGATCCTCGACCAGCACGCCGCCGATCGGAAAGTCGGGCCCGGGTACGTACTCAACAAGCTTGCCGACCGTCGCGTTCGGATGCTCCAGCAGGTGCTGGAGCGCGTCGCAGAGCTCACCCACATTGTGCGGCGGGATGCTGGTCGCCATGCCGACGGCAATTCCAGTCGCACCGTTGGCCAGCAGGTTGGGGAAGCTCGCCGGCAGCACTACGGGCTCTTCGCCCTCGCCATCATAGGTGTCGCGGAAGTCGACGGCGTCCTCGTCGATGCCCGCGAGCAGGGCCATCGCCACGTCCGTCAGGCGCGCCTCGGTGTAGCGCATGGCCGCGGCGTTATCGCCGTCGACGTTGCCGAAATTGCCCTGGCCGTCGACCAGCGGGTAGCGCACGGCGAATTCCTGGGCCAGACGCACGAGCGCGTCATAGACCGCCGTGTCGCCGTGCGGGTGGAACTTGCCGATGACGTCGCCGACGACTCGGGCGCATTTCTTGTAGCCCTGCTGCGGATCCAGCCGCAACAGGCGCATGGCATAGAGCAAGCGCCGGTGCACCGGCTTCAGCCCGTCGCGCGCATCGGGCAGCGAGCGCGCGGTGATGGTGCTGAGCGCATAGCTCAGGTAGCGCTCGCTCAGCGCCTCGCGCAGCGGCGTCGGTCGGATCTCGCCGGATATTTGTGTGCTTGCAGCCATCGATCAGCTCATCGGGACCGCAACATATAGTAGTGAGAATGCATCGACAATCATGATGTTGCCCGAGAACGCTGCAATTGCTCGACCAGCCGCGACCGCGCCGGCGGCAGCGGCCGATTGAGCGGGCCGAACACGTGTGCGGCCAGGAAGTGCCCCGTGAGTTCCAGCCCGAGCACGATCGACTCGGCATCGCCGACGCCGCCATTGACCAGGAAATCGGGCAGCGCCAGCAGCTTTTCCTTATACGGCTCGCCGGCGTCGCGGCTGACGGCCCGGCCGGTGCGCGGCGAGACGTAGATCAGGCCATCGCCGGCGCCGGTCGCCGCACACCGACTCAGATCGAGCCCGAAGCCGAGCTCGGCGACGAGGCCGATCTCCCAGCGGACATAGACGGTCGGCCAGACGTCGTCGTCGGGCGCCGCGAGCGCTTCGAGCAGCACGGCCATGGCGTCGAACACACCACCATGGGGCTCCCGTTCGGGCAGCGCCCCGTCGGCCACGGCGCATGCTGCCGCCAGCGCCGCGAGGCGGCGCGGATCGTCCATCAGCCCCGCCGCGTAGTGCCGAATCGCCTCGAGCGTGTAAGTGCCGAGATGCTCAGCGAGCCTCGCGCGCCAGGTCGCGACCACGCGGTTGCCCGGTTCGACCAGCCCGCGCCGCCGCGTCGCGCCGCCGTGGAACAGCCCGGCATGGCGCCCCTTGGTTCGGGTCAGAAGCTGGACGACCGCGGCACCTTCGCCATGCGGGCGCGCCGCCAGGACCAGAGCCTCGTCAGTCCACTCCATCACCGGATCCCGGTTGAACGGTGGCGATTGCAGCCCCCCTACGCATCGTAGCGCAGACCCCACTCGCGATAGCGGTCCGGATCGTTGACCCAGTTTTCCCGCACCTTGACGTGAATGAACAGGTGCACCCGCCGTTCGAGCATCGTCTCGAGGTCCTTCTGGGCGAGCTCGCGGATCTGTTTGATCGATTGCCCGCCCTTGCCGAGAACGATTGCCTTCTGGGTGTTGCGCTCGACATAGATGGTCTGTGCGATGCGCACGCTGCCGTCGGCAAAGTCCTGCCATTCGTCGGTCGCCACGGCGAGCGCATAGGGCAGCTCCTGATGCAGGCGCAGGAACGCCTTCTCGCGCGTGACCTCGGCGGCGAGCAGGCGCCCCGGCAGGTCCGAGATCTGGTCCTCGGGGTAGAGCCAGGGGCCGGCCGGCACATGCTCCTTCAGATGGCTGCGCAGAGCCTCGACGCCGTCGCCGGTGAGCGCCGAGATCATGAACGTCGCCGTGAACACGCCGGTCTCATTGAGCGTCTGGGAGAGCGCCAGCAAGCGCTCTCGCTTGATCAGATCGATCTTGTTGAGGAGGAGCACGGCCTGCCGCCGGCCCTTGGCCAGTCCATCGATAACCCGTCCCGTTGCCCGCGTACCCTTGGCGGCATCGATCAGGACACAGATGAGATCGGCGCCGTGGGCACCGCTCCAGGCTGCATCCACCATGGCGCGCTCGAGGCGGCGGCGCGGCGCGAAGATGCCGGGCGTGTCGACGAAAATAAGCTGGCTGCCGCCTTCGATCGCGACGCCGCGGATCTGGCTGCGTGTCGTCTGCACCTTGGGCGTGACGATCGAGACCTTTGTCCCGACCAGACAGTTGAGCAGGGTCGACTTGCCGGCGTTGGGCGCGCCCACCAGGGCCACGAAACCACAGTGGCTCACCCGGGCCTCAACCATCGCCGTCGTACAGCGTCTGCAACAGCAGGGCCGCCGCGGCCTGTTCAGCCACCCGCTTCGACCGGCCCTCGGCACGCGCCGGCGGCAGGTCGGCAAGCCGGACCTCGATCGTGAACTGAGGCTCGTGATCGGGCCCGCAGCGGTAGACCTCGACATAGCGCGGTAATGGCAGGCCGTGCCCCTGGGCCCATTCCTGCAGCGCGGTCTTGGCATCTTCCGGCGGTTCGGGCATGGCCGCGAGCAGCGGCCGCCACTGCGCCTCGACAAAACGAACGGCCACGTCGAGGCCGCCGTCGAGGTAGAGCGCCGCGATAACCGCCTCCATGGCATCGGCGAGAATGCCGGCGCTGTCGCGTACGAGCGCCCCCGCTCCCCCGACCGGCAGCCGCAGATAGCTGCCGAGGCCGACCTGTTCGGCGACCCGGGTCAGGGTTTCGGCCCGCACCAGCGCGGTGTAGCGGCGTGCCAGATCGCCCTCGGCCTCCGCCGGGAACGTGTCCACTAGCATGTCGGCGATCGCCAGTCCGAGCACACGGTCGCCAAGGAATTCGAGCCGCTGATAGCTCGTCCCGCCCTCGGTCAGGCTGGCATGGGTAAGCGCCTCCACCAGGAGGTCGCGCCGGCGAAATCGATGGCCCAGAATCGTGGCGAGTCCGGCGAGCGGATCGGTCGCTTGGCCGGCCACTACTCCACGGCCGTGAAGAGGCGGCCGAACCGGGCCGCGCCGGGCCACTTCCAGAACTGCCACAGCCGGGCGGAGCCGTTCGTCGAGTAGAACAGGAACTCGGCACGGCCGACCAGGTTCTCCGCCGGCACGAACCATCCAGTCCTGCCGTTGCCGCGGCTGTCGGCCGAATTGTCGCGGTTGTCGCCCATGGCGAAGTAGTGTCCGGCTGGGACCACGTACTCGCCGGTGTTGTCTAACGGCCCGTTGTCGCCGAGCTCTTCAATGATCGGGTGGGTCCGGCCGTTCGGCAGCGTCTCCATGAAACGCCGCACCCGGCGTTCACGGCCACGACTGTCGCGCACGACATAGTCGTCGATTTGTTCGCGCTTCACCGGCTCGCCGTTTATGTAAAGGACGCCGGCGACGACCTGAAGACGGTCGCCGGGCAGCCCGACGATGCGCTTGATGAAGTCAGTGTCGTTTGCCGGCGGACGTTTGAAGACCGCAACATCGCCACGCTCCGGCCCCCTGGGGAACAGGCGGCCGGACAGCAGCGGCAGGCCGAACGGCAAGGAGTAGCGGCTGTAGCCGTAGGAGAACTTCGACACGAACAGATAGTCGCCGATGAGCAGCGTCGGGATCATTGAGCCCGAAGGGATGTTGAACGGCTCGTACGCAACCGTGCGGACACCAATGGCGATGAGGATCGCGAAGACAAAGGTGCGGACCGTCTCGGCATAGCCCGACTTTTTCTTCTTCATCAGCGGGGAAGGAGGGGCTTCTCGAACCACGACGCTCCTCAAGACTCGTCCAGCGAATTGAAATCCGCGTCAGGCGGGGTTCGACCCAGACCCAAAACGGCCGGAAACCATTGATGGCGCCTGGGTTTAGCCCAATGCGCCATGTTCGACCAGTGCAAATGCCGGCGTTCAGCCGCGACCGCCACCACCATCGGCAGCGCGGTCCGGGACGGCGGATATGATGACGATCGCCTGCGCCAGGGGTGGATCGTCGGTCATCGACACGTCGATCTGCGCCTTCATGCCCGGCGGCACCATGGCCGCCAATCGCTCCGCGGCACCGCCGGTCAGCACCAGCGTCGGCTTGCCGGACGGCAGATTGACCACGCCCAGGTCGCGCCAGAACACGCCGTCGCGAAATCCCGTGCCGAGCGCCTTGGCGCAAGCCTCCTTGGCCGCAAAGCGGCGCGCGTAGCTCTCGGCGCGGCTGGCCCGCCGGTCGGACCGGCGACGCTCGGTCTCGGTGAAGCAACGCTGGGTGAAGCGGTCGCCGAAGCGCTCGATCGTCTTGGCGATCCGCCGCATGTCGATGATGTCGCTGCCGAGCCCGAGAATCATGCGCCTATCATCGTGGCCTAGTTGCGGGCCCGCTTCACCGAGTTGATCGACGGCGTCGCCCGCAGCGCGGCAATGACGTTCGCCAGATGCTTGACGTCGCGCACCTCGACATCGACGTCCATCTCGAAGAAGTCGAAATCGCGGTTCGTTATCTTCAGGTTGGAGATGTTGCCCTCATGCTTGGCAATGACCGTCGCGAGGTCGCCCAGGCTGCCGCGCTCGTTGGCCAGCACGACCTTCAGCCGGCCGACTTCGCTGCCGCTGTCGGCGTCCGTGTCCCAGGCAACATCTATCCACAACTCCGGGCTCTCGCTGAAGCTCGCAAGCGTGTCGCAATCGATCGTGTGAATGATGACGCCCTTGCCGGTCGCCATGATGCCGACGATCCGGTCGCCGGGCAACGGGTAGCAGCACTTCGCCTTGTGGACGGCGACCCCCTCGATGAGGCCGCGTATCGGCACCACGTGTTCGGCCGCCTTGCGACCAAGCGGCCGTCGCATCGTCTTGCGCCGGCGGCGCGCCGGGCGCTCGCCCGGCACGCTCGCCTGCACGACCTCCTGGCCGCTGAGCCGGCCCTCGCCGACCTGCGCATAGAGGTCATCCAGCCGTTCGCAGCGGAAACCGGCCAGAACTCCCTCCAGGTTCGCCCGCTTCGTTGCATAGCCTGCCTGACGGAAGGCCTGCTCGATGATCTGTTGTCCCAGGCGGGCATATTCCTTGCGCTGCTCGCCACGGACGTAGCGGCGGATGTGCGATCGGGCCTTGCCGGTGACGACGATCTGCTCCCACTCGGCGGCCGGTGCCTGGTTCTTCGACGTGAGGATCTCGACTTGATCGCCGTTCTGCAGCTGCGTGCGCAGCGGCACTAGACGCCCATTGACCTTGGCACCGACGCAGTGGTCGCCGATCTCGGAATGCACGACGTAGGCGAAGTCAACGGTCGTGGCGCCGTAGGGCAAGGCAAATACCTCGCCTTTCGGCGAGAAGCAGAATACCTGGTCCTGGAACATCTCGAGCTTGGTGTTCTCAAGGAACTCCTCCGGCCCCGCGGCCGTCTCGACGATGTCCAGCAGCTCCTGCAGCCAGCGGTACTTGCGCCCTTCTATCGGGCTCGTGAGGCCTTGCCTGTACTGCCAGTGCGCGGCGACCCCGTGCTCCGCCACCTCGTGCATCTCGCGCGTTCGGATCTGCAGCTCGATCCGTTGGTTCTCGGGACCCAAGACGTCGCTATGGAGGGAGCGATAGCCGTTCGGCTTCGGCGTCGAGATGTAGTCCTTGAACCGGCCCGGGACCAACGGACAGCGCCCATGAATGCTGCCCAGCGCCTGATAGCAGGCGGCAACGTCCTCGACGACGACACGAAATGCCATGATGTCCGACAGCATCTCGAACCCGACCTGCTTGCGCTGCATCTTGCGCCAGATCGAGTAGGGCGTCTTTTCGCGACCGGAGACTGCGGCGGAAATCTCGTGATCCGCCAGCATCCGCCGCAATGCCTCGAGCACGCGGTCAACTACATTGCCGCCCTCGCTGCGCAAATACTCCAGGCGGCGGATGACGGAGTCGCGCGCGTCGGGCAGCATGTGCGCGAAGGCCAGGTCCTCCAGTTCCGTCTTGACGTCGTGCATGCCGACACGTTCGGCCAGCGGCGCATAGATCTCCATCGTCTCGTGGGCAATCGTGCGCCGCTTGTCCTCCGAAGCGATGTGGCCGAGCGTCCGCATGTTGTGCAGCCGGTCGGCCAGCTTGACCAACAACACGCGAATATCGCGGCTCATGGCCAGCACGAGCTTGCGGAAGTTCTCCGCCTGTTTGGCCCGATCGGACTGCAGCTCGAGCTGCGACAGCTTGGTCACGCCATCGACCAGCCGTGCAATGTCGTCGCCAAATTTCTGCTGGATGTCCTCGATCGTGACTTCGGTGTCTTCGATCGTGTCGTGCAATAACGCCGTCACGATCGACGCCGTGTCGAGCCGATGCGCCGTGAGAATGCCCGCTACTTCCAACGGATGGGAGAAGTAGGGATCGCCGGATGCGCGGACCTGGGATCCGTGCGCCTTCATCGAAAAGACGTAGGCGCGGTTCAGCAGGTCTTCGTCGACGGCGGGATCGTAGGCTCTTACCTTTTCGACCAGCTCGAATTGCCGGATCATGGCGGTACTAGTCCGAGTGGTCCGTGGCGGGCGGATATTGGCTGTCTCGGCCGGGCAGTCGCTGCCAAAGCGGCGGCCGCTGGCCACCGCCAGGGTTGCGGGCGCTATGGCTTCTCCTCTTCGTCGGCAACCGCTGCGGCGGCATTCAATTCGGCCGCCGCCATGGCCTCGACCGACACGTCCTCCGCTTCGCCATCGCCGGACGGCACCTCGGTGACGACGCCGGGCGTCTGGCTTTCCGCCTCCAAGAGTTCCATCACGTCATCTTCTTCCGGCTCGTCGAAGTCGACGTGCTTCTGCAGACCCTGGATCAGCGACTGGCGGGTGGCCTCGACGCCGACCGTCTCTTCGGCAATCTCGCGCAGCGCGACCACCGGGTTCTTATCGTTGTCCCGCTCAACGGTGAGCGTCGATCCGGCGGCAATCTCACGCGCACGCTGCGCCGCCAACATGACCAAATCGAACCGATTGGGGACCTTGTCGATGCAATCTTCAACAGTAACGCGAGCCATTCATGGACACTCCATCTGTTCTACTAGTTATATATGAGCCTTCGTGCACCCTGCCAACCACTTAGCCCGCCGGGGGGGGGGTCGTGCCCGCTGCCGGCTCATCGGCAATGGCCTCCACCAGCTGTCCCGGGGCCAGCCGGGCGATCATCTCGATAACGGTCAAACCGGACCCCGGATGCCGCCAGCTCGGTGCTATTTCGGCCAGCGGCCGCAGCACGAAAGCCCGCTCATGTATCCGTGGATGAGGCAGGTGCGGCTGGACACCATCGCGCTGCACCCTAGCGCCAAACGCCAGGAGATCCAAGTCGAGGGTTCTGGCCATGTTTGGCGTGCCCCGGACCCGGCCAAATTGCGCCTCGATCGCGTGCAGCCGCCGCAGCAGCGGCGTCGGTGCCAATTCTGTTGCGACGGCGACAACACCATTGACAAACCAGGGCTGGTCGGACGGCGGCACCGGAGCACTGCGATACCAGCGCGACCGTCGAACAATCCTGACGCCCGCCGCGGCGATCGCGCCAAGCGCGGCCTCGCAAGTCGCGCGCGGATCGTCATAGCCGGGTGCCGGCAGATTTGCGCCCAACCCGACAAGAATCATGTCACCCCGGCGAGTTCGGACCAGATATTGGACAAAAGCGGACAGGCGCGTTACTTAGGATGCTGTCTCGACTAGGGCAAGAAGTTGAGACGAGTTTCATTTGTGGACTCGCGGACGATTGACGGTCACAGGCTGATTCGTTGGTACTACAAGGATAACACTGATGTTTTACCCGCACGAAAGAATCGCCCTGTTCATTGACGGCTCCAATCTCTACGCGGCCGCGCGATCCCTTGGGTTCGATATCGACTATAAGCGCCTGTTGGACCGATTCCGCGACAAGGGAAATCTTGTCCGCGCGTACTACTATACAGTGCTCATCGAGGACCAGGAATACTCGCCGATTCGTCCGCTCGTGGACTGGCTGGACTACAATGGCTTCACCTTGGTCACCAAGCCCGCAAAGGAATACACCGATCCCAACGGCCGCCGTCGGATTCGCAACAGCACCGACGTCGAGCTGGCGGTGGACATGTTGGCGCTGGCGGGCCGCATCGATCACGCGGTGCTGTTCTCCGGCGACGGCGGCTTCCGCCGCCTGGTCGAGGCCGTGCAACAATCCGGGGTGCGGGTTACGGTCGTAAGCACGATGCGGTCGAGCCCGCCGATGGCCGCCGACGAGCTACGTCGTCAGGCCGACCATTTCCTCGACCTCAAGGACATCATACTGGAGGTTGAGCGCGTGCGCGGTCCCGCCCGCCAGACCGAGCCACATCGCGATGATTTCGAGGACGAGGACGACTATGATGAAGACAACGATGAAGACTATGACGACGGCGAAGCGGACGTCGTAGAGACCGCCTGATTCGGCGCCGCGCCCGCCGTGGCCAGCGCCCGGCCGCCCGGCTCGGCCGAGCCGCCCGCCGACTGCCTGATTTGCCCGCGGTTGGCGGCCTTTCGGCAAACCAACCGATCTCGCTTTCCCGACTATCACAATGCCCCGGTCCCCAGTTTCGGCCAACGGTCCGCGCGACTGCTTATCGTCGGGCTGGCACCGGGCCTGCACGGCGCGAATCGCACGGGGCGTCCCTTCACGGGCGACTATGCCGGCGCGCTGCTGTACGCGACCCTGGCCAAGTTCGGCTACTCCCGCGGCCAGTTCGACGCCAGGCCCGATGATGGCCTGAGGCTCGTGGACTGCCGCATCACCAACGCGGTGCGCTGCCTACCGCCGGAAAACAAGCCTGTCGGGCAGGAGATCCGCGGCTGCGGCCCCTACCTGCGCGGCGAGATCGCGGCCATGCAGCGGCTGCGTGTGATCGTCGCACTGGGCGGCGTGGCGCATGGTGCGATCCTCGCAGCCTGCGGCCTGAGAAAAAGCGCCTACCCGTTCGGCCACGGCGCTGTCCACGCGTTGCCGACGGGCGTCACCCTGGCCGACAGCTATCACTGCTCACGCTACAACACGAACACCGGCCGGCTCACGGCGGCGATGTTCGAGGCCGTGTTCGCGCGCATCCACGATAGCCTGGACAAGGCCGGCGAATAGGCCGACAGCGACCGCTGCTCAGCCTCGGTCGCGCAGCAATCGACCCTTCTGGCGGTCCCATTCGCGGCTCTTCTCGGTCGCGCGCTTATCGTACTTTTGCTTGCCACGACCGACACCCAACTCGACCTTGGCAATACCGCGGGGGTTGAAGTAGATCGAAATCGGCACGAGGGTAACACCCTCGGCCTGCACGGCCATCACCAGCCGGTCCCGCTCGCGCTTGCGCACCAAGAGCTTACGAGGCTGCTTCGGTTCGTGATTGAAGCGGCTGCCCGCCTCGTACTGTGGGATGTGGGCGTTGAACAGCCAAAGCTCGCCATTCCGGCCACCGGCCCAGGCATCGCTCAGGCTGCCACGCCCCTGGCGCAGCGCCTTGACCTCGGTGCCGGTCAGGACGATCCCGGCCTCCAGCCTGCTGTCGATGAAGTAGTCGTGCCGCGCCTTGCGGTTGTGGACGACGATACGCCGTGCCCCGGCTGCGGCCGCCGCACCCCTGGCTTTCGCCATGCCTGTGCGTCAGTTCAGCAGGCCGGCAAATACCATTGCCTCGCGCACCGCGCCCTTCGTGGCGTCGCTGATTGCCACGAGCGGCAGACGGACGTCCGGCTGGCACTTGTCGAGCAGTGAGGCGGCATACTTCACTGGCGCCGGGCTCGCCTCGAGGAACAGCGCGCGATGCAGCGGGTAGAGCCGTTGGTTGAAGTCGAGAGCACCGGCGGCATCGCCGCGCCGCCACGCCGTGTGCATTTCGGCGCAAAGGTGCGGCGCGACGTTCGCGGTGACGGATATGCAGCCGTGCCCGCCATTGGCCAGAAAGGACAGGACCGTCGCATCCTCGCCGGACAGTTGGCAGAAGTCCTCGCCGGCGGCATCGCGCATGGCGAGCGGCCGTACCAGATCCTGTGTGGAGTCCTTGACGCCGATGATGTTGGGATGGTCGGCAAGCCGCGCCATTGTCCCGACGGTCATATCGACGACGCTGCGCGGTGGGATGTTGTAGATGACGACCGGCAGGTCGACGGCGTCGGCAATCGCCTTGTAGTGCTGATAGAGCCCGGATTGCGTGGGCTTGTTGTAGTACGGCGTAACGACCAGACAGGCGTCGGCGCCGGCCCCCTTCGCATGACGTGTCAGATCGATCGCCTCGGCCGTTGAGTTCGAGCCGGTCCCGGCGATGACCGGCACGCGCCCGTCCGCAACCTCGACACACAACTCGACGACACGACGATGCTCGTCATGGGACAGGGTCGGCGACTCGCCGGTCGTGCCGCACGGGATGAGGCCGTCGGTGCCCTCCGAAATATGCCACTCGACGAACGACCGATAGGCCACTTCGTCCAGCTTCCCGTCGCGAAACGGTGTGATGAGGGCGACCAAGGACCCTGAAAACATCGTGCATATCCTAACGACGAGGCGGGCGGGAACGATAGCCCTTGCCCCGGCCCGCGGCAAGGTCGCGGCTGGCTTTGCGGCGCCCCGAAGTTTACACTGAAGATGGAGGCAACGACGCGCCATTGGCGCGATCTATTTGGGGGACGATGTTCGGTGAAACTGGCATTCCTTAGAATGACCGCACCGGCCTTGCTGGCGCTGGTCGCCAGTTGGGTACCGCCGTTCGCGGCTGCGGCACCCCTTGGCAAGGCCGACACCGCCACCTACGAAACCGCGTTCGCCGCGATTGAGCGCGACGAATGGCCGACCGCCAAGCGTCTTGCCGCACAGGCCGAGGACGGGCTGCTGGCCAAGGTGATCGACTGGATGGACTTCCAGCGGCCGGATTCCGGCGCCTCGTTCGAGGCGATCTCCGGTTTCGTCGATGCCAATCCGGGTTGGCCACGCCTGGTCACGTTGCGGCGCCAGGCGGAGGCAGTCGCCGACGTGGTCCACGATCCAGCGATGCTGCTGGCCTGGTTCGAGCCCCGTCCGCCGCTTACCGGCCGTGGCGCATTGGCCTTTGCCCGCGCTCAGGCAGCCGCGAGCGCCTTGGATAGCGCGTTCGTCCGCGATGCCTGGCGTCGGTTGGACTTCACCGCACAGGACGGCAAGGTCTTTGCCAGGGAGTTCCGCGGGCAGCTGCGGGCCGAGGACCACACGGCCCGCCTCGACCGCCTGCTGTGGGAGGACAAGACCGGCCCGGCCCGGCGCATGCTGCGGCGGGTCGACCGCGACACCGCGGCACTGGGCTTCGCCCGCCTGGCGCTGATGCGCCAGGAGCCCGGCGTCGACGGCGCCATCGCGGCCGTGCCCGCGGCCCTGCGGGACGACCCGGCGCTGTGGTACGAGCGCCTTCGCTGGCGCCGCCGCAAAGGGTTGGACGAGAGCGCCCGGGACCTCCTGACGAGCCCCCCGGGCGACCTTGTCCGGCCCGTGCGCTGGGCCGTCGAGCGGCGCATCCTGGCGCGCCGCGCCATCGCCACCGGCCACTTCAGCGAGGCCCGTCGGGTCGCCGCCGACCATGGGCTGGATAGCGGCGCCGCCTTCGCCGATGCCGAGTTCCTTGCCGGCTGGGTCGGTCTCGTGTTCCTGCAGGAAAACATCCAGGCGCTGGGCCATTTCTCGACGCTGTACCAAAACGTCCGCTTTCCGATCAGCCGCGCGCGTGGCGCCTATTGGTCCGGCCGGGCAGCCGCCGCGGCCAACGACGGCGAAGCCGCCGCCTCCTGGTATGCTGCGGCGGCGGCGCATCCGGACACGTTCTACGGCCAGCTTGCCCTTGCCGCCCTTGACCGCCCGCTGCCACCGCCGCCGCTAGCGCCCGTCCCCAGCCGAGCGGCGCGTGCGAGCTATCTGAATCAGGAGCTGGCCGCCGCTGCCCAACAGCTGCACCAGGTGGGGCAAGGCGATCGCACCCGGCCATTCCTGATCCATCTGATGGATCTGGCCGAGACGCCGGCGGACTTGGTGATGCTTGCCCAGCTCGCCGCGGGGATCGAGCGCCGGCGCGAAGCCATCCAGGTCGCCAAGCGCGCCGCCGGGCGTGGCCTTCCCATGGGCACGCTGGCGTTCCCTGTGCGCCCTCTGTCGAGCCCGCCGAGAAACGGCGTCGATGCGCCTGAGCCCGCGCTCGTGCTCGCCATCATCCGCCAGGAGAGCGGCTTCGATAGCGGGGCGACAAGCAGCGCCGGCGCACGGGGCATGATGCAGCTGTTGCCGTCGACGGCCCGCCATGTGGCCCGCACGACCGGGGTAGCATACAGCCGCGCACGGCTGCTCGAGGACCCGGACTACAATATCGGCTTGGGCCAGATTTACCTGGCCGGGCTGCTCGAGCGCTTCGAGGGGTCCTACCCGTTGGCGCTGGCGGCCTACAATGCGGGTCCCAATCGGGTAGCGCGGTGGCTGCGCAGCTATGGCGATCCGCGTGCCGGTGAGATCGACATGATCGACTGGATCGAATCCATCCCGTTCGGTGAGACACGCAACTACGTCCAGCGCGTGATCGAGGCGGTGCCCGTCTACCGCCGCGTGTTGGGCACGACGCAGGTTGCCGCGACGGGAAGCCTGCCGTTTTGACGACCCCGATCGACGGCATCGAAGCGTGTGTCTTCGATGCCTACGGGACCCTGTTCGATTTCAACTCGGCAACCGAGCGCTGTCGTGACCTGCTGGGCGACCGCACCGACAGGCTCTCGGAAGTCTGGCGGCAGAAGCAGCTCCAGTACACGTGGCTGCGCAGCCTCATGGGCCGACACGAGGACTTCTGGCAGGTCACCGGCGAGGCGCTCGATTTCGCCCTTGCCGCCGTTGGGCTCGACGATCCGGTGCTGCGGCAACGCCTGTTGGACCTCTATCTTGAGCTCGAGCCCTATCCCGAGGTTGTTGACACCCTGCGCCGGCTGAGGACGGCGCCGATCACAACGGCGATTCTGTCCAACGGCGCGCCGGACATGTTGGCCGCCGCCGTGCGCAGCGCCGGGATCCAGGACCTTGTGGACGACATCCTCTCGGTCGAGTCGGTCGGTGTCTACAAGCCCCACCCGGACGTCTACCAGCTGGCGGTCGACCGCCTGGCCGTTCCGGCCCGCGCGATCTGCTTTCAGTCGGCCAACGGCTGGGACGCGGTCGGCGCCGCTTCGTTCGGCTTTCGCGTCGTCTGGATCAACCGGTTCGGCCAGCCGAGCGAGTTTCTGCCGGCGCGGCCTGACGCGGTGGTCTCGAGCCTGGCCGACCTGCCGGGCCTGCTGCAGCTCGACTAGGAAACGCCGCGATCACCAAGCAGCCGACGATCGCCGATCTGCGCGACGCGGCGTCGCGCGTCCGCGAAATCGCCGTCGAGACGCCGCTGCTGCGTGCGCCGGCGCTCGACGAGGCGACCGGGGGACGCATCTGGATCAAGCCGGAGTCGCTGCAGTACACGGGATCGTTCAAGATCCGCGGGGCCTACAACTTCATCCGCCAACTCGACGCCAGCGCACGTGAGGCCGGCATCGTCGCCTATTCCTCCGGGAATCATGCGCAAGGCGTTGCTGCCGCCGCCCGGGCCCTTGGCGCGTCGGCCACGATCATCATGCCGGCCGACGCGCCGACCGTGAAGGTCGAGGGCACGCGCGGCTATGGCGCCGAGGTCGTCCAGTACGACCGCTACCACGAGGTGCGCGAACAGATCGCGGGCCGCATCGCCAACGAACGCGGCGCGACCATCGTCCCGCCCTATAACCACCCTTGGACGATCGCCGGCCAGGGCACCGTCGGCCTGGAAATCGCCCACCAGGCGGCGGCCGCGGGTGCGGTCCTCGATGCCGCGCTGGTCTGCTGTGGCGGGGGCGGCCTGACGGCGGGGATCGCATTGGCGCTCGCCGAGCTTAGCCCACACACGCGGATCTTCGCCGTCGAGCCCGAGCACTTCGACGATACGACCCGATCGCTTGCTGCCGGCCGGCGTCTCAAGAACGAACCCGGGGCCCATTCGATCTGCGACGCCCTGCTGGCCCCGACACCGGGGGAGCTGACCTTCGCCATCAATCGCCGCCTGCTGACCGGCGGCCTGGTCGTCAGCGACGCGGCGGCCGCCCGGGCGATGGCCTATGCCTTTAAGGTGCTGAAGTTGGTCGTCGAGCCGGGCGGCGCGGTGGCGCTCGCCGCCGTGCTCGACGGACATTTCGACTGCCGCAACAAGACCGTCGCGATCGTCCTGTCTGGCGGCAACGTCGATCCGGCTAGGTTGCAGGCCGCGCTGAACGAGACCGACTAGTTCAGCGTTTCCAAGGATCAAATCATATCAGGCGGCCTCGTTTAGTTTGTAGGACCAGGTGTGGACGACGGGATGTCGGTTGATGTCGTCGATGGCGGCGATGATGCGGTCCTTGAGTTCCTGCTTGGAGGCGACGCGGATGTGCCGGAGCACCGAGCGAGCGAGCTTGGAGAAGAAGCCCTCGACGAGGTTGAGCCAGGAGCCGTGCTTGGGAGTGAAGACGAAACTGAAGCGGCCCTCTCGCTGGTCGGCGAGCCAGCCTCGGGTTTCCTTGGAGATATGCGCGGAGTGATTGTCGAGGATCAGCGTGATCGCGGTGCTCGGTGGATAGGCCGCGTCGAGGCGTTTGAGAAACGCGACGAACTCGCGCGAGCGATGGCGATCCTCGACGCTGGCGTGAACCTTGCCGGTCAGCAGATCGATGCCGGCGAGCAGGCTGATCGTCCCGTGGCGGACATATTCGTGATCACGCCCGAAGCCGGCATGGCGACCGGGCGCAGGCGGCAGGTCGGGCGCCGTCGTCCCGATCGCCTGCATGCCCGGCTTCTCGTCGTAGGAGATGATCGCCACCGCCTCGATCGGCGCCTGCGGGTTCGCCGCGGCGGCTCGCTTGAGCATTTCGACCTCGCGGTAGACACACAACACCTCGGCCATCTTCTGCTCGAACTCGGGGTCGCGGCGCTCCAGGTAGTAGCGCACCTTGTGCGGCTTCACCGCGTGCTGGTCGAGCAGCTTGCACACAGTGCCCTGGGCCAGCTTGGCCAGACACCCATGGCCTGCCGCCGGGCCGTGGGAGCGCGCATGCCGCGCCAGCAGCCGCGTCGTCCACAGCTCATGCGGATAACCCAAGTCCTTCGCCTTGCCGCAGGCCAGATCGACCAGCCAGGCGCGCGCCGCCTCGGTGATCCGCGGCTCGCGTCCGGGCCGCGGACTGTCCGCAAAGGCCGCCATCAAGCCATGGCGCAGCGCTCGCTCGACGCAGCGCTGCACCGTCTGATGGTGAACGCCCAGCGCCCGGCCAACCGCGAAGTACGACGCATCATCGCGATAGCGCAGCAGCATGCGCGCCCGCGTCACCCGGCATGCCGCTTCCGTGCGCGACCGGGCGATCGCCCCAAGCTGCTCAACCTCTTCTTCCGTCATCCGCAAATCAACAGACCGCCGAGGCGCCGCCATGACATGTCTCCCTGCCCATACACGCCTTCACCCTACCAAATCTGGTAGGTGGTCAGGAACCCCACACAAAATGATCCGTTTCATGGAATCGATGTACTAGTACCGGGAATCACAAATCGCGATGACGTGGTTTGAGCCTCTTCTGATGGATGTTGGTGCTGACCCAACGGAAAGGCTTGGCGGTCTTGTTGTGGGCGTGGATGAAGGCATCGATGGCGTCCCTGAGTTGTCGGGGCGAAGTGAAGCTGGCGCCGTGCAGGGCGGCGCGGCTGAGGATCGAGAACCAGATCTCGATCTGGTTGAGCCAGCTGGCGTAGTTGGGCGTGAAGTGGAAGTGGACATGGGGATGCGCCTTGAGCCAGCGGTCGCGCTTGGGCTTGTGGGTGTTCAGGTTGTCGAGAACGACATGGATCTCGCGGTCGGGATAGGCGGCCACCACGCGGTTCATGAAGTCGAGGAACTCACGGCGGCGCCGCCGTTCGTAGTGTCCGGCCTGAACCTCGCCGCTGGCGACGTTGAGAGCGGCAAACAGCGTCGTCGTGCCGTGTCGCTTATAGGTGTGGCCATGGCCGATCAGGGCGCGCCCGTTCGGCAGCTTCAGATAGCCCTGGGCGCGCTCCAGCGCCTGGATGTGCGGCTTCTCGTCGACCGCCAGCACGATGGCGTCCTCCGGCGGGTGCAAGTAGAGGCCGACGATCTCGGCCGCCTTGGGGACGAACTCGGGATCGTTGCTCTGGCACCAGGATTTACGGCCGGCCAGGTCGATCTTTTGCCGGCGCAGGAAGCGCCAGATGTACTGGTCCGACACATCGCCCAGCGCCCGGGCCAGCAGTGGCGCCGTCCAGCGAGCGAAGCCGGCGGGCGGCGGCTCGTCCAACTGCGCCAGGATGCGCCGGCCCGTCTCGGCCGTGTAGATCGGCGTCGCCCCCGGCCGCGCTCGATCCGACAGCCCGGCCAGCCGTTCCGCCGCGAAGCGCGTGCGCCAGCGGCTGACCCGCCCCGGCCAGGTGCCAAGCGCCGCCGCAATGGAGCGCGTCGAGCGGCCGTCCGCCGCCAACAACACCATGCGGGCGCGCTCGCTCACGCCCTGTTCCGTCTTCGGAGATCGGACCATGCTCTCAAGCACCGCCCGCTCCTCCTCCGTCAATATGATCGGAGTCGCGTCCTGGATGTTCATCCATCCTTTGAATCACGACTCCGCCGCCAGCGATAGCCGGTACTAGGCGACGCTATGCACCAGATTTAGGGTCGTTTGCTGGCGGTCCTGGCGGGCGAGCTGGCCCTCGATCACCGCACCGGCCTCGATCGTGACGTGCTCGTAGAAGATATCGCCGGTGATCCGGGCCGTGCGCGCCAGCAGCACGGCCTTGGCATGAATCTCGCCGATGACCGCGCCGCGAATGCGCGCGGTCTCGCAGGTGATCTTGCCCGACACCTCGGCGGCGTCGCTCAGCACGAGCACACGGCACGCGACATCGCCCCTGATCGCGCCCTCGACCTGGATATCGCCCTCGCTCACCAGATCCCCGATGACGTTCAAATTGGCACTGATGATCGAGGGGATACCCGCGTTTCTCGCCGCGCGGCGCTGCCTACCCTTTGAAAACATACTGCCCTGCCCTCAAGAAGTTCTCTGGATTCCGAGGCCGACCATCGACCAGGATCTCGTAGTGTAGATGCGGCCCGTTGCTGCGGCCGGTACTACCGACCCGACCGATGCTTTCGCGGAAATCGACCTCCTGACCCCGCTTCACGAAAATGGTCCGCAGATGGGCATAGCGCGTCCGTATGCCCAGCCCGTGGTCGATTTCGACCATCTTTCCGAAGCCGCCTTTCCAACCGACGAAGCTGACGCGACCGGGCGCGGTCACATGGACCGGCTTGCCGGACCGGCTGCCGAAGTCGATCCCCTCGTGAATGGCCGGACGACGGGTGAACGGATCATCGCGCCGACCGAACGCGCTCGTGGTCTCGAACCCGTCATCCAACGGCATTGTCAGAGGCAGCCGCTCCATAACCTCCATCAGGCCGCGCCAGTGGGCGACCCGGGCGTCGAGCTCGGCGATCGTCGAGGCCAAATCGGCACCCGGTCCGTCGCTGAATCGGAACGGCACGAACGGGCCGCCACGCGCCTCCGGCCGGGTCCCGATCCGGTCAAGCACGCGCTCCAGATCGAGGCCGGCGGAAACCACCGTTCGCTCGATCATCTCGATGCCGTTCGCCGTGCTCTCCTCAAGCTGGGCCAAGACGCCGACACGGGCCTCCTCGATTTCATCGAGGCGGCCCGCCAGTTCGTCGACCCGCTGGTCGAGCCGGTCGCGCTCGGCCGCGATCTCGACCCGATCCGCGGTCACGTCGCTCAGCGTCGTTTCAGTCGATCGCAACCTCGTCGTCAACGCCTCCCGATCCTCGGCCAGCTCGAAGACACGGCTTTCGAGCTCGGCGACTTGGCCATCGAGCGCGTCGCGCTCCGCGACGTGGTTCCCTCGCTCAGCAATCAGGTCGCGCAACTGCGCCTCGGTCGCCATCAGCTGGGTGCCAGTCGTCCGCAGTTGCCGCTGCTTGACGCGTCCATCGCCGCGTGCGGCCGCAAGCTGGGCCTCCAGGCTCGCCATATCGGTCCTTAGCTGGCCGCGCTCGGCGACCAACTCATGCCGCGCGGCATCAATCTGCCGCAGGTCGGCCGCGGTCACTGCAAGGTCTTCGCGCCGCGCTTCGTCGGAACGTTTCAACACGTCGATGCGAGACGCCAGATCGGAGACCTGTGCCGCCAAGGCACCACGATCCGTCGCCAGCCGCGCGCGCTCCTCGAGGACCGATCGAAACTGGGTGCTCAGTGTCGAGAGGCTGTCGTCCTGCGTGAGACGGCTCTGGCGCATATGCGCGACCTGATCGGTCAAGCTCGTCACCGTCGCCTGGAGATCCTGGTTCTCGCCCCTCAAGCTGTCGCGCTCGAGTGTAACGTCGCGCGCCGTCGTGGCCAGCGCCCGCAGCGCCGCGTAGTCGGCCCGCCGGCCGGCCGACAGGACGTCCACCGTGCCTTCCAAATCAGCAACGCGGTCGCGCAGCCGAGTTTGCGCGTCCCGCATGTCCTGCCGGCCGCCATCGAGCACCCGTGCGTGCCGCGACAAGGTACGCAGACCCACGCCCAGCGCCGCGCGCTCAGTCGTCGTTGTCGCCAGGCGCTGTTCAAGCCGGGCGATCCGGTCCAACAGCTGTCGACGGGTCGCAACCAGGCCACTGTGTTGACCGACGGCGGCGTGCAATTCTTCGGTTGCCGAATACAGGCGCGTCGCCAAGTCGTCCCGCTCGGCACCGACCCCCTCGACAAGCGCCGCCAGATCCGCGACCCGCGCTTGCAGCGCCGAACGCTGGGCCGCCAGGCCATCACGTGTACCGGCGACCCCGCGGAGGTCGTGGCCAAGCGCCGCAATCTCCTGCCGAGCATCGGCAACCTCTGCAACAAGGTCGGCCCGCGCCGCCACCAACCGGTCGATCCGCCCGCGGTGCTCGTCGCGATCGGCCTCGGCGTCGTGGCGTGCCGCGACGGCCTGGCGACGATCCTCGGTGGCGAGGACCAGCGCCCGTTGCGCCGTCGTGAGGCTGTGCTCAAGGGAATCGTTTGCATTGGCCAGCGCGCCGGCACGCTGGCCAAGATCGTTGACCTGCGTCTGCAATGCCGCGGCCTGATGGACCAGCAGTTCCCGCTCTTGGCTGCTCAGCGCGAGCCGTTCGGCGAGATCCTGAAGGCCGGACCGCAGGCTGCGGTTGGTGTGATCGAGCCGCTGCGCCCCGGAGCGCGTGCCCTGCAGGTCACGCGACAGCGCCGTCAGGCGGCTTTCGGCAGTGTTCAGTTGTCGGGTTATCAAGTCGTAGGCTTGCCGCGACGCCGCCAATCGCCGATCCGCCTCGACTGCACGGACCGCGGCGGCGTCGTCCATCACCGCAATGATCGACGCGACCTCGGCGTCCCTCAGCGCTCGCACGGCCTGCAGGTCCGTTGCCCGCGCGGCTTGCAGCGCGACGATCTCCTGCTCGCGGCTCTCAAGCGCACGCGCCGTCGCTCTGCGGATAGAGCCGATCCTTGAGTCGTTTGCCGCGCGGACAGCCGCAATCTCGTCGTCCTTGGCGGCAACCGACCTGTCGCGGTCGCCAGCCATCGCTGTGATGACGGCGGCGATCTCGGCATTCTTGCGCGCAAGGCGGCTGCGATCCGCCCGCTCCGCGGCGGTCAGCGCCGCCCGGCGCGTCTGTTCGACGCGCTCAGCGGTGACCGCCTGCTCGGCCTTCAGGGCGGCAACGACCGCCTCGTGGCGTACGAACCGCTCGCTAACGAAGGCCGACCAGCCGACGGCCAGCAGCACTACCAGGACAAGCACCACCTGCACCGGACGGCCGAGCGTGATCTGCCCGATCCGATCGTCCGAGCGCACGATGACCTGCCGCCGTGACGGAAATAGCCGGGCCCAGCCGCGCCCGCTGCTCGGTCCGCGCAAATCCCCCCCCCAAGGAGCTCTGCCGGCCGCACCGTTTGCCGATGCAGCCAATCTGCCGGCGGTTCGCGCCACCGACTCCATATTTTCGCCGGCCAAACGGTAGCGCCGGAAGCGAAACGTGGCAACCCCGCCTAGGCCAGATTTCTCACACGGAGTAGTGCATCGGGGCCCCGAATCAGCGAAAGTGATTGTTGCAACAAGAACTTAAGCTGAGACGGAGGATCTCCCCGATGCCAACAGAGTGTATCTCGGATCTGTTCGGATTTGCACGCGTTGAGAGCCGGCGCGTTGAGGCAGCGTTTGACGGCGGTGCGGTGACGTCGAACGGCGGCGCGCTTTTGCTGGGGGCCACGGAGCGGGCGATTGGCCTGGTCGCGGGTTTTGCGCGATGTTTCCAGGACGGCCGCGATCCGGCGTTGACGGAGCACAGCGTCGCGACGCTGGTCGGCCAACGTGTGTTCGCCCTGGCGCTGGGTTACGAGGACCTGATCGACCACGACGAGCTGCGCCATGATCCGGTGATGGCGGTGCTCGCCGGCAAGCTCGAGGCGCGGCGGGCGGACTGCGCGCCGCTCGCCGGCAAGTCGACGCTGAACCGGCTGGAGCACGCGCCGTCGGGGGCGCCGTCGCGCTATCACAAGATCGGCCACGACGCGGCGGCGATCGAGCGCCAGTTCGTCGCGCTGTTCTTGGCCGCGCACCGGCGGCCGGCGAAGCAGATCATCATCGACCTCGACGCGACCGACGATCCGTTGCACGGCGAGCAGGAGGATCGGTTCTTCCACGGTTACTACGATTGTTACTGCTGTAGCGCACCCGGTTCCTTGGACACAAGTTTGTCTCACGCGGCGGGCCTGATTGAGATCGCGGCGTGCCACGCCTGACGAGCTTGAGCGGGGCTCAGGTAGCCGTTCTTTTCGACGATCCACTGGGCATTGTAGAGTTCGACGAAGTCGCGGACGGCGTCCCGCAGCTCCGCGATGTTGCGGTAGATGCGACCATGGATGATCTGTTCCTTCAGCGTGCGATTGAACCGCTCGGCGACGCCGTTGGTCTGGGGCTCGGCGACGAAGGCGTAGGACGGCTGGATGCCCCAGAACTTGATCTGGTTGGTGAAGTGGTCCGACAGATACTGGGAGCCGTGATCCATCCGCAAGGCCAGCCCCCGAGCCGCGCCGGCCGCGGTCGAGCCATACAGCCCGGCAAGCCCCATGGAGATCGGCTGCAGGGCGGCGAAGCGGTCGCCGCGCTTGCAGACATGCCAGCCGACACACTCGGCGTTCCAATGCTCGACGGCGGTGAAGATCCAGCCCCAGCCGTCGTCCACCGTGAACACCCGAACGCCATCGGTGCCCCACATGAGGTTCGGGGCATGAGTGATGATCTCACCGTCATGGGGATTGCCGCCACGGCGGCGGCAGCGATGGGGCGAGAGCAGATTGTTCTCGCGCATCAGGCGGAGCACCCGCTTGCGGGCAACCCGGATGTCGCGACAGACCCGAAGCCGAGCCCAGACCTTGCGGTAGCCCTCGCCCTCCCAGGGCGATGCCTCCAGGTCGGCTTCGATCGCCACCAGCAGCGCCTGGTCCGAGATCGCGGGCTTCGGTCCCCGACGCTTTGCCGGCGGCTGCTCGGCGTGCTGGCCGGAGGTCATGGCGTAGAACGAGGAGCGGGCCATGCCCCAGGCGCCGCAGACCCGCCGCAGGCCGTAGGCCAGACCCGTGCCGGGCGAGGTGGCGGCACTCATCGCCGCGACCTCCGCCGCCCCAAAGGGCCGAAGGTCTCCGTCTTGGCCTCCAGCAGTTCCACCTGCATGGTCAACTCTCCGATCCGCTTCATGGCGCTATCCAGTTCCGCCTGCACCGGATCGCCCTTGCGTTGCTTGAGCGAGGCGTCGATCCCGCCGATCGCTTTCTCACGCCACTGCTCGAGCCGGAAGATCTCTACGCCCAACTGGCGCGACAGAAGTTGCACCGGCTCGTCACGCAAAAGCCGCAGAACGACCTCACGCTTGCGCGCCACCGTCCATCGCTGGCCAAGTCCCAGCGGGCCTGCCGGCAAAGCCTGGCCTGGGGAAAACGTGGACGAGCCAAGCTCGCCCGCATTTACCACAGGCCCATCAACAGCAACTTTCTTCTCAAAATTATCGGTCATGTTCCGGTCCTCCTTGGACACTTCGATTAACAGCCCGTTGACGAAGTCTTCCCTGGACGAAGTCGGCATGGTCTGATTCTCTGGTGTCCTGGCCTGAAGGGGGGTTCGCTGATGGCGATGGGACAGCAGAAGGATCGTCAGGGGGACTTGATGGTGAGCTGGTCGGAGATGCCGCGCTCGCCAGGTCATGTATTTTACGACCGCCTGCAGTTGGTACTGATCGAGGGCGGCTTCGACGGCTTCGCCGAGGCGGTCTGCCAGCCCTATTACGCGGCCAGGATGGGGGCGCCTTCGGTGCCACCCGGGCGCTACTTCCGTATGCACCTGGCGGGCTACTTCGAGGGTATCGACTCTGAGCGTGGGCTGGAGTGGCGCTGCTCGGATTCCCTGTCGCTACGGGAGTTCCTGCTGTTGGAGATGCGGGAACGGGTGCCGGACCATTCCTGGCTGTCACGGACCCGCGCGCGCCTGCCCCATGAAGTCCACACGGCGGTGTTTGACTGGGTCCTGGCGCTGATCGCCGAGGCGGGTCTGGTGAAGGGCGAGCGCATCGGGGTGGATGCCTCGACCATGGAGGCCAACGCGGCGCTGCGCGACATCGTGCGGAGGGACACGGGCGAGGGTTACCGGGGGATGCTGGAGCGCTTGGCCCAGGAGAGCGGTATCGAGACACCCACGGCTGAGGACCTGGCGCGTCTGGACCGCAAGCGCAAGGGCAAGAAGCTCTCGAACCAGGACTGGGTTTCCAGGAGCGACCCCGAGGCCAAGATCGCCAAGATGAAGAACGGCACCACGCACCTGGCCTACAAGCCCGAGCACGCGGTGGATCTGGACACCGGCGCGGTGGTGGTGGCGGAGCTGCACCCGGCCGACGAGGGCGATACGACAACGCTTCCCAAGACCCTGGCGGCGGCCGAGGCAAACCTCGAGGCGGTGGATGTGGCGCCGACGGCCGAAGATCCGGCCGAATGTGTGACCGATAAGGGCTACCACTCACGGTTGGTCTTGAAGGCGCTCGACGACGGCCCCTGGAAGAGCCGGATCTCCGAGCCCAAGCAGAAGGGTTTTGCGCGCTGGCACGGAGATGATGCGGCTCGCCGGGCGGTCACCAACAACCGGACCCGGCTGTTATCGGGGGTGGCCAGGGAAGCCTTCAAGCTGCGCGCCGAGATCGTCGAGCGCTCCTTTGCCCACAACCTCGATCGCGGCGGTATGCGCCGGACCTGGCTTCGGGGCCGCGAGAACGTGCACAAGCGATACCTGCTTCACGTCGCCGGCCACAACCTATCGTTGCTGATGCGCCAACTCATCGGTGCCGGCACCCCGAAGGAGGCCGTGGCGGGCGGAATTGGCGCCTTGTTCGTGCTTGTTACGCCCGCTGGAGCCGTCCTGGTCGTTCAGATCGTCCTCATCGTCTCCGAGGATGGCGAAACCGCCTTCGCCGCGATATGCTTCGCCGTGGCGTGAAACCCGGTCAATGACGCCTTTTTCAACGGGCTGTTAAGCCAATTCTGTGTCCAAGGAAATCGGGTCCGACTCAGTATTTCTTGCCGGAACCGTTGTCTGGTCCCACGGACTAGACGACAACTAGCGCGGACCCTGCACGTCAACCGTCCCTGCGCTGTGGCCCGCGCGTAACGCCGGGCGTTACTTCTCCACCGCTTCCGCCGCCTCTCTCAGCGTCGCCAGGATGAGGCGCGCCGCCTCGGTGGTGCTCAAGTCCTCGACCTTCAGCGGGCCGCCGCCAATGCCGCCAATCTCCTTGCGCTCGGCGAACGCCTGCACATTGACGTGCTTGCCGATCAGCTCTATCCGCCTGATCCGGTCGGACAGCTTGACCTTCGTCACCTGGCCCAGCTTCTGCCCGTCCTTGAACTGCTCGTCAACGTCGAGCCCAGCAACCAGGCCCTGACGCCATATCAGCGGCCAATCGCGGACGGGCTTCAGCTCGCCGTCGTCGGCGTACAGGTCCGTGAGATCGGCCTCTGCCTCAGCCGTCAGGCGCGTGAGCACCCAGTCGGCGTCAATTTGCGTGCGCTCGGAACGATCGGCTTGAGCTTCGGTAATGGCTGCGAAGACGTGAGGTTTTGTCCCACTTTTGCACACCCAGTCATAGGACTTGGAATGAGCCGTGGTCTTAGCGTAGCCGGCCCTCACCGCCGCCGCTTGTGGATCAAGATCGAGCGCGCTTTGCTGATCGCGGCTGCAATGACGGGGAGTGGTCCCTTTTTACGCCGCCACCGCGGTCCCATATCGCTCCGCCGTTGACACCCTGGCCTGGCAGGTATTTCTTGCCGGAACCGTTGTCTGGTCCCACGGACTAGACGACAACTAGCGCGGACCCTGCACGTCAACCGTCCCTGCGCTGTGGCCCGCGCGTAACGCCGGGCGTTACTTCTCCACCGCTTCCGCCGCCTCTCTCAGCGTCGCCAGGATGAGGCGCGCCGCCTCGGTGGTGCTCAAGTCCTCGACCTTCAGCGGGCCGCCGCCAATGCCGCCAATCTCCTTGCGCTCGGCGAACGCCTGCACATTGACGTGCTTGCCGATCAGCTCTATCCGCCTGATCCGGTCGGACAGCTTGACCTTCGTCACCTGGCCCAGCTTCTGCCCGTTGCCGCCGCCCGGCACGATGCAGTGGGCATGCGGGTGATGGGTCAGCGCCGAACCCCATGTATGGAGCACGGCGGTGAGGCCGATGCGGGCGCCAAGGTGCTTGGGGTCGGCGGCGATGGTGATCAGGGTCTCGGCGGCGGCGCTGAACAGGATGGCGTAGAGCACGGCCTTGTTGTGATAGGCGATATCGCTGATCGGCGCCGGCAGGGTGAAGACGACGTGAGTAATAGGCCACCGGCAAGAGCTCGGCCTGGCGCGCGGCGAGCCAGGCCTTGGCCGCCGCGCCCTGACACTTGGGGCAATGCCGGTTGCGGCAGGAGTTGTAGGCGATCTGGGTGTGAGCGCAGTCGGCGCAGCGCGCGACGTGACCGCCGAGCGCCGCCGTGCGGCAGTGCTCGATGGCCGACATGACCTTGAGCTGGCCGAGGCTCACGTGACCGGCGTTGGCGCGCCGCCAAGCAGCGCCGTGGGCGCGGAAAATATCCGCGACCTCCAAACTCTCCCGAGGCATGCCGCCGCCGGATCAGGCCGGCGGCGGCAGTCCCGGACGCAGATGCTCCAGTGGGCTCTTGACCGCCCGCAGTATGCTGCTGGCAACCTGGCTATAGCGGGCGGTTGTATCCAACTTCTTGTGGCCCAGCAGCACCTGGATCACGCGGATATCGACCTTTTGCTCCAGAAGGTGGGTGGCAAAGCAATGCCGCAGCGTGTGCAACGAGACCCGCTTGTCGATCCCGGCCGCCTCCCTGGCGCCGTGGAAGGCGCGGCGGAGCTGGCGTGTCGTCAGCGGGTTGACCGGGTTCTGACCGGGGAACAGCCAGCCCCCGGGCAGCATCACGCCCCGGTCCCGTGCGGCCAGCCACCAGGCGCGCAGAAGCTCGAGCAGCGGCGCCGATAGCATGGCGTAGCGGTCCTTGCGGCCCTTGCCCTGCTCGACGCGGATGACCATGCGGTTGCTGTCGATGTCCGAGAGCTTGAGTGAGACCACCTCCGAGGCCCGCAGGCCAGCCCCATAGGCGGCGCTGAGCGCCGCCCGGTACTTGAGGCCCGGGGCCGCATCCAACAGACGCGTAACTTCCTGCGGGCTCAAGATCACCGGCAGCTTGTGCGGCTCGCGAACGGTCGTCATCCACGCCGCCGCCTCGCGTCGCGCAAGTGTCACCGTGAAGAAAAAGCGCAACGCCGACACGGCCGCGTTCATGCTGGTCGCCGAGGCCCCGCCGGACCGCATGTGCAGCTGATAGCGCCGCACATCCTCAGCCCCCGCTTGGTCCGGCGAGCGGCCGAGAAAGGCCGTGAAAACCGTCACCGCGCGGATGTATCCTCGCTGGGTGGCCAGCGTGAAGCCGCGGACCGTCATGTCCTCGATCATGCGCCGGCGCAACGGGCTGATAGCTCTATCGGTCATGGGAGCGCTCCTGTCTTGAGGTGAGGTTCAACACCCCTGATCCTCAGACAGGACGCTCCAATACCGTTACCGTGACGGTGCCCGCGCCGCCGCCTACCGCAGCTCCCTACCGCGCGAGCGGTTTAGCCTGAAAGATTCACGAAAGGCACCGCCGAACTCCCAATATGCGTTATGATTCAATTGCCTAGATCGGATCAAACGCAGGAGCCCGGCGGTGACGAATTGTACCCCTGAGACGGTGCTGTTTCCAGTCTGCCGCAAGCGGCGGATCGAGGCGGCGTTGACGGCGGCGATGTGACGAGCAACGGCGGCGTGCTGCTGTTACGCCAGGCGGACCGGCGGTTGGGTCTGACGGCGGCGGTGGCGCGTCGGCTCGGCGACAGGCGCCAGCGCGGCAAGGTCAGGCATCGCTTCGTCGACATGCTGCGCCAGCGGGTGTTCGCGATCGCGCTGGGCTATGAGGATCTGAACGATCACACCGAGCTGCGCCACGATGTGGCGGTGCAGACGGCGACGGGGCAGGACCGGGCGCTGGCCAGCGCGCCGACGCTGTGCCGCTTCGAGAACCAGGCCGAGGCGAGCTGGGCGTGGGCGATCCACGAGGTCCTGGCGGATGCCTTCATCGCCGCGCATGGTGATCCGCCAGCCGAGATCGTGCTCGACTTCGATGCCACGGACGACCCGGTTCACGGCCATCAAGAAGGCCGGTTCTTCCATGGCTACTACGACCACTACTGCTTCCTGCCGCTTTACGTGTTCGCCGGCGATCATCTGCTGGCGGCCTACCTGCGACGCTCGGACATCGACCCGGCGAAGCATGCCGGTGCAGTGCTGAAGCTGCTGGTGCGGCGGCTGCGCCTGGCCTGGCCCGCCGTGCGCATCATCGTGCGGGCGGACTCCGGCTTCTGCCGCTGGCGCATGCTGTCGTGGTGCGAGCGTCACGGCGTCGACTACATCATCGGCCTGGCCAGGAACAAGCGGCTGGAGGCGCTGGCGGCGCCCGTGATGGCCCAGGCGCGCGCACTGTTCGCCACGACCGGCGACAAGCAACGGCACTTCGCCGAACTCCGCTATGGCGCCGGGACGTGGAACCGCGAGCGGCGCGTCATCGCGCGCCTCGAACACACCGCCCGCGGCGCCAACCCGCGCTTCGTGGTGACCAGCCTCGCCGGTGACGGCATGGCGCTCTACGACATGCTCTACTGTGCCCGCGGCGACATGGAGAACCGCATCAAGGAGCAGTTCGAGCTGTTCTCTGACCGCACCTCGGCCCATCGCTGGTGGCCGAACCAGTTCCGCCTGCTCCTGGCCAGTCTCGCCTACGTGCTGATGACGGCGATCCGGCGCTTCGGCCTCGCCGGCACCGAGGCCGCCCGCGCCCAGGTCGGCACGATCCGCCTGCGCTTGCTCAAGATCGGCGCCGTCGTCATCCGCAACACCCGTCGGGTCCGCTTCCTGCTCTCCTCGGCCTGTCCCGATCAGGCCCTGTTCACACTGGTCGCCACCAGGCTCGAACCAGGATAGCGGCCGCCCCTTCGGTCCCTTACACGATCCCAATGCCGTGCCGCGGCAACCAGTAAACGCGACCGCTCGCCGCCACCGAACACTGTAATGCTTCGCTCCTGCACCGCGGCCATGAACCCCGGTCAAAACCCGTCCCGATTCGCCTCATTCGAGACAGATGACCGGCCCAACAGGACACAATCATTCGCATCATGAAATATCCGGGCTAGTCCCCTGGCCCGAAGCGGTCATCGCGAGCAACATCATCAGTGTTTGTTGGGTTCGAAAGTTAGTCGGCCCGAACGTCGTCAATTGTCCAGACAACCAGCTCGCCATCGCGACCGCGCAATTTCACCATATCGCGATTGTTTAGCAGATCGATCTCGGGCAGCCCGCCGGGGTTTTCTGTCTTGATTGCTTCGACGAGTACGTCGCTCACCACGATCGCGGCGTCGAGCGGCCGCGCCATCTCCTCGAGGCGGCTGGCGACATTCACCGTGTCGCCGATGACGGCGAACTCGAGGCGGCGCTGCTCGCCGATATTGCCGAGCAGCACCGGGCCGCAGTGGAGGCCGACCGCGATGCGCAGATGCTCGCCGATGTCACCGACCAGGCGCCGGTTCTCCTCGGCCACCGCCCGCTGCATGGCGAACGCGCAGCGCAAGGCGTTGGTGGCGTCCTGGTCGCCGGCATGGGGCGTGCCGAAGGTCGCCATTAGGCCGTCGCCGATATACTTGGCGAGCGTGCCGCCGTTGGCGAACACCGCGGCCGCCAGGCGGCTCAGCACGACGCGCAACAGGTCGAACACGTTCTTGGGCGTCTGTCGCGCGCTGAGCGCCGTGAAGCCGATGATGTCGACGAACAGCACCGCGACGTTCTCCTCGCGCGCCGGGCCGAAGGGTTCGTCGGTGTTGGCCAGCGTCTCGACCAGGCTAGTGCACAGATCCAGACAAATGATTCACCGTGCGCTGGAGCAACCCGTTGTTTTGTATTCGGAATCAGATTTCCACGGTGACGGCTCTGACTGAGTCGGTGCACTAGGGGCAAAATAGCGCGACAGGTTCTCCTTGGCGCGCTCGGCGATGGCGCGCTGCTCGATGGCGTCGCGCAAGACGGCGAGGTCGGCGAGCGTCTTCTCGATGGTTACGTGCAGATCCTCGAAGTCGATCGGCTTGGTGACGAAGTCGAAAGCGCCGCGGTTCATCGCCGTGCGGATGTTGTCCATGTCGCCGTAGGCCGAGACGATTACCGTGCGTATCAAGCCCTTCATCTCGCCGAGGTGGCCTAGGAGCGTGAGGCCGTCCATGCGCGGCATGTTGATGTCGGTCAGCACAATATCGATGTTGGGGTCGGCCTCGAGGACCTCGAGCGCCTCGACGCCGTCGCGCGCGAACTTGAACTCGTACTCGCCGTTCCGGATGTTGCGCCGGAACCGCTGGGCGACCAGATCCTGTAGGTCAGGTTCGTCGTCGACGACGAGAATCGTCGATGACATCAGCCGATTTCACCCCACGGGCCGGTAGCTCTGATGCGCGTCTTGAGGTCGTCGAAGTCGACCGGCTTGGTGACGAATTCGTCTGCGCCGGCGTCGACGGCCTGGCGCCGATTGTCGTCATCGCCGAAGGCGGTGACCATGAACGCCGGCAAATCGGGCCACCGCCTTTTGACCTCGGCCATCAGGTCGTGGCCGCTCATGTCGGGCAACCGGATGTCTATGAGTACGACGGTGTCGTCCGAAGCCAGGTCGGCGCCCAGAAGGTCGAGCGCTTCCTTGCCGGTGCCGGCGAAATGCAATGCGCATTGCTCGCGCCGCACCTCGCGGCGAAATCGTTGACTGAACAGCTCGGCGATGTCGTGTTCGTCGTCGACCACGAGTATGGCGACCGTCATGCGCTACCTCCCCCGGCCGGTGCCGCCGCCTCGCCCGACTGCTGGCGCGGCAGCGTGATGATGAACTCGGTGTACTGGCCTTCCTTCGAATCGACGGTGAACTGCCCGTTGTGCTGCTGCACCACGCTTTCATAGCTGAGCGATAGGGCGAGACCAGTTCCTTCGCCGGGCGGCTTGGTCGTGAAAAAGGGCGTGAAAAGCTTTTCGATGACGTCGGGCGACATGCCGGTGCCGTTGTCGCGCACCCGGATCTCGATGCCGTCGCCGAGATCACGCGTTGCCAAGCCGACGGTCGGCTCGTAGGCGCCGTCCTGGGTCGCCTGGCGACGCTTCTGCGTCGCGTAAAACCCGTTGCCAAGCAGATTGAGCAGCACGCGGGTAATCTCCTGCGGCACGATATCGATGGAACCGACGTCGGGGTCGAGGTCGCGCTCCAGTGTCACATTGAACTGCCGGTCCTGGGCGCGGGCGCCGTGATAGGCAAGGTTGAGGGCTTCCTCGGCCAGATAGTTGACGTCGGTCAGCGCGCACTCGTCTCCGCCGCCGCGCGAGTGCAGCAGCATGCCCTTGACGATGCTGTCGGCGCGCCGGCCGTGCTCGTGGATCTTGCCGAGGTTGCCGCTCAGCGTCGATATCAGGTTCTCGACCTCATCTTGGTCATCCTCTTCGAGCGCGGTAACCGCCGGCTCGATTTCTTCCTTGAGTTCGCCGAGCAGCTCGCCGGAGATTTCGGCGAAGTTGTTGATGAAGTTGAGCGGGTTCTTGATCTCGTGGGCGATGCCGGCGGTGAGTTGGCCGAGCGAGGCCATCTTCTCGGCTCGGATCAGGTTCTGCTGTATCGTCTTGAGCGCGGTGAGCGCGGTCTCGGCGCGCTCGCGCGCCGCCTCGGCGGACTGCGCGGCCTCGCGGAGGTGCCTTTCCGACTCGCGCAATGCTTCCTCGGCCCGCTTGCGCTCGGTGATGTCCTCGATGAAGCCCTCATAGCCGATGAGTTGGCCGGTCTCGTTCCGCACGCCCCGACCGGTCTCTGACATCCAGAATCGGGTGCCGTCGCGCCGGTAGGTCTCGCTCTCTAATCCCACTACATAATCCCGCTCGCGCATCAAACGGGTCATTTCCTCCCGTGCTGTCCGGTCGACATAGATTGGATGTCCGGCGTCGCGAAAATGGACCATAAACTCCGCTGGCGTGTCACAGCCGCGCATGCGCGCGAGTGTCGGATTCACTTCCAGGTGGCGACCATCGGGCGTCGTCCGATAAATCCCCACGACCGCATTGTCGAAGAGGGCCCGGTAGCGTGCCTCGCTCTCCCGCAGCGCCGCTTCCGCCTGCTTGCGCTCGGTGATGTCGGTGTGGATTGTGAAGTAACCGCCCTCGGGCGTCGGCGCCATGTTGAAGCGGATTGTCCGTCCGCCGGGGAAAGTTCGCTCCCGCACCGCTTTTCCACTCTGGTAGTCGTCGAGCACCTGTTCCACCAGCTCGTCCTTATTGCCCGGGCCAAAGTCGCCGCGGTCGGCCAGATAGCGCAACACGTCGCGAAGAGACCCGCCGACTCTGACGAGGCCGTCGGGGAATTCGTACAGCTCGTTGTACTGCGAATTAAAGAGCACATAGTTCAGGTCTTGATCGAGAAGCACAATGCCGCCTGGCATGCTGTCCAAAGCGACCCGGAGTTGCGCTTCCTTCTCCGCCAGTTCCCGCTCGGCGCGTTTGCGGGCGGTGATGTCATGATTGACGATGCCCAACCCGAGCACCTTGCCCTTGGAGGATATCACGGGGAACCTAATGCCGATGATCGTTCGCGTATTGCCATCCGGGTAACTGACATCGACCTCCCGAGTGCCAACCTTCCCGCTTGCGAGCACCTCCCGATCCAGGGCGTCGAGTTCGATGGCTTGCGCTTCCGGGTAGATGTCGTGAACGGACTTGCCGATGACGTCGTTCCGGTCCATGCAAAGTGTAGCGCACCCGGTTCCTTGGACACAAGTTTGTCTCACGCGGCGGGCCTGATTGAGATCGCGGCGTGCCACGCCTGACGAGCTTGAGCGGGGCTCAGGTAGCCGTTCTTTTCGACGATCCACTGGGCGTTGTAGAGTTCGACGAAGTCGCGGACGGCGTCCCGCAGCTCCGCGATGTTGCGGTAGATGCGACCATGGATGATCTGTTCCTTCAGCGTGCGATTGAACCGCTCGGCGACGCCGTTGGTCTGGGGCTCGGCGACGAAGGCGTAGGACGGCTGGATGCCCCAGAACTTGATCTGGTTGGTGAAGTGGTCCGACAGATACTGGGAGCCGTGATCCATCCGCAAGGCCAGCCCCCGAGCCGCGCCGGCCGCGGTCGAGCCATACAGCCCGGCAAGCCCCATGGAGATCGGCTGCAGGGCGGCGAAGCGGTCGCCGCGCTTGCAGACATGCCAGCCGACACACTCGGCGTTCCAATGCTCGACGGCGGTGAAGATCCAGCCCCAGCCGTCGTCCACCGTGAACACCC
Source organism: Alphaproteobacteria bacterium (assembly GCA_965261585.1). GTDB lineage: Bacteria > Pseudomonadota > Alphaproteobacteria > UBA6615 > UBA6615 > CBDHDN01. The sequence goes on from CBDHDN010000029.1 coordinate 346,586, forward strand.
GAACGCCATCGGTGCCCCACATGAGGTTCGGGGCATGAGTGATGATCTCACCGTCATGGGGATTGCCGCCACGGCGGCGGCAGCGATGGGGCGAGAGCAGATTGTTCTCGCGCATCAGGCGGAGCACCCGCTTGCGGGCAACCCGGATGTCGCGACAGACCCGAAGCCGAGCCCAGACCTTGCGGTAGCCCTCGCCCTCCCAGGGCGATGCCTCCAGGTCGGCTTCGATCGCCACCAGCAGCGCCTGGTCCGAGATCGCGGGCTTCGGTCCCCGACGCTTTGCCGGCGGCTGCTCGGCGTGCTGGCCGGAGGTCATGGCGTAGAACGAGGAGCGGGCCATGCCCCAGGCGGCGCAGACCCGCCGCAGGCCGTAGGCCAGACCCGTGCCGGGCGAGGTGGCGGCACTCATCGCCGCGACCTCCGCCGCCCCAAAGGGCCGAAGGTCTCCGTCTTGGCCTCCAGCAGTTCCACCTGCATGGTCAACTCTCCGATCCGCTTCATGGCGCTATCCAGTTCCGCGTGCACCGGATCGCCCTTGCGTTGCTTGAGCGAGGCGTCGATCCCGCCGATCGCTTTCTCACGCCACTGCTCGAGCCGGAAGATCTCTACGCCCAACTGGCGCGACAGAAGTTGCACCGGCTCGTCACGCAAAAGCCGCAGAACGACCTCACGCTTGCGCGCCACCGTCCATCGCTGGCCAAGTCCCAGCGGGCCTGCCGGCAAAGCCTGGCCTGGGGAAAACGTGGACGAGCCAAGCTCGCCCGCATTTACCACAGGCCCATCAACAGCAACTTTCTTCTCAAAATTATCGGTCATGTTCCGGTCCTCCTTGGACACTTCGATTAAGCCAATTCTGTGTCCAAGGAAATCGGGTCCGACTCACCGGTCCATGCAAAGCCATTCCTCGAAGTGCCTGTTGACGAACACGAACCGCCTTTCTGGATCCTTCATGCTGATAAAATCGGGGAGGTTGTCGGCGAGCGCCTGCAACTGGTCGCGGTTTTCCTGGAGTTTGTCTTCGGCGTGTTTACGGTCGGTGATGTCGGTGCTGGTGACCACAAAGCCGCCGGCCGGGATGGGGTTGCTCAACAGATCAAGGCTCCGGCCATCGGGGCGCGCGAACTCCCGGCGCCACACGCTGGTCATGCGCGCCGGATCCTTGACCGTTTCTAGCCGCTCTTCCCAGCCCTCGCCGTAGTCCTGGCGCATAGCCGCGCCGACCACGTCGTCGAAGGTCAGCGCGTCCTCGAAGACGCTGTCCGAGAGGCCGAAATGCTCTTTGTAGCGCTGGTTGTAGGAAATCAGGTTCCAGTCGGCGTCGTACATGGTCAGGCCTTGGCCCATGCTCTCCAACGTCTGCTCGAGTATTCGGGTGCGCTCCTCGACGCGGCGCTCGAGCATGTCGCGCGCTTCCTCGAGCTCCCGCTGGTAAGCCTTCTGGCGTTCCTGCATCTCGTTGAACGCCGAGACCACGGCACCGATCTCGTCGTTGCTCCGCCAATCGACGGCTTGGCGTTCGCCGCCCTCGCGCGAACGGTTGATCGAGGCGAGCAGCCGCTCGAGCGGGATGCCGATCGTGCGACGGTTGCCGAGCAACGCGCTGAACACGACCGAGACGAGGAGGATGGCCGCCAAAACGCCGGCCAAGAACATGCGCTCCTGTGCGGCCGATTGCAGACGCGCGTCGGTCAGTGAAATCGCCAGGCGGCCGATGACCTCGGGATTCTCGTCATAGATGTAGACGATCTCTTTTGACGCGAAGAACGGCCTTGCCTCGATCCCATCGGCCGATCCGGTGAAGCCGACGAGCTGGTCCTGCTCGTCGTGGACGGTGGCGCTCTCGACGTCGGGATCGATGGCCAGTGCGGCGAGAATCAGCTTGGTCTGCTCGTCGGCGACGTTCCACAGCGATTCGGCAACCACCGCGCTTTGGATGGCGACCAGCTTGTCGAGCTTGTCCTGAAGCATGAGGTTCGCGTCGCGGCGGGCGTTGAACTCGAACAGCCCGAAGACGGCGATCGTCGAAAGCAACACGAACGGCACGACGAACGCGAGGAACTTTGCCCGGATCGAGTTGAACCAAAGAAATCCGGATTCCCTGATCATGTTTCGCACCCCGATGAGATCCCGATCACGACGCGCTCCATGAGAGCCGCGACACTTATCCGCTTGATATGTCTCTGGTCGCGCCTCCCAGGGCGGTGGCGTCATCCGAGAATGGGCTATTCGAACGCGGTCGCAAAATAGCCGTCGACGATGGCCTCCGCGTCGACCCCCTCCAGGCCGGCGTTGAATATGTGTTTCAGGGCTCCCTTCCGTCGCCTTGAGATACTACAGCACCTCAACCAGCATCGCGGCGCCGAGCGCGATACCGACAAACCGATGTACTACGCTGAACCATCGCAACTCCCCAGAGTGGTTATCGAGCGTCAATGTCGACACCCATTTGCCCTTGATGGTGGTCGACGCGCGCGCGTAATCAGGCCCCGAATGAGGCGCAGCGCTACTTCGGCTTGGCGTACTTGCCGGCTTGGGCATCGGCGATGATCTGGTCGTATCTGCCGCTCGCCGTGAGCTGCCGCAAGCCCTCGTTGAACAGGTCGCGCATGTGCTCGTTGCCGGGCACGTCCTTGTTGAGCAGGACGAACACGGGCTTGTCGACGATGGCCTTGGCATGGTGCGTGAACAAGGCCGCGTCCAGTTCGGAAAATGTGTCGCGGATCTGCTCGTAGGTGACCGTCACCTCGCCGGGGAAGACGTCGATCCGCCCCTTCAACAGGTTCTTGAGGCCGACCTCGTCGCTTCGGCCGCGGATGGTCCGGAAGACGCCGGCGGCCTCGGCCACCTCGAACGCGTCGCTGTAGAAATACTCGACCGTCCCGCCGACCTTGAGGTCGCTCAGATCGTCATAGCTGTTCCAGTCGAACGGGGTGGTCTTGAGATGGAAGAACATAAAGGTGATCGGGACCATCGGGTCGGTGAAATAGAAATGCTGCAGGCGTTCCTCGCTGGTCCCCCAGACCACGGAGCCGTCCCACGTGCCCTCTCTGGCGAGCTTCATCGAACGCTTCCACGGAAAGAAGCCGTACTCGACCTCGACGCCGACCAGCGCGAAGGCCTCGGTGACGATGTGCGACGCGAAGCCGTGATGCGGCGCGTCCTTCGACAGAAACGGCTGCCACTCGCCGCTGGTCAGGCGGACGGTTTCCGCGGCCCGCGCGTCGATAACGCTGCAGCACAACAGGATCAGGGCGGTAAGGGCGAGGCCCTTCAGTATGCGGTTCACTCCTGCGCCTTTCTCGCCAAGGTATTATCCACGGCGCCAGGCACCTCTACTTTGGCCTTGGCGTACTTGCCGGCCAGGGCATCGGCGGATGATCTGGTCGTATTTCCCGCTCTCCTTGAGCTGTCTGAGCCCTTCGTTGAACAGGTTGCGCATCGCCTCGTTCCCCGCGACCTTCTTGCTCAGCAAGAGGTACATCGGGTCCTCGTTTATGGCTTTGGGGTGGTGCGTGAACAACGCCGCGTCCTCCTGGGAGAACGTGTCCCGAATCTGCGCGTAGGTTACCATGACTTCGCCGGGAAACGCTGCGATTCGGCCCTTCAGCAGTTTCTTGAGTCCAGTTTCGTCGCTTGGCGCCCGATTCGTTTTGATAATGCCGGCCTTCTCTGCGGCGTCAAATTCCTCGCTATATGCGTATTCCAATGTCCCGCCGATCCGGATGCCTCTCAAATCCTCGTAGCTATTCCAGTCGAAATCGGAACCCTTCAGATGGAAGAACACAAACTTCGATGGAACGACCGGGTCCGAGTAGAGAAAATGCTCTCGACGCTCGTCAGAGTCGACCCAGACCACGGAGCCGTCCCAAGTCCCTTCCTTTGCGAGTTTGAACGACCGCTTCCATGGGAAGAAACCGTAATCGACCTCGACGCCGACGAGGGCAAAGGCCTCGATGACGATGTGCGAAGCGAACCCCTGGTGCGGCGTGTCCTTCGAGAGATAGGGCTGCCACTCGCCGTTGGTCAGGCGGATGGTCTTCGACGTCTGCGCGGCAGCCACGCCACAACCGAGGATCAAGATCCAGGTGGCGACCAAGCAGGTCAGTATGCGACGCATCGTTCAATTCTCCCCCGTTCGTTCCTCCCTCAGTTTCGCGACTTACGCGTCGTACCCGCCGGCGATCAGATTAGCCTCGAGCCTGGGATACCATACGGAAAACAATCCGTCGTACTTGCCCGATTCGGCGCTCTCCGGCGTACGCTTCCAGGAATTTCACCTGACGTCGTAGCTGACCCTGGCAAACGCCTCAATGATGAGCTGCGTCATGAAGCCGTGACCTTCGAGATCCTTTCCGTAGTATGGCGGATACTCGGTCGCGGCGAGGTTGATCTGTTTTTCCGCCCCCATTACGGCACTTGCGGTCACCGGTAGCGTAGCAAATAGGGTGGTCGAAGGCGAATCCGGTCGTCTGCATAGCGATCTCCCCTCTTCGACGAGCCGATTGTCCTGTCGAGCAATCCGGATGATACTGGATCGGCCGCTGTCATAGCGTGAAGGTGCTGGCCGCGGCCCGTCAATCAGGCGCAGAATCTCGACGAACAGGGTTCTGGGGATAGCGACCTCCGTGAGCTGGAATGTGACGTAGCGGCCATGACGTACCATCTTGGCACCGATCTTGATGAGCTTGTTGCGCAGCGTGGTCAGGGACCAGTGCTCGACCTCCTGCGGCAGCGCCAGAGTCCGCTTTTGATGCTGTGGACGACTCTCCACCGAAGTAGCAGCGTGAGCTGCGATGTTTGAACCGGGACGGGAGCTATGGAACATATCGCGGTGGTTGGGTTGGGTATTGCCAAGTCGGTTTTCCAGGTGCACGGCGTTGATGGCGACGGTGAGGTGGTGGTTCGGCGGCGTCTACGGCGGTCGCGGGTACTGCCGTTTTTCGCGACGGTCGAGCCGTGTCGGATCGGCGACGAGGCGTGCGCCACGGGGCACTACTGGGCGCGAGAGCTGCGCGCGCTCGGCCACGACGTCAGGCTGATGGCGCCGAGCTACGTGAAGCCCTACGTCAAGCGCCAGAAGAACGATGCGGCCGACGCCGAGGCGATCTGCGAGGCGGTGAACCGTCCGACGATGCGCTTCGTTCCGGTGAAGACGGTCGAGCAGCAGAGCGTCATGGTGCTGCATCGGACCCGCTTGCTGCTGATGCGCCAGCGGATCCGTCTTTCGAACGCGATCCGCGGGCACATGGCGGAGTACGGCATCGTGGCGCCGGTCGGCCGTCAGGGACTGCAGAGGCTGATCGAGACGATCGCTGACGAGAGCGACGAGGGGGTGCCGCCTCTAGCCCGTGCTTGTCTGCAGTTGCTCGTCTCACAGCTGCAGCTGGTCAATGCGCAGGCGCTGGAGACCGATCGACAGATCAAGGCGAGCGCGCGGGCGACCGATGTCGGCCGCCGACTGATGGAGATCCCAGGCGTCGGCCCGGTGCTCGCGAGCGCCATCGTCGCTTCGGTCCCGGATCCTCATGCCTTCCGCTCCGGGAGGAACCTGGCCGCCTGGATCGGACTGGTACCGCGACAAAACTCGAGCGGCGGGAAGCAACGCCTGGGTGGCATCACCAAGCAGGGCAACCGCTACCTCCGGCAGATGCTGGTCGTTGGTGCGATGGCGGTGATCCGTTACGCGGAGCGGCACGGAACACGCCGCCCCTGGCTGGTGCAACTGATGGCGCGGCGCACGACCAAGGTTGCTGCGGTCGCGCTCGCCAACAAGACAGCGCGCGTGATCTGGGCGCTCATGACCAGCGGTGAGCGGTACAGGGAGCCTGTGGTACAGGCCGCGTAGCGCCTGGTCACCGCAGCCAGACGAGATTGGGAAGGGCGAACGGAGTGTAATGCGATCAGCGGTCGATACCGGGAAACGGGAAAACCCAACTTAGCCAATGCGTCTTCGAACGCGTGTTTTTGATCGGGACCCGTTTCCGCGAAAGGCATTATGGCCAGCGGCACATGTACGCCGCGTCAACAGGCCGGACACATGGCCGCACCGACCAGCCTCGCAGTACGCCAAATACCCCTTGCCAACGGAGAGTCGTCCACACATGGCTACTCGCGACGATTTCGGGCGCCGGCGGGAACGTCCGAAATGCCCCAGTCTTCGGACCCCCGAGCGGTCTTGTCAGCTTTTGCGCGCGTTACGTCCGGTCCTCCCCATGTAGGCGTGCGCGCGATCCGGGGCCGCATCGACGGTGATGAACCATATGTCGTGGAAGCCATGCACGCGGCGGATGTTCCCGATGTGCCGGCCGGTGTCGGGACAAGGTGGGCTGTAGAGCCCGTCACCGGTGAAACCCTCAGAGGCCAACATCCACGACCAGCAACTCACGTTTGCCCCGAGCGCGCCAAATGTTACACCTACGCTGCGGCGAAGGGAGCGACGTTGAGAGAGTTGATCAGATGCTGATAGGGCTGTTGTGCCGAATTTGCCGATGCTTCACAAGTGGCCCGCCTGCACGGGACCATGCTGCGAAGCCCGACGAGAAGGCAGGTGGGGAGCCGCCGCCAGAAAGCGCTGGGAAGCCCCGGGCGAGTGGCAAAAATCGACAAGGCACTGGCCACGGGCTCGGGTCTCAGTGACGAGCAGGACGCGGAGGCGAACGGCTGCGCGACGAAGGCGAGAGGCCTGCCGCCACGTCGATCTAGCTGATCTAAAACGGCACGCGCTGGATTTGGTGCGCCAGGCGAACTGGCAGAAGGTAGGGGGTGCAAGTCCCCCGGAACGAAGGAGTAACCGAACCACGTTTCTCCGCGAGCCGTGCGTTGGCTCCCGTGAGGGGGCAGGCGAAGCGTCGGTAGCGGCATGGATGGGCAGGGCTATTGAGCACCGTAAAAGCGATGGTCCGGGGTGCCGAGGCTTTCAGATCGGTCGAAGGCAATATTGCAGGCGTCGTTTTGGTGAGATGTCGGCGAGCCCCGCGGTGTCAGAGAACCCATGCACGTTCGCACGCCTTCTGTTGGGACCCTGGGAGGTCTTCAAACTGCCCCGGTTGTCGTAAAGGGGCCGCGTAGGGAATGGAGAAAACCGAAGCCTATGATGAACGGTTTGAAGAAGTCGGATGAGGCCGTACGACCTGTGAGGGCGGCGAACAAGGGAGCGCGAGCTTCTGCGGAGTCGCCGGAGGAAAGGGCCTCAACCAAGGGGAATCCGGATTGCCAAAGCACGCGCCGAACCCAGTGTCGGGTAAGCGTGCCACAGGCGGCGGCCCGGATACGGAAAGCTGCAGAGAGAAACCCGAAGGAACGTCTCACTGCGCTCTTCCACCACATTACGCCGGACGCGCTCGGTGCGGCCTACTTCGCATTGAAGAAGGACGCAGCAGCCGGTGTCGACGGCGTTACGTGGGACATGTACGGCGAGGGTCTGGATGAGCGCCTGCTCGACCTGCACCGGCGCCTGCACAGGGGGGGAGCGTACCGGGCGCCACCGGTTCGGCGGGTAGAGGTACCCAAGCCGGACGGGGGGACACGACCGCTCGGGATCGCGGCGCTGGAGGACAAGGTCGTCCAGAAGGCGGTTGTGGATGTGATCCTGACACCGATCTACGAGGTGGTGTTTCTTGGCTTCAGCTACGGGTTCCGACCGGGGCGGGGGGCGCACGATGCGCTCGATGCCCTGGCCTTCGGGATAGAACGGCGCAAGGTCAGCTGGATAGTCGATGCAGACCTCCGGGCGTACTTCGACACGATCCCGCGGGATTGGTTGATCACGTTCCTAGAGCACCGCATCGGAGACAGGCGGGTCATCCGTCTGATCCGGAAATGGCTGAACGCCGGCGTCATAGAGAGTGGGTCATGGGCAGATACGGGTATGGGCACGCCGCAGGGGGCAATAGTCTCCCCCGTCTTGGCGAACGTGTTCCTGCATTACGTGCTCGACGTGTGGTTCCACAAGAAATGGCGCCCGAACGTCCCGGATGGCGAAGCGATCATCGTCCGTTACGCTGACGATATCGTTGTCGGGTTCCAACACAAGCGGGATGCGGAGCGGTACCTCCGCGACGTTCGGGAGAGGCTGGCCCGGTTCGGTCTCAGCCTCCACCAGGACAAGACCCGCCTCGTGGAGTTTGGCCGGTTCGCGGATTTGAACCGGCGCCAGCGCGGGGTGGGCAAGCCGGAGACTTTCGACTTTCTGGGCCTCACGCACTATTGCACGACGACCCTGAGAGGACGCTTTCGGCTTGGTCGCAAACCGGTTGCCAAACGGGTCAACAGGACCCTGGCGCGCATCGACGAGGTGCTTCGCAAGCGCTGGCACCACGACATCTGGGAAGTTGGTAGGTGGCTGGGGAGAGTCTGCAATGGCTGGCTCAACTACTTTGCCGTCCCAGGGTCAGGCCGGTTCATCCGTGCGTTCCTCCGCAGGCTGCAACGCCGGTGGATGCGGGCGCTACGCCGCCGGTCCCAGCGAGCCCGATTTAGTTGGAAGCGACTGGAGCGCATGACCGAAATCCTGTGGCCACGCGCCTCCATCCGCCACCCATGGCCGGACCAGCGGTTCGCCGTCAAGCACCCGAGGTAGGAGCCGGATGGTTCAACGACCACGTCCGGATCTGCGCGGGGGGTGCGCAGCAATGCGCATTCCTACCGTAACTCATGAACGCACCGCCGCGGGCCGAAGCTTTCTTCCCGTTCGACAACACCTACGCGCGGCTGCCGGACCGGTTTTTCGCGCGGCTGTCGCCAACGCCTGTGCCGGCGCCGCGGCTCATCCGGCTGAACGATATACTTACCCGGCACCTTGGCCTCGATCCGGAAGCGCTGTCTTCGCCAAAAGGAGCAGAAATCCTCGCGGGCAACCGGATACCGGCGGGCGCCGAGCCGCTCGCCATGGCCTATGCTGGCCACCAATTTGGCACCTGGGTGCCGCAGCTCGGCGACGGCCGGGCAATCCTACTCGGCGAGGTGATCGACCGGAACAGCGTGCGCTACGACATCCAGCTGAAAGGCGCGGGCCGCACGCCGTTCTCGCGCATGGGCGACGGGCGCGCCGTGCTCGGCCCGGTTCTGCGGGAATATGTCGTCAGCGAGGCGATGGCCGCCCTCGGCATACCGACAACGCGGGCGGCCGCGGCAGTGACATCCGGCGAACTGATCATGCGAGAAAAGCTTCTCCCCGGCGCGGTGCTTACCCGCGTGGCCCAAAGCCATGTGCGCGTAGGCACCTTCCAGTTCTTCGCTGCCCGGGGCGATGTGGAAGCCCTACGGCTCCTCGCCGACCATGTAATCGCCCGGCACTACCCCGGGGCCGCCGCAGCGGAACGCCGCTATCGCGCGCTGTTCGATGCGGTCATTGCGCGCCAAGCAGACCTCGTTGCGAAGTGGCTGCTTGTCGGCTTCATCCATGGGGTGATGAACACAGATAACATGTCGATTGTCGGCGAGACCATCGACTACGGGCCCTGCGCCTTCATGGATACTTACCATCCAGAAACCGTTTATAGCTCCATCGACCACATGGGCCGCTACGCCTACGGCAACCAATCGCGGATCGCGCATTGGAATCTCGCCTGCCTCGGGCAAGCACTGCTGCCGCTCCTTGGCGAAGACGAAGAGGCTGCCGTTCGAGAAGCGCAGGAGGCCATCCGTGCTTTCCCAGCTCTGTTCGACGCCGCGTGGCTCGGGGGAATGAGGCACAAACTTGGTTTTTTGGAAGAGCGGGAGGGCGATTTAGCGCTCGCACAAGATCTCTTGAACCGCATGGCAGAGAACCATGCCGACTTCACGCTCACGTTCCGTAGGCTTTGCGACGTTGCGGGCGCGGGGCCAGCTGCCGACGGGCCGATCCGCAGCCTCTTCGACGACCCCGCCGCCTTCGACGGCTGGGCTGCACAGTGGCGGCGGCGTTTGACCGAAGAACCAAGAGACGACGAAGAACGCCGAGCGCCCATGCGCGCGATCAACCCAGCCTTCATTCCGCGCAACCACCTCGTTGAGGAGGCGATCAACGCAGCACTCGACGAGGATCTGATTCCGTTCGATGATCTTTTGACCGTCGTTTCGACGCCACATGAAGATCAGCCCGCCTTCGCGCGCTATGCGGGTCCGCCACGGCCAGACCAGGTCGTGCACCAGACCTTCTGCGGCACCTGACGTCACTAAGCTGGACCTGTCGGTGTGCCCAAAGCCCCGGCGGCCGCAAAATTGTAACCACCCCTGGCGACAAGATCGCACGCGTCCACGCTAAGGCCGCCGTCCGTCGCGAGCGGAAGCGCTTCTTCCTGCCGGTTTAGGGCGAGGTCGGGGACTGCCCAAACCGACGCGACGGGCCGGTGTGCCGAGGTCCGGCTACGCGCGACGAATCGGAGGCGCCCTGAGGACGTCGGTTCTGCCCCCGACTACGGACCTACCGACGACGATGTCGCCTTTCTCGCCGTTTTCGTCCGGTCCTCCCCCAGCTTCGGTCGTGGCTGGGGCCCCGCCGAACGGGCGAAGATGACCCTGGCTGTGTAAAAACTCTCGACGCAACTGCCATCGCGCAACTTCAGAACCAAAAGTACGGTGGCTGTGCATCGGTCATGCGCGAGATGCATGTTGCGCGAATCAATCTTGCGCTCCGGCGACCAGCAAAGGCGTTTTCACACAGCCAAGACCCATATGCGACATTCGTTTGCTCGGTGTCCGCGCGAAAATCAGTCGCCAACAACGCCCAAACCGGCACTGTACGCGGCCCCTTACTTGGGATGCCGTAATGGAGGCCCGCAATAAGACTGTAGGTTCCTTTGCCCGACGCCGATTTATCAGATCTCGGCTCACCACCAGTTGCGCACGAGTCGTGCTCCTATTAAGCGCTCGAATCGTCCCGCCACGTTGACGATGTCACCAACAACGGCGACCTCGGCGAGCAAGCCTTCGTCATCTTCCGACTTTCGTTCACCTCGTTGCCCAGGAGAGCTTCGCAGCTCAAGCTGCCGCGGGAAGGGCCTTCCTCCTCCTCTTCCCGAACCACAGATAGAGGTTCGGGACCACGAATAGATTGAGCAACGTCGAGGTGGCGAGACCGCCTAGGATGACGACGGCCATCGGGTGCTCGACTTCGTGGCCGGGAATGTCGCCGAAGGCGACCAGAGGCACGATCGCCAGACCCGTCGTGATCGCCGTCATCAAGATCGGTGCCACACGTTCACGCGCCCCGCGCAGGACGAGCCCAGGGCCAAAGGCTTCGCCCTCGTGTTGCTCGAGGTGCTGATAGTGACTGATCAGCAGAATCCCGTTCCGTGCGGCGATCCCCAAGACGGTGAGGAAACCGACGAGCGAGCCAAGCGAGATCACGCTGCCGCCGATGAACGCCGCGAGCAGTCCGCCGACCAGCGCCGACGGCAATGCCAAGAACGCAATCACCGCCAATCGCCAGCTCGAGAAAGAAGCGTGCAGAAGGAAGAAAATGGCAATCGCAGAAGCGACCGCAAAAGTCAGGATCCGGTTTCGGGCCGCTTGTCGTTCAGCGAATTCGCCGATCAGTTCGGGATGGTATTCGAGCGGGAACTCGATCTCCTCGAGGCGCTGCTCGACGTCGCGCACGACCGAGCCGAGGTCGCGGCCGCGGGTGTTGAAGCCGACGTCAATACGCCGCGAGCTGTTTTCACGTTGGATGACATTCGGCGTTGGTGCGATGCGGACGTCGGCCACATCGATCAGACGGATCTGACCACCGCCAGGCGTGTCGATCAGCAGCTCGCGGAGAGCCGTCAGGTCGGCGCGGGTTTCCGGCGTGCTCCAGACGATCACGTCGAACAGCCGGCCACCTTCGTAAATGTCGCTGACCTCGAGCCCGGCGATCAGTGTCGACGCCGCCCGGCGCACGTCGCCCGGCTTGATGCCGTAAACCGCCGCCCTGGAAAGGTCGACTTCCACTTCGATATGGGCCACGTCGACCTGCAGCTCGGTACGCAGATCGGCAATTCCCTCCACGTCGGCGAGGGCCGCCTCGACCTCCGCCGCCTTGGCGCGGAGGACTTCCAAATCCGGCCCGTAGATGCGCACGTCGACTTCTTCGCTCGAGCCGGTTAGCACCTCTCTGATTCGTTCCTTCAGATAGGTCTGCACATCGCGCACGACGCCGGGATAACCTTCGACCGCCGATTGAATGGCGGCCAGGGTCTCGTCGTAGTCGGCCTTGGGATCGACGCTGATCCAGTTCTCGGTGAAATATATGCCGACCACTTCGTCCGCTGCGACGGCACGCCCGACATGGGCACCGAAGTTGAGGACCCCGGGAATATTCCGCAGCTCACGGCTGGCTTGAATCGTGATGCGGTTCATTTCCGGATGCGACGTGCCGGGCTTGGTCAGCCAGTGCATCAGGAAGTCCCGCTCCTTGAAGTCGGGAAGCAGCGACTGCCCGAGCACGGGTACCACAATGGCACCGGCGACGACGAAGACAGCGACGATGCCGAGGGCGGGGCCTGGCGAGCGAACGGTGCGTGAGAGGATCCGGTCATAGACTCTGTGAATCCACAGCACGATGGGCGAATCGCGCCGTTCAAGCGGCGTACTCGACAGGAGAATCAGGCTCATCGCAGGTGTGACAGTCAGCGCCACCACCATGGACGCCAGCAACGCGAGCACGTAAGCGAGGGCCAGCGGCTTGAAGAATGAGCCGGACAGACCACCCATGGCGAAGACCGGAGCCACGGCAAGCACGATGATCAGCGTTGCGTAGATGATGGCGCTGCGAATCTCCAAAGAGGCCTCGAGAATTATCCGCGCCGTCGACTTATCGCTGCCGGCGCGGCGATGTTGACGCAGGCGCCGCACGATGTTTTCTACGTAGATAATGGCGTTGTCGACGACCGCACCAAGGGCAATAACGAGCCCGGCCAGGACCATCGTATTGATTGTCGTTCCGCTCAGATGGAGGATCAGCCCAGCCGCAATCAGCGACAACGGGATCGCCACCACGCTGATCAGGGCGACGCGCCACTCGTAAAGGAAGAGGCCGAGAATGACGACAACCAGAACGCCGCCAATAATCAGCGCCCGGGTGAGATTGTCGATCGAAACTTCAATGAATGTTGCCGGTCGAAAGATCGTCGAGTCGATCTCAACGCCGGGCAGGCCTGGTCGCAACGTCTCGAGCGCCTCTTCCACGGCTCGCGTGACCTGCAGCGTGTTGGCCCAGGGAAACTTCTCGACGATGAGCAGAAGGCCGACCTCGTCGTTGATGATGCCGTCGCCGATCATCGGAGGGTGACCCAATACGACGTCGGTCACGTCACTGAGACGCAATATCGTCCCATCGGGCGCCTCAAAGGTCACCTTTGCCAAGTCTTCCGGCTCGACGACGGGTAGGACGTGCCTAACCTCGAGCCGCTGATTGGGCGTGTCGATGAAGCCGCCCGTGCCGACCACCGCGCCGCTCGTATATTTCAGCAACCCGACACCCAGGGCGTTGGACACGACCAGCTGGAGTTGGTCGAGCGTAACCCCGTACGCGCGCAGTCGCTCCGGATCGACCTGCACCTGCAGCTGTCGCTTGCGATCACCCCAGGTCGCCACATTCGCAACGCCGGGCAGACTCATCAGCTGCCGCCTGATCTTCCAGCGATTGATCTGCGACAGCTCGATCAGTGACAGCTCCGTCGACGATAGCCCGATCTTCATCGTGCGGCTCGTCGCCGATAGAGGTTGGATCATGAAGGGCGGTCGCGAAACGTTCGGCAGCGCTATGTTGGTCAGGCGTTCCTGCACCAACTGCCGGGCCGCCAGCAAGTCGGTCCCGGGCTCGAAGATGAGCTTGACGGAAGACAGCCCCGGCACCGACTTCGAGCGCATGACGTCGAGCCCAAGAGTCCCGGCCAGCGCCTCCTCGAGCGGCACGGTAACTAGGGACTCCACTTCGTTGGTAGACAGGCCGAGTGCCTCGGTCTGAACCTCGACAAGCGGCGGCGCGAACTCCGGAAAAACATCGACGGCGGTGTTGCGGAGCTGATCGGCACCAAAGAAGATCATTGCTGCGGCGGCGGCGATAACGAGATATCGCAGCTGCAGGCTCGACCCGACGACCAAACGCATCATGGCTGGCGCCCTCTCCCGATGTGGTTACTTGCCGATGCCAGCCTCGAGACCGAACAACTCGGCCGCGCCGACCGCCACGATCGCCGTGTCGGTCGGCGGACCGGCCGACAGCACCGCGATGTCGCCGTCTATGTAGTCGATGGTGATCGGATGGCGGACATACTCAAACGGTTCGGGGTTGATGTAGACCCAGGTGTCGCCCGAGGGGGCGTAGATCACCGACGAGAACGGCACCACCTGTCGCTCGGCGCCGCTTCCGGCCAGCGTCAGCTCGACAAGGACCCGGCTGCCCGGGGTCAGACCGTGCTTCGGGCCGGATACGGCATAGAACAGGGTCCCGGGGTCGAGTTTGGAGGGGCCTTCGACCGGTGCGGCGGTCACGCCCGCCTGGTCATCGCCCCGGGTGAGCGGCACCACACGTGCAGGTTGGTCCTGAGCCACTTCGCTCGCTTCGTCCACCGGGGAACGCGCACCCAGACGGTGCTGAGATTCGCGATCTCGAAGAGGGCCTGCCCCGATACGACGCTTTCGCCGGGCTCGACGAGCAGGCGAAGCAGGGCCGCATCACGCGGCGCCATCAGACTGAACTGCCTCCCTCCCTGACCTGACACTGAGAAGGTCGTGAGCTCAAGCACGGGGTCGCCGGCCGCAAGATGCTTCCCCGGCGCCAGAGCCGTGCCGTTATCGAATGCCACGGCAATGATGCCGGCGCCGGGCGCCAGAACCATCGTCGACTCGGTAGGCACCGCGCCAACCTCGCCGCCAACCTTGCGGGTGCGTACGACCGGTTCCTCGCGAACCGCCGTGACCTGGATGTCGAGCCGCTCGACCGCCCGTTCGGACAGAATGAGGCGGCTGAGACCGTTGTCCAGCTTCTCCACCACTGCGGGCTCGACGGTGCTGGACGTGCTCGACTGCTGGCCGCACGCGGCAAGCGTCAGGCCGGCAACGGCGGCTACAAAAACTGAGCGATTTCTGATCTGCATTCTTGCTTCCTCCCGAGGCGGCGTGGCCCCCTCTACGCGGTCTCGAGGCGCAACGTGGCTTCCCGATTCCGCCCTAAACGCAGGTAGATGCTTGGCACAACAAACAGGTTGAGCAGCGTCGATGTCGCGAGACCGCCGAGAATGACGATGGCCATTGGACGCGCGATCTCCAGACCCGGGATGTCGCCCAGAACCAGAATCGGCACGATCGCCAGTGCCATTGCGACCGCCGTGATCAATATCGGGCCAAACCGATCCTGCGAGCCGCGCTGAATGAGCTCGGGACCAAAGGCCTCGCCTTCATGCCGCTCGAGATGGCGATAGGGGCTGATCAGCAAAATGCCGTTGCGGGCGGCGATGCCCAACACGGCGACGAAACCGACCAGCGAGCCGAGTGACACAACACCGCCGCCCGCCAACGTCGCTAGCGTCCCGCCCGCCAGGGCGGAAAGGAAGGCGATGAAAGCGACCAACGCCAGACTCCAGCTGCCGAACGCGGCCTGCAGAAGGAGGAAGGCGGCGATCGCAGCGGCAATCGCGAATACGATCACGCGGGTTCGGGCGGCCTCTTGCTCGGCAAACTCACCCAGCAGCTCGGGGTGGTACTCGAGCGGGAAGTCGATCGCCTGGAGGCTGCGTTCAACGTCGCGCACCACGGCGCCGATGCTGCGACCGCTCACGCCGGCGCTGACATCGATGAAGCGGGACGCGCCCTCACGTTCAATGAGATTCGGTGCTGGTGCCACGCGCACATCGGCGACGTCCTCGAGGCGCACGTGACCGCCGCTTGGCGTCTCGATGAGCAGCTCGCGCAGGCTGGTCAGGCTGCGGCGTGTCTCCGGCACCCCCCACAGCACCACCTCGAAGACCTTCTGCTCCTCGAACAGGTTGCCGACTTCAAGGCCGGCCAGCAACATGGACGCGCCGCGTCGGACGTCGCCCGGCTTGATGCCATGGCGTTGTGCCGCAATGAGGTCGACCTCGACTTCGACCTGTGGCTTCTCGGTTCGTAGTTCCACTTCCAGATCGACGATGCCGTCTATCTTCGCCAGCGCCTGGCGCACTTCCTCCGCCTTGCCGCGCAGGACCGGCAGCTCCGGACCCAACACGCGCACGACGATCGGCTCGCTGGTTTCGGTCAGCACGTCTCTGATCCGTTGCTCGGTATAGGTAAGCACGTCGCTGTCGAGCCCTGGGTAGCCATCGATGGTTTCCTGAATGACGGCCAGCGTCGCGTCGTAGTCGGGCCCGGGGTCGAGGCTGACCCACAGTTCGCCAGAGTTGATGCTGACGATTTCGTCCGCCGCGAGGGCCCGGCCCATATGCGCGCCGACGTTGTTGATGCCAGGCAACGCACGCAGCTCACGCGCCGCCTGAATCGTGATCCGGTTCATTTCCGGCAGCGACGTGCCGGGAACGCTTTCCCATTCGATCAGAAAGTCTCGCTCCTTGAACGCCGGCACCAGCGACGGGTTCAGCGACGGCAAGACCGCGACGCCGGCAACGACGATGATGCCAAAGACGGCGAAGGGTACAGCCGGCCGCCGCACCGTCCCGGATAGCACGGCCGCGTAGCCACCCTTCAGCCAACGGATCAGCGGTGCCTCGTCGCGGCGCTCAAGCGACCCTTTGGGCAGCAGAATTAGGCTCAGGGCGGGCGTGACGGTCAACGCCACCACGATCGAGGCGAGCAACGCCAATGCATACGACAGGGTGAGCGGCTTGAAGAACGCGCCGGTCGCGCCCGCCAGGGCGAACACCGGCACGACCGCCAAGATCATGATCAACGTCGCGAAGATAACGGCGCTGCGAACTTCAAGCGTTGCCTCGACAATGATGACCGAGGTCGATTTGTCGCTGTCCGCCTGGCGATGCTCGCGCAGACGCCACGCGACGTGCTCTACCCAGATAATCGCGTCGTCGACGATCGCTCCGAGGGCCACGACGAATCCGGCCAGAATCATCGCGTTGAACGTCGTTCCCGTCGCGAAGAGCACGAGCCCTGCTGCGACCAACGACACTGGAACCGCCACGACGCTGATCAGCGCGACACGCCAACTGTACAGAAAGGCGAGCAGCCCGAGGATCAGCAGCACGCCACCGATGATTGCCGCCATTGCGACATTCGCCATGGCCGCCTCGGTAAACGAAGCCGGCCGAAAGATATTGGTGTCGAGCTTCAGCCCCGGCAGGCCGGGCCGCATCGTCGCCAGCTCTTCTTCCACGCCCTCCGTTACCTCAAGCGCGTTGGCCCATGGGAACTTCTCCACGACCAAGAGCAGGCTGGCGTTGTCGTCGACGATCGCATCGCCGATGAGCGCCGGGTGCCCTTCCACGACATCGGCCACGTCACCCAGGCTCAGGGTCCTGCCATCGTCGGCCTTGAACGTCACCTTTGCGAGGTCTTCCGGCGTCGAAATGGGTAGGACATGCCTGACTTCGAGCCGCTGATTGGGGATGTCGATCCAGCCGCCGCTGCCGGGCGAAGACGCTTTCAGAAAAGTCAGTGGAGACCACCACAGCGCGTCGCCGGTGGCCTTGAGGATCTGTTGAGTCGACACGCCGTAGGCGCGCAGCCGCTCCGGGTCGACCTGCACCTGGAGCTGGCGCTTGCGCTGGCCCCAAATCGCGACGTTGGCAACGCCGGGCACGCCCATCAGACGCGGCCGGATCTTCCATCGCGCCAGAACCGACATCTCGATTACGGACAGCTCGTCCGATGACAGGCCGATATTCACAATCCGGCTGGTCGACGACAGCGGCTGCAGCATCGTCGGCGGTTTCGACACGTTCGGTAGTACGCCGGCATTGTTGAGGCGTTCCTGCACAAATTGCCGGGCGCGCTTGAAGTCTGTGCCAGGCTGGAAGACCAAGACGATGGAAGACAGACCGGTGACCGACTTCGACCGCATGGTCTCAAGCCACGGTATGCCTGCGAGGAACTCTTCCATCGGATTGGTGATCAAGGCCTCGACCTCCGCAGTGGAGAGGCCAAGCGCTTCGGTTTGTATCTCGACAAGGGGCGGAGCGAACTCGGGAAGAATGTCGACCGGCATTTCACGTAGCTGCCCAGCGCCGAAAAATACGACCGCAGCCGTAAGCGTGACGACGACGAAACGCAGTTTCAGGCTTGACTCGACGATCCAACGAACCATCGCATCCTCCCTCGCAAGCAATCTTGTGGTTTCTTCCTCTTCCTCTTCCTCTTCCTCTTCCTCTTCCTCTTCCTCTTCCTCTTCCTCTTCCTCTTCCTCTTCCTCTTCCTCTTCCTCTTCCTCTTCCTCTTCCTCTTCCTCTAAGGCCGAACTATAAAAAGAGCAGCCTCCATAGACAGGCACAAACGACCCCAACAGACGCAACACGACCCACAACAACAAAACTGTGCACGTAACAACAGAACTGTGCGTCACCCAAACGGGGTGCTGCAAAACGGGGCTCCGGTACTGGCTGAGCTTGCCCAGGGGCGCGACCTCGTGATGGTGCTTCTCCATGCTCGGGCCCATCTGGGCCACAGTCGCCCATCTCGGCGCGCACCGGGAGAGGCCCGCCCTTCGGAGGCCGGTGATGGCCCATGTTGCCTTACGGGAAGTTGGTGCCGGAGGACTATCCGTGAACTCCACCGGTCACTCAAAGATGGTGGGGTGAATTGATTTGGCGCCCTCGTTCGCCGGCCAGATTGCCGAGGTGCAGCGACTGGCGCGAGAGTGGGGCCGAGTAAGGGGGTACGCTCCCTTCGCTGTGGGCCTCGCGGCGCGGCGGCGGCTTTTAGGTACAACCCTATGAGCGTGCGCGCTTCAGGGACGAGGCGTTCTTCGCTGACAGTCGATCCCGCCCGCAATGGGCCATATCACCCCTGTTGCGGGTTGACTGACCCGCTGTCGCCGCCTCGCCTCCCATCTTGCGTCGAAAAAAGTGTTTCTCTGACGCGACTTCTGAAGCACGTCTATTTGGTCCGGGTATTGCACAACCGTTCTATTGACTCTATCACTTGTGTTGATTGTGAGGCGGTGAGCCCATGACCTGCCGCGGATCGAGTGAACGGCGATGACACAGCCTGGAGGAACACGCCTCGGCGGTACATGGCAACTGACGGCGGCAGCCCATCCGGGTCCAGACCTGTGCCTCTGGGGCGAGCGGTTCGAGGCGCAGTACCGGTAGCGCGCTCATCGTCAATCATCAGAGAGGCAGAGATCACGACGCACGCCCGCGAATTCGCGCCTCGCACTAGATCTAGTACCGGCTATCGCTGGCGGCGGAGTCGTGATTCAAAGGATGGATGAACATCCAGGACGCGACTCCGATCATATTGACGGAGGAGGAGCGGGCGGTGCTTGAGAGCATGGTCCGATCTCCGAAGACGGAACAGGGCGTGAGCGAGCGCGCCCGCATGGTGTTGTTGGCGGCGGACGGCCGCTCGACGCGCTCCATTGCGGCGGCGCTTGGCACCTGGCCGGGGCGGGTCAGCCGCTGGCGCACGCGCTTCGCGGCGGAACGGCTGGCCGGGCTGTCGGATCGAGCGCGGCCGGGGGCGACGCCGATCTACACGGCCGAGACGGGCCGGCGCATCCTGGCGCAGTTGGACGAGCCGCCGCCCGCCGGCTTCGCTCGCTGGACGGCGCCACTGCTGGCCCGGGCGCTGGGCGATGTGTCGGACCAGTACATCTGGCGCTTCCTGCGCCGGCAAAAGATCGACCTGGCCGGCCGTAAATCCTGGTGCCAGAGCAACGATCCCGAGTTCGTCCCCAAGGCGGCCGAGATCGTCGGCCTCTACTTGCACCCGCCGGAGGACGCCATCGTGCTGGCGGTCGACGAGAAGCCGCACATCCAGGCGCTGGAGCGCGCCCAGGGCTATCTGAAGCTGCCGAACGGGCGCGCCCTGATCGGCCATGGCCACACCTATAAGCGACACGGCACGACGACGCTGTTTGCCGCTCTCAACGTCGCCAGCGGCGAGGTTCAGGCCGGACACTACGAACGGCGGCGCCGCCGTGAGTTCCTCGACTTCATGAACCGCGTGGTGGCCGCCTATCCCGACCGCGAGATCCATGTCGTTCTCGACAACCTGAACACCCACAAGCCCAAGCGCGACCGCTGGCTCAAGGCGCATCCCCATGTCCACTTCCACTTCACGCCCAACTACGCCAGCTGGCTCAACCAGATCGAGATCTGGTTCTCGATCCTCAGCCGCGCCGCCCTGCACGGCGCCAGCTTCACTTCGCCCCGACAACTCAGGGACGCCATCGATGCCTTCATCCACGCCCACAACAAGACCGCCAAGCCTTTCCGTTGGGTCAGCACCAACATCCATCAGAAGAGGCTCAAACCACGTCATCGCGATTTGTGATTCCCGGTACTAGGGGCCTCATATGGGGGGCACGCTTAGGTGAAGCGACTTCTCGTCATAGCCGCGTTCGTCGTCGGGCTGGCAATGCCTGCGTTGGGGCAGGACTTCGTCGCCGGGGTCGCTGCCTACGAGCGGGGCAACTATCCGGCTGCGCTGCAGGAGTGGTGGCCGTTGGCCGAACATGGGCACGCCAGCGCCCAGTACAACCTCGGCGTCATCTACCGCGACGGCGTCGGCGTGTCGCAGGACCTTGCCCAGGCCGCTAGGTTGTTCCATCTGGCCGCAGAGCAGGGGTTCGCCTTACCTCAGTTCAACATCGCCGTCATGTACGCTAACGGCCAGGGCGTGGAGCGGAACGATGGCCGGGCCGTCGTCTGGTATCGCGGGGCCGTTGAACAGGGGTTGGCTATGGCCCAGAACAACCTTGGCTTCATGTACTACCGCGGCCGAGGCGTGCCGCAGGACTATGCAACGGCCTTTGTGTGGTACTGGCGCGCCGCGGAACAACGCCATGCCGGCGCCCAGTACAACGTGGGCGTCATGTACCACAACGGCGAGGGGATGGTGCCGGACTATGTTCAGGCCCACAAGTGGTACAGCCTGGCGGCGGCTCACGGAATCGAAACGGCCAACAATAACCGCGACATCGTCGCCAAGCAGATGACCCCCGCCCAGATCGCCGAGGCGCAGAGACTGGCGCGGGAGTGGGGGCCGAGTAAGGAGTAGCGGTTCCTCCGCGCCAAGGGAGTGCAATCATGAGTTGGGGCAAGCCTGCATTCGTCATGGTGGCACTGCTCGTGGCGTTTGTTGCAACGCTGACCGGCCCGCCGGCGGTGGTGGCCAGCGACCGAGCGCACTGTCTGGCCTGATGATGTTATAGCGCTGCCGCGCGCGTTCGATGACGATCCTTTCCGCAGCCTGCCGAATGTCGGCTAATGGCTAATCGCGTCGTTTTCGAGCGCGGCTTGGAACGTCCGGTTTGCCCCCGTCTTCGGACCATCGGCCGTCAGCGCCATGGACTCGCCGGCCAACTTTGCGGGGCGGCTGAACCCCTCAATAACTCCCACCGAGGTTCGAGCACGTCGTTCGCGCGGACCTGCTCCCGGCGTCGGCGAGCTGCAACTCGTTGCAACTCTCCTCGGCCGCTGAAGGACCGGACTGTCGTTGCTGCTTCCGAGCCTCTGGCCGTTGTCCTGACCGTCAGTTCCCCAGGGCGCAGCCACCTTGTCCGACCCGCCCGGGCATCGTCCTTCAACTCCGACTCCCCTTGATCCACGCCCGTCGCCCTCGAACGCCTCGATCAGTCCCCGACGGAACTCCTCCGCCCTGCCCCCGCCGTCCGTGCGTTCGTTGGCCCCCTTCACGCTGAACACGTCGTAGTAGCCCGCCGCCTTCAGGATCATGTCCTCGGCCTTCATCAGCTGGGTGAGTGCCGTGGCGACTGCCGCCACCTCGTTCGGCGCCTGGGCGTTCTGGTGCAGGACCGTCATGAGCCGATCCCTGACCTGCTGGTTGTGGGAAGACGGCGATGTGTTGCCACCACTGTCGATTGACCAGAAGTGTTTCCAAAGTAAGTATGAGAATCCTGCCGAACGTTTGTGTTGCACATGTATCCCGTTCTCCTAGTTACTCAATAAAACGTATGTGTTCGTTCTCTTCCGGATGAACTCGGCAAGTAAAAACGTCCGAGTTTTGGGGCATTTGTGCCAGCCTATTGGGGCGGATGCCCCAAATTCGATGCTCCTTCGAATAGGCCATTCGCAGATTTCCGCGACAAGTCACCCACTCACCTTGTTAGCACAGAATTTGCGTTCGGCAGCCGCGACGGTCGAAGCAATCAAGCTGGCCGGCAAGGTGGGAGAAGAACGACCAATGGATGCACAAATTCTTCACGATGCGGCGCGTTTCGGACATTTCGTAGGACTTGCACTGGGCTTGGGGTTGGGTCTCTACGCTGATTCCAGCTTCCTGAATATCCTGTCCCGCCCGCTTGGCGAGGAGTACCTCGTGTCTCTGCGGCGGATCCATGGCTATGTGACCCTGGCCCTGGTTTTCTTGTGGACCA
This sequence comes from Alphaproteobacteria bacterium, assembly GCA_965261585.1. Lineage (GTDB taxonomy): Bacteria > Pseudomonadota > Alphaproteobacteria > UBA6615 > UBA6615 > CBDHDN01. The sequence continues at coordinate 369,054 of CBDHDN010000029.1, forward strand.
GCGGGCTCTTTCTTCTCCACGCCCGCACCGGGTTCGACCCGGCCGCAATCACCCCGAAGCTTCTGACGAAGCTCGCGGTGGTCACGATGCTGACAATCAACGCCGCCCTGATCGGAACCGTGGCGCTCCCGCTGTTCGCACGCAGTATCGGCCGGCGCTTCAGCGAACTGCCGTTAAGCTGGCGACTGCGGCTGTCCGTGGTTGGTTCGGTGTCGGGCGCCTGCTGGCTCAGCGCGCTCGCGCTCGGCGTTTTTGCAAGGTTCAAGACGATGGCACCCGAGACGCTCGGTTTGACGATTGGAGGGATATATGCTGCCGCACTCGTCGGCGCAGTGATGCTCACGTTGATGGTTCCGATGTGGCGCCCCGCGCAGAGCTATTCGACTTGAGCCCGGTATGGATTGTCGCCGCCGAAAGGTCCGGTGCTGGCGGCTAGGCGCGTCATTTCGGTGGTGCGCCAAGGACGTCGGTTCTGCCCCCAACACCGGACCTTGCGACCGCGATGTCGGTTTCCGCCACCGGTGCGTCCGCTCACCCTCCAGCTTTGTTCGTGGCCGGGCCGGCCAGGGGCCGGCGCGACTCTCCGTAACTGGACAACGAGCGCGGCTGCGGGCGCGGGCTGCGCTCCGATAGGCGGCGGCTGCCGCAGAAACCAAGGGCCTGGGACTAACCAGAGGTTAAGCTGAGGCCGCTAACGCCACGGAACAGGCCCGCGGGCCCGATGCCGGCGCCCGCTCGACGGCAAACCGTGCCGCTCGGCCGCCGTTAGTGACCCAATAAGGTCGTCCATGTAGTCTCCGCCGGGGCCGGCGCCGGGACCCGCTTCTGCATCGGGTGTCATCTTTCCTCCTCCTCGGCGTTGGCAACTCGCCGCCCGTCGGGCCGGCGCGCCTTCTGATCGAGGCGCTCTCGGGCTCGCCGCTGTGGTCGGGGCTGATCAAGCGCCTCGAGGCCCTGGAGCGGCGCTTTACCGCTCTCGAGGCCAAGCTCGGCATCTCCGTCGTAGCGAAAAAGGTCGACGATGAGCCGTGCCCGGAGTGCGGCAGCCGAGTACTGCTGCGCGACATCCGCCCGCACGTGCATCTCGAGGCTTGGCGGGCAGGAACGCGTCTACCGCTGCGCCAACGAGGCCTGCCGCTACGAACACCGCAAGCTGGTGATGCTCTAACGCCGGACTTGGTTGCTGGGAGATTGGTGTGTAGCGCACCCGGTTCCTTGGACACAAGTTTGTCTCACGCGGCGGGCCTGATTGAGATCGCGGCGTGCCACGCCTGACGAGCTTGAGCGGGGCTCAGGTAGCCGTTCTTTTCGACGATCCACTGGGCATTGTAGAGTTCGACGAAGTCGCGGACGGCGTCCCGCAGCTCCGCGATGTTGCGGTAGATGCGACCATGGATGATCTGTTCCTTCAGCGTGCGATTGAACCGCTCGGCGACGCCGTTGGTCTGGGGCTCGGCGACGAAGGCGTAGGACGGCTGGATGCCCCAGAACTTGATCTGGTTGGTGAAGTGGTCCGACAGATACTGGGAGCCGTGATCCATCCGCAAGGCCAGCCCCCGAGCCGCGCCGGCCGCGGTCGAGCCATACAGCCCGGCAAGCCCCATGGAGATCGGCTGCAGGGCGGCGAAGCGGTCGCCGCGCTTGCAGACATGCCAGCCGACACACTCGGCGTTCCAATGCTCGACGGCGGTGAAGATCCAGCCCCAGCCGTCGTCCACCGTGAACACCCGAACGCCATCGGTGCCCCACATGAGGTTCGGGGCATGAGTGATGATCTCACCGTCATGGGGATTGCCGCCACGGCGGCGGCAGCGATGGGGCGAGAGCAGATTGTTCTCGCGCATCAGGCGGAGCACCCGCTTGCGGGCAACCCGGATGTCGCGACAGACCCGAAGCCGAGCCCAGACCTTGCGGTAGCCCTCGCCCTCCCAGGGCGATGCCTCCAGGTCGGCTTCGATCGCCACCAGCAGCGCCTGGTCCGAGATCGCGGGCTTCGGTCCCCGACGCTTTGCCGGCGGCTGCTCGGCGTGCTGGCCGGAGGTCATGGCGTAGAACGAGGAGCGGGCCATGCCCCAGGCGGCGCAGACCCGCCGCAGGCCGTAGGCCAGACCCGTGCCGGGCGAGGTGGCGGCACTCATCGCCACGACCTCCGCCGCCCCAAAGGGCCGAAGGTCTCCGTCTTGGCCTCCAGCAGTTCCACCTGCATGGTCAACTCTCCGATCCGCTTCATGGCGCTATCCAGTTCCGCCTGCACCGGATCGCCCTTGCGTTGCTTGAGCGAGGCGTCGATCCCGCCGATCGCTTTCTCACGCCACTGCTCGAGCCGGAAGATCTCTACGCCCAACTGGCGCGACAGAAGTTGCACCGGCTCGTCACGCAAAAGCCGCAGAACGACCTCACGCTTGCGCGCCACCGTCCATCGCTGGCCAAGTCCCAGCGGGCCTGCCGGCAAAGCCTGGCCTGGGGAAAACGTGGACGAGCCAAGCTCGCCCGCATTTACCACAGGCCCATCAACAGCAACTTTCTTCTCAAAATTATCGGTCATGTTCCGGTCCTCCTTGGGCACTTCGATTAAGCCAATTCTGTGTCCAAGGAAATCGGGTCCGACTCACGCTGAACTGCCGGGGCTCGTGATCGTCGCCAACCGTGCGGATGACGGACGCGGAAATACGGCCGTGCCCGCTGTTCAGCACGCCGCGCAGCTCGTCATTGTCTTTCAGGAACGTGTCGGCCTCGTCGATGATGAGGCACGGCCTCGCGGCCTCGATCGTCCTGAACACCGCCGATGGCGTAATGCTGGCCGCCATGAGGGGTTTGTTGACGAGGTGGTACAGCGTCCCCAGGCCTGTCGTCTTGCCGCACCGTTTTTGCGGACTGGTGAGCGCCAGGCGCGGCGAAATCTGAAAGCAATCGAACGCGTGGGCATGGACGATCCACAGACCCATCGCTTCCGCGCACCCCGATGGCAGCGCCACGTACTTGCTGATCACCGCCGTGAGCCCATCGAGAAGTGCGGCGCCGTCGACGGGCTCGGGCCATGGCTCCGGCGTCGGCAAATTGAGGGCGCGCCCACCAGACGGGCGTGCGTCGGCGCCATTGTCGCGACGTAGCTTCTTTACTGCAGTATCAAGGGTCGACGGACGGACATTCAGCCGTGTGGCCTCGTCCTTCCGCACCTTGTCGTATTCCATGGGGTCCAGCGCGGCCAACTTGGCGATGTCGTCCGCTCCGTCTTCCGGCGGCACCCACGTTTCGTCGGTTGCGTGCTCGTGCGTCATTGCGCCGCCTCGCTTCGGGTGGCTCGCAACACGTCGTTGAAGTCGGCGCCGATGGTCGGCGTCACGATCGTCACCTTGCGGCCTTGCTTGTGGAATGAAGCCGCCAAGCGCTCGGCGATGGCGCGGCCAGGGTTGCCGACATCGCGGTAGACGACGACGCGCTGCACGACATCGGGTAGCTGGATCTTGTCGCCGTGCGGGCCACAGGTCGCCAACACCGAGCCGTCGTAGAGCTGCATGCAGCTCAAGCCGGTCTCGATACCCTCGCTGAACCCGAGTTCTTCCTGCGCAGGCCCGAGCCGCACAGCACAGCCGGCAATCGGGGCGAGGGCCATCTTGTCCGGGCTAACCGGCGCCTTGTCCTTGCCGTCGCGCCGCAGATACGTGCGATGGATTGCGACGACGTCGCCGGCCGCGTCCTGCACGCCTGCCACCATGGCCGGGATCAGCAGGCCGGTGCGTGTGTGTCTGAGGGTGGCGTGATGCCGCAGCGACGGTGGGATCGGGATCGTGATGGCCCGCGCCTGCAAGTAGGCCTCGACGACGGTGCCTGCCGCCGGACGGCATTCCCGCCATGTCGCCAAGGCGATCTCGCGGTTGCGCTCGGCCTTCCTGTCGATCACTTCGACCGTGGACGGTTCGCGCTCGGTGCCAGACTGGCCGTTGCCGTCGATCAGGCTCCGCCGCCGCAACGCATCCTTGACGGTTCGCCAATCGCAGCCGCCGAAGCAGTGTACGTCGATGCGATCCGATTTTCGCCCGTCGTCACGGATCTTCAAACTCGGCTCTGGGTCGTCGTGGCTCGGGCAATGCGCCATCCCATACGAGCCGCACCAATGGCCGCCGAGGGCCTTCACGAGGGCGCGGGCGTTCATTGCCCGTCCCCAGCGTCACCTTCGGCAATCTCACGCACGATGGCGTCCCCACGTCGTGGCTGGGGCTTCCTTCATGCAGCGCTCGACCGTCGCCGGTAGAGCCGTCGGCACCTTGGCTTCGATGCCCAGCTTGTGGGCCTCCTCGACAACCTCGTTGATGCGCTCCTGCACGAACGTCTGTTCGACGGCGCGGCGGTATGCGGCGGTCAGGTGCTCGTTGCCGGGGATGACCTTCTCGAGGCCCTGCTCTTCGAGCTTGCCCTCGATCCAGGCGACCAGCTCGTCACTGGCGAATGCGTTCAGCTCGACGCGCTCATTGAGGAGGAAGTCGATCTCGTCATCGGTGGCGCCTTTCTCACGCAGGTTGGCGCGGGCGGCATTGGGCGACTCGATGTAGACGCTCTCGGTCTCCAGGCCGTCGATGTCCCCCAGGCGCATACCGAGATCGGTCACCTTGATGTCATCATGGGCGAACTGATAGCGCCTGGTGTCGCGCTTGAGCGTACCGACGATGCTGAACCCGGCCTTGTCGAAGTCGTGCAGGACCAGTAACGGGATGTGCCTGGCGCAGATGGAGTCGACTAGGCTCCGCGCGGCCACGACGCTCATGCCCTTCGTCGACATGATGGCCAGGTCGTACCGCTCGGCCAGCTTCACCTGCCGGAAGAGCGGCATGAAGCCTTCGTTCTCGATGAACAGGATGGCTCCGTAGCGGTTGGCCGGCCCTACGGTGGGGTAGCGATCCTCCCAAACACTGAAGTCCAGATCGCCAATGACGTGGCCGGCTACCTGCCGGAGATAGTCGCGGACCTCCAGGGTGCCGAGCGGCACTTCCTTGTCGGTGTGCGGCTCGTAGAAATGACCGCGCGCATCGAAGACGACGTTCCAGGTTACGCCCGTTTTCGAGATGTAGTCGGGCAGGAGCGTCTGCGTGAAATACTGATCGAAACCCTTGCCCAGCGGTTTGGTCGCGAGCTGTTGGATCTTGGCTCGGGCGGCGTACATGATCTGCCGGGCATGGGCAGGTAGCGATCCGCCGGAGCTGGCCTTCAGGTAGGCCAGCTCCATCACCTCCCATGCGGCCATCTTCATAGAAATGCTGTGCCGGCGCGTCAGGACATAGCGCCGATTGGTGCGGGCCGAGGCCTCGCGCTCTTCGCGCTTGCGCTGCTTGGCCCATTTCTTCGTGACGCCCTCCAGGGCGCCGATGATGGCGTCGCTTTTCATGACTGGAGCACCACGCTCGACTTGCCGCGGTCCAGGTACTCGACGCGAGGACAGGCCATGTGCATGACGATGATGACCGGCTCGTCGTCGTCGACACGCTGCCGGCTCAGGTAGGTATCGAGGCTGGCACCGAGCTTCAGATGCCGGAACGGATTGACGATGCCCGGCGACCAGTTGACGCCGGTGACGATGCGGCGCTCTTCGGCCTCCGGGACCCAGCCGAACGCCGTCTCGACGACCCAGGGAACACCATCGGAGGTGTCGGTAACCTTGCGGTACTCGAAGCTCTCCATCTCGCAGTCGATGATCTCGAACCGGCGCCGGAAGTGGTCCTTGCCGATAACGCCCAGGGCCGCCGGCTTGACCGGCTTCGAGTTGACCTTCATCGCGTCCAGCAGGTCGACGATCTTGGCCGTGTCGAGCTGGTTGTTCGGGGCCAGCGCCGACAGCGGCTGACGGTGAAGGCCCGTGGCGTCGAGCACCGCCTTCTGCTTGGCGCTGGCCGTCAGACCGCGGAACTCGGCGACGAGCTCGCGCACGGTCCTCTCACGGCCATTGTCCTGATCGTGGGCGATGTAGCCGGACACGAGCCGTTGCAAGTGTTCAGGCCCATACCAGTGTGGCGAGGTCGGATCTGACGGCTTCCACTTCGACCAGGCTGGGTCCGTCGGCTCGATGACGGTTCGCTCACCGTGCCAGTCGATCGTCAGGTGCAGATGCGGGTTCAGCCAGGTGTAGTCGTCGGCAATTTGTAAAAACCGGGCCTTCGCGTCATCGAGGATTGAGCAAGCTGAATCGGGCCATCGGACCTGAAATTCAGTGCCGTTTTTCGTCTCGACCGGCTCCGGGTCATGCGTGATGACCGGCTCTTGCCGGATGGCGTCGACGGCGAAATCGATGCGGTGACGGACACCGCCGGCGATCACGGCTACACGCCCATGGGCGTGTTCGTTCAGCACGAACGGCATGGCGATCAGCGTCTTGAGGGCGTTGCCCTGGGCGCCACGATCCGGTGCGACATAGGCCTCGCGGGAGCTGACCCTGTTCGTGAAGTCGAGGACGCCGGCGATCGTCTCCGCCGGGATGCCAGGCCCGTTGTCCGAGACGGTGATCCCGTCGCCATCGACCTGGATGTCGATCACCGGGGCGACGCCCGCCTCCTCACAGGCGTCCAGGGCGTTGTCGGCCAGCTCCTTGACCAGCACCAAGGGCCACTGGTCCGGCGGGTGGCCGGTCTGCGCGATCAGCTCTTTCTCAGAACAGAAGTCGAGCAGCCGCGACGTGCGCAGGGTCGTGCGCTCCAGACGGGCCGTCATCGCTGCACCTCATGCAGCGACAGCATGATGTCGCCGCAGACTTGGTTCATGCCACCCTCCGCATCGGCAAAGGCGGGAAGTCGGTGCCGCCAACGGCCTGGATCAGTTCGGGCGTCAGGCGCGCGTATTCGATGAGCAGGTCGTCAACGGCGTCGTCGGGAACATCCCAGCGGCGACACAGCTCAGCCACCAGCTCCATGCTCGACGGAAACGACGCGAGCGACAGGCCGTGGCAGACGGAACCGACGCATCAATCTGCCGACGCGCCATTCGGCGGCTTCGCCGACGGTGACGAAGGGTGGACAGGGTTCGACGGGCGGGGTATCTAGGTCCTCGCCGAAAGGTCTGCCGTCCAAGCAGCTATTCAGCGAAGCGCCGCTCCCCACATCCGGGGCGGCGGTTCCGTTGATTATCATTGTCTTCGATCACACCTCCATTTGACGTACGGCCTCAACCCCGGCTGCCGGGGATCGGTCTTGGGTTTGATGGGGCTAGGCGGCCTCGTACTCTGCGCCGCGTTTTTTGACGTTCTCGACAGAGTCGCCAGTGATCCGGCGAGCTCGGCCACCCCGAATGGCCGGGCTTCGTCGTTTAAGCTGCCTCATCGCCGTCACCGTTTCGTCCTTGCGGCCCATCCCTGAGTTGGCGGATGAACCAAGCCGGCACGTAGTAGCGCGCCCCGATCTTCACGCTCGGGATCTCGCCTTTGTGAACGGCCTCATACGTCTGGTTGATGCCCTTCTTCAGACTGTTCGCCGTCTCGTGAATCGAGTAGGCGACACGGACGCCGGTGTTGGGATCGAACATCGTCGCACCTCCTTTCCCTTCCGGCACCTGTTAGCCGTTGACGCTACCGGCGTCCACGGCGTATTCTGTGATTTATGCCGTAATCAGGAGTTACGCCGGAATGGCTGAACTTACTCTCAACTGGCCCGTTGGCACCTACAGCCGCGTAAAGAGACCGGCTGGTTCAGGTGCAACGCTCGCCGAAAGCACGACTGCTTATTGGGAGTTCGTGCGGGAAGGGGCGGTCACGGAGGTGGGCGCCCACAACTTCTCTGTTCTGTACAAGCGGCTGGTCAATGAGCAGCCAGATAAGTTTGTGAACGCCTACGGGTTGCTATTGACGCGCGGCGGACGTGAGACCGTGCGCAATTTCCTGAGCGCACGGCGCGAGCTGAAGAGGCTGCTGGCTGCGAAGGAACGTGATGATTGGAACGGTGCCGAGAAGTGGATGCAGGAGCATCCTCGCGTCGCCCAATTTGATTTGGTGGCCAGCGAACACAAAAACGGTTGGCCCCAAATAGAGTTTCGGCCACGCCACCTGTTCGGCTTCATCGTGGCCCAGCTCCTCACGGATTGGCAGGGCGGGGCCAAGTACAAGTTCTGCAAGCGCCCTAGTTGCCACGAGTATTTCTACTACGGGGCCGGTACGGGCAAGCGGGAGACGGCCCAATACTGCAGCCGGCGTTGCAGTGACGCATCTACTTACGAGAAAAGGAAAGGAGAGATCGAATGACCAAGGGTATCACGCAGCGCGGCGAGCGAAGCTACCGCGTCAAGATTGAGCTCGGCCGCGACCCGGCCACGGGCAAGCGTCGCTTTCATCTCGAAACCGTCAGGGGCCAGCCTGGCGAGGCCCGCACGGCCGTCAAGAAGCGCGCCCACGCGCGCCGGATCGAGCTGCTGCACCAGATCAACACGGGCGACCACGTGGAGCGCGCGACCGTCACGGTGGAGACCTACGTCCGGTCATAGTTGGGGGCGCCGGCCGGGCTGTCACCGAAGACGATCGAGAGATATCGCCAGTTGGCTGAGCAGCGACGTCGCTCTGCAGAAGCTCACACCTGCTCATGTTCAGACGTGGCACGCGACGTTGTTGGCCTCGGGCGGCAAGAACGGCCGGCCTCTCAGCGCCCGCACGGTGGGTCATGCACACGGGGTGTTGCATACAACGCTCGCCCGGGCGGCACAGGGACAGCTCGTCTTCCGCAATGTCGCCAGCTTCATCAAGCCGCCCAAGGTGGAGGAGAAGGAGATCGCCAGCCTGACCGCGGAACAGATCGGCGGCGTGCTGACGAAGCTCGATGGCCACTCGATCCACCCGATCGTGGTGACTGCCCTCGGCACCGGACTGCGGCGTGGCGAGTTGTGTGCCCTGGCATGGAGCGCCGTAGACCTTGCCGGTGCCAGTCTCAGAGTCGAGCGATAGCTGGAGGAGACCCGCGAGGGTCTGCGCTTCAAGGCGCCGAAGTCGCGGCACGGCAGGCGCACCGTGGCACTGCCGCCAACCGTGGTGGAGGCTCTGCGGGCGCACCGCAAGACGCAGCTTGAGCTGCGGATGGCCCTCGGTCTCGGCAAGCAGCCTGACGATGCGCTCGTGTTCACCCACGTCGACGGCTCGACGCTCTGTCCCGACAAGCTGTCCCGGGATTGGGCGCGCCTCGTGGCCTCACACAAGCTGCCGAAGGTGCCGTTCCACGGACTGCGCCATAGCCACGTCAGCGCGCTCATCGCCGGCGGCCTCGACGTGCTAGCGGTGAGCCGCCGCATCGGGCACGGCAGCGCCGCGTTGACCTTGCGGACCTATACCCACTGGTTCAGCGGCAAGGACGACGAGGCGGTGGCAGCGATCGAAGCAGCGTTGACGCGGTGAACGGTGCTCGGGTACCAAGTCGGTACCAATTTCAGGTTTCGTTCTCGCAGGCATCCTGCTAAGTGCCTGCAATTGTTTGACGGAGGGATGGCCGAGCGGCTGAAGGCGGCGGTTTGCTAAACCGTTATACGGTTAACATCCGTATCGGGGGTTCGAATCCCCCTCCCTCCGCCAGTACAGCTTCCATGATGTTCCCGTAAGAGTCTACTAACCACCTGATGGTACATGATTTTCTGTTGCTGTATTGTGTTGCCTGTGCCCCCGTGATGCCGTAAATTCCCGCTTATCGTGGTGGGCAAAATGTGGGGCAAGAGATATGGCGCTCACGGCAGCGAAGGCAAAAGCACTCTCCGAACCGGGCATGCACGGTGCTGGGCGCGGACTGTATCTGCGCATCGCGAAGGGCGGCTCTAAGGGCTGGATTTTGCGGATCGTCATCGACGGGCGTCGGCGGGATACCGGCCTCGGCGGCCATCCGGCCGTCACTCTCGCCAAGGCCCGCCAGCTCGCCGACGCGCACCGGCTGGCGGTCGCGGACGGGCGCGACCCGTTGCCCGAAAAGCGCCGGGCGAAAATGCCCACCTTCCGCGAAGCAGCCGAGACGGTCCTTGCGGCGAACTTGCCCCGGTGGAAAAACGGCAAGCACACCGACCAATGGTTCAGTACTTTGCGACCTACGCTTTTCCGGTCATCGGCAACCTGCGTCTCGACCGGATCACGCGCCGCGACGTGCTGGCTGTGCTCACGCCGATATGGACTACCAAGCCGGAGACCGCTCGGCGTGTCCGGCAGCGTATCCGCACCGTACTCAAGTGGGCGATGGCGCATGAGTTTGTCGAGCACAACGCGGCAGGCGAAGGTATCGACGGCGCGTTACCGGCAATGCGGCGCGTTAGGGCACATTTTCGCGCCTTGCCCTATATTGAGATACCGGCCGCACTGGAAACAATAGACGGTTCGTCCGCCGGCTGGCCGCGAAACTGTGCATGCGGTTTCTGATACTTACGGCCGTACGCTCAGGTGAAGCACGAGGCGCGTCGTGGTCCGAAATTGACCCGGACGCCCGCGAGTGGCGTATCCCGGCGGAGCGCATGAAGGCGGCGTCGTGCACCGTGTTCCGTTGTCCGATGCGGCGTTGGCCGTGCTCGAACAAGCGCGCCCTTTACGCGACGACCCGGCGGCTGTTGTTCCCCTCCCCAACCAGGCGCGGCAAGCCGTTATCGGACATGACACTAACGAAAATTTTGCGCGACAACGGACTCTCCGATCGCGCCACCGTTCACGGATTCCGGTCCGCCTTCCGGGATTGGGCCGCCGACACCGGCAAAGCCCGCGAGATCGCCGAGGCGGCGCTGGCGCACACCGTCGGCGGCGTCGAAGGCGCGTATTCCGCTCGGACCTTTACGAACGGCGGGCCGTGCTCATGCAGCAATGGGCCGCGTACGTGACGGGCGACGACGCGAAGGTGGTTGTTCTCCGTGGATGAGGCCGAATTCCAAAGGCGCGTTGCGTACACGGATCAAGCCTTCCTATCTCAGCACCAACAAAAGTTTGGGGAGACGCAAGCGGAGACCCGCGCCCGCATTTTTCGCAAGGTGCTGCCCAAGCGCGGACGTGACGATTTTCTCCGCGACCTGATTGCCGAGTCCGTCAATATCAAGTTGGCGTGGACTCGGTGAAGCTGATTGCCGAAGACCTGCTGCGGGATGGGGAGCAGCTTCCCGACGCGCTCGCGGAATGGGTCGCGGACGTGCTGGCCGACATTGCCAAGCCGAGGAAAGACAGGCGCGCCGACCGCGCCCGACCAAGGGCGGTTCGCCGGAGACCAACCACTATTGGGTCATTTGCGGGGCCATTCAATACATCGGCACGCTCTACAACCTGCCACCAACACGAAATGGCGGCGGACCAGGGAATGCTGCGCTGAAGGTGGATCGGCTTGCGATATTGTTGGGCGTGCCGTCTTCGGGAAGCACTTGCAAGCCTACAAAAACGCCGAGCGGATTTGGGGGAAACGCGATCCGCTCCTGTCCTACACCATTTCGAAAAATAGCTAGGACGACACGCGCGGGCGCATGCGGCACGCTCCGGGCAAATAGACCTGGCGAATGCCTGGGAAAATGGTACGATTTCCACGAATTTGGATGGTATATGGGAATGTCGGCTAATACCAAGGGTGGTTAATAACGACCCATTTGACCGATCGATTTTTGTCGCTGGATAGGAGCGGGGCGCGCCGTCGTGCGACCCCACGTCAAGCGGCCCCAAGAAAGGCGAACTGCGCCGCCAGCGACGAACCTTGGTCCCTGGGCAGACCGGCCTTCGGTGGCCCGAGGTGGCTTTCCGGGTGCGTTGCGCCGCTTGCCCGATGGCACCGCATCGCGCGGCGCGGCGCGCCTACCCGGAAAACCACCTCGGGCCATCAAATGGGTCATTATTATCCACCCTTGGTATAACTCGGCGCTGAACATTCGGCTTTGGCGCGGCATGGCCAGAAATGCCGCGCCGAGCACTATAGGTTTGCCGCGGAATCCGGCGTCGATGCCACGTGTCGGTTCTCGGGAGGATCGATGGTCGACGGCGACATAAAGCGAAGATTTGCCAAAATTCTTATCGCGAGTCTGCTCGGGATCGGCACCGCCATCGGACCGGTCGCGGCGGCCGACGAGGCTGGCCTGTCCCGCGACGACAAAGTGCTGCTGCTCAATGCGGGGGCGGCGGCTGCCGTGGTCGCGTGGGGCACCGCCAAATGGGATTATGGCGATAAAATGACCAGCGCTCGAACGACGCTTGAGAACGAATTCAAATCCGCCGAGCAACGGACCAAACAACAATTGAACGACCTTCAGCTTCAACTCGCGGCATTGACGGTTGAGATGGAGAGCGAACGCGCTGTCTGCGACGCTCTCGCTCGGCAGGGCAACACCCTAACCGAGACCGTGTCTGCGCTCCGTCGAGAACGCTCCGCCCTCAATGCCGATCTAAAATCCGCACACGCTGCGATTGACCTAGGCACCAGCGAGATCGGTCGGCGGCAAGCCGAGATTGTGACCCTCAGCAATCAAGTTGCGGCGCTCCGCGCCGACCTTAAGGAATTCAAGGCCGCGCTTGCACAGGCGCGGATTCGCGAGGCTGCCCAGAAAGAAAATAACGATGAGCTTGGCCGGCGGTTGAACGCAGCACTTGCCGGAAGGGTGCGGGAACTCGCAAAGTATCGGTCAGAGTTCTTCGGTCGTCTGCAGGACGTGCTCGGTGACCAAAGCGATGTACGCGTGGTAGGCGATCGTTTCGTGCTTCAGTCCGAAATACTATTTGCGTCGGGCTCGGCGCGGATCGGCAAATCCGGAACGCGGAAACTCGCCCAACTCGCCCTCGTGATCAAGCAGTTAGCGGCGCTTATTCCTGCAGATGTCGATTGGATACTGCGCGTTGATGGCCACACTGACCGAGTTCCCATCGTTACCGAGCATTTTTCATCGAATTGGGAGTTGTCAACCGCCCGCGCGGTATCGGTTGTTGAGTTCCTGGTGGGCCTAGGTGTCGCGCCCACCCGATTAGCTGCGACCGGCTTTGGTGAATTCCAACCGATCGATGATCGCGGCGACGAAATAGCTTATCGCCGAAACCGTCGCATCGAGTTCAAGCTCACTCAAAGGTAGACTAGTCCGATACCCGGGCGGCCGTTGCCGGGACAATAGCAGTCCGCTACTTCCTCGTGCAGCCAGCCCAGATCGAGAACACGGTCCACACGGGCCAGGACGTGATCCCCGGGCACCAGCTGCTCAAGCGAACCGGTGACTAACGCCGCATTTCTCAAGTGACCGCTTCGCCTGATGCCGGATTGGCACGATTCTGCTATAAGAATCACTGGCTTGAGGGTGTCGGAGGGCAGCTCGGATGCGGAACCCGGAGGGTGAATCGGATCATGGGCCACTCCGGCCCCTTTTCGACCGCCGCCTGAAACTGGAGTTCCACGGATCGCGGGTGACCTCCGACGCGGGGTTGCTCGCTTATCGCGAACTGGACGACGCGCTCGGGCTGACCGCACTGGCGGGCGGCGTGCTCGCGGATAGCCGCACGGGCAGGAACAGCTGGCACGGCATCGTCAGTCTCCTTCGCCAGTCCGTCTATGGGCGTCTCGCCGGCTACGAGGATGTCAACGACGCCGACCGGCTCGGGCGTGATCCCGCGATGCGCTGGATCGTCGGCGGCAAGGCGGTCGAGCGCGGCGGGGCATCGACCAGCCAGATGGGGCGGTTCGAGACCGAGCTGCTGGCGAACAACGAGAACCTCGCGGCCCTTGCGGACCTGTCGGGGATGTGGATCGACCGGGTTCACGACCACGATCCGCCGAGGCGCGTGGTGCTCGACATGGACAGCTCCGTCAGCCCGACATTCGGTGAGCAGGAGAGCACGGCCTATAACGGCCACTTCGGCTGCACCTGTTATCACCCGCTGTTCGTGTTCAACCGGTTCGGCGACCTGGAGCGTTGCGCGCTGCGCCCCGGCAACGTGCACAGCGCCCACGGATGGCGTGATGTCCTGGTACCGGTGGTCGAACGTTACAAGGAACGAGCAATCCGCCTCTACTTCCGCGGCGATGCGGCCTTCGCCTCACCGGAGATCTACGACTACCTCGAAGCCGAAGGCATGCTCTACGCCATCCGGCTGCCCGCCAACAAGGTGCTGCAAGAGAGCATCGCTCATCTCCTGAAGCGCCCCGTCGGCAGGCCGCCCAAGGACGTGCGCCGGTATCATGCCAGCTTCAGTTATCAGGCCGGAACCTGGGACAAGCCCCGCCGCGTCGTCGCCAAGGTCGAGTGGCATCCGGGTGAGTTGTACCCGCGGGTCGGGTTCATTGTCACCAACCTGGGCCGCCCCGCCGAGCGGGTGGTTGCGTTCTACAATCAGCGCGGCACGGCTGAGCAATGGATCAAGGAGGGCAAAAACGCGATCCGGTGGACACGCCTGTCGTGCCGCAGGTTCGGCCACAATGCCGTTCGCCTCCAGCTTCACGCGCTCGCCTACAACCTCGGCAACTTCATGCGCACCCTCGCGCTGCCCGATGCCGTGGAACAGTGGTCACTGACCAGCCTGCGAGAGAAGCTCATCAAGATCGGAGCGAAGATCGTGCGCCACGGGCGCTACGTCACGTTCCAGATGGCCGAGGTTGTCATTCCTCGTGACCTATTCGCCGACATCCTGCGCCGTATCGATCGGCTCAGACCGCCGCCAGCCCCGGCATGAGCGACGGCACCCCGTTCCTTCGCGTCGCCGCCGACAGGATCGGTGCGCCCGGATCGGCCCGGATCGCCGGCAAAAATGCCATTCCGCGCCACCAACGCCGCCAATTGGTCCTCAATCATCCGGATCGGCGCGAAGATGGCTGTCATTCGAAGGCGAATTGCACGTCGAGCGGTTTCGAGTCACACTCAACGGGCTGGGAGGTTTCCATATGGGGAATCCCGATTCAAGAGAACAAAATAGCATGTCCAAGTGGGTAAATGTCGGAACCCTCTTCGTTGGCATAATCGTTGCGGTTGCAGCTGCATCGACGGCTATCGGTATACTAATGTCTGATGTCAAGAACTTAAACGATGATAGGTCGACGTTTGAGGAATCGATGAAAGGAATCGTGGATGAAGCTACGGAAGCTGCGATCCATAAAATGGATGCTCGAATAAGAGAATTTGCTGAATCGAATCGACTTGAGAAACCAGATTCTATTTCAGTTCCTGTAAAGGGCGGAGGGCCTTGGGGAGATTGGCGAGGTGAGGACCGGCCCACGTAGTTCGGGTTCCCATTGGTCCTCACGAGCAAGAGGTCGCCGTCTGCAAGTCTTAGACGTTCGACATCCGGCTCGGACAGCTCAACGAATGCCAAGTCATTGAGCGCGAGCCGGTCTCCAACTACATTCGGGATTCGAAGGACCGGATTACCATGTGCTTTGTCATTGGAGGCCACCGACGTACCGTAACGGACCTCCGTTGCGAACGTACCCAACCGACAATGCTCAGCTTCCAGTCTGGCGAATGCGTCTTCAAGAACCACGCCCTGAAGGTCCTCCGCGCTCTGGACCGTTTCACGAGTGCGCTCCAGAGCCGTGTCCACGGCGCCAAGAATGCGGGCGATGGCGGCTTGCTCTTCGGGCGGAGGAACGGGAATCGACATACTCTTGAAGAAGCTATGGCTGAGGTTACTCAGCCCCGTCGTACCCTCTGCTGAGGCGCTCAAATACGATTGTACTTGTTCGGAGGAAAGCCACCGAAAGAAATAGTCTGGTCTTAGTCCACTGTCGGATTTCGGCTTTGCGCCGATCAAGAAAGATGCAAACAAGAAGCCCGCATCGTTCCGAATTAACTGGGCGTTTCCAATTCTGTTTCTGTTGCCGTTTGACCCGACGATGACAGTCCAATTAGCGGAGACCCGTGCCTTCTCCACATCACTTGAGCTTAGTCCAGATAGGTAGAGCAGATCGTTCAGTTCCAACCGATCCTGGATGTTCTTGATGCCGATGACAGGCATTCGGTCTGGTCACGGCTCCGAGTGCTCTTGTTCCTTCGACCAGGATACGCCGCGCGTGAGCTCGACGCTGCGCCGGACTGTCGTCGTGCACCAAGCAGCGGGATGTGGCAGTGCGTCAGTCGGGCGCATAGCCGGCCTCCCGCAACATTGCAGTGAGCGTTCTCTCCGCTTCCATCCTCGCCGATTCTGCGTCACGGAGTTGTGATAGAGCTTCCATTACATCCATCCGCGGCTCTGGCTCGAAGGTATCCACATACCGAGGCACGTTGAGGTTGAATTCGTTCTTCTCGATCTCACTCATATCGACGACGCGGGCGTGCTTGAGCAGCTCGTCGGGGTCGCCATAGAGGGCGACCAGCTCCTCGCCCACCGCGCTGATGTCCGCACGGTCGTCCTCGGCGTTGCGGCGCGCCTCGGCGATGCGCTCGTCGCGCTCCGCAACCTTCGCCGCGATCTTGTCGCGTTGCTTCTGGAGCTTTGTCAACGCTGGCGCCGCTTTCGCCTTGTCGCGCTTCGTTGCGGCTGCGCGCTGCTTTTCGCGGGCCTCCTGAAGCGCGTTGTTGAGCGCGGCCAACCTGTTGGCTTGAGGCTGATATTCGGCCTCGAGCCGGCCTTGTCCATCCCATTTATTCCATCTATCGCAGAAACCTTGGAATTTTGCATCACCACCGGATACCCTTTCCGGCATGCATAAGATCATCGAAATCTTCGCGGACCGCGCGGCGCTCCACACAGAAATCCTTGCCCTGCGACAGCAGGTAGCTGTCCTGAAACGGGAAAGGCCCCGGCCATCGCTTCGGAAGGCAGATAGGGTTTTCTGGGTCATCCTGTCTTGCCTATGGCCTGGCTGGCGCCACGCCCTGGTAATCGTCAGGCCCGAGACCGTCATCGGTTGGCACCGCAAGGGGTTCAGGCTTTTCTGGACATGGAAGTCGCGGCGGAGAAAGCCGGGCCGACCACCGGTGTCGAGGGAGATCCGCCATCTGGTCCGACGGATGTCGCGGGAGAACACACGGTGGGGCGCACCTCGGATCCATGGCGAGATTTTAAAGCTTGGCTTTTCCATCTCCCCGGCCGCCGTCTCGAAATACATGGTCCGTTACCCATCGCCGCCATCGCAGTCGTGGCGGACATTCCTTACAACCCGCATTTCCCAAGTGACCGCTTCGCCTGATGCCTGATTGGCACGATTCTGCTATAAGAATCACTGGCTTGAGGGTGTCGGAGGGCAGCTCGGATGCGGAACCCGGAGGGTGAATCGGATCATGGGCCACTCCGGCCCCTTTTCGACCGCCGCCTGAAACTGGAGTTCCACGGATCGCGGGTGACCTCCGACGCGGGGTTGCTCGCTTATCGCGAACTGGACGACGCGCTCGGGCTGACCGCACTGGCGGGCGGCGTGCTCGCGGATAGCCGCACGGGCAGGAACAGCTGGCACGGCATCGTCAGTCTCCTTCGCCAGTCCGTCTATGGGCGTCTCGCCGGCTACGAGGATGTCAACGACGCCGACCGGCTCGGGCGTGATCCCGCGATGCGCTGGATCGTCGGCGGCAAGGCGGTCGAGCGCGGCGGGGCATCGACCAGCCAGATGGGGCGGTTCGAGACCGAGCTGCTGGCGAACAACGAGAACCTCGCGGCCCTTGCGGACCTGTCGGGGATGTGGATCGACCGGGTTCACGACCACGATCCGCCGAGGCGCGTGGTGCTCGACATGGACAGCTCCGTCAGCCCGACATTCGGTGAGCAGGAGAGCACGGCCTATAACGGCCACTTCGGCTGCACCTGTTATCACCCGCTGTTCGTGTTCAACCAGTTCGGCGACCTGGAGCGTTGCGCGCTGCGCCCCGGCAACGTGCACAGCGCCCACGGATGGCGTGATGTCCTGGTACCGGTGGTCGACCGTTACAAGGAACGAGCCATCCGCCTCTACTTCCGCGGCGATGCGGCCTTCGCCTCACCGGAGATCTACGACTACCTCGAAGCCGAAGGCATGCTCTACGCCATCCGGCTGCCCGCCAACAAGGTGCTGCAAGAGAGCATCGCTCATCTCCTGAAGCGCCCCGTCGGCAGGCCGCCCAAGGACGTGCGCCGGTATCATGCCAGCTTCAGTTATCAGGCCGGAACCTGGGACAAGCCCCGCCGCGTCGTCGCCAAGGTCGAGTGGCATCCGGGTGAGTTGTACCCGCAGGTCGGGTTCATTGTCACCAACCTGGGCCGTCCCGCCGAGCGGGTGGTTGCGTTCTACAATCAGCGCGGCACGGCTGAGCAATGGATCAAGGAGGGCAAAAACGCGATCCGGTGGACACGCCTGTCGTGCCGCAGGTTCGACCACAATGCCGTTCGCCTCCAGCTTCACGCGCTCGCCTACAACCTCGGCAACTTCATGCGCACCCTCGCGCTGCCCGATGCCGTGGAACAGTGGTCACTGACCAGCCTGCGAGAAAAGCTCATCAAGATCGGAGCGAAGATCGTGCGCCACGGGCGCTACGTCACGTTCCAGATGGCCGAGGTTGTAATTCCTCGTGACCTATTCGCCGACATCCTGCGCCGTATCGACCGGCTCAGACCGCCGCCAGCCCCGGCATGAGCGACGGCACCCCGTTCCTTCGCGTCGCCGCCGACAGGATCGGTGCGCCCGGATCGCCGGCAAAAATGCCATTCCGCGCCACCAACGCCGCCAATTGGTCCTCAATCATCCGGATCGGCGCGAAGATGGCCGTCATTCGAAGGCAAATTGCACGTCGCGCGGTTTCCAGCCACACTCAACGGGCTGGGAAGGTTCCATCTGGGGAATCCCGGCTAATATAATCGGAGTCGACCGCGAGGTTCGATCAGCATGTAGTTCCAGGGCAGCAGTTCGTCCATGCTGTATCCGGGTACAAATCACGCCGATTGCCTGGCGTCGATCGCTTTCTTCGTGGTCCCCACGGCCACGTTCCACCTCCTGTTCGGGTTCATCGTGCTCCACCACGAGCGCCGCCAGCTCGTGCATTTCGGTGTAACGGCGAACCCGACGATGGCGTGGGTCGCACAGCAGATCCGAGAGGCATTCCCGTGGGGCACGGCGCCGCGGTACCTGATCCGCGACCGGGACGGCGCATACGGGCAATCGTTCCGCTCGACCGTGACGGCGATGGGCGTGGAAGAGGTCGTTACGGCGCCACGGAGCCCGTGGCAAAATCCGTATGTGGAACGCCTGATCGGCAGCGTGAGGCGCGAATGCCTGGACCATTCGATCATCCTCAACGAGCGGCATTTGCGGCGCGAGAGACGGTGAGGAAGATGCTCGGGCACTCGGAGCCGCCTGGCTACCGCCGCCGCCAGCCACCGAAGCGCCCGAAGCTGGACCCCTTCAGGGATATCATTGACCGTATTCTGGAAGAGGACCGAACGGTTCACTGCAAGCAGCGCCACACGGCGAAGCGGATATTCGAGCGTCTTCGCGACGAGCATGGCTTTGCGGGCAAACAGACCATCGTCAAGGATTACGTCCGGGAACGGCGCCGTCGCCAGCGTGAGATGTTCGTGCCGCTGGCGCACCCTCCGGGTCACGCTCAGGCGGACTTTGGCGAGGCGGATGCGATCATCGCCGGCGTCAAGCGGCGGGCGCATTTTTTCGCCATGGACCTTCCCCACAGCGATGCCTGCTTCGTTGCGGCCTACCCGGCGGCGGCGACGGAGGCCTGGCTGGACGGCCACAACGGGGCCTTCGCCTTCTTCGGCGGCATTCCCCAATCGATTCTCTACGACAATGACAAGTGCCTGGTGTCGCGCATCCTGCCGGACGGCACGCGGCAACGAACGCGAGCGTTCAGCGGGCTTCAATCCCATTATCTGTTCCAGGATCGATATGGCCGCCCCGGCAAGGGCAATGATAAGGGCAAGGTGGAGGGGCTGGTCGGTTACGCCCGCCGGAACTTCATGGTTCCCATCCCCCGGTTTGCGAGCTGGGACGCCTTCAACGCTCACCTGGAACATCAATGTCGGAGACGGGAAAGCGACGTCTTGCGCGGCCATCGCGAGACCATCGGCGAGCGGTTCGGATGCGACCGGGAGAAGCTGATGGAATTGCCGCCGGCGCCTTTCGAGGCCTGCGACAAGGAGGGCACGCGGGTCAATTCGCTCTCCCTGGTGCGCTATCGGGGCAACGACTACTCGGTGCCCGTCGCCTACGGTCACCAAGAGGTCTGGGTCCGTGGCTACGTGCACGAGGTGGTCATCGGCTGCGCCGCCGAGGTCATCGCCCGGCACCCACGCTCTTACGAACGAGAGGACCTGATCTTCGAGCCGATCCACTATCTGGCCTTGCTGGAGCGGAAGATCGGTGCCCTCGATCAAGCCGCCCCGCTGGCCGGTTGGAAGCTGCCCGAGGCGTACGCCAACCTGCGCCGCTTGCTTGAAGCCCGCATGGGCAAGGCCGGCAAGCGGGAGTACGTGCAAGTGCTCCGTCTTCTGGAGACCTTTGCCCTTGAGGAGGTGCACGGTGCCATCCGCGATGCCCTGTGGTTAGGCGCCATCGGCTATGATGCGGTCAAGCACCTGGTGCTGTGTCGCGTCGAGCGTCGACCCCCCCGGCTCGACTTGAACGTTTATCCCTATCTGCCGCGGGCCCAGGTGACCACCACATCCGCCGCCAGCTACATGAGCCTGCTGGGCGGAGCGGCGCCGTGAGCGACACGCCGCAGGTGTTGCTGGCCCATCACCTGAAGGCCCTCAAGCTGCCGACCTTCCTCAGGGAGTACAGCTGGCTCGCCAGTGTGCCAGCGAGGGCGCCGACCACGTGCGCTACCTGCTCCGCCTGGCCGAGCTGGAACTGATCGACCGCGAGCGCCGCATGGTCGAGCGGCGAATCAGGCAAGCGAAGTTCCCGACCGTCAAGAGCTTGGACAGCTTTGACTTCAAAGCGATCGCCTCGCTCAACAAGGCGCTGGTCCTCGAGCTGGCACGATGCGAGTACATCGAGCGCCGGGAGAATGTGATCGCTCTGGGCAATTCCGGCACCGGCAAGAGTCACATTGCGCTCGAAGAAGCTCGCCAACCTCAAGCTCCTCATCATCGACGAGCTGGGTTTCGTGCCGCTCTCCAAGACCGGCGCCGAGTTGCTGTTCGAGGTGTTCAGCCAGCGCTACGAGCGTGGCTCGATCCTGGTGACCTCCAACCTGCCATTCGACGAGTGGACGGAGGTTTTCGGCTCAGAACGCCTGACGGGGGCGTTGCTGGACCGCCTGACCCACCACGTCCATATCCTGGAAATGAACGGCGAAAGCTTCCGCCTCAAGCAGAGCCGAAGAAAACAGAAACCCGCAAAAAGCGCCTGAGCGGCATCCGCTTGCCCCCGTGGGCCCACAGGCCCCTCCCACGCGCGCCGCGGCCTTT
Organism: Alphaproteobacteria bacterium; assembly: GCA_965261585.1. GTDB lineage: Bacteria > Pseudomonadota > Alphaproteobacteria > UBA6615 > UBA6615 > CBDHDN01. The sequence continues at coordinate 390,307 of CBDHDN010000029.1, forward strand.
GCCTGCTGAGGGGCAGTCCACACCGCGCGTGGGTCCCTCCCGTGGACTACCGGGACAAGCTCCTCACCGAACCAAAGTGGCCCACTTTTGCTCCGCCACATGGCCGGGTTTTACTCCGCCGTGTCGAGATGTGTGCGGCGGTGACAAATTAGACCACGGAAGCGGCGAGATTTGCCCGGCTGCGGGCGGAGTAAAACTCTGCCACCTGTAGCCTTCGATCCTTTTCGGGATGGAAGGTGGGAGGATGTATACCGTGGACCTTTATCTACGCGTTCGGCTGGCGTGCCATGTTGATGGGCTGAGTCAGCGAGAGGCGGCGAGTCGGTTTGGCATAGCGCGAGAGACGGTGAGGAAGATGCTCGGGCACTCGGAGCCGCCTGGCTACCCGCCGCCGCCAGCCACCGAAGCGCCCGAAGCTGGACCCCTTCAGGGATATCATTGACCGTATTCTGGAAGAGGACCGAACGGTTCACTGCAAGCAGCGCCACACGGCGAAGCGGATATTCGAGCGTCTTCGCGACGAGCATGGCTTTGCGGGCAAACAGACCATCGTCAAGGATTACGTCCGGGAACGGCGCCGTCGCCAGCGTGAGATGTTCGTGCCGCTGGCGCACCCTCCGGGTCACGCTCAGGCGGACTTTGGCGAGGCGGATGCGATCATCGCCGGCGTCAAGCGGCGGGCGCATTTTTTCGCCATGGACCTTCCCCACAGCGATGCCTGCTTCGTTGCGGCCTACCCGGCGGCGGCGACGGAGGCCTGGCTGGACGGCCACAACGGGGCCTTCGCCTTCTTCGGCGGCATTCCCCAATCGATTCTCTACGACAATGACAAGTGCCTGGTGTCGCGCATCCTGCCGGACGGCACGCGGCAACGAACGCGAGCGTTCAGCGGGCTTCAATCCCATTATCTGTTCCAGGATCGATATGGCCGCCCCGGCAAGGGCAATGATAAGGGCAAGGTGGAGGGGCTGGTCGGTTACGCCCGCCGGAACTTCATGGTTCCCATCCCCCGGTTTGCGAGCTGGGACGCCTTCAACGCTCACCTGGAACATCAATGTCGGAGACGGGAAAGCGACGTCTTGCGCGGCCATCGCGAGACCATCGGCGAGCGGTTCGGATGCGACCGGGAGAAGCTGATGGAATTGCCGCCGGCGCCTTTCGAGGCCTGCGACAAGGAGGGCACGCGGGTCAATTCGCTCTCCCTGGTGCGCTATCGGGGCAACGACTACTCGGTGCCCGTCGCCTACGGTCACCAAGAGGTCTGGGTCCGTGGCTACGTGCACGAGGTGGTCATCGGCTGCGCCGCCGAGGTCATCGCCCGGCACCCACGCTCTTACGAACGAGAGGACCTGATCTTCGAGCCGATCCATTATCTGGCCTTGCTGGAGCGGAAGATCGGTGCCCTCGATCAAGCCGCCCCGCTGGCCGGTTGGAAGCTGCCCGAGGCGTACGCCAACCTGCGCCGCTTGCTTGAAGCCCGCATGGGCAAGGCCGGCAAGCGGGAGTACGTGCAAGTGCTCCGTCTTCTGGAGACCTTTGCCCTTGAGGAGGTGCACGGTGCCATCCGCGATGCCCTGCGGTTAGGCGCCATCGGCTATGATGCGGTCAAGCACCTGGTGCTGTGTCGCGTCGAGCGTCGACCCCCCCGGCTCGACTTGAACGTTTATCCCTATCTGCCGCGGGCCCAGGTGACCACCACATCCGCCGCCAGCTACATGAGCCTGCTGGGCGGAGCGGCGCCGTGAGCGACACGCCGCAGGTGTTGCTGGCCCATCACCTGAAGGCCCTCAAGCTGCCGACCTTCCTCAGGGAGTACAGCTGGCTCGCCAGTGTGCCAGCGAGGGCGCCGACCACGTGCGCTACCTGCTCCGCCTGGCCGAGCTGGAACTGATCGACCGCGAGCGCCGCATGGTCGAGCGGCGAATCAGGCAAGCGAAGTTCCCGACCGTCAAGAGCTTGGACAGCTTTGACTTCAAAGCGATCGCCTCGCTCAACAAGGCGCTGGTCCTCGAGCTGGCACGATGCGAGTACATCGAGCGCCGGGAGAATGTGATCGCTCTGGGCAATTCCGGCACCGGCAAGAGTCACATTGCGCTCGGCCTCGGCCTTGCCGCCTGCCAGAAGGGCCTGTCGGTCGGCTTTACCACCGCCGCCGCCCTGGTCCACGAGCTCATCGAGGCGCGCGATGACAGACAGCTGCTGAGGTTCCAGAAGAAGCTCGCCAACCTCAAGCTCCTCATCATCGACGAGCTGGGTTTCGTGCCGCTCTCCAAGACCGGCGCCGAGTTGCTGTTCGAGGTGTTCAACCAGCGCTACGAGCGTGGCTCGATCCTGGTGACCTCCAACCTGCCATTCGACGAGTGGACGGAGGTTTTCGGCTCAGAACGCCTGACGGGGGCGTTGCTGGACCGCCTGACCCACCACGTCCATATCCTGGAAATGAACGGCGAAAGCTTCCGCCTCAAGCAGAGCCGAAGAAAACAGAAACCCGCAAAAAGCGCCTGAGCGGCATCCGCTTGCCCCCGTGGGCCCACAGGCCCCTCCCACGCGCGCCGCGGCCTTTGCCTGCTGAGGGGCAGTCCACGCCGCGCGTGGGTCCCTCCCGTGGACTACGGGGACAAGCTCCTCACCGAACCAAAGTGGCCCACTTTTGCTCCGCCACATGGCCGGGTTTTACTCCGCCGTTGACACGCAGGGACGGTTTGGATGGTGATGATGCGAATTCTTGGGCCGTGCGTCTGGGCGTTGGCGGTCGTTGCGGGCGTGAATTTTGCGGTGGACCCTGCCGCTGCCCAGCCGTCCAACGCGGCGGCGGAATGCGAGCGGCTGGCAGCTGACGCGTACGACTACGAACGCGGCACGGACCCGCCCGCCGCCGAGGATCCGGCGACGCTCGCCCGGGCCGAGGTGGCGTGCCGCGCGGCCGTGCATGACAACTCAGAGGACGTGCGGCCGCGGTTCGGTCTGGGCAGAACGCTCCTGCTCCAGGAACGCGAGGAGGGCCTCGATCAGTTGCGCTGGGCGGCCGAGCGCGGCTATGCCGCCGCGCAGTATCGCCTTAGTGAATACATGCTCGGTGGTCGGCTGGCGCTTTACCCACCTCGGGACATCGACCGTGGTGCGCAATGGGCGGAACGCGCGGCCGAGCAAGGGCATCGGGAAGCGCAGTACCTGTTGGGCATCCGTGTACCACTGCCGCGGCGACTTCCAGCGCGCATTCCAGTGGTACTCCACGGCGGCGGACCAGGGTGATATCAGGGCGATGGCTGTGCTTGGCGAGCTCTACATGGGGCGCATGGGCATACCGCCGGACTTGGATGACGAAGCGGCCAAGGCGCGTGGCTTTGCGCTGGTCGAAGAGGCCGCGAGGCGTGGCGATCCCTATGGCCGTTACGTCCTCGGCCGGGTGCTCTTGGGGCTCAAGGGTGAGCCGACCGGGGTCATACGAGGCCTTGAAGTACTGAGCCGCTCAGCGGCTGAAGGCAATACGTTGTCGATGCTCCTCCTGATCGAGATCTATTCGACAGGCTACAGGCTCGAACGCCCAGACCATGATCTTGCCCGGCATTGGGCATGCGCATACGCCGCAACTGAAGGCCGGGTGCTCGGCCATCAGATCATGTCGCCAGAAGAGACTCGGCAGAGCGCCGCAGACCACCTGCGCGCGTTTTCCGGTATCGCAGAGCTCGACTGCGGCTCGTAGCCCCTTCTGCGCGCTAGGCATCATCACTCACTGACCGGAGCTGCCAAATGACACCGGCGACCTCGAGACTTGAAGTCATCCAAAGATTCGTTGAAGCCATGGCCTATCGCGGCCGGCGCAGACGGACGCCGTCGATGCGTCGCGCCGGTCGACCACCGCGGCCGGCGCGCCGATGATGGTGTCGTAGAACGCGGCAATGCCCGCCGCAGCGCCCTCGGGCACCGCGATCTCCAGATAGGCCATCCCCAGGTCGGCCGGGCCGAAGGACGGATCGGGCGCATGGCAACGGAAGCGGTTGCCCCATGGGCACGTCGCCTCGATCGCGCCGTTCTGTCGGCCGAAGGCAAAGGCGGTGCCCGCGAGGTCGTCCGCCACGCCGGCCAGCGACTCGGCGAGCGCATCGAGGTCCGGGACGACGAGGCCGATCGTGCCGCGGAAGACTTGTGGCGTGTCGCGGTGGGGCAAGTGCAGCTGGCTGCGCCCGATGTTGACCCACATGTTCGTGAGCCCGACCATCAGATAGGGATCACGGGTCAGCAGCAGGCCCACGATATAGAACAGAGTCGCCCGGCCCGGGTCCGGGATCACGACGTTGACATGCTCGAGATGCACGATGTTGCCGACGTCCTCGGTCGCTCTTTGGAATTTGCCCATGGGCCGCCCTCCTCGCGGGCGAAGAGCATAGCATCGGGCGTCGCTCCCCACTATTCGGGGTGCCTGGGCGCCGCACCATTTGTGGCATGCGGCGGCATCGTCTATCTTGCCGGCGATCCGGCCGAACGCGGACGCAACAGCGATGGCGGCCGACATCAGACGGCCAGTTCCGGCGAGCCGGCTAATACTGTTCCGAGTGCGAGGAATGAGCGGTGGCTCAGCCTGACGCCGTGACCCAGGCGCGCAAATCCGACGACGGTGGCGATTCCAGTAGCCGCGGCAATGCGCACGGCCGGACCTACGCCGGCATGTCGACCCGCGAGGCGCGGGGCGGCGAGGATCTACGCATCCTGTGGCGTATTTTTCGCCTGGCCCTGCGCTATCGCCGGCGGGTCGCCCTGGCCGCCGGCGCAACCCTGGCCGCGGCCGCGTTTCAACTCATGATCCCACGGTTTCTGGGCAACGCCGTCGACGGTGCGCTGGGGCTGCTGGGCGAGGGATCGGCGACGCCAGAGCTCGCGCAGGCGGCGCTCTTTCAGGCAGCGGCGCTGCTGCTTGGCGCGGCCGTGCTGCGCGGCGCGTTTACGGTCGTCCACAACTATTGTGGCGAATCGACCGGGCACCTGTTGGCCTATCAACTCAGGCTCGCGTTCTACAACAAGCTCCAGACACTGAGCTTCTCGTTTCACGATCGCGTCCACACCGGCGATCTGATCACCCGCGGCATGCTCGACCTGGAAGGGATCCGCGTGTTCATCAGCGCGGGCGTGGTGCGCGTCCTGTTGCTCGTCGTGCTGATCGGCGCCGGCGCCTGGCTGTTGCTCTCGACCGATCCGCTGCTCGGCGCCCTGAGCCTGAGCTTCGTGCCCTTCGTCGCCTGGCGTTCGGCGACTGCCCGCCTCAAGTTGCGTTCGCTGTGGCTGCGGTTGCAGGAACGGCTGGCGGTGCTTGGCCGCATCATGGACGAGAACCTGACCGGCATTCGCGTCGTCCGGGCGTTCGGGGCCGAGCCCTACGAGCTCACCAAGTACGACACGGCGTCCGATGCCGCGATGGCCCTGGCCGATGAGCGGGTCAAGGTTCGCGTAGCGTCCACGAGCATCATGACCTTCGCCTACTTCATCGCCATGGGGCTGGTGCTGTGGCACGGCGGTCTGCAGGTGCTCGACGGCCGCATGACGGTCGGTACGCTCACCGAATTCCTTACCTTCATGACGATCCTGCAGCTGCCGGTGCGTCAGCTCGGGATGGTCGTCAACGCTTTCGCCCGCGCCTCGACGAGCGGGGCCCGGCTCTTTGCCGTGCTCGATCTGGAGCCGGAGATTCGTGACCGTCCGGACGCCAGGCCGCTGGTGGTCGGCGATGGCACGGTCCACTTCGAGGATGTCGCCTACGCCTATACCGGCGACGGGGCGCCGCGTGTCTTGCGGGGCGTGTCGTTCTCGGTGAGGCGTGGTCGTACGCTGGGCATCCTCGGTCCGCCGGGCAGCGGCAAGTCGACGATCGCCCACCTGCTGCCGCGGTTCTATGACGTCGCTTCCGGCCATATCACGATCGACGGCCAGGACATCCGCGATGTTACCCTCGAATCGTTGCGCCGGGCCGTGCGCGTGCTGCAGCAGGACCCTTACCTGTTCACGGCCTCCTTGGAGAACAACATCGCCTATGGCAACCCCTGGGCCGTGGACGAGGCGATCCACGAAGCCGCCGCGCTGGCCCAGATCGACGGTTTCGTCGGCGGGTTGCCGCGCGGCTACGGCACGTTGGTCGGCGAGCGCGGTGTCTCCCTGTCGGGCGGTCAAAAACAGCGGGTCGCGATCGCCCGCACGACGCTGCTGAACCCGGCCGTCTTGGTCTTCGACGACTCGACCGCGGCAATCGACGCGGCGACCGAGCAGCGCATCCGCCAGGCGCTGACGGCCCATACGGCGACCTGCGCGACGATCATCATTTCGCATCGGCTCGGCGCCCTGCGCCACGCCGACGAGATCATCTTCCTCGAGGACGGACGGATCACCGAGCAGGGTACGCACGCCTCGCTGCTCGCACGCGGCGGCCGCTACGCCGCGCTCTATGCACTGCAAAGCCGCGAGGGCGCGTCGTCCGGCGGCACTGCGATCGAGGCCGCCGAATGAGCGCGTTCAGCTCGGATGCAGCGAACGGCGGCGCCGCGCGTCCGCCGCGCGCCTTCGTCGGCTCTCAAGTCAGCCTTGATGAGGAGATGTTCGGGGCCGCCTTCGACGGCCGGATCGTGCGCCGCTTTCTCACCTACCTGCGGCCCTACAGTGCTCGCATTCGGCTCGCCGTTCTCGCTGTCCTCGTCTTCACGGCTGCGCAACTGGCCATCCCACTGGTGATCCGTCGCGCGATCGACGATGCGATCGTTGCCGATGGCGGAAATGCGCGGGCCCTGACGCTCGCGGCCCTCGTCTTCGCGGCGGTCATCGTCGTCAACTATGCCGCCAACTGGATCCAGGAACGGCTGGTCGGGTTGACCGGCGAACAGGTGATCTTCGATCTGCGGCGCGCCATGTACGCGCATCTCCAGCACGTCGCGCTGTCTTTCATGGACAAGACCGAGGTTGGGCGCTTGATGTCGCGCCTACAGGGCGATGTCGGCGCGCTGCAGGAGTTCATCGAGAACTCGATCACGGCGCTGGGTGACGTGATCCTGCTTGTCGGCATCGTCGTGATCATGCTGACGCTCGATTTCAAGCTCGGCCTGTTGACGCTCTCCGTCGTTCCCACGCTGCTTATCGTTCGTCTGATCTGGCTGCCGGGCGCACGGCGGGCTTTTCGCCGCGCGCGGGAGACCAATTCCACGGCCAATGGGGCGCTCGCCGAGGGTATCCGCGCCGTCCGGACGGTTCAGGGCATGGGCCGCGAGGCCGTCAATCTGCGGCTCTACGACGACAAGGCCCTGGACAACCTGAATGCCCATCTGACCGCGGCCAGATTCGCCCAGGTCATGGTTCCCATCGTCGACACGCTGACCGGCGCGGCCATGGGGATCGTTATCGTCGTCGGTGGCTCGCTGGTCCTCAACGATGCGCTCGACGTCGGTGTCATGGTCGCGTTTCTGTTCTACGTCCAGCGGTTCTTCGACCCGATCCGTTCGCTGACGATCCAATACAGCGTCATGCAGCGCGCGATGGCGTCGGGGCAGCGCATCTTCGAGGTTCTCGACGTCCCGCTCCAGATCCAGGACAAGCCCGATGCGGCCGATCCCGGGTCGATCGAAGGTGCCGTCGAGTTTCGAGACGTGACCTTCGGCTACGCCAAGGACCAGCCGATCCTGAAGGATGTGAGCTTCGCCGTGGTGCCCGGCGAGACGGTGGCGCTGGTTGGCCCGACGGGCTCGGGCAAGACCAGCATCACGTCGCTGCTGCACCGGTTCTACGATGCCTGGGACGGCGCCGTGTCGATCGACGGCCGCGACGTCCGCGACTATGCCAAGGCCTCGCTCGGCCGCCACATCGCGATGGTGCTGCAGGATCCATTCCTGTTCACCGGCACGGTCTTCGAGAATATCCGCTACCGGACTTTGGCAGCGACGGCGGCCGACGTGGAACGTGCCGCCCGCGTCGTCGGCGCGCACGACTTCATCACGCAACTGCCCGACGGCTACGAGACGATGGTCGAGGAGCAGGGCCGCAATCTCTCGGTCGGGCAGCGCCAGCTCGTGAGCTTTGCCCGGGCGCTGGTCGCCGACGCCAGGATACTGGTCCTCGACGAGGCCACGGCGAACATCGACAGTCACACCGAGCGCCAGATCCAAATCGCCCTCGGCCGCTTGCTGCGCGGCCGTACGGGCCTCGTGATCGCCCACCGCCTCGCCACCGTGCGCGGCGCCGACCGTATCATCGTCTTGCAGGATGGGCGGATCGTCGAGAGCGGAACCCATGCGGCCCTCGTGGCCCAGCAGGGCCTCTACGCGCGCCTCTATGCCCTCAACTACGCGTCGTTCGACGACGTGCCGGACGCGCTGGTCAAGGATGCGCTCGCTGCGCCGACACGGACCTAACCTGGATAAAACGACAGGTGCTCGGGCTTACCTGGCCCGGGCACCCGTCCACTTCGCCGCAGGAAGGCGGAATGGACCCTCGTCAGCGAATTGCGTCGGAACGAGGGTGGAGGGAGAAGATCATGTTGTCGTGGAACAGCGGATCGAACTGGTAGAATAGCTGACCGCGACCGTGACCGACTTCGCGCCGGCCGCAACCGGGGCGAGGATGGTCGTGCTCATGCCTTCGAAGGTGTACGGCCGCGGCGCCTGCTCGAAGCTGAAGCCGGTGATGACGCCGTCCGAGGCCTGGGTGTCGAACTGCACGAAGTGGATGTGGATGTTCGTCTTCATCAGGTTGGGGCGCAGCCCAAGATCGCGCTCCAGACCCTCCAGCTCGTTGACGAGCAGGATGTCGACGCAGTCACCCTGATTGGCACGGACCGCCAGCGGCACCTTGAAATGCCGGGTCCGACCGGGCGAGATCTTCGTTCTCCTTGAGAACGAAGATCATGCCATCGGCTTCCGTCTTCGACGCGTTCACCGGTACTTCGGTCTGGATGGCGTGGACGTTGTAGAAGCGTCGCGGTGCGTCCGCCGGGCATAGGCTGTATTCGCCGTTCGAACCCGGTGGTACCGGCTCAGCCCGATCGTGATTCAGGGGCTCGAGGAACGGCGCCGGGCCATGGAATGGCGCAAACGGCGGACGGTGGCCCAGATGGGGCTTGAGGAACGGGAAAGCGAGTTTGCCCGTGGCGGCGGCGAACATCAGGGGCGAGCGGCCGCCCGGCTCGTCGGCGACGTAGTTCGGCCACGCGTACGTGGTCGCCGGCTCGTTGAGGTAGCGGCTGCCGTCCTTCGCCCAATTCATGACGGCGGCGTCCTGCTCATGGGCCGGCGTGCCTTGGGCGGCAACTGAGCCTCGACGAGTGTCGGCAGGTTCTCTTCCGTAACCTTCAACTGGACGCCGGCAAACTCGACCTCGGTGCCGACAAGAGCGTCGGAGGCAACCGCTGGTGTGTAGCCGCCCTTGCGGTCGGGCAACTCGGCGACGAGTGGCAGCTCGTCGGTTTTGCCCGTGTCGTCCTGCAGTGTGTTGTAGACCCGCCAGATGTGCCACATTCCGGAGATGTAGTGAGAGGCGACGTGGCAGTGGAACAGGAAGTCGCCGGCGGTCTGCTGGTAGCCGCCACTGCCGCAGGTGACCTCGATCTCATAGGTCTCCGACGGCCCGATGGTCTGTGAATCGTTGCCGGAGCTCGGCATCGAGCTCTCGGACGTTTTCTTCAGGCCGGCGTCGATGCTCGTGTAGTTCGGGGCGCCGTCCTTGCCGACGTCCTGCTGACGCTGCCACTGGATGCCGCCGCCATGCAGGTGCGGCACATGTAGCGTCTCGCTGCCTCCGTGCACGAGCCGGAACTTCGTCGGATCGCCGACGTAAGACTGCGGCACCGGCATGGCCGGGTCGCCGAACGTGTAGGAGGAATAGGCCTCGGCCTCGTCGGCCTGGAACTTCTGATAGAAGCCGACCTGCTCCTCGATCTCCTCCATACGCCGGAAGAAGGACTCGCTGCGGTAGTTGATGGCGCGGCCGCTCGGCTTGTAGGAATTGACGACCGGGTCGATGATCGGCAGCTGCGCGCCGTCCTTATCGACGGCGGCAAAGCGGGCGTTGCCGATCTCGTGGTAGAACATCGTGAACTCGCGGAAGTCGGCGCCGCCGTCGGCGGGCGAGATCATCGCGTCCCATGAGTTGCGGCAAACCTGCTCGTTCGTCGTCTCCATGTGAGCCGCGGTACACAAGGGCTCGTCGGTGCGCTGGTCGAAGTATTCCGCCCCGGCGCCCTCGATGATGACGGCGCCGAACAGGCCGTGGCTCACCTGATAGCGGGCGCGCGCGCCGTGCGAATGCGCATAGTGCGTGTTCTCGGTGTAGACGGCGGGATCGACGTACCATTCGTACGCCACGGTGCCGCCGGGCAGGGCGAAGGCGTTGGGGTTGCTCGACAGCGCCGGTGCCTCGGTTCCCGCGAGCACCAGGTCGGCGCCGTGGATGAGGAAGCTCGCCGGATCTTCGATGTCGTTCGTGAGTGAGATTCGCAGGCAGTCGCCGAGGTTCGCGCGCAGCGTCAGGGGCTGGATCGCGTCGCCGCCGAGGCCGAGGCTGAGGCCGAAATCCTCGGCTTCCGTCTGGGCTTCCTGGGCGCGGATCGCGGGGATTTCACTGCGCAGGGCGAACATGTAGCCGTCGGGGTCGGCATCGCCCCAGCGGTTCAGCACGATCTTCACGCGGATCGCGGCGATGTCGTGAGCTTGCGCGTCGCCTTGGCGGGGCAGACGGACGGCCCGAATAGGGCGACCTCGTGCTCGCTGAGGTCGCCTTTCAGCTTGGCCCCTTCCAGCGCCTCATGGTCGGCGATGCGATAGCCGGATTCCTGCTCGATCGCCTGCTCGAATGAGGATTGAATGGGCGATATCGACGATGCGTCGATTTTCGAGATAATCGGCGGCGCGGCGGCCGCTTTCGCGATGAAGGGTGCGGCGCCGTCCTCTGGCTTCGTGGCCGCGACACCGTAGTAGCCAAGGCCCAGGACAACCGTGCTCGCGGCCAGCCACCCGGCAATGCCAATGTGCCGGCGAGCCCCTCGGCCCTCCAGTTTGTCGTTCGTCTCCGGCTCTACTCTTTCGATGGCGTCGCGCATGCCACTCCCCTACCTAGCGAATGGTAACAATTGCTCACATGAGCGTTATCGATTATAATCATTTTAAGATTTTGTTCAACACATTGGTTAGTAATGTCTTTTTATGTCGCTCATTGGGATGATTAACCGTTTGAACCGCGATTAAACCGCTTAATTTTCGAGAAACTCACAAATACGTGCGTGGGAGAGGTGTGTTTCTCACGGTCTCGTGAGGGGTATGACTGTGCGGGCCGGTTGCAGCCGTTCTCGTGGGTCTGCTCGCTGCCACGATAGGCAGTCATCTCAACACACTGGCTTGGACGGACGCATGCTGGCACTAAGGAAATTATCTCTGTTCGCCGCGACAGTGGCGGCGTTTTCGCTCTGTCCCGCCGTTGCCCACGCCCACGCGTTCGGGCAGCGCTACGATCTGCCGCTGCCGCTATGGCTCTACATCGCCGGCGCGTCGGCCGCGGTGGCACTCTCCTTCGTCGTCGCCGGATTGCTCGCGCGCCGGGCGCCGGGCCTGGACGCGTATCCGCGCCTCAATCTGCTGCGATGGTGGTGGGGCAGGGCGCTCAGCCACCGCTATGTGACCCGGGTCCTGCAGGCCTGGTCCGTCGCCATGTTCGTCCTGTTGCTGGCCTGTGGCTTCCTCGGCAGCCAGGAGCCGCTCGCCAACATCGTGCCGACGTTCGTCTGGATCATCTGGTGGATCGGCCTTGCCTATGTGTGCGCGTTGGTCGGTGACGCCTGGGCCGTCCTCAACCCATGGTCCGTCATCGCCAGCGGGCTGGGCGCCGTCCGCACGCGGCTGTTCCCCGGTGCGCAATCGGCACAGCCCTTCATCGTGCCGGGCTGGCTCGGCGTTTGGCCTGCCGTGATCCTGCTGCTGGCGTTCGGCTGGGCGGAGTTGATCTGGCCGGCCCGCGCCATCCCGGCCAACGTCGCGTTCGCGATCCTGATCTATTCGGTCGTCACCTGGACGGGCATGCTTCTGTTCGGCCGGGACGAGTGGCTGCGCCGTGGCGAGGCATTCTCGGTCCTGTTCGCACTGCTCGCCCGCTTTGCGTTGACCGAGACCAGGGTGAGGCGTGCCGATGTCTGCGCCGCCTGTTCGTCGGCGCCGTGTCGAAACCGGTCCGCCGGCGACTGCGTCAATTGCCCGGAGTGTTTTCGCCGGGCGCGACCCGCCGACCGCGAATGGAACCTCCGCCCCTTCGGCGCCGGACTGATCCGTGCCGACGGCGTCCATGTGTCGGAGCTCGTTTTTGTGTTCCTGGTGTTGTCGATCGTCACGTTCGACGGCTTCGTCGAGACGGCGACCTGGCAGCGGCTGTTCGACTTCTCCTACTACTCGAAACCGTCCCTGCTGCTGTCGGCCAGCGCGACCGGCGCGATTGTCCCGCTCTCTTCAGGATCTTCACTCTGGGTTTTCTGCTGTTTCCACTCGGCTTTTTCCTGATCTATGTGGCGGTCTCGAAGGTGATGGCTCTGATTGTCGGTCGGTCGGGGGCGGCATCCGGCGATGGGGGCCGACTGTCGGGGCTGGCAATCGCGCGCATCTTCGTGTTCTCCCTGGTGCCGATCGCGCTTGCCTATCATCTGGCGCACTATTTCTCGTTCCTGCTGACCTATGGGCAGCTGGTCATTCCGCTTGCGTCGGACCCCTTCGGCTTTGGCTGGGACATCTTCCGAACGCGCGGCTACGAGGTCGACATCGGCGTCGTCGGCGCCCGGTTCGTCTGGTACACCGCCGTCATCAGCATTGTCGTCGGCCACATCACCGCGGTCTGGATCGCCCACGTCGTCGCCCTGAACCGGTTCCAGGATCGGGCGGTGGCGATCCGCAGCCAGTACCCGCTGGTCGTGTTGATGATCGGCTATACCGCCATCGGCCTGTGGATCCTCGCACAGCCGATCGTGGGGTGACGGGCTGCCCCCTCAGAACGGCGTTGAGTCGGCGAAGCGGCGCACCACGTTGTCCGTGATCCGCGAGACGTTGTTGTCGTAGCCACTGTGCGACAGGGCGCCGCACCAGGCGATCGAGCCGACGGCGAACACGGCGCCGCCGTTCGCCGTCTCGAAGAACACCATATCCGAACGCACCAGTTCGCTCGTCGTGCCGGACGCCGCGTAGGCGTTGTAGGTCAGTTCCTCGGGCGTCGCGCGGAACATGTCGGAATGCCCCTCGGAGGAGGCGACGACCAGGGCATGGGGCGGCGTGCCGAGAGCCGGCTCGGCGCGGTCGATCTCGATGCCGGCCGTGCCGCCGCCGATCAGGCCGAAGTCGCCGATCCGCTCATCGTCGCCGATGCCGTCGAAGATGAAGGCGGCCCGCGGATCGAAGCTGTCCGGCCGCCGGCGATAGTGGCCCGACCGATCGAATCCCATCGAGACGAAGCCGACGCCGACCAGGCGTTGCGGCGGCCTGCCGACGTGGCGCAGCAGGCCACCGGGCTCGCCGGTGAAGCTGAGGGTCAGCTCGCCCGGCGCGGCGTCCCAGGTGCGCGTCCCGGCGGCGCGGCGCACCTCGATCACGCCCGGCAATTCGCGGTGGTAGGCGGTCCGCCAGTAAAAGCCATTGCCACCCATATAGATCAGGCGCCCGCCGCGGTCCGTGAACCCGGCAAGGGCCTCCCACATTTGTGTCGTGTAGTACTCGGGATGGGTGCCGGTGATGACCACGTCATATCGCGCGAGGGACGACAGCCCTTCGCGGTGCAGGTCCTCGTCGGTCAGCACGTCGTAGCGATGATGCTTGGCCTCCAGCCAATCGAGCACATGGGTGTCGGCATTGAAATGACGCAGCCATGAGCTGCCCATGCTGTCCCAGCGTTGGCGCTTGGGCCGCATCAGCAGGTCGGGGCGAAGGCGCGAGGCGTAGCAGACGCCGCTGCCGTCGCTGTGCAGGTCGTACAAGGACGCGCCATATTGCGGGTTGTCGGCGAGGAACAGGTCATGCGGCTGCAGCCGCAACAGCCGGCCCAGCATGACCTCGCCGTCGTCGCTGTGCAGGCCGAGCCGGCAGTTCCCATAGGCCATATAGGTTGCCGTGGGCGCGAGGAAGGCGATCGCCGCCGTCGGGCCGCCGCGCGGCGCGCGCACGTAGTAGGGAATGTATTCCTCCAGCGCGCCGCCGCTCAGGCGCGCGGCATAAAGGCCGCTGCGGGTGCCTGGCGGGACGGCGTAGTCGAAGTCGGGCTCCCAGGCGGCGTCGTAGAGATCGTCGTCATGGAAATGCATGGCGCCGTATGCCGCGGGTGCGTGGGGCCAGCCGATCTCGGCGCCGTCCCAGTTCCAGCCCGTGACGCCGCGCGCCGGCAGGTTCACCGTCTCGCCGTCCAGTCGATACGGACCGATATCCGTCACGCGTGTCGTCGGCGTGCCTTGTGCAAAGTCCCACGCCGCCATCACGGTTGTCGTATCGGCGCTCGTCGGGGCGTGTTGGAGGTTGTGCAGTGTGTTGGCGTCAAGCGCCGCGCCGGCCAGGCGGGGGCTGTCCAGCTTGCCGTTATAGTGCCCGGTCGTGACCAGCCGGTGCCCATCGACGTGCTCGATGTGCGCGGCCATCGTCAAGGGCGCGCTCGTTGGTCCAATCTCGACATCGACGCCCGCTTCGGCCGTGCACTCGTTCTGGTCGCCGGGTCCGGCATGCAGCGCCTGTTGAAAGACGGTGGCGCGCCGCCGCGCATGATCGTATGTGGCGCCGACCCAATACCATTGCCGACTGTGCAATGGCGTGCCTGTCGATACGCGTTCGATCGTGTCGCCCGACCCCAGCGTGAACGTGACGTCGCCGGCGGCGCCGATCTGCAACGCGAACCCCGACTGCTCGTTCGTGGACCATCGTGCCAGCAGCGTTTGCGGCGTGCCTTTGAGCGGCGTTGTCGGCCAGATCATGCAGGTGAGGGTGAGAGACGCTGACGCCGGCAGCGCCGCCGGCCACGGCACGACGACGAGGGAGCCGATGTGAATATCCTGGCGACGGCCGTCGTGCGGTCCGCCAAGAGAGGTCTCGACAATCTCTTCCTTGAAGCCTGGCCCCTCGGGGTTCGTATCGCCGCAGATCAGGCGGACGATGGCTGCCGTATAGGCGCGATCGCTGCTGACCATGAAGCGCAGCGTTTCGCCGGGGCGGACGCTGAGCTTGTCGCTGTATCCGTTGAGCTCGTTCATGGCAGCACCAACGCCGCGCCGGTGTGCGCCTTCCAGCGAAGCCTGAAGACGGTCCATTCGGCTTCGTCGGGGTCGGTGAAGACCGCGTGCTCCAGGATTTCGACCGGTGCTTCCGGCTTGCCCGTGAGGCGGGCAAGGCGCCATTCCCGGTGCGGTTTCGTGCAGACCAGGACATGCCGGCCGGCCAGCGGGGGGCCGCAAAACACGTTGAGCAGGCGCTGCAGTTCGGGCGAGTGCGGTCCCGCCGGCGCACGTCGAAACTCTGCGGCAAGACCAACATCGGGCCGCAGCGGCTCTCGTCGGGGCTGTGCCATTTCGGGCCGGTTGCGGCGCGTCACTCCGCCGCCATGTTCTTCGGCTGGCTGCCGAAGCGTTCGAAGACGCCCGTGAAATGCTTCTGTTCCGGCGGCCGGTAGGTCTTGTATTTGCTCGTCGTCTTGCCTAAATCGACGATCGCCTCGGCCATCTTGACGCCGCAGACGACGCCGTCGAGGACGGGGATCCCGAGCTCCTGTTCGAGGTCGTCGGCGAATTGCGCGAACCCGGCACAGCCCAGGCAGATCGCCTCGGCATCGTCCTCCTCCATCGCCTGACGGGCATGATCGCGCAGCGACTGCATCGCCCCGTCCGGGTCGCGCTCGATGTCCAGTACGGCGTAGGGCGTGGTGCGGATGCTGACGACCTTGTGGCCCATGCCGTAGTTCGAAACCATTTCCTCCAGCAGCGTCTTGATGCGCGGGATGACCGTGACGATCGAAAAGCGCGCCGCCAGGATCGACGCGGTCATCAGCGAGGCCTCGCCGATGCCGAGGACCGGTTTCGCCGTCGCCTCGCGACAGGCGTGCAGCGCCGGGTCGCCATAGCAGGCGATCACGTAGGCGTCGCAGCCTTCCCGATCGCCCTTCTGAACCTCGTCGATCGTACCGGGGGCGCTCATGAACTCGTCGTAGTAGGACTCGATCGATGCAGGACCGAAGGTCGGGCTGACGGCAAAGACGTCCGTATCGGCCCGTGCGACCGACTTGCCGGCCGCCTCGATCGAACGGGTCATCGCCATGGTCGTATTCGGATTGATGATCTTGATTTTCATGGGTTGCGCCTCCTGAAGGGACCCGTTGGCGGGTCCCGCAGCGTCTTCTGCTCGTCGCAGTATAGCCGCTCGGCGCGCCGTCCTGAACCGCGGTCGAATCGGGTGTCGCTCGCGGCTTCGTGGCTCCAGCCCAGCCCGCCAATGCCTTATGATCAATCGATTCTCAGCCGATGGAGGCGTGGCATGAAAGCTCGGGGCCTTGCCCACATAGCCGGAGTTCTCGCTACGACCGCGTTGCTGCTTGGCAGCACTGTCGCGCAGGCAAGCTATCAGGCCGGGGTCCATGCGCTGAACACCGGCCAATACGACGCGGCATTGCGCGCGTTCGAGGCGCTTGCCGCCGAGGATCACTCGCCATCGATGACGGCCCTCGGCTTCATGCTGGCCAACGGGCTTGGCGTGCGGCGTGATCCGGCGCGCGCGGTAGCGCTCTTCCAGCGCGCCGCAGGCGCGGGCAATCCCGCCGCGGCGAACTTCCTCGGGTCCGCCTATCTCGCCGGTGCCGGCGTGCCGCGCGATCTCGAGCAGGCCTTCACATGGTTCCATGCCGCCGCCGCGGCCGGATTTGGCGAAGGAGAGATCAATCTCGGCCTCATGTACGAGGGCGGCTTCGGCACGCCGGTCGACCACGAGGCCGCGGCGCGGTGGTACGCCAAGGCCGCGACGCGTGGATTGGGCGGTGGGCTATACCGTCTCGCCTTGCTGTTCGAGGACGGCCGTGGCGTGGCGCAGGATCGCGTGGTAGCGACGCGCCTGCTGGAGCGTGCGGCCGCCCGGGGCAACGCCGCGGCGCGGGTCGTGCTGGGCGGCAAGTATCTCGCCGGCAGCGGCGTCGCCGCGGACCCGGTGGTGGCGCATATGTGGTTCAGCCTCGCCGCGGCGCTGGGCAATAAAGATGGCGTCGCGGGCGCCGCCGCGGTCGAAGGGCAGCTGTCCGGAGATCAGATCGAGGAGGCTCGGCGGCTCGCTCACACGTGGCGGCCGTTTTGAGGGCGGTGCCTACGGTTCCTCGTCGTACGGGCCGGCGCCGGCATCCCTCTCGGGCTGGCCGAGGTCGCCTTTGAGCAGGTGCACGTCCTCGGGACGCCACGAAGCGGCGACCTCGTTCCCGGTAGCGGCCGGGTTGGCGAAGAACTCGCCGTCGGGCACGTAGACGACGAACTCGCCGCCCTCCGCCGTCCGCAAGGTCACTTTCACGAACGTGCCCTGGTATTCGATCGCGTAGACCGTCGCCGTGATGGCGTTGACGCGCTCGGTGGCGGGTGCCGACCCGTTCTGCAGCCTGATCCGGTCGCGCCGGATCGAGAAGAACACGGTGTCGCCCTGACGCACCCGGGTATCGCCGAGCGGCACCTCGAACGTCTCGCCGTGCTCGCCGGTGAGCTTGGCCCTGCCGTCGGCAATCGCGGTCAGCGAGCCGCGCAGCACGTTCTGGCCACCCATGAAGCGCGCGACATAGGCGCTGCCGGGACGTGCGTAGACCTCCCGGGCGGAGGCCGCCTGCTCGATGCGGCCCTCCTTCATGACGACGACCATGTCGGCGACCGCGATGGCTTCCAGCTGGGTATGGGTCACATGGACGAACGTGATGCCCAGATCCTGCTGCATGCGGCGCAGCTCGCCGCGCATCTGCAGGCGCAGGAACTCGTCCAGCGCCGACAGCGGCTCGTCCAGCAACAGCACGCTGGGATTGGTGATGACGGCGCGGGCCAGGGCAACCCGCTGCTGCTGTCCGCCGGAGAGTTGCGCCGGCATGCGCTCCGCCAAGGTCTCGAGCCGCACCTTCTCCAGGACCTCGTGGGCCTCCCGGCGCCGCTCCGCCTTGCCGACGCCGCGCATCTTCAGCCGGAAGGCGACGTTGTCGACGACGCTCAAATGCGGGAACAGCGCATAGCTCTGGAACATCATGGCGGTGCCGCGCTGCACCGGCGTCAGGCCGACCACCGATTTCTCGCCGATCATGATGCTGCCGGCGGTCGGTGTCTCATGCCCGGCGACCATGCGCAGGATCGTCGTCTTGCCGCAGCCGCTCGGACCCAGCAAGCACCAATAGGAGTCGCCTTCGATCGTCAGATCGATGTCGTCGATCGCCATCAAGTCGCCGAACCGCTTGGTGACGCCCGCCAGCCGGATCTGACCGGGATGGGTCATCTCAACTCCCGATCCGCGCCTGTCGGCGCCGCTGGATCAGCACGATCGAGCCGATCGCCACGGCGATGGCGAAGAACGAGATCGCCGTCGTTACCGTGCCCAGCGCATAGAGCGCCGGTGAGGTAACGTTCGTCGTCATGGTCCAGATCTCCAGCGGCAGCGTGTTGCGCGAGCCGACGGTCAGCCAGCTGCGCGGGAACTCGTCGTATGACAGCGTAAAGCCGAACAGCGCGACGGCGATGATACCCGGAAATACGATCGGCAGCACAACCGCGGACAAGGTGCGCCAGCGGCCGGCCCCGAGATCCCGTGCGGCCTCCTCGTAGGCCGGGTTCAATCGGCTCAGGACGGCAAACATGATCAGCAGGCCGAACGGCAGTGTCCAGCTGAGGTGAGCGCCGAGCGCCGAGGTGTACCAACGGGCCTTGATGCCGAGGAACTGGAACAGCACCAGCGTGCCGATGCTGAGCACCAGGCCCGGCACGATGAGGCTGACCAGCGCCGAATAGAAGATGACGCCGGAGCCGAAGAACCGCTGCCGGAAGGCCAGCCCGGCGGAGATCGAAACCACCGCCGTGATCACCATGACGATCAGCGCCATCGGCAACGAACGCTGGAAGGCGCCACCGATGTCGCCGACTCGCGCTTGGCCGAACAACGCCACGAACCAGTGCAGTGACACACCGCGCATCGGGAAGGTGAGGCCACCGGTCGGCCCCTGGAACGACAGGACGAAGACCGAGATCATTGGCCCGTAGAGGAAGATGACGAACAGCGTGAATACACTCGCCAGGACATAGAACGTCCACGGCCGGCGCCCGCGGTCACGGCTCATCATCGTCTGTCTCCCGCCAGCTCTTTGCGAATGTCGACGATGCGCAGGATCGCCGTCGCCATCAGGATGACGATGATCAGCAGGAAGACCGAGTTCGCCGCGGCGCTCGGGTAGAACAGGAAGTTGATGTCATTGAAGATGCTGACGACGACCGAGGCGGAAAGACCGCCGCTCATGACCTTGACGACGAAGAAGTCCCCCATCACCAGCGTGACGACGAAGATCGAGCCCAAAGCAATGCCGGTCTTCGACAGCGGAATGATGATCTCCAAAATGATGCGCCAGCGGCTGGCGCCGGCGTCCAGCGCCGCCTCGATTACCGACCGGTCGATCCGCGCCATCGAGTTGAAGATCGGCACGATCATGAACAGCGTGAACAGGTGCACATAGGCAACGATGACGGCGAAGTCGGAGAACAACAGGAATGTCAGCGGCTCGTCGATGATGCCCAGTCTCATGAGTGCGGTATTGACCAGGCCGAACTTCCCCAGCAGCGGTACCCACGAGATCATGCGGATGATATTCGAGGTCCAGAACGGGACGGTGCAGACGAGAAACAGGCCGATCGCGACCGTCAGCGAACGCACGTGGAAGACCAGGAAATAGGCGATCCAGAAGCCCAGCACGACAGTGATCGCCCACACGATGGCGGCGAATTTCAGCGTCGAGGCATACAGTGATAGTGTCACGCTGGAGTTGAAGATCTGCGCGTAGTTCTCGAACGTGAAGGCCGGGATCAGCCCAGTGATCAGGTCGTTCTGGAAAAAGCTGACGACGACGATCAACACCATGGGGATGACGACGAAAAACAGCAGGACAATGCCCAGGGGCAGGACCTGAAGGTACGGTGTGATCGTCTTGTTCATCGTCTCACGCGTCGCAGGATGGCCCCTGGATGACTTGGGGACGGCCGATTGGGCCGTCCCCCGGCTAGCGTCACAGGAAACGAGGATCAGGCCGTGGAAAACTCGTTCCACTTTTCGAACATATAGCTCGCTTCGTCCATCAGCGTGTTCCAGACGGAAATCTTCGTGAACCGGTCCTTATAGGACCCACCGTCGCGCGTCGCGCCGACGCTGTTCGTTGGATTGCCGAACTGGTCGGTGATGACGTCGGTTGCCGCCGCGCCCTCGTACCAATAGCCCCACTCGTTGTCGGTGAGGAAGTTGCGGGCGGTCTCGGGCACGGAGATGTAGTAGCCCTGCTTGGCGATGAAACCGCCCATCCAGCCCGATACGTACCAGTTCAGGTATTCGTAGGCGGCGTCGAGCCTGATGCCGTCGAGGTGGCCCATCAGGTTGAGGCCGTTGCCCCAGCCGCGGAAGCCTTCCTTCAGCGGTTGGTATTTGACGTCGATGCCGCGCGAGCGCACGGCAGTGACCGCCGGTGACCACATCGATTGGATTACGACCTCGCCGGCCGCCATCAGATTGACCGACTCATCGAAACTATTCCACAGCGCGCGCCAATGGCCGGCGCGCTTG
Source organism: Alphaproteobacteria bacterium (assembly GCA_965261585.1). Lineage (GTDB taxonomy): Bacteria > Pseudomonadota > Alphaproteobacteria > UBA6615 > UBA6615 > CBDHDN01. Next base: position 411,087 of record CBDHDN010000029.1, read on the forward strand.
AGCTCGATCAGCTTGGCGATCGTCTGGTCGATTTCCGCCCGCGACATGTTGCCCTTGTCGCCGTAGGTGATCTCGCCGGAGGCCTCCATGGCCATCGCCGCGTCCATGATGCCGATCGGCGGGATGTTCTGGATAGCCGCGCGGCCGGCGAATGCCGGATCGTACAGGTCGGCCCAGCTCGTAATCGCGCGGCCGACCAAATCCGGCCGTATGCCCAGCGTGTCGGCGTTGTAGACGCCCGGCATGAAGGTTGCCCATTCGGTCGGCGAGCTCGAGAACGTCTTCGATTCCTTGCTCGGCCGGTACATCACCTCTCGCGGCGAGACGCCTTGGCGCGACACCTGGGTGCCGGCAAACTGGCCCTCGGTGTAGACCGGGGTCATCTTGTCCCAGAGCGGGATGCGGTTGACGTCGACGGCCTGTGTCGCACCACGCGGCACGAACAGATTTGCCTGCCACAGCTCGGCGTCGGCGATGTCGATGGAGGTCGGATCGTTGACCATGCGGTTGACGAGGCCCGTATGGTCTGTGACCGACATCTCCACCTTGAAGTCAAGGTCCTGGGTCGCCTGGCGGGCGATGTCGATGATGGTCGAATAGGCCATGCCCGTGTGGTTCAGGGTGATGTCCTTGATGTTCTGCGCCCAGATCGTCGGCGCGCCGATGACCTGCGAGCCAGCGACGGCGCCTGCCGCGGCGGCCGCGCCCTTCAGGACCTTGCGTCGACTGATGTTGCGCTGCTCGAAATGCTTGTTGCGTGCCATAAGTTTCCCTCCCTGTGGTCGACGGCGTGTGGGCAACATATACCATAGGAACGGGGGCGTGTCCGTTCGCTGCCGGCCGATCCCTGTCTGCTTGCCGCAGGATTCTCAGGCCGAGGTCTTTGAACTGTCAAGCGTTTTGCCAACACGTGCGCGTGCGGCCGCTGGCGGCGCGACCGAGAAGCGGTCCGTCCTATCCGACAAGACCGTGAACGCCTTCATCCAAGGCGGCCATATCGTATAGTGTGATGGGGTCGGTAGGCGAACGCTGCCGGGCCGTTGCTCCAAGGCGTGATTCAGGGAGGGAGAGGATGCCGAAGGAAATCTTCTGTGCGTTTGGCGTGGACGTCGATGCGGTCGGCGGCTGGTTGGGCTCGTATGGCGGCGAGGACTCGCCGCTGGACATTTCGCGCGGCATGTTCTCGGGCGAGGTCGGCACGCCACGCCTGCTCGAGCTGTTCCGCCGCTTCGGCATCAAGACCACGTGGTTCGTCCCGGGTCACTCCATGGAGACGTTCCCGAAACAGAACGAAGGCGTCGTCAAGGACGGGCACGAGATCGGCCTGCACGGCTATTCGCACGAAAACCCGATTGCCATGACGGCACAGCAGGAAGAGGACGTCCTCGAGAAGTGCCTGGCCGTTGCGAAGACGCTCACGGGCAAGCGGCCGACCGGCTATGTCGCGCCGTGGTGGGAGTTCAGCCCGATCACCAACGAGCTGCTGCTCAAGAAGGGGTTCAAGTACGACCACAGCCTCATGCACAAGGACTTCGAGCCCTACTACGTGCGCGTCGGCGATCGTTGGACCAAGATCGACTATTCCAAGGACGCCGAGGCGTGGATGAAGCCGCTGGTGCGCGGTCGGGAAACCGACCTGATCGAGATCCCGGCTAGTTGGTATCTCGACGACCTGCCGCCGATGATGTTCATCAAGGCGGCGCCCAACAGCCATGGCTTCGTCAACCCGCGGCACCTCGAAGAGATGTGGCGCGATCAGTTCGACTGGGTCTATCGGGAGTACGACTACGCGGTCTACACGATGACCATTCATCCCGACGTGTCCGGCCGCCCGCAGGTGCTGATGATGCTGGAGCGCTTGTACGAGCACATGATCCGGCACCCCGGCGTCCGCTTCACGACCTTCGATGACATCGCCAACGACTTCGCCAAGCGCAGTCCGCGCAAGAAGCGCGGCGCGGCACCGGCGACACGCAAGCGGCCGGCCAAGAAATAGCGAGGGAGGAGGGCATGGCGGTACTGATCAGGAGCGGCAGGATCGTCACGGCGGTCGACGACTACGAGGCCGACATCCTCGTCGCCGACGGCCGCGTCCACACGATCGGCCGCGACCTCGAGGTCGGCGACGACGTCGAGGTCCATGACGCCAGCGGACTGCTAGTCCTGCCCGGCGGCGTCGACGTGCACACCCACCTGGATTGGGAATTCGGCGTCGCCCGCACGGTCGATACGTTTGGGACGGGGACGACCGCCGCGGCGTTCGGCGGCACGACCACCGTCGTCGACTTCTGCAATCAGAACGTCGGCGAAAGCCCGCTCAAAGGGCTGGAGGACTGGCACCGGCGCGCGGCCAGCGCCTGCGTCGACGTCGGCGCCCACATGATCATGCTGGACGTCAACGATCAGTCGCTCGCCGATATGAAGCAGCTGATCCACGACGAGGGCGTCTCCACGTTCAAGCTGTTCATGGCCTATCCCGGCGTGCTGATGCTGGACGACGGTGCGATCTTCAAATGCATGCGGCTCGCAGCCGAGAACAACGCGATGATATGCATGCACGCCGAGAACGGGCCGGTCATCCAGGTGCTGACCGAGGAGGCGGTCGCGGCCGGCCGGACGGCGCCGAAGTATCACAGCCTGACCCGGCCGACGATCATGGAAGGCGAGGCCGTGCACCGCGCGATCAAGATCTCCGAGCTTGCCGAGGTGCCGCTCTACATCGTCCATCTGTCGGCCGCCGAGGCGCTTGCCGCGGTCACCGAGGCCCGCGACCGGGCCATTCCCGTGCACGCCGAAACCTGCCCGCATTATCTGTTCCTGACCGATGAGGAGTATGACCGGCCGGAGTTCGACAGCGCCAAGTTCGTCATGACGCCGCCGCTCAGGGCCCACGCGCATCAGGACGCCCTGTGGCGCGGGCTCAGGACCGACGACCTCCAGGTCATCTCGACGGATCACTGCCCGTTCTGCTTCGCCGAACAGCCATTGGGCATGAGGTTCTCCAAACAGCAGGGGGTGGAAGACTTCTCCAAGATCCCGAACGGCGCGCCGGGGATCGAGACCCGGCTGCCGCTGGTCTTCGACGGCGGCGTCGGGCGGCGGGGCCTGTCGCTCAACCGCTTCGTCGAGCTGACGGCGACGGCGCCGGCCAAGCTGTTCGGCCTGTTCCCGAGGAAGGGCACGATCGCCGTCGGCAGCGACGGCGACATCGTGCTGTTCGATCCGAACGAGACCTGGACGATCAAGGCGTCCGAGCACCACAGCCGCATCGACTACAGCCTGTTCGAGGGCCGCGGCCTCACCGGTCGGGTCAAGAAGGTGTTTCTGCGCGGCCAGTTGATCGTCGATGGCCAGACCTGGCGCGGCAAGGAGGGCATGGGCACCTACCTGCGGCGCGGCGAGGCCGGTGCGATATAGGCGCGCTTGGCCGATGACGACGGACGCAGGGCGGGTCGCGGCCGCCATCGACGCCGACCGTCTGTGGCGGCACCATCTGGCGATCGCCGAGATCGGTGCCACCGGGCGCGGCGGCGTCGACCGCCAGGCGCTGACCCCTGACGACGCCGCGGCACGGTGTCGGGTCATTGCCTGGGCCGCGGAGCACGGCTTTGCTGCCGCCGTCGACGACGTCGGCAACCTGTTCATCCGGCGGGCCGGCCGGGATGGCGATGCCGCGCCCATCGTCGCTGGTTCCCACCTCGACAGTCAGCCCACGGGCGGCAACTACGACGGCGTCTATGGCGTGCTCGCCGCGCTTGAAGCGCTGATGGCGGCCGACGACGCCGGCGTCGCGACCAAGCGGCCGCTCGATGCCGTCGTCTGGACCAACGAGGAGGGCAGCCGCTTCCAGCCGGCGACCATGGGCTCCGCCGCCTTCGTCGGGGCGCTGCCGCTCGCCGACGTGCTGGCAACGACCGACTCTCAGGGCGTATCCGTCGCCGCCGCCCTGGAGGCGACGCTGCAGGCCATGGGCGTGGCGGCGAAGCGGCCCTTCGGCTTTGCAATGGACGGCTATCTGGAGGCGCATATCGAGCAAGGGCCCCGGCTCGAGGCGACAGGGCGCCAACTCGGCGTTGTCTCGGGCATCCAGGGACTGCGCTGGTTCGAGGTCGCCGTCAGCGGCATGGAGGGTCACGCCGGCACGACCCCGGATGCGAACCGCCGGGACGCATTCGTCGCCGCTGTGGATATCGCGCAGGCGCTGCGTGCCGAGGTGGCCGATGCGGCGGACACCGTGCGGTTCACGATCGGGCGCTTCGAGGTCGCACCGAACTCGCCCAACACGATCCCCGGCCGGGTGCTGTTTACCGTCGATCTGCGCCACCCCGACGCGGACGTGCTCGCGCGCCTCGGCGACGCGGTAGCGCGGGTCTGCCGTGACCACGCGGGCCCGTGCGAGGTGACGGTCCGAGAGACCATCCGATCGGCGCCGACCGATTTCGATCCCGGCATCCAGGCGCTGATCCGCCAGGCTGCGCAGCGTCAGGGGGTCAGCCACATGGACATCGTCTCGGGCGCGACCCACGACGCCAAGTTCATGACGGACCATTGCCCGAGCGGCATGATCTTTGTGCCCTGCGCCGGCGGCATCAGCCACAACGAAGCGGAGAGCGCCGAGCCGGCCGATCTGGCCGCCGGCGCCCGCGTGCTGGCCGAGGTCATGATCGCGCTGGCCAATGCGTAGGACCAGGCGACACCTTGCCAGCGCGCTGATCGCGCCGATCCTCGCCCTGCCCGCCGCGGCGGCGCTGGCCCAGACGCCGGTCGCACTCGAGCTGGTGCTGGCTGTCGATGCCTCCGGCAGCGTCGATGCCGATGAGTTTGCGCTGCAGGTCGACGGCTTGGTCCATGCTCTGACAAGCGGGGTCGTGCTTGATGCGATCGCGTCTACCGCGCCGCGTGGGATCGCCATTGCCGTCGTGCAATGGGCCGGGCCTGGCCATCAGGTCAGGGCGATCGACTGGCGCCGCGTCAGCGATGCGGCTTCGGTGACGGCACTTGCGGCCGCAATTAAGGATGCCGGCCGCCAGATGTTCGGCGAGACCGCGATCGCCCAGGCGCTGACCTTCTCCGCCGCTCTCGTCGAGAGCAACCGGTTCATCGGCGACCGCCGCGTGATCGACGTCTCCGGCGACGGCATGACGAATTTCGGCCCCGACCCGGATCAGGCGCGCGACCGGCTCGTTGCCGACGGTTTCACGATCAACGGCCTGACGATCCTCAACGAGGCGCCCGACCTCGAGCAGTACTACCGCGACCACGTGATCGGCGGCGACGGTGCCTTCGTGCTGGCGGTGGCCGGCTACGCCGACTTCGCCGATGCCATGGAGGCGAAGCTGTTTCGAGAGATCATGGGCACGCCGGTCGGCGGCGTTCAGCCGGTCACGGTCACGGCCGCGCTCAGCGACGCGTACTCGCAGTCGCCACTGGTGCCGTCCTCCCAGACGAGCATGGCGAAGTCCTGCGGACGCGCCAATGTGACGATCGGGTGGTGCCAGATGCCGGCCCGATAGGTGAGGCCGACGCCCCGGCCGATGAACGCCCGCAGACTGGCGGCCTCCGGCTCGCCGTCCGCCCGGGGCAGGCAGACGACGACGAGGAAGGCCGTGGCGCCCATGGGCACGAACGTCTGCGACGAGTACCGGTGCACTTCCAGCCGCTCGACGATAAGCGGTAGGGTCCGAGGCTGGACGCTGAACACCGCCAGGTTCGGTGCGGCGCCGGAGCGCAGGTTCTCGATTTCGGCGACACGGTCGTAGCGGCGGGCCCAGCCGTCGTTGGCGGCCGCGCCGTCGCCGGCGTCACGGCCGACGACGCAGCCGAACGGCTGAAATGCCTCGGTGCTGAGGGGTATTGCGCTCAGTGTGTTGGTGGTGCCCGCCCGTTCCATTCCGACCCTCTTGAGACGTGCCCTCGGACATCGGGTATTCTCCGACAGGAAAATAGAAGCACGCGCGGCGGGGCGCCGCCAAGCAGGGGGAAGGCCATGGAAAACTGGAGCAACCGCAAAACCCTGATCCTCAGCCGCACCGACATGATGGGGCTGCTGACGCCGGCCGAATACAATGCCTGCGTCGAACAGGCCTATCGCATGCATGGCGAGGGCCGCTTCACCATGGAGCCCAAGGGCCACATCGTGCTCGACAAGTACCCGGGCGAGTGGGAGGCGATGCCGTCCTATATCGAGGAGCCCGAGGCCGCGGCCTGCAAATGGGTCTCGATTCGGGAGCGCAACCGCTAGGCGTTCGGCCTGCCGACCGTGTTCTCGATCCTGATCTACACCCATCCGGAGACCGGATTCCCGCTGGCCATCTGCGACGGCAGCTATCACACGGTGATGCGCACGGGCTCGGCCGGGGCGGTCTCCGCCAAGTTCCTGGCCCGCAGCGACTCGAAGCGCCTGGCGATTGTCGGCGCCGGCAACATGGCCGAGGGCGCGCTCGCGACCGGCAACGAGGTCTTTCAGTGGCGGGATGTCCGCATCTGGAGCCGCAGTCAGGCGACGGTCGACCAATTCCTCGCGACCCAGCAGCCGAAGTTCCCCGACCTCGCCATCAGCGGCTCGACGAAGCTTGAGGACGTCGTTCCCGGTGCCGATGTCGTCGTCACACTCACACCGGCGCGCGGCCCGATCGTGCGCGACGAATGGATCGCACCCGGCACGCACATCGCGGCAGTGGGGGCGGACAAAGGCGGCGATCAGGAGCTGGAGACCGCGATCATGCAGCGCGCCCGCATCTTCGTCGACGACATCCGTCAGTGCCGCACCGACGGCGAGATCAACGTGCCGCTGTCGACGGGCGCGATCACCGAGGCCGATATCGCCGGCGAGATCGGCGAGGTCGTCGCCGGCAAGAAGCCGGGCCGCACCTCGGACGACGAGGTCACGGTCTTCGATTCGACCGGCATCGCCCTGCAGGACTCGGCCACGGTACCGCTCGAATACGAACGCGCCGTCGCCGCCGGCGTCGGCGTCGAGAAGAAGATGATCTCGACCTGACGCGGCCCGCCAGGGTGTAGGATTTCGCCGGCCGGGGCGACACGTGCGTCGGCCCACGGACCGGGGGGTAATGAGCAACAACAGAGTACGCGTCTGCGTGATCGGCACCGGCGGCATGGGTGGCCGACACGCCGAGAACCTGGCACACCGCGTCGTGGCGGCGGATCTGGTCGCGATCATGGAAGTGAATCGGGCGCGGGCCGAGGCCGTTGCCGACGCCTGCGGCGGGGCCGCGGTGTTCACCGATGCCCAGGCCCTGATCGACGATCCGTTGGTCGACGCTGTGGTCGTCGCGACGCCCGATGCGACCCATGCCGCACTGACGCTGGCCTGCATCGCGGCGGGCAAGCCGGTGCTCTGCGAGAAGCCGCTGGGTATCAGCCTCGACGAGGCCCGGCGCGTCGTCGCGGCCGAGAATGCCACCGGCCGGCGCCTCGTGCAGGTCGGGCTGATGCGCGTCTTCGACCCGCCGCACGTCGCCCTCAAACAGCTGATCCTCGACGGCGAGATCGGCCGGCCGCTGCTGTTTCGCGGCATCCACCGCAATCTGGGGCGGCCCGGCATCGACGTGGCCGCCGATCCGATCGTCAACGCCGCGGTCCACGATATCCACTCGGCGCGCTGGATCATGGGCGACGATGTCACGACCGTCTATGTCAGCCGCGTTGTGGCCGAGGCCGACCGGCCGGAGAGCTGCCGGCTCATGCTCCTGCAACTGACGTTCAGGGGCGGCGGCCTCGCGTCCATCCTGGTCGATGCCGATTCGGGCTATGGCTACGAGGTCGCCGTCGAGGTGTCGGGCGAACACGGCACGGCGGCCACGCCGTCCCTGTCGAGCCCCGTTGTCCGCAAGGCGGGTGGCGCCGGCCGCGCCGTCGAGGCCGACTGGCTCGCGCGCTTCAAGACGGCCTATGAGCTGGAGGATGCGGCCTGGGTCCGCTCGATCCTCGACGCCGCACCGACCGGGCCGACCGCGTGGGACGGCTACGCCGCCATGCGGGTGTCCGACGCCGGCGTGCGCTCGCTGCAAAGCGGCGCTGCGGAGACGCTGGCCGAGGAGACACCGCCGCCGCTCTACGGCGCTCGCTAGGCAGTCGCATCGTGGCGGCGGGTCACCTGGAGCTCGACCACGTGTTCGTCTTCGTGGCGCCGGGCGGTGCCGAGGCCGACGGCCTGGCCCGGGCCGGTCTGGTCGAGACGTACCGCCGCGATCACCCCGGTCAGGGCACGACGAACGTCTGCTACTGCTTCGACAATGCCTATCTTGAATTGCTGTGGGTGAGCGACGCGCAGGAGGTCGCGTCGCCCGCTGTTGCTCGCACACGTCTTGCCGAGCGGGCCGATTGGCGCCGCAGCGGCGCCTCGCCCTTCGGCATCGCGGTTCGCGCCGCGGCCGACGTGCCGCTGCCGTTCGCCACGTGGGACTACGCCGCGCCGTTCCTGCCCGATGGCGCAACGCTGCCGGTGGCCGTGGCCAGCGACGATCCACTGCAGCCCTTCATGTTCCGCGCACCCCGCACGACGCATCCCGACGCCTGGCCGGACGGCCGCGCCGGCGAACGGCAGCGCGTGGCCGGCCTGGCCGAGATCGCGGCCGTGCGGCTGGACTTTCCCGCCGGTGTCGAACCGGCGGATGCCTATCGCCAAGTCGCGGCAGCCACCGATCTGCTGACGCTGGGTCGCAGCGACAGCGGCCCAACGATGACGCTGACGCTGTCGCGGATCGACGGTGGGTTGCCGCGGCGACTCACGCTGCCCGACTTCGCGTGGTCGGACTAGCCGAACAGCGCCTTCATCTTGCCGACTGAGGCGCGAAAACCGTCTGCGAACGTGCCGCCTTCGTGGCAGTCGACGCTCTCCAGCGAGATCGCGCCGTCGTAGTCGTCGCCAAAGGTCCGGGAAAGGGCTGTTGCGTTTTTCCGAATTCGGAGGTATTATGCTCCGTAACCGGAGTGCAATATGGCTCAGCTGGAATACCCGGCGACCCGCTACGATCCCGCGCCAGTACTCGACCTTTCCGACCGGGTTGAGCGGGCACGTCTGAGCACGTCCGCCGTGCGCGCCTTCCTCAATGTCATGGAGCGGTGGTCGGTCCGTGACGAAGACGCGCGTCAGCTGCTAGGTGGCGTGGCGTCGAGCACGTTTTACGAATATAAGCGCCGGCCCGAGCGCGTGCTCGACCAGGACAAGCTCACCCGGATCTCCTACCTCATCGGCATGTACAAAAGCCTGCATATCCTGCACGACGAAGACTTGGCGGACCGCTGGGTCTCGCTGCCCAACAGGAACCGGCTGTTCGGCGGCACGCCGCCACTCGCCTACATGGTCCGTGGCGGCGCCCCGGCGATGCAGATTGTACGGCGACTGCTCGACGCGCGTCGGAGCGGGCGGTGACGCCGCCGCCGCTTGCGTCGATCCGCCAGGAAGATACGCACCGGCTGATTCCATCGAAGTATGGCGATTCTGGTGCCAGCGTCCTAGCCGCGATCGCCAACGACGACTTACACCTCAGAGACATTTTCGACCTCGACAAAGCGACGAACGATCGCCTGACGGCCGAGAACAACCTGCTGCCGGACATCGGTATCGACGAGCTTGTCTTCGCCATCCCGCGCTACCGCACAATCAACGCTGCGTTCTGCCACGCCCATCCGTTGGGCAGCCGCTTCAATGGCCCGGATCGAGGCGCTTGGTATGCCAGCTTCGAATTGGCGACGGCGCAGGCCGAGATCATTTTCCACAAGACGCTTGCCTTGGCGGAGATCGACTACTTCCACGACAGCGTCACCTACGACGACTACCTCGCCGATTTCGCCGGCGCGTTTCATGACCTGCGTACCGAGCCCACGTTTGCTTCGTGTCTGTCGCCGGACAGCTACGTTGCCTCCCAGGAACTCGGGGCAAACCTCCTCGACCAGGCCTCGGCCGGGATCGTCTATCCCAGCGTGCGCCGGGCCGGCGGCACGAACCTCGCCTGCTTCCGCCCCGTGATGGTGACGAACGTCCGCTTGGACATGACCTATCGCCTCACCTGGGACGGCGCGTCAGACCCGGTGGTCAGCGTCGAGACCCCCGACTGACGGTTCGCTTGCCTGCGCCTACGGCGTGTCGTCCTTCGCGCGCGCCTTGGCCCAGCTGTCGCGCAGGCTGATCGTGCGGTTGAACACGAGGTGCCCCGGCGTCGTGTCGGGATCGCGGGAGAAGTAGCCGAGGCGCTCGAACTGTACGGGCTCGGCATCGTTGAGGCCGGCCAGCGACGGCTCCAGGCGGCAGTCCTGCAGGACCTCCAGCGAGTCCGGGTTGAGGTCGGCCAGGACGTCGCCCGCGGCGCCGGGGTCGGGCCGCGTGAACAGGTGGTCGTACAGCCGCACCTCGGCCGGCACCGCCGTCGCCGCGGCGACCCAGTGCAGCGTCCCCTTGACCTTGCGGCCGTCGGGCGCGTCGCCGCCCTTGGTCGCGGCATCGTAGGTGCAGCGCAGCTCGACGACCGTGCCGGCGGCGTCCTTGACGACCTCGGTACAAATGATGAAGTAGGCATAACGCAGGCGCACCTCGCGGTCCGGCGCCAGGCGGAAGAACTTCTTCGGCGGGTCCTCGTGGAAGTCGTCGCGCTCGATATAGAGCTCGCGCCCGAACGGAATTTGCCGGGCGCCGGCGTCCGGGTCCTCCGGGTTGTTGATGGCCGAAAGCTCTTCACTGGCGTCTTCGGGATAGTTCTCGATCACCACCTTGAGCGGGCGCAGCACGGCCATCCGGCGAGCGGCCGTCCGGTTCAAGAGCTCGCGGATCGCGTGGTCCAGCATCTGGACCTCGACCGTGCCCGCGGTCTTCGAGATCGCCAGTCGACCGATGAAGTCACGGATCGCCGCCGCCGGGACGCCGCGGCGGCGCAGGCCCGACAGCGTCGGCATGCGCGGATCGTCCCAGCCGCCGACATGCCCGTCGCGCACCAGCTCGGTCAGGCGCCGTTTCGACAGCACCGTGTGGGTCAACTCGAGGCGCGAGAACTCGTATTGCCGCGGCTGCGACGGCACCGGCAGGTGCTCGATCAGCCAGTTGTAGAGCGGCCGGTGGTCCTCGAACTCCAGCGTGCACAGCGAATGGGTGACGCCCTCGATGGCGTCGGATTGGCCGTGCGCGAAATCGTAGGTCGGGTAAATGCACCAGGCGTCGCCGGTGCGTGGATGGCTGGCGCGGAGTATCCGATAAAGCACGGGGTCGCGCAGGTTCATGTTGCCCGAGGCCATGTCGATCTTGGCGCGCAGGACGCGGGCGCCGTCGGGATACTCACCGGCGCCCATGCGGCGGAACAGATCCAGGTTGTCCGACACGGACCGCTCGCGGAACGGGCTGTTCTGGCCGGGCTCCGTCAGGGTGCCGCGATGGGCGCGGATGTCGTCGGCGGATTGGTCGTCGATATAGGCGTTGCCCGCCGTGATCAGGTGCTCCGCCCACGCGTAGAGCTGGTTGAAATTGTCGGACGCAAAAGTGAGGTGCTCGCCCCAATCGAAGCCGAGCCAGCGGACGTCGGCCTTGATCGCCTCGATAAACGCCTGTTCTTCCTTCGTCGGATTGGTGTCGTCGAAGCGCAAGTGGCAACGCCCGCCGAACTCCTGGGCGACGCCGAAGTTCAGGCAGATCGACTTGGCGTGGCCGATGTGCAGATGGCCGTTGGGTTCGGGCGGAAAGCGCGTGACGACACTCTGCGTGCGGCCGGCGGCCAGATCGGCTCGGACGACGTCACGGATGAAGTCCCTGGCATCCCCGGCGGTCTCGGCCACGCTCATGATCCACGGCTCCAACTCGATTCCCGGCACTACCGGTCGGTCGCCGCCTTCTGCCAGAAAAAGCCGCCAGCGCCAAGGCGTGCGCGCAGGGGGCGCCACCGGCGACGGATGCAGCGCGGGCGGTGATCGCCTACATTTGGCCCGCCCACTCGTCGCCGCCGGCCGGTCTCACCCACGCTTGGCGGCAATCCCCAGGAGGCATGCGTGCGCCCAGCCGGCGATCAGCGCCAAATGAAACTTCCCGTTTCGGTCAAGGGCATCGTGGCGGTCGGCGGGCGGTTCCTGCTGCTGAGGAACGAGCGAGACGAGTGGGAGCTGCCTGGCGGCAGGCTGGAGCCGGGCGAGACGCCGGCGGCATGTTGCGCCCGGGAGATCCTGGAAGAGACGGCGCTGCAGGTGATCGTGACGGCGTTGGTCGACGCCTGGATCTACCGGCCGGCCGTCGATCGAAGCGTGCTTATCCTCGCCTACGGCTGTGATCTCGTCGGGCCGGACGCCGTCTCGATCAGCGCCGAGCACGCCGAAGCGCGGCTGTTCGGCTTCGATGAGCTGCCGCGCGAAGCGACGCCCGCGGGGCTACATCGGTTCGATCGACAAGTGGCGCGCGCACCGCGCCGGCTCGGCCTGACGCTGCGCCGCTGCAAGAACGGCCACGGGCCGTGCCGACGTGTCCGTCGGGCGGCCCGTGGTTCAGCAATGGTTGCCGATCCCGGTTAGCGGTTGACCAGAAGCTCCGTCCATTTCGTCACGAACTCGTCGCGGTTCGACGCCGCCCAGGTGACGCTGTAGGGCACCACGTTGACGTCGCTCAGCGGCGGCAGCTCCTTGCTTGCCGGCACGTCGGTGCGGATGGGCCGGCGGCCCATCTCCTCGACGAGAAACGCCTGCCGGAGGTCCCGATCAACGCCGGCACGTTCGCGCCGCTGCACATCCGCGACACCGACGGCACGTTACCTCTATGCCAAGTATCCGCGGCCGGTCTCCGGCTGCGCGGCCGAGGTCAGCCAGCGCCTTGCCGAGGCCGTGTTCGATGCGCTCGTGCAGGCGATCCCGGACAAGCTGTTCGCCGCGCCCGCGGGGACGTCGGGCAACTTCGCGGTCGGCGGCTATGATCCGGCGGTCGAGCGGGCCTACGTGATGTACGTGATCTCCGGCGGTGGCTACGGCGGCTCGCCGCGCGGTGACGGCCTGACCAACGGCTGCTCGACGATCGGCATCTCCAAGTCCATGCCGTTCGAGGTCCTGGAGCAGCGTTTCCCCGTGTTGTTCGACGAGTTCTCGCTGCACGAGGGCTCCGGCGGCGCCGGCCGCTGGCGCGGCGGGTTCGGCATCAACTACACGATGCGGCTGTTGCGCGGCACGGCACGGGCCTCGATCGTCATGGATCACGGCAGCTTCGGGCCGCTCGGCGCCTGCGGCGGCCGCGACGGCGGCCTCAACGAGGTGGTCGTCCGGCGCGCCGACGGCGACTACCGGCCGCCGCACCGCTCGAAGGATCAGGACATCCAGCTCCAAGCCGGCGATAGTGTGCGCGTGTCGACGCCGGGTGGCGGCGGCTACGGCGACCCCGGGGAGCGCGATCCCGCGGCTGTCGCCCGAGACGTCGGCCTCGGCTACTACACGGTCGAGCAAGCGGCGGCGCTGTTTTGGGTCGCCGTCACGGGCGATCCGCCGGCAGTCGACGCGGCCGCGACGGCAGCGCTGCGCCGGCGTCGCGCGGCGGAGTAGCAGGTGGGCCGAGTCACCCGTCAATAAGTGAGATCAACGACGACTGGGCAATGATCACTGGCCTTCGGCCGATCCCAGCCGACCCGAGGAAACCGGGGGCCAGCATAGACTTCGGCCCGATAGGGCTGACCGCTTCGCACCATGGATGGGATGGCGCTAGTGCACCGATCCAGACAAATGATTCACCGTGCGCTGGAGCAACCCGTTGTTTTGTATTCAGAATCAGGTTTCCACTGTGACGACTCTGACTGAGTCGGTGCACTAGGGTTCTTTTCGGCAAGGGAGGTCGAGGCGAGGATGTAGTCGATTTGGCGGTATTGCCGTCCGCCGACCCAATAGTGCGTCCAGCGATCACCCGGGTTGGCAATACGCTTGATGAGGTCGACGGCAAAGTTGTCCTCAAAGAGAGGTCCCAGCCCGTGGTGCGTGTCTGGGTTGCCTTGTTCGTCCTCGGTGTAGTCGTTTAGGTCGCCGACTATCAGCCAGTCGGGGTTGGCCTGGTCCGCGAACCGCTCTTCAACGATTCGTCGTACTGTTGTAGCCTCAGCGAAACGCTTGTCGCGCGTTTCGTCGCGGTCGCCGGACATTGACTTGAAGTGGCAGACGAATATCGGCAGGATCATGTTGTCGCGCTTAATCCCCACTTCTAGGCAGTCGCGACGGAAGACCGGGCGGTTGGCGCTCTCTCCCCCGGGTGGCGGGTCGATCCCCATATCTGCGAACGTCCTGGTAGCTGGTCGCGTAATCGATTTTGAAGCGGCTCATTACCGCCACGTCAATGCCGCGAGGATCATTGCCGTCGACGAGATGACGGTGCCGGTAGTTGAGCTCTCCATACTTTCGCAGGTAGCCGTGATGGAACTTCTTGAGCGTGCGGAGCGTATCGACTTCTTGCAGGCAGGCGACGTCAGGAGCCGCATCGCGTATCGCGAGTGCCGTAAAGACACGGTTCTCATTGTTGAGTACATTCCAGTGGGTCCGCACAAGGTTGGGACGATCAATCTCAGTCTCGGCATCCAAAAGGGATACCAGCGAGTCTCTCTCAAACGCCCGGAAATTGAACCGGGCCAGCAGGTTCTCGACGTTAAACGTCATCACGCGCAGCGATGGCATCGCCCCCTCCGGTCGAAGTTGCCCTAGGGGGGAGACTATGGGCCAATTGTCGGGGCGGGTCTGTGAAGCAAGTCACACTACGGAGCCGTCGCGCTGTCTGGCGACGTCGTCAATGGCGATCCGGCGGCCGTCGGCGCGGCGGCGACCGCGGCGCTGTGCTGACGGCGCGCGGCGCAGTCGGTCCCCTGCGACGTGCCGCTTGGCTTGCCGCCGGCGTAATTGTGGTCGCTGCCATGACGGTGACGGCTGCCGACCGGCCGTTCGACCTCCAGGGCCACCGTGGCGCGCGCGGTCTGATGCCAGAGAACACGCTCCCCGGGTTTGCCGCGGCCCCGGCCATCGGCGTCACGACGCTCGAGCTCGATGTCGGTGTCACGCGCGACGGCGTCGTTGTCGTGCGCCATGACCGGCGCCTCAATCCGGCCATTGCCCGCGGACCCGACGGTCGCTGGATCGGCCGGCGCGGCCAACGGCCGATCAAGAGCATGACGTTCGCCGAGCTGCAGGACCTCGATGTCGGACGTCTCGACCCGAACTCCCGCTACGCCGCCCGGTTCCCGGCACAGCTGGCGGTGGACGGGGGCCGCTCCCGCGCCTGCGCGACGTCATCGACTTGGCGGCACGCGCCGGCAACGACGATGTTCGCTTCTCGGTTGAGACCAAGCTGAGCCCGCTGGCGCCCGACGAAACGATCGATCCCAAGGCCTTTGCCGCGGCCGTCGTCGCGGTGCTGCGCGCGGCCGGCGTTGCGCACAGAGCGAGCGTGCAGTCGTTCGACTGGCGGACGCTCCGGCACGTCCAGCGCATCGCGCCGGAAGTCCCGACCGTCTATCTCACGGCCCAGGGTCAGCGGTTCGACACGGTGCAGGTCGGGCGCCGCGGCCCGTCGCCGTGGACGGCCGTCCTCGATGTCGACGACCACGACGGCTCGGTGCCGCGCCTGATTAGGGCCGCCGGCGGCAGGATCTGGTCGGTACGGGCACTTCGACGCCTCGGCTCTGAAAGAGGCGCACGCCCTCGGCCTCGAGGTCCTGGTCTGGACAGTCAACGAACCGACCGAGATGGCGCGCTTCATTGCCCTGGGCGTCGACGGCATCGTCACCGATTACCCGGACCGCCTGCGCACGGTACTGGCCCAGGCCGGCCGGTCGCTGCCGCAGCCGACACCCATCGCGCCCTGACTCCGGCGAGCGACGGCTGCGTACCCCGGTGGGGAGCGCCACCGCAAGTGCGCGACCAAAGGCGTGAAAACTGGAACCGGGCGATCAAGCGGGCCGAAGCGCGCCGGCGCGGTCGCGCGCGGCCGTCGGCCCGGTAGCGTCGCCGAGCCCGTCGCAGGCCCGCGCGGTCAGGGTCCAGCTGTGCGGGCTCGTGGACCTCAGGGCGGTGCGCTCAGCCAACAGGGCGCGCGCCAGGCTGAACTGCCTGCCGCGCAGTGCTGCCTCGATCAGCGTCTGGGCCATGACGTCGCGCTGGGCGTGGCTGCCGCCGAAGCGCTGCGCGTGATAGCGGATCGGCAACAGCGCCTCGACTGCCGCGCCGTGGTCGCCACGGCCGAAGGCGGCGATCGCCTGGCAGGCCGGGTAGCCGACGTCGCGCGTCATCATCACGTTGTCGCCGGCGGTGCCGTTGGCCGCCGCCAGCAGGCGTTGCTGGGCCGCCAATGCCTTTGCACCAGCGCCGTCGCGGCCGTCGCCGACGAACGCCATCGCGGCGTGCATGTCGTTCAACGCATAGTAGGCGTCCTCGGCCAGGGGCTCCCAGGCGTCGGCCAGCTCGCGCCAACGGTCGCCGACGTCGATGCCCATGAGGTGGAGCCGCCACAGCAGGGCCGAGGCGTCGAGCATGTCCAGGACGACGTCGGAGCGCTCGCCGCGGATCGGCTTGTCGTAGAGCGCCAGCACGCGGTCGATGTCGCCCTGGTCGAGGTGATAGAGCGCCAGGTGCCACCAGTTGTGGACGGCGAAGAAGGTGTCCGGCGCCCAGTCGTCCTCGCGCGAGGTCAGCCAGAGAATGCCGTCGTCGAGGCGGCCCTGCATCTCCAGCACATGGGTGACCGCGTGGATCGCCCAGGCATCCCTGGGGTCGCGGCTGACCGCTTCGGTGCCGGCGGCCTCGGCGCGCCCGTAGTCGCCGCATTCCTCGAGGCCGAAGGCGTGCATGCCCAGGACGTAGCCATAGCCCGGCACGTCGTCGGACCAGGCCGGCAGCACCCGCGCCACCCGATCGCGCAAGTTCGCCGCGTTGCCGGTGAAAAAGTCACCGACGTGCGCCACTTGCAGCGCCAGGATGTCCCTGGGGTGCTCGAGCAGCACATCCTCCCAATGCGCGATCGCGCGGGTGAAGTTGCCGTCGAGCCAAGCCCGCGCCGCCGCGACGTGCCCGCGCTCGCGGTCGTTGGCCCGGTCCGCCAGGGCCTCGGCCGCCGCGACGCTCTCGGCGATCGTCGGCACCAGCTTGCGCTCCGTCGCCAGCAGGAACAGCTGCGCCTTGAAGCAATGCCCCAGCACGAAGTCCGGGTCGGTGGCCAGCGCTTCGTCGATCGTCGCTACCGGGTCGCCGCGATAGGTCTGCAGCTCGGCGAGCGCTGCTTCGAATTTGTCCAGTGCCGCCTGGTTCGTCGTCGACACGGGAACGTCTCGCTTGTCTGACAGGCCCATGGTCCCTCGCTTGCCGGCTGGCGCGCCGCTTGCGCCGAAGTGTACCGCGATGATAGCACCGGTGGGGCGGCGGATGGGCCGATCCATCGGGTGCGCGGAGCCGCGTTCGAGCGTTTGCGAATACATAACCAGGGGGCGCGATGCAGAGCTATCAGATCGTCGAGTGGGGCAAGCCCTTGGAGCGGCGTGAGGTGCCGACGCCGGAACCGCGTGGGACAGAGGTGTTGCTGCAGGTCGATGCCTGTGGCGTCTGCCACAGCGACTTACACATCTGGGACGGCTATTTCGACCTCGGCGGCGGCAACAAGGCGACGTTGGACGAACGCGGCGTCAAGCTGCCCCTGACCATGGGGCATGAGATCGTTGGCCGCGTCGCGGCGATGGGCCCCGACGCCGACGGTGCCGCGGTGGGCGACCGGCGGGTCGCCTACCCATGGGTCGGCTGTGGCGCGTGCGCCGCCTGCGATCGCGGCGACGATTTGATGTGCCTGCAGGCGAAGTACCTCGGCACGCGTGCCGATGGCGGCTACAGCGACCACGTCGTCGTGCCGCATCCGAAGTTCCTGATCGACTATGGCGATCTGACGACGAACCTGGCCTGCACCTACGCCTGCGCCGGGATTACGGCATACAGCGCCCTGAAAAAGGCCGGTCCGCTCACCGACAAGGACGACTTGCTGATTATCGGTGCCGGCGGCGTCGGCCTCAGCGCCGTGCACATCGCCCCGGCCGTGCATCCGGCGCGGATCATCGTCGCCGACGTCGACGCGACGAAACGCGACGCGGCGCTGAAGGCCGGTGCCGCGGTGGCGATCGAAAACAGCCAGCCGGACGCATTGAAGCAGGTGATGGAGATGACCGGCGGCGGCGTTGCCGCGGCCATCGATTTCGTCGGCGCGCCGACGACGTCGCGCTTCGGGATCGATGCGCTGCGCAAGGGGGGTACCCACGTGGTCGTCGGCCTCTACGGCGGCGCCCTGTCGGTGCCGCTGCCGCTGTTTCCGTTCAAGATCATGACTGTGCGCGGCTCGTTCGTCGGCACGCTGCCGGAGATGCACGAGTTGATGGCGCTGGTGCGCGCCGGCAAGGTGCCGCCGCTGCCGGTCGAGCCGCGGCCGATGGCGCAGGCCAACGACACGCTGGAGGATCTCAAGGCCGGACGCATCGTCGGCCGGGTCGTGCTCAATCCCTGACGGACGCTTCCGCGGGGCGGTCGCGCGGCTGCTCGAGCAGTCTCCGCCGGCGGTCGCGGGGCGGCGGCGGTTCGCCAAATGCCCTCATCCCAAAGTGATTTGACGCCCGGGGGCGGCAATACGGATCGTCGGTCGGAGATGACGGATGACCGATTCCCGCGCAAGCAGGCTTGGCGAAACCTGCGACTGCCGGGCAGGCCTGGCAACGAGCAGCTGCCATCGGCGACGCCGCCGGCGGCCGGTTTGGCGGTGGCGCGCGAGGTCGCGCCCCGGGCGAAATGGATCGCGATAGGACTCCTCGCATTCTGCGAAGTCCTGGCGATGGCCTTGTGGTTCTCGGCCTCGGCCATCATCCCGGCGCTGCGGGCGGACTATCAGATCGGTGATCTGCAGGCCTCGCTGCTGACCAGCAGCGTCTCCACCGGGTTCGTCGTCGGCACGTTGGCCAGTGCCTTTTTCGGGCTGGCCGACCGGCTGCATCCCCACCGGTTCTTCATGGCATCGGCGCTCGTCGCGGCGGCGGCGAATGCGGCGATCCTACTGGTCGAGCCGACGTCGTTCGCCGTGATCGTGCTGCGGTTTGCCGTCGGCGTGGCCATGGCCGGCGTCTATCCCGTGGGCTTGAAGATGGTGTCGACATGGGCGAAGGCGGACATGGGGCTGCTCGTCGGCCTGCTCGTCGGCGCGTTGACGCGCGGCTCCGCCTCGCCGCATCTGATCAACGCTCTGACGGTCTTTGATTGGCGTTTCACCCTGGTCGCCGCGTCTCTGCTGGCGGTCTGCGCGGCGCTGCTCATCAACCTGGTCGCGCTGGGGCCCAACGTGCGGCGCGCGGCCAAGTTCGAGTCGCGCTTCGCGCTGCAGGCCTGGACGAAGAAATCCCTACGCCTGGCCAATCTCGGCTACTTCGGCCACATGTGGGAGTTGTACGCGATGTGGGCGTGGATCGGCCTGTTCCTCAACGCCAGCTTTGCCGTCAATCCGGGCGGCGCCAGCGCCCCGTTTCTTGCCAAGCTGATAACGTTCGCGACAATCGGCGTCGGCGCCCTGGGCTGCCTGTTCGGCGGTCTGTTCGCCGACCGGCTGGGCCGCACGACCCTCACCATGGGTGCGATGGCGATATCCGGCTCCTGCGCGATTGCCATCGGCTTCGTCTTCGGGGCAAGCCCGTGGCTGGTTGCGGCGATTTGTCTCGTCTGGGGTGTCATGATCGTCGCCGACTCGGCCCAGTTCTCGGCCAGCGTCATGGAGCTTGCCGATCCGTGGCTGGTCGGCACCATGGTCACGGTGCAGACCAGCGTCGGCTTCCTGCTGACGACGGTGACGATCTCGCTCATTCCCCCGCTGGTCGATCTGGTCGGCTGGCGGTTTGCTTTTGCCTCGCTCGCCATCGGCCCGTTCCTCGGCATCTGGGCGATGGGGCGTTTGCGGGCGCATCCCGAGGCCGTGCGGTTGGCGGGGGGCAATAGGTAGCGTTCTTCGGCCGGCGCGTATTCGGTCTGCAAAAGCGTGCAAGGTGGCCTAGCCCGGATTTCTCACAGCGGGATTGGTGGTGGCCGAGAGCCAGTTCATCTTCGGCGCTGTTGATGGGTTGCTGTGAAGCAGGCAGGCTGGAGGGTTCCGCCGGCTGCTGGCGGTGGTCTGAGGCTGGAGTTGATCCTGTGTGGTTGACGGGACGGGCGGAGGCCGGCTGCTGGGGTCAGCCGGTGGCGTTGCATAATCGATGGTGAGCCAGGCGGTATTCCTGCTGGTAGGGGAACGAAGACGCCATTGCGAACTTGACGCGGCGGACGGAGCGGCGCACCTGGGCGCCGATCTTCAACAGCTTCAAGCGGATGGTGCCGCAGGTGGCGCGGGCGAAGCGGGTGTGCTTGAGGGCGATGCGGCGCAGCGCGCAGAGCAGCGCATAGGCCATGGCGGCGAACCACAAGCGCAGCTGGTTGGCCCGCATGGTGGCAGCCGAAGTGCGGTCGGCGAACAGATCGGCCTGGCATTCCTTGATGCGGTTCTCCATGTCGCCGCGGGCGCAATAGACCTTTTCATAGAGCCGGCGGGCCTTGACCTCGCCGGTGCCGAGCGAGGTGACGACGAAGCGCGGATTGGCCTTACCGTGGGTCCATTCGGCCTTGGCGACGACGCGGCGTTCGCGGCTCCAGCTCTTACGCGTCGTCCACACCAGCTCCTGGTAGCGGCGGGCCGGCTTGCCGGTGCGCCGGCTGTCGGCGGCGGCGGCGGCGAGGGCGTCCTCGATCGCGCCGCTGAGCCGCTTGTTCCTGGCCAGCCCAAAGACGTAGTCGACCCGGTTGGCTTCGCACCACGCCATCAGCGCCTCGCGGGCGAAGCCGGAATCAGCGCGCACCAGAATACGCACGTCCGGCCAGTCGTCGCGGATCTGCTCGACGATCCGGGCGAGCTCCTCGATCGCGCCGGCGGCGCCGTCGATATTGGCCGGCCGCAGCTTCGCCGCCAGCAGATGCCGGCCACAGAAGATGTACAGCGGCAGATAGCAGTAACAATCGTTGAGTCGGACCCGATTTCCTTGGACACAGAATTGGCTTAATCGAAGTGTCCAAGGAGGACCGGAACATGACCGATAATTTTGAGAAGAAAGTTGCTGTTGATGGGCCTGTGGTAAATGCGGGCGAGCTTGGCTCGTCCACGTTTTCCCCAGGCCAGGCTTTGCCGGCAGGCCCGCTGGGACTTGGCCAGCGATGGACGGTGGCGCGCAAGCGTGAGGTCGTTCTGCGGCTTTTGCGTGACGAGCCGGTGCAACTTCTGTCGCGCCAGTTGGGCGTAGAGATCTTCCGGCTCGAGCAGTGGCGTGAGAAAGCGATCGGCGGGATCGACGCCTCGCTCAAGCAACGCAAGGGCGATCCGGTGCACGCGGAACTGGATAGCGCCATGAAGCGGATCGGAGAGTTGACCATGCAGGTGGAACTGCTGGAGGCCAAGACGGAGACCTTCGGCCCTTTGGGGCGGCGGAGGTCGCGGCGATGAGTGCCGCCACCTCGCCCGGCACGGGTCTGGCCTACGGCCTGCGGCGGGTCTGCGCCGCCTGGGGCATGGCCCGCTCCTCGTTCTACGCCATGACCTCCGGCCAGCACGCCGAGCAGCCGCCGGCAAAGCGTCGGGGACCGAAGCCCGCGATCTCGGACCAGGCGCTGCTGGTGGCGATCGAAGCCGACCTGGAGGCATCGCCCTGGGAGGGCGAGGGCTACCGCAAGGTCTGGGCTCGGCTTCGGGTCTGTCGCGACATCCGGGTTGCCCGCAAGCGGGTGCTCCGCCTGATGCGCGAGAACAATCTGCTCTCGCCCCATCGCTGCCGCCGCCGTGGCGGCAATCCCCATGACGGTGAGATCATCACTCATGCCCCGAACCTCATGTGGGGCACCGATGGCGTTCGGGTGTTCACGGTGGACGACGGCTGGGGCTGGATCTTCACCGCCGTCGAGCATTGGAACGCCGAGTGTGTCGGCTGGCATGTCTGCAAGCGCGGCGACCGCTTCGCCGCCCTGCAGCCGATCTCCATGGGGCTTGCCGGGCTGTATGGCTCGACCGCGGCCGGCGCGGCTCGGGGGCTGGCCTTGCGGATGGATCACGGCTCCCAGTATCTGTCGGACCACTTCACCAACCAGATCAAGTTCTGGGGCATCCAGCCGTCCTACGCCTTCGTCGCCGAGCCCCAGACCAACGGCGTCGCCGAGCGGTTCAATCGCACGCTGAAGGAACAGATCATCCATGGTCGCATCTACCGCAACATCGCGGAGCTGCGGGACGCCGTCCGCGACTTCGTCGAACTCTACAACGCCCAGTGGATCGTCGAAAAGAACGGCTACCTGAGCCCCGCTCAAGCTCGTCAGGCGTGGCACGCCGCGATCTCAATCAGGCCCGCCGCGTGAGACAAACTTGTGTCCAAGGAACCGGGTGCGCTACACGCCGACTGGGTTCTGACGCGCCTGACGGCCGAGGCAGAGGCGGATCTCACGGACCTGTACGCCGTCGATGGCGAGCTGAAGCCCGTCCGCGATTGGCCGCTGATCTGGCGTCAGGGCCTGGTGTCGGGGCTTGACGTGGACGAGCAGTTCAAGGACGGCCGAAAGCTGGGCTAGGTGACGAAGGTCAAGCTGTCCGACCGGATCAGGCGGATAGAGCTGATCGGCAAGCACGTCAATGTGCAGGCGTTCGCCGAGCGCAAGGAGATTGGCGGCATTGGCGGCGGCCCGCTGAAGGTCGAGGACTTGAGCACCACCGAGGCGGCGCGCCTCATCCTGGCGACGCTGAGAGAGGCGGCGGAAGCGGTGGAGAAGTAACGCCCGGCGTTACGCGCGGGCCACAGCGCAGGGACGGTTGACGTGCAGGGTCCGCGCTAGCCTGGAAGATTCACGAAAGGCACCGCCGAACTCCCAATATGCGTTATGATTCAATTGCCTAGATCGGATCAAACGCAGGAGCCCGGCGGTGACGAATTGTACCCCTGAGACGGTGCTGTTTCCAGTCTGCCGCAAGCGGCGGATCGAGGCGGCGTTTGACGGCGGCGATGTGACGAGCAACGGCGGCGTGCTGCTGTTACGCCAGGCGGACCGGCGGTTGGGTCTGACGGCGGCGGTGGCGCGTCGGCTCGGCGACAGGCGCCAGCGCGGCAAGGTCAGGCATCGCTTCGTCGACATGCTGCGCCAGCGGGTGTTCGCGATCGCGCTGGGCTATGAGGATCTGAACGATCACACCGAGCTGCGCCACGATGTGGCGGTGCAGACGGCGACGGGGCAGGACCGGGCGCTGGCCAGCGCGCCGACGCTGTGCCGCTTCGAGAACCAGGCCGAGGCGAGCTGGGCGTGGGCGATCCACGAGGTCCTGGCGGATGCCTTCATCGCCGCGCATGGTGATCCGCCAGCCGAGATCGTGCTCGACTTCGATGCCACGGACGACCCGGTTCACGGCCATCAAGAAGGCCGGTTCTTCCATGGCTACTACGACCACTACTGCTTCCTGCCGCTTTACGTGTTCGCCGGCGATCATCTGCTGGCGGCCTACCTGCGACGCTCGGACATCGACCCGGCGAAGCATGCCGGTGCAGTGCTGAAGCTGCTGGTGCGGCGGCTGCGCCTGGCCTGGCCCGCCGTGCGCATCATCGTGCGGGCGGACTCCGGCTTCTGCCGCTGGCGCATGCTGTCGTGGTGCGAGCGTCACGGCGTCGACTACATCATCGGCCTGGCCAGGAACAAGCGGCTGGAGGCGCTGGCGGCGCCCGTGATGGCCCAGGCGCGCGCACTGTTCGCCACGACCGGCGACAAGCAACGGCACTTCGCCGAACTCCGCTATGGCGCCGGGACGTGGAACCGCGAGCGGCGCGTCATCGCGCGCCTCGAACACACCGCCCGCGGCGCCAACCCGCGCTTCGTGGTGACCAGCCTCGCCGGTGACGGCATGGCGCTCTACGACATGCTCTACTGTGCCCGCGGCGACATGGAGAACCGCATCAAGGAGCAGTTCGAGCTGTTCTCTGACCGCACCTCGGCCCATCGCTGGTGGCCGAACCAGTTCCGCCTGCTCCTGGCCAGTCACGCCTACGTGCTGATGACGGCGATCCGGCGCTTCGGCCTCGCCGGCACCGAGGCCGCCCGCGCCCAGGTTGGCACGATCCGCCTGCGCTTGCTCAAGATCGGCGCCGTCGTCATCCGCAACACCCGTCGGGTCCGCTTCCTGCTCTTCTCGGCCTGTCCCGA
The DNA here is from genome assembly GCA_965261585.1 of Alphaproteobacteria bacterium. Taxonomy (GTDB): domain Bacteria; phylum Pseudomonadota; class Alphaproteobacteria; order UBA6615; family UBA6615; genus CBDHDN01. Next base: position 435,291 of record CBDHDN010000029.1, read on the forward strand.
TCAGGCCCTGTTCACACTGGTCGCCACCAGGCTCGAACCAGGATAGCGGCCGCCCCTTCGGTCCCTTACACGATCCCAATGCCGTGCCGCGGCAACCAGTGAACGCGACCGCTCGCCGCCACCGAACACCGTAATGCTTCGCTCCTGCACCGCGGCCATGAACCCCGGTCAAAACTCGTCCCGATTCGCCTCATTCGAGACAGATGACCGGCCCAACAGGACACAATCATTCGCATCATGAAATATCCGGGCTAGTTGTCGTCTAGTCCGTGGGACCAGACAACGGTTCCGGCAACGGTTCCGGCAAGAAATACCTGCCAGGCCAGGGTGTCAACGGCGGAGCGATATGGCACCGCGGTGGCGGCGTAAAAAGGGACCACTCGGTGCTGGGGGCTTGTCCCCGTAGCCTGGCTGACGCGGCGGCGCGCGTGGGAGGGGCCTGTGGACCCACGGGGTCAAAAGCCGGGTCTCGGTGTTGGGTCAGCCGGCGGCCGGTTTTTGACGGCTGCGGCTCTGGTTGAGGCGATAGCTCTCGCCGTTCATCTCGAGGATATGGACGTGGTGGGTGAGCCGGTCGAGCAGCGCGCCGGTGAGCCGCTCGGAGCCGAACACCTCGGTCCATTCGTCGAACGGCAGGTTTGAGGTCACCAGGGTCGAGCCGCGCTCGTAGCGCTGGCTGAACACCTCGAACAACAGCTCGGCGCCGATCTTGGAGATAATTGGTCCCCGCGTTGGTACCAAAGGGAAGTGAAGTACAGCGATAGGGAGTGAAGGTCGCTAATGCCAGGAGCTGGAACCCCGCAGTTTCCCGGCTATTGGTGACCAGCGGCGAAGGGCGACGATAGTCTTGGTAGGTTTAGCAAACCGCCGCCTTCAGCCGCTCGGCCATCCCTCCGCTGCTCGGCGGCGGCAGCCCTTGTAGCCAAAGCCCGACCCGAGGTCAACGAACCGGCGATGGCTGGAAGCAAAGGGCTCGACCCCCAGCGCCGGCTTTTGATTCATCTGGCGCTTGGTCCCCTAAGCGTCAGGATCGCGCCGTTAGGCGAGGCTCCAGCGTTGGTAGGCCACTTTCATCGCCGTCAGCGCGTCCTCGAACTCGGCATCCTCCCGGCCATCGCGCTCACAGACCGCGCGGTAGTGGTTGCGAGCCTCGACGAAACCGACCCAAAGTTCGGCCTGGCCGAGCATATCGCTGCTCGCCCGCTTGTTGCCGCCCGGACCTGCATTCAACTCAAGCAGAGACAGGGTGTCGCGCAGGCGTTCCGCCGCCTCGAGCTCACCCACGGCGTAGGCATGGTTGAAGGCGGACAGCACCTTGTCCGTCAGGCGGCGAATGTAGCGCGGCAGACCGGTCGCCTTGTCCAGTTCCTCTTGCTCAAGGCAGACAATGGCTCGTACATTTACCAATCCTGCACTTCCATTAATAGTCCTCAATAAATCTACAAATATAGGATTTAGGAGACCTTGAGATCAGGTGCCGATACATGGCGACGCTTTATCCGATCTTAAGGATAGACCCCTTAACAGCCCGTTGAAAAAGGCGTCATTGACCGGGTTTCACGCCACGGCGAAGCATATCGCGGCGAAGGCGGTTTCGCCATCCTCGGAGACGATGAGGACGATCTGAACGACCAGGACGGCTCCAGCGGGCGTAACAAGCACGAACAAGGCGCCAATTCCGCCCGCCACGGCCTCCTTCGGGGTGCCGGCACCGATGAGTTGGCGCATCAGCAACGATAGGTTGTGGCCGGCGACGTGAAGCAGGTATCGCTTGTGCACGTTCTCGCGGCCCCGAAGCCAGGTCCGGCGCATACCGCCGCGATCGAGGTTGTGGGCAAAGGAGCGCTCGACGATCTCGGCGCGCAGCTTGAAGGCTTCCCTGGCCACCCCCGATAACAGCCGGGTCCGGTTGTTGGTGACCGCCCGGCGAGCCGCATCATCTCCGTGCCAGCGCGCAAAACCCTTCTGCTTGGGCTCGGAGATCCGGCTCTTCCAGGGGCCGTCGTCGAGCGCCTTCAAGACCAACCGTGAGTGGTAGCCCTTATCGGTCACACATTCGGCCGGATCTTCGGCCGTCGGCGCCACATCCACCGCCTCGAGGTTTGCCTCGGCCGCCGCCAGGGTCTTGGGAAGCGTTGTCGTATCGCCCTCGTCGGCCGGGTGCAGCTCCGCCACCACCACCGCGCCGGTGTCCAGATCCACCGCGTGCTCGGGCTTGTAGGCCAGGTGCGTGGTGCCGTTCTTCATCTTGGCGATCTTGGCCTCGGGGTCGCTCCTGGAAACCCAGTCCTGGTTCGAGAGCTTCTTGCCCTTGCGCTTGCGGTCCAGACGCGCCAGGTCCTCAGCCGTGGGTGTCTCGATACCGCTCTCCTGGGCCAAGCGCTCCAGCATCCCCCGGTAACCCTCGCCCGTGTCCCTCCGCACGATGTCGCGCAGCGCCGCGTTGGCCTCCATGGTCGAGGCATCCACCCCGATGCGCTCGCCCTTCACCAGACCCGCCTCGGCGATCAGCGCCAGGACCCAGTCAAACACCGCCGTGTGGACTTCATGGGGCAGGCGCGCGCGGGTCCGTGACAGCCAGGAATGGTCCGGCACCCGTTCCCGCATCTCCAACAGCAGGAACTCCCGTAGCGACAGGGAATCCGAGCAGCGCCACTCCAGCCCACGCTCAGAGTCGATACCCTCGAAGTAGCCCGCCAGGTGCATACGGAAGTAGCGCCCGGGTGGCACCGAAGGCGCCCCCATCCTGGCCGCGTAATAGGGCTGGCAGACCGCCTCGGCGAAGCCGTCGAAGCCGCCCTCGATCAGTACCAACTGCAGGCGGTCGTAAAATACATGACCTGGCGAGCGCGGCATCTCCGACCAGCTCACCATCAAGTCCCCCTGACGATCCTTCTGCTGTCCCATCGCCATCAGCGAACCCCCCTTCAGGCCAGGACACCAGAGAATCAGACCATGCCGACTTCGTCCAGGGAAGACTTCGTCAACGGGCTGTTAACGTCGGAGCAAGGCCGCACCGCGAGGGGATTCCACGATGTCCTTGTCCAAGCGCTCGATCGACGTCCTGACCGACCTTCTAGAGAACAAGCTGAGCTGTATGCAGGTCTATGACCGGGACGACAGCCGAGAGCTGGCGATACTCGAACAGTGCCGCCGGGAACTGCTGGCCCTGCGCAATCCGGCCGGCGACACGACCGTCGTTCGGTTCCCCGAGGGCGAGGGCAAGCGCCGCGGCCGCAAGGCCAGGATCGCCGTCTGATCACCAGAACCGTCACCGGCGCTCAACACCGACAATCCTGACAGCCGGCGCCCGGACTTAGGCCTGTGCCAACGCAGCAGCCAGATCGGCGATCAAATCGTCCGGATCCTCGAGCCCGATCGACAGGCGCAGGAGATCATCCGGCACGGGGCTGTCCGGTCCCTCGACCGTCGCCCGGTGTTCGATCAGGCTTTCGACGCCGCCAAGCGACGTCGCCGCCACGAACAACCTGACGGCCCTGACCACGCGCAGGGCTGCGGCACGGCCGCCGCCAACACGGATCGACAGCATGCCGCCGAAACCGCCCGCCATCTGCCGCGCCGCGACGGCGTGACCGGGGTCTTCGGGCAAGCCCGGGTAGGCCACGCTTGTCACCTTGGGATGGCTCGCACAGTGACGAGCGACGGACAAGGCACTGGCACTGGCGCGCTCGACCCGCACATGCAGCGTGCGCAGACCGCGCAACAGCAGCCAGGCCTCGAAGGAGCCCAGAACAGCGCCGTTGCGGTGACGCAACTCCTGAATCCGCTGCCACCAGTCGTCATCGCGAGCCGTCACGAGCACGCCGGCCAGGAGGTCGCCATGGCCGTTCAGGTATTTCGTCGCCGAGTGCATGACCAGATCGGCGCCGCGGGCCAGGGGCCTGGTGAGGACCGGCGTCGCCACGGTGCCATCCACGGCGACGCGTGCCCCGGCCTCATGGGCGATATCGGCCGCCGCCGCGATATCGGTCACGTCCCATGTCGGATTGCACGGCGTCTCGATCCAGACAAGCTTCGTCGCCCCGGGGCGCACGGCGCCACGCAACGCGTCGAGGTCGCCCGGCGGGACGTAGTCGATGGCGAGCCCCCAGGGGCTGCCGACACCGTCGAGCCAGCTGCGCAGGCCGTGATACATGACCCGCGGCGCCACCACGTGATCGCCCGGTGCGAGCGCCATGAACGCCGTCGTTGCCGCGGCCATGCCCGAGGCGAAGACGAGCGCCGCGGCACCGCCGTCCAAGGCCTGCAACAGCGCTTCCAACTGAAGATAGGTCGGGTTCTCGTCGCGCGCATAGGTGCGTCCGGCGACCGGCTCGTAATCCGCATCGCGGGCGAAATTGGTCGACGGCTGAATTGCCGGCGCAACCGCGTTCGTCCCCGGTTGAAGCCAGCCAAGCGCCTGGGCCGTCAACGTCGCCGGCCGCCACTGCCGCTTTTCGTCCATGTTGCTGCATAGCGCCTGCCGAACAGCAGGTCAAAGACGCTCCGGCCGGCAGGGATGCTCTATAGTCCGGCAGACAATCGAGGAGGAACCCATGGCGGCCTACCTGATCGCCGATGTCAACGTTGCAGACTTGGCAGCCTATGAGGATTATCGCTCGCGTGTCCCGGCGGTGATCGAACAATATGGCGGCCGCTACCTCGTCCGCGGCGGCGCCGCCACAGCGGCCGAAGGCGATCGCGCACCGAACCGCATGGTCGTTTTGGAGTTCACCGACATGGCCGCGCTGCGCCGTTTCTACGATTCGCCCGAATACGCGCCCCTGAAGGCGATCCGACAGCGTGCGGCGCGGTCGGAATTGACTTTCGTCGAGGGTGTCTAGTGCACCGATCCAGACAAATGATTCACCGTGCGCTGGAGCAACCCGTTGTTTTGTATTCAGAATCAGGTTTCCACTGTGACGGCTCTGACTGAGTCGGTGCACTAGCTTCGCTCGTCGTCGGAAAAACCATCGCGCGTCCCCGATCGGGGTATCCGCGAAGACGACGATACAGTGCCGCTTGCCGGCGTCTTGGCCAGGCCGGGTGATCGGTCGAACAGCGGCACGCCGGATCGGCGGAACCAGATGATCAGCAAAGCACCGGCGACGAAACCGCCGATATGCGCCCACAGCGCGATGCCGTCGCCGGCCGGGCTGCCAAGGCTCGCCCACAGCACATCCTGGGCAAACCAAGTGCCGATGACCATCAGCGCCGGCAGCCGCAGCGGAATCACGGTGAACGCGAGCACCAGGATCGAGGCCCGTGGATGCAGCACGACATAGGCGCCGAGCAGCCCGGAGATCGCGCCGCTTGCGCCCACGGTCGGGGCAACGGAGCTCGCATTGACGAGCGCGTGGGCGAGGCCCGCCAGTACGCCGCACAGAAGAAAGAACACGATGAAGCGGCCGTGCCCCATCGCGTCCTCGATGTTGTCGCCGAACACCCAAAGAAACAGCATGTTGAACAGCAGGTGGGACCAGTCACCATGGAGGAACTGGTAGGTGATCAACGTCAGCAGCGGCGAGATGCGCTGCAGCTCGGGCACGAGCTCCGCCTCACCGAAGATCAGCGCCGGCACGGCTCCGTAGGACAACGCTAGCCCGGATATTTCATGATGCGAATGATTGTGTCCTGTTGGGCCGGTCATCTGTCTCGAATGAGGCGAATCGGGACGGGTTTTGACCGGGGTTCATGGCCGCGGTGCAGGAGCGAAGCATTACGGTGTTCGGTGGCGGCGAGCGGTCGCGTTTACTGGTTGCCGCGGCACGGCATTGGGATCGTGTAAGGGACCGAAGGGGCGGCCGCTATCCTGGTTCGAGCCTGGTGGCGACCAGTGTGAACAGGGCCTGATCGGGACAGGCCGAGGAGAGCAGGAAGCGGACCCGACGGGTGTTGCGGATGACGACGGCGCCGATCTTGAGCAAGCGCAGGCGGATCGTGCCGACCTGGGCGCGGGCGGCCTCGGTGCCGGCGAGGCCGAAGCGCCGGATCGCCGTCATCAGCACGTAGGCGAGACTGGCCAGGAGCAGGCGGAACTGGTTCGGCCACCAGCGATGGGCCGAGGTGCGGTCAGAGAACAGCTCGAACTGCTCCTTGATGCGGTTCTCCATGTCGCCGCGGGCACAGTAGAGCATGTCGTAGAGCGCCATGCCGTCACCGGCGAGGCTGGTCACCACGAAGCGCGGGTTGGCGCCGCGGGCGGTGTGTTCGAGGCGCGCGATGACGCGCCGCTCGCGGTTCCACGTCCCGGCGCCATAGCGGAGTTCGGCGAAGTGCCGTTGCTTGTCGCCGGTCGTGGCGAACAGTGCGCGCGCCTGGGCCATCACGGGCGCCGCCAGCGCCTCCAGCCGCTTGTTCCTGGCCAGGCCGATGATGTAGTCGACGCCGTGACGCTCGCACCACGACAGCATGCGCCAGCGGCAGAAGCCGGAGTCCGCCCGCACGATGATGCGCACGGCGGGCCAGGCCAGGCGCAGCCGCCGCACCAGCAGCTTCAGCACTGCACCGGCATGCTTCGCCGGGTCGATGTCCGAGCGTCGCAGGTAGGCCGCCAGCAGATGATCGCCGGCGAACACGTAAAGCGGCAGGAAGCAGTAGTGGTCGTAGTAGCCATGGAAGAACCGGCCTTCTTGATGGCCGTGAACCGGGTCGTCCGTGGCATCGAAGTCGAGCACGATCTCGGCTGGCGGATCACCATGCGCGGCGATGAAGGCATCCGCCAGGACCTCGTGGATCGCCCACGCCCAGCTCGCCTCGGCCTGGTTCTCGAAGCGGCACAGCGGCGGCGCGCTGGCCAGCGCCCGGTCCTGCCCCGTCGCCGTCTGCACCGCCACATCGTGGCGCAGCTCGGTGTGATCGTTCAGATCCTCATAGCCCAGCGCGATCGCGAACACCCGCTGGCGCAGCATGTCGACGAAGCGATGCCTGACCTTGCCGCGCTGGCGCCTGTCGCCGAGCCGACGCGCCACCGCCGCCGTCAGACCCAACCGCCGGTCCGCCTGGCGTAACAGCAGCACGCCGCCGTTGCTCGTCACATCGCCGCCGTCAAACGCCGCCTCGATCCGCCGCTTGCGGCAGACTGGAAACAGCACCGTCTCAGGGGTACAATTCGTCACCGCCGGGCTCCTGCGTTTGATCCGATCTAGGCAATTGAATCATAACGCATATTGGGAGTTCGGCGGTGCCTTTCGTGAATCTTCCAGGCTAGCGGCAGCGCGCAGCATCATTCAGCGAGAGCTCGCCGAGAAAAACGATGGTCGCCAATACGATCAAGGCAACCGTGACATATTGGCCGCGGATGTACAGACGCGGGTTGCGGTCGTGTAACGGGATGAGCGGCATCGACAGAGCATCCCACGGCCCGGCGGGCCGTGGCCAGCCCCGGCGCCGGCGTGTCAGCGGCGCTCGTATTGCGTCTTGCCGAACAGGATCTCGCGTTCTTCGTCGGTCATCGCGGCGACCGGACGGCGTTGCTCCGCCAGGACTTCAACCCCACGCATGACGGCGGGGCGGGCCGCAATGCCGTCGAACCAGCGCTTCAGGTTCGGATAGTCCTCGAGGCGCTGGCCCTGGCGTTCATAGCTGCGCAACCAGGGAAACGTCGCCACGTCGGCGATCGTGTATTCTTCACCGGCAAGGAACCGGGTCTGGCCGACGCGCTTGTCGATAACGCCGTAGAGGCGCGAAGTCTCGTTCGTATAGCGATCGACCGCGTAGGGGATCGGCTCGGGCGCGTAGGCACGAAAGTGGTGGGCCTGGCCGAGCATTGGCCCAACGCCGCCGATCTGAAACATCAGCCATTCCAGAACCGCGTAGCGCTCGCGCGGATGGGTTTCCGCGGCCGGCATGAACCGCCCGGTCTTCTCCGCCAGATAGATGAGGATCGCCCCGGATTCGAACAGGCTGATCGGCTCGCCACCGGGACCGTCCTCGTCAACGACGGCGGGGATCCTGTTGTTTGGGCTGATCTTCAGGAACGCGGGGTCGAACTGATCGCCCTTGCCGATGTGGATGGGATGCACCTCGTAGGCGAGGCCGCACTCCTCAAGCATGATATGGATCTTGTGGCCGTTGGGGGTGGGCCAAGTGTAGACGTGGATCATTGGGCCTCTCCTGCTGCTTGCCGGGCTTTCGTCCTCAATGGTGAACTGAATACTGCGTCCCGCGCGGAGACGCTGCTCGGGTCCGTCGCCCCCCGCAGTCGTGCGGAGCGGCGGCGTAGGAACTCCAGGCTCATGAGCAGGCAGATCGAAACGAAGACCAGAAGCGTGGCAACGGCCAGGATCGTCGGATTGATCTGCTCGCGCAGGCCGGAGAACATTTGCCTTGGGATCGTTCGCTGTTCCGGACCGGCCAGGAACAGGACCAAAACCACCTCGTCGAACGACGTCACGAACGCAAATAGACCGCCGGAAATGACGCCCGGCCGGATCAGCGGCAGCACCACATCCATGAAGGTCCGTAGCGGGTTGGCCCCCAGAGAGAGCCCGGCGTTGTAGAGCGACCGGTCAAAACCGCTGAGGGTCGCCGTCACGGTGACAATGACAAACGGCACGCCAAGTGCCGAGTGGGCGATGATCAATCCGGTGAACGTGCCAACCAGATTGAACCGCGTGTAGAAGAAGAACATGCCCGCGGCGATGATGATCAGCGGCACGATCATCGGCGACAACAGCAGGGCGGTGATGACCCGCTTGAAGGGCATGTCCGGGCTGGCCAGACCCACCGCCGCAACCGTTCCCAGCACCGTCGCAACGATCGTCGCGAAGAAGCCGATGATAAAGCTGTTCTTGATCGCCAGGATCCAGTTGGGGTTCTCCAGAATCGCTCTGTACCAGCGCAGCGAATAGGCGCTCGCTTCGAAGGACAGCATGCCTTCGGTGAAGGTGAAGAAGGGCTGGCTGTTGAAGGACAGCGGAAAGATCACCAGGATCGGCAACATCAGGAAGGCGAGCACCGCCCCGGCGCTCAGCCGCAGCGCATAGACGCCCGTCTTGTGCCACACGTTGAAATAGTCGGGAAACTGCGACACCGGCTCAGGCCAGCTTGATATTGTCGGCGCCGACCAACCGGTCGTAGACCCAGTAGAGGCCGATGATCAGCACCAGCAGAAGCGCGCCGAGCGCCGCCGCCAGTTCCCAGTTGTTCGATTGCTGCATGTGGAAGGCGATGATGTTCGAGATCATCTGGCCGTCCGTGCCGCCGACCAGCGCGGGCGTGATGTAGTAGCCGACCGAAATGATGAAGACGAGCAACCCCCCGGCGGACAGGCCCGGCAATGTCATTGGGAAATAGACCCTCATGAAGGCCGGGATCGGGCTGGCTCCCAGCGAAAGGGCGGCGCGCATGTAGCTCGGGTCGATGCCCCTCATCACGCTGTACAGCGGCAGCACCATGAAGGGCAGCAGGATGTGGGTCATGGCGACGACCGTCGCGAATTGCGTGAACAGCATCTCGAGCGGTTCACTGGTAATGCCCGTACCCATGAGCACGGAGTTGATCACGCCATTGGTCTGCAGTAGGGCAATCCAGGCTGTCGTCCTGACCAGCAGGGACGTCCAAAACGGCAGCAGAACCAAGACCATCAACAGATTGGCTGTCCGGGACGGCGCGTTCGCCAGGAAGAAAGCGAGCGGATAGCCGAGCAGAAATGTCAACACGGTGATGATCAGCGCGATCCGCAGCGTCTTGGTGTAGAGCTGTACATAAACTTGGGCGGCCTCACGCCGCTGGATATTACCCTCGGCGTTTCGTTCCAGATCGAGTGCCGTCAGGAAGTACGTGTCCCGATAGGTCCGGCCGGTCGAGCGTACTGTGCGCCACAGTTCCGGACTGGCCCACTTGTCGTTTGCCTCGAGCAACAGCGCCGCACCGCTCGCGGCAAGCTCCGTATCCTCGACTCCGCGCAACTTCCGCGCCGTCGACTTCACCGCGCTGGAGGTGCCGGGCAGACTGCGGTTGAGCTGCTCTCCCAGCTTGCCCGCCGTACGCTCGTTCGCCAGACGCTTGAGATCGATCGCCATCGCGGTGAGAATCGCCTCGTTCGGCGTGCCCCGTCCGTCCCAGCTCTGGAGTTGCGCCAGCGTATCCGGGATGAGCCGGACGACCGTCGGGTTGTAGACGCTGCGATTTAGCATCGTGGCGATGGGCGCGAAGAAGGCGAAGCCGACGAACAGCAGCAATGGCGCCACCAAGCCGAACGCGGTCAGCCGACGGCGGTTCACAGCACGCCGGGCAAGCGACACCTCGTCCCGCGTCAGCCGGCTACCGGCTGGCGGATCGCTCGCGTCTTGAAGCGTGGCCGCGGTCATCTGTACCAGCAGGCGACAGGCGGTGCCGGGCAGTCCCGGCACCGCCCGCCTTTTCGATCTCTACTTCAGCAGCCACTCAGTGAATTTCTCGCCGAGCGATTCACCGAAATCGGCCCAGAAGATGCCGTCGGCCTTGATACCCTCGTCGATGTGGGCGGTCGGCAAGTCCTCGGTTATGGCCGGGTCGACCAGCGCCGAGCCGGACCGCCGGGTCGGGCCGTAGGCCACGTCCTGCATGCCCCCCAAGGGCTTGGTGCCGGTGGCGAACTTAATGAAGTCGAGCGCCTGGTCCAAGTTCGGCGTGCCCTTGACGATCGCCCAGACGTCAAGATCGAAGACGTTGTTGTCCCAGACCATCTCGAACGGCCGGCCGTCATCCTTGATGGCACCGAAAATACGGCCGTTAGCCGACTGCACCATCACCGCGCCGCCGTCGTTCAACAATTGAGGCGCCTGCGACCAGGAGTCGTACCAGACGAGGTCATCCTTGATGGTGTCGAGCTTGGCGAAAGCACGCAGTTGGCCCGCGTCGCTCGACAGCACGTCATAAACCTCGCCCGGCGCGACGCCGTCTGCGATCAGCGCCCATTCGAGGTTGACCTGAGGCCGTTTACGCAGCGCCCGCTTGCCGGGGAATGTCGCAGTGTCGAAGAAATCCTCGATCGTGCTGGGCGTACCGCCGACGATCGTATCGTTGCTGTAAGCATAGATTATGGACCAGAAGATCACGCCGACGCCGCATTCGTTGGCCAAGGCCGCGGGGTAGAAATCGTCCGCGGCGGCGACGCCGTCGTCACCCGCCGGCAGGATTTCGTGGGGGATGACTTCCAGGAGCCCCTCCGAGCAGGCCCGCTCGAGGTCGATGACCTCGATATCGACGACATCCCACTGGATGTTGTTGGCCTCGACTTGCGCCTTGATCTCGGCGATGCCGCCGGAATAGTCCTCGAACAAGACATTGGCGCCGGTCGCTGCCATGTAAGGGTCGATCATATGCTCTTTCTGTGCCGCGCCGTAGGCGCCACCGAAGGAGACGGCCGTCAGGTCCTGCGCCATCGCTGGCGCCGCCACGACGGCCAACACCGCCGCACCGGTCAACACGCTTGCTAGTTTCATGATCTTCTTCCTCTCCTGTTTGTTGCGATTTTCGGACTATCGAACGCCCCTCATCGAGCAGGCGCAGATCACATAGTGCGAAACGCGAAGCAGTCGCTGGCCTGCCATATCAGCTGAGCATCTTGACCCTCATCGAACCTCGGCGCGGCCAGGTCGTTCAGCACTTTGATTGTGATTTCCGAACCGTCGGGCAGTTCGAAGTAGTAGCGAATGAAATCGCCGACGTAGTGCCTGGCGATGAATTTGGCGGTGATCTCGTTGTCGTAGGCATGGTCGCTCGGCTTGATAAACATCTTCTCGGGCCGGACCGACACGATGCACTTGCCTCCAATGTCCCTGATATCGGCGGCCTGCGTGACTACATCTCGACCACCGGCAAGCGTTACGCGGACCTTGTCGTCCTCGAGCGCCGCAATCTCGCCGGGTATCAAATTGTTCTCGCCAATGAAATCGGCGACGAACGCGTTGCTTGGCCGCTCGTAGAGCACGTCGGGTGTCGCACATTGCTGGACAACACCATCGTTGAACACGGCGACCCGGTCGGACATGGTCAGCGCCTCGGTCTGATCATGCGTCACGTAGATCACCGTGAACCCGAGCTTCCGATGCAGCCGCGTAATCTCGAACTGCATCTGCTCGCGCAGCTTCTTGTCGAGCGCGCCGAGCGGTTCGTCCATCAGCACGAGAGAGGGTTCGAAAATCAGCGCTCGCGCGAGCGCCACGCGCTGGCGCTGGCCGCCGGAAAGCTGACCCGGATGCCGATTGCCGTAACCGCCGAGTTCGACCAGGGCCAGGTATTCCTCAACCCGCGCCGCGATCTCGTTCCGGCCCATATTCCTCACCTTCAGCGGATAGGCGAGGTTCTCGGCGACTGACATATGCGGGAACAGGGCATAGTTCTGGAAAACCATGCCGATATTGCGCTTGTAGGGCGCCGTACGGGTAAGCGGGACACCGTTGATCTGAATTTCGCCGCCGGTCACGCTCTCGAACCCTGCGAGCAACATAAGGATGGTGGTTTTTCCGGAGCCCGATGGGCCGAGCAGGGTAATGAACTCACCCTTCGCGACATTGAGGCTGAACCCTTTCACGATCAGGGTCTTCTGGTCGTAACTCTTCTTGACCTCCAGGAACTGCAGGAATTGTGCGGCGTCCACAGCCATCGATCGCGGCGCATCGACGGTCTCTCGGCGCCCTTCGCGGAGTACCGCGGCAGCCCCGCGATCCGCGTCCCCGAAATTCGCGCCCCCGATATCCGCTACGTCACTGATCTCCTGCGCAGACGGGGCCACGCGTCCCCTTCCCCCCTCGCAATTTTATTTGCGCGCATTACCACACACAAAGCCCCGGCCGGGCAAGGTACAATCTCGCCCTTCCGAGATCGCGGTCTAGCCCAGAAGCTTCTCACGCAGCAACGTGTTGACGAGCTGCGGGTTAGCCTTGCCCTGTGTCGCCTTCATGGCCTGGCCAACGAACCAGCCGACGACCTTCTGGTCGCCGTCGCGCACCTGCTGGGACTGGACCGGATTGGCAGCAATAATCTCGTCGAGAACGGCGGCGAGCGCGTCCGTGTCCGTGATCTGAGTCAGCCCTTGCTCGGCAACGATTGCGGCGGCATCCCGACCGGTCGCGAACATCTCGTCAAAAACATCCTTGGCGATGCGGCCCGAGATCGTGTTGTCGGCGATCAGATCGATGAGTCCGCCGAGCTGGTCGGGCCCGACGGGCGAATCCTTGATCTCGCGACCGTCCCTGTTGAGCCGGCCGAACAGCTCCGACAGCACCCAGTTGGCCGCGACCTTGGGATCGCGGCCCGGCTTGCCTTCCCCGACCAGGCGCTCAAAGAAAGCGGCTGTCTCCCGCTCGGCAACAAGCGCGCCGGCGTCATAGGACAACAGGCCATAGTCGGCGATGAACCGCGCGCTCTTCTCATCCGGCAGCTCCGGCAACGCCGCCCGCAGCTCATCGACCAGCGCCGGGGACAGGTCGAGCGGCAGCAGATCGGGGTCGGGAAAATAGCGGTAGTCGTGGGCCTCTTCCTTGGTCCGCATCGGCCGTGTCGTACCGGACCCGGCGTCGAACAGCCGCGTCTCCTGGTCGATCGTGCCGCCATCCTCCAAGACCCCGATCTGGCGGCGTGCTTCGTAGTCGATGGCTTGGCGGGCAAAGCGGATCGAGTTGACGTTCTTGATCTCGCACCGCGTGCCTAACGGCGCGCTCGGGCGCCTGACCGAGACGTTCACGTCGGCGCGCATGGAGCCCTGCTCCATATTGCCGTCGCATGTGCCGAGGTAACGCAGAATCGACCGCACCTTCGCCAGGTACGCCGCGGCCTCGTCGGCGGTCCGCATGTCGGGCTGGCTGACGATCTCCATGAGCGCGACGCCGGCGCGGTTCAGGTCGATGTAGGAACGATCGGGGTGCCGATCGTGCAGCGACTTGCCGGCATCCTGCTCGAGATGCAGGCGCTCGATGCCGACTGCGCGCGCCGTGCCGTCGGGCAGATCGACCGTGACGACACCGTGGCCGACGATCGGTTGCGTGTACTGGCTGATCTGGTAGCCCTGCGGCAGGTCCGGATAGAAGTAGTTCTTGCGATCGAAGATGGAGTGTTCGTTGATCTTCGCCTTGAGGCCGAGGCCGGTGCGCACGGCCTGGCGCACGCACGCCTCGTTGATGACGGGCAGCATGCCGGGCATGGCGGCGTCGACTAGGCTGACCTGGCTATTGGGCTCGGCCCCGAACGCGGTGGCGGCGCCGGAGAACAGCTTGGCCCGCGAGACCACCTGGGCGTGGACCTCGAGGCCGATCACGACCTCCCACTCACCGGTGCGGCCCGCTATCAGCGCACTCATGCCGCGATCCCGGGCGGCCGAGCCGTGAATTCGGCCGCCTGCTCCACCACATCGGCAACGCGCAACATCGTCGCCTCGTCGAAGGCGCGCCCGATCACCTGCAGGCCAAGCGGCAAACCGTCGGGATCGAGACCCGCGGGCACCGAAACGCCGGGCAGGCCAGCGAGCGATGCCGGCACCGTGAGCACGTCGTTCAGGTACATCTTTATCGGGTCGTCGAGCCGCTCTCCGATCGCGAAAGCGCTGAACGGCGTCGTCGGTGTCAGAATGACGTCGCAATGCTCGAACGCCGCGCGAAAGTCTTCGGCGATCCGTGATCGCACCTTCTGCGCCTGTAGATAGTAGGCGTCGTAGTAGCCGGCGGAGAGCACATAGGTGCCGATCATCACCCGCCGCCTGACTTCGGCCCCGAAACCGGCCGCGCGTGTCCTTTCGTACATGTCGACGAGGTCATCGCCCGCCACGCGCAGCCCGTAACGCACGCCGTCATACCGCGCGAGGTTCGATGACGCCTCGGCCGGCGCGACGATGTAGTAGCAAGGCAGGGCGTACCTGGTCAGCGGCAGGGACACATCGACGATTTCGGCGCCGGCCGCGCGCAGCCAGCCGACACCGTCCTGCCACAACGCGTCGATATGGGCAGGGGTTCCGTCGATGCGATACTCGGCCGGAATACCGACGCGCAGGCCGCGCACGTCACCGGTCAGCGCCGCCGCGTAGTCGGCCACCGGAATGTCCACGGACGTCGAGTCCTTGGGATCGTGGCTGGCCATGGCGCCGAGCATGATGGCGGCATCGCGCACCGTGCGGGTCAGCGGTCCGGGTTGGTCGAGCGAACTGGCGAACGCGACGACGCCCCAGCGCGAACAGCGCCCATAGGTCGGCTTCAGCCCAACCACGCCACAGAACGCCGCGGGTTGCCGGATCGACCCGCCGGTGTCCGTGCCGATCGCCGCCGGGGCGATGCGGGCGGCGACCGCGGCCGCCGAGCCGCCCGAGGAACCACCCGGCACGAGGTCCTTGCCGACGACCGCGCCCCAGGGGTTCTTCACCGGCCCGAAGTAGCTCGTGATGTTGGCCGAGCCCATGGCGAACTCGTCCATGTTCGTCTTTCCCAGCAACACCGCACCCGCGGCCCACAGGTTCGCGGTCACCGTGGACTCGTAACCCGGAACGAAACCCTCCAGAATGTGGGAGCCGGCGGTGGCCTGCACGCCGGCCGTGCAAAACAGATCCTTCACGGCAATAGGGACGCCCTCGAGCGGGCCGGCGACACCCTTGGCCCGGCGCGCGTCCGAAGCGACAGCCATCTCGAGCGCTCGATCCGCGGTCGATGTGATGAAGGCGTTGAGATCGACCGCCGCCTCCATGGCTCTCACATGCGCTTCCGTCAACTCGCGCGACGTCGCTTCGCCGCGTTCGAGAACACCCAGCGCATCCGTGAGTGTGAGCGCGGTCAACGCCCCGCTCATCACTCGATGACCTTGGGCACTGTGAAGAAGCCGGCGGCCGGCGCCGGCGCATTGGCCAGAACCTGATCAGCTCTGCCGCCGTCATCAACCCCGTCCGGCCGCATTTTCAGGGTCATCTCGGCAACGCTTGTCAGCGGCTCGATGCCTCTCGTGTCGACCTCGGAGAGCTGCTCGACCCAGCCGATAATGTGATTGAGCTCTCCGGCAAGGCTGTCGAGATCGTCCTCGGCCACGCGGATGCGGGCGAGCTTGGCGATGTGCCTTACCGTGGCCTTGTCGAGCGGCATGCATCGAACCCTTACGCGGCGGCTGAAGACGGCGTCCCAAGGTCGCGCGGAGGCTAGCCCGGCCCGAGTCGTCACGCAAGCGATGGCCCTCGACGGGCGGCCCTGCGCGGCGTAAGACCGACAACTCGATCAATGCCTATCATCACACTCAAGGCACTGGCGCCGGCGCTGCGCCGAAATCAACGGCTGCTGGGACTCGATCTCGGCACGAAGACCATCGGCGTGGCGCTGAGCGATCCGGGGCGCGTCATCGCCTCGCCACTGGACACCGTGAGGCGAACGAAGTTCACGGCGGACGCGACAAAACTGGCCACGCTCGTCGCGGATTACGACATCGGCGGGTTGGTCATCGGCCTGCCGCTGAACATGGACGGCAGCGAAGGCCCACGCGCCCAGTCCACCCGCCAGTTCGCCACCAACCTGCTGGCCGGTCTCGACATCGCCGTTGCGTTCTGGGATGAGCGGTTGTCGACGGCGGCGGTGGAGCGCCTGCTGGTGCGCGACGCCGACATGAGCCGCAAGCGCCGCGCCGAGGTCGTCGACAAGATGGCGGCAAGCTACATTCTGCAAGGCGCTCTGGACTACGTGAACGCGATGCCCGATGGCCACGCAAGCGAATGACGTGCAGCCATGCCCGCCGGCGTATCGTGCCGGCGGGCAGTTTCTGTACAGGCCCAATCCCGCCCGCTATACCCGGGATTGGAACCACGATCATCCGTCCGGGAGGGAACCCATGTCCGAAGCTGTCGCGGCGGCCCAAAGTGCCGTCGTCGCTCTACGTGAGCGCATTCAAGGGCTCGACGACAACGCCCTCGACCTCATCCTGCGTGAGGCACGCACCCACAACGCTTGGCTCGACCGGCCCGTCCCCGACGAAAAGCTGCGGCAGGTCTACGAGCTGATGAAGTGGGGGCCGACCAGTGCAAACTGCTCACCGGCACGGATGATCTTCATACGCAGCGCCGCGGGGAAGGCACGGCTCGAGCCCGCGCTGTCGCCGGGCAACCTCGAGAAGACCAGGACCGCGCCGGTAACCGCGATCATCGGCTACGACACGCGCTTCTTCGAGCATCTGCCGCGCCTGTTCCCCCACGCGGACATGCGCGGTCCCTACAAGGACAATCCCGTGGCCGCGGAGACCGCTTCCTTCCGCAACGGCACGCTCCAGGGCGCCTATTTCATCATCGCGGCGCGCGCAATCGGCCTCGATTGTGGGCCGATGTCCGGTTTCGACAACGCCAAGGTGGACGCCGAGTTCTTCGCCGGCACGGCCGTCAAGTCCAACTTTCTCTGCAACCTGGCGTACGGCGACCCCAAGGGCCTGTTCCAACGGAGTCCCCGGTTCGACTTCGAAGAGGTATGCCAGATCCTCTGAGACTGTCGCGGCGTCGCCTGCCAACCCGCCGCCACGTGTGCTTGGCCCGAATCGATCCGCGGGGCTACAAGCGGCGAAGTCTCCCGCATGGCTCGGCGATGGCGCGGTTGCGCGAAACGGATCTCTACCCACCGATCAAGGCCTACCTAGAGGCCCAGAATTATCGGGTGAAGGGCGAGGTCGAAGACTGTGATGTGGTTGCCGTCCGCGGCTCGGAGGATCCGGTCGTCGTCGAGCTCAAGACGGCGTTCAATTTGGGGCTTCTGTTCCAGGGCGTACACCGGAAATCCATCACGGACCACGTCTACCTCGCCGTCCCGGCGCCAAGCCAACGCGCCGGACTGTGGCGGCAACGATACTGGGACATCATTCGACTTTGCCGGCTCCTGGGCCTCGGCCTCATCACGGTCCACCTCGGTGCGCGCGGACGGTCGTCCGGCGTCGAGGTCCATCTCGATCCCGCCCCGTACCGCCCGCGCAAGAACAAGCTGCGGCGCGCTCTGCTGCTCGGCGAGTTCGAGCGCCGCATCGGCGATCCCAATCCCGGCGGGACGAACAAACGTCCGATTGTCACGGCCTACCGTCAGGACGCTCTCAGGTGCGCGTGGTATCTCTCACGCAACGGTTCTGCCAAGGCAGCGCACGTGCGGGCCGGCGCCGCCGTCGACCGCGCCCCGGCCATCCTGCTCCGCGACGTCTATGGCTGGTTCCGGCGCGTCGAGCGCGGCGTCTACACCCTGGCACCGGCGGGGCAGACCGCACTCGCGGCGTACGCGGACGTCGTTGCACGGGTGATCGGAGACCGTGCCGGCGCACAGGGCACCAACGTCTAGTCGACCGCGGCCTGAAGCTCCGCCGGCGCCTCGAGTCCCGGTTCCTTTGGCGCCAGAGTGAAGAGCTCCTGCGGTCGACTGACGCCGCGCAGCGCATAGCGCCCGAGCGAAACGATGCGATCGGTGCAGGCGCCGGCCGCCTCGGCAAAGGCGGACGATATGACCAGGTCTTGTTCCAAGGATCGGCACATCGATTCGATCCGGCTGACTTCGTTCACCGCCGGGCCAACGACCGTGAAGTCGAGCCGGTCCTGCCCGCCGACGTTGCCGTAAAGAACATCGCCGAGATGCAGGCCCAGGTAAAACTTCGTCGTCGCCTGCCCCTCCCGCGCGCGCCGCGCGTTAAGCGCATGCACGGCCGCGAAGGCGCCTTCTGCCGCGCCGAGAGCGCTGCTGCAGACGTTGGCATCTTCGTCCAATCGAAAGATCGCCAACAGTCCATCGCCAATGAACTTGAGCACATGACCACCATGCTCGTGCACCGCTTCGACCATGCAGCCGAAATAGTCGTTGAGCATCGTTATGAGCTGGTCCCGCGAGGTGCTGTCGGCGATTTTCGTGAACCCTTGGAGGTCGGCGTACCAGAGTACTGCGCTGATGGTCTCAGCCGATCCCCGCGTGATTTCACCGCTGAGAACGCGATTACCGGCGTCACGGCCGAGATACGTCGCCAGCACGCTCTTAGCCGAGCGATATGTCGAAGTCGCCTTGATCGACAGCGCCAGCGGTTGGAGAAGGTGCTCTATTGTCGCGATATCGGCGTCCGAGAAACCCTCCGGGGCGTCCGTCGCCCAGGAAGAATCGAAACCGCTGAGCGGACCCCGCGCATCGCCCTCGCCGAACGTGGTCGTCAATGCCAGGTAGTCGGTCGCGCCGAGCGAACGCAGCGTCTCAAGCAGCGGAAAATCGGCGTTCGGCCTAACGAGCCGAACGCGCAGCCTCTCAAGCCCGTTGATGTGCATGTGATAGAATGGGAAGCGGCTCAAATCCTCCTGCGACACGGGAACGTCGCGGCGCCAGTCGTCTTGCCTGGGTCCGCCCATATCCCGCCGCCACTCGAAATCGCTGCCCACCACCGTGGGATGAAGCGTCCGCTGGCCAATATTGGCCCGCATGATCCGCAGCCCGGCCGCGACCATGCGCTCGCATATCCCGGCCAGAAGCTGCGCTTCGGCTGAGCCGCGCAATCCCTCGGCAATGACCCAGTCGGCAATCTTCCGCTCTACATTGGCATCCATCCGCGTCTCCACCCGAGCCTTGAACATATAGGCCTGATCGGATCGAATTACTGCCGGGCAGCGTGGTTTTATTACTCGACGAACAAGCCGACAGCCTGGCTCCCGACGGACATCAAGGGTGTGCCGACGGCTCGGCACGGCGAAACCGCGTGACCACCCGCAGACCAGGCATATTGTCCTCTAGGCGAAGCACACCACCGTGCAGTTCCACGACAGCCTTCGCCAAGCTGAGGCCGAGCCCGCTGCCGGGGTGGTGACGGCTCGCGTCGAGCCGAACGAAGCGATCGAGGACGCGCGCGCGATCGGGTTCAGGAATCCCCGGCCCCGTGTCCGCGACGATCAGGAGGACATCCTCGCCCGACTCTCGAACCGCAACGGCCACTCGCCCGCCGGCCGGCGTGTACTTCAGGGCGTTGTCGACCAGGTTCGCCAATGCCTGGGACAGCAAATGAAAACTGCCGTCTAGGTGCGCCGTGTCCACAACCTCGAGCGCGAAGGCAACGCCCTTTTCCTCGGCCACCGGCTCATAGAGTTCGGCCACGCCGCGCGCCAGGTCGCCCAGATTGACCAACGCGCGTGCCTTCGTCGGGATCGACCCAGCCTCTGCCTGGGCGATCAAGAGGAGTGCGTTGAACGTCGAAAGCAAGTCCTCTGCATCATCGATGGTGTGCTCCAGCGCCTCCCGATAAGAGGCCACGGACGGCTGCTCCATCAACGCCAGCTCCAACCTGCCGCGCAGGCGCGCCAGCGGACTGCGCAGATCGTGCGCCAGGTTGTCCGTAACCTGCCGCATTCCGGTCATCAGTCGCTCGATCTGATCGAGCATGCCATTGAGATTGGCCGCCAGCCGGTCGAGCTCGTCGCCGACACCGGTAACCGGAAGCCGGCGGCTCAGATCTCCGGCCATTATGTCGTTGGTTGCCATGTTGATCGCGTCGACACGGCGCAGCATGTTGCGGCTGGTAAGGACGCCGCCGGCAAGGCCCAGGCCAAGCGTCAACACCAAGGCCCAGATCAGTGACCGCCGAACCAGCCGGGCGATTTCCTGGCGCTCTTGCACGTCACGGCCGACAAGCAACTGAAAGCCACCGGCGAGCTGCAGGTGACGGCCACGCGCCTGGTGTTCCTCGATACTTTGTCCGGCGGGTCGATCGAAGACGAAGTCCAGCCAGCCGCCGTCTTGCGTCTGGACCGGTGGCCAGCCGTCCAGATTGCCGACGAGCGGCCGTCGATCGGGGCCCGCCAACAGGTAGAGGCTCAGGCGCTGGTTGCGACTGCGCTCGCGCACAACCTGGCTCAGTCCGGCCACGCCAGCCCCGCGGTAGCGCTCCGCCAGCCCGGTTATCTCCGCCTCGATCGTCGCGTCGATCTGTCGGCCGACAAGCCCCTCGCTGGTCCAAACCACGAACAGCGCGACCGCGGCGCCGGATGTGACAAACAACACGACATAGCCCAGGGCGAGCCGAAACGCGCTCGCATGAAACAGCCTACTCAGCCACACGGAGGCAGTACCCGGCGCCGCGCACCGTGTGGAGGAGCGGTTGTGCGAAACCTCGGTCGATTTTGGCCCGCAACCGGCTGATATGGACGTCGATGACGTTGGTCTGGGGGTCGAAATGATACTCCCAGACATTCTCCAGCAGCATGGTGCGCGTGACGACGCGGCCGGCATTGCGCATGAGGCACTCCAACAGCCGAAATTCTCGCGGTTGAAGCGCGATGCGCCGGCCGGCGCGGACCACCTGCCGGGCGAGCAGGTCCATTTCGAGATCGGCCACGCTAAGCTTGGTCGTGACGTGACCGGGAGCGTACCGGCGAACAAGCGCGTCGAGCCGGGCAAGCAGCTCGGCGAACGCAAATGGCTTCACGAGGTAGTCGTCGCCGCCGGCCTGCAGGCCCCGTACGCGCTCGTCGACGTCGCCAAGCGCGCTGAGGAACAGCACCGGTGTTCGAATACCTTCGGCCCGCAAGCGCTCGACCAGGCCAAGTCCGTCGAGCCTTGGCAGCATCCGGTCGACGACCAGAACGTCAT
Source organism: Alphaproteobacteria bacterium (assembly GCA_965261585.1). Taxonomy (GTDB): domain Bacteria; phylum Pseudomonadota; class Alphaproteobacteria; order UBA6615; family UBA6615; genus CBDHDN01. The sequence continues at coordinate 456,812 of CBDHDN010000029.1, forward strand.
GGCTGCCCGCGGCGGCCATGGCGTATCCGTCGCCGCCGTCGGCCGAAAGGTCGACCGTCCAGCCTCCCTCGGTCAGGCCTCTACGCATGTATTCCGCCGCTTCGCCGTCGTCCTCAACGACCAGAACACGCACCGCGGAGTACTCCTGGCAGTTTCGTATCGTTCGAACTTTGGTTGCTACGAGGGTCGGCCGGTCTCCCCGAAATCACCGAAGGGCATCTCGAAAAAATCGTACGGGGCGTGACAGGCACCAGCAGTTTGGTTCTTCCGAGCTTCTTTCGGCACGGAGGCCCTGATGAACTTACGACAACGCGTCGAGTGGAGCCAACTCGCCCAAGAGCGGAAATCCATAACTCACCCCGCCGCGATGGCCTTGCTGAAGGCATCAACCTCGGCTTCAGTGTTGAAGTAATGTACGGAGGCGCGGGCAACGGCTCGCAGACCGCGCCGGCCAAGATCGAGCTGGGCATATTCCCGATAAGAAACTGAGATGTTAATGCGGTTGTCGGCGACGAGCCGTCTCGCAAGATCTTCCGGTGCTTCTCCTGTCTTGTCGAAGGTGACGATTCCGCATTTTTGCACGCCCAGGTCATGCAGGGTTACGCCATCGATTTCGGATAGCCGGCTTCGAAGCGTTTCCGCGAGGCCGGTCACCCGTTTTTCGATCGCTGCAAGCCCGATATCCAAGGCATAGTCCACGGCCGCTGCAAGACCGACGCGACCCGCAACGTAGCTCTCGCAGTTTTCGAAGCGCCGTGCCCCCGGTGCTAATTCGAAGGACGCGGCATCGGTCCATGTCGCGGCGTGGAGGTCAATAAAGGGCGGATCGAGTTCTTTAACGAGTTCGTTCGAGACGAAGAGAAACCCCGTCCCACGAGGCCCACGCAAGAACTTACGGCCAGTGCCCGTGAGAATGTGGCAGCCTATTTCCGAGACGTCGAGGTCTATCTGCCCAACTGACTGGCACGCGTCCAGGATATAGATGAGCCGGTGCTCACGCGCGACACGGCCCACCTCGGCCGCCGGATTGATTAGTCCGCCCTGTGTCGGCACCTGCGTGATCGCGATGAGTCTGGTCGTTGGCGTTATAACACTTGAAAGCGCTTCCACGTCGATCTGACCGGTGTCATCCGAAGGCACGAGGTCGATCTCGACACCACGCCGCTTCGCCATGTGCAGGAAAGCGAGATAATTAGATACGTACTCAGACGTATGTGTAATGATCCGGTCACCCTCCTTCAGCGGCAAGGAGTAGAAAGCCATGTCCCATGCGCGCGTTGCATTCTCGACATAGGCGATCTCTTCAGGCTTGGCGCGAAGCAGCGTGGCGAAGGTTTCGTAAAAATGATCAAGCGAGCCGCGAGCACGCTCGGAGGCTTCATAGCCTCCGACATCCTTTTCTAGCGTCAGATGTTCGACAACCGCCTCGTAGACCGGGTTTGGCATAAGGGACGCGCCCGCACTGTTGAAGTGCAAGATCGTCTTGCAAGCAGGCGTCTCCGCGCGCAACTGGGCGACTAGTTCGTCTGTAATCGTCATCTCGCTTTCCGTAGATTTGATCGATTGAAATGAATCAATGATCTCCATCGAAGTGGCAGCGGCGGCGTTGGTGGCATTGGCACCGGCAGCGGCGGTATCGGCTCAACCGTCGGCGGCGGCTCCAACGGGCTCGGCACCTGAGCTGGTCCAAAACCGGGACACAAACTCGATTGAATGTTATTGGGACACAGTACCTGGACTATTTGGCATGTCAATTATGTCTTTGAAGCCGGGACCGGCCTCATCCGGTCCCAGCTTCAGCACATGTATTCAGCGTCAAGCGCTGGCGAGCGGGAGCCCAATCAGGCGATCCCGCTCCTGTCGCGTGACGCGTAGCAGCACTGCCTTGCGGTCCTGCTGCTTGGCCGCATCTATGCCAGCGACCACGTCCGCCGGCTGAACAACCCGTTTCCGTCCGACCGACACAATGACATCGCCTGCCTGCAAGCCCTTGTCCGCAGCTGGACTTCCGGGCACGACCTCGCGGATCACGACACCGGCCGTGTCCTGGCTCAGGCCGAGCGCCTGGCGCTCAGTCTCCGCCATCGCCGCGAGTCGCATGCCCAACACCGTATCGTCCGCGGACGGCGCCGTTGCGACACGCCCCGGCGCGTCGGCCTGCCGACCGATAGTTACCTGCAGGCGCAGCTCACTGCCGTCGCGCAGCACCGTGAACGCCGCAGCCTCGCCAGCCTTCAACGCGGCCACCAGCCGCGGCAGATCGCGGACAGTGTTAACCGGCATGCCGTTGACCGAGACGATCACGTCGCCGACCTCGATGTCGGCGCCCGCGGCCGGACCGCCCGGTATGACGGCGGCGATGATCGCTCCCACGGGCTCGGCCAAACCCAGACTGGCCGCGATATCGGCGCTTACACCCTGGATATTGACGCCGAGGAAGCCCCGCTGAACGGTCCCGTGATCCCGCAAGTCCGCAACGATGCCTTCGGCAATCGAGGCGGGAATGGCGAAGCCGATGCCGACGTTCCCGCCGGTCGGCGAGAAGATCGCCGAATTGACGCCTACCACTTCGCCTTCGAGGTTGAACGCCGGACCGCCCGAGTTGCCTCGGTTGATCGGCGCATCGATCTGCAGGAAGCTGTCGTAGGGGCCTGCGCCGATACTGCGGTTCTTGGCCGAGACGACGCCGACGGTGACCGAGTGCTCGAGGCCGAACGGTGCCCCGATGGCAACGACCCAGTCGCCAACGTCGGTCTCGTCGGTCTTGGCCCAGGACACGAACGCCAAGCCATCGGCAGGGACTAAGGCAGACGCGACCTTCAGCAGCGCCAGATCCGTCTTGGGATCCGTCCCCACGATAGTTGCATCGAGTGCGCTGCCACCGGCGAGCACGACGGTGATCTCGTCGGCGCCGTCGACCACATGGTTGTTCGTGACCACGAAGCCCTGCGGATCGACGATGAAGCCGGAGCCGAGCGCGCCGCTTCGACGCGGCACCGGCGGAACGGCCCGCCGGCCATCATCGCCGAAGCGGCGATCCTCGAAGAACCGCCGGAAGAATTGGTCCGGCCGGCCTTGCCCAGGCCCTTGAGCCGTCGCGGCAACGTTTCGCCTCACACGGATCGTAACGACGGCGGGCGAGACCTTTCGAACGACTTCGGCGAAACTCGTCGGCGCCGTTTCAACCACGCGCGCCGCGGGCGCCAACGCCGTGCTCGCGCCGAGGGACTGAGCGGGACCGAGGGTCAGGATGACACCGGCTCCAACAATTGCCGCGAGGACTCCGACGCGGGCGGCGATCCGCACACGCGCGGCAGGGTTCGCGTACTGGCAGGCAATTCTACGCATCACTACCACTCCATTTTCTGATCACGCGAATGAGCGGGTGCCCCGTTGGCGGCCCACTCGGTGGGTTAGTTGCTATCGGCACATTACGGTTGCTTTGCCACCGGATTACGATTTGGTAATAGAAACGACAAAACGAGTGTATATACACCTTCAGGCTGAGATATCCTTGGCGAGTCGATGTCGTTTACACTTCGATAGCCTTACCATTCTCAGTGGCAACACACTGAATCGCGGCACTTTCGCGCGGGAGCGCCCGCACTCGACGGCCCGGCCAACCGCGCGCGGAGACCATGGGTTGTCGCGATTCGTTACACTGTTCGCAGACCCACCGGTGTGTTCGCGTACCCTGAATGCGGCACACTGGCTGAACGGGCGATGGGATGTGTCGGTGATGTTTACAGCGCCGCCCCCTCACCCCCGGCGGATGTCTCAATAACTCTTTGAAACCATAGGAGCCGCGGCGCTTGGCCTGAGTCTTGCTGATGCTTCCTGACTCGACGCACTCAATAGTCAGCAAGTTTGGATGAGGCGATGTCCCACCCAATGTTGAAAAGTGCGAGATAGGCATCTTCTGATCGAGAGGCTACGCGGCCACCTCGATGTCTTCAATGACGGACTTTGCTCCGGCCTTTCTCACCGCCTCCCGCAGGGCGGCGTCGAGGATGGGGAGCTGGCGGTAGGCCTTGAGGCGGCGGAAGGTCTTTTGCGCCTCCAAGAGGCCGGCGGCGGTCCAACGCAGCGCCATCTCGGCGTTGCGCCAGCGCTTGACGTTCCGCTGCACCGTCCGGACGGTGCCGATCGCGTTCTCGATGGCGTTGGTGCAAGCCAGCGAGCGTCGAAGTTGCGGCGGGAGGCCGAGCCGGATCACCGTCAGGATCTCGTCCAGGCCCTCCAGGATCGAGCCCGAGACGCCGGGTGCGTCATGCTCCAGACGGCGGGCGAGGTTGCGCAAGAGCCGTTCGGCCTTGGCCGCGTCGTCCTGCTGCCAGGCCTGCCGCAAGACCTTCCTGACGCCGGCATGGAGGCTCTCGTCCAGCCGGTCCGTGATGTTGCGCCCCTTGTGCACCTGGCAGCGCTGGAGGGCCGCCGCCCGCCCGAAGGTCCGCCGGATCGCCTTCGAGAGCGCCTTGGCGCCGTCGACGATGTAGAGCCGAGGCCGTTCGGGATCGAGACCGCGCTCGATCAGGTTGTCGAGCATGGCTTGCACCGTGGCCGCGTTCTCCGTCGCGCCCTCGGCCAGGCCCAGCACGTGCTTCGCGCCGCCGGTGTCGATGCCGATCGCCGCCACCATCAGGTGATCGCCGACATGGAGCCCGTCGATCTGGAGCACCACGAGATCGAGATCGTCGAGCGGGCTCGCCAGCCAGGCCTTCAGCTTGCTTCGCGTCAACGCCACGAAACGGCGCGAGACCGCCGACTTCGAGGTTGCGTCACCCGATGCCGCCGGCAGATCGCCGCCCGCATCGTCCGGCGGGCGCACCGCGCGGGCATACTTGCGGGTCGAGACGTTGATCACCATCAGATTCATCGCCCAGGCTTGCAAGAGTTCGGGTTCCGACAGCAGCTCCCAACTCGGCAGGCTCATCTCCCGACCCGCGAAGTCCCGCACCCGAGGGCGCTCGACCTTCACTTTGCCGCCGTGGTAGGCGATCTCGCTCCGGGTCGTGCCCCATCGATGGCCCTTGCGCTCGCCCGAGCGGGCGTGGCGCGAACCGCACAAGGCTTCCGCGTCCGCCGACATCATCTCGTTCAAAGACTCGAGGCCCGCCAAAAGGCAGAAGCGATCGACGCTCATGCGCAGATCGTCGAAGGCCTCCGGCATCGATGGCAAGAGCCGACAGGATGGTTCCGAGGAACGGTCGTTGCGTGTAGTCTTGGTCATGGCGTCGTTCTCCTTGATGGAATCAGCACCCAGAGCCTAGCGGCTCCAGGCGGACGACGCCTACTTCAGCTTTTCAACAGAGCCCGGGACATCCCCTTGGATGACGCATATGGCCCTCAAGGTTTTCAAGCAAATTTGGAACTCGGATGTCGTAGGACTATGGCGGAGTTTGCGCTCGCCCCAGCCCGAGGCACCCCCTGCCATGCAGTCGCAATGGTCTGCTCTCGACTATAAGGTCGTGGCAATCCATATCTCCGACGCGACGCCGGGTGGCATCGACTAGCAGCATCGATCGACCGGGCGACCGACGCCACCTTGCGCCCGCAGATTTGGGGCAGCGCATGTTTGCCGAGGTGGCTTCCGATGCCGCCGCGGTATCGCATTCGCGCTCGTCCCAAACGGCGAGGCGCCACGCCCTATTCCGCCGGCCCCGTGGTCCTCGCGTCAGGCCGGTCAGGCCCGAGGATCAGCGCGCTGCCCGCCTCGTCGCACAACGCGTTGTAGGCGTCGGCCGTCTCCGCCGACCGGCCATAGCGCCGCTTGATCGAGCCGACAGAGGTCGCGCGGCAAAAGAAGAACTCGGCATTGACCAAGCCCGCGTCAAAGGCCTGCGCGCCCTGCTCGCTGATGGCGTTGCGCACCAGATCGCCCTGTGGGGTGAAACCACAGCCGGCCAGCACGACGGCGACGGCGATGATGAGCCACTTCATCCGCCCCACCCCTCGATATGCCCATTCCCGCCGTCACAATGGCCTTCGATACCGGCACTGCCGCCGTCGCCGGCGCGCCCGATCACGAACGGCTCGTCATCCGTGATGGTGTCGTACTCAAAGAAACCCAGTTCCCTCATGTCAGCGTCCTTTCGCAATGCCGGCCCGCACCGTGGCGAGCCCGCCCGCACCCAGCAGGCCCATGAGTGCGGCCCAGGTGGCCTGATCGATGACGCCCAGCATGTGAACCGCCGTGACGAGTCCGGCCGCGACGGCGACCGCATACGTCTTTTTCCCGCGAAACATGGTTCAATCCTTCAATTGTGGTATGCTCTCAGTGGTGATGCGCGGCGGCGTGGAAAGCAGACACGCGAGTCTGTGCCAATGGTGTTTCGGCGAAAACTCATCCGGACGTGTAGAGGCTGGCCAACATTGAGTTGGCCTCGCCGGGGTCGCGCCCGGCCCGCGCATCACCCGTACCCGAACAGCATCTGCGACAATCCCGCAAAATCGCGACGGTCGATGTGAATGAACCCACGCGCCACGCCGACGCTCCAGACGCGCTCCCACGCCAGCATGACGAGCGGGCCTCTGCCTCGCGCCGGCACCAGAACGTCAATCGCCGCGGCGCCGTCCAGCCCCCGCGCGCTGTGATCGAACACGTGCTCATCGTGTCGGGCGGTATCATTCAGCACACCACGCACGCGATGCGGTTGTCGAGATGGCGCGGACGCTCAAGCCCAACGGCATTCTCACGATCGGCAACCACTACCCGCCCAACCTGCACAACAGGCGCGTGACAGCCCATCGTGAGGTGGCCCCGGAAATTCGGACAGGTCGTTAAGGTGTATTCCACTGTCTGACGGAGGAATACAGATGAGCAGCAAGCGACGGAGATTTTCAGGGGAGCTGAAGACGAAGGTGGCGCTGGAGGCGCTTCGGGGCGAGCGGACGCTGCAGGAGATCGCCTCGCAGCACCAGGTCCATCCGAATCAGGTGGGCGCCTGGAAGCGCCAGGCGATCGAGGGTCTGGTCGAGGTGTTCTCGAAGGGCGCCGAGCGGCGGGTCCGGGACCATGAGAGCGAGGTCCGCGATCTTCACGCCAAGATCGGGGGTTGATCGTGGAGCGGCCTGCTGTCGGTCGGACGTTCCTCGCTCTACTACGAGCCGACGGGGGAGAGCGCCGAGACGCTCGCACTGATGCGGCGGATCGACGAGCTCTTCCTGAAGTACCCGTTTTACGGCGCCCGTCGGATGGCACTTCACCTGCGCCGCGAGGGCGTGCGTATGGGGGCCGCCGGGCCGGGCGGCTGATGAGCCTGATGGGGCTTCAGGCGATCTATCGGGCGCCGCGTACCAGCGATCCGCACCCCGAGCACCGGGTCTACCCATATCTGCTGCGGGGCCTGGCGATCGAGCGGGCGAACCATGTCTGGTGCGCCGATATCACCTATATCCCGGTGCAGCGCGGCTTCCTTTACCTGGTGGCGATCATGGACTGGGCGAGCCGGTACGTCCTGGCCTGGCGGCTGTCGAACACGCTGGACGCGAGCTTCTGCACAGACGCTCTCGAAGAGGTCCTGGCCCGGCATGGCGCGCCGGAGATATTCAACACCGACCAGGGCAGCCAGTTCACCAGCTTCGCCTTCACCGGGCGCCTGCAGGCGGCCGGCATCCGGATCTCGATGGATGGCAGGGGCCGGTGCATGGACAATATCTTCATCGAGCGGCTGTGGCGCTCGCTCAAATACGAGGCGATCTATCTCCACGAGATCGCCGACGGCTTCTCGGCCCGGCGCCTGATCCGTGATTGGGTCCGCTTTTACAACCTTGAGAGGCCGCACTTGGCGCTGGACGGGCGGCCCCCGGCCGAGGCATATCGCGGCGAGCCGCCTGTGGATATGATGGACACGCCGCTCCGCGCCTTGCCCACATCCCCACAGGCGCAACAGCAGCAGCAGGAAGATCGCATGAAAGGGATTCTGGCGGCTTGAGAAACAACCGGAATACACCTTAACTCAGCCGCCAGGCTGTCCGAATAGGCGAGGCCACCTCACGTAACGGCGGTGCCGTGCGGCCAAGGAGCGGCATCGTGGGGATGCACCTCGGCCTCGGCCTCGCCGAGAAAGTGTTCGGGCGTGAGTTGGACGCGCCAGCCGGGCGCGGGCTCGCCGTTGGTGCTGCGCGGCCGCGACGAGACCGTGCAGCCGCGGCGCGCGAGGCTCAGCATGCCCATGCCGGCGGCATCTTCGCGGCGTACCAGGTCCTCGCTCCAGCCGTTCTCGCCGAACGACAGCAGGACGGCGGGATCGGCGATGCCGGCGCCGTCGTCGGTCACGGTGACGGTCAGGGGGCCGGTATCGGCCGGGCCGGCGACGGCGACGCGGACCCGCGTGGCGCCGGCCCGGCGGCTGTTCTGCAAGGTCTCGGTGAAGATGTCCGCGAGCGTGGCGGCGAACGTCCTCGTGACGCGCCTGATGGCGCTGTCGTGAATGCGGGCGCGGATGGTCGCGGTGTCGTTCATGTGCGCTCTCCATGATGAATGCGGAAAAGGAAGCGCCCCGCCCCCCGGAACAGGTCCGGGGCAGGCTCCGGGGAGCCGGCGGGGCGCTTGCCATGGCGGACGGTCAGTGGACGCGGCGCAGGAACTCGGGGATCTCCAGCGGGTCGTCGCCGGCCTCGTGGCCGTTGACGGGACCGACGGTCTGCACGATCACCCTGGGCCCGCCATCGGCGGTCGGGACGGCGTTCATCGCGTCGATGGCGTCGGCGGCCGACGGGTCGGCGGGACCGTCCTCGCCCCCGGCGCCGCCGTTCACCGTCTCCGGGGCGGCCTCGCCCTCCGCGCCGGTGGACACGTCATGGCCGTTGCCGTTGGCAGGGCCTTCAGGGGCCTCACCACCGTCCGGCTCCGGGGCGGCGGAGGACTCGCCGGTCCCGTCCGAAGTCGCAGCCGCAAGCGCGGCGGCGCGGCGCTCGGCGACGGCCGGGGACTCGATGCTCTCCACCACCGACGTCTTGCGCGGCTTGTCGGCGGGCGCGGGGTCGGCATCTCCGGATGCGTCCGGGGCGTCCGCGGGCTTCTCGACAGGCGCCGCTTCCGCGGTGTCGTCGTCCGTGCCGCCGGTATCGAACGCCGCGAACCCCGGCATGGTCCACGCGAGCGCGGCGGCGTGCGCCGTGGCGCCGATACCGACCGGCGGGGTGCCGGCCGCGAACGCCTCCTCCATCGCCGTGGCGAGGTCCGCCTTCTTGTACTTGGAGCGGGCCGAGGCCCAGGCGGTGCCGAGCGTCTGGCGGGCGACGTCGAGGATGCGGTCCTTCCTGATGCGCGACCACAGCATGTCAGCGGTCGGCCGGACGTGCTTCGCGAAGTCGATGTCGAGCCGCGCGACGGTGGCTTCGAGCTCTGGACGTGCGCCGTGCTCGAAGGCGAGCTGGCCCTTCACCGTCCGTGCGACCGCGGCCGCGAACAGCTTCTCCTTGTCCGCCCGGGGCAGTTCCCTGAGCGCCGCGAAGCAGGCCGCGTCGTCGTCGCCCTCCATCCACTCGAAGGGGTAGTGGGACCAATCGCCAAGCATCGCCTCGCCCGGGCTCCACCCCGCGAAATCGTCGTCGTTCATACGGGTCGTGGGCCGGTCTGCGGTCTCGTTGAAGGCGATGTCGAGCGCGTGCCAGGAGCCGGTGTAGCCCTGGGCGAACACGGCGCGCACGAGCTGGAACACCATGAGGTCGAACGCGGCCTCGAAGTCGTTGGCGAGATGCGCCTTCACCAGCGCGGTGCGGATCGACCGCAGATCGTCGCCGATGCCGATGCCGACGCCGGCTTCCTTGCGGGCCTCGGCCTCGCAGTCCTTCGGCAGTTGCATCGGCGTGGACGTGGCCGGTCCGGCGATCCGGCCGGAATCGGAGCCGGTATCGGTGTCGCCGCCGTTCGCGGACCGCGTGTTGGTGCCGGCGTCTGCGGCCTCCGCCGGTTTCGGCATGTCTTCCGGCTTGACCAGCCCCTGGATGACCTGGAGCGTGCCGTCGCGCCCGATGGTGGCGATGCAGCCCGCCATCGCGAAGTCCTCCGGCTTGAACCGGGCGCGGGCCTCGATCTCGGCCTCGATCGCGTCGAGGCGCGGCTCGATGCATTCGGCCTCCTCGACCAGCGCCTCGGTCCACGCGTCCTCGTCCATGTTGGCGAGCTCGTCGTGGCGGGTGCGGAGCTTCTCGATCTCGGCCTTCTCGGCGTCGGTCGGCTCGGTGGGCTCGGGATGGATGCGTCCGAAACGCGCGGTGGCGCTCCAGTCGACGTCCGCCATCGCCTCGGCCCACTTCCATCGGGTGGAGAGCTCGTCGGCGGCCGCCTGGAGCCTCTTCATGGCGAGCTCGATGAGCAGCGCCGGGTTCTCCAGCCAGACGCCGTTCTCGTGCTCGTCGGCGAAGAGGTCGCGCAGCACCGGGCCGCCCGCGGCCTCGTAGGCGTCGACGCCGACGAAGCGCGCCATCGGCGAGCCGGCCGGCACCCGCTCCTCGGTGAGCATGCGCTTCACCTGCCAGGCGGACGGGCGGTAGCCCTGGCCCGCCACCCGCTCCCAAATCGTGCGCTGGCGGTCGTGATCGGTGGTGACCGAGAACGCCTTCAGCACCTCGAGGTCGATGTCGTCCGCGCGGTAAGCGTCGAGCAGCTCGGGCGCGGCGTTGCCGAGGCGCAGCCGCTGCTCGACCAGGCGCTCGGTGACGCCGAAGCGCGCGGCGATGGCGGCGACGGTGACGCCCGACTGGGCGAGCTGGCTGAACGCGACCACCTGGTCGGCGGGGTGCATCGCGATGCGGATGACGTTCTCCGCGAGCGAGAGTTCGCCCGCATTGCCGTTCGCGGCGATCTTGCAGGGCACCCGATGGTCGGCATCGAGCGTGCCGTCCTCGGCCAGCGCCTTCAGCGCCGCGAGGCGGCGCCCGCCGGCGACGACGGCGAAGCGCTCGGTGCCGTCGCTATCGGGATCGTCAGCGCGGGCGACGAGGTTCTCCAGCAGCCCGTGGGCCTTGATAGAGGCCACGAGCTCGGCCTCGGCGAATTGGTTGGCGGGGGTCTTGCGCACGTTCTCGGGCGCGAGCGCAAGGCAGCTCAGCGGGACCTCCCGGATGAGCGGCTCGGGCGGAGGTGCGGTGTGGTTCATGCGAATCTCCATGGATGAACGGATTGGCGGGGCAAACGCGGCCCTCTCCGGCCGGCTCGCGCCCGCCCGGGCCGGGCACGGCTCCGCCTCCGGTTGCTGTTCTTGCGTTATCTGGTTGCCGGCGGCGGGACGGCCGGCGCCGCCCCCGGAGGCGTCGTCCGGGGCAGCGCCGGAGCCGGGTGCGGGCGCCCGCCCGGCGGTCTCGGGCGGCGGGTCGGCCCGGTCCGCGGCGTCGTCGAGGAGTCTCGCGGCCTTGCGCAGCGTATTCGCCGCGTCTCGCATGCAGTGGGCGCTGACGAATGGTTCGGGCCCGAGGTCGGGGTCGGAGGTCCAGGATATCCAGAACGAGAGTCCGGCCAGGGCCTCGAGCGCTTGTCTCAGCGCCTCGGCCGGAGCGCCGTGGATCGCGCGGTTCACGGCGAGGCCCTCCGGTCGGGGGCGATGTCGATGCGCTCGCCCCAGGGCTCGCGGTTCCAGTCCGACGGCGGGTTGCCGTAGTTGCACCACACGGTGGCGAAGTCCGGCTCTGTCTCGGGATAGCTGGAGCACAGCATGTCGGTGAGGTAGAGGCACACGCTGGGCCGGATGCCCTGCTCGTCGAGCCAGGCGAAGCCCGGCCGGAAGTCGGTGCCGCCCCGGCCCTTGATGACGATCTCGTCGGGCAGATCGCAGGCCGCGTACTCCGCCGCGTCCTGCACGGCGGCGTCGACCTGGAGGATGTGGACGCTCTCGGGCTGGATCTCGGTGGCGACCTCGCGCACCTCGGCCCAGAAGTCCGCGAGCGTCTGGGTCGGCAGGGAGCCCGAGGTGTCGATGATGACGGCGATCGCGTCCATGCCGCATGAGACAAACTTGTGTCCAAGGAACCGGGTGCGCTACACGTGGGGTTGCTGGATAAGGCCAGCGATTTTGACGCCCGCACGATTACGCTGCTGGAGATCACGTTCGTTGGGGCAAACGCCTATATCGAGACGGACCTGCGCGCTGCGCAAACGCGTGCCGTGTAAAACTGACGCCCAAGGGCTCGTCGGAGAAAACACCTTGGCACTTGCGAGGCAGTTAGCGAGGAGCGGTCTGCAGCGCACGCGAAAGCAGGGTCTAGTCCTTAGCTAGGCGCAGTATCATCCCAACCAACGCGACGACCACGAGGGAATCGCGGCCGGTTCGAACGACGGTGACCGGTTGAGTGAGGCCGCCGAGTAGCTGTTGTCGTTCGCCCGATGCGAGGTCGACTCGGGAGAGACGGCCTGTTCCATCGAGAAACTCGTTCGTCGCCGCGTCGTAGCGGCCGTGCTCGAGGACCAGCAGTGAGCCGTCGTCGGCAAAAGCGAGGTCGATCGGCGCGTCCAAGTCAATTACTTCGAGCCGCGCGACGGCTGGCCCGTTGAGCGGCAGGGAAATGACGGCGCCGCCGCCCGCCAGAAAGGGAAAGCCGCCGAATACAGCGATGAAAACGCGCTGGTCCCGAACGGCGAGGCCGGTCGGCACGGCGTCGACAAAATAGCTTTCATCGTCATTGAATTCGGTTGGTGAGAGCCGCCGCAATTCCTCCCGGCGATGCTCCAAGTCCGGGATCGCGAATAGCTGACTAACCTCACCGTCAGGCGACAGGCGTGCAATGGAGTTTCGGCCCGCATCGGCTACCAACCAACTATTGCCGTCCCAAACGAAGTCGTAGGGGTTCCAGAAATCATTGCTGAGAGCCCTGACCGTCCCGCCAGCGGAAAGCTCGAGGATGGCGTGGTCAATTTCGCTCTCGTCTCGGTTCACATCTTGCCAGCCCTGCGCCACGAAGATACGCGTCCCGCGGGTCTGTATCTTGTACGGACCAGTCGGCGCACCCAAGATGTCGTCACCCACCGGCAATCCGTCATGCACCACCTCGGAGCCCCCGTCGGTCAACCGCACGATACGGCCAGTGGCGAGATCGGTCACCAACAATGCATCGTCAGTAAAAGCCGCACCCGACGGTTTCTCCAAATCGTGCTCGATTGCCGACACTGTCCAGCCCGGTGCCGCGATCGGCGCCGCCGTGGCCCACGGCCCCCACACCAACACACCTGCGAGAACTAGGGCGATGTGACGCATCGAAAGCCCGCGTTCGCCGCAAAGCGAAAATCGCTCTCGTAAGCCAGGCGGTAAGTCGTCCGCAACTTCCAATCGTCGCTGTTCCAGGCGCCGCCGCGCGCCACTCGGAACTCCTTCTTCCGGGCGGCCGGCCGGGCACCGTAGGAATTGAACCAGCCATCGACCCATTCCCAGACGTTTCCGGTCATGTCGGAGACTCCCTCGGGTGTGTCGCCCTCGCCGAACGATCCCACTGGTGCCGTTGCCGGATAACCGTCGGCCGCATCAGGCATACAACAGTCAGCGCCACCCCGGTTTGCCCGCCTCGCAGTTGGATCGTCGTTGCCCCAAGCAAAGCGTCGGCCATCGGTGCCGCGCGCGGCGCGTTCCCATTGCTCCTCCGTCGGCAGTCTTAGACCGAAATGTCGGCAGAACCCATCAGCATCACCCCAAGACACGCCAACCACAGGATGATCATCGCGTCCAAGCTCCGGGTGGCTGGAATAGAAGGATGGCTGTCGACCGGTTGCGTCTACGTAAGGGTTGTATTGGCGGTTCGTCACCTCGTATTTCATGATCTTGAACGATGGGAGATCTATCGACCGAGCAGGACCCTCCTTCGTTTCACCCGAGTCGCTGCCGAAGATAAACGAACCGCCTGGGATGTCGACCATTGGACCGTTTCCACGCAGTCCAGACGAGGTTGCCTGTCCGGTCAACAAAACTTCCGCGATCAGAGAAAGTGTCGCAGTGTGCCGACTCAGGATCAGGTAGCGAATTGATCGAGTGCTCACGCGAATTCCTCCCGGCAGCGTGCCGAATGCGATCATCGACCGGAGCTCCCACGGCCAAGCCACCCAGGCCTCAAACCTTCTACTTACATATCATGGCACGCCCGATCGCAAAACGAGCCGCGGCCTGCTGCGGGTCGACCGCCGGTTGGCACCGATGAGCCGATCGGACCTTTGTCAACGTCACGCTATCGTATTTTTATGAGGAAAAACCATCACCGCGATGACCCCCCCCCCCGGTAAGCGTTGGTGCGAGACATTGTGAGCGACAACGCAAAACAACGCTCATTCAACACGATACCCGCTATAAGAGTAGTTGGTGTGCGGCGTCGCCACAGTGGGCTATCGTGAAGCGGCCGATCGTGGGCGGGCGAGGTCATAGGCAGCATACAACGTCGGTTGCTTTTGCTATTGACGGTAGACTACAATCTGGGCGCGGCTTACCGCCGGCCAGGGGTGTCCGCGATATCCTGTGGAGGCGAAACGTTCGGGCCTTGGATTGACGGGGATATTGGGGCACCCTAGGTGATGTTCCGATGGTTGCTCAGGACAGGCCGGCCCACCAGAGGCCCCGACTGAGGCACCACACAAAGTTGGGGGCAACCCCAGAATGGAGCGCGCCGCTCGCGCGCTCGCGCAACAACGGAGGAAACGATGAAGCGATACCTATCTGCTTGGCTAATAGCAGGTTCCATTACGATGGGGACCGCAACAGGTGCCCTCGCGCTCACCATTGCCGTCACGAACGACAGCACTGGCGACGGCGTGACAGGCTTGGCCAAGATTTATACGGAGCGAACGGGGATTGAGATCGAGATCGTCGAGGCGCCGTATGCCAATATATTCGAGCAGGAGGCGAACGCGGCGCTGACACGCTCCGGCATCTTCGACCTTTTCCTGATGGATGATCCCTGGATTCCGTTCTTCGCGGAAAACGGATACTTGGAAGACTTAACACCGTTCCTTGAAGCCAAAGGGCTGGACGGCTGGGATGACGACATGCTGCGTGCGTCCCGCCGCATTTGCCAGAATCCCTACGGCGAAGGACCGTACGTCTGTGTCCCAATGGTCGGCAACGCGCAACTGTTCTTTTACGATCCGGACAAGTTTGCCGAAGTGGGTTTCCCTGATGGACCGGAGACCTGGGACGACGTGATCGAGGCCGCCGGCAAGCTGACGGAAATAGGCGGTGGTCGAACCTTCGGCTATTCGATGCGGGCCGCGGAAGGAAACCCGGTTGTGGCCGACTTCATGCCGATCTTCTGGTCTTACGGCGCGAGCCTCTTCGACGAGGACCGCAATGTCTCACTTGACACAGACGAAGCGCGGCAGGCCATCGACGTCTTTCTCCAGCTTGCCGCGGTAGCACCGCCGGGCGTGGAAAGCTTCAACGCCGATGAGGTGGGGCGAGGTCTCGCCCAAGGCGTCGCTTACTCGGCCATTAACTGGCCAAATTGGGTGGCGACCTTCGAGGATCCCACGCAGAGTCGCGTTGTCGGCACGATCGCCCATACCACGATCCCGAACGGCACCCGCCAAGGCAGTTCCGAGATTGGCCACTGGGCGTTGGGCATGAGCATCGATTCCGAGGACAAGCAAGTCGCGTTCGACTTCATGCTCTGGGCGACGCTGCCGGAGCAGATCATATTCAGTGCCGAGGAATTCAGCAACGCGCCGGTCCGGGTTTCGGCATTTACCGACCCTGGCTTGACCGCGCAGGACCGCTTCCGACACTACCCGACGCTGATGGATGTCATCGAAGCGTCGACCCCGCGGCCGCGGCATCCACGTTGGCCCGAAATCGAAAACGTCTTTGGGCGCCACTTGACCGCTGCCGTCGCCGGCACGGTTTCGGGTGAGGAGGCCCTGTTGGGGGCGCAGGAAGCGATCACGGAGCTTCTCGCGCGCTAGCGCATAGGTACGATCGCGGCGGCTCTCAAGCTTTTGAGAGCCGCCGAATCTTGAGACCTTAGACGAGGGCGGAACCCGTGCCAAGTGAGAGGGCGCTAGCCGACGATCAACCGTCAGAACACCCCCTCGGCGGGGCTGGCGTTGGGTTCGAGGCTTGGTTCGAGCGGAATTTGCGGTGGATCTTACCGGCGCCGGCGGTTTTGATCCTGCTGGTCCTCACCATCTTCCCCACAATCTTCATGTTCGCCCTTGCGTTTCAGAAGACCAACCCGGCCGTCGACGTGCCGAACGATTGGATTGGCTTTGGCAATTTCGCCCGATTGTTTACCGACGAAATCTTCCACAACGCCCTTTGGAACACCGTGTTCTTCACATTCTTCGCCGTGTCGATAGAATTCGTGCTTGGCCTCGGTCTCGCTTTGTTGTTGGACCAATATATCCGCCGACTGAACTTCATTAAGACGGTACTGATGCTGCCAATGATGTTCCCGCCCATTGCGGTGGCGATCACTTGGAAGCTTATCTATCAACCTCAATTCGGCGTTCTCAACGACATTCTGTTCCGTCTCGGATTACCGCTTGGGGTGTGGGCATCCGGCGTCAATTCCGCCATGTGGTCGATCATCTTTGTCGACATATGGGAGTGGACGCCATTCATCTTCCTCATGATGTTGGCCGGCTTAGCGAGCTTGCCGTCTGAGCCTTACGAGGCCGCCGAGCTGGACGGTGCGGGGGCGTGGCGGAAGTTCTGGGATCTGACTTGGCCTTTTCTGCGACCGATCGTGACAATCGCTGTGCTGCTGCGCCTCATGGATGCGCTCCGCCTGTTCGACCAGGTCTTCATACTTACGCGCGGAGGTCCATCGAGTGCGACGGAGACGTTGAGCCTGTATATCTTCCGTGTCGCGTTCCGCTTTCAAGAGATAGGCTACGCCGCAGCGATCTCACTGTTCGTCTTGTTCGTGACAATAGCGTTCTCAACTTGGTTCATTCTCCGCATGCGACTGGGGGACTAGCGCCATGGCAATTGCGACAGCAGAGGTCGCACCAACTGTAGCTGGCCGCGTGCGGGAGTTCAGCCCCGCACGGGAACACACGAAACGGTGGATTGCGTACGCGGTCATCGTCTTCGCGCTCGTGTATACGATCTTCCCTGTCTACTGGTTGGTGCTGAACTCGTTCAAGACGGATCTGGAGATCTTTGCCGTGCCCTCGACGTACATCGTCGAGCGTGCGACGCTGATGCACTACGTCGCGACCTTTATCGACCGGCCCCTCTTTAAGTTCATGCTCAACAGCGCGACCGTGGCGGTTGGAACAACGGTGGCGTCGTTGGTGATAGGCACACTCGCCGGTTATGCGCTGGCCCGGTTCGACTACCCGGGGAAGATGAAATTTCACGTTTCGTTTTGGATTCTGTCCACGCGCATGCTGCCACCCATCGTTACCATCATTCCCCTGTTCTTGTTCTTCTTGTCCCTTGACCTGCTGAACACGAAGACGGCTCTTGTGATCGCCTACACAGGTTTCAACCTGCCTTTTGTTATCTGGATGATGAAGGGGTATTTCCGGGAGTTGCCGCCGGAGCTAGAGGAGTCCGCCATGGTGGACGGCGACACCCGCATGGGCGCCTTTTGGCGTATTATGTTGCCGTTGGCCAGGCCCGGCTTGGCGGCCACGGCGATCTTTACACTCATTTTGTCTTGGAACGAGTTCCTTTTCGCGCTCACTATCACCAAGACTCAAATATCAAACACGCTGCCGATGGGCATTTCAGGTCGCGTGACACAGTTCCAGACCTATTGGGGGGAGATCAGCGCGGCGAGTGCTGTCGCGATCGTGCCGATCGTCATCTTCGCTTTCATCGTGCAGAAGCACCTGGTGCGCGGGCTTTCGTTCGGCGCCGTGAAGGGCTAACAGGGTGTACTAGAATGGCAGGCGTTTCGCTCGAGCATGTTTCTAAGCGGTACGGAGATGTTGCGGCGGTTTCAGACCTCGACCTGGAGATTCGGGACAAGGAGCTTCTTGTTCTGTTGGGCCCATCGGGCTGCGGTAAGACGACGACAATGCGAATGATTGCGGGGCTGGAACAGATTAGCGATGGCACGATCAAAATCGGAGATCGGGTCGTCAACAAAATCCTGCCAAAATACCGCGACGTCGCCATGGTCTTCCAAAACTACGCGCTCTACCCCCACATGAACGTCTATCAAAATATCGAGTACCCGTTAAGGGTCCGCAAGATACCGCAGGAAGCGCGCCGCAAAGCCGTACAAGCGGCGGCGGAGAAGGTCGAGCTGGATAGTTTGCTCGATCGGCTGCCGCGACAGCTTTCCGGTGGTGAGCGGCAGCGTGTCGCTTTGGCGCGCGCGATTATCCGGACACCCACGGTGTTCCTGATGGACGAGCCTTTGTCCAATCTCGACGCGAAACTGCGGATCCAGATGCGTGCGGAGCTGAAGCATCTACAGCATGAGTTGGCCGTTACAACGGTCTACGTCACCCACGATCAGATCGAGGCGATGACCTTGGCCCATCGCGTGGCGATCATGAACGAAGGCGTTCTCCAACAGCTGGGTACGCCGCGCAACATCTACAACGAACCGGCAAATCTGTTCGTTGCCGGATTTATCGGCTCGCCGGGGATGAACTTGCTGCCCGGCGAATTGCAGAATGGCAGATTCGAAGGCCCGGGTGTGAGGGTGCCTGGGGTTGGTAATACTGCGCGAGGTTCGGTAGTGCTGGGTGTAAGGCCGGAGGATATGGCCGTCGTCGAGAGTCCGACTGAAGCGAGCATGAAGACCCCCATCTATTCGGTCGAGCTGACCGGTGAGTCGACCTTGCTTACCGTCCGCGTCGCGGACAATCTTGTGACTCTGCGGACGAACAACGATTTCGACGGAAACATTGACGACGAAGTGCTCATAAAGATCAACGCCGAGAAGATCTTTCTTTTCGACGAGGAGTCGAAGCAAAGGGTCAGTGCTTGAGAGAGCGATGAAAAACCCATCCGAAGGCACCAACAATATCGTCGTAGCCTTGCTGCAGTCCCGCTACCCGGGATCTGTCGGGGCAGCGCTCGATCAAGCCCACAGCCTGTGCGAGCAAGCCAGCAAGCAAGGCGCCGATATCGCGCTTTTCCCCGAAATGTGGACGACCGGCTACGAATTCTTCGATGCGGCCGACCCGGATGGACAGGCCCGCTTGGTTGGCAACCGCGCGCCACGAGGATGAAGAACCCCTTGCGTCCCTTCGCCAGCACGCGCGCGACCTCGACCTCGCGATCGCGATGAGCTATTTGCGGAAGACCGACGCCGCCCCCGAAAACAGCTGCGTCTTGATCGATCGGCATGGCCGGAAGGTGCTGGCCTATTCAAAGGTGCACACCTGCCCGTTCGAGGTCGAAAAATACTGCCAGCCGGGAAATTCGTTCCCGGTCGCCGACCTCGATACCCGAGCCGGGGGCGTCCGGGTCGGCATCATGATTTGCTTCGACCGCGAGTTTCCCGAGAGCGCGCGCATTCTGACCCTAAACGGCGCCGAGCTTATCCTCGTGCCGAACGCCTGTGTCGTTGAAGAACACCGGATCAGCCAGCTCCGCACCCGCGCCTTCGACAATGAGGTTGCGTTGGCCATGGTCAACTACCCAGAGCCGCGGTTCAACGGCCAGTCCACGGGCATCGATGCCGTTTTCTTTGATGAACAGGGGAGGTCGCTCGATCCCGTTGTCGCCGCCGGCGGATCGGCCGAAGAAATCGTCCTGGCGACCTTCGATGTTGATCCCATCCGCCGCTATCGAGCCGGTGCAATCTGGGGAAACGCTTACCGGCGGCCAGAAATCTACAACGTACTCACCGACGCCCACTCATCCGGCCCCAGTGCAACGTTCGAACCAAAGATCAACGGCAACATCAGGGCGCCGCTAGAGCGGGTCCGGCATAGACAGAATCAAAAAGGGGATTCCCAAGGGTCGCAAAAAGTGATTCAAGCTATGAGCTGGGTTAAAGGAGGCCAGCCATGGATGACACGACCTTATTCGGAAGATCTTCGTGAACGAGTTGTTCGAGTTGTTGAATCGGGGACCTCTCGCAATGCGGCGGCGAAGCAATTTGATGTGAGCATCAGCTTTGTTGTGAAGCTGATGCAGCGTTGGAAGCAGCGGGGCACGATCAAAGCCGACAAATACGGTGGCTGGAAGAAATCGAAACTGGCTCCCCATGGCGATCGCATTCGGGCTCTGGTGATGGAGAATTGCGACATCACCATTGACGAGCTTTGCGTCTTGCTGGCCGCCGAGGGGATCGAGGCGAAGCGCTCGACGCTTGGCGACTTTCTTCTGGCTCAGGGGCTGAGTCGCAAAAAAAGACAGCCCACGCCGCCGAGCAGGAGCGCCCTGACGTCGCGGCGGCGCGAGCCACTTGGCGCAACGAGCAACCTGGGCTGATTGCCGAACGGCTGGTCTTTCTCGACGAGACCTGGGCGCGGACGAACATGGCCCGGCGTTATGGCCGGGCACCGCGCGGCGAACGGGTGGTGGCGGCCATTCCCCATGGCCACTGGAAGACAACCACGTTCATTGCCGCCCTGCGTCACGACCGGATCACCGCGCCCTGCGTTTTCGATGGCCCGATCAACGGCGCAAGCTTCCTTGCCTGGGTCCAGCAAGCCCTGGTCCCGACCCTGTCCGCGGGCGACATCGTCATCATGGACAACCTCTCCTCCCACAAGGTCGCCGGCGTACACGAGGCCATTGAGGCGGTCGGCGCAACCCCGCTCTACCTGCCGCCCTACAGCCCCGATCTCAATCCCATCGAACAGGTCTTCGCCAAGCTCAAAGCCATTCTCCGCAAGGTCGGCGCCAGAACCGTCGATGACCTCTGGCGGGCAATTGGAAACGCCCTCGATGAATTCTCTCCAACCGAATGCAGAAACTACCTCGTCAATGCAGGATATTCCGTCTAAACCGGATGTGCTCTAGTGCACCGATCCAGACAAATGATTCACCGTGCGCTGGAGCAACCCGTTGTTTTGTATTCAGAATCAGGTTTCCACTGTGACGACTCTGACTGAGTCGGTGCACTAGCTGCAGAAGATGATCAACGGCCGCTCCCCCTGCCCCATCAAGTTGCACCTCCTCCACCGCGCCTGCGGCGCGAGGTGCGCGGGCCTCTCGCGCCTAACGCCCAGAGACTCAACAAAGTTTGTCCAGCAGCGCCTTCGCCTCCTTCAGATCGGCTGTATCGTGGCCCTCGGTGAACCAGCCATAGACTGGGGCGAGCAGATCGCGGGCCTCGGCCGTCCTACCCTGGCCGTGCCACAAGCGGGCTAGTACCGGCTGTCGCTGGCGGCGGAGTCGTGATTCAAAGGATGGATGAACATCCAGGACGCGACTCCGATCATATTGACGGAGGAGGAGCGGGCGGTGCTTGAGAGCATGGTCCGATCTCCGAAGACGGAACAGGGCGTGAGCGAGCGCGCCCGCATGGTGTTGTTGGCGGCGGACGGCCGCTTGACGCGCTCCATTGCGGCGGCGCTTGGCACCTGGCCGGGGCGGGTCAGCCGCTGGCGCACGCGCTTCGCGGCGGAACGGCTGGCCGGGCTGTCGGATCGAGCGCGGCCGGGGGCGACGCCGATCTACACGGCCGAGACGGGCCGGCGCATCCTGGCGCAGTTGGACGAGCCGCCGCCCGCCGGCTTCGCTCGCTGGACGGCGCCACTGCTGGCCCGGGCGCTGGGCGATGTGTCGGACCAGTACATCTGGCGCTTCCTGCGCCGGCAAAAGATCGACCTGGCCGGCCGTAAATCCTGGTGCCAGAGCAACGATCCCGAGTTCGTCCCCAAGGCGGCCGAGATCGTCGGCCTCTACTTGCACACGCCGGAGGACGCCATCGTGCTGGCGGTCGACGAGAAGCCGCACATCCAGGCGCTGGAGCGCGCCCAGGGCTATCTGAAGCTGCCGAACGGGCGCGCCCTGATCGGCCATGGCCACACCTATAAGCGACACGGCACGACGACGCTGTTTGCCGCTCTCAACGTCGCCAGCGGCGAGGTTCAGGCCGGACACTACGAACGGCGGCGCCGCCGTGAGTTCCTCGACTTCATGAACCGCGTGGTGGCCGCCTATCCCGACCGCGAGATCCATGTCGTTCTCGACAACCTGAACACCCACAAGCCCAAGCGCGACCGCTGGCTCAAGGCGCATCCCCATGTCCACTTCCACTTCACGCCCAACTACGCCAGCTGGCTCAACCAGATCGAGATCTGGTTCTCGATCCTCAGCCGCGCCGCCCTGCACGGCGCCAGCTTCACTTCGCCCCGACAACTCAGGGACGCCATCGATGCCTTCATCCACGC
Organism: Alphaproteobacteria bacterium; assembly: GCA_965261585.1. Classification (GTDB taxonomy): domain Bacteria; phylum Pseudomonadota; class Alphaproteobacteria; order UBA6615; family UBA6615; genus CBDHDN01. The sequence goes on from CBDHDN010000029.1 coordinate 479,040, forward strand.
CCACAACAAGACCGCCAAGCCTTTCCGTTGGGTCAGCACCAACATCCATCAGAAGAGGCTCAAACCACGTCATCGCGATTTGTGATTCCCGGTACTAGGCGGGTGGTGGCACGGAGTTCCCACATCTTGGCGAATTGGGAGCTGGCGACGTCAATTGCCTTCAGGTAGCACCGCTCGGCACTGACTTCGTCCGTGCCGTCCAGCGCAAGCAATGCATCACCCTTGGTGGACCACAATAGGCTTTCAGCGTAGGCAAGACCGCCGTTCTCGGACCATGCGAACCCTTTTTTGATATACTTCAATCCCTCGGGGACGGTCTCCCTCCGAACGCACGCATCAGCTATGAGAAAATCGAGGCAGGGCCGCACCCACGCCGGGCCTTCCCATTCAGACCAGCTCTTCTCGATATCGGAGATAGCCTGCGATACGTCGGCGAGTTCCAAACTAGTTCAGCGTTTCCGAGGATCGAATCATATCAGGCGGCCTCGTTTAGTTTGTAGGACCAGGTGTGGACGACGGGATGTCGGTTGATGTCGTCGATGGCGGCGATGATGCGGTCCTTGAGTTCCTGCTTGGAGGCGACGCGAATGTGCCGGAGCACCGAGCGAGCGAGCTTGGAGAAGAAGCCCTCGATGAGGTTGAGCCAGGAGCCGTGCTTGGGAGTGAAGACGAAACTGAAGCGGCCCTCTCGCTGGTCGGCGAGCCAGCCTCGGGTTTCCTTGGAGATATGCGCGGAGTGATTGTCGAGGATCAGCGTGATCGCGGTGCTCGGTGGATAGGCCGCGTCGAGGCGTTTGAGAAACGCGACGAACTCGCGCGAGCGATGGCGATCCTCGACGCTGGCGTGAACCTTGCCGGTCAGCAGATCGATGCCGGCGAGCAGGCTGATCGTCCCGTGGCGGACATATTCGTGATCGCGCCCGAAGCCGGCATGGCGACCGGGCGCAGGCGGCAGGTCGGGCGCCGTCGTCCCGATCGCCTGCATGCCCGGCTTCTCGTCGTAGGAGATGATCGCCACCGCCTCGATCGGCGCCTGCGGGTTCGCCGCGGCGGCTCGCTTGAGCATTTCGACCTCGCGGTAGACACACAACACCTCGGCCATCTTCTGCTCGAACTCGGGGTCACGGCGCTCCAGGTAGTAGCGCACCTTGTGCGGCTTCACCGCGTGCTGGTCGAGCAGCTTGCACACAGTGCCCTGGGCCAGTTTGGCAAGACACCCATGGCCTGCCGCCGGGCCGTGGGAGCGCGCATGCCGCGCCAGCAGCCGCGTCGTCCACAGCTCATGCGGATAACCCAAGTCCTTCGCCTTGCGGCAGGCCAGATCGACCAGCCAGGCGCGCGCCGCCTCGGTGATCCGCGGCTCGCGTCCGGGCCGCGGACTGTCCGCAAAGGCCGCCATCAAGCCATGGCGCAGCGCTCGCTCGACGCAGCGCTGCACCGTCTGATGGTGAACGCCCAGCGCCCGGCCAACCGCGAAGTACGACGCATCATCGCGATAGCGCAGCAGCATGCGCGCCCGCGTCACCCGGCATGCCGCTTCCGTGCGCGACCGGGCGATCGCCCCAAGCTGCTCAACCTCTTCTTCCGTCATCCGCAAATCAACAGACCGCCGAGGCGCCGCCATGACATGTCTCCCTGCCCATACACGCCTTCACCCTACCAAATCTGGTAGGTGGTCAGGAACCCCACACAAAATGATCCGTTTCATGGAATCGATGTACTAGCGCAGCCTTTGGCGATGGTCGCCCATGAGGCGACCATCGGATTCCACTCCTCTTCGGCGAACGCTGTGCTTTGCTCAGCTTGTGCGAGTATAAGCTGTAGCGCACCCGGTTCCTTGGACACAAGTTTGTCTCACGCGGCGGGCCTGATTGAGATCGCGGCGTGCCACGCCTGACGAGCTTGAGCGGGGCTCAGGTAGCCGTTCTTTTCGACGATCCACTGGGCATTGTAGAGTTCGACGAAGTCGCGGACGGCGTCCCGCAGCTCCGCGATGTTGCGGTAGATGCGACCATGGATGATCTGTTCCTTCAGCGTGCGATTGAACCGCTCGGCGACGCCGTTGGTCTGGGGCTCGGCGACGAAGGCGTAGGACGGCTGGATGCCCCAGAACTTGATCTGGTTGGTGAAGTGGTCCGACAGATACTGGGAGCCGTGATCCATCCGCAAGGCCAGCCCCCGAGCCGCGCCGGCCGCGGTCGAGCCATACAGCCCGGCAAGCCCCATGGAGATCGGCTGCAGGGCGGCGAAGCGGTCGCCGCGCTTGCAGACATGCCAGCCGACACACTCGGCGTTCCAATGCTCGACGGCGGTGAAGATCCAGCCCCAGCCGTCGTCCACCGTGAACACCCGAACGCCATCGGTGCCCCACATGAGGTTCGGGGCATGAGTGATGATCTCACCGTCATGGGGATTGCCGCCACGGCGGCGGCAGCGATGGGGCGAGAGCAGATTGTTCTCGCGCATCAGGCGGAGCACCCGCATGCGGGCAACCCGGATGTCGCGACAGACCCGAAGCCGAGCCCGACCTTGCGGTAGCCCTCGCCCTCCCAGGGCGAGGCCTCCAGGTCGGCTTCGATCGCCACCAGCAGCGCCTGGTCCGAGATCGCGGGCTTCGGTCCCCGACGCTTTGCCGGCGGCTGCTCGGCGTGCTGGCCGGAGGTCATGGCGTAGAACGAGGAGCGGGCCATGCCCCAGGCGGCGCAGACCCGCCGCAGGCCGTAGGCCAGACCCGTGCCGGGGCGAGGTGGCGGCACTCATCGCCGCGACCTCCGCCGCCCCAAAGGGCCGAAGGTCTCCGTCTTGGCCTCCAGCAGTTCCACCTGCATGGTCAACTCTCCGATCCGCTTCATGGCGCTATCCAGTTCCGCCTGCACCGGATCGCCCTTGCGTTGCTTGAGCGAGGCGTCGATCCCGCCGATCGCTTTCTCACGCCACTGCTCGAGCCGGAAGATCTCTACGCCCAACTGGCGCGACAGAAGTTGCACCGGCTCGTCACGCAAAAGCCGCAGAACGACCTCACGCTTGCGCGCCACCGTCCATCGCTGGCCAAGTCCCAGCGGGCCTGCCGGCAAAGCCTGGCCTGGGGAAAACGTGGACGAGCCAAGCTCGCCCGCATTTACCACAGGCCCATCAACAGCAACTTTCTTCTCAAAATTATCGGTCATGTTCCGGTCCTCCTTGGGCACTTCGATTAAGCCAATTCTGTGTCCAAGGAAATCGGGTCCGACTCAGTGCGAGTATAAGCTCACAATTTCTAATGAACACCAAGAGGGTTGATTCACAAACGAGACCGAACGCAATTGCATTCGAATGTTTAAGGCCCCGCCCCACCAGGGCTGCCTGTCCGGCGTGCCTCATCGCTCTTTCGGGAAACCCAAGCGCAAGATGAGTGAGTCCCATGTAGAGTTCTGATGCGGAAATTGCACCTTCATTACTTATCGGACTCCAGGGGGTCGGATCATAGTTGGCTACGGCATCCTCGAGATGGCTAAGAGCGAGCTTGTTGTCACCTTTGTACCAAAGCGATTCACCAATTACCTGGTGCGCCACAAAACGACGATAACGATCTCCTGCCGAAAGATGCACAAGGTCTTCGGTGTACTCATAAGCGCTCAGATCGCCGCGCATTGTCAGCGAGGTAAACATCCCCACGAGTGCAGGGATGATATGCTGCGGCTGCTCTGATCTCCGGCATATTTGGTACGCGGTTGTATAGCTGTTTCCAACTTCGGGAAGGCCAGCGCCTCTGGAACGCCTGAGCAGTTCGGCACGAGCCAAATGCAGGCGCACTTCCAAATCGTCGCGAGCTGCCGCAGCGGGTATATCGCTGACGACGACAAGCCCTTTCTCTATGTGGGCGACGCCCTCTTTCATTGCCGATCGATGCATCGCTGTCTCAGCTGCCTTGAGCCAGTACTCGGCTCCCTTCTCTGCCGATCGAGCCTCCGTGAAATGATGTGCAAGCACCTCAGGTTCTGAGTCCGCACGATCTGGGAACTGACGTTCCAGGGTAACGGCTATGTGCTCGTGCAATTCCGCTCTCCGACTACGCAAAAGCGAGCCGTAAGCCGTATCCAGGACTAGAGCATGCTTAAACGTATACGTCGTGTTCGGCAGCTCGCCACGCCGAAAGATCAGTCCCGACTCGACCAGCCGGGCCAGGGCGTTCTGCAACTCCACTTCATCAAGGGGCGAGACCAACCTAAGAAGCTCATGGCCGAACGTTCTACCGATCGTTGCTCCGATTTGTGCGATATCGCGAACCGAAGCCAATCTATCGAGACGCGCCTCCAAGGCGTCCCGTAGCGTTTCCGGTATCGGCACATCGACCAACGATCCGGGCAGTGAGAAATGGTCTTCTTGTTCCGTCAGAAGCCCTGATTCGATGATCGATTTCGTCAGTTCCTCAACGAACAGCGGAACACCGTCTGTTTTGCTCACGATTTGATCGGCGACCTCGTGTGGCAACGGTTTGCCACCTGTGACGCTAGCCGCCATCGCTGCACACTCTTTTTTGTCCAGCCTATTGAGTGACAGCAGCGTGACCCGCGGACGGCCGATCCACGGTGCAGAAAACTCGGGGCGATACGTGATTATGAAGAACGCAACAAGACTCGGTACTCGCTCCACCAGCAGGTCAATGAACTCAAGCGTACTCGGATCGACCCAATGCACATCTTCGAAGATAAGCAGCACGGGCTGGCGGGTCGTGATCAGCGTCACCCGCTCCACGAAGGCACTGAGTGTCAGCGCTTTTTGCCTTTGCGGGCTGACGTCGGGCGGGCGGTAGCGGTCGAGCAGCGGGATTGACAGCAGCGCCGCGAACAACGGTACAACTCGATCGAGCGGGGCGTCTACCAAAGCGGCCCATGCCTGTCGGTAACACGCGATATGTCCGGTTTATGTACCAGATGATCTGTCCGGTTTTAGAACGCCTCCAAGCCATGGAGGGAGGCGATGCGTCGGGCGGAGCAGGTACAGGGACTGAGATTGATGAAGTTCGAGGAGGTTTACGGGCGCACCCATCGGGGTGGCTTGAGCCAGGCGGAGGCGGCGGAGGTTCTGGGTGTCTCGGAGCGCACCTTCCGGCGCTGGCGCGACCGCTACGAGGCGGAGGGAGCCGACGGTCTCTACGACCGCCGCCTGGGCCGCCTCTCGGCGCGGCGCGCGCCGGTGGACGAGGTGGCGCGGGTGCTGGAGTTGTTCGACACCCGCTACTGGGACTTCACGGCCAAGCACTTCCACGAGAAGCTGGTGGCCGATCACGGCTTCAAGCGCAGCTACAACTGGCTGCGGCTGAGCTTGCAAGCCCATGGGCGCAGGCGCGCGGCGCCCAGGCGTGGGGCGCACCGGCGCAAGCGGCCGCGCCGTGCCCTGCCCGGCATGATGTTGCACCAGGACGGCTCGAGCCACGAGTGGGTCCCCGGTCGATGGTGGGACCTGATCGTCACCATGGACGATGCGACCAGCGATATCTACTCGGCCTTCTTCGTCGCCGAAGAGGGCACCATGTCGAGCTTCCAGGGGGTGTCCGAGGCGATCCGGACCAAGGGCCTGTTCTGCTCGCTCTACGCCGACCGCGCCAGCCACTACTGGAACACGCCCGAGGCCGGCGGCAAGGTGGACAAGGACACCCCGACCCAGGTCGGCCGCGCCCTGGCGCAGCTCGGCATCGAGTTGATCCCGGCCTACTCGCCCGAGGCAAGGGGGCGCTCGGAGCGCATGTTCGGCACCTTGCAGAAGCGCCTGCCCCAGGAACTCAGGCTCGCCGGCATCACCGACATGGTCGAGGCCAACCGCTTCCTCAAGGAGGTCTTCCTGCCACAACACAACGCCCGCTTCGCGACCCCGGCCGAGGACCAGGGCACCGCCTTCGTCCCCTTCACCGGCGCGCTCGACGACATCCTGTGCATCCACGAGGAACGCACCGTCTCAAACGACAACACGGTGCGCTACAAGCGCCTGGCACTTCAGATCCCCGCCGGCCGCCACCGCCGCCATTACGTCAAGGCCAGGGTCCGCGTCCACGAATACCCCGACGGCACAATGGCCGTCTTCCATGGACCGCGATGTCTGGCGCGATACCACGCCGATGGCCAACCGATCGACAGCCAAACCCGCGAGGCCGCGTGACCCGCTTCGACGCAACCGACCGGCGCCCTGTGGACAAGTGGACAGCCGCTCCGCGTCCGACCACTTCCCCACAGGGCCAGAAACCGCAACAGAAGCGGTCAACTCATATGGTACATAAACCGGTCAACTCAGAATGTTCTCGACACCAAAGCGGCCCATGCCTCGAGTTTTTCGAGCTTCGTTTCGGCCCCATTGCCGAGTTCAAAGCCTGCTATCCGCTCAATGTTTTCAATCAGAGGGTAGAAGGCGCTGTTTGTATGATAGGGCGAACACTGAAACCGCAGGGGCAGGTGCGGATCATCCGCGATGCGCACCTGCAACGCATGTGCGAGCCGGGACTTGCCGATCCCGGGTTCACCTGAGATCAATACGACCTGCCCGTCGTTTGACTTGGCGCGTTGCCATCGACGCAGCAGGATTTCGGTTTCCTCTTCCCGTCCGACGAGCTGGGTGAGTTTCGCCGCACGCACGGCATCGAACCGACTCTCAGCTCGCCGCGGGCGAATGACGTTCCAGGTGCGAACGGTCTCCGCGAAACCCTTGAGTTCCTGCGGCTCCAAGTCACGGCATTCGAAAATCGACCCGGTGAGTCGATACGTCGATCCGCAAATGACTACATTGCCCGGCTCGGCAAGCTCCTGCAGTCTTGCAGCGAGGTTCGGTGTCTCACCCGCGACCGCTGCTTGTTCCGAAACACCCTCTCCGGTGAGGTCACCGACCACCACGAGGCCGGTTGCAATCCCAACACGCGTCTGTAAAGCGATGTCTTCGCCCGGATGAAGCTCGCCGACTGCGTGCACGATATCCAGCCCGGCCCGCACGGCACGCTCGGAATCGTCCTCGTGTGCTTGCGGGTAGCCGAAATAGGCGAGGACACCGTCGCCCAAATATTTGGCCACATGGCCGTCGTAGCGGCCAACGATTGCAGACGTCGTCTCCTGGTAGGCACGCATAACCTCCCGCATATCCTCAGGGTCGAGCCGACGAGAGAGTGCGGTGGAGTCGACAAGGTCGCAGAACATCACCGTTAGTTGGCGACGCTCCGCTTCGGTGGGCCGGCGTTCCTGGCCCCGTGTCGGGGGTGCGGCACCGCCAGTTGGCAATTCGTCCGGGGACCGGGCTCCAATGGCGGCTTGGAGCCTCCGCATGTGCCCCAGGGATACACCAAGGCGCTCGAAGTCGTCCTCTCGGAGGTGTGGCAGAGCCTCCAGGTCGATGTCGTTGTCAGCAAACGCCCGCGCGTACTGGCCAAGGCCAAGTCCCTCAAGCCATGGTGCAGTATCGTCTGCCAATCGAGTTACCCCAGCAAACCGCCCAAGCTGGACGACGAGATAGGCGCTTGGCCGCTGAAAGCGTTCTTCCCAGATGGGCTTTATGAGAGAAAGTCTATGCTTGGGCGGAGGGTTGAGTCCATCGAGGCCCAATTCTAATACGCGTACTCCTCGAAGGCCCGGTCGACGTTGTGGTTCCAGCGGCCGTAATAAGCGGCGAGCTTGTTCTCGGCCGGGGTGATGCCGCTGTCGACGATCTGTTCCAGGGTCGCCAGGAAGTGGCCCTCGTCCTGGCCCCAGAAGTCCTCCTTCGCCCGCGCCTTCAAACCCTCGCGGGCGATGCACAGGACTTGGCGGGCGATGTCGAGCACGGTGCCGTCGCGGAACGGCGTCGCCAGCGCCGTGCGCGGCACGGCGGCGCGCAGCGCCGTCATCTCCTCGACCGTCCAGTCGGCGACCAGCGCCGACGCGGCGTCGAGGGCGCGCGGATCGTACACGAGCCCGACCCACAGCGCCGGCAGCGCGCAGATGCGCCGCCACGGCCCGCCGTCGGCACCGCGCATCTCGAGAAACTGCTTCAGCCGCACCTCGGGGAACGCCGTCGACAAATGGTCGGCCCAGTCACCCATATGGGGTATCTCGCCCGGCAGCGCCGGCAGCCGCCCGGCCATGAAATCGCGAAACGACTGGCCGGCCGCGTCGATGTAGCGGCCGTCGCGGTAGACGAAGTACATCGGCACGTCGAGCATCCAGTCGACGTAGCGCTCGAAGCCGAACCCGTCCTCGAACACGAACGGCAGCATGCCGGTGCGGTCCGGGTCGGTGTCGTCCCAGCAATGGGCGCGATGGCTCAGATAGTCCGTCGGCTTGCCGTCGACGAACGGCGAGTTGGCGAACAGCGCCGTGGCGATCGGCTGCAGCGCCAGGCCGACGCGGAACTTGCGCACCATGTCGGCCTCGTCCTCGAAGTCCAGGTTCACCTGCACGGTACAGGTGCGCAGCATCATGTCGTGGCCGAGCGTGCCCTTCTTCGGCATGTAGTCCCGCATGATCTTGTAGCGGCCCTTCGGCATCCACGGGATCTCCTCGCGCCGCCATTTCGGCTGGGTGCCGATGCCGATCATGGCGACGCCCAGCTCGACGCCGACCTCGCGCACCTGGCGCAGATGCTCCTGCACCTCGTCACAGGTCTCGTGGATCGTCTCCAGCGGTGCACCCGACAGCTCGAACTGGCCGCCCGGCTCCAGCGAGATCGAGCCGCCGGCATTGTCGGTCAGGGCGATCACGGTCCCGCCCTCGTAGACCGGCACCCAGCCGAAGCGCTGCAGCGCCGCCAGCAGATCGCGGATACCGGGGTTGCCCTCATAGGGCAGCGGCCGATGGTCGTCGGCGCGGAACGCGAATTTCTCGTGCTCCGTGCCGATGCGCCACGCCTCGCGCGGCTTGCAGCCGGCCGCCAGATAGACCACGAGTTGGGCCTCGGATTTGATCGGCGCGGCGCCGTTTTCCCGTGGTTCGGACATGGTCCTCACAGTGCAGCGGGCGGTCGCTCAGTCAAGGGATTCGTTGCCCAATCGCCGGCCACGGCCTGCACGACGGCGAGCGCCGCCAAAGCCGCGGTGTCGGCACGCAGCACCCGCGGGCCCAGGTCAACACGCGTGACGAACGGCAGCGCGCCGAGCGCCGTCAACTCGTCGGCCGCGAAACCGCCCTCCGGGCCCACCAGAATGCCCCAGGGGGCCAGCCCCGCCGGGCGCGGCCCCGCCGGACCCGCACCCGGGTCGGCCACCGCCTGGGCGATCGGCGTGCCGGCGCCGCTCTCGTCAGCGACCAGCAGCCGCCGCTCGGCCGGCCAGCCGCCCAACAGCTGCGCCAGCGGCACCAGCGCGTCGACCGCCGGCACCGTCAGCCGCCCGCACTGCTCCGCCGCCTCGATGGCGTTGGCGCGCAGCCGCCCGGTGTTGATCCCGCGCACCTGGATGTGCCGGGTTGCGACCGGCAACAGCCGCGCCACCCCCAGCTCCGTCGCCTTCTGGGCGACGAAATCGACCCGCGCCCCGCGGATCGGCGCAAACGCCAGCCACGGGTCCGGCTCCGCCGCCTGGAGCCGCGATTGCCGGGCGACCGTCAGCGTGCAACCGCGCCGCTCGAGCCCGTCGACCGTCGCCAGCCACTCGCCGTCGCGCCCGTTGAACAGGGCAACCGCCTCGCCCACGCGCGCGCGCATGACCGAACGCACATAGTGCGCCTGGGCCTCGCTCACCCGCACCGCCGCACCGCTCGCCAGCTGTCCGTCCACGAACAGCCGGAAGCGGGTGCCGCGCTTTCGCTCATGGGCCGGATCGCTCATCGGTTCACTCCGCAGGCCAACACTACATGAAACCCCGATCGTAGATCCGAGGTCCATCCGCGAACTGCAACGTTGTCACCGACCCTTCAACGCGACACGCTCGGTGCCAAACGCCCGATACGAGCTCAAGAAAGCGGACTCTATTATCCGAATTTTCCTTCTACAGTGGACGCGAGACCGTGGTGAAGCACGGCGAGATTGGCCAAGGGCTGCTCAGTACGATGCTTAAACAGTTGGGCCTGACAAAGAAGGATCTGTGATGGCAAGACGTGTCCGTCTCGAATACCCGGTCGACCTCAGCACCGACCGCGACGGCCGCGTGCTCGTCCAGTTCCCCGACATTCCCGAGGCCCTAACGGATGGCGCCGACCGGGCCGAGGCACTGCGAGAGGCTGAGGATTGCCTCGAAGAAGCCGTAGCCGGCTACATCCGGCGCAGGAAGGACTTGCCGCTACCGTCCAGCGCCGCCGGCCGGCTGTTGGTCGCCGTGCCTTTCCAAACCGCGGCCAAGGCAGGGCTATACATGGCCATGCGGGCCGGCAGAATCTCGAAGGCTCAACTCGCGCGCCGCCTGCGCTGCGACGAGGCCTACGTGCGGCGCATGCTCAACCCCAGGCACAACACTCGCGCCGACAAGCTGCAAGACGCCTTGGCGGCCTGTGGGCGCAACCTGCTGGTCGTCACGGTCAACGTGACGGACGACGCAGGCAAACGGGCTCGCAACGGCTCGAAGAGGGCCGCGTAGGCGGAAACAACGCGTGCCGCACGTATCGTGGCGGAGCCTTGAGCCCCGGCGCCATCGGGCGCAAGGTGGCGCCATGGCAGACCCGGCGGCCCCGCGCGCCAAGCCCACCGCCCAGTCCAACGACGACGCCAGCACCGGCGCCAGCGACATCGTCCGCGGCATCTGGCTCGAGCGGCTGGCGCCGCCGGCAGCTCGCCCGTACATGCGGCTGGCCCGGCTCGATCGGCCGATCGGCACCTGGCTGGTGCTGCTGCCGGGCTGGTGGGGCATCGCGCTGGCGGCACCGGGCAGCGCGCCGGACATCACACTCCTCGCCCTGTTCGCGGTCGGCGCCGTCGTCATGCGCGGCGCCGGTTGCGTCGTCAACGACATCCTCGACCGCGACTACGACGCTCGCGTCGCCCGCACGGCCGACCGGCCGCTGCCGTCGGGTGCGGTCTCGGTCGTGCGCGCCCTCGCCTTCCTCGCCGCCCTCTTGGCCGCCGGCCTGGCGGTCCTCATGCAGTTCAATGCCTTCGCCATCGCCGTCGGCGCGGCCAGCCTCGTGCTCGTGTTCCCCTACCCGCTGATGAAGCGCATCACCTACTGGCCCCAGGCCTGGCTCGGCCTGACGTTCAACTGGGGCGCCCTCGTCGGCTGGGCCGCCGTGCGCGGCACCCTGGAGGCGCCGGCGCTGGCGCTCTACGCCGCCGGCTTCTGCTGGACCCTGGGCTACGACACGATCTATGCCCACCAGGACAAGGCGGACGACGCCCGCGTCGGCGTCAAGTCGACCGCCCTGCTGTTCGGTACCGCCAGCCGCCCCTGGATCGCCGCGTTCTACGTCGGGGCGACGGCGCTGCTTGCCGCCGCCGGCTGGCTCGCGGCGCTCGCCTGGCCGTTCTACACCGGCCTCGCCGTGGCCGCCGCCCACCTCGCCTGGCAGACCGCGCGCGTGCGCTTTGACGATTCCAAGGATTGCTCGGTCAAATTCCGCGCCAACCGCGACTTCGGTCTCATTATCTGCGCCGCCATCGTCGCCGGCCAACTCGCCTGAGCCCGCTCGGTGCCGCCTCTATCACGATCGACGACGACACAAACCCATGGGCTGGGTCGTGAACCCATTTGGCGTTGGGTTGGTCGTCTTCGGCGCCGCGCCGTCGCTAGTGCACCGATCCAGACAAATGATTCACCGTGCGCTGGAGCAACCCGTTGTTTTGTATTCAGAATCAGGTTTCCACTGTGACGGCTCTGACTGAGTCGGTGCACTAGGTTGGCTTCGGAAACAGCACCGCCATGAATTCCTTGGCCAGCCGAGTAAGTTCCTCACGACCGGCGCCGACACGGGCGCGTGTGGCAAAACTATGCGTGATCGAAATTGTCATCCGGGCAAGGGCCCGGGGGTCTGATGCTTTGGATAATTCCCCACTATCCTGAGCGACCAGGAAGCGATCAGCAATGACCCTGTCGGTTTCGGTAAACATCCCGGACAGTTTGTCACGGACCTGCTCGTCCGTTTCCGCCGCCTCCGTCGCAACAGAGGCTATCAGGCAGCCCTTTGGTCCCTCCTTAGCAGTGGCGCAGCGGATACTTTCAGCAAAAAATGCCGCAACCGCTTTCTCAATATCCGGCTCGCCATGCAGCGCTTTGACGGGTTGGCAGCCGAGTGTCACCGCGTAACGGTCAATCACCTCCATGAACAGGTCGTGTTTGCTGCCGAAGGTTGCATATAGGCTCGGCCGGTTGATGCCCATGCTCTCGGTGAGATCATCCAGGGAGGCGTCACTGTAACCCTTCGTCCAAAATGTCGTGACGGCGCGATCCAGCACCTCGTCACGGTCAAATGTCCGCGGGCGGCCACGGGGCCGGGAAGATTTGGTCTTCAAATTCGTCAGTACCTTGACATGCGGCAACTGCGCAGATTATTGTACTAAACAGTTCATAAATCAAGTCCCGCCGTTCCGGCCTATCGGCTCCAGAACAGTCCGGCCATCTTTAAGATCGAAAAGCAGGAGGAATTCACTATGCCCAGCATCAAACCGCTCATAGTAGCGGGACTCGCCGCGCTGTCGCTCCAGATGTCAGCGTTCGCCCAACGCCGCTCCGCTTGAGGCGGCTGGCCGCCGCTTCCAGTCCTTGAGGGCTGCCGCTGCGTTCGACTTCGGTGGCGCGACCCCCGCCCTGCGTGCGGGCATCGAGGCGCTTGCCGCCGGGCAATAGAACTTCAGTCTGGCCGCCGGGCCCAGCGGCCTTGTTCTTAGCGCGGCGGTGGGATGGCTTCTCTGGCATCGTCAAGTCCTTTCGGTGAACAGATGGCGCACAATGCACATATCGGTGCCTCGCGCCGCCTAACTACTAGACGTGGTAGGACGGGATCCGGAATACAAGGGGCGAGATCCCGCGATTCAGTCGAGGTGCCCACAGCCAACACTGCTTGTTGCGTAGTGCTGGTCTGCGACCGAAATAGCCATGACGCTCATACCCCCTTGCCCAATTTCACGGTCGGACGAATCCGATTAGGCGCCGGTCTCGACTCATCGACCTTCAGCGATTTGTCCCCTATACCCCAGCCCTGTTTTGGCAGGGTCTGGAGACGGTACGCGGAGGAACGCGCTCCCGACCAAAACGCATGAGCAGCGACTGAGATACGGACGTCAGAGAGGATCAATGGATGTTCGCGTTCTTGTGCGCACACCGAGGCATCGCGACCATTGATTCCGATCCATCGCGACCACTGATTCCGATTGATTGCGACCACCGATTCCGATCCATCGCGACCACCCATTCCGACGGATCGCGACCAGTCCAAGACGGCCTGATCGACACCGCTGGGCGATCTGAGCGCCGACTACCCTGGCACCTTTTCGGAGGTGCGGGGATGGCGACGAAGAGATTGCCGATGCGGAAGATCAGAGATGTGCTGCGGCTCAATGCCAGCGGCTTGTCGAGGCGCCAGATCGCGGCCAGCCTGAACCTGGGTCCGACCTCGGTGGGCGAGTACCTGCGCCGCGCCCGTCGTGCCGCGCTCGGCTGGCCGCTGCCGGAGAGCTTGAGCGACGAGGCGCTGGAACAGCTGCTGTTCCCGCCGCCCCGGAACATCCCGCGTGGTCGACGCGGGCAACCGGACTGGGCCTCCCTTCACCGGGAGCTCCGCAAGCCGGACATCACCCCTGTCGCTGTTGTGGGAGGAGTATCGGGCGGCCTGGCCCGCCGGCTACGGCTACAGCCGCTTCTGCGATCTGCATCGGGCCTGGAAAGCCAGCCTCTCGCCGACCATGCGCCAGACCCATCTCGCCGGCGAGAAGATGTTCGTCGACTACTCCGGGTCCACCATCGAGATCATCGACCCCGAGAGCGGCGAGAGCGGCGTGGCCCAGGTCTTTGTCGCCGTCCTCGGCCCCTCCAGCTATACCTACGCCGAGGCGACCTGGAGCCAGAGCCTCCCCGACTGGATCGGCGCCCATGTTCATGGCTTCGCCTTCTTCGGCGGCGTTCCCCGTCAGGTCGTCTCCGACAACTTGAAGTCGGGCGTCATCAAGGCCTGCTTCCACGAGCCCCAGGTCAACCGCAGCTATGCCGAGATGGCGGCCCATTACCGCACCGCCGTGATCCCGGCCCGGCCCCGCAAGCCGCGCGACAAGGCCCCCTTCGACAAGCTCAGGGTGAGGGGTCGAGGTCGGCGTCCAGGTCGTGCAGCGCTGGATCCTGGCCAAGCTCAGGAACCGCCAGCTCTTCTCACTGGCCGAGGCGAACGCCGCCATCCGCGGGCTCCTGGAGCCGCTGAACCGCCGCACGACGCGCCCCCTCGGCACCAGTCGTCGCCAGTTGTTCGAGGATCTGGAGCGACCGGCGCTCTCGCCCTTGCCCGTCGAGCCCTACATCTACGCCGAGTGGAAGCAGTGCCGGGCCGGCCTCGATTACCACGTCGAGATCGACAAGCATTACTACTCGGTGCCGCACCCCCTGATACGACAGAAGCTCTGGGCCCGGTTCACCGGACGCATCGTCGAGATCTTCCATCGTGGCAAGCGCATCGCCTGCCACATGCGCGGATCACCGAACCGGCGCCATACCACGCTTGCAGAGCACATGGCGAGCGCACACCGGCGACTCGCCACCTGGACCCCGGGGCGGATCCGCCGCGACGCCGCCCGTATCGGCGCCAACACCGAAGCCCTGGTCGACATCATCATGCGCTCGCGCCCGCACCCGGAACAGGGCTTCCGCTCCTCGGTCGGCATTCTTCGACTGGACAAGGCGCATGGCAGCGCGAGACTCGAAGCCGCCTGCGAGCGGGCCCTGGAGATCGGCGCCCGCTCCTATTCCTCAGTCGCCTCCATCCTCAAGAATAACCTCGATCGCCGGAGGCCAACGCGGGCCGCGGACGGCCCGGCGATCGATCATCTCAACATCCGCGGCCCCGGATACTTCCACTGAGGATCCCTCATGCTCCATCACCCGACCCTCGACCAACTCAAGGAGCTCCGCCTGCAGGGCATGGCCGACGCCTTCACCGAGATGCAGGGCAAGGCCCAGGCCGACGAACTCGCCCATGCCGAATGGCTCGCCCTGCTGCTCGACCGCGAGGCCGCTGAGCGCAACCATCGGCGGCTGCAATATCGGCTCAGGAACGCACACCTGCGCCACAGCCGGGCCACGATCGAGGATGTCGACTACCGCACGCCCCGACGGCTCGACCGATCCGTGTTCCAGCAGCTCGCGACCGGCGAATGGATCGCCGAGAAGCGCAACCTGATCATCGTCGGCCCCTGCGGCGTCGGCAAAAGCTGGCTCGCCTGCGCCCTCGGCCAGATGGCCTGCCGACAGGACCGCTCCGTCCTCTACAAGCGTCTGTCCAGACTGTTCACCGAGTTGCAGCTCGGCCGCGGCGACGGCCGCTATCCCCGCCTCTTCCGCGCCCTCACCAGGGCCGACCTCTTGATCCTCGACGACTGGGGTCCGGACCGGCTCAGCCCGGATGAGCGCCGCGATCTGCTGGAGATCTTCGAGAACCGCTACGCCAACGCCTCGACCCTGATCACCAGCCAGCTCCCGGTCGGCTCCTGGCACGAGGTCATCGGCGAGCCCTCCTTCGCCGATGCCATCCTCGATCGCATCGTGCACAACGCCTATCGCTCGAACTCGACGGCGAGTCCCTGCGCAAGCATCAGGCGCCATAGGCCGCCGGGTAGTGGGTCAGTTTCACGCCAGCGATGGCGGCAGGCGTCACCGACAAGCTGTGGGAGCTTGCCAACATCGTTCGGGTTGTGGACGATTGGGAGGTAGGAAGGAAAGCTCGATGAATAGGGTGCGATGGATAGCGGCTGGGGCGGCTATCGTGGCGGAGCATCGAAAGGAACGCTGATGGCGTCCTGAGTCGGACCCGATTTCCTTGGACACAGAATTGGCTTAATCGAAGTGTCCAAGGAGGACCGGAACATGACCGATAATTTTGAGAAGAAAGTTGCTGTTGATGGGCCTGTGGTAAATGCGGGCGAGCTTGGCTCGTCCACGTTTTCCCCAGGCCAGGCTTTGCCGGCAGGCCCGCTGGGACTTGGCCAGCGATGGACGGTGGCGCGCAAGCGTGAGGTCGTTCTGCGGCTTTTGCGTGACGAGCCGGTGCAACTTCTGTCGCGCCAGTTGGGCGTAGAGATCTTCCGGCTCGAGCAGTGGCGTGAGAAAGCGATCGGCGGGATCGACGCCTCGCTCAAGCAACGCAAGGGCGATCCGGTGCAGGCGGAACTGGATAGCGCCATGAAGCGGATCGGAGAGTTGACCATGCAGGTGGAACTGCTGGAGGCCAAGACGGAGACCTTCGGCCCTTTGGGGCGGCGGAGGTCGCGGCGATGAGTGCCGCCACCTCGCCCGGCACGGGTCTGGCCTACGGCCTGCGGCGGGTCTGCGCCGCCTGGGGCATGGCCCGCTCCTCGTTCTACGCCATGACCTCCGGCCAGCACGCCGAGCAGCCGCCGGCAAAGCGTCGGGGACCGAAGCCCGCGATCTCGGACCAGGCGCTGCTGGTGGCGATCGAAGCCGACCTGGAGGCATCGCCCTGGGAGGGCGAGGGCTACCGCAAGGTCTGGGCTCGGCTTCGGGTCTGTCGCGACATCCGGGTTGCCCGCAAGCGGGTGCTCCGCCTGATGCGCGAGAACAATCTGCTCTCGCCCCATCGCTGCCGCCGCCGTGGCGGCAATCCCCATGACGGTGAGATCATCACTCATGCCCCGAACCTCATGTGGGGCACCGATGGCGTTCGGGTGTTCACGGTGGACGACGGCTGGGGCTGGATCTTCACCGCCGTCGAGCATTGGAACGCCGAGTGTGTCGGCTGGCATGTCTGCAAGCGCGGCGACCGCTTCGCCGCCCTGCAGCCGATCTCCATGGGGCTTGCCGGGCTGTATGGCTCGACCGCGGCCGGCGCGGCTCGGGGGCTGGCCTTGCGGATGGATCACGGCTCCCAGTATCTGTCGGACCACTTCACCAACCAGATCAAGTTCTGGGGTATCCAGCCGTCCTACGCCTTCGTCGCCGAGCCCCAGACCAACGGCGTCGCCGAGCGGTTCAATCGCACGCTGAAGGAACAGATCATCCATGGTCGCATCTACCGCAACATCGCGGAGCTGCGGGACGCCGTCCGCGACTTCGTCGAACTCTACAATGCCCAGTGGATCGTCGAAAAGAACGGCTACCTGAGCCCCGCTCAAGCTCGTCAGGCGTGGCACGCCGCGATCTCAATCAGGCCCGCCGCGTGAGACAAACTTGTGTCCAAGGAACCGGGTGCGCTACACGCTGATGGCGTCCAGAGAAAGATACATCGTAAATTTGGCGTGCGTGGACTGCGGGACTACGGCAACTGCCACCATCGAGGAAGCAGAGAGCCCCGTTTACGACAGGAACCCAAACCGTGTTCTCGTATCTGGACAGAGGGTTTCGAATGAGTACGTGGCGGCGATTGGCAAGAGCCAGCAGTCTTTCGGTGTCTCACCTGCAGATCAGAGGTCCAGGCGAATTAGGACACTACCGATTTTCCGAAACTGACCCACTACCGGCCGCCGCCCTTGCTTGACCGAAACCGAGGAAAATGACATCAACCACAGACCCAGCGGCGGCGATCATGCCGTCACGGACGGCCGACCACCAGGTGGTCGCGATGCATCGGTACGGGTGGTCGGGATGGATCGGAATGGGTGGTCGCGATGCGTCGGAAATCGCTGGTCGCAATCGTCGGAATGCGCATTCTTGCGCGCACATGCGGCCGAATCCTACGTAACCCCGGTAAGGTGAGACAGGAAAGGAGTACCCGTCGGCCAAGCGGATACGCCTCAAAGCGCCCCCTAGGGCTGGAGCCGGATACCCGTGAAATGACGTGCGCGGCCGCCAGATGGACCAGCGAGGTTCCTTGTGGTGATCGAGGGGACAGCTGCTCTCAGGTCACGGCCGAACGATTGGACGGTGCCGGGGTGCCGTCGGCCTTGCAACTCGCACCATACGCACCAAGCTGCATAGAGTTCGGTGCACCTGATCTCGGCCCCGGCAGCCGCAAAGCAACGGTCCCGCACGAATGCGCTAATTGGGCTGGCGAGGTCCTGCAGATCCTCGATTGCGTCTGAGGCCGAACCGGGCTGTTCGAAGAAGCCCCGCTCCTGCAAACGATGCCACCCCTCGATAGCCCAAATCAATATGCTGGGCAACTCGGCTAGCAGACGATCAGTCAGGTTGTGGTCCTCCCTCCCATAGAAGCTCCTTGTCAGGCGCAACACGATGAACCGGCGAGCCAGCGCGCCACTTGCATCGGCCAGCCGCGGCAACTCGTTCGTCAGGATAAGAAACCGTGTCGTCAGACGGCCGGTCCAGGGCGCGAGGAATTTCCGATCGATTGTAATGTTGTCCTCGCCGCTGATTGACAGCAGCCGCTCCGTGATCGTCTGCTGATCAACCCTGCCACCCAAGCGCGCATCCGAGACGATGGCAGCGATCCTTCCGATAAGGGGTGCTAGGCCAAAATTCTGGGTCAGGGAACTCAGCGTCGGGGCGCAGACGTTGCCGCTTCCGAGCAAGTCCGTAAGCACCCGCCCAATTACGCCCTTGCCCGCCCGCGGAGGCCCAACGATCAGGAAGATCTTTTGCTGCCGTGTGTCAGACGTAAGCAGATAACCGAAGATCTCCCGCAGCGCGTCGATAGAATCGGTATCGTCCGAAAAAAGATCCTGCAGAAAACTCAGCCACGCCTTTGGCTGATGCGCGTCAGCGCAATAGTTGAATGGAAGTGCGTTGAACGAGAAGAACCTCGGGGTTGGCTGCTGATGCTCCGTCGTTGGTAGATGAATAATGGCGGTTTGGCAGCACAGGACCTCGACCGGGTCCGGAGACAGATCCTCGACGTAGTCAAGCCAGCATGGCGGACTGACCTCCGCATCGAGGTAGACCTCAGCCTTCAGGGCGTCGACCACGGCCTCGACTCTTCCTTTTGTGGCGTTGAACGGTAGTAGCAGGCCAGCTGCCGTGCGGAGCTTGGCCTGGTCAAGAAAGCGGTAGACCTCAGCGCGAATTCTTTGCTCTTCAATGAACTGATAGCGGGCCTTCGCCCATACACAGAAAATACCACGCCAAAACCGCAATATTGGCAAACATTCAAAGAAGTAATCACGCCTTATGAAGGCCCGCGCGCTCGCCAAAGGCTCATTCCGGTCAAGAACGACTAGCTCGTCTGCGCGGCGTTCAGCCTTTGCAACATCGAGTTCCACAAAACCGGTCATATCGCGGACCGTGGAACACGGACGCGTGGCATCGGCGCATATCGCTTTATGAGTCGCTCAAGTTCGAGGCCGTGCTCGAGATCCTCCGCGACCAACTCGTGGTGGCCGAGAAAGAGGCGCGCCGCTGCGGCTCGACGGTCGACTATGTAAATGCCAGCCTGTTTTGTGCCGCAAGCGGACAGCCAACTCGGCATCGACCGATATAGCCAGAGCGGTCGCTCGAACAGAGCAAGCCCGAGTTCGCCCAGCAGCATTCCATAGCCGCGCCTTCGCCAAACTCGACTCGGTTCACCTAGAGTCCAGGCGACCAGGTCGACCAACGGATGCGAAGCGAGCTGCAGAAGTGGAGTCGGTATCGGCCCGCCATCATAGCAAGGCAGGATCATCGCCGAGCGCCCGCCGTCTGGAGCAAGCTCAAATAGGCCGTCCTGACGAAGATACGCGCTAGCAACCCGCATGCCGCCGGCATGGTTGATGCTACGCGGCGAGACTGCGAGCCGGCGAAGCCGCCCAATGTCGTCTGGATTTGGCTGCGCGCAGCTCAACCATTCGCGCTCAAGCCAGGACAGGCTCGAATCGCTCACGTTCATCCGAGTCACCTGGCCCGCTCTCTACCAGTTCGATGGCTGGGAGCTGCGTTGCGGTTTGCGCCAGCTCCCTGCCAGGGAAGAAGGACAAATGCAGAACGTTTTGCCCGTGAATTGCCCACCTCCACTGGGCAAACCCGGCCAGTTCGTGGCTTGTTCAGGCGCAGCAAGGCAAACCAGCACCTCGCATTTAGCGCCGATTCTCTTTGAGTCTCAAAGAGTTGGCTGGTGGGCGCGGCTGGGATTGAACCAGCGACCCCTACGATGTCAACGTAGTGCTCTTCCGCTGAGCTACGCGCCCCGGGCCGAGTGCCGGCAGCCATCGGGGGCCCCGGCCGCAGCCGCGCTCGCGTCTTACCACCGCCCTTGCGGGCCTGGCAAGCGCCGGCCGGCGCGCTCAGTGGGCGAGGATGCGGTCGACGTTGTCGACGAGTTCGCGCAGATGGAACGGCTTCGACAGGACCTTGGCGTCGCTCATGGTCTGCTGCGCATTCATGGCGACGGCGGCGAAGCCCGTGATGTACAGGATCTTCAAATCGGGGCACGAGCGCGAGGCCTGACGCGACAGCTCGATCCCGTCCATGCCCGGCATGACTATATCGGCGATCAGCAGGTCGAAGCGGCAGCCATCGATCTCCTGGACCGCGGCCAGGCCGTCGGGCACCGAGACGACCTCGTGGCCGGCGCGGTTGAGGGCGTTGCCCAGGAAACCGCGCATGGCGTCATCGTCTTCGGCAAGGAGTATCTTGGCCATAAGAGCTGCTTGTGCTGCTGAGAAAGCGGTGAGCGCGACTCGCGACAGTAAAACTAGGCGGCGTATAGTTGCCAAACTGTGAACAATCAAGCCGCCTCGCCCGGCGCCGCCGGCCGCCTGCCGCGCCGGTCTGGTCCACGCCCCCGGCTGGGATGACACGCGGCGGAGTTTCCGCTACACCGAACCCATGGACTCCGCGGTCGGTGACACAACCTACGCGCCTGTCGAAATCCTGACGCCCGCCGAACGGGCGGCGCCAATGGTGTTTTCCTCGCCGCACAGCGGGCGCGACTACCCGGCCTCGTTCCTGGCTCAGTCACCGCTCGACCCGGTGACGCTGCGACGCTCGGAGGACAGCTTCGTCGATGAGATCTTCGCGGCCGCGCCGCGATGCGGCGCGCCATTGCTGAAGGCGCTGTTCCCGCGCGCCTACTGCGATCCCAATCGCGAGCCGTTCGAGCTCGACCCGTCGATGTTCGCAGGGCGCCTGCCGGATTTTGTCAATACGCGCTCGCGTCGCGTTGCCGCCGGCCTCGGCACGATTGCCCGCGTCGTCGCCAGCGGCGCCGAGATCTATGACCGCAAGCTGCGCTTCGACGAAGCGCTCGCCCGCATCGAGATGAACTACCGCCCCTATCACGCCGCCCTCACCGCGCTGATCGCCGAGACGCGGCGCCACTTCGGCACGTGCGTGTTGATCGAATGCCATTCGATGCCGTCGATCGGCGGCCCGATGGAGGACGACGCCGGCAAGCGGCGCCGCGTCGACATAATCCTCGGCGACGGTCACGGCAACAGCTGCGCCCCCGGGCCTGACCGGCCTCGTCGAAGCCCTGCTCGCCGAGCAGGGCTATCGGGTAACCCGCAACGCGCCCCTACTCCGGCGGCTTCATTACGCGCAACTATGGCCGGCCGCGCGGCGGCGTGCACGCGCTGCAGATCGAGATCAACCGCGCCCTCTATATGGACGAGTGCCGTATCGAGCGGGGCACCCTCCATGCGCCAGCTGACCGAGAGCTTCACCGCGGTGATCGAAGGGTTGTGCGACGCCGGGCCGCAGGTGCTCGCCGCCTGACGCGGCCGGGCTGCGGCCGCGCACGGCCGCAAACGCTGTGTGATCGGCCATGGACCGAACATCGCCGCCAACGGCGCCCAAGCGCGGCGTGCGCCGGGCCCAAGCCACCATCGAACGCCGCCAAAAAAGAAAGGGCCGCGTCATGCACGGCCCAAGTTTAGGGAGGAAACGTACTATCGCGGCGCCCACGGAAAAATCAACCGGTTTCGACAATCGGTTGTGAACTAGAGCGGGTCCGGCATAGACAGAATCAAAAAGGGGATTCCCAATGGTCGCAAAAAGTGATTCAAGCTATGAGCTGAGTTAAAGGAGGCCAGCCATGGATGACACGACCGTATTCGGAAGATCTTCGTGAACGAGTTGTTCGAGTTGTTGAATCGGGGACCTCTCGCAATGCGGCGGCGAAGCAATTTGATGTGAGCATCAGCTTTGTTGTGAAGCTGATGCAGCGTTGGAAGCAGCGGGGCACGATCAAAGCCGACAAATACGGTGGCTGGAAGAAATCGAAACTGGCTCCCCATGGCGATCGCATTCGGGCTCTGGTGATGGAGAATTGCGACATCACCATTGACAAGCTTTGCGTCTTGCTGGCCGCCGAGGGGATCGAGGCGAAGCGCTCGACGCTTGGCGACTTTCTTCTGGCTCAGGGGCTGAGTCGCAAAAAAAGACAGCCCACGCCGCCGAGCAGGAGCGCCCTGACGTCGCGGCGGCGCGAGCCACTTGGCGCAACGAGCAACCTGGGCTGATTGCCGAACGGCTGGTCTTTCTCGACGAGACCTGGGCGCGGACGAACATGGCCCGGCGTTATGGCCGGGCACCGCGCGGCGAACGGGTGGTGGCGGCCATTCCCCATGGCCACTGGAAGACAACCACGTTCATTGCCGCCCTGCGTCACGACCGGATCACCGCGCCCTGCGTTTTCGATGGCCCGATCAACGGCGCAAGCTTCCTTGCCTGGGTCCAGCAAGCCTTGGTCCCGACCCTGTCCGCGGGCGACATCGTCATCATGGACAACCTCTCCTCCCACAAGGTCGCCGGCGTACACGAGGCCATTGAGGCGGTCGGCGCAACCCCGCTCTACCTGCCGCCCTACAGCCCCGATCTCAATCCCATCGAACAGGTCTTCGCCAAGCTCAAAGCCATTCTCCGCAAGGTCGGCGCCAGAACCGTCGATGACCTCTGGCGGGCAATTGGAAACGCCCTCGATGAATTCTCTCCAACCGAATGCAGAAACTACCTCGTCAATGCAGGATATTCCGTCTAAACCGGATGTGCTCTAGCAGGTTATCGGCATTTCGCTCGCGCACCATAGGCCCATGTGGATTTGTGCACCGCATCATAGCAACGGCGAGTCGCCTTGCCAGCCGGCATGGCACGGCCCTTGCTTGCATGACCACCATGACCGGCCTTCCCGCCCGACTCCTGCGCCTCGCTTTGCCAGCCGCGGCATTCTTGCTGGCACACAGCGCCACTGCGGCCCAGGCCCAGGAAAGCGCTTCTTTTGGCGCGGCCGGCGGGCCCTGTGCCGGCGCGATCGCGGCGGCCGAGACAAGCCAGGCGATCCCCGCCCATCTCTTGCGCGCCATCTCGCTGGCCGAATCGGGCCGCTGGGACCCACACGACCAGGCAAGCGTTGCCTGGCCGTGGACCGTCACGGCACGCGGCACCGGGCAGTTCTTTCCTACCAAGGAGGCCGCTGTCAACGCCGTGCGGGCCCTGCAGGAAAGCGGGGTCCGGACCATCGATGTCGGCTGCCTGCAGATCAATCTGCGCTACCACCCGCAGGCGTTCGCCGATCTGGAGACGGCCTTCGACCCGGCCGCCAACGCCGCCTACGCCGCGCGCTTCCTTGCCGCGCTCAATCACCAGACCGGATCATGGACCGCCGCCGCCCGTTATCACTCGGCGACGCCCAAATTCGCCCGGCCCTACCGTGCCCGCGTGATCCGGCTGTGGAACGAGTCGCGCGGCGGCGCGGCCGCCGCCCACCGCGCTCGTGTCCGCGAGGCCTACCTGGCGCGCCGGGCCGCGCGGCGCGACCGGGCAACACCGACGCTTCCTAGTCGTCCGCAACTGTAGCTGCCGCGTCAAGTTGTCCGTTTTATGTAGCGCATGATTTGTCCGCTGTTGTGGTGGTTGGCCCTGTGGGGTTGTGGGCAAGGCGGCAGCCTTGTCCCCAAACCCACAGGGCTTGCCGCGTCGCGGTCATTCACGCGGCCTGTTCGATCGGTGCGCTCGCCTGCGGCGGCGCGAGCTCGGCGATACGGTGCGGTCCCCAGAATAGGGCGAGCGCTCCGTCGGGGTATTCATGCACGCACACCTTGGCGCGCACGAAGTGCGGGCGCAGCCGTGAAGGCGGTATCTGCAAGCTCCGGCCGCGCCAGCGCACGGTGTTGTCGTTGCCGACCTGGCGGTTCTCGCGCACGCACAGCACCTCGCGCCACTGCTCGGGCCGGCACGGCACGAAGGCCGAGCCCGTCTCCTCGGCCGCCACCGCGAAGCGGGCGTTGTGCTCGGGCAAGTAGACCTCGGCGATGAACCGGTTGGCGGCGGCCACGGTCGCGATCCCGGCCAGCGCCAGCTCCTTGACCAGGCGGTCCTGGAGCGTGCGGAAGGTGCGCTCCGAGCGGCCGCGCGCCTCCGGCGAGTACGCCGCGATGTGCTCGATGCCGAGTTCGGCCAGCGCCCGGCCGACCTGGGTCAGCCGCTCCTTCGAGACCTTGCCGCCGGCCTCCGGCGTGTGGAAGTAGTGGCTGCCGCGGTCGGTATAGAGCGCGCAGAACAGACCCTCGGCGGAGATCGTCTCGGCAAGCCCGTGGAAGCTCGAGGCGGTCCCTTCCTCGGCCACCAGGAACGCCGAGTAGAGCTCGCTCGTCGCATCGTCCAGTGTCGCCACCAGGTCGAGCGGCGCATGGCCGGCCAGCCAGGCGTGGCGCGAGGCGTCCTGGTGCACCAGCATGCCCGCCATCGGCCGGCGCGGCCGCTTGCGCCGGTGCGCGCCACGCCGCG
Source organism: Alphaproteobacteria bacterium (assembly GCA_965261585.1). Lineage (GTDB taxonomy): Bacteria > Pseudomonadota > Alphaproteobacteria > UBA6615 > UBA6615 > CBDHDN01. The sequence goes on from CBDHDN010000029.1 coordinate 503,701, forward strand.
GCGCCGCACGCACCAAGCCCGCCGACTGCAGCTCAAGACGCGTCACCGTGTAGCCCAGCTTGTACCCATGCCGCTTGACCAGCTTCTCGTGGAAATGCTTCACGGTGAAGTCGCCGTACAGCTCCTCATACAGCCCCCGCATTCGCGATAGCTCGCTCGCCGCCGCACGGTGCGGCGACGGCTTGCCAACACGCCTGTCCGCAAGCCCGGGCACACCCTCCTCGCGATACCGTTCACGCCAACGCCGGAACGTCCAACCGCTCATCCCGAGTAACTCTCCCGTCTCCTCCTGCGTCAACTCCCCGCGTTCGTGCCGCTCCAATAGCTCCTCGAAACGCATCACCCGGATCTCCTGTAGCACCTGCGCCCGCTCCATCCTCGCCCCCGCAAAAAAACCTCCTTGGAGCAATTCCAGAAACGGTCACTTCGCGCGCCACATAATCCGGACAACTCACACGCTATCTACACCTAGTCGTCCGCAACTCGCGCCTGCCGGCGGGTCGGCCTATACTCGCCGCCGCTGTCCTCGGCACCCCGCCCCGGGAGACCCCACCATGGACCAGGACGACCGCTTCCAACCGACGCCGATGGCGAAGATGCCGCGGTTTGCCGAGCTCGCCACGTTCATGCGCCTGCCCCATGTCGACGATGCGACATTGGTCGACATCGCGCTCGTCGGCGTGCCGTTCGACGGCGGCACGACCAATCGGCCGGGCGCCCGTCACGGCCCACGCCAGATTCGTGAGATGTCGACGCTGATCCGCCGCGTCCACCACGTCAGCGGCATCGCGCCGTTCAATCTGTGCCGCTGCGCCGACCTCGGCGATGTCCCGATCGACCCACTCGACCTGCACAAGAGCCTGACGGCCATCGAGGCGACATTCAGCGACGTGCACGCGGCGGGCGCGGCCCCGTTGGCGGCCGGCGGCGACCACCTTGTGACGCTGCCGATCCTGCGCGCGATCGCCGCCGAGCGGCCGCTCGGCCTCGTGCATTTCGACGCCCACTCCGACACCACCGACAGCTACTTCGGCAGCAACCGCTATGCCCACGGCACGCCTTTCCGCCGGGCTATCGAGGAGGGCCTGCTGGACCCCGAGCGCATCATCCAGATCGGCATTCGCAGCGCCCTGCACGGCGCCGACGATCTCGACTGGGCCTACGAACAGGGGATCCGCATTGTCACGATCGAGGAACTCTACGAGTCCGGGCTCGACGCGGTCGTCGAGGAGGCGCGCCGCGTCGCCGGCGATGGCGCGATCTATGTGACGTTTGACGTCGACGGCCTCGATCCGGTCTATGCCCCGGGCACCGGCACGCCGGAGGTCGGCGGCTTCACGACGCTCGAGGCACAGCTCATGGTGCGCGGACTGCGCGGGCTCGACATCGTCGGCGGCGACGTCGTCGAGGTTGCGCCGCCATATGACCCGAGCGGCAACACCGCGCTGGTCGCCGCGACTATGATGTTCGAGATCCTGTGCGTGCTCGCCGACGCGCGCGCCGAGCGCCGGTAGCGCCCGTATTTGTTCGGTTCTCTTACGGTTTTCTTGATCTGCTCTCCAGGCAATCGTCGCAACCCGCCATGCGCGCCATGACGGATTCGCTTTTGGTTCGACCGACAAGATCCGCCGCGTCGAGCAACGCGGCACACGACGGCAAACGACTTGCGTTGGCCGAATCTTGCGTCCACAACAGCGGCGTGAGTGTCCCAGCATGACGACGTCGTCGCCCCTCACCGCCGTCCCGGCGGGCGACGACCCGACCCTCACGGCCGACGGCGACGGCCGGCGCTGGACCCTGGCTCTCACCGGCCGCTGGACGACGACGACGGTGGGCAGCGTCGACGAGCGCCTGCACGCCGTGTTGCCCGATACGGCAACCGAGGCAATCGTCGACCTCAGCGCCGTCAGCGCCCTCGACACCGCCGGCGCCTGGCTGATCTAATCGAACGGCACGGGCCCTGCGCCGGCGCGACGTGCCCGTCGACCTCGTCGGCACGACGCCCGAACAGACGACGCTGCTCGAGACCGTCGCGCGCAACGATCACCCGTGCCCCGAGCCACCGCCGCCGGCGAATGCCCTGCTCGACGTGATCGCCCGTTGCGGTCGGGCAACGTTGGACGGGTTGGGCGAGGCCGCGCAGGGCGTGAGCTTCCTCGGCCAGACCCTGACGGCGATGGGCCGCAGCCTCGTGCAGCCGCGCCGAATACGCTGGACGGCCTTGGTCAGCCATATGGAGCAGGTCGGTCTCAACGCACTGCCCATCGTCGGCCTGCTGGCGTTCCTGATCGGCGTCGTCCTGGCGTTCCAAGGCGCCGACCAGCTGGCCCGGTTCGGCGCCGAGATCTTCACGGCCAACCTCGTCGGGGTCGGCGTGCTGCGCGAGATGGGCGTGCTGTTGACGGCGATTATCGTAGCCGGGCGCACCGGCAGCGCCCTACACGGCCCAGATCGGCACGATGAAGATCAACGAGGAGATCGACGCCATGCGCACGATCGGCCTCGACCCGATGGACACACTGGTGCTGCCGCGCATCCTGGCGCTGATGATCACGCTGCCGCTGCTGACATTCTATGCAGATGTGCTCGGGCTGCTCGGCGGCGCCATCATGGCGACGATACACGCTCGATATCAGCATGTTCCAATTCGCCCGCCAGATCAACGCCGGCGGTGCCGTTTTCCAACTTCGTCATCGGCATGATAAAGGCGCCGATTTTCGCCTTCATCATCGGCCTGATCGGCTGCTTCGAGGGCCTGCGAGTCGGCGGCCAGCGCGGAGTCCGTCGGCCGCCTCACGACCCGGGCAGTCGTCGAGGCGATTTTCTTGGTGATCCTCGTCGACGCCTTGTTCTCGGTGCTGTTCTCGGTCATCGGCGCATGAGCGCCGAACCGGTCATCCGGATCAGCGGCCTGCGGACTCAGTTCGGCCGGCAGGTCGTCCATGACGGCGTCGACCTTACGGTCGAGCGCGGCGAGGTCCTGGCGATTGTCGGCGGTTCCGGCACCGGAAAGTCCGTGCTGCTGCGCGACATCATCGGACTGATGCGGCCGGCCGGCGGCCGCATCGAGGTCTTGGGCCGGAACATCGCGACGCTGAATGAGGCCGGCCTGCGCCAACTGCAGGCCCACTATGGGGTCCTGTTCCAGGACGGTGCGCTGTTCAGCTCCCTCACCGTGGCCCCAGAACATCCAGGTGCCTGTTGAAGGAGCACGTGACGATGTCGGCCGCCCTGCGCACCGAGATCGCCGACCTCAAGGTCAACATGGTCGGGCTGCCCCTCGATGCCGCGAACAAGTATCCATCGGAGCTGTCGGGCGGCATGCGCAAGCGCGCCGGGCTGGCCCGTGCGTTGGCCCTGGACCCGGAGATCCTGTTCCTTGACGAGCCGACCGCCGGCCTCGATCCGATTGGCGCGGCGAATTTCGACTCGCTGATTGCGCAGCCTCCAGCAAGCGCTCTGCCTAACCGTCGTCATGGTCACCCACGACCTCGACAGTCTACGCACGGTTGCGGACCGCATTGCCGTGCTGGTCGACAAGCATGTTAAGGTCGGCACGATGGAAAGCCTGATGCGCGACGACCATCCCTGGGTTCACGAGTATTTTCATGGCCCTCGCGCCCGCGCCGCCTTGGCGCCGCGAGATCGGGCCGGCCGCGTCGGCGAGCGTAGCATATGGAAACCAGAGCTAACCATCTCCTCGTCGGCAGCTTCGTCCTGTTGCTGATCGCGGGGCTGGTCGTCTTCGTCGTCTGGCTGGCGCGGTTCCAGTTCGAGGCCGAGTTCGAACGTTATGACATTCTGTTCGAAGGCCGCGTCACCGGCCTCAGCGTGGGCAGCAAAGTCAGCCTGCGCGGCGTTCCGGTGGGCGAAGTGCGCGACATCGGCATCGACCCAGACAATGTCGAACGCGTCCGCGTAACGATCGAGGTCGCGGCCGAAACGCCGGTACGCGAAGATACGGTGGCGAGCCTCGAACAGCAGGGCATTACCGGCGTGGCCAACATTCTGTTGTCCGGCGGCAGCCAGGATTCGCCGCCGCTCGTGGCCGCAGCAGGCGAGCCGCGGCCCGTCATTCGTGTCCCAGCGCTCCGGCCTCGAGCAGGTCCTCGAGGGCGCGCCGGAACTCCTCGCCAGCCTCAACGTGCTGGTCGCTCACGCCAACACCCTGTTGAACCCACGCAATCAGCAGGCCATCGCGGCGGCACTTGACTCGATCAGCCAGTTCTCCGGCGCCGCCGCCGAGAGCAGCGAAGACCTGCAGTTGCTGCTGCGCGACTCGGCCGGCGCGATGGCCGGCCTGCGCGCGGCCAGCACATCGTTTCAGCGCCTTGGCCGACCGATTGGTCGCCGGTTCGGCACGGCTTTTCGCGCGCGCGGACACGACGCTCGGGGCCGTCGAAGGTGCCGCCGGCGCCATCGAGGCGACGCTCGCCGGCGGCGGCACCTCCGAGATCGCCGGCGCACTCGGCAGCCTGCGTGGGTCAGCCGACGCGGTCGCCAGCATGGCGACGGCGATCGAATCGCTGGTTGCGGAAAACCGGGACGCGATCAACAGCTTCACGAGCGAGACCTTGTTCGAGGTGTCCGCGTTCCTGAACGAGGCGCGTGCCCTCTTGGACGGTCTTGATAGGGTGACGACACAGGTCGAACGCGACCCCGCACGCTTCCTGTTTGGCAATCAGCAGCAAGGCTATGAAACCGCCGATTGAGCTTGGTTCTAGGCGGACCGGTGCACCCGCGCCGACCCAGCCGGCCCAGCCGGCCCGGCGCGCGGTGCTGCGCTTCGTCGCGGCCCTGCCCCTGGCTGGGCTTGCCGCCTGCGACGTTATCGATCTGCCGGGCCAATCGCCGCCGCCGCGGCTATTCCGGCTGACACCGAAGAGCACGTTCGACGCCGCGCTGCCGACCGTATCCTGGCAGCTCATTGTCGAGGAGCCGCTGGCGCCCGGCGGCCTCAACACTACGCGCATCTCGCTGCTGCGTGGTCCGACGGAGATCGAGTATTACGCCAGGACCGGATGGGCGGATCGTGCACCGGCGATGACCCAGTTGCTGATCGTCGCGTCCTTTGAGAACTCCGGTCGTATTATCGCCGTCGGTCGCGAGGCCATCGGCTTGCGCGCCGATTTCGTCTTGAAGACGGAGTTGCGCGAGTTTCAGGCCGAATACAATGCCGGGAGACCGCCGACGGTCCGCGTCCGCATGAACGCGAAGCTGGTGCAAATGCCGCAGCGCTCGATCATCGGCTCCCGGAGCCTGGAGCGCACCGTCGTTGCCCAGGCCGACCGCATGGAAAGCATCGTTGCCGCCTTCGACGACGCCCTCGGCAAGGTGCTGAGGGGTCTCGTCGAATGGACGATCACCACCGGCGATGCGGCCCGGCCATCGGTGGGCTGAGCCAATGCCATGGCCGGCCGTTCGAGGGCAAACCCTTTGCCCGGACTCGGCGAATTCGCTACAAGCACCGTGGCTTCCGTGGCCCTAGGCTTAAAGATATAGTCAACGGTGGCCGCCTAGTGTCTTCTGTTCGTACAGATGCCGCCGGCCATTCGCATTTACCCATCCAATGAACGATCGCCCAATTTCCCTGGCTGGCGCCACAGCTGCGCCGCGATCTGCCCTGCCAATGCCGAACCCGGCATGGGCGCTCTTCCTTGACCTCGACGGCACGCTGGTGGAGATGGCGCCGTCGCCGAACCAGGTCGTCGTACACCCTGAGATGCTGCAGGCCCTGTCCCGCAGCCACACGGTGTTGAACGGCGCCGTGGCCTTGGTCAGTGGTCGATCCATAGCGGATCTTGACCGCCTCCTCGATCCGCTCCGCCTGCCGACGGCCGGACTCCATGGGCTCGAGCAACGGCTGAACAGCACTGTCACACCACCGCCAAGCCCGACGGACCTGGCCGCCGCCCGCGCAGCGCTGGCAGCCGTACGGCCCAAGATCGACGAGTTTGCGGCGGACAACGACGGCGTGACGGTCGAGGACAAGGGTCTGACGATCGCCCTCCACTACCGGGGCGCACCTGCCATGGCCGCCGCCGCCCGGCGCCTCGTTCAAGGCCAAATCGACGCCCACGCCAACACACTTCACTGCGTCGACGGCAAAATGGTCCTCGAGATAAAGCCGAAGGGGACCAGCAAGGGCAGCGCGGTCGAGGCCTTCATGGCGTTGCCGCCCTTTGCCGGCCGCGTGCCGGTCTTCGTCGGCGACGACTGGACCGACGAGGACGGCTTCGCCGCCGTCAATCGCTTGGCCGGCGTCTCGATCCGGGTCGGACCGACGCCGCACAACCGGCCGGCTTCGCAGGCGCACTGGCAGTGCGCCGGTGTGCCCGAACTCGTGGCCTGGCTTGCCGCCCTCTCAGACGAACTTGAGCAGACATGAACAGCAAGCGAACCAAAACGAGCGCCGAATCCAGCGCCCCGCCTGCGCCGCAGGATATCGCCGACCTCAACCTTGCAGCTATCGGCAACTGCGCGTTCTCGGCCCTCATCGATCCCCGGGGGCGCGTCACCTGGAGTTGCATGCCCCGCTTCGACGGCGACCCGGTGTTCTGCAGCCTGCTGCAGCCGGTCGCCGAGAACGCCGACCGTGGCTTCTACGACGTTGAGCTGTTCGATTTCGAGCGCAGCGAACAGCGCTACATGCACAACTCCGCGATCCTGGTGACCCGGCTGTTCGACACGCACGGCCATGGCATTGAGATCACGGACTTCGCCCCCCGGTACCGCCAGTACGACCGTATCTTCCGCCCGCTGACGATGGTCCGCCACATCCAGCCCCTCAACGGCACGCCACGGATCCGCATCCGGTTGCGGCCCACCTTCGATTACGGCGCCCATCGGCCGGAGGTCACTCGCGGCTCCAATCACATCCGCTACGTCGTGCCGGGCAGCACGTTGCGGCTGACGACCGATGCGCCCCCATCGTTCATCGCCGAGGAGGTGGTGTTCGTCTGCGAGAACCCGATCACACTGCTGCTCGGCTCCGACGAAAGCCTCACCGCGTCGGTGCAGCAGACCGCCCGCGAATTCTACGAACGTACACGCGGCTACTGGCGGGAGTGGACACGCTATCTGTCGATTCCGTTCGAATGGCAGGCCGAAGTCATCCGCGCGGCCATCACCCTGAAGCTGTGCAGTCTCGAGGAGACCGGTGCCGTCGTCGCGGCGATAACCACATCGATTCCCGAGGCCAAGGATTCCGGCCGCAACTGGGACTATCGCTTCTGCTGGCTGCGGGACGCCTATTTCGTCGTCCACGCGCTCAACCGGCTCGGCGCGACGCGGACGATGGAGGATTTCCTCTACTACATCACCAATATCATCGCCGGCGCGCCCGACGGCACGCTGCAGCCGGTCTACGGCGTCATGACCGAGGCACGGCTCAGCGAATCCCAGGTCGACAGCCTGGCCGGCTATCGTGGCATGGGACCGGTCCGCATCGGCAACGAAGCTCACCTGCAGGTCCAGAACGACGTCTACGGCTCGGTCATCCTGGCCCTGACCCAGTTGTTTTTCGACCGCCGACTGCATCGACCTGGCAATCAGGAGCTGTTCGAACGCCTGGAGCCCCTGGGTGTGAAGGCGCTGGATCTCTACGACAAGCCCGACGCCGGCCTGTGGGAGCTGCGCAATCGTAAGAAGGTGCATACCTTCTCCAGCGTCATGTGCTGGGCCGCCGCCGACCGGCTGGCGCGGATCGCCGCCCATATCGAAAACGACGAGCGCGCGGCGTACTGGCGCCAAGCCGCCGACGGGATGCGCACGACGATTCTGGAGCGTGCCTGGAACGCCAAGCGCAACTGCTTCGTCGAGAGCTTCGACGGCGAGGATCTCGATGCGGCGCTCTTGCTGCTGCACGAGCTCGATTTCGTTGCCGCCGACGATCCGCGGTTCCTCGGCACCGTCGACGCAATCAGTACCTCCCTACGGCGCGGCAATTATGTCTTCCGCTATCATGCGCCGGACGATTTCGGCTTCCCGGAGAACGCGTTCAATGTCTGCACCTTCTGGTATATTGACGCGATCGCGGCGATCGGTCGTCTCGACGAGGCGCGCGCAATGTTCTCCAACATGCTCGGGCGCCGCAACAATCTAGGCCTGTTGTCGGAGGATTTGGACCCGAAGACCGGTGAATTGTGGGGCAACTTCCCTCAGACATATTCGATGGTCGGGCTGATCAATAGCGCCATGCGATTGAGCAAGAGCTGGGAGGAGGCGCTTTGAGCCGGCTGATCGTCGTCTCAAATCGCGTCGCACCGGTGGACGAGGGCAAGGCCACGGCCGGCGGCTTGGCCGTCGCCGTGCTCGCCGCCCTGAAAAAGACCGGCGGGATCTGGTTCGGCTGGAGCGGCGAGGTCATGGCCGCGCCGACAACGCAACCGCGCATCTACGACGTCGGCAAGCTGACCTACGCGACGGTCGACCTGACGCGCCAGGATTTCGACGAGTACTACAACGGGTTCGCCAACGGCACGCTGTGGCCGCTGTTCCACTATCGCCTCGACCTGACGTCGTTCAGCCGCCGCGACTATGCCGGATATCTGCGCGTCAACGGGCTGTTCGCCGGCAAGCTTTTCCCGATGCTGCAGGCCGACGACCGGCTGTGGATCCACGACTATCACTTGATCCCGATGGGCGAGGCGCTGCGCCATGCCGGGTTCGAGGGCCGGATCGGCTTCTTCCTGCACACGCCGTTTCCGGCCTACGAGATTCTCGTCGCCCTGCCGAGCCATCCGGACCTGGTGCGTGCGTTGTGTGCCTACGACGTGATCGGCTTCCAGACCGACGGCGACCTGCATTCGTTCCATGAGTACATCACGCGCGAAGCCGGTGGCCGCATCCATGACGACGGCACGGTCGAGGCGTTCGGCCGGATGCTGCTGGCCGGCACGTTCCCGATCGGCGTCGATGCCGACAATGTCACGCACATGGCCGAGGCGGCGATCGGCGGCCAGCAGAGTATCCGCCTCCGACAGTCCCTGGGCGAACGGGCGCTCATTATCGGGGTGGACCGGCTCGACTACTCCAAGGGGCTCGTGCACCGGTTCCTGGCCTTCGAACGGCTTATCGAAAGCTACCCCGAAAACCGCAACAAGGCGACGCTGATGCAGATCGCGCCGCCGACGCGTGCCGAGGTCCCGGAATATATCGAGATCCGTCGCGAGCTAGAGGAGACGGCCGGGCGCGTCAACGGCCGCTTCGCGGAGTTCGATTGGGTGCCGATCCGCTACCTGAACAAGTCCGTCAACCGGCGCACGCTGGCCGGGTTTTTCCGGGCCGCTCAGATCGGCTTGGTGACGCCGCTGCGTGACGGCATGAACCTGGTGGCCAAGGAATTCGTGGCCGCCCAGGACCCCGACGACCCCGGCGTCCTCGTGCTCTCGCGCTTTGCCGGCGCCGCCGACCAGTTGCGCGAGGCCTTGCTGGTCAATCCGTTCGATATCGATGAGATGGCGGAGGCGATGCAACGCGGCCTCGACATGCCCCTCAACGAGCGCCAGGGGCGCTGGCACGAGCTCTCCTCCATCGTCTGCGAGAGCGACATCTCGGCCTGGCGCAAACAATTCCTGGCCGCGCTCGATGCGGCGCCCTATGGGCCCTAGCCAAACCGCGATGCCCGTGTACACGGGACTGCACCTGCTGGCCGATATTGGCGGCACCAAGGCGCGGTTCGCCCTGCTGGCGCCCGGCGGTGAACCCCAGGACATCCGCGTGCTCTACAATCGCGAGCACGCCGACCTGAAGCAAGCGATCGACGCCTACCTGGCCGACGTCAAGCCCCTGGCACCGCTTATCGATGCCGCCTTCTCGGTTGCCTGTCCCGTCAATCGGGAGCGCATCAAGCTAACCAACTTCGGCTGGTCGTTCGTCATTGAAGAAATGCGGCGCCAGCTCGGCCTGCGCCACTTGGCGGTCGTCAACGACTTCACCGCAATCGCGCTGTCCGTACCGCACCTGAAACCCGCGGACCTGCGCAAGCTGGGCGGCGACGAACCGGCACCGCACGCACCGATCGGCATCATCGGCCCCGGCACCGGCCTCGGCGTCTCGGGTCTCGTCTATGGCGACGGGCGCTGGACGGCGCTGGCCAGCGAGGGCGGGCACGTCACGCTGCCCAGCCGATCCGACGAGGAGGATCGCGCGCTGTCGGTGTTGCGTCGGCGCTACGGCCATGTGTCCGCCGAGCGCGCCGTCTCCGGCCCCGGCCTCTGCGCACTCTATGAGGCACTAGCCGAAATCGAAGGGCGGGCGGTCGAATCGCTTGATCCCGGGGAGGTCTCTGGACGGGCGGCCAGCGACGAGCTCTGTCGGCGGGCCACCCGCATGTTCTCCGGCATGTTGGGCACGGTTGCCGGCGACCTCGCATTGACGCTCGGCGCCACCGGCGGTGTTTATATCGGCGGCGGTGTCGTCCACAATATGGGCGAATCGTTTGACGCCACGCACTTCCGGGAGCGGTTCGAGGACAAGGGCCGCATGCGCAAGTTCACGGCGCCGATCCCGGCCTATGCGATCGCCAAGCAGTGGCCGGCGTTCGACGGGCTGGCCTACCACCTGGCCAACTGGACCGAAAACCAGGGATCGGCGGTGCCATTGCGCCGGTGATATGCTCGCGCCATGGGCGAGCAGCCGATACCGATGCAACGAGCGCCCTCGCGCAACCGCGCCGACACGGCACTCGAGCATGCCTATCGCCGCGACGCCGGCGCGGTAACCGCGGCGCTGGCGCGCCTGTTCGGCCCCGGTAATCTGGATCTGATTGAAACCGCACAGCAGGATGCATTGTTGCGTGCACTCGCGGTCTGGCGCGAGGGCGGAATTCCCGACAACCCAACGGCTTGGCTGATCAAGGTCGCACGTAACCGGGCGATCGACATCATCCGCCAGAACCGCCTGCACGGCGAGCGGCACGCGGAGCTCGTCGTCGCGCCACGGCTGCCGGAGCCCGATTGGGACGACGGCGTCACACTGCGCAGCGAGCTCACCGACGACCAGCTGCGCATGATGTTCGTTTGCTGCGATCCCGCGCTCTCGATCGAGGCGCAGATCGTGCTGACGCTGAAGACGCTCTGCGGCATGCAGGTCGCGGAGATCGCCCGCGCCCTGCTGACGGCCGAGCCGACAATCTCCAAGCGCCTGACGCGGGCCAAGCAGGCGCTGCGCGCGGCGCATATCGGCTTCGAATTGCCGGCGCAAGACGCGCTGGCGGCCCGGCTCGATACGGTGCTGATGGTGCTCTACCTGTTGTTCAACGAGGGCTACAGCGCCCACAAGGGCGAACGCCCGGTCCGCCGCGAGCTTTGCGAGGAAGCAATCCGCCTCGCCTCGTTGCTGGCGCAACATCCGCTGACCGACCGGCCGCGGGTTCACGCGCTGCTCGCCTTGGTGTTGCTGCACGGCTCCCGTCTGGCGGCGCGTCTCGAGGGCAACAGCGAATCCGCGACCCTGGCCGAGCAGGACCGCGCCCTGTGGGACCGTGACTCCATTCACCGCGGCCTTGTCTGCCTGGCCAAGTCCGCCGACGGTGAGGACGTGACGAGGTTTCATCTCGAGGCTGGCATCGCCGCCTGCCATGCCGTCGCCCCAACCTATGAGCAGACCGACTGGCAGCGCATCGTCGGCCTCTACGATCAGCTGCTGACGCTGAACCCGTCGCCGGTCGTCACTCTCAACCGGGCCATCGCCGTGGGCATGCATGCCGGGCCGGCCGCCGGCCTCGCCGAGCTGGAAAAGATCGCCGATCATCCGAAATTGAAGGGCTATTTCCTGCTGCCCGCGGCGTTCGGCGAGCTGCATGCACGCCTCGACAGACCGCGGGAGGCCGCACGCTATCTGCGTCAGGCCTACGATCTGGCAGCCTCCGCCGCCGACCGCCGTTTCCTCGCCAAGCGCCTGGCCGCACTGACCGATTGAGCGCCATCGATGCGCTTCGGCGTTGCTAGCCCGGATTTCTCACAGCGGGATTGGTGGTGGCCGAGAGCCAGTTCATCTTCGGCGCTGTTGATGGGTTGCTGAGAAGCAGGCAGGCTGGAGGGTTCCGCCGGCTGCTGGCGGTGGTCTGAGGCTGGAGTTGATCCTGTGTGGTTGACGGGACGGGCGGAGGCCGGCTGCTGGGGTCAGCCGGTGGCGTTGCATAATCGATGGTGAGCCAGGCGGTATTCCTGCTGGTAGGGGAACGAAGACGCCATTGCGAACTTGACGCGGCGGACGGAGCGGCGCACCTGGGCGCCGATCTTCAACAGCTTCAAGCGGATGGTGCCGCAGGTGGCGCGGGCGAAGCGGGTGTGCTTGAGGGCGATGCGGCGCAGCGCGCAGAGCAGCGCATAGGCCATGGCGGCGAACCACAAGCGCAGCTGGTTGGCCCGCATGGTGGCAGCCGAAGTGCGGTCGGCGAACAGATCGGCCTGGCATTCCTTGATGCGGTTCTCCATGTCGCCGCGGGCGCAATAGACCTTTTCATAGAGCCGGCGGGCCTTGACCTCGCCGGTGCCGAGCGAGGTGACGACGAAGCGCGGATTGGCCTTACCGTGGGTCCATTCGGCCTTGGCGACGACGCGGCGTTCGCGGCTCCAGCTCTTACGCGTCGTCCACACCAGCTCCTGGTAGCGGCGGGCCGGCTTGCCGGTGCGCCGGCTGTCGGCGGCGGCGGCGGCGAGAGCGTTCTCGATCGCGCCGCTGAGCCGCTTGTTCCTGGCCAGCCCAAAGACGTAGTCGACCCGGTTGGCTTCGCACCACGCCATCAGCGCCTCGCGGGCGAAGCCGGAATCAGCGCGCACCAGAATACGCACGTCCGGCCAGTCGTCGCGGATCTGCTCGACGATCCGGGCGAGCTCCTCGATCGCGCCGGCGGCGCCGTCGATATTGGCCGGCCGCAGCTTCGCCGCCAGCAGATGCCGGCCACAGAAGATGTACAGCGGCAGATAGCAGTAACAATCGTAGTAACCGTGGAAGAACGATCCTCCTGCTCGCCGTGCAACGGATCGTCGGTCGCGTCGAGGTCGATGATGATCTGCTTCGCCGGCCGCCGGTGCGCGGCCAAGAACAGCGCGACGAACTGGCGCTCGATCGCCGCCGCGTCGTGGCCGATCTTGTGATAGCGCGACGGCGCCCCCGACGGCGCGTGCTCCAGCCGGTTCAGCGTCGACTTGCCGGCGAGCGGCGCGCAGTCCGCCCGCCGCGCCTCGAGCTTGCCGGCGAGCACCGCCTATCACCGGATCATGGCGCAGCTCGTCGTGGTCGATCAGGTCCTCGTAACCCAGCGCCAGGGCGAACACACGTTGGCCGACCAGCGTCGCGACGCTGTGCTCCGTCAACGCCGGATCGCGGCCGTCCTGGAAACATCGCGCAAACCCCGCGACCAGGCCAATCGCCCGCTCCGTGGCCCCCAGCAAAAGCGCGCCGCCGTTCGACGTCACCGCACCGCCGTCAAACGCTGCCTCAACGCGCCGGCTCTCAAACGCGTGCAAATCCGAACAGATCCGAGATACACTCTGTTGGCATTGGGGAGATCCTCCGTCTCAGCTTAAGTTCTTGTTGCAACAATCACTTTCGCTGATTCGGGGCCCCGATGCACTACTCCGTGTGAGAAATCCGGGCTAGACGGCGCCGCGGACCACGGCCGATCAATTGAGGAGGATTAGTCGGGCGCCGGAAAATCGCCGACCTCACGCACCTCGACACTGCCGCCCAACGACAGGCCCGGGCACGATCCGGCGATTTCTATGGCATCCTCCAGCGACGCGGCCGAGACGATGAAATAGCCGTTGATCGTCTCCTTTGCTTCGGCGAACGGCCCGTCGGTCGTGAGGCGGCCCTCGCGCATCCGCACCGTCTCGCCGATATCCGTGCGCAGCCGGGTTACGCCCCTCAGGACTTTCTTCTCGGCCAAGCGCTTCCGCCCAGGCGACGAACTTGGCGACGAGTTCGTTGTAGTCCTGTTCGCTATAGTCCGAGAAGTCGATCTCCTCGTCGCGCAACAGCAATAGGTAGTCGCTCATCCCTCACCTCCGTGGCGCGTACCCTACCCGCCTCAAGGACGATCCAGGCCGCGACAATCGGGACACCTGGCGTTCAGCCCCAAAGCGCGGGTTCAGGCGGCGCGACAAGGCTGCCGTCGAACCGCAGTCCGGCGGCCCGGTCGCGCGCGAGCAGCAGCGGGCCGTCCAGGTCGACGAACGCCGCCCGGCCGGCCAACACGCATGGCCGGCGCCATCGCCAGGCTGGTCGCCACCATGCAGCCGACCATCAGGCGATAGCCGGCGGCGTCGCCGCGTCGGCCAGCGCCAGGGCCTCGGTCAGTCCCCCGGTCTTGTCGAGCTTGATGTTGACCGCGTCGTAGCGTCCGGTCAGGCGATCGAGGCTGGACCGGTCGTGGCACGATTCGTCGGCGCAGACCGGCACCGGCCGCGGCAGCTCGGCCAACGCCGCGTCTGCATCCGCCGGCAGCGGCTGTTCCAACAGCGCGACCCCAGCGCGGCCAGCGCCGGCGCCATCTCGCTGTAGAGAGCCGGCGTCCACGCCTCGTTTGCATCGACGATCAGCTGCGCTGCCGGGGCGCTTGCGCGCACGGCCTCGACCCGTGCCAGGTCGTCCGCGCCGGCGAGCTTCAGCTTCAACAGCGGCCGCGCCGCCTGAGCCCGGGCCGCGGCCGCCATCGCCACAGGGCTGTCGAGGCTGAGCGTGTAGGCGGTCACGACGCTTGCCGGCCGCACCAGCCCGGCCAGGCGCCAGACCGGCACGCCCTGCTGTTTGGCCGCCAGGTCCCAGTAGGCACAGTCCAGCGCATTGCGGGCCGCGCCCGGTGGCAACGCCTGCTGCAGGCCGTGCCGGCCCAGGCCCTCCGCTACACTCACGGCAACACCCTCGAGCGCGGCGACCACGCCGTCGACCGTCTCGCCATAGCGCGCATAGGGCCACGCACTCGCCGCGCCCGGCATGGCCGTTCGCCCGCAGCTCGACGACCACGACCTCGGACGTCGTTTTGGTCCCGCGCGATATCGCAAAGCTCTCGCGCAGCGGCCAACTCTCACGCGCAACACGCAGCTGCATCACGATCGGCCGGCTAGTCGAGCGCGTCGAGCAACGCGTCGACCCCGGTCAACACGGGATCGACACACGGCAGGCCAAGCTCGTCGGCGGTGCGCTCCAACTCTGCCCGGCGCGCATCGTCGTCGGCGAGCCCGGACGTATTGACGGCGACACCGATGCAGCGTGCCGCCGGGCATGTCAGCCGCGCCGCCGCCAGGTGCCCATCGATGCAGTCACGAAGATTGGGCAACGGCCGATCCGGCAGGCCCCGCATATGGTTGCGCGTCGGCTCGTGACACAGCACCAGAGCATCGGGCTGCGCCCCATGCACGAGGCCCATCGTGACCCCGGCAAAGGACGGGTGAAACAGTGAACCCTGACCTTCGATCAGATCCCAATGATCGGGGTCGTTGGCCGGCGCCAGCCACTCCGTCGCACCGGAGATGAAATCGGCGACGACCGCGTCGACGGAGACGCCGTCGCCGGCGATCAGGATCCCGGTCTGTCCGGTCGCCCTGAAATCGGCGGCGACGCCCCGCGCGATCAGTCCGCGGTGGATCGCCAGCGACGCGTACATCTTGCCGACCGAGCAGTCGGTGCCGACGGTCAACAGCCGCTTGCCCGGCCGCGCATCCCCGGTGCCGACATCGAACTTGCGGGTCGGATGGCGCACGTCATGCAGCTGCTGGCCGTGGCGAAACCGCGGCGGCCGCGACCGCCGACACATCGGCAACGCGTTCGTGCAGGCCGCTCGCCACATCCATGCCGGCGGCGAGCGCCGCACACAATGGATCGATCCAACTGTCGGCCAGAACGCCGCCGCGGTTGGCGACGCCGATGACGAGCGTCTTGCATCCGGCCGCCGCGGCCGCCGCGATGCTCATGTCCGGCAGGCCGAGGTCGGCCTCGCAACCCGGTAAGGCGGAGCTGGCCGATGCACCATTCCGGGCGCCATTGCACGACGCCGGCCGCGGTCTTGGCGGCAAGCTGATCGGGCGCGTCGCCGAGGAACATGAGATACGGGTTGTTCGATCGCCATGTCTCGCCTCGCTGCCAAGTATGCCATGCGCATCCTGCCACAAGGGCGACGCGCCGTGTCATGGTTGCGGCGCCGGCGGCGCCAACGCTATGTTT
The DNA here is from genome assembly GCA_965261585.1 of Alphaproteobacteria bacterium. GTDB lineage: Bacteria > Pseudomonadota > Alphaproteobacteria > UBA6615 > UBA6615 > CBDHDN01. The sequence continues at coordinate 519,871 of CBDHDN010000029.1, forward strand.
CCTGCGTCCCGGACGTCCCCAACATGGCAGTCAGGCTCAGATGTTCACAACCCGCCCCGAAATTCGCGGCACATTCGGTGTCGTGACGTCGACCCACTGGCTCGCCTCCATGGCCGGATGGGCGATGTTGGAGCGCGGCGGCAACGCGTTCGACGCCGCCGTCGCCACCGGCTTCGCCCTGCAGGTGGTCGAGCCGCATCAAAATGGTCTCGGCGGCGATCTGCCGATCGTGTTGTACAGTGCCGCCAAGCGCCAGGTCGAGGTCGTCTGCGGCCAGGGCGTCTCGCCCGCGGCAGCGACGATCGAGCGGTACCGCGATCTGGGCGTCGAGCGGATACCGGGGAACGGCCTGCTGGCTCCGTGCGTACCGGGCGCGTTTGGCGGCTGGCTGTTGTTGCTCCGCGACTATGGCAGCTTGCCGCTCGCCGACGTGATGGCGCCGGCCATCGGCTACGCCCGTGACGGCTACGCCGTCGTGCCGGCGCTCAACGAGACGATTGCCCAGATGGAAGGGACCTTCGTCGACGCCTGGCCGACCTCGGCGGCCACGTACCTGGTCCGCGGCGGCGCACCGGCCATCGGCAGCCTGCATACCAATCCCACTCTCGCGGCAACCTACGAGCGGCTGGTGCGCGAGGCCGCAAGCAAAACGGGTTCGCGCGAGGACAAGATCGAGGCCGCCCCGCCCTTGCCTTTTATGAGGGCTTCGTGGCCGAGGAGGTCGACCGCTTCTGCCGCACGACGGCATGGCCCGACGGCACCGGCAATCGCAACGGCGGCCTGCTGACCGGCGACGACATGGCGCGCTGGCGTGCCACGGTCGAAGCGCCGGTCACCTACGACTATCACGGCTACACCGTCTGCAAGCCGGGGCCGTGGAGTCAGGCGCCCGTGCTGCTGCAACAGCTGGCGCTCCTGAAAGACTTTCCCCTTGCCGAAATGGATCCCCTTGGCGCCGACTTCGTGCACACGCAAGTCGAAGCGGCAAAGCTGGCTCTGGCCGACCGCGAGGCCTGGTAGCGGCGACCCCGATGTCGTCGACGTCCCACTCGCCGCGCTGCTGGGGCGACGCCTACAACGATGACCGCCGGCGCCTGATCTCATCGTCGGCTTCGCTCGAGCTGCGCCCGGGCGCACCGGACGGACAATCGCCGCGGCTGCCGACCTTCTCCACCGCGGCGGCGCTGTTGCACGACGGCACTTTGCCCGCCGGCAGCGGCGAACCGAACGCCAATCTCGTGGACCCTGGTGATACGGTGCACCTGGACGCCGCCGACCGCTTCGGCAACATGGTCTCGTGCATGCCCAGCGGCGGTTGGCTGCAGTCCTCGCCGGTGATCCCGGCGTTGGGCTTCTGCCTGGGCTCGCGCATGCAGATGTTCTGGCTCGAGGACGGCCTGGCGTCTTCGCTGCGCCCCGGCGTGCGGCCCCGCACGACGTTGAGCCCGAGCTTGGCCTTGCGCGACGGCGAACCGGCGATCGCCTTCGGCACGCCAGGGGGCGACCAGCAGGACCAGTGGGCGTTAACCACGTTCCTGCACCACGTGCACCACGACTATGATCTGCAGGCGGCCTGCGACGCGCCGGCCTATCACACGGATCATGCGCCCTCGAGCTTCTATCCGCGCGGCGCGTTCCTCGGTGCCCTTCAGGTCGAGGGCCGGCTGCCGGCAGCGACGATCGAGGAGCTCAAGCGGCGCGGTCACCGGGTCCAGGTCGCGGGCGACTGGACCCTCGGCCGCATGACGGCCGTGGCACGGGTCCGAATCGATGGCCAAACGGTACTCAAGGCCGCGGCCCACCCGCGCTTTCAGCAGGCCTACGCCCTCGGCCGCTAGCCGGTTCGACCCACCTGACGCATGGGGTCCCCAAGCGTCAGGATCAGGCCACGAGGCCTGGCGGCGAGGTCGCCGACCCCGCACAACTGGCCGCTAAATCCCTGTTTTTACTGACGGAATTGTGGCCGGCCATATCGGTTCTGTTCTTTAACAATGCCTTAGCGATCTGCCCATACGCTCCTCATTAAGTATCGGATTCTGGCACATTTGCCACTTGGTCAACCCAGGAAGGGTCGTTCCGGTGCCGCAAGGCAAGTCCTTGGAATCATTGGTTGACAGCGGACTCACGGTTCCGCAACGATGACCCGCGTTGGCGAATCGGACGACCGTGCAGGGGCCCAGTCAGCCACCGTCGCCAGGAAGGCCTCGGATGCAACGTCCGGCGGACCGCCGACGAGGGATTCTGGCCGCGTGCGGCTAGCCCGGATATTTCATGATGCGAATGATTGTGTCCTGTTGGGCCGGTCATCTGTCTCGAATGAGGCGAATTGGGACGGGTTTGACCGGGGTTCATGGCCGCGGTGCAGGAGCGAAGCATTACGGTGTTCGGTGGCGGCGAGCGGTCGCGTTTACTGGTTGCCGCGGCACGGCATTGGGATCGTGTAAGGGACCGAAGGGGCGGCCGCTATCCTGGTTCGAGCCTGGTGGCGACCAGTGTGAACAGGGCCTGATCGGGACAGGCCGAGGAGAGCAGGAAGCGGACCCGACGGGTGTTGCGGATGACGACGGCGCCGATCTTGAGCAAGCGCAGGCGGATCGTGCCGACCTGGGCGCGGGCGGCCTCGGTGCCGGCGAGGCCGAAGCGCCGGATCGCCGTCATCAGCACGTAGGCGAGACTGGCCAGGAGCAGGCGGAACTGGTTCGGCCACCAGCGATGGGCCGAGGTGCGGTCAGAGAACAGCTCGAACTGCTCCTTGATGCGGTTCTCCATGTCGCCGCGGGCACAGTAGAGCATGTCGTAGAGCGCCATGCCGTCACCGGCGAGGCTGGTCACCACGAAGCGCGGGTTGGCGCCGCGGGCGGTGTGTTCGAGGCGCGCGATGACGCGCCGCTCGCGGTTCCCACGTCCCGGCGCCATAGCGGAGTTCGGCGAAGTGCCGTTGCTTGTCGCCGGTCGTGGCGAACAGTGCGCGCGCCTGGGCCATCACGGGCGCCGCCAGCGCCTCCCGCCGCTTGTTCCTGGCCAGGCCGATGATGTAGTCGACGCCGTGACGCTCGCACCACGACAGCATGCGCCAGCGGCAGAAGCCGGAGTCCGCCCGCACGATGATGCGCACGCGCGGGCCAGGCCAGGCGCAGCCGCCGCACCAGCAGCTTCAGCACTGCACCGCATGCTTCGCCGGGTCGATGTCCGAGCGTCGCAGGTAGGCCGCCAGCAGATGATCGCCGGCGAACACGTAAAGCGGCAGGAAGCAGTAGTGGTCGTAGTAGCCATGGAAGAACCGGCCTTCTTGATGGCCGTGAACCGGGTCGTCCGTGGCATCGAAGTCGAGCACGATCTCGCTGGCGGATCACCA
>CBDHDN010000030.1:0-55996 GCA_965261585.1 Alphaproteobacteria bacterium
AAGTCCTACGAGCTGGGGCGCGTGAGTTGCTGGCTCAAGCCGTGGAAGCTGAAGTTGCCGAGTTTCTGGAAGGTCATGCGACGCTGGTTGATGACCGGGGCCGCCGCCGGATTGTACGCAATGGCCACTTGCCGGAACGGCTGATACAGACCGGGATCGGCCCGGTGGACGTGCGTCAGCCGCGTGTCCGGGATCGGAGAGCCGGCGAGGGTGCCGGCGCCATCCGGTTCACGTCGGCGATCCTGCCGCGCTATCTGCGCCGCACCAAGAGCCTGGAGGATTTGCTGCCGTGGCTATACTTGAGGGGCATCTCCAGCGGCGATTTCTCGGAAGCGTTGGCGGCGTTGCTGGGGGCACAGGCCCCGGGTCTGTCGGCCTCCACGATCGGGCGACTGAAGGAAGTTTGGCAAGACGAGATGGAGCGCTGGCAACGGCGTGATTTATCGGCCAAGCGCTACGTCTACTTCTGGGTCGACGGCATCTATTTTGGCGCCCGCCTGGAAGAGGAGAAGCAATGCATCCTGGTTATCATCGGCGCCACGGATCACGGAACCAAGGAGTTGATCGCCATCACCGACGGCTACCGCGAGAGCGAACAATCCTGGCGCGAGGTGCTGCTCGATCTCAAGCGGCGTGGTCTCGGCATCGGCCCGGAACTGGTGACCGGCGATGGCGCGCTCGGCTTCTGGAAGGCGCTCCGCCAAGTCTACGGGGCCGCCCGCGAGCAGCGCTGCTGGGTGCATAAGACGGGCAATATCTTGAACAAGCTACCCAAGGGTCGGCAGAACAAGGCCAAGGGTCACTTGCAGGATATCTGGATGGCCGAAACCAGGAAGGACGCGGAGACCGCCTTCGACTTCTTCCTGGAAGCCTACGGACCGAAGTACGAAAAGGCCACGGCCTGCCTGGCCAAGGACCGGGACGCCTTGCTGAGCTTCTACGACTTCCCGCCGAGCATTGGAAGCATGTGCGGACGACGAACCCCATCGAGAGCACCTTCGCCACGGTTCGCCTTCGCACCTATCGGACCAAGGGTTGCCTGTCACGCAAGACGGCGATGGCCATGGTCTTCAAGCTTTGCCAGGGGGCCAGCAAGAAATGGCGGAGGCTCAATGGATCAGATCAGTTCGCCGAGATCATTCGAGGCGTCAAATTCGTGAATGGAGAACGCCAGGATCGCGCCGCCGCATGACAAACCCATACACAACTTTTGACAATAGCTCACTGGCTCTCGGCCACCACCAATCCCGCTGTGAGAAATCCGGGCTAGAACGAACAACATTCTCATATCGGCTCTCCCTCTTTGCTTGCATAGGTTGCGACCCCCGGCCGGAACTCTAGACCGAAGTCCCGGTGCCGCGGAACGACAAACGGCGCCTCGCTTCAGATCAGCCCGAGCGACTTGAGGCTGGCGTGGCCGGTGCGGCCGATGACGATGTGGTCGTGGACGGCGATGCCCAGCGGCTCGGCGGCCTCGATGACGGCACGGGTGACGGCGACGTCGTCGTCGGACGGCGCCGGGTCGCCCGAGGGGTGGTTGTGCACCATGATGATCGCCGTGGCGTCGAGCTCCAGCGTGCGCTTGACGACCTCGCGCGGGTAGACCGGCGTGTGGTCGACGGTGCCGCGCTGTTGCACCTCGTCGGCGATCAGGCCGTTCTTGCGGTCGAGGAACAGCACGTGGAAACGCTCCGTCGTCTCGTGCGCCAGGCTGAGCCGGCAGTAGGTCAGTACCTGCTCCCAATTCGACAGCACGGGGCGGCCGATGATGTCCTCGCGGGCCTGGCGGATGCCGACCTCGCGCGCCACCTTTAGAGCGACGACGACCGCCTCGCCGACGCCCTTGACGGCCATCAGTTCGGCCGGCCTGGCCGACAGCGCGGCACCGAGCGTGCCGAAGCGGGCCAGCAGCGCCTTGGCGATGTGCGCGACTGCGCCTGGAACAGCAGCAGCTCCAGCAGCTCGTAGTCGGCCATCGCCGCGCCGCTGTCCTTGAGGAAGCGCGTCCGCAGGCGCGCCCTGTGGCCGGTCTTGTCGTCGGGTTTGTTACGCGGGCCGCTCATAAGCCCGGCAATTACGCGGGATCGGCGGGACCCCCGTCAACCGGGGATGGCCCGAAGCGGCTCAGTAGGGCAGACGGACCGGCGTGTAGTCCAGGGGCTCGGGGCTTGGCCCTTCGACGACATGGTTGCGGGCACGCAGCATCTTCACGACGCTGTCGGGGCCGGCCATGTGGGCCGCGCCGACGACGATGAAGTAGGTGCCCGAGCCCTTCAGCATGGCTTCGATCTGCGGCACCCATCGCGCGTTGCGGTCGTGCAGGAGCTCGCGGTTCCAGCCGCGCAGAAAGGCCTGGGCCGCCGCCCCGAGCCCGTCATACTCCAGCGCCTCGAAGGCGGCGATCGCCTCGAAATCCCCGGCATTCCAGGCGTTGATCAGGCGTTCGTCGGCGCGCTGATCGAAGCGCATCCGATCCAGGGTCTGGATGAGGATTTCGAGCTCGATCTCGAGCGACGCGCTGGGGTAGAGCAAATACTGCGTGTCGGCGACGGTCTCGAGATAGGCAAGGCGTTTCTTCGCCTTCTTGGCCCGATCGAAGAAAAAATTGTCGGCGCCTTGCGGCCCCCGCATGCCGATGTGATAGCCGAACGCGCCGCCGAGGATGCCGACCACGCGCAGCGGCCGATAGGGCTGGAGCATGGCGACCGGGACGAGCGCGTCGTGGGCGACCTCCTTCAGCGTCTCCCGCTGTTCTTCCGTCAGCAGGTCCTGCAACGCCACGCCCGCCTCGTTGTAGAGGCCTTGGTCGTTGAAGGGTTCGTATTTGATGTCCCAGACGTCGTGTTCGAGGACCAGCGTGTCCGCCGACTCGAACGCCTGTTCGATGTCCTCGGTCAGCCACCCGAGATCGTGTGGCAGCAGATGTATCGTGCCGAACAGATAGATCGTCGTGTCGGCATCGCGCATCGTCCACAGCGCCGGCGTCTGGGCCGCGGCGTCGCGCGCGGGAAGGACGGCGATGGCGAGGCAGGCCGCAAGAACGAGCATGGCGCGGGGGAGACGCAGAGCCATCATCGTGCGGCCTCCTTCCTGGAGCGGACCCGACGCCCGAGAACGGGCGACCGGACCCCAGAATCACCAAAGAAGCCTGCGAAGCGGTTAGTTATAGATTGGGTTGTGCCTATCTGCCGGGGTTCGGCCGGCAGCGCCGCGCGATACTAGTTGTACGGTGGCCGTTCCCAGCCCTTTGGCGACAGGGTAAAGACTTCGTAGCCGTCGGCGGTGACGCCGATCGAATGCTCGAACTGGGCCGACAGCGAGCGATCCTTGGTCACGGCCGTCCAACCATCGCCGAGGATCTTCACGTCGGCGCGGCCGACGTTAACCATGGGCTCGATCGTGAAGAACATACCTTCGCGCAGGGTCGTGCCGGTGCCGGCACGGCCGAAATGCAGGATGCTGGGCACGTCGTGAAAGATGCGGCCGAGGCCGTGGCCACAGAAATCGCGCACGACGGAGAAGCGCTCGGCCTCGACGATCGTCTGAATGGCATGGCCGATGTCGCCCAGGGTGGCGCCCGGCCGAACGGCGCGGATGCCCTCCCACATCGCCTCGAACGTCACGTCGACGAGGCGCTGGCCGAGCCGCCGGACGTCGCCGACCAGGAACATGCGGCTCGTATCGCCATGCCAGCCGTCGAGGATGACCGTGACGTCGATGTTGACGATGTCGCCGCTGGCGAGCCGCTTGTCGCCGGGGATGCCGTGGCACACGACATGATTGACCGACGTGCAGATCGATTTAGGGAAGCCGCGGTAGTTGAGCGGCGCCGGCACGGCATCGTGTTCGACAATGAACTCGTGACATAGCCGGTCGAGCTCGACCGTCGTGACGCCGGGCTCGACGTGGGGCGTGATAAAGTCCAGCGCCTCGGCGGCCAGCCGCCCGGCCGCGCGCATGGCGGCAGAGTCGTTCGGCGTGTGGATCTTGATCTGCCGCGGCTCGCGGTCCCAGCCCGCGGCGAAGTTGTTAGAGGTCATGCACTCGTCGTCTCTCGATCGCCCGGCGGATTCAACCGCTAGCCACGGATCGGCAGCGGGTGCGCGATGTCGATCCCGGCCACCGTGACGGCGCAAGAATAACACAGCTCCTCGACGCCCGCAGCACGGGCGGCGTCGCGCGCCGCGGCAAAGCCGGGGTCGAGGTCGGCGGCCAGCCGGAAATGGTCGCAATCCGGGCGTTGCACGACGTAGATGACGACGGCGCGGGCCCCGGCGGCGACCATTGCGCTCAGCTCCGCCATGTGCTTGGCGCCGCGCTTGGTGACGCAGTCCGGGAACTCGGCCGTGGTGCCGGTGCGCTTGAGATGCACGTTCTTGACCTCGACATAGCAGTCCGGGCCGGCGCCCTCGAGCCGCAGGTCGACGCGGGAGTTCTCGCCATAGGGCACCTCGCGCCGCGTCGTCGCATAGCCGCGCAGCGGGCCGATAGTGCCGGCGGCGATCGCCTCCGCCACCAGCCGGTTCGGCAGCAACGTGTTGATGCCGACGAGGCCGGTCGCGACCCGCACGAGCTCCCAGCCGAACGGCAGCTTGCGCTTTGGGTTGCGGGCCGGCGACAGCCAGACCTCGGCGTCGGGATCGGCGAGGCCGGTCATGGCCCCCGGATTGGGGCAGTGCACCGTCGTCGTGGTGCCATCGGCCAGCACGACGTCGGCGAGGAAACGCTTGTAGCGGCGGATCAGCCGGGCGGGCTGCAGCGGGTCGGGAAATCGCATGGCGGGGTGTCTAGTTCAGCGTTTCCAAGGATCGAATCATATCAGGCGACCTCGTTTAGTTTGTAGGACCAGGTGTGGACGACGGGATGTCGGTTGATGTCGTCGATGGCGGCGATGATGCGGTCCTTGAGTTCCTGCTTGGAGGCGACGCGGATGTGCCGGAGCACCGAGCGAGCGAGCTTGGAGAAGAAGCCCTCGATGAGGTTGAGCCAGGAGCCGTGCTTGGGAGTGAAGACGAAACTGAAGCGGCCCTCTCGCTGGTCGGCGAGCCAGCCTCGGGTTTCCTTGGAGATATGCGCGGAGTGATTGTCGAGGATCAGCGTGATCGCGGTGCTCGGTGGATAGGCCGCGTCGAGGCGTTTGAGAAACGCGACGAACTCGCGCGAGCGATGGCGATCCTCGACGCTGGCGTGAACCTTGCCGGTCAGCAGATCGATGCCGGCGAGCAGGCTGATCGTCCCGTGGCGGACATATTCGTGATCGCGCCCGAAGCCGGCATGGCGACCGGGCGCAGGCGGCAGGTCGGGCGCCGTCGTCCCGATCGCCTGCATGCCCGGCTTCTCGTCGTAGGAGATGATCGCCACCGCCTCGATCGGCGCCTGCGGGTTCGCCGCGGCGGCTCGCTTGAGCATTTCGACCTCGCGGTAGACACACAACACCTCGGCCATCTTCTGCTCGAACTCGGGGTCACGGCGCTCCAGGTAGTAGCGCACCTTGTGCGGCTTCACCGCGTGCTGGTCGAGCAGCTTGCACACAGTGCCCTGGGCCAGTTTGGCAAGACACCCATGGCCTGCCGCCGGGCCGTGGGAGCGCGCATGCCGCGCCAGCAGCCGCGTCGTCCACAGCTCATGCGGATAACCCAAGTCCTTCGCCTTGCGGCAGGCCAGATCGACCAGCCAGGCGCGCGCCGCCTCGGTGATCCGCGGCTCGCGTCCCGGCCGCGGACTGTCCGCCAAGGCCGCCATCAACCCATGGCGCAGCGCTCGCTCGACGCAGCGCTGCACCGTCTGATGGTGAACGCCCAGCGCCCGGCCAACCGCGAAGTACGACGCATCATCGCGATAGCGCAGCAGCATGCGCGCCCGCGTCACCCGGCACGCCGCTTCCGTGCGCGACCGGGCGATCGCCCGAAGCTGCTCAACCTCTTCTTCCGTCATCCGCAAATCAACCGACCGCCGAGGCGCCGCCATGACATGTCTCCCTGCCAATACACGCCTTCACCCTACCAAATCTGGTAGGCAGTCAGGAACCCCACACAAAATGATCCGTTTCATGGAATCGATGTACTAGTCGTTCTCCGGCGTGGCGGCGTAGCCCTGGCTGGCGACAAGCAGGTCGCGGGTATAAGGGTCGGCCGGCGCGTTGTCGCGCATGGCGCCGGCGTCCAGGGTCTCGACGATCTTGCCCTCCTTCATCACCGCGATGCGATCGCACATGTGGGCGATCACGGCGAGGTCGTGGCTGACCAGCAGATAGGTCAGGCCACGCCGGGCGCGCAGGTCGCTCAAGAGGTTCAACACCTCGGCCTGCACCGAGACGTCGAGCGCCGACGTTGGCTCGTCGAGCAGCAGGATTCGTGGCTCCAGCATCAGGGCGCGGGCGATGGCGACGCGCTGGCGTTGCCCGCCCGAGAGTTGGTGCGGATAGCGGAAGCGGAAGTCGGAGCCGAGGCCGACCTGGTCGAGCGCCTGCTCGATGCGCTCCTCGATGCCGTCGAAGCGATGCAGGACCAGCGGCTCGGAGAGGGTCCGGTCTACCGTGTGGCGCGGGTGGAGCGAGGCGTAGGGGTCCTGAAAGACCATCTGCACAGTGCGCAGGAACCGGGCGTCACGTTTGCCGCCGAGCGCTCGGCCCTCGACCTCGATCCGACCGGTCCAGTCGGGCACCAGCCCGGCGATGACCCGCAGGATCGTCGATTTGCCGGAGCCGGATTCGCCGACCAGCCCGAAGGCCGCGCCCTCGCGCGCGGAACGCGGCGTTGCTGACGGCGACGGTGCCCTTGAACGCGACCGTCAGCCCCTCGACCACGATCGCGTCAGAGGTATCCGTCGACACTCGGCGTCTCCGTCCAGATCGGGTCGCGTGTCAGCGCCTCCAGCGCATGTTTCGGCTCGTCGAGCCGCGGCATCGCGTTAAGCAGCCCCTTGGTGTAGGGATGGCGCGCCTCGTGCAGCCGGTTCGCGGCGCAGGTCTCGACGATCCGACCGGCATACATGATCAGGATCCGATCGCAGAACGTGGCGACCAGGTTGAGGTCGTGGCTGATGAAGATCAGTCCCATGCCGCGCTCGCGCACCAGCCGGTCCATGATGCGCAGCACGCTCATCCGCACGGTCACGTCGAGCGCCGAGGTCGGCTCGTCGGCGATCAGAAGATCGGGCGAAGGCGCCAGCATCATCGCGATCATGATGCGCTGGCCCATGCCGCCGGAAACCTCGTGCGCGTAGAGGTCGCGCACCCGTTCGGGCTCGCGAATCCGCACCGCCTCGAGCATCTCCAGCGTCTTCGCCTGCGCTTCGCGCCGGGAAGAGCCGGTGTGCAGGCGATAGGCTTCCTCGATCTGCCGGCCCACGGTCATCACCGGGTTGAGCGAGAACTTCGGGTCCTGCATGACCAGGGAGATACGCTGGCCGCGGATCGCCCGCATCTGCCGCTCGGAAAGCGTCATCAAATCGGTGCCGTCGAGGGCGATCCGCCGCGCCGTCGCCTCGCCGGGCGGGCGCACAAGGCGCAGGATCGCGCGGCCCGTCATCGACTTGCCGGAGCCGGACTCGCCGACGATGCCGATCCGTTCGCGCCCGACCGAGAAGGAGATCCCGCGCACTGCCTCGACGACGCCGCCGCTGCGCGTGGCGAACCGGACCCACAAATCCTCCACCCGCAGCAGCTCGCTCATGCGGCCTGCCGCTTGGGGTCCAGCACGTCGCGCAGGCCGTCGCCCAGCAGGTTGAAGCCCAGCGAGACGATGAAAATGGCCAAGCCCGGCATCGTCCCGACCCACCACTGGCCAAGTATGAATTTGCGTCCCGACGAGATCATCGCCCCCCATTCGGGCAGTGGCGGCTGCGCGCCGAGGCCGAGGAAGCCGAGCCCCGCCGCCGTCAGGATTACGCCGGCCATGTCCAGCGTCACCCGGATGATGATCGAGGACAGGCACAAGGGCCAGATGTGGCCGACGATGATGCGCATGGGCCCGGCCCCCTGCAGCTGGATCGCGGCGATGTAATTGGCCTTGCGGATCATCAGCGTCTCGGCCCGGGCGATCCGGGCGTAGGGCGGCCAGGCGGTCAGCGTGATCGCCAGGATGGCGTTCTCGATCCCGGCGCCCAGCGCGGCGACGAAGGCCAGCGCCAGCACCAGCCGCGGGAACGCGAGGAAGACGTCGGTGATCCGCATCAGCACGACGTCCGCCCAGCCGCCCAGATAGCCCGCCGCGGTGCCGACCAGCAGCCCGATCACCGGCGCCGTTGCCGCCACCAGCACGACGATCAGCAGCGTCACCGAGGCGCCGTGCACGATCCTGCTGTAGATGTCGCGGCCGAGCTCGTCGGAGCCGAGCCAATAGCCATCCTCACCCGGCGCGGTCAGCCGCGCGCCAAGATCCTGGGCATAGGGGTCGTGGGTCGCCAGCAACGGCGCAAAGGCCGACATCGCCACCAGCACGACGATGATCAGAAACCCCACCATCGCCAGCCGGTTCGCCTGGAAGGTGCGCCAGCCGAGATACAGCTGCGAAAGCCGCGCCTGCCGCCGCGAGCGCGGCGTGTCCGACATCAACCACGCGCGCCAGTCCCCGGGGGGTGCGGGGGACTGTGCGGGCGATTGCTCCGCCGGCTCCGACATGCCGCTAGGCCCGCGCCCTGGGATCGACCAGGCGGTAGAGCACGTCCGAGAGCATGTTCAGCCCGACGAATGTGAGCCCGACCACCACGATCCCACCCAGGACCGCGTTCATATCGGCGCTCAACAGGGCGATCGTGATGTATTGCCCGAGCCCCGGCCAGGCGAAGATGGTCTCGGTCAGCACCGAGCCCTCCAGCAGGTTGGCGTAGGACAGCGCGATCACCGTGATCAGCGGGATCAACACGTTGCCGAGCGCGTGCCGCCAGATCACCGCCGCCTCGCCAAGACCCTTCACCCGTGCGGTGACGATGTATTCCTTGCCCAGCTCCTCGATCATGAAGGAGCGCGTCATGCGGCTGACATAGGCGAGCGAGAAGTACCCCAGGGTCAGCCCCGGCAGCGTGATGTGGCTGACGGCGTTGCGGAAGATCGTCCAATCCCGCGCCAGCGCGCTGTCGATCAGGATCATCCCGGTCACAGTTGGGATTATGTCCTGGTAGAGGATGTCGAGCCGCCCCGGCCCGCCAACCCAGCCGAGCTGACCGTAGAAGACGATCAGCCCGACCAGTGCGATCCAGAAAATGGGCATCGAGTAACCGAAGAGCCCGACCAGTCGGATGATGTGGTTGGCCCAGCGGCCCTGATACACGGCCGCGAAGACCCCCATGGGCACGCCGGCGACGACGCCGATCAGCACGCCGATCGTGGCGAGCTCCAGCGTCGCCGGAAAGACCCGGATGATGTCCTGGGACACCGGCCGGGCGGTCAGCGTCGACATGCCGAAATCGCCGCTGAGCACGTCGCGAAGAAACAAGCCGAATTGGACGAGGATGGGTTTGTCGAGGCCCATCTCGTCGAAGACGCGCTGGTAGATCTCGGCGCTCGCCCGCTCGCCCACCACCGCCAGCACCGGATCGATAGGCATCACCCGCCCGATGACGAAGGTCACGAACAGCAGCCCGATCATGGTGATCAGGATCGAGACGGCGGCGCCGGTGAGCCCGGCGCCCCGCCGGCCGAGCGGCGCAAGAAACCTGCGCCGCCCGGTCGCCGTGGCAGAGGTGGCGTCGGCCACCTATTTGGTCACCGTCCAGTAGTAGGCGGCCGTGATGGCCGAGCCGGTGACAAAGCCCTGCACGTTGTCGCGCCGCCCGATCTGTTCGATCTTCTGGAACATCGGCACGAAGGGCGAGGTCTGCTGGTGCAGCTTCTGGATGTCGACATACATCTGCGCCCGCTTGGCAACGTCGAGCTCCTGCACCGCGGCCTGGGTCAGCGCGGTCATCTCCGGGATGTCCCAGCCGTTGCGCCAGGCCAGCTTGCCGGTCAGCTTCGCCTCGTCCCGGTTGTCGGGGTTGTGGGCGAAGGTGTCGGCGTTGGTGTGCGGGTCCGGATAGTCCGGGCCCCAGGCGCCGACATAGAGGTCGAACTCGCGCGCGCGGTACTTGCCGAGCGTCTGCTTGCCGGTGCCCTGGGTGATCGTCACGTTGATCCCGGCCTGTCCGAACGCGTTCTGCAGGGTCTGGGCGATCTCGATCCGCTCCTGCGCGGTGCGCACTATGATTTAGAGATCGAAACCGTCGCCGTGGCCGGCCTCGGCCAGCAGCGACTTCGCCTTTGCGACGTTGAACGAATAGGGCTTGTCTTTCAGCTCACCCAGATAGGTGAGCGGCAGGAACGCCTGGTGCACCGTGTACTGGCCCTTGAGGAACGAGTTGGCCATGCCGTCGTAGTCGGCGAGCCACTTCAGCGCCTCGCGCACCTTCGGCTTCGCCAGGATCGGATGCTTCTGATTCATCGAGAAATAGAGGATGCGGCCACGCCGGTCGTTGTCGACCGCGAGGTCGCCATTGGCGTTGACCGCGGCGATATCCTCGGGGTTCATGTTGCGCGCGACGTCCACATCGCCCTTTTCGAGCAGCAGACGCTGGGTGGCGCTTTCGCCGATATGGCGCACGACGACCCGCTTCATCGCGGCTTCGCCGCGCCAGAAGTCGGGGTTCGCCTGCAGCGTATAGCTCTCGTTGGGCTTCCAGTTCACCAGGTTGTAGGCGCCCGACCCGGCCGAGTTGGTCCTGAGCCAACCGTTGCCCCAGTCGCCGTCGGCCTCGTTGGCCTTGACGGTCTCGGAATCGACGATGTAGGCGATCGTGGCGGTCAGGGCGTTCAGCACGAACGAGGTCGCGAATTTCTTGTCGGTGACCAGGCGGAAGGTGCTGTCGTCCACCGCCTTCAGCGTCTCGCCCATGTTGTCGGCGGTGAAGCCGAACTGGGTGATGATGAACGACGGCGTCTTTTCCATCGCCACCGCCCGGCGCAGCGAGAACTCCACGTCGCGCGCGGTAACCGGGTTGCCGGACTGGAATTGCAGCCCATCACGGATCTTGAACGTGATGGTCTTGCCGTCCTCGGACACCAGCCAGCTTTCGGCGATGTCGGCCTGATAGCCGCTGGCCAAGTCGTTGGGGTCGAAGCTGACCAGCGAGCCATAGATGTTGTTGAGGATGTCCGAGCCGGAGAACTCGAAGCTCTCCTGCGGATCGAGCGACGTGATGTCGTCGATCTCGGTGGCGATCACCAGGGTGTTCGCCGGCGTGTCGGCTTGGGCGCCCGCTACGAAGCCAACTGGCGTCGCCAGCGCAACGCCAACGCCAAGCATTATTAGTCTCCGCTTTAAGTCCATCCATCTGCTCCTCTCTGTTGTGGCGACAACATGTTTGATGCGCCGCCGACGCGCCGGTCAGGCCGGACTCATGCGGCGGCGGTGCCATTGGAGACGAACCAGGCCAATGGCGCGTTCGGCTCCCGTTGTCGTTGCTCTGTGGAGCGGTCAGGCTGTCGGCGTTTGAGCTTCCCGTCAAGCTCTAGTACCGGGAATCACAAATCGCGATGACGTGGTTTGAGCCTCTTCTGATGGATGTTGGTGCTGACCCAACGGAAAGGCTTGGCGGTCTTGTTGTGGGCGTGGATGAAGGCATCGATGGCGTCCCTGAGTTGTCGGGGCGAAGTGAAGCCGGCGCCGTGCAGGGCGGCGCGGCTGAGGATCGAGAACCAGATCTCGATCTGGTTGAGCCAGCTGGCGTAGTTGGGCGTGAAGTGGAAGTGGACATGGGGATGCGCCTTGAGCCAGCGGTCGCGCTTGGGCTTGTGGGTGTTCAGGTTGTCGAGAACGACATGGATCTCGCGGTCGGGATAGGCGGCCACCACGCGGTTCATGAAGTCGAGGAACTCACGGCGGCGCCGCCGTTCGTAGTGTCCGGCCTGAACCTCGCCGCTGGCGACGTTGAGAGCGGCAAACAGCGTCGTCGTGCCGTGTCGCTTATAGGTGTGGCCATGGCCGATCAGGGCGCGCCCGTTCGGCAGCTTCAGATAGCCCTGGGCGCGCTCCAGCGCCTGGATGTGCGGCTTCTCGTCGACCGCCAGCACGATGGCGTCCTCCGGCGGGTGCAAGTAGAGGCCGACGATCTCGGCCGCCTTGGGGACGAACTCGGGATCGTTGCTCTGGCACCAGGATTTACGGCCGGCCAGGTCGATCTTTTGCCGGCGCAGGAAGCGCCAGATGTACTGGTCCGACACATCGCCCAGCGCCCGGGCCAGCAGTGGCGCCGTCCAGCGAGCGAAGCCGGCGGGCGGCGGCTCGTCCAACTGCGCCAGGATGCGCCGGCCCGTCTCGGCCGTGTAGATCGGCGTCGCCCCCGGCCGCGCTCGATCCGACAGCCCGGCCAGCCGTTCCGCCGCGAAGCGCGTGCGCCAGCGGCTGACCCGCCCCGGCCAGGTGCCAAGCGCCGCCGCAATGGAGCGCGTCAAGCGGCCGTCCGCCGCCAACAACACCATGCGGGCGCGCTCGCTCACGCCCTGTTCCGTCTTCGGAGATCGGACCATGCTCTCAAGCACCGCCCGCTCCTCCTCCGTCAATATGATCGGAGTCGCGTCCTGGATGTTCATCCATCCTTTGAATCACGACTCCGCCGCCAGCGATAGCCGGTACTAGCCGGCAATCCTGTCGGTAACACGCGATATGTCCGGTTTATGTACCAGATGATCTGTCCGGTTTTAGAACGCCTCCAAGCCATGGAGGGAGGCGATGCGTCGGACGGAGCAGGTACAGGGACTGAGATTGATGAAGTTCGAGGAGGTTTACGGGCGCACCCATCGGGGTGGCTGTGTGCCGTGGAAAGGCACCATCCTTCAGCGGGTGAAAATCCCGCCCGGCAACTGTCGTTCCAGCCGGTAGCAATCAGAGCGAATGATGGAGGTAACGACATCGTTTGAAGCACTCCGAGAAACGGACCGCCCTGGGCGGTTCAGCGACCATGCGGGCCGCAACGCGAGTGAACACCGAGCAGGCCTCGAAACTTGGAATGCGGAAGCCGACCCGTCAGCTACTCGGGGAAGGCTGCCACCGGCCGGGAAGAGAACGACACGCGCACCGGCCGGCTCCGCCGGGGTAATGGTGGCTGCACGCATGGAGCAGGAGGATGGGAGCAACACGGGAAGCCCTGTCGGTGGTGTGCACTCACCAACCGGAACCCCGTGAGGGGCAGGCCGGGCCGGCAGGGTGGCGGATGGGCTCGTAGTACCGCGGAGGCCGGGTAATGCCGGCGGAGGAAAGGAGCCCTGGTTCGAGAGCAATACGGAAAGGAAGCAAGACGTGACCACTGGCGAGAGCCTAACAGGGTCAGAAAAGGTTCGGAAATTCCAGACCGTGTTACATGCGAAAGCTAAGGAAGAACCCGGACGGCGGTTCCATTCGCTGATTGACAAGGTGTGGCGCGAGGACTTCTTGATGGAAGCCTGGAGGCAGGTTCGCCGCAATGGCGGCGCTGCCGGGGTGGACGGAGAGAACTTCGCGGACATCAAGGCGTACGGCGTGGACCGCTGGCTCGGGGAACTGGCGCGGGAACTGAGGGATGCCACCTACACACCGAAGCCGGTGCGACAGGTTCTGATCCCGAAGAAACAGCCCGGCAAGTTCCGGCCATTGGGCATTCCCTGCATACGGGACCGAGTGGCGCAGACATCGGCCATGCTCGTGCTGACACCGATGTTCGAAGCCGACTTGCAACCGGAGCAGTACGCCTACAGGCCGGAGCGGAGCGCCCTCGACGCGGTACAACGCGTTCATCGTCTCCTGTACAGGGGGCACAACGAGGTGGTTGATTGCGATTTGTCCAACTACTTCGGCGAAATTCCGCACGCCGAATTGATGAAAAGCCTCGCCCGGCGCATCAGCGACGGGCGGATGCTCGGACTCATCAAGGCGTGGCTGGAGATGCCGGTGGAGGAGGACGACGGCAAGGGCGGCACCAGCCGCACGAACCGGGCGCGCAGGGAGCGGAAAGGAACCCCGCAAGGGGCGCCGATCTCGCCGCTGCTCAGCAACCTCTATATGCGGCGCTTCATACTGGGTTGGAAGGTGCTGGGCTATGCCCGGCGCTTCCGTTCGGAAATCGTGAACTACGCGGACGACCTTTGCGTGCTCGGCAAGGCCCCGGCGGCGGAAATGCTGACGGCGGTCGAGCGGCTCATGGAGGGTCTGAAGCTGCCGGTCAACGAACGGAAGACCCGATGCTTGCGGTGCCCGGAGGGGCCATTGGAGTTTCTGGGCTACCGCATCGGACGCAACTACCGCCCGACCGGGGAGGGGACCTACACTGGAACCCGACCCAGCAAAGCGAGCGTCCAGAGCATTTGCCGCACGATCAGCGATATCACCACGCCACGCTACCAGCTGCTGCCGTCGGAAATGGTGGTGGAACGCCTGAACCGGACCATCGTCGGGTGGGCGAACTACTTCTGTCTTGGTCAGGTCAGCCCAGCTTATAGCGCGGTCAACCAACACGCGGTCAGGCGGCTCCGTCAGTGGCTCTGTCGAAAGCACAAGACGCGGTTCGGGAAATTCGTGCATTTCCCGGACGCCCGGCTATACGATGAATATGGCCTCACGCGTCTCACGCGGCAGACGATAGGCCTTCCGAGTGCGAAGGTATGATCTCGTCCGAAAGCCGGATGCGAGAGATCCGCACGTCCGGTTTGATGAGCGGGGGACTGGAAACGTGGCCACGGGAGCCGGACTGAGGCCCGGAGCGAAAGCGACGGAACCGCCACCGGACCCTTAAAGCTGGCGCGCCAGCCCCCGACTCTACTGAGCCAGGCGGAGGCGGCGGAGGTTCTGGGTGTCTCGGAGCGCACCTTCCGGCGCTGGCGCGACCGCTACGAGGCGGAGGGAGCCGACGGTCTCTACGACCGCCGCCTGGGCCGCCTCTCGGCGCGGCGCGCGCCGGTGGACGAGGTGGCGCGGGTGCTGGAGTTGTTCGACACCCGCTACTGGGACTTCACGGCCAAGCACTTCCACGAGAAGCTGGTGGCCGATCACGGCTTCAAGCGCAGCTACAACTGGCTGCGGCTGAGCTTGCAAGCCCATGGGCGCAGGCGCGCGGCGCCCATGCTTGGGGCGCACCGGCGCAAGCGGCCGCGCCGTGCCCTGCCCGGCATGATGTTGCACCAGGACGGCTCGAGCCACGAGTGGGTCCCCGGTCGATGGTGGGACCTGATCGTCACCATGGACGATGCGACCAGCGATATCTACTCGGCCTTCTTCGTCGCCGAAGAGGGCACCATGTCGAGCTTCCAGGGGGTGTCCGAGGCGATCCGGGCCAAGGGCCTGTTCTGCTCGCTCTACGCCGACCGCGCCAGCCACTACTGGAACACGCCCGAGGCCGGCAGCAAGGTGGACAAGGACACCCCGACCCAGGTCGGCCGCGCCCTGGCGCAGCTCGGCATCGAGTTGATCCCGGCCTACTCGCCCGAGGCAAGGGGGCGCTCGGAGCGCATGTTCGGCACCTTGCAGAAGCGCCTGCCCCAGGAACTCAGGCTCGCCGGCATCACCGACATGGTCGAGGCCAACCGCTTCCTCAAGGAGGTCTTCCTGCCACAACACAACGCCCGCTTCGCGACCCCGGCCGAGGACCAGGGCACCGCCTTCGTCCCCTTCACCGGCGCGCTCGACGACATCCTGTGCATCCACGAGGAACGCACCGTCTCAAACGACAACACGGTGCGCTACAAGCGCCTGGCACTTCAGCCCGCATTACCCAGATGATCATGTAATTTGACGACACCGCACCCGGATTCTGCTATAAGAATCATACAGTTGGAGCAGATATGGATCAGCGGATATGGCACACCCGATGGGTGAATCGAAACAGGGGTGCCTTCGGGTCGATTTTGACCGTCGACTCAAGCTTGAGTTCCACGGGTCCAAGGTCACTACTGACGCCGGTTTGCTCGCCTATCGAGAGCTTGATGCCTCCGTTGAACTTACTGAGATGGTTGGCGATGTTCTTGCCGACAGTCGTACCGGCATGAATGGGCGGCATGGCATGGTCGGCCAGTTCCGCCAGTCCGTTTTCGGACGCCTTGGCGGCTACGACGACGTGAACGATGCCGACCGGCTCAGCCTCGACCCGGTCATGCGGTGGATCGTCGGCGGCCATGCCGTCACTAAACAGGCGGCCTCGAGCAGTCAGATGGGGCGCTTCGAGACGGAGGTTCTGGCCACCGAGGAAAACCTCGCCGCGCTTGGTGATCTTTCCGGCCGATGGATCGACCGCGTTCATGACCGTTGCCCGCCGAAGAAGATCATTCTCGACATGGACAGCAGCGTCAGCCCAACCCACGGTGCTCAGGAAGGCTCGACCTACAACGGGCACTTCGGTTGCACCTGCTATCATCCCCTGTTCCTGTTCAACCAGTTCGGCGATTTGGAACGGTGCGCCCTGCGTCCCGGCAACGTTCACAGCGCCGATGGCTGGCGCAAGGTGCTGGAGCCGGTAGTGGCACGCTACAAGGAAAGGGATTTGCGTCGGTATTTCCGGGGCGATGCGGCTTTCGCCTCACCGGACATCTATAAGTTTCTGGAAGACGAGGGCTTCCTGTACGCGATCCGTTTGCCGAAGAACCAAGTTCTTCTGGAAAGCATCTGCCATCTGCTCACGCGACCCGTTGGCCGTCCGCCAAACCATGTGCGGCGCCATTACGCCGGCTTCAGCTATCGGGCCAAAAGCTGGGATAAGGCCCGCCGCGTCGTCGCCAAGGTGGAGTGGCACCCCAGCGAGCTGTTTCCCCGGGTCGGGTTCATCGTCACCAACCTGTCGCGACCGGCCGAGCGGGTGACATTGTTCTACAATCAGCGGGGCAAAGCGGAGCAATGCATCAAGGAAGGCAAGAACGCGATCAAATGGACGAGGCTGTCGTGTCGCAGGTTCCGCGATAACGCCGTCCGGCTGCAGCTTCACGCCCTGGCCTACAATCTCGCCAACTTCATGCGGACGCTGGCTTTGCCGAAGGAGGTTGAGTACTGGTCGCTGACCACGCTGCGGGAGAAGTTGGTAAAGATCGGTGCCAAGGTGGTCAGCCATGGCCGCTACGTCACGTTCCAATTGGCCGAGGTGGCGGTGCCGAGGGAGCTGTTCCGGAAAATCTTGAGCCTGATTGATGATCTGCGACCAAGACCCGCCCCGGCGTAGGCCGGGGAAATCGACGGCGAGGTGAAAACGACAGGAGGGGTGTGTCTGAATGGCGGCAAATCTGGCCAAATGGCCTTCCAACCGAGGGCTGATCTCCAAAATCAGGCCATCGGATGGCTGCAAAGGGAATACAGTTCCCTCGACGGTGGTACGGGGGTATGATCTCCGCAAACCTGGAAGTCATCTGGGTAATGTCGGTTCAGATCCCCGCCGGCCGCCACCGCCGCCATTACGTCAAGGCCAGGGTCCGCGTCCACGAATACCCCGACGGCACAATGGCCGTCTTCCATGGACCGCGATGTCTGGCGCGAAACCACGCCGATGGCCAACCGATCGACAGCCCCGCGAGGCCGCGTGACCCGCTTCGACGCAACCGACCGGCGCCCTGTGGACAAGTGGACAGCCGCTCCGCGACCGACCACTTCCCCACAGGGCCAGAAACCGCAACAGAAGCGGTCAACTCATATGGTACATAAACCGGTCAACTCAGAATGTTCTCGACAGCCGAAGGCCTCTGCAACCGCCCCCCCATCGTCATCCTAGTGCTTGACACGAGGATCCATGCCGCGGCTCGCACCGAGCGATCCCGGCCCGGCCGCTGTTCTTCGGCAGCGAGATCTTCCGCCATTCGTCCTACGGGCCGAAGCATCCGCTGGCGATCCCGCGGGTCTCGACGACGATCGATCTGTGCCGCGCCCTCGGCTGGCTGCCCGACGCGGTCTATGTCGACAGCCCGGTTGCGACACCGACGGCGCTCGCCCGCTTCCACAAGCCCGCCTATATCGCGGCCCTGGCCGAGGCCGAAAAGACCCAGCGTCTGCCGCCGGCGGACCGTGTGCGCTTCAACCTCGGCCGCCTCGAGAACCCGATCTTCGGCGAGATGTTCCGCCGCCCGGCGACCGCGGCCGGCGCCAGCCTGCTTGCCGCCGAGCGGCTGCTGGCGGCGCGCGCGGGCGGCCGGGACGCGGTCATCTACAACCCCGCCGGCGGCACCCATCCCGCAGGGGTTCAACGACACCGAGCTGGCTGCGCTCGTCGCGGCCGTCGTCGTGCCGCGCGGCCAGGCCTTCACCCCGGACGCCGTGGTCATCCAATGCGGCGCCGACGCCCTGGCCGATGACCCGTTGAGCAAGCTGGCGCTGTCCAACCGGGCGCTGTGGGCCGCCGTCGAGGCGACGCTTGGACTGGCGCCGCTGGCCCTCGTGCTCGGCGGCGGCGGCTACAATCCGTGGAGCGTCGCCCGCGCCTGGGCCGGCGTCTGGGCCGTTCTCAACGGGTTTGCCGTGCCGCAGCGGCTGCCGGCGGCGGCCGAGGCCGTGCTGCGTGCCGTGCGCTGGCAGCGCGCGGCCGGCCGCAACCCGCCGACGCATTGGTTCACGACACTGGCCGATCCGCCGCGGACCGGTCCGGTGCGCGATGCCGTCCGCGCGCTGATTGCGGGCGCCGGTCCGGCGTCTATCCCATGTTCGTGATCGCCCGGTGCCGACGCGGCTGCCGCCTTCCAGCTCAAGGTCTGGTATCCTGGGATCCTAAGCATCGGCGGTGCCGGTCACGGCCAGCGCAACCGGTTCGGGGAGGGAAGGACATGCTCGTGATGCTGCGCGGCGTCCTGGCGGCCGCGGTCGTTATCGCCGTCGGGGCGGCGTGGCCGGCCGGGGCGCAACAGCGGCTCGAGACGGCGCCGTTGGCGATCGTGACCGACGACGGCCGCCAGGAGTTCACCGTGGAGCTCGCCATCGCGCCGGCGGATCAGACCCGGGGCCTGATGTTCCGGCGCGCGCTGCCGGCCGACGCCGGCATGCTGTTTCTCTACAATACCGATGCGATGAGGGCGTTCTGGATGCGCAACACATTCGTGCCCCTGGACATCATTTTTGTCGCCGGCGATGGGCGGATCGCCCATATCGCCCAGCGCACTGTGCCGTTTTTGGAGGCGACGATTTCGTCGCGCGTGCCTGTCCGGGCCGTCCTCGAGCTCAATGCCGGGACGGCGCGTCGCCTCGGCATCGAGGTCGGCGACGTGGTGCTGTACGATGCCTTCGAAACAGGCGGATAGGGCGCCCGTGTGGGCGCTAGATTTTAGGACCCGTGGCAACGGGCTCGACAGATTCCCAATCCGAGGTATAGCTGAATCTTGTGTACGGCGTTGGAAAGAGGGCGGCGTATCCTGGTGATTGTTGCAGTCACCACTTGACCTAAGCCAAGGAAGGATACGCCATGGAAGAGAATACCGTTGTTGCCTTTCGGAACCCATCGAATTTTCAGGATGACCCGTTGACGGAAGTCCTACGAGCTGGGGCGCGTGAGTTGCTGGCTCAAGCCGTGGAAGCTGAAGTTGCCGAGTTTCTGGAAGGTCATGCGACGCTGGTTGATGACCGGGGCCGTCGCCGGATTGTACGCAATGGCCACTTGCCGGAACGGCTGATACAGACCGGGATCGGCCCGGTGGACGTGCGTCAGCCGCGTGTCCGGGATCGGAGAGCCGGCGAGGGTGCCGGCGCCATCCGGTTCACGTCGGCGATCCTGCCGCGCTATCTGCGCCGCACCAAGAGCCTGGAGGATTTGCTGCCGTGGCTATACTTGAGGGGCATCTCCAGCGGCGATTTCTCGGAAGCGTTGGCGGCGTTGCTGGGGGCACAGGCCCCGGGTCTGTCGGCCTCCACGATCGGGCGACTGAAGGAAGTTTGGCAAGACGAGATGGAGCGCTGGCAACGGCGTGATTTATCGGCCAAGCGCTACGTCTACTTCTGGGTCGACGGCATCTATTTTGGCGCCCGCCTGGAAGAGGAGAAGCAATGCATCCTGGTTATCATCGGCGCCACGGATCACGGAACCAAGGAGTTGATCGCCATCACCGACGGCTACCGCGAGAGCGAACAATCCTGGCGCGAGGTGCTGCTCGATCTCAAGCGGCGTGGTCTCGGCATCGGCCCGGAACTGGTGACCGGCGATGGCGCGCTCGGCTTCTGGAAGGCGCTCCGCCAAGTCTACGGGGCCGCCCGCGAGCAGCGCTGCTGGGTGCATAAGACGGGCAATATCTTGAACAAGCTACCCAAGGGTCGGCAGAACAAGGCCAAGGGTCACTTGCAGGATATCTGGATGGCCGAAACCAGGAAGGACGCGGAGACCGCCTTCGACTTCTTCCTGGAAGCCTACGGACCGAAGTACGAAAAGGCCACGGCCTGCCTGGCCAAGGACCGGGACGCCTTGCTGAGCTTCTACGACTTCCCCGCCGAGCATTGGAAGCATGTGCGGACGACGAACCCCATCGAAGCACCTTCGCCACGGTTCGCCTTCGCACCTATCGGACCAAGGGTTGCCTGTCACGCAAGACGTCGATGGCCATGGTCTTCAAGCTTTGCCAGGGGGCCAGCAAGAAATGGCGGAGGCTCAATGGATCAGATCAGTTCGCCGAGATCATTCGAGGCGTCAAATTCGTGAATGGAGAACGCCAGGATCGCGCCGCCGCATGACAAACCCATACACAACTTTTGACAATAGCTCTCCCAATCCTGGCCGGCGGCGATCAGGCAGCTCTTGCCGTTTGGCATCGTGACGATGATCGTCCAGGTCTTGCCGTCCAGGGTGGACAGCACCTCGACGACGCCGCCATTGGTCGCCAGGCCGACGCCCACCGGTGCCTCATGGTACTTGGTCGAGAGATGGTTCAGCGCTTCCATGCGGTCGCCGCACTTCAGCTGAGCGTGGGCAGGGCTGCTCATCATCACAACAGGCACAACCAGACCGACCGCTAAGGCAAGAATCCTTCGCATGGCTTATCTCCTTCGGTCGAAGTTGGCCGGTCGGGCCGGCCAGAGTTGACCGGTCGAGCCCGGTCAGACCTCTAGCCCGGATTTCTCACAGCGGGATTGGTGGTGGCCGAGAGCCAGTTCATCTTGGGCACTGTTGATGGGTTGCTGTGAAGCAGGCAGTCTGGAGGGTTCCGCCGGCTGCTGGCGGTGGTCTGAGGCTGGAGTTGATCCTGTGTGGTTGACGGGACGGGCGGAGGCCGGCTGCTGGGGTCAGCCGGTGGCGTTGCATAATCGATGGTGAGCCAGGCGGTATTCCTGCTGGTAGGGGAACGAAGACGCCATTGCGAACTTGACGCGGCGGACGGAGCGGCGCACCTGGGCGCCGATCTTCAACAGCTTCAAGCGGATGGTGCCGCAGGTGGCGCGGGCGAAGCGGGTGTGCTTGAGGGCGATGCGGCGCAGCGCGCAGAGCAGCGCATAGGCCATGGCGGCGAACCACAAGCGCAGCTGGTTGGCCCGCATGGTGGCAGCCGAAGTGCGGTCGGCGAACAGATCGCCCTGGCATTCCTTGATGCGGTTCTCCATGTCGCCGCGGGCGCAATAGACCTTTTCATAGAGCCGGCGGGCCTTGACCTCGCCGGTGCCGAGCGAGGTGACGACGAAGCGCGGATTGGCCTTACCGTGGGTCCATTCGGCCTTGGCGACGACGCGGCGTTCGCGGCTCCAGCTCTTACGCGTCGTCCACACCAGCTCCTGGTAGCGGCGGGCCGGCTTGCCGGTGCGCCGGCTGTCGGCGGCGGCGGCGGCGAGAGCGTTCTCGATCGCGCCGCTGAGCCGCTTGTTCCTGGCCAGCCCAAAGACGTAGTCGACCCGGTTGGCTTCGCACCACGCCATCAGCGCCTCGCGGGCGAAGCCGGAATCAGCGCGCACCAGAATACGCACGTCCGGCCAGTCGTCGCGGATCTGCTCGACGATCCGGGCGAGCTCCTCGATCGCGCCGGCGGCGCCGTCGATATTGGCCGGCCGCAGCTTCGCCGCCAGCAGATGCCGGCCACAGAAGATGTACAGCGGCAGATAGCAGTAACAATCGTAGTAACCGTGGAAGAACCGATCCTCCTGCTCGCCGTGCAACGGATCGTCGGTCGCGTCGAGGTCGATGATGATCTGCTTCGCCGGCCGCCGGTGCGCGGCCAAGAACAGCGCGACGAACTGGCGCTCGATCGCCGCCGCGTCGTGGCCGATCTTGTGATAGCGCGACGGCGCCCCCGACGGCGCGTGCTCCAGCCGGTTCAGCGTCGACTTGCCGGCGAGCGGCGCGCAGTCCGCCCGCCGCGCCTCGAGCTTGCCGGCGAGCACCGCCATCACCGGATCATGGCGCAGCTCGTCGTGGTCGATCAGGTCCTCGTAACCCAGCGCCAGGGCGAACACACGTTGGCCGACCAGCGTCGCGACGCTGTGCTCCGTCAACGCCGGATCGCGGCCGTCCTGGAAACATCGCGCAAAACCCGCGACCAGGCCAATCGCCCGCTCCGGGGCCCCCAGCAAAAGCGCGCCGCCGTTCGACGTCACCGCACCGCCGTCAAACGCTGCCTCAACGCGCCGGCTCTCAACGCGTGCAAATCCGAACAGATCCGAGATACACTCTGTTGGCATCGGGGAGATCCTCCGTCTCAGCTTAAGTTCTTGTTGCAACAATCACTTTCGCTGATTCGGGGCCCCGATGCACTACCCCGTGTAAGAAATCCGGGCTAGTGCACTGACTCAGACAGAAGGTGCAGGCAGGCGGTGAAGTTTGGCGAGGATGGTGTCTGCGGATTTGGTCCAGACGAAGGGCTTGGGATCATTGTTGTGCTCGTCAATGTAGCGGTTGATGGCGGCCTGGAGGTCGACTATCGAGTGGAAGGTGCCGCGCTTGAGCCGCCGGCGCGTGAGGACAGAGAAGAAGCCCTCGACGGCGTTGAGCCAGGAGGCGGAGGTTGGGGTGAAGTGGAACACCCATCGGGGATGACGCGCCAGCCAGGCGCGGACCTTGGGATGCTTGTGGGCGGCGTAGTTGTCGAGGATGACGTGGATGACCTTGCCGGCCGGCACTTGGCGCTCGATCGCGCCGAGGAAGCGGATGAACTCCTGATGGCGATGTCGCTGCATGTTGCGGCCGATGACGGCGCCGTCGAGGACGCTGAGCGCGGCGAACAAGGTGGTCGTGCCGTTTCGCTTGTAGTCGTGGGTCATGGTGCCGCACTTGCCGGGTTTCATCGGCAGCCCTGGCTGGGTCCGGTCGAGGGCCTGGATCTGGCTTTTCTCATCGATCGACAGCACCACGGCATGGCTGGGCGGATCCATGTAGCGGCCGACGATGTCCTCGACCTTCTCGGCGAAGGCGGGGTCGTTGGAGCGCTTGAAGGTGCGGATGCGGTGCGGCTGCAAACGGTGGCCTTGCCAGATGCGCTGAACCGAGCGCAGGGAGATGCCGACGACCTCGGCCACCGCGCGGCCGGTCCAGTGGGTCGTCTCGCCCGGCGGCTCGGAGCAAGCCAGCGCCAACACTTGGGCCACGGTTGCCGTCGGCAGCGGCGGCGTGCCCGGCGGCCGGGTCTTGTCGCGCAACAGACCCTCGATGCCTTCCTCGGCGTAGCGCCGCTGCCAGCGCCAGACCGCCGGGCGGCTGACGCCGACGCGGCGCGCCACATCGAGAACCGGAAGTCGCTCCGCCGAATGCAACACGACCCGGGCCCGCTGAACGTGCTTCAACGGCCGGCTACGATCACCGACGACGGCGGTCAGTCGCACGCGGTCATCGGCTCCTACAATCACACAGACTTCCTGAGCCATGATCGCAGAATCGCACGATCACATGCCTTTGTGAATCCTATGTCTGCGTCAGTCCACTAGCGCCCCCCTTGGGTCATCCTTGGCCTCGTGCCGAGGACCCATAGTGCAGCGCCGCACGAGCACTGGCGGGCAGCTACGGTCACGACGACATAGGATGTGTGGCTGGACCGAACACCAACGCGCGTGAACGCGGTGGTCGTGCGGTGTCACGTCTTGTCCCCACCGTCGCCATAGAGTGTTTTCGGGTCGATCTCCACCGGCAGCGTCTCCACCAGCGCCCCATCGACGACCGTGCGGAAGAAGCAGGCCCGGCGCCCGGTATGACAGGCAACGCCGGTCTGCTCGACGATCACGAGCAGGGTGTCGCCGTCGCAGTCCACGCGCAGCTCGACCAGGCGTTGGGTCTGGCCCGACGTCGCGCCCTTGCGCCACAGCGCCTGGCGCGACCGCGACCAGTAGCAGACCCGGCCCGTCGTCAGCGTCTCGGCGAGCGCCGCGCGGTTCATCCAGGCCAGCATCAATACTTCGCCGGTGTCGCGCTGCTGCGCAATCGCCGGCACCAGGCCGTCCTTGTCGAAGACGACCGCGCCGAGGACCGCGTCGAAGGCGCTCTGTTGCTTTTCTGCCACCTGCCAGCCACTCCTGTGGGCGCCGGCGCGAGTGTGTCAGGAGGCGGCGAGGGTTTCCACCCCCACCCCGTTCCCCCGCGGCTCAGCCGCGGTGGGGCAGGGGGGTGACGCTGGCCGGCGCGCCGATGCGGGTGCGGCCGACGGGTTCGGCGTGGTCCGAGGGCAGGGCGGTGTCCGATGGGATAAGGCCGGTGTGGCGCGGGTCTTTGATCACCGCCTTCTCCTGGGCGTACGGCACAAAGCCGGCCCATTGCAGCAGCCCGGCGGCGCGCGGGCCGTCGAGCGAGCGTACGGTGCCGACGATGCGCGCCGGCTCCTGCCGCCAGGCCGCGTCGACCGTCCAGGTCAGCAGGTACCGGCCATAGCCGCGGTGCACGAACTCCGGCACCAGGCCGAAGCGCGCCAGCTCGCAGTCGCCGGTCGTGCCGATATCGCGCATGTCGAGCTCGGAGAAGCCGGCCGGCACGCCATTGACATACAGCACATAGATCTCGGTCGACCGGTTTTGAATCTCGCCCTTGAGGCGGTTGTCGGTAGTCCCCCGGCGCTCCCACCAGAAGCAGCGCTCGCCGATCGTGTTGTAGAGGTAACGGTAGAACGAAACCGTGGGCTTCTCGGCGCGCAGCAGCGCCAGCTTACCCGGCGGTGAGGGCAGCTGGCGCCGTTTCGGCGGCTTGCGCATCTCGAGCCGCGTTAGGACGACCTCAAGCCGTGGCGCCGACGGCATGCCCGCTACCCCCTGATTGTCCAACTCGATCTTCAGGATGTGCCGTCGCCGGTGGCCACCGGCGTATCGGTGCGGCCGCCCCACTCGGTCCAGGACCCGTCGTAGGTGCGCCAGCGGCCGTGGCCCACGAGATGCAGGCCAAGCGACAGGATGCAAGCCGTGATGCCGGAGCCGCACGTCGTGATGACCGGGCGGTCCGCCGCGATGCCCTTGTCGGCGAAGACGGCCCGCAGCCGCGCCGCCGGCAGGAACGTCTCGCCGGCCCCGTCCAGGATGTCGGCGTAGTGCAGGTTGACCGCACCGGGAATGTGACCGGCCCGCACGCCCGGCCTGAGCTCGGGCTCGGCACCGGCGAAACGGCCGGCTGAGCGCGTGTCGGCGACCAGGGCGCGGCGGTCGTCCAGGCTTGCCTGGTCCAGACTCGCCTGGCCCAGGTGCGCCTGCAGCTCTGCCCAGCCGGCGACGAGCTCGGGCCGATAGCGTGCGCTGAAGGCCACGGGCGCGTGGTCGGGCGGCGCGTCGGTGACGGGGTGTCCGTCGCGCAGCCATTGGGCGAGGCCGCCGCTGAGCACGGCGACGTCGTCGTGACCGAAGACGCGGAATGACCACCAGGCGCGCGGCGCCGAGTAGATGCCCTGGCCGTCATAGACGATGATGCGGTGGTCGTTGGCGATGCCGAGCGCGCCAATCGCGGCGCCGAACGCGGCTGCGTCGGGCAGCATGTGCGGCAGGTCCGTATCGGTCCGCGCGATTGCATCGACATCGAAGAAGGTCGCCCCTGGAATATGGCGCGTCTGGAATTCCGCCCGCCCGTCGCGTCCGCTCGTCGGCAGATACCAGCTGGCATCGACGATCCGAACGGTCGGGTCTTCAAGGTGCCGCGCCAGCCAATCGCCGCTCACGAGAGCGTCGGGATGAGCGTAACTCATGCCAAATAAGCCCTTTATTTTCTGTTAAGCAAAGGCGATCGCGACGCGGCGATTCTGACGGCCCTTGTTCTCGATCTTGGTCACCACGACGGGGCCGATCTCGCCGGTGCGCTTCACGTGGGTACCGCCGCAGGGCTGCAGGTCGAGCGAGGCGATGTCGATCAGGCGCACCTGGTCCGCGCCGGCCGGCGGCCTGACGCTCATCGTCTTCACGAGGTCCGGCTGGGCGGCGAGCTCTTCATCCGTGATCCAACGCGACGTGACACCATGGTCCTCGGCGATCAGTGCGTTGAGGCGGCCGGTGATCTCATCCTTGTCCAGTCCGCCCTCGGGGATGTCGAAGTCGAGCCGGCCCTTGCCGTCGCCGATCTGGCCGCCGGTCACCGGGTAGGGCAGCACGGCCGACAGCAGGTGCAGGCAGGTATGGATGCGCATCAGCCGGTGACGGCGCTGCCAGTCGATCTCGGCCGTCACCCGCGCGCCCGGTTCGGGCAGGGTGCTGCCGGCGGCCGGGACATGGACGATTTCGCCGGGTGCGTCGCCCTTGACCGTCGTCGCAACCTCGATCGCGGGCCCGTCGTCGACGGTGAGCACGCCGCTGTCGCCGGGCTGGCCACCGCCGGTCGGATAGAACACGGTGCGGTCGAGCACGATGCCGCCGCGGTCGTTGACCGCAATCACCGTGGCTTCGCATGCGCGCGCATAGGGGTCGGCCGTGAAGACGGCGTCCGTGGTCATCGCCCGCCCTCGAGCCACGGCGGGGTGGGCAGACCCTTGGTCTTCAGAAAGCCTGGATTGAACAGCTTCGATACGTAGCGCTCGCCGCCGTCGCACAGCACCGTCACGATCGTCTTGCCGGGGCCCAGCGCCTTGGCCAGGCGGACCGCGCCGGCAACGTTGATGCCGCTCGAGCTGCCGAGGAACAGCCCCTCGTACTCGAGCAGGTCGAAGACCTCCGGCACGAGCTCCGCGTCGGTGATCTGATAGGGCACGTCGACCGCCAGGCCTTCGATGTTGGCCGTGATGCGGCCCTGGCCGATGCCCTCGGTGATCGAATCGCCCTCGGCTTTCAGCTCACCATGCTTGTAGTAGTGGTAGAGCGCCGCGCCCATCGGATCGGCCAAGCCGATGACGACGTCCGGTTTCTGCTCGCGCAGATAGGCGCTGACGCCGGCCAGCGTGCCGCCGGTGCCGATGGCGCAGAGGAAGGCATCGAGCGTGCCGTCGGTGTCGCGCCAGATCTCCGGGCCGGTCGTCTCATAGTGAACCCGGCGGTTCGCGAGATTGTCGAATTGATTGGCCCAGATCGCACCGTTCGGTTCGCTCTCGGCCAGCTCTTCGGCCAGCCGCCGCGACACGTGCTGGTAGTTGTTGGAGTCCTTGTAGGGCACGGCCGGCACCTCGCGTAAATCGGCGCCGCACAGACGCAGCATGTCCTTCTTTTCGTGCGTCTGGGTGTCTGGAATAACGATGACCGTGCGGTAGCCGCGAGCCTTGCCGACAAGCGCCAAGCCGATGCCGGTATTGCCGGCGGTGCCTTCGACGATGACGCCGCCGGGCCGCAGCCGGCCCGCCGCCTCGGCGTCCCGGATGATCGCCCAGGCGGCACGGTCCTTGACCGAGCCGCCGGGGTTGAGGAATTCGGCCTTGCCGAGGATCGTACAGCCGGTCTGCTCGGACACGTGCCGCAGATGGATCAGCGGCGTGTTGCCGATCGTGCCGACGAAGCCCTCGCTCACGTTCATTATCTGCTTCCCCTGGCCCGCGGCGTCTGTTGCCGAGACTAGCTGCCGGTACAGGGCAGCGGCAAGCCGGCGTGCTACGGTGCCTCAGCGCCGCCAGCGCGTCCGCAACGCGGCGCGGTTGAGCGCCAGCCACTGCAGCGTGATCATCGTCGGCCCGTTGAGCACGTTGCCGGCGCCGAGCCGCGCAATCGCGGCGTCCGCCGGCTCGACGAAGGCGCGGATATCCTCACCCTCTTCGGCGAGGCCGTGGATACCGTTCGCCGTCGTCGCGTCGGCCTCGCCGCAGAACAAATCGACGACCTCGGAACTGCCGCCGGGCGAGATGATCGTCCGCCCGATCGGCACCAGGCGGCCGAGTGTCAGCCCGGCTTCCTCGACGGCCTCGCGGCGCGCCACCGCTTCGGCCGTCTCGCCGGGCTCGACGATGCCGGCGACGGCCTCGACCGTCCACGCATCGATGCCGGCGGCATAGGCGCCCATGCGGAACTGCTCGATCAACACGACCTCGTCGCGGCGCGGATCGTAGGGCAGCACGACTGCGGCGTTGCCGCGCTCGAACACCTCGCGGCTCAGCGGCTGGCTCATGCCGCCGGCGAACAGCGCGTGGCGCACGACATAGCGGGCGACCTGAAAATGTCCGCGATAGACCGTCGACCGATCGTCGATTTTGGTGCGCCGTTTCATCGTCGGTGATCTCTCATGCTGCCGTCGCGGCCGGCATAATCGACAGGCCGCGGCGGCCCGTCCAGCCCGAATATGCTGCCGGCAACGTCGAAAGTTTTGTGTCAGGGAGCGCTACTGCCTCAGCTCCGCCATCCGCTTCAGGACAGCCTTGCCATAGATTCGAGCATTTTCTTCGGTGCAGCCTTGGTGCAGGTGATAGTTGCTGTCGAAAAAACATTCGCTCGGGAAGAGGTGCGCGTCGGGTGAGGAAATGACTTCGGCACCCATGGAATTGGCCCAGCGGTCAAAGGCTTCAAGCCATGCCCGCGATGCGACCTCGAAGTCGCCGTTTTTTTCCGGGCTGACTGGAAATGTCAGAAAGACCCGGACTCCCTCCGCCGTGAGCTTCTCGACGACCTTTAGGATGCGCCGGGGCCCTTTCCACTTTGGATCGTCAATATTGATTAGGGGATCCCGCGTAGGCGGTTGCGGATTAGCCTTCGCCGGCAGGTTCACGCGGATATCGCCCTCCGGGGTCATCAGGCGGGGCGATTCGTCCTCCGCACGGGGAAATGTTGCGCCGAGTGTCTTCAGTGCTCTTATGCCCAGACCTTCGAGAATGATCGATGGGTTGCATTGACCCAAGACCTCAACCCAATCGATCACGCCGCCAATGTGCTCACGCGACTGGCTGAGCAAGTAACATGCCTCCAACATCGGCCGCTCTGCGATGGTAGTATAGTATTGATATTCCAAAGGCAGGAGAACGATATCGCCGGGGATGGTCCGTTCGGCCACACGTTCCAGCATATGATACGTATAGCTCCACTGCATCGCCGCATTGGTCACCGGCATGCCGACAGTCTCGGATAAGGCGGAGAATTGACGCTGTAGAGTGCGTTGGAGCCGCTCACGACGATCAGGTGAGGCGGCCGGCTGTCACCCTCCAGCCGCCCTAGTTTGATTTGCATTGCGACGAAAGGCCCGTGAAGGATTGCCTCCCGGTCGAAGGCGGCGAGTATACTCCCGACATAGATGCCTACCCCGCAAACCACACCAACCAGGAACGCAGAGACGAATCTCGTGGTTCCTTGGCGAGTTGATCGCACCGTACCTACCGTTCATTCAGCCATAGCGGCGCGGCGATTATCAAAAAATGAAGTAGACGAAGTTGGCGGGCTCTTCCAGGAGGAATATCAGAACCAGCCCGGTCAGCCCGCCCGTCAGCACAGCGAAGGATGTGCGCCCCCTCGACCGAATTACGACTTCTTTGGTGTTCGGTAAGACGAGCGCAATCCCGAGCCCAATGAGCAACCCCACAACGACCGTGAAATTGGCGATCGGCATGTATGAATAGCTCAGGTCTCGGAACAGCGGCCAATCTCCCATAATTCGCTCGAATCGCGCCGGCAGGTGCAGCCGTCCTAGATCGAACAAAGTGAGAAAATAGGCGAAGCTTTCCTCGGTGCTGGTGGCACGAAACGGAATCCAGGCAAGCCTGACTGCGAAGAACGTGAGGCCCCATGCGAGTAGAGGCGGACAACGAAGAGGGACGTACCGATTCCATAGGCGGTGGATCATCAGATAGCTGCCGTGGAGCAATCCCCACAGGATGAAGGTCCAGTTGGCGCCGTGCCATAGTCCACCTAGCGCCATGACGATCGTCAGATTAATGAGCGTGCGTTTCGGTCCATGCCGGTTCCCGCCCAGCGGAATATACAGATAATCTCGCAAGAACCGGGACAGGGTGACATGCCAACGGCGCCAGAAGTCCGCGGCACTGGTCGCCTTGTATGGCGAATTGAAGTTGTCAGGCAGCCGAATACCGAGTACTCGAGCCAGCCCAATGGCGATGTCGCTATAGGCCGAGAAGTCAAAATAGATCTGCAGCCCGAAAGCCAGGAGGCCGGCCCAGGCGTCGAGCAAGGTCAACTGTGCAACGTCGTCGAAGGCAGCGTCGGCGCTGCCGGCAAATCGGTCTGCGAGAAGGATCTTCTTTGCGAGCCCCAGCGCAATCATGACGATGCCGAGCCGAAAGCCGTTGGCGGTGATCCGGAACGGCACGCGGCGGCGCAAGCGCGCGGCGACCTCGTTGAAGCGAACGATGGGCCCCGCAACGAGCTGTGGAAAAAAACTGACGTAAGCAGCGTAAGTGAGGAACCCGGGTCGCACGGTTACGCCGCGGCGTATGTCTACCAGAAAACTGATTTGCTGGAAAGTGTAGAAAGAAATTGCCAGGGGTAAGGCGTAGGAAAAGACTGTTACCGAGACCCCCGCATGGTGTAGCTCCCCGGTAACGAAGCCAGCATATTTGAACACGCCAAGCAGGCCCAAGTTGCCCGCGATGCCGATCGCCACACAAAGCGAGCTGGCACGGCACAGGCCCGAGATATAGAAGTTGAATATGATCGAGGCGGTAAAAATCGCGAGATGAAAAGCAGAGGAGTATCTGTAAAATATCAGAGATGCCAAAAAGATGAACGCAAGCAGGAGACTACGATTCCGATATCTCTGGAGAACAAAAATTCCCAGCCATACGATGGGCAGGAAAACCAATAGAAACAGATGGCTGTTGAAAAGCATTTAGGCCGGCGAGCAACGTGGCGTGGTGGCTGGGCGCTCGGAATAGCAACATTCCGCACGGATTCGGTCAAGCGAGGCCAATTCAGCCGACACTTCCCAAATAGCCCCCATTTCAGGGCCGCCGGAGGGTTCGTCGTGGCGCCGCGGCGCGGCTATGCTGCGCGCCGAATCGACCAGTCGACGGGAGGGATGAACATGCAACCGGAGAAGCTGTCGTTTCCTGGCGCCGCGGGCGTCGTTCTGGCGGTGCGGCTCGACCGGCCCGCCGGGCCGGTGCGGGCCTACGCCCTGTTCGCCCACTGCTTCACCTGCACGAAGGACATCTTCGCGGCCTCGCGCATCGCCGGATCGCTGACCGACGCCGGCTTCGCCGTGCTGCGCTTCGACTTCACCGGCCTCGGCCACAGCGAGGGCGAGTTCGCCAACACGAACTTCTCCTCGAACGTCCAGGACCTGATCGCCGCCGCGGACTATCTGCGCGCGGCGCACCAGGCGCCGCAATTGCTGATCGGCCACAGCCTCGGCGGCGCGGCCGCCCTGGCGGCGGCCGGCGCGATGCCGGAGGTGAAGGGCGTCGTCACCATCGGCGCACCGTCCGATCCGGGCCACCTGGAGCACCTGCTCAGCGGCGCCATCGACGAGATCGAAACCGCCGGCGAGGCCGAAATCGTGCTGGCCGGCCGGCCGTTTCGGGTCAGCCGGCAGTTCCTCGACGACATCCGCGGCCAGACCCTGACCGCGTGCGTGCGCAATCTCGACCGGGCGCTGCTCGTCATGCACGCGCCGCGCGACGACACCGTCGCCATCGACAATGCCGCCGCCATCTTCCAGGCGGCCAGGCACCCGAAGAGCTTCATCTCCCTCGACGATGCCGACCACCTGCTGACGCGCCGCCGCGACGGCGAATACGTCGCCGCCGTGATCGCCGGCTGGGCCGGCCGCTATGTCGAGGACGGATTCGCCGCGGCCGCGCCGGCGACCGCCGCCGAGGGCGAGGTCGTCGTCGCCGAGACGGGCGCCGGCAAGTACAGCCAGACCGTCGCCGCCGGCCGCCATCGGCTGCGCGCCGACGAGCCGCACCCGATCGGCGACGATACCGGGCCCACCCCCTACGACTTGCTGCTCGCCGGGCTCGGCGCCTGCACCTCGATGACGCTGCGCATGTACGCGACACGCAAGGGCCTGCCGCTTGAGCGCGTCGTCGTGCATCTGCGCCACGCCAAGAGCCACGCCGAGGACTGCGCGGCCTGCGAGACCACCGCGGGCAAGATCGACCGTATCGACCGCACGATCGAAGTCCACGGCGCGCTCGACGAGGCGCAGCGCGCAAAGCTGCTCAAGATCGCCGACAAGTGTCCGGTGCACCGCACGCTGCGCAACGAAAACTTGATCGTCAGCGCGCTCGCCGAACCGGGTTAGGGTGAGCGCCACCGCTCCACGATCATCGCCGAACGCGCTGCTGCGCGCGCTATCATGGTGGGCAGTGTCAGCCGCTGCTTGTCCCTGCCATTGTGGAATCCCTCGCGGTCATGTGTGGTCGTAAAAGTGCGACCCGATTCCGGTTTTCGGTCTATGATCGTGGGAGCGACTTATCGAACATCGCCCAAAGCGGGATTGAGACGTCGTCGGGCAGCGGATTTGCCAGCAGTCGGCACAAGAAATGGGAGGTCATGAGCCATGGTAAGCAGACTTTCGCGCAGGCGCGTCCTGCAGGCTGGCGGTGCCGTTCTCGGCGCTTCGGCGCTGGGATTGCCGCGGGTGGCGTTCGCCGCGGATCGGGTCGTCATCCGCAACGACCGCGATATCCAGAATCTCGATCCGGCAAACCGCATCGGCAGCGTTGAAGGCAACATCCTCCGCAACGTCTACCGCAAGCTGGTGCAGAACAAGCCCGAAAGCCTCGACTGGGAGCTCGACGCGGCGGCCAGCATCAGCCAGCCGACGCCGACCCGCATCGAGTTCGCGCTCAAGCCCGGGATCATGTTCCAGGACGGCTTCGGCGAGATGACGGCCGACGACGTCAAGTTCTCCTATGAGCGTTTCAATCCGAGTGACGGCGAGGCGGCTGCCTACGCTGCCGATTGGGCGGCGCTCGACGAGGTCGAGGTCACCGGCAAGTACACGGGCATCCTGCACCTCAAGGCGCCGGCCCCGGCGCTGTGGGTGATCACGTTGCCGGAATCGTCGGGTGTCATCGTGTCGCGCCGTGCGTTCGAGCAGTTTGGCGATCAGATGGCGACCCGGGCCATCGGCTCCGGTCCCTATCGGCTCGATGAATGGACGCCGAACCAGCGTGCCGTGTTGCGCCCGGATCCCGATTATCTCGGGCCGACGCCGGCGATTGCCGAGGTCGTGCTACGGCCGATCCAGGACCCGAAGACGACCGAACTCGCCTACCTCGCCGACGAGCTCGACTTCACAAAGATTGAGCCGACCAGCGCGGCCCAGCTGGCCAAGGCGACCGACGGCCGCATCCTCAACCGCGATTCGATCAACTACATCTGGATCGGCATCAACGTCGAGAAGGCACCGTTCACCGATCCGCGCGTGCGCCAGGCGATCCGCAACGCCATCGACGTCGACCAGGTCGTCCTGGCCGGCTGGGACGGCACCGTCGGGCGGGCCAAAAGCCTGCTGGCGCCGGGCCTGCTCGGCAGCTGGGACGATGCGCCGGCCTACAAGCGCGACGTCGACGGCGCCCGGCGGCTGCTCGCCGAGGCCGGTTTCGCCAACGGCTTCAAGACGCGGCTGACGCTGTTGAACAAGGCGGCGTTCCAAACCGCCGGCCTGGTCGTGCAGGCCAACCTGGCCGACGTCGGCATCGACCTCGAGCTCGAAGTGCTGGACGGCGGCACCTACTGGTCGATGGGCAAGGGTGAAGCGGGCGAGAACCTGGATTTGTCGATGCAGCGCTTCGGCGGCAAGGTCGACCCGAGCTTCCAGACCCAATGGTTCGTCTCCGCCCAGACCGGGACGTGGAACTGGCAGCGTTGGCAGAACGCCGAGTTCGACAGTCTCAACGACACGGCCGGGTCGTCGACGGACAACGCCGAGCGAGCCCGCGCCTATGTGCGCATGCAGCAGCTGATGGACGAGTCCGGTGCGTTCATCTGGTTGACGCACGAGGCGAACGTATTCGCGGTGAAGAACTGGCTGAAGCCGGCCATCCTGCCGAGCGGCGACGACTGGCAGTATCGCTACTTCACCGAGGCCTGATGGCGCGGCGGTGCGACGGTTGACCGCCGCCGCACCGCCTGCTGCCCCGGAGCCCAGCCGACCGGCCGACCGCGAGCGTGACACCTGGCATGGGTAGGCTCGATCTCGGCATTCTGGACTACCTGGCGAGCCGCCTCCTGACGACGTTGCTGATCGTCGCCGGCGCCGTCGCGCTGTTGTTCTCGCTCACCCTTCTGGTGCCGGGAAACCCGGCGGAAGTGCTGCTCGGTCCGCGTGCCAGCGCCGCGTCCATCGCCGCGCTGGAGCACCGCATGGGTCTCGACCTGCCGTACTACGAGCAGCTCGGCCGGTTCTTCGGCCAGGTTCTGCGTGGCGATCTCGGCGCCGATGCCATCAGCGGCCGGCCGATCCTCACCATGGTGATGGAGGTCCTGCCGTTCACGCTCACGCTGACCTTCAGCGCCATTGGCCTGGCCATGCTCATCGGCGTGCCCCTCGGCTGCTACGCGGCGACCCATCCCAACAGCCGCGGCGATCGCCTCGCGGCGGTCTTGAGCGTCAGTTTCATCGCGATGCCGAACTTCGTCGTCGCGATCTACCTGCTGCTAATCTTCTCGATCTGGCTCGATTGGCTGCCGGTGCTCGGCGTCGGCGAACCCGGCGACGTGCTCGATCAGCTGACGCGGCTGATCCTGCCGGCGGTCTCGCTGGCGCTCGGCTGGATCGGCTATATCGCCCGGCTGATGCGTTCGTCCCTATTGGAAGTGCTGGGCGAGCCGTTCATCCGGACGAGCCGTGCCTACGGCATCAGCGATACCAAGATCGTCTACAAATACGCGCTCAAGAACGCCTGCATCCCGACCGTCGCGATTCTCGGTCTCGGCATCGGCCGGCTGCTCGGCGGTGCCATTTTCGCCGAGATCATCTTTGCCCGGCCCGGTGTCGGCAAGCTGATCTTCGACGCGATCTCGACGCGCAACTTCCCGGTCGTCCAAGGCGGCGTCCTCGTCGTCGTGCTGTTGTTCGTCTTCACCAACCTGGCCGTCGACTTGTCGTACGCGTGGCTCGACCCGCGGATCCGAGGCTCGCTCGTCAGGCAGGCGCGGGCTTAGGCGATGCGGGCCGTCGCCGCGCGCATCTGGTCGAGCCCGACGGGGCGGCTCGGCTTCGTGCTGGTCAGCGTCGTCCTCGTCTTCGCTCTGTTCGCGCCGTGGATCGCCAGCCACGACCCCAACCGGATCGATGTCGTCAATCGCTTCGCGGCGCCGTCGTTCGGCCATTTCATGGGCACCGATCAGCTCGGCCGTGACTTCTTCAGCCGCATCATCTTCGGCTCCCAGATCGCCATGGTCGTCGCCCTCGCGGTGATCGCCGTGGCGCTGACCGCCGGCACCCTGCTCGGCATCGCCGCCGCCTATGCGCCGCGCCAGGGCGAGCGCGTAATCCTGATAGTATTCGACATCGTCAGCTCGTTCCCTAGTCTGGTGTTTGCCTTGGCGGTCGTCGCGATCCTCGGGCCGGGCCTGTTCAACGTCGTGCTGATCGTCGCCGTGACGCTGGTGCCCCACTTCGGCCGCGTCGCCCGGGCCCAGGCCCTGGCGCTCAAGAACAGCCCGTTTCTGGAGGCCGAGCGCGTGCTCGGCGCCTCGCCGGCGCGCCTCGTCCTGGTCCACATCATTCCCAACATCATGGGCCCGCTCGTCGTGCTGGCCAGCATGGACGTGCCGATCGTCATAACGATCGAGGCCGGGCTCAGCTTCCTCGGCGTCGGCGTCAAGCCGCCGCTGGCAAGCTGGGGGACCCTGCTGCACGACGGCTACTCGTTCCTCACCCAGTCGTTCTGGCCGGTGGTGTTCTCCGGCCTGACATTGACGGTGGCGACCCTCGGCTTCACGCTGTTCGGCGAGGCCCTGCGCGACGCCATCGATCCGAAGCTCAGGACCGAGCCATGAGCGCGCCGCCGCTGCTCAGCATCCGCGGCCTCCATCTCGACTTCCAGACGTCGCGCGGCACGGTTCACGTGCTGCGCGACGTCGACCTGAACATCCCGCGCAACCGGATCGTCGGCCTGGTCGGCGAAAGCGGCAGCGGCAAGTCGACCCTGGCCCTGGCGATCCTCAACCTGTTGCCGTCGAACACGGTGCGGTTCGACGGCACGATGGACTTCGACGGCGTCAATCTGCGTGAGCTCTCGCCCGAGCAGATGCGGCGCTACCGCGGCGACCGGATCTCGATGATCTTCCAGGACCCGATGACGGCGCTGAACCCCGTGTTCACGATCGGAACCCATCTGATCGACGTGCAGCGGGCGAAAGGCGGGGGCCACTCGCGGGCGGCGCTGCGCGCACGGGCCCTGGCGATGCTGAACCAGGTCGGCATCGCCGATGCCGAACAGCGGCTCAAGGCCTACCCGCATCAGTTCAGCGGCGGCATGCGGCAGCGCATCATGATCGCCATGGCACTGCTGACCGAGCCCGATCTGCTGATCGCCGACGAACCAACGACGGCCCTCGACGTCACGATCGAGGCCCAGATCGTGCGCCTCATCCGCGACCTCAGGGAGACGTTCAAGGGCTCCATCATTTTCATCTCGCACAGCCTGGGGCTTGTCTCGGAACTGTGCGACGACGTCGTGGTGATGTATGCCGGCACCGTCGTCGAGACCGGCTCGGCCGTCGCGGTGTTCAACAACCCGCGCCATCCCTACACCCAGGCCCTGCTGGCCTGCGAGGTCACCGCCGACGGCGGCGGGCGGCGCCTGAATTCGATTCCCGGCGAGGTGCCCGGCCTGCTCGAAGTGCCGGCCGGCTGCATCTTTGCCGAACGCTGCGGTCGCGCGGAGCCGCGCTGCACGGCCGAGTTGCCGGTGCTCACCGATTGCGGGCGCGACCATCACGCCGCCTGCTTGTTCGTATGACCGCGGCCACCGACACGCCGCTCGTCCAGATCCGCGACCTGACGATTGTCTTCGACAGGGTCGTGCGTGCCGTCGACGGCGTCTCGCTCGACATCGCCCGTGGCGAGACGCTGGGTCTGGTCGGCGAGAGCGGCTGCGGCAAGACGACGCTGGGCAAGACCCTGCTGGCGCTCTACCGACCGGCGGCGGGCAGCGTCCACATCGACGGTGTCGACACCGCGGCACTCGACCGCAAGGCGCGGGCGCGGTTGCGCCGCACCGTGCAGATGATTTTCCAGGACCCGATCTCGTCGCTGTCGCCGCGGCTCAGCGTGCGGGCGCTGCTCGCCGAACCGATCCGGATCCATGGGCTCGACATGCAGACGCACTGGCCGCGCATGCGCGAGCTCATGGCCGGTATCGGGCTGCCGGAGCTCCAGCTCGACAAGTTCCCGCATCAGATCAGCGGCGGTCAGGCGCGCCGCGTCGGCATCGCGCGCGCGCTCATCCTGAACCCGTCCTTCATCGTCGCCGACGAGCCGACGGCGGGCCTCGATGTGTCGATCCAAGGCGATCTGTTGAACCTGATGCACGACCTGCAGGGCCGCTTCGGCCTCACCTACCTGATCGTCAGCCACAACCTGAACGTCATCCGCAAGGTCACGGACCGAGTCGCCGTCATGTATCTCGGCAAGCTCGTCGAGGTTGGGCCGAGCGAGCGCATTTTCGCCGCGCCGGCGCATCCCTATACCCAGGCGCTGATCTCGGCCAACCCGATCATCGACCCGGAGAAGAAGCGCACCAAGATCGTCCTGTCGGGTGAGATCCCGAGCCCGCGCAACCCGCCCTCGGGCTGCCGGTTCCACACGCGATGTCCGATCGCGCAGGCGCGCTGCCGCGCCGAAGAGCCGCCGCTCGCCGATGTCGGCGGCGGCCGCGCCGTGGCCTGTCACTTCCCATTGACGGCGGGCGCGTCGCTGCCGAGCGCGGCTGGCGCCACCGGGTGATGCGATCATGTTAGGCGGTGTTGGCCGTCATTTATCTCTACAATTGTGATCCGGTGCATGGGGTTTGAATCCGAGAACAGCGAGGCGCCGTTGAAGATCGTCGACACGTTGCCGCGCCAGGTGCGCGAGATCCAGACCTGCTGGATCCCGCTCGCCGACGGCTGCCGGCTCGCCGCGCGGATCTGGCTGCCCGTGGATGCCGAAGACGACCCGGTACCGGCGATCCTCGAATACCTGCCGTACCGGCGCCGCGACGGCACCGTCCTCCGCGATGCCGAGACCTACCGCTACCTGGCCGGCCACGGCTATGCCGGCGTCCGCGTCGACTTGCGCGGCGCCGGCGATTCCGATGGCCTGATGCGCGACGAGTACCTGGCGCAGGAGCAGGCCGACGCCTGCGAGGTGATCGCCTGGCTCGCCGACCAGCCCTGGTGCACCGGCGCCGTCGGCATGTGGGGCATCTCGTGGGGCGGTTTCAACGCGCTGCAGGTCGCGGCGTGCCGGCCGCCGGCGCTCAAGGCGATCATCACGCTGTGCTCGACCGATGACCGTTACGCCGACGACACCCACTACATGGGCGGCTGCCTGCTCAGCGGGAACCTGAGCTGGGCGGCGACGATGTTCGCGTTCAGCGCCCGCCCGCCCGACCCGGCGGTCGTCGGCGACGGTTGGCGCGCCCAGTGGCTCGAGCGGCTGGAGAACATCCCCCGCTTCGCCGCCCTGTGGACCGCGCACCAGCGGCGCGACGCCTACTGGCGCCACGGCTCGGTGTGCGAGGATTTTGCGGACATCGCCTGCCCGGTCTATGCCGTCGGCGGCTGGGCCGACGCCTACTCGAACGCGATCCCGCGCCTGCTTGCCGGCCTCACCGTGCCGCGCAAGGGCCTGATCGGGCCGTGGGCCCACGCCTATCCCCACGTCGCCAAGCCGGGCCCGGCGATCGGCTTCCTGCAGGAGGCGCGGCGCTGGTGGGACCATTGGCTGAAGGGCGCGGCGACCGGGATCATGGACGAGCCGATGCTGCGCGTCTGGATGCAGGAGAGTGTGCCGCCGGCGCCGCACTACGAGACCTGGCCCGGCCGCTGGATCGCCGAGCCCACCTGGCCATCGCCGGATATCGCGACCCGAACCTTCCGCCTCGGCGACGGTGAGGCGGTCTCCCTGTGCTCGCCCCAGGACACGGGCGTGACCGCCGGGGCCTGGTGCCCCTACGGCCTGCCCGGTGACATGCCGGTCGACCAGGCCGCCGACGACGCGCGGTCGCTCACATTCGACCTGCCGGCCCTGGGCGAGCGCCTGGAAGTCCTCGGCGCACCCGTTGTTATGCTGGATCTCGCGGCGGACAAGCCCGCCGGATTCGTCGCCGTGTGCCTCGTCGACGTCGCGCCCGACGGTGCGGCGACGCGCATCGGCTACGGCCTGCTCAACCTGACCCACCGCGACTCCGATGTCGCCCCCATGCCGCTCCAGCCCGGGCAGCGTTACCGGGTGCGGATCCAGCTCAGCGACATCGGCCACGCCTTTCCGACCGGACATCGTCTGCGGGTCGCCGTGTCGACCGCCTATTGGCCGACGGTCTGGCCATCGCCGGAGGTGGTCACGCTGCAGCTGTTCCCGGCCGGTTGCGGCCTCGACCTGCCGGTCCGCGCGCCGCGCGCAGAGGACCGTACGCTGCCGCCGTTCCCGTCGCCCGAGGCGGCGGCCACCGTGCCTCACACGCTGCGCCTAGAGGGCCAGCGCGAGCGGTTCGTCGAGCGCGACGGCAGTGTCATCCGCGTCACCGCGCACAAGGACCGCGGCGCCGTGCACCTGCACGACATCGACCTGGAGATCGACGGCGCCGGCGTCGAGAGCTACGAGATCGATGCCGCCGATCCCCTGTCGGCGCAGCTGACCGCGGCCTGGACCTATCGCCTGAGCCGCGGCGCCTGGCGCGTGCGGACACAGACGCGGTACACGCTCACCGCCACCGTCGACACGTTCTCCATCGACGCGTCGCTCGCCGCCTACGAGGGCGATGCCTGCATTTTCACGCGCACGTGGCGCGACGAGATCCCGCGCGATCATGTCTAGCGACTTGGTGCTGACGGGCGCCGACCTGACGCCGGGCGGCGTTGCCGCCGTGGCGCGCGACGGCGTGAAAGTGACTATCGCCGGCGCCGCGGCGGATCGCCTGCGGGCCAGCCGCGCCGTCGTCGAGCGGCACCTGGCCGACGGCCAACCGGTCTACGGCCTGACGACGGGCCTCGGCGCCCGTGCCGGCGAGCGGGTGTCCACGACGGCGCTGGCAGAATTCGCCGCGGTCACGGTGCGCGGCCGCGGCAACGCCGTCGGCCCGCCGCTGGCGACCGACGCCGTGCGCGCCCTCATGGTCGTGCGCCTCAATGGCCTGCTGGTCGGCGGGGCAGGGGTCTCGCCGGCGCTCGCCGAGAGGCTCGCCGCCCTGCTCAACGCGGGGCTGCACCCCGTGATCCCGTCGATCGGCTCGATCGGCGCGGCGGATCTGTGCATGCTGGCCCATCTCGGCCTGGCGCTGATCGGCGAAGGCGAGATCGAGTTGGGCGGCGAGCGGCTGCCGGCCGCAGGCGCGCTCGCGCGGGCCGGGCTGGCGCCGTTGGCGCTCGCCCCGAAGGACGGCCTCGCCATCTGCAACGCCTCGTCCCATTCGGTCGGCCTGGCGTGCCTCGTCCTGGTCGATGCCGCGGCGCTCGTCGACGTGGCCCAGACCGCCGCCGCTCTCACCATGGAGGGCTTCCGGGCCAACCTCAGCCCGCTCGACCCGCGCGCCGCGGCGGCCCGTCCGGCCCCGGGCCAGGCCGTCGCGGCGGCGCAACTGCGCGGGCTGCTGGCCGCCGGCGCCCTGACGGAACCGGGCGCGGCGCGGCGGCTGCAGGACCCGATCAGCCTGCGCAGCGTCGCTCCGGTCCACGGCGCGGCGCTGGCGGCCCTCGACTTCCTGCGCCCGGCCGTGGCGGCCGACCTCAACGGCGCCGGCGACAACCCGCTCGTCGTGCCCGACGACGGCGTCATGCTGTCGACCGGCAACTTCCATACGCCGGCCCTGGCCCTCGGGCTGGAGACCTTGGGCCAGGCGATGGCGCACGTCGCCGCCCTGTCGGTCAGCCGCATCGGCCGTCTGCTGGAGGCGCGGCTCAGCGGCCTGCCGCGCAACCTTTCCCGCCGCGATCAGTCGCGTTCGGGCTTTGCGCCGCTGACGAAGACGGCCGAGGCGCTGCTGCAGGAGATCCGCCACGCCGCCCTGCCGTCGCCGATGGAGCTGCGCTTTGCTGCCGAGGCCGTCGAGGACGATCTCACGAACGCGCCGTTGGCCGCCAAGAAGGCCGGCGAGATCCTGTGGCGGTTGCGTCTGGTGCTGGCGAT
The DNA here is from genome assembly GCA_965261585.1 of Alphaproteobacteria bacterium. Lineage (GTDB taxonomy): Bacteria > Pseudomonadota > Alphaproteobacteria > UBA6615 > UBA6615 > CBDHDN01. The sequence goes on from CBDHDN010000030.1 coordinate 41,470, forward strand.
CGAGCTGATCGTCGCGGCCCAGGCCGTCGACCTCGCCGTTGTCAGCCGCCTCGGCCGCGGCACGGCCGCCGCACAACGTCTCGTGCGCGGTGTTGTGCCGCCGCTCGACGACGACCGCCCCAGCGGCCCGGATGTCGAACGCGTCGCCGAGCAACTGCTTGCAACCGGCGCGCTTGCGCGCGGCGTCGACGCGGCGGTCGAGGCGTACTGCACGACCACGAAGAATGCCCTCCCCCCTTGTGGCGGAGCGTAGGGTGGGGGTGAAACGGCCGTCTAGGAAAGTGAGTCCTGAGGTCATGCAACCCATCCACATCCTCTTCCTGAACGGGCCCGACGTCGCGGGTCTTGCTTTGTCCGACGACGAGATCCTGGCCGCCGTCGAGGCAGCGCTACGCGCCCAGGGCAACGGCGAGACCGTCATCGAGCCGCGCGTGCACCTCGTCCCGGAGACGTCGGTGATCGGCCACTTCAACGTGCTGCGCGGCTACGTCAGGCCGCTCGGCGTCGCCGGCGTCAAGGTCGTCGGCGACTACTACAAGAACTTCGAGCGCGGCCTGCCGTCGGAGCTGGCGGTCCTCAACCTGTTCGATCCGGAGATCGGCGCGCCGACGGCCATACTCGACGCCTCGGCGATCACCGACATCCGCACCGGCGCCATGACGGCGCTCGGCGCCAAGCACCTGGCGCGCCCGGACGCCCGCGTCCTCGGCCATATCGGCGCCCGCGGCACCGCCTACTGGAACGTGCGGCTGCTCGACCGTCTGTTCGACTTCGCCGAGATCCGCGTCCATTCGCGGCGGCCGGAGAGCCGCACCGCCTTTGGCGCGCGGCTCGCGGCTGACCTCGGCAAACCGATCCGCGTCGTCGACGATTGGGAGGGGTGCGTGCGCGACGCCGACATCGTCGTCGAGGCCACCCGCTTGCCGGAGCCGGCGCCGCTGCTCAAGACCGACTGGATCAAGCGTTCGGCCCTGGTTGTCCCATATGGCACGATGAGCGCGGTCGAGCCGTCGCTGACCGACATCATGGACAAGGTCGTCGTCGACGACTGGGGCCAGTGCCGCAAGGGCCTGCCGTTCGGCGCCCTGCGCCAGCACGTCGATCAGGGCAGGCTCACCGAGGACACGTTGCATGCCGAACTCGGCGAGATCGTCGCCGGCCACAAGCCGGGCCGCGAGCGCGCCGACGAGACGATCCTGTTCTGGCACCGCGGCCTGTCGACGACCGACATCGCCCTCGGCCACGCTCTCGTCGAAAAGGCCCGCGCCCAGGGCGTCGGCCAGACGCTGCGGTTCAGATAGGCTCCGCGAATCATCGGCTGAAAGACGCCTCAACGCCACTCACCAAGATCGTCACCCCGGCCCCCGAGCCGGGGCCCATTCGGCGTCTCGCACGATCACAGCGAGAGATTGCAGTCGCCCTCCGCCATCGCGCTTTTCGTTCCATGGGCCCCGGCTCGGAGGCCGGGGTGACGGTTTGCGTGCAACGATGCAGCGCTGTTCGTCCCTCGTTCACCTCGACTATGCTTCCGACACCATGGCGATTGCCAGCCTGCCCATGTACGACCTCGCGCCCGCGGCGGTGCGCGATTGGTGGCGCGGTCTCGCCCGGCATCTGAGCGCGGCGGGCCTCGACGACGTCCCGGCAACGCTGACCGAGCCGCCGGACGTCACCGCGCATTGGCGTGTCCCCGAGTTGCTGTTCAGCCAGACCTGCGGCTATCCGTTGACCCACGCGCTGGCCGGCCAGGTCGGCCTGGTGGCGACGCCGACCTACGACACGCCGGGCTGCGATGGGCCCGACTATTGCAGCTTCGTCATCGTTGGCGCCGACAACCCAGCCAAAGGCATTGCCGAGCTGCGCGGCCAGCGCTGCGCGATCAACGGCTTGGACTCCCAGTCCGGCTGCAATGCCCTGCGCGCGCTGATCGCGCCCATCGCCGGTAGCGACCCGTTCTTCGCGAGCGCCGCCCTGAGCGGCAAGCACGAGCGCAGCGTCGCCATGGTGCGCGATGGTCAGGCCGACGTCGCCGCGATCGACTGTATCGTCCATGGCCTGATCGCCATGCACCGGCCCGCGAGCCTGGACGGCACGCGCATCCTCTGCCGGACCGCCGCGGCGCCGGCGCCGCCGTTCATCACCGCACTTCGCCACGGCCCCGACACTTTGGCGCGACTGCGTGACGGCCTGCAGGCCGCGTTTGCCGATCCCGCGCTCACCGAATGCCGCACGGCCCTGGTGCTCGGCGGCTGTGAAGTGCTGCCGCTCGAGGCCTACGACTGCATCGCGGAGATGGAGCGTGACGCCGCTCGCGCCTTGCTCGCGGCGGCATAGAGGACGAGCGCCGCATGCCGGCGCCAGCGCTCCCATGACGAACGCGCTGCGGCCAATTCCGGCGACGGCGCTGAGCGATCGAGAATCCGATGTTCATCTCACCGTGTCATTATGGCAATATATGCCATTCACGGGCTAGGAGTGTGCGACATGCCGACCCGCAACGTGCTGCTCTCAGAGCGTCAGGAAGAGCTGATTGGCGAGCTGATCGAATCGGGCCGCTATCAGAACGCCAGTGAGGTGATGCGCGAGGGACTGCGGCTCGTCGAGGAGCGCGAGGCGGCCATTGAAGGCTTGGTCTGGCGCGAATTCCTGAGGCCTCGGATCGAAGAGGCCGAGCGGGGCGATGGGAAGTGGGTCGAGCACAAGGACTTCAAGAGGCGCGCCCGCAAGCTGTTTGACCGCGTCAGGGCCGAGTGACCGATCGGTATGCGGAGTTCGTCGCGCTGCGCGCGGCCCTGGACCCCAAAAATCGAGGCCAGGAGCGCGATCGGCGTCGGGAGCGTCCTATCTGCGCCCATGTCCTCGTCGTTGGCCAAACAGGTCATCCCTTTTGGCGAGCAGCGCCTCCCACGGAACCTGTCAACGACTTTGAGACACCGACGGTTTCTATTTACTGACTCGTTTCTCCTGTTGTGGAAGTGGCGGGTGGGTTGATCCAGACGGCTTCGGGAAGCGGGGCGGGTTTCGGGGTGCCGTGGACGAAGCGTTCGGGGTGAAGGGCCCAGGCGGCTTGCAGGGTACGTCCGCGCTGAGCCAGCACATCCGGTGCCCGGTGATGATGGACATCATCGGGGGTGAGCATCGCGATCCCGGCATGGCGGTGCTCGGTGTTGTACCAGGGGAAGAACGACCGGCAGAAGGCGATGGCGGCGGTAATGTCTTCGAAGCGCCCAGGGAAGCCGGGGTGATACTTCAGGGTCTTGAACTGCGCTTCGGAGAACGGGTTGTCATCGCTGACCTGGGGGCGGCTCAGAGAGCGGGTGACCCCGAGGTCGGCGAGGAGTTGGGCGGTACACTTGCTGGTCATCGGCGCGCCGCGGTCCGAATGCAGGGTGAGCACCTGGGGCTCGATGCCTTGCTTGAGACAGGCTTCCTCGATCAGCGTCGCGGCGAGCGCGGCGTTCTCCCGATCGGCAACCATCCAGCCCACGACGCAGCGGCTGAAGATGTCGAGCAAGACATAGAGGTAGAAGGACGTCCAGCGTTTGGGCCCCCGGAGCCGGGTGATATCCCAGGACCAGGTCTGGTTGGGGCCCGTGGCCACCAGCTCGGGCTTGGTGTAGCAGGGATGACTGCGCTGATTGCGCCGCTCTCGCACCGGCTGGTTCGCGGCCAGGATCCGGTACATCGTGCGCTCGGCGCACAGATACTGGCCTTCATCGAGCAGCGTCGCGACGACCTCGGCCGGTGACCGGTCGACGAAGCGCGGGCTGGCGAGCACGTCGAGGACGTGCGCGCGTTCGGACGCACACAGGGCCCGGGCGGGCATAGGACGGGGCTGCTGATGCCCGAGAGCGGGCCTCTGACGACGGTAGAAGGAAGCCCGTGGCACCCCCAGCGCTCGGCACGCCGGCGCCACGCCGACCTGCGATGCGAGCGGCTGGACGGCCATCAGCAGTCCTTCCCGTGTTCGAGGCTGAATCCCAGCAGCCCGGCAACTTTTCCCTGGACGTCCAGGATCGTATGGGCGGTGTGCAGCTCCTTCTCCAGCCGAGCCACTTTCGCCTCGAGCTCGTGCACCTTCGCGCTGAGGGGGTTGCGCTCGGCGGGCTTCCGACCGCGTTTGCTCGGGGTCAGGCCTTGAAGCGACCCCTCACGCCGCGCCCTGCGCCATTCCGTCAGATGGGAGCTGTACAGCCCCTCGCGGCGAAGCAGCCGGCCCACCTCGCCGGGCTGCGTGCAGCTCTCTGCCTCCTCCAGAATCCGCAGTCGATACTGCGCGGTGAACTTGCGCCTCTTCGGCTTGGCCACGACCTCCGGGTCCGGCGTTGGCCGTGCGTGGCTGGCTCCGGCCCCGGGGGCCTCGTCGCGACGCTCCTCGACCCCCAGGGCCGGAGCGTCCATCTCTTGCAATGTCATCGATCCTCTCTCTGCGGTCATTGGTATTCACCTCCACCGCCCTACAGTAATTCCAAGGGGGCCGGTGTCTCAGTGAGGTTGGCAGAGAGGGCCAGACGAAATCGGGGACTGTGTGTGGCGTGCTAAGCGGTGTCAGTACGCCCGCTACCACTTCAAAAAGCCCTTTAGAGTGAAGTGTGTGAAGACTGCCGAAATGCAGTGCACCAACTGAGGTGGCTCCGCCTTTTCGGACGGTCTGGCGGCTCAGTTAAGGTGTATTCCGGTTGTCATTCATGCCGCCAGAATCCCTTTGAATCGATCTCCTTGCCGTTGTTGTTGCGCCTGTGGGGATGTGGGCAAGGCGCGTAGCGGCTTGTCCATCATATCCACAGGCGGGGCGCCGCGGTAGGCCTCGGCCGGCGTTTTCCCCCCGAGCGCCGAGTGCGGCCTCTCGGTGTTGTAGAAGTCGATCCACTCGCCGATGACGCGCCGGGCCTCGAAGCCGTCGGCGAGCTCGCGCAGATAGACGGCCTCGTATTTGAGCGAGCGCCACAGCCGCTCAATGAAGATGTTGTCCAGGTACCGGCCCCTGCCGTCCATCGAGATCCGGATGCCGGCCTCCCGCAAGCGCCCGGTGAAGGCGAAGCCGGTGAACTGGCTGCCCTGGTCGGTATTGAAGATCTCCGGCGTGCTATGGCGGGCCAGCGCCTCGTCGAGCGCGTCTGTGCAGAAGCCCGCATCCAGGGTGTTCGACAGACGCCAAGCCAGCACATGCCGGCTGGCCCAGTCCATGATCGCCGCCAGGTAAAGAAAGCCGCGCCGCACCGGGATGTAGGTGATGTCGGCGCACCAGACATGGTTCGCCCGCTCGATCATCAAGCCTCTGAGCAGATAGGGGTAGACCCGGTGCTCGGGATGCGGATCGCTGGTGCGCGGCGCCCGATAGATCGCCTGAAGCCCCATCAGGCGCATCAGACGACCGGCCCGGCGACGACCGAGGCGCACGCCCTCGCGGCGCAGATGACGGACCATCTGACGGGCGCCGTAGAACGGATACTTCAGGAACAACTCATCAATGCGCCGCATCAGCGCCAGGGTCTCCGGGCTCTCGCCCTTGGGCGTGTAATAGAGCGAGGAGCGTCCGATCGACAGCAAACGGCATTGACGGCTCAAGCTCAGCGCCGGGTGAGCGCGTATCACCATCGTTCGCCTCTCGGCCCGGCTCATCGACCGGACCCTCGAGACAAAAAATCCCGCTCCACCGTCAACTCGCCGATCTTCGCGTGAAGATCACGGATCTCGCTCTCATGGTCCCGACGGCGGCGCTCGGGCGCGAATAGGACAATGCCAAGGGCGACAGTTAGCGCAAGTAGCACCCATCCGCTGAGCGCATTTAGAATTCCGAGCGTTTTTGCAACCCAGTCCGGCATTTGTAACCGTGAATTATCAGAGCGGTCCCTCTAATTAGCAAATCTGCTGGAGGGCTGCCTCGAGCTTTGGCCCGCGCGGGCGGAGCCTCGAAAAGATTAGGGTCACAATAAAGTCGTGAGCCGGGCGGGGCGAGACATCCATGACTCAGTGAAAGTCCCGGGAGTCGATGCGGATGCGGCGGGCGTGTGCGGCCTCGCGCGGGTCGGGGCGGGATTGGCGCTTGACCTCGTCGGCGGGGGCGGTCGCCGGCTCGACGCGGCCGGCGGCGAGCGCATCGAGGCGGTCGGACGCATCGACGATGTGGTCGGCGATGACATGGGTGACGATGCCCTGGCGCTGCAGCGTGCCCTTGATCAGCACCAGGCGGGCCTTGAGGATGGTCTTGCGGTAGCGCTCGAACGTGTCCTTCCAGACAACGATGTTGGCGACGCCGGTCTCGTCCTCGAGGGTCATGAAGATGACACCCTTGGCGGTGCCCGGGCGTTGGCGCACCAGCACCAGCCCGGCGACGACGACGCGACCGAGCCGGCGCGTCAGTAACGTCTTGTTGGGCACGGCGCGGCGTGCCGCCATCTCCTGGCGCAGCAGCTTCAGCGGGTGGTGCTTCAACGACATGCGGATCGTCGCGTAGTCGTTGGCCATGGCCTCGCCATCGCTCTCCAGCGGCAGCGTGACATCGGGCTCCGGTGTGGCGAACGCCGGCGGCGGTGCCGCCTCGGCCAAGCCGAACAGCGGCAGCGGCGGCTCGCCAAGCCCCTTCACGGCCCACAGGCCGGCACGCCGGTTGAGGCCCAGCGAGGCGAACGCATCGGCCTTGGCCAGCCGCTCCAGCACCGCCCCGCCGACGCCGGCGCCGCGCCACAGCGCGCGCACGTCGGTGTAGCCGTCGCCGCGGGCGGCGACGATGCGCCGGGCGTCCTCCTCGCGCAGCCCCTTGACCTCGCGAAAGCCCAGACGCAGGGCGCGGTGACCCTTGTTCGTGGGGTCCGGCTCCAGCGTGCAGTCCCAGTCGCTGTGGTTGACGTCGACGCCGCGCACGGTGATGCCGTGGTCGCGGGCGTCGCGCACGATCTGGGCCGGCGCGTAAAAGCCCATGGGCTGGCTGTTGAGCAGGGCGCAGGCGAAACACGTCCGCGTAGTGGCACTTGATCCAGGCCGAGACATAGACCAGCAACGCAAAGCTGGCGGCATGGCTCTCGGGGAAGCCGTATTCGCCGAAGCCTTCGATCTGGCGGAAGCAGCGCTCGGCGAAGTCCTGCTCGTAGCCGCGTTCGATCATGCCCTTGATCAGCTTCTCGCGGAACGAATGGATCGTGCCAACACGCCGGAACGTCGCCATGGCGCGGCGCAGGCCATCGGACTCGCTGGGCGTGAAGCCGCCGGCGACGATGGCGATCTTCATCGCCTGCTCCTGGAACAAGGGCACGCCCAGGGTCTTGCCGAGCACGTCTTCCAGCGCCTTGGACGGGAACGTCACGCGCTCCTCGCCGTTGCGGCGGCGCAGGTAGGGGTGGACCATGTCGCCCTGGATCGGACCGGGCCGCACGATCGCCACCTCGATCACCAGGTCGTAGAAGTTGCGCGGCTTCATGCGCGGCAGGAACGCCATCTGGGCCCGGCTCTCGACCTGGAACACGCCCAGGCTGTCGGCCCGGCACAGCATGTCGTAGACGCGCGGATCCTCGGCCGGCGTCGTCGCCAGGTCGAGGCGGCGGTCGTAATGCCGGGCCAGCAAGTCGAAGCCCTTGCGCACGCAGGTCAGCATGCCGAGCGCCAGCACGTCGATCTTGAGGATGCCGGTGGCGGCCAGGTCGTCCTTGTCCCATTCGACGACCGTGCGGTCCGCCATCGCCGCGTTCTCGATCGGCACCAGATCGTCGAGCCTTCCCTTGGTGATGATGAAGCCGCCGACATGCTGGCTCAGATGCCGGGGAAAGCCGATCAGCTCTTGCGTCAGCTTGAGCGTCAACGCCAGGGTTCGGGTCCGCCGGGTCGAGGCCGAGGCCGCGCACCGTCTCCTCCGGCACGCCCTCGCTCGACCAGCCCCAGACCTGGCCGGCCAGCGCGCCGACCGTGTCCTCGCTCAGCCCCATGGCCTTGCCGACCTCGCGCACGGCGCTGCGGGCGCGATAGCTGATCACCGTCGCCGCCAGAGCGGCGCGGTCGCGGCCGTACTTCGCATAGATGTACTGGATGACCTCCTCGCGGCGCTCATGCTCGAAGTCGACGTCGATGTCGGGCGGCTCGTTGCGTTCGGCCGAGACAAAGCGCTCGAACAGCAGATCGAGCCGTGACGGGTCGACCGCGGTGATGGCGAGGCAATAGCAGACGGCGGAGTTGGCGGCCGAGCCGCGGCCTTGGCACAGAATGCCCTGGCTGCGGGCGAAGCGGACGATGTCGTGGACCGTCAGGAAATAGGGCGCGTAGGCGAGCTCGGCGATCAGCGCGAGCTCGTACTCGACGAGGCCGCGCACCTTGTCCGGCAGGCCGTCCGGGTAGCGCTCGCGCGCGCCCTCCCAAGCGAGGCGCGCCAGCTCCTCGTCGGGCGTGCGGCCGTCGGGCACCAAATCGGCGCCATACTCGTAGCGCAACTCGTCGAGGCTGAAGGTGCAGCGTTCGGCAATCTCGACCGTGCGGGCAACCGCGTCCTCATACCCACGGAACAGCCGCCACATCTCGTCGGCCGGCTTCAGGTGGCGCTCGGCATTGGCGGCCAGGCGATAGCCGGCGTCGCCGATCGTGCAGTGCTCGCGGATGCAGGTCAGCACGTCCTGTAGCGGCCGCCGGTTGGCCGCGTGGGCGTGGACGTCGTTGGTGGCGACAAGCGGCGTCCCGCAGGCGGCGGCCAGAGCGGCGAGGGCGGCCAGCCGCCGGCTGTCGCCGCCGCCATAACGGTGCCACGCAGCCAGGTAACAACGACCCTTAAAGGCGGCGGCGAATTCCTTGAGGTGATTGACGAAAGCCTCGTCGGGCGCATCGGGCGGGAGGACGATGAACAGCTGCCCCTCGCCATACGAAACGACATCGGCGCGGAACAGCCGGCACTGGGCCTTCTCGACCCGCCGCTTGCCTAGGGTCAGCAGGCGGGTGAGGCGGGCATAGGCGGCCCGGTCGGTCGGCAGGCACAGCAGCGGCGGGCCGTCCTCGCACGCCAGGTGCGCGCCGACGACCAGGCGGATGCCGGCCTGCTTGGCGGCGACATGGGCACGCACGACGCCGGCCAGCGTGTTGCGGTCGGTGATCGCGACGGCGGCGTGGCCCAGGTGCGCGGCCGCCTGGGCCAGCTCCTCCGGGTGCGAGGCGCCACGCAGGAACGTGAAGTTCGTGGTGACCTGAAGCTCGACATAACCACACATCGCCGTCACCCGAAGAGGCCGTGCAGGTACCATTGCGGCGCTGCGGCGCCCCCTCCCTCCGAGCCGGGCCGGTAGAGCCCGTGGCGGTAGAGCCAGAAGCGCTGCCCCTGGGTGTCCTCGATCCGGTAGTAATCGCGGGTCATGGTGTCGGCGGCGGTGCGCCACCATTCCGGGCCGATCCGTTCGGGCCCATCGGCGCGGACGACGCGATGCACGCGGCCACGCCAGCGGAACAGCACCGGCGGATCGTCTGGCACCGGAGCCACGGCGGTGACAAGCTCCGGCCGCGGCAACAGGCGGGGCGGCCGCGGTGCCGTGGGGCCGGGGGGGGCGGCGGCAAGCGGGCCGGCGACGGCGTTGCCCCCAAGGGGCCGTGCCGGTGCCGGGACGGCGACCTGGGCCCGCTCGGGCACATGACTTTCGCGCGCCCTGCAGCTGGATGACGCTGGCGGCACCGAGGCGGCTGCTCAGGCGGTCGACCAGCGCCGCCAGGGCCGCGGGGTCGGCGCCGCGCCTGGCCGGGTCGTCGGCAAACGCATCCTGGGCCGCGGTCAGCGGCTCGCTGCGCTGGACGGCCAGGATCGCCAGATCGACCAGACTATCCAGCGCGCCGGTCTCCGGCAGCCGGTCGAGCTGCTCGGCCAACAGGCGCATCAGATGGTCGGGGGCGCGGCTCGGCCGGCTGGTGCCGGCGGCCACGGTGTCGACCTGGCCGGAGGTGCGATAGAGCGCCAGCTCGAGCCGCCGGGCGCCGCGGCCGGTGGCCTCCAGCCGCTGATCCATGGCCGCGAGCAGGCGCCGTGCCGCTTCCTTGACGGCGTCGAGCTGGGCCACCGGCTCGGGAAACGCCAGCCGCAGGTGCAGGACCGGCGCCGGCCGGCGTGGCGAGATCGGCTCGTCGACATGGCCCAGCGCCTGGTCCAGGCGCCGCGGCAGGGCGTTGCCGAAGCGCGCCGCCAGGCCGGCGCGTGGGCAGCGCCAGCAACGCACCGATGCGGCGCAGCCCCAGACGGTCGAGGTCCTCGCGCTGGGCCGGCGTCAGGCGCAACGCGGCGACGGGCAGGGCGGCCAGCACCGCCGCCTGGTCGCCCGGCGGGACGATCGCGTCCGGCGGGACGATCGCGCCCAGCGGGCCGATGCCGGCGTCCTCGCCGAAGCGAGCCACGGCCCAGGCCGCGCCGGGCGTGTCAGCGATGGCCGGCTTGCGCGGTGTACCCGGTGGCGCGGATCCGGCGCAGCAGATCGGCAAGCAGCGCCGCCTCGCCGCCGAACAGGTGGGCGCAACCGGTGACGTCGAGCCAGACGCCGCCGGCGCCGCCGGCTTCGAGCCCGCTCGGCGCCGTCCAGGGGCTGTAGCGCCCGCACCAGTCGGCGAGCGCCGTCAGCGCGCGTGCATCGGCGGCCAGCGCGGCGTCGACGACCAGCAGGGCCGGCTCCAGGGCGCGCGCGTCGGCCAATGCCTGGCCCGGCGAAATCCCGGCCAGCGCGGCGGCCTGATTGACGGCGATGAGCCGCTGTCCCGCCCCATTGCCGCCGGGGCCACCAGCGCCGCGCGCGCCGTCCAGGACCTCCGCCGGGACACCCCCCCGGGCGCCTGGGCGGGCGCCCGGGGGGGTGCCTGGGACGGCGACGGTGACGAGCGGCTCAGCCCGCCAATCGTCGCGGCGTTGGCCATTGCGTGGCGCCGGTGCGTCCCGCTGCCGGCACAGCCGGTCGGTCGGGAAACGGGGCAGCCAGAGCGAAACCACACGTCGCATCATCCCACTCCACGAGCCACTGCCGCGGCGTACCACCGCGACAGCGCAACAGCTCCACCTGCCAGCGCGCCGGTCCCACCACATGGGTCGGCCGCGCCGGACCGCTGGCCGCCGCGCGGACGCGCCAGCGCGTAACGCAGGCACTGGGCGATGCCTGAGGCTTCTCGGTTGCCGCGTTCGGCGATGCGGCCACCTCAGCCGGTTCGGACCGCAGCAGGATGCCGGTCACGCCGCCGACCTCCGCCGCCAGCTGCAGGCGGCGGCTGGCCGTCAGCCCGAGTTCGGCAATCTCCCCGACGACGGCGCCGACGCCGGGTTCGCGCAGCGCCTCCTCCATGGCCCATAGGGCATCCACGGGGCTGGTCGCCCGCACCAGGATCAGCGCGTCCGTCGCCAGGCCATAGGCGGCCAGACCGTGGCCGCACAAGCTCTCCTGCGCGGCGATCCAGAACACCGGCCGGCCGGTCTCGCGTTGCCGGCGCCCCAGCAGGGCGGCCGTGAACGCCGTCGCGGCGCCGCCCCCATGGCCGACCCGGCGCCGACCCGGACAGCGCGCCCCCCGTCGACAACCTCATGGACGGCGGGCGCAGGGCAGACCCGGCCACGGCAAGTGCGCATCGATTGCAGGCAGCCCGAACGCAAGCGGCTTAGCAGGGCATTGCTGCCGCGGTCCGCCGCCTTCGATGGCGGCGATACGGTGACGCAGCTTGACTAGGGTGTCGGATAAGGCCATGGGATGCCTCGCGCTGTTCTGCTTTTGTTCTGGTACCTCGACAGCAGATTGTCAAGTCCGCAGGTCATGCGAACAGCCTGATTCAACTAACAAAAAAGAACATACGCGCCCGGCGTGGCGCTTCTCACTGAGCCTCCCGGCAGCACCCGGCAGGGGCGCCCCCGGCAGGGGTGCGGCCGTCAACCTAGTGCACAGATCCAGACAAATGATTCACCGTGCGCTGGAGCAACCCGTTGTTTTGTATTCGGAATCAGATTTCCACGGTGACGGCTCTGACTGAGTCGGTGCACTAGGCGGCGGCTGAAGTCACGTCTTGCGCCGCGAACGCTGCCTCGACCGCTTCGCGCATCTCGGCGAGGCTTTCGAAGCGCTCACCGTCGAGGGCCTTAAGAAACGGCAGCGCGCTGTAGAAGACGAAGCGCTTGTCCAGGCTGATGGCGTGGCCGGCGACCTCGCCGTCAATTTCGATCGTGCGGTGATAAACCGACATTTCCCGTCTCACTTGCAGTTTTTGGCTGCGGCTTTACAGCCAGAACAGTTGCTTGTGGCATTTTCCTGCGATGCCACTAGCGCTCCGGGAGGCCGTTGGTCCCTTGGCGGAAAAACATCCCACCTCCGGTACGTTGTTGCGGGTACCGTACCGTGATCCGGAATGGTTAAGAATTCGTTAATATCTACTGATACTTGTGCTCCGCGACCGCCGCACTACCTGACGCTCGGGGAGGATCAGACCACTAGTACCGGCTATCGCTGGCGGCGGAGTCGTGATTCAAAGGATGGATGAACATCCAGGACGCGACTCCGATCATATTGACGGAGGAGGAGCGGGCGGTGCTTGAGAGCATGGTCCGATCTCCGAAGACGGAACAGGGCGTGAGCGAGCGCGCCCGCATGGTGTTGTTGGCGGCGGACGGCCGCTTGACGCGCTCCATTGCGGCGGCGCTTGGCACCTGGCCGGGGCGGGTCAGCCGCTGGCGCACGCGCTTCGCGGCGGAACGGCTGGCCGGGCTGTCGGATCGAGCGCGGCCGGGGGCGACGCCGATCTACACGGCCGAGACGGGCCGGCGCATCCTGGCGCAGTTGGACGAGCCGCCGCCCGCCGGCTTCGCTCGCTGGACGGCGCCACTGCTGGCCCGGGCGCTGGGCGATGTGTCGGACCAGTACATCTGGCGCTTCCTGCGCCGGCAAAAGATCGACCTGGCCGGCCGTAAATCCTGGTGCCAGAGCAACGATCCCGAGTTCGTCCCCAAGGCGGCCGAGATCGTCGGCCTCTACTTGCACCCGCCGGAGGACGCCATCGTGCTGGCGGTCGACGAGAAGCCGCACATCCAGGCGCTGGAGCGCGCCCAGGGCTATCTGAAGCTGCCGAACGGGCGCGCCCTGATCGGCCATGGCCACACCTATAAGCGACACGGCACGACGACGCTGTTTGCCGCTCTCAACGTCGCCAGCGGCGAGGTTCAGGCCGGACACTACGAACGGCGGCGCCGCCGTGAGTTCCTCGACTTCATGAACCGCGTGGTGGCCGCCTATCCCGACCGCGAGATCCATGTCGTTCTCGACAACCTGAACACCCACAAGCCCAAGCGCGACCGCTGGCTCAAGGCGCATCCCCATGTCCACTTCCACTTCACGCCCAACTACGCCAGCTGGCTCAACCAGATCGAGATCTGGTTCTCGATCCTCAGCCGCGCCGCCCTGCACGGCGCCAGCTTCACTTCGCCCCGACAACTCAGGGACGCCATCGATGCCTTCATCCACGCCCACAACAAGACCGCCAAGCCTTTCCGTTGGGTCAGCACCAACATCCATCAGAAGAGGCTCAAACCACGTCATCGCGATTTGTGATTCCCGGTACTAGGCTATCACCAGCACCCGCGCATCTTGCGCCAGGAGGCGCGAATCTCCGCAGCAACCTTTTCAGGCCGGGGGCGCAGGTTTGTGGTCATAGCCCTCGCGGTCAAACAACTGCCGCGCCGCGGCAACGTCGATCTCGAAGAACATGGCGACAGCGCGCCAATCGGTCTTGCCGCGATAGACCGGGCGGCAGTCCTTCAGGCTGTCCTTGAACTCCAACCGCAGGCCCTGGGCCTTGAACCAGGGATTGTAGGCGGCGGCCAGCCCGACCGCACAGCCCTTGCCGTCACCGAACCACCGCGTGAAGGTAAGCTGATCGTGCGGGGTCGTTTCAAGGAGCTTCGCCAGCTCCTGCAGGCGTTCACGGCCGCTGGCAACGTAGCTCGGTATGCCGTGCGGTGATCTGTACCTCATGCTTCCCCAACCCTTTCGTACGCAAACATGCCAAGATGGCTGATCATGCCTCTAGGGCAAACCGTATTATTCTAATTTACCAAGACTTTGGCCAATTGTCTGCCGCCGTGAGAAGAAAATGTTCGTTACCGACTTCGGCGAGACAATTCCAGCGCCCTACCGGGTCGGCCCAAAGGTTTGCATCGCGGCGCGCGCCTGCATAACTTGTTCGCGCAACTCGATCGGAAGGAAGGGGCGATGGCGGACCTTGACCGTGACGCTGTGATCCAGGATCTGAAGCAACTCGCCAGCGCCGACGACGCCGAGGCGCTGGCCGCCGCGCGCAGCGGTTGTCGCTAAGGTTGCGGCGGCCGGGGCGGATTGGGACGACCTGCTCGCGCCGCGGCGGGAAGAGGTCGAAGAGGAGGGAGACGAGGAGGAAGAGGAAGAGGAAGAGGAAGAGGAAGAGGAAGCCCAAGAGCCGGATGGCGATGCCGGTGAGCCGCCGCCGGTCGGCGACGGCACGTTCGCGGCGGAACTGGCGATCATCACCAAGCTGCTGGCGCGACCCCGGCTGTTTGAGGCGACGCGTGACGAGCTCACCG
>CBDHDN010000031.1:0-57708 GCA_965261585.1 Alphaproteobacteria bacterium
TTCGACACGCATCTCGGCCTCATTCTCTTTCACGTGGCCTTTCAGACCGGCTTCTGCATGCTGTTCCTGCGCAACTTCATAAAGGCGCTGCCCCATGAGCTGTTCGAGGCAGCGCGGGTCGAGGGCGCCAGTGAGTTCCATATCTTCGCCAGGATCGTCGTGCCGCTGATCCGCCCGGCGCTGGCGGCGTTGGCCGTGCTCATCTTCACCTTCGTCTGGAGAGCTATTGTCAAAAGTTGTGTATGGGTTTGTCATGCGGCGGCGCGATCCTGGCGTTCTCCATTCACGAATTTGACGCCTCGAATGATCTCGGCGAACTGATCTGATCCATTGAGCCTCCGCCATTTCTTGCTGGCCCCCTGGCAAAGCTTGAAGACCATGGCCATCGCCGTCTTGCGTGACAGGCAACCCTTGGTCCGATAGGTGCGAAGGCGAACCGTGGCGAAGGTGCTCTCGATGGGGTTCGTCGTCCGCACATGCTTCCAATGCTCGGCGGGGAAGTCGTAGAAGCTCAGCAAGGCGTCCCGGTCCTTGGCCAGGCAGTCCGCTTCAACAAGTACGGTCGCCACCCCGACGCTGCCACGCTCGGCAGCAATGTGCAGCGCAGTTTGTCGGTCGCCAGTCTTCTGCCAGTTCACGTCGGCACCTGCGCCAATAAGGAGCCGTGCGGCCTCGGCGTCACCCTTGAGCGCCGCCCAATGGAGCGCCGTACCGACGAACTTGTCCTGGGCTGCCAGGTCTTCACCGGCTCCGATCAACTCTTGCAATCTGGCGACGTCGCCATCCCTGACCGCATCGTGCAACGGTCCGGGGGATGTCCCGGGCTCTGTTGAAAAGCTGAAGTAGGCGTCGTCCGCCTGGAGCCGCTAGGCTCTGGGTGCTGATTCCATCAAGGAGAACGACGCCATGACCAAGACTACACGCAACGACCGTTCCTCGGAACCATCCTGTCGGCTCTTGCCATCGATGCCGGAGGCCTTCGACGATCTGCGCATGAGCGTCGATCGCTTCTGCCTTTTGGCGGGCCTCGAGTCTTTGAACGAGATGATGTCGGCGGACGCGGAAGCCTTGTGCGGTTCGCGCCACGCCCGCTCGGGCGAGCGCAAGGGCCATCGATGGGGCACGACCCGGAGCGAGATCGCCTACCACGGCGGCAAAGTGAAGGTCGAGCGCCCTCGGGTGCGGGACTTCGCGGGTCGGGAGATGAGCCTGCCGAGTTGGGAGCTGCTGTCGGAACCCGAACTCTTGCAAGCCTGGGCGATGAATCTGATGGTGATCAACGTCTCGACCCGCAAGTATGCCCGCGCGGTGCGCCCGCCGGACGATGCGGGCGGCGATCTGCCGGCGGCATCGGGTGACGCAACCTCGAAGTCGGCGGTCTCGCGCCGTTTCGTGGCGTTGACGCGAAGCAAGCTGAAGGCCTGGCTGGCGAGCCCGCTCGACGATCTCGATCTCGTGGTGCTCCAGATCGACGGGCTCCATGTCGGCGATCACCTGATGGTGGCGGCGATCGGCATCGACACCGGCGGCGCGAAGCACGTGCTGGGCCTGGCCGAGGGCGCGACGGAGAACGCGGCCACGGTGCAAGCCATGCTCGACAACCTGATCGAGCGCGGTCTCGATCCCGAACGGCCTCGGCTCTACATCGTCGACGGCGCCAAGGCGCTCTCGAAGGCGATCCGGCGGGACCTTCGGGCGGGCGGCGGCCCTCCAGCGCTGCCAGGTGCACAAGGGGCGCAACATCACGGACCGGCTGGACGAGAGCCTCCATGCCGGCGTCAGGAAGGTCTTGCGGCAGGCCTGGCAGCAGGACGACGCGGCCAAGGCCGAACGGCTCTTGCGCAACCTCGCCCGCCGTCTGGAGCATGACGCACCCGGCGTCTCGGGCTCGATCCTGGAGGGCCTGGACGAGATCCTGACGGTGATCCGGCTCGGCCTCCCGCCGCAACTTCGACGCTCGCTGGCTTGCACCAACGCCATCGAGAACGCGATCGGCACCGTCCGGACGGTGCAGCGGAACGTCAAGCGCTGGCGCAACGCCGAGATGGCGCTGCGTTGGACCGCCGCCGGCCTCTTGGAGGCGCAAAAGACCTTCCGCCGCCTCAAGGCCTACCGCCAGCTCCCCATCCTCGACGCCGCCCTGCGGGAGGCGGTGAGAAAGGCCGGAGCAAAGTCCGTCATTGAAGACATCGAGGTGGCCGCGTAGCCTCTCGATCAGAAGATGCCTATCTCGCACTTTTCAACATTGGGTGGGACATCGCCACGGTCCGGCCGCCGCCGATGACGCACCAAGCAGCACAGCGATAGCGGCTGCGAGTGCGATACGTGACTTGGGCATATCTTCCTCCCACTATGTGATAGTTTGGTGCGCTCGTATCCATCCGCGCGAGCAACGTCGGAGGCATCAGTTACGGCAGTCTTGTCGTAGTAAGCCTTGCCTGGAAGTCCTGCCCCAACACCGGCATCGCCAGCCCGACGACCAGCGCGGCCACGACAATCAGTCGCTTCATGCGTGCCTCCCTGGGGCAGAAGTGTAGCAGAGGCAGTCGAGATGCGGGATCGGCCGGAAATTGGCACCCGAATTGGCACCGAACAGGGCCGGAAAGAGCAGGATGAGGCCGTATGACGGCCTCATCTGAGACGCGAAAGGCCCGGAAAACCGGGTCTTTCAGGATGGAACCGTATAAAGTCGGAAGGGTTTTACCGCTTGCCGATCCCGGTCGCCGCGGCCACGTCGGTCCTGACCGTGATCGTCGTCGTCGCCGCCGCTTCGTTCGCGCAGATCTCGGCGTTGATCGCCGCCGGCGGCGTCAACGCCGTACCGTGGCACCTGGTGGCCTATACGATCCCGGGCGTCATCATCGGCGGTCAGATCGGCCCGCGTCTGCAGGGCAAAGTCTCCCACGACACCATGGAGCGGGCCATCGCGATCCTGTTCTTCGTCATCGGGATCGCCATGTTCGTCCTGGTCTTCCGCGAGCTGCGGGGGTAGCGGTCCGATCGTGACGCTTGGTTCCCGCGTCGGGTGAGCCAGCCCAGCGAACCTCTCGGCTACTTCTGACTGACACACTCGGTCGAGAACACGCAGGCGTGAGCACCGCGGGTATGAAAAATCCGGACCGGTTGCTAATGATATGGACTTGGAACGGCTCTTCGGGCGTACGCTGGCTAGTACATCGATTCCATGAAACGGATCATTTTGTGTGGGGTTCCTGACCACCTACCAGATTTGGTAGGGTGAAGGCGTGTATGGGCAGGGAGACATGTCATGGCGGCGCCTCGGCGGTCTGTTGATTTGCGGATGACGGAAGAAGAGGTTGAGCAGCTTGGGGCGATCGCCCGGTCGCGCACGGAAGCGGCATGCCGGGTGACGCGGGCGCGCATGCTGCTGCGCTATCGCGATGATGCGTCGTACTTCGCGGTTGGCCGGGCGCTGGGCGTTCACCATCAGACGGTGCAGCGCTGCGTCGAGCGAGCGCTGCGCCATGGCTTGATGGCGGCCTTGGCGGACAGTCCGCGGCCCGGACGCGAGCCGCGGATCACCGAGGCGGCGCGCGCCTGGCTGGTCGATCTGGCCTGCCGCAAGGCGAAGGACTTGGGCTATCCGCATGAGCTGTGGACGACGCGGCTGCTGGCGCGGCATGCGCGCTCCCACGGCCCGGCGGCAGGCCATGGGTGTCTTGCCAAACTGGCCCAGGGCACTGTGTGCAAGCTGCTCGACCAGCACGCGGTGAAGCCGCACAAGGTGCGCTACTACCTGGAGCGCCGCGACCCCGAGTTCGAGCAGAAGATGGCCGAGGTGTTGTGTGTCTACCGCGAGGTCGAAATGCTCAAGCGAGCCGCCGCGGCGAACCCGCAGGCGCCGATCGAGGCGGTGGCGATCATCTCCTACGACGAGAAGCCGGGCATGCAGGCGATCGGGACGACGGCGCCCGACCTGCCGCCGGCGCCCGGTCGCCATGCCGGCTTCGGGCGCGATCACGAATATGTCCGCCACGGTACGATCAGCCTGCTCGCCGGCATCGATCTGCTGACCGGCAAGGTTCACACCAGCGTCGAGGATCGCCATCGCTCGCGCGAGTTCGTCGCGTTTCTCAAACGCCTCGACGCGGCCTATCCGCCGAGCACCGCGATCACGCTGATCCTCGACAATCACTCCGCGCATATCTCCAAGGAAACCCGAGGCTGGCTCGCCGACCAGCGAGAGGGCCGCTTCAGTTTCGTCTTCACTCCCAAGCACGGCTCCTGGCTCAACCTCACCGAGGGCTTCTTCTCCAAGCTCGCTCGCTCGGTGCTCCGGCACATCCGCGTCGCCTCCAAGCAGGAACTCAAGGACCGCATCATCGCCGCCATCGACGACATCAACCGACATCCCGTCGTCCACGGCGATGTCCCACCCAATGTTGAAAAGTGCGAGATAGGCATCTTCTGATCGAGAGGCTACGCGGCCACCTCGATGTCTTCAATGACGGACTTTGCTCCGGCCTTTCTCACCGCCTCCCGCAGGGCGGCGTCGAGGATGGGGAGCTGGCGGTAGGCCTTGAGGCGGCGGAAGGTCTTTTGCGCCTCCAAGAGGCCGGCGGCGGTCCAACGCAGCGCCATCTCGGCGTTGCGCCAGCGCTTGACGTTCCGCTGCACCGTCCGGACGGTGCCGATCGCGTTCTCGATGGCGTTGGTGCAAGCCAGCGAGCGTCGAAGTTGCGGCGGGAGGCCGAGCCGGATCACCGTCAGGATCTCGTCCAGGCCCTCCAGGATCGAGCCCGAGACGCCGGGTGCGTCATGCTCCAGACGGCGGGCGAGGTTGCGCAAGAGCCGTTCGGCCTTGGCCGCGTCGTCCTGCTGCCAGGCCTGCCGCAAGACCTTCCTGACGCCGGCATGGAGGCTCTCGTCCAGCCGGTCCGTGATGTTGCGCCCCTTGTGCACCTGGCAGCGCTGGAGGGCCGCCGCCCGCCCGAAGGTCCGCCGGATCGCCTTCGAGAGCGCCTTGGCGCCGTCGACGATGTAGAGCCGAGGCCGTTCGGGATCGAGACCGCGCTCGATCAGGTTGTCGAGCATGGCTTGCACCGTGGCCGCGTTCTCCGTCGCGCCCTCGGCCAGGCCCAGCACGTGCTTCGCGCCGCCGGTGTCGATGCCGATCGCCGCCACCATCAGGTGATCGCCGACATGGAGCCCGTCGATCTGGAGCACCACGAGATCGAGATCGTCGAGCGGGCTCGCCAGCCAGGCCTTCAGCTTGCTTCGCGTCAACGCCACGAAACGGCGCGAGACCGCCGACTTCGAGGTTGCGTCACCCGATGCCGCCGGCAGATCGCCGCCCGCATCGTCCGGCGGGCGCACCGCGCGGGCATACTTGCGGGTCGAGACGTTGATCACCATCAGATTCATCGCCCAGGCTTGCAAGAGTTCGGGTTCCGACAGCAGCTCCCAACTCGGCAGGCTCATCTCCCGACCCGCGAAGTCCCGCACCCGAGGGCGCTCGACCTTCACTTTGCCGCCGTGGTAGGCGATCTCGCTCCGGGTCGTGCCCCATCGATGGCCCTTGCGCTCGCCCGAGCGGGCGTGGCGCGAACCGCACAAGGCTTCCGCGTCCGCCGACATCATCTCGTTCAAAGACTCGAGGCCCGCCAAAAGGCAGAAGCGATCGACGCTCATGCGCAGATCGTCGAAGGCCTCCGGCATCGATGGCAAGAGCCGACAGGATGGTTCCGAGGAACGGTCGTTGCGTGTAGTCTTGGTCATGGCGTCGTTCTCCTTGATGGAATCAGCACCCAGAGCCTAGCGGCTCCAGGCGGACGACGCCTACTTCAGCTTTTCAACAGAGCCCGGGACATCCCCCCCGTTGGTCGAGCGCCGACATTGTCTCGACGTGACGGAGCGGGTGGACCGAGACGGCAAGGTCGTGCAGGCCTTGGACGAGGGGCAAGTGCGGGAACTCGCCCGCGCTCTGCGCGCCGGCGGCGAGATCGAGGCGGTGGCCGTGAACTTTCTGTTCTCCTTCTTCAACCCCGCGCACGAGCAGCGGACGCGGCAAATCCTGGACGAGGAACTGCCGGGCGTCCCGGTTTCGATCTCCTACGACGTGTTGCCACGCTGGAAGGAGTATGAACGCGCCTCGACGACGATCGCCGACGCGTATCTGCGGCCGAGTGTCGGCCGCTACCTGGAGCGCATGAGCGAGCGCCTGGCGACCGCCGGACTCGCCGACAAAGTGGTTGTGATCAAATCGAACGGCGGCGAGATGACGCTCGACGGCGCGGCGGTGGCGCCGATCCACATGGCGGTTTCGGGCCCGAGCGGCGGCGTAATCGGCGCCAAGCACCTAGCCCAACTGGCGTCGCTGAAGAACCTGGTCACAATCGACATGGGCGGCACCTCGACCGATTGCTCGACGGTGATCGACGGCGCCGAGAATTTCACCACGAGTTTCGAGGTCGAATGGGGCCTGCCGATTCAGATACCGATGATCGACATCCGCACGATCGGCGCCGGTGGCGGTTCGATCGCCTGGATCGACAAGGGCGGCATGCTGCGGGTTGGTCCACAAAGTGCCGGGGCCGATCCGGGTCCGGCGTGCTACGGCAAGGGCGGTACCGCAACGACGGTGACCGATGCCAATGTCGTCCTCGGTCGGATCAATCCCGAGAGCTTCCTCGGCGGCGCCATGTCCCTCGATGTCGGCGCGGCACGGACCGCGGTCGGTGCTCTCGGCAAAGAGATTGGTCAGGAGCTGGAAGAGACCGCACTGTCGATCATCCGCATCGCCAACACCAACATGGTCGGCGCGTTGCGGGCCGTGCTGATCGAGCGTGGGCTGGATCCCCGTGACTTCACGCTGCTCGCCTTCGGCGGTGCCGGTCCGCTGCATTGCGGCGACTTGATGCACGAGGCGGGCATCAGCAGCGGCCTGATCCCCAACCATCCGGGCCAGTTCTCGGCGTATGGCTTCATCATGACCGACGCCCGCGTCGACCGGCATCGAACCGTCCAGCTGACCTCGCGAAACTTCGACCACGGGCGCGCCAACACCGCCTTGCGCGAACTCGTCGCCAGCGGTGTCGATGAGCTGACGGCGCAAGGCTACACCGTCGATATTCAGGTCTCCCGGGCCATGGAAATGCGCTATCTGGGGCAGAACTACGAGCTTGAACTGCCTTTGGACTTGACCGAGTTCGACGAAGCGACAACGGCACGTTTATGGGACTCGTTTCATGAGCTGGGCGATGTCCCACCCAATGTTGAAAAGTGCGAGATAGGCATCTTCTGATCGAGAGGCTACGCGGCCACCTCGATGTCTTCAATGACGGACTTTGCTCCGGCCTTTCTCACCGCCTCCCGCAGGGCGGCGTCGAGGATGGGGAGCTGGCGGTAGGCCTTGAGGCGGCGGAAGGTCTTTTGCGCCTCCAAGAGGCCGGCGGCGGTCCAACGCAGCGCCATCTCGGCGTTGCGCCAGCGCTTGACGTTCCGCTGCACCGTCCGGACGGTGCCGATCGCGTTCTCGATGGCGTTGGTGCAAGCCAGCGAGCGTCGAAGTTGCGGCGGGAGGCCGAGCCGGATCACCGTCAGGATCTCGTCCAGGCCCTCCAGGATCGAGCCCGAGACGCCGGGTGCGTCATGCTCCAGACGGCGGGCGAGGTTGCGCAAGAGCCGTTCGGCCTTGGCCGCGTCGTCCTGCTGCCAGGCCTGCCGCAAGACCTTCCTGACGCCGGCATGGAGGCTCTCGTCCAGCCGGTCCGTGATGTTGCGCCCCTTGTGCACCTGGCAGCGCTGGAGGGCCGCCGCCCGCCCGAAGGTCCGCCGGATCGCCTTCGAGAGCGCCTTGGCGCCGTCGACGATGTAGAGCCGAGGCCGTTCGGGATCGAGACCGCGCTCGATCAGGTTGTCGAGCATGGCTTGCACCGTGGCCGCGTTCTCCGTCGCGCCCTCGGCCAGGCCCAGCACGTGCTTCGCGCCGCCGGTGTCGATGCCGATCGCCGCCACCATCAGGTGATCGCCGACATGGAGCCCGTCGATCTGGAGCACCACGAGATCGAGATCGTCGAGCGGGCTCGCCAGCCAGGCCTTCAGCTTGCTTCGCGTCAACGCCACGAAACGGCGCGAGACCGCCGACTTCGAGGTTGCGTCACCCGATGCCGCCGGCAGATCGCCGCCCGCATCGTCCGGCGGGCGCACCGCGCGGGCATACTTGCGGGTCGAGACGTTGATCACCATCAGATTCATCGCCCAGGCTTGCAAGAGTTCGGGTTCCGACAGCAGCTCCCAACTCGGCAGGCTCATCTCCCGACCCGCGAAGTCCCGCACCCGAGGGCGCTCGACCTTCACTTTGCCGCCGTGGTAGGCGATCTCGCTCCGGGTCGTGCCCCATCGATGGCCCTTGCGCTCGCCCGAGCGGGCGTGGCGCGAACCGCACAAGGCTTCCGCGTCCGCCGACATCATCTCGTTCAAAGACTCGAGGCCCGCCAAAAGGCAGAAGCGATCGACGCTCATGCGCAGATCGTCGAAGGCCTCCGGCATCGATGGCAAGAGCCGACAGGATGGTTCCGAGGAACGGTCGTTGCGTGTAGTCTTGGTCATGGCGTCGTTCTCCTTGATGGAATCAGCACCCAGAGCCTAGCGGCTCCAGGCGGACGACGCCTACTTCAGCTTTTCAACAGAGCCCGGGACATCCCCGTCGTCCACACCTGGTCCTACAAACTAAACGAGGCCGCCTGATATGATTCGATCCTCGGAAACACTGAACTAGTGACCTGATGGCCGCTGGTGGTTATCTTGACCAAAGTCGTGACGATGAGGTTCGCAGATGCCGCGCCGGCGTAATCAGAGCGTTGCATGGGGGCTGGTCCGCTGGGTCTTGGTCCTGGCGATCATCGGCGGCGCTGGCTATTTCGCCTATATCGGCGGCGAGAAGCTGGCGCGCGAGGAGGTCGTCGTCCTGGAGCAGCAAATCGGTAATCTGAGGGAGGAGAACGCGACCCTGCGGACCGAGATGGCCGGTCTCGAGGCGGCCGTGCGGCAGGCCCACGCCGACGTCGCACAGTGGCGCCAGCGCTACGAGCGGGAGGTCCCCGGCGATACGGAGCAGGCCATCCTGGACCTCGTTCGCCAGCGTCGGGACGAGGGGATTTCGATCGGCCGGCTGGCCTTCATCGTTTCCGAGGCGGAGGAGGAACCGACCTGCGTCACCGACCCCGTGACGCGGCGTTTCATCGTCCAGACGCCGATCTTCGGCGGCGCCAACGACTCCGTTTCGTTCGCCGACAACACCGTTACCGTGACGGCCCAGGGTGTGTCGGCCCGCAGCGCCGCCGGCGCGCCGGAGGCCTGGTTCGACCCGGGGCAGGAGGTCGTTGCCCGCTTTACCCACATCGGCGGGGCGACCAGCGAAACCCGCGGCCTGCTGCCGCTGCAGCACGCCATGGTCGTCGACGGTGTCGAATACCGCTTCGGCCTGGTTGCCGGCGACCGCTCCTTCGTCAGCGTCACCGCCGACGCCTGCCAGTTCCCCTAGTAGGCGCCGGGATACTCCCTCATGTCCGAAGATGGCGATTTGCCTGTCGACGCCGAGCCCCCGCGATACACGCTGGAAGAGCTGGTTCCTGCAATGCGGCCGGAGGACGCCCCAGAGATCCTCGATGATCCGAAGCTACCGCCTGTCGGCGAAGAGTTCCTGTAACAGAAAGGCGTGGCGGTTGACCCACGCGGCGCCGCGCGCCTAATACGGCTCGCCGTTGCGGCGCGTGAAGCGGTTGCCGCCTCGACTGCGGCCAAGCAATTGCATGTCGATATCGGCGTAGTAGGCGTCGTCGTCCGGCTTGCGGCTGCCGACCTCCAGATAGCGCACGGGTTCGTCGCTGTTGTTGACGAGGTGATGGCCATCCGCGACGCCGGCCTTGAAGCCCGCGCACATGCCGGGCTGCAGCAGGGCCTCGCCGGCATCGGTCACCAGTGTCGGCGTGCCTGTCAGCACATAGACGAACTCGTCCTCCGCCGTGTGCCAGTGGCGCTGCGACGACCAGGCGCCGGGCGCCAGCTCCATCAGGTTGACGCCGAAGTCGGAGAGCCCGAAATGGTCGCCCAGGGCACGTCGCGCCCGGTTTGCGCAGGCCTCGTCGAAGGGTGCGGGGTAGCCGCTGCCCACTTTCGCGGTCAGCGCAGCCGCGGCGACCGCCGGCCCGTGTTTCGTGCTCATGTTGCCCTATCCTTTTGCAGTGCCGGTCCGGCTAGTACGGGACCTTGTCCGGCTTCGCGTCCCACGCCTGGAAGACCGCCTTGGCCTCGTCGGCCAGCAGGCGGCGCATCGGCACCTTGCGGTCGGCGACGGGCGTCGCCAGCTCGCGATAGAGGAACTCGTCGTCGAAGCCTACCGCCGCGGCGTCTACGCGCGTGTTGGCGAAATGGATGCGCTCGAGCCGCGCCCAATAGATCGCCGCCAGGCACATCGGGCACGGCTCGCAGCTCGTAAAGATCTCGCAGCCGGCGAGGCTGAACGTGCCGAGCTTGCGGCAGGCCTCGCGGATGGCGACAATCTCGGCATGCCCGGTCGGGTCGTTGGCGCTGGTGACCCGATTGGAGCCTTCGGCAACAATGGCGCCGTCCTTGACGACAACGGCGCCGAACGGGCCGCCCTGGTTGGCTGTGACCGCATCATCGCTGAGGGCGATCGCCCGGCGCATGAACTGCTCGGCGGTCATCGCGGGTCGGTCGCAGAGCGGAGTCGACGCATGGCAGATCAAACCTCCTCAGGCACCGGGCCGCCAGGCAACGGCGGCCAACTGCCGGCCGAAGCCGCCGGCGTGACCGGTCTGCCGCTGTTCTACGGCAAGCCGCAGCCACTCGATGCCACTGTACACAAGGGCTGGGGCCTGCGTGAACCGATGAGTTATGGCTTCGCCGCCGGCGCCGGTGCGATCCCGCTCAACGCGGTCGAGTTCGCCCTGGCCCAACGCACCTATCCCATCGTCTTCGCCGAGCAGCCGCCGCATCTGCCGGTGGCCATCTGCGGCGTCGGCGGCAAGGTCAACGGCTTTGTCGACGCCGACAATGGCTGGGAGGCCGGGAGCTACGTGCCGGCCTACGTCCGACGCTTCCCGTTCATCCTCATGGAGAACACGCAGCAGAAGCAGTTCATCCTCTGCTTCGATGCCGAGTCCGGCCTGATCGTCGCCGATGGCCCGCGGCGCTTGTTCGACGACGCCGGCGCGGCAACCGACCTGACGAATCAGGCGATGGATTTCTGCCGCGCCTTCCACACCCAGCACGACGCGACGCGGCTGTTCGTCGAGGCGCTGGCGGCGCACGACCTGCTGGTCTCGGACACGACCGAGATGAAACTGCCGGGCGGCCGGCGGCTCGAGTTCAAGGGCTATCGGGTCGTCGATCGGGAGCGCTTCGACAAGCTGCCGGACGAGGTCTTTCTCGAGTGGCGCCGCCGCGGCTGGTTGGCGCCGGTCTACAACCACCTCCTATCGGCGACGAATTGGGCCGGCGTCGTCCAGCGTTCGGCCCGGCGCACCGCGGCAGCGGCCGGCTGAGCGGCGCCTCAGCGGCGGCTGACGAGCCGCAACGGGCGGCCGTCCATGGCGGCGATGCCGGCGAAGATCAATGCCATGCCGGCGAACCGGTTCCAACTCAGCGCCTCGCCCAGCACCAGGGCGCCGAGCGCCAGCGCGCCGATCGGCTGCAGGAACGTGACGAGCAGGACGTTCGTCGCACCGGCGGTGGCGAGCACGCGGAAATAGATCAAATACGCGACCGCTGTGCTCAGCACGGCGATGCCCAGGATTGCGCCCGCCGTCGCCAGACCGGGCTCGAGCGTCCAGGGCCGATCGACGATCAGTGCGAGCGGCGCGACCAGTACCGTCGACGCGGTGATCTGGCCGGTCGCGGCGACGATCGGCGAGACGCCGCGCATGCTGCGCCGCCCATAGATGCCGGCGCAGGCGTAGGACAGGGCGGCCAGCAGCACTGCGCCCTGGCCGACCTCGGCCGCGCTCAGGCCGCGCAACGCGTCGGGCCCGACGAGGAAACCGACGCCGACGACGCCCAACGCCACACCGCCGATGCGGGGCAGGGTCAGCGGCTCCTCGCTGGTCAGCCGGGCGGCCAGCAGCACCGTGAACAGCGGCGTCATGGCGATCAGGATCGCCGCCAGCCCGCTGTCGATGCGCACCTGGCCCCAGACGATCAGCGTGTAGGGGATCAGCCCGTTGAGCGCGCCCATCGCCAGGAAGCCCAGCCACAGGCGCGGTGACGCCGGGATCGTTCGGCCGGTCGCCAGCACATAGCCGAGCAATACGATCGCCGCCACGCCGACCCGCCCGAACACCACCGTCAGGGGCGGCAGGTCGGTCAGCGCGACCTCGACGAAAAAGAACGAGCCGCCCCACAGCACCGAGAGGGCGATCAGCAACAGCCACTCGACGCGCCCGAGGCGCAGCTTGGGCGCTTTGGTCATCGCTTGCGCCCTCCCACCGGTCCAGCGGCCATGCGTCGGCGCGGTCAGCGCCGACGCATGAGTCATGGTCTTAGCGCCCGGTGCCCAGTCCGGCCACCCGCATCTTGCTGACAACGACGATAGCGGTGCGAAAAAAACCCATGTAAGTACAAGTCTGTGACGTACATCACGTTCGGGGAGCCGGCGATCGGCGAAGATTGTCCTGCGGCGGCGAGTTGGCGCCGCGGCGTAGATGAGGGTGGGGACACCTGATGGTTATCGTTCTTTCGGACGAGGATATCGAATGCATGCCGGCGGCGTTGCGCGGCCGGCTGATGCGCTACCTGGCAAGTCGGCACCGCAAGGGCCGCCGCGTACCCGCTGCCGCGGCAGATTTGGAGGCCGAAGCCGTGACGACCCTGTGGGCCGCCATTGAGGCCGCCGATCGCAGTGTCGTTCGGGCGCTCTATGATGATGGCGGCACCGCGACCGCGGACAGCCTCATGCGCGCGGTCGGCTGCGCCAACATGCGTGAACTCACGGCCGTGCTGTGCCGCATCAACGGCCGCCTGCGCGGCCCCGGCCGCGAGGTCTCGTTCTGCGGTCGCGACCCGGGCGCCGGCACGTTCTCGATCGCGCGGACGACGTGGCAGCATCTGCACCAGCTGTTCCAGGTCGAGGAACGGCGCGGCCTGTTGCGCCTGGTTGCCGATGCCGGTCCGACGCAGCAGGGTGGTTCCTGACACCGAGCGGGCTCTGGTTGCGCCAATGGATGAACGGATCGCGGCTCGCCTGCTGCTCTTGGATCCGGACGGCCGCATCCTCTTGATGCAGGTCGATGACCCGTCGGTTGTGGACCCGGTTGCAGCCGTGCAGGGCCCGCGCGTTTATTGGGCGACGTTGGGCGGTCAGCTCGAACCCGGCGAGGATATTCGCGGCGCGGCACGCCGTGAGGCTCACGAGGAAACCGGGCGCAACGTTACCCTTGGACGGACCGTCTGGTGCGGCGAAAAGGTTCTGCACATGCAGGGTACGCCAACCCTGTTCAAGGAAACCTTCGTCGTCGCCTTCTTCGACTGCCCCGACGTGACAAGGGACGGTTGGTCGGCCAATGAGCGGGCCGTCATCCGCGCCATGCGTTGGTGGACACTCGATGAGCTGCGGCAGACAAGCGATACCGTGTACCCGGTGGCGCTGGTGGACCTGCTGCCTGCTATTATCGCCGGCGACTACCCCGATCCCGTCCGCCGCATTTCCCTGTAGGCGTGCTCCCGCCCCTAGCCGGCGGCTCCCGCCGCCACCCGTACCCGCTTGCCGCCGCTGCGCCGGCACGGTGATCCCCGGCAGGTCCTGAGCCGCGGCGGCGATGCGGATGGGCAGAGGCTCGTCGCGGCCGCGGATCGCGTGCTCCGTGGCGGGCCAGGCCGACAGGTCGACGCCGGCCAAGTCGGCGACCCGTTGCGAGAGCACGAGCTGGGCGCTGAACTCCTTGGTCAGCGATTCCAAGCGGCTCGCCGTGTTCACCGTGTCGCCGACCGCGGTTACCGAGGTCGCCTCGCCATAACCCATCTCGCCAACGATCGCCGGGCCGGCGTGGATGCCGATGCCGATGCGCAGGGGCGCCGGCAGATCGTCGGCGAGCGCCAGGTTCAGCTCGTCCAGCCGCTGTGCCATGTTGCGGGCGGCCTGGATCGCCTGCGCCGCGCCGCGCTCGGGGCTGCCGTCGATGCCGAACAGCGCCATCACCCCGTCGCCGATGAACTTGTCGACGCGGCCCCCGGCCGCCTCGATCGCCTCGCCCATGGCCCGGAAGTAGCGGTTGAGAATGAAGACGACATCGTAGGGCAGCTTGTTCTCCGACAGCGTCGTGAAGCCGCGAATGTCGGCGAACAGGATGGCAATATCCTGTTCCTGGCCCTGCATCGACGCCGCCTTCTGAAAGCCGTCGCGCGGCGACGCCTGGGGTGGCAGCAGCGGTGTCACCACGACGTCGGTCTGCGGCCGCGTCTGGCAGGCCAGCCGCACGTTCGGCGCCGCGCCGACGCGCTCCAGCACCTTCTGCTCCTCGGCGCTCGGCGCGGCCAGCTGCTCGGCGCCCTGGTCGATCCGCACCCGGCAGGTCGAGCAACGCCCGCGGCCGCCGCAGACCGAGGCGTGGGGGATCGCGTTGAGCCGGCTCGCCTCGAGGATCGTCAGGCCGGGCGAGACCTCGGCCGTGCGCCCGTTGGGATAACGGATGCGCACGACTGGGCGGCGCTGCTCGATCAGCACCCGGACGCCGCGGGCCGCGAAGGTCATGGCAACCATACCGCCGCTGACCAGCAGGATGATGCGCTCGATCGTGAAAATGACCGCCTTCTGCTCCGGTGTCGGTGCCTGGCTCCACTCGGCCAGCCGCTCTCGCCAGCCGGGTAGCCAGTTCGGCGGCCTCGCGTCCGGCGCTGACGAAGCCCAGCAGGGCGGTAACGGGTAGGAGAATGGCGAGCGCGAAAAGGTATGGCATGGCCCGCCGGCACCAGGGCTTGAGCCGCAGCCAGAAGTAGAGGCCGATGCAGCCATGGCTCCAGACGATCAGCGTGACAACCGTCTGGCGTATGCGGACGCCGGTGTTGTCGACCCACAGGTCGAGCAGTACAAGGCGGTAGGCGGGCTCGGTGCCGAAGATAAGATGCTCCCCCACGGTGCCCAATGTGGATGACGAGCAGCGGCGGGATCGCCAGGCCGAGGATCAGTTGTGCCGCCTCCGCCTCCGCCACCGGCATACGCAGACGCCGGCGGGCGTAAATCGAATGGAGCCCGAGGCCGAGATGCGCCATGAGCGCAATGAAGAAGATCGGCCCGACGGGCGACTCCCGCCAGAACGCGGAAAACAGCCGGCGCCCGGCTTCGATCGCGTCGAGCGAGATCAGCCCCAGCGCATGGTTCAACAGATGGGTGAACACGAAGGCAAACAGGATGAGGCCGCTGACCAGGCGGACATTGCGCACGGTCAGGCGCGGCAGCGCCCGGCGCCGGCGGTGGCGCCGCCGGCGTTGCCGGGTCGGTTGCGGGCCGGCCGTCTCGTCCGTCGTTGCCGTCACGATTGCGTCGTCTAGGCCTTCACTTGGGTTTGCGGCGGACATTAGCACGCCCGCGATTCGCGCCTAACGGCGAAAGAGTCGCGCGCGGCAGTCTTATCGTTTCCGCCGCCCCTGCAGCGACACGGACGGCGCGGCGCCACCCGCGGCGACCCCGCTAGGGGGCGTCGTCCAGCGCCGTGACGTACTTCATAAAATTGTCGAAGAATTCTACTTGCATTGTTGATAATATTTACGTTTCTATCCGCTCGCTGTGTCATGCTGTCGGCATGATCGAGGCCATCAATACGGCCGTCAGCGGCCTCCGGGCGGCCAGCCTGCGGGTCACGATGGCGGCCGAGAATATCGCCGCCGCCGGTGTCACCGGCAGCGCGGACCCTGCCGCCTACGATGGCTATGTGCCGCAGCGGGTGGTTCAGACCACCGGCGCCGGCGGGGCGACGATCGCCAGCGCGGTGGCCGTCGATCCGGCCTTTCTCACGATCTTCGACCAGAACGATCCGAACGCCGATGCCGATGGCCGGGTCGGTGTGCCCAACGTCGACCTGGCGACGGAGATCGTCGAGCTGACGCTGGCCGAGCACGCCTACAAGGCCAACCTCGCCGTCATCCGCGCCGCCGACGAGATCACCGAGGCCCTGCTCGACACGACGGCATGACGTTCCATCTGTCGTCATTACCGGCCTCGAGCCACTGCTGTCCGGTTTGGATCGTGACAACCGGCTGACTGCCGTTGTGGACAGAGGATTGTGACGAATCATCGATAGCTGGACGCGAAAAATAGATGCGCAACCCCGGCCTGGAGCCTACGGGATTCACGCATCGTGTGTGGGCTACCGTTCGGATGCAGGAAGAGAACTATGCCGTCACCCTCGTGCTTGACACGAGGGCCCATCGCACAGGCTCACACCACTGTGGCGGGTGCAAGCATGGGTCCTTGGGACAAGCCCAAGAACGACGGATGTGGGGAGGTTCGTGAGAACCACACCCGTTTCGAGCCAGCCAGATTCACTTGTCCCGCGGCGCGTAGCGCGGCCAACAGATTACGTAATGGCCCGCCTCATCGAAACTTCACGATCCGATCTGCAGAGATGTGTGAATGCCTTAGGATCGGGTCCGGGGTTTCAAACCAGTGTTGCGGCGTCAGCGGTGAGCGGATCGTCGGCGGACGTTGACCGCACGGGGGGCATCAACGACCTGCCCTGAGCGCCGTCAGCGCGTCCGGGGAGTCCACGTCGACCAGCACGGCGTCGTCGTCCATCGCCACCTCGGCGACCATTTCGGCGTAGTCGCCGATCAGGTGCTTGGCGCCCACGTCGCCGCTCACGTCGGTCATTTCGGTGAAAAAGCGGCGCGCCCACAGGACCGGGTTGCCGCGCTTGTCGTTCCAGGTCGGCACGCAGATCGCGCGGCCCTCGGTCGGGTTGAAGGCGGCGATCATGCTGTCGATGTGGGCTGCCGTGACGCGTGGCATGTCGCCCAGCGCGACGATGGTGCCGTTGCAGCCGTCGGGCACTTCGGCGAGGCCGGCAGCCAGGCTCGTGCTGAGCCCGGTGGCGTAGTCCGGGTTGTGCACGACCGTCACGTCGCGCCCGGCAAGCGCTTCGCGGACCTGTGGTGCCTCGTGGCCGGTGACGACGATGACCGGCGCGGCCTGGGACGCGGTCATGGCGTCGACAACGCGCGCGACCATCGGCGTGCCGTCAAGCTCGGCGAGCAGCTTGTTGACGCGGCCCATGCGGTGCGACTGGCCGGCCGCGAGCACGAGCGCGGCGATGTGCGGGGCGCGCGGCGGCGTCGCCGGTGTCGGTGCCGCGATCGGCGCCGCTTCGCCGCGGGGCAGGGGCCGCGCCGGGATCTCCTTCAACAGGCCGCCGACGCCCATCTCCATGACCTCGCGCGGGCCGACGGCCACGTCGGCGAGCAGCCGCTGCAACACCCAGTCGAAGCCGTTCAGCTTCGGCGACCGGGCACAGCCCGGCAGGCCCAGGACCGGCGCGTCACCGAGGCGCCCGATGAGGATCAGGTTGCCGGGATCGACCGGCATGCCGAAGTGCTCGACCGTGCCGCCGGCCGCCTCGATGGCGGCCGGGATCACGTCGCGGCGGTCGACGATCGCCGAGGCGCCGTTGATCAGGACGAGCTCGCAGCCGGCATCGGCCAGCGTGCGGACCGCCGCGGTCAGAGCGTCCGTATCGTGGGCGCAGCGCAGCTCCTGGGTGAGCGGGGTGCCGAGGGCTTCGAGGCGGCCGCGGGTCACTTGGGTCGTCTTGTCGAGCACGGCCTCCTTGGTGCCGTCGAGCCGGGTCTGCACGAGGCCGATCGGCCGCGCCCGGAACGGTGCGATCGAAAGCAGCGGCGCGCGCTCGGCCGCGATCGCGGCACAGCGCTCGACCACATTGCGCCGGGCGGCGAACGGAATGACCTTGATCGTCGCCACCAGCTGGCGTGGCGTCACCGGCTCGTAGGGTGCGACGGTCGCGATCGTCACCGTCTCCTTGACCCGGTTCAGCCGGTCGACGCGCTTGGCGTCGACAAGGACCAGGCCGGCAACCTCGGCATACAGGTTGGCGCGGCCGGTGAAGGCGGCGCTCGTCGCCAGCCCCGGCCCGCCGGCCGCCGCGGCGATGGCGTGCGCCGCCGCGTCCTCGCCGATGTCGCCGTGCTCCAGCACCACCGCCGTCACCGTTGCCACACCGGCGTCGGCCAACGCCGCGACGTCGCCGGCCGACAGCACGCGCCCCTTCTTCAGCGTGCGGCCCGGCAGCTTGTGCGAATGGGCCAGGATCGCGCCCTCGGCCGCGGCGACGGCTATGGGGCCGAACCTCATGCCGCCGCCCCGCCGTGCAGCACCTGGGTGATCTGCGCGAGGATGGCGACGGCGATCTCGGCCGGGCTCTTGGCGCCGATGGCGAGGCCGATCGGCCCGTGGATGCGGGCCAGCGCGGCGTCGTCGAAGCCGGCCTCGCGCAGGCGGGCCAGGCGCGCCGCGTGCGTCTTCCGGCTGCCCAGCGCGCCGATATAGAAGGCCTCGGACTTGAGCGCCACCGTCAGGGCCGGATCGTCCAGCTTAGGGTCGTGGGTCAGCGTGACGACCGCAGTGCGGCCGTCCGGCGCCAGCGCGGCCATGGCATCGTCGGGCCACTGGTCGCGCAACTCGACGTCGGGAAAGCGCGTGCTTGTCGCGAACGCGCCGCGTGGGTCGATGATCGTCAGGGCATAGCCGGACAGCCGCGCCATCGGCGCCAGCGGCTGGGCGATGTGCACGGCGCCGACCAGCACAAGCCGCTTCGGCGGGTTGAGGACCTGGACGAAGCGCGCTCCGGTGGCCGTTTCGACGGTGCCGCTTTTGTCGTGCCGCAGGGCCTCACGCACCGCGGCGAGCGCCGCATCGTCGAGCCGCAGCGCGCCGGCGATCGCGTCGGGAAAGACCAGCGCCTGGTCGCCGCTTTGCAGGTCGGTCACCACGGCGACCGGCCGCTTGGCCTCGCGTGCCGCCATAATCTCGTCCAGGGTGGCTCGCTGCATGCGCCGCTACTCGCCGGGCGCGCCGCAACACTGGGTGTCATTCGCGGGCTTGACCCGCGAATCCAGACGCACCGCGGCGTTGTCGTGGATTGCCGGATCAAGTCCGGCAATGACGGTACAAGGGAGCCGTCTCTGTGCCTCTGTGCCTCGGTGTTTCACTGTAGCCGCTCGACGTAGACCTGCACCTTGCCGCCGCAGGCGAGGCCGACCTCCCAGGCCATCTCGTTCGTGACGCCGAAGTCCAGAAGGCGCGGCTTGCCGTCGGCGATCACCGCGCGGGCCTCGTGCACGACCGCACCCTCGATGCAACCGCCGGAGACCGAGCCCAGCATGTTGCCGGCGTCGTCGACGGCAAGTTGGCTGCCAACGGGGCGCGGCGACGAGCCCCAGGTCGTGACCACTGTCGCCAGGGCAACCTGCTTGCCGGCGGTGCGCCAGTCCGCGGCCTGTTGCAGCACGTCGTCGTGATCCGTGGTCTCGTTCATGCCGCCCTCATGCTTGGGGTAACCGCGCGCCGTTGGTCGCTGCTCAGGGCCTCCGCCAGCTGCGCCAGGCTCTCCAGATTGTGCACGGCGTGGAAGTCGTCGACGTGGGGCAGCAGCGCCTTGGCGCCAAGCGACTTCGCCTCGTAGCCCGCATAGCGCAGCAGCGGGTTGAGCCAGATCAAGCGCCGGCACGACTTCTGCAGGCGCTCGATCTCGCGCGCCAGTCCGGCGCCGGCATCGCGGTCGAGCCCATCGGAGATCAACAGCACGACCGCGCCCTGGGCCAGTAGCCGGCGCGACCAGAACTTGTTGAACGTGCCCAGGCAGTGACCGATGCGGGTGCCGCCCGACCAGTCCTCGACGGCCTCGGCGACGCGGTCGAGGGCGACGTCGACGTCGCGCGCCCGCAGGTACCGCGTGATGTTCGTCAGCCGCGTGCCGAAGACCAGCGTATGGACGCGGTCGCGGTCGTTCGTGATGGCGTGCATGAAGTGCAGGAACATACGGGAATTACGGCTCATCGAGCCCGAGATGTCGGTCAGCACGACGAGCGGCGGATGGCGCCGGCGGCGGCGCTTGTGCTGCAGCGGGATCGTCGCGCCGCCGCTGCGCAGCGCCGCGCGCAGGGTCGCGCGCATGTCGACCCGGGCGCCACGTGCATCGGGCGCGAAACGCCGCGTCGGCACGGCCATGATCGGCAGCCGCATTCCGGCGATGATGCGCTTTGCCCGGGCGATCTCGTCGGCCGACATCTGCTCGAAGTCCATGGTCCGCAGGACCTCGCGATCCGACCAGGTCATCGTCGCGTCCAAGGTCGGTTGCTCTTCGCTGTCGCGCTCGGCGCCGGCGCCGCGCTGTTGCAGCGCCTCCGCCAGGCGCCGGCTGATCGCGGCGGCCTCGTCGGGCCGGCCCGCGACCTCCAGCGTCGGCAGCACCAGCGACATCAGCCGTTCCAAGAGCTTGGGGTTGCGCCAGAAGATGTGGAACGCCTGGTCGAAGATCTCACGCTGGTCGCGCCGGTTGACGAACACGGCGTGCAGCGTCCAGTAAAAGTCCCGCCGGTTGGCCACACCGACCACCTCGACCGCACGCACCGCGTCGACCACCTTGCCCGGCCCGACCGGCATGCCGGTGGCCCGCAGCACCCGCGCGAAGTGCATGATGTTGGCGGCCAGCTTGCCGCCGGCCTCGCCCGGCTGGGGCAGGGGGCCGTCCATCAGTACAGCTCCGCAGTGCCGCGAAGTGAACCACAGAGGCGCAGAGGCGCAGAGGGCCAAGAGCGACGAAATCCCGGGCCTGATCCGCTGCTGTCCTGTTTCCGAGATTGGAGGTGAGGCTTCCCCATAGGGTCATTCGCGGGCTTGACCCGCGAATCCAGGAATACTGCGACGCCGCACTGGATTGCCGGATCACGTCCGGCGATGACGACCTGGGAGGACTCAGCTTCCCAGCGTTGCCAATCGGCCAAACTGGTCAGTAGTGGGTCGGGTCCGGGGTCCCGTTGCCTCTGTGCCTCTGTGCCTCTGTGGTTCATGTCTGTTCTCAGTCCGCTGCCTGCGCCGCAGCGACCTCGGCCTTGATCTGATCGAGCACGCCGGCAGCCTCGCTGCCGCGGATCTTGGCGATGTCGTCCTGGTACTTGAGCAGCACGCCGAGCGTATCGTCGATCGCCCCGGGCGTCAGCTCGATGACGTCGAGCTGATGCAGGGCGCCGGCCCAGTCCAGCGTCTCGGCAATGCCGGGCTGCTTGAACAGGTCCATGTCACGGAGCCGCTGGACGAAGTGCACGACCTGCGCGCTGAGCCGCGCGTCTGCCTCGGGCACCTTGAGAAGCAGGATCTCGAGCTCACGCTCGGCCGTCGGGTAGTCGACCCAGAAGTAGAAGCAGCGGCGCTTCAGCGCGTCGTGGATCTCGCGCGTCCGGTTCGAGGTGATGACGACGATGGGCGGCTCCGTCGCCTTGATCGTGCCGATCTCGGGGATCGTGATCTGGAAGTCGGAAAGCACCTCCAGCAGGTAGGCCTCGAACGGCTCATCGGTGCGGTCCAGCTCGTCGATCAGCAGCACCGGCGGCCCGTCGAGGCCGGGCTCCAGCGCCTGCAGCAACGGCCGCTTGATGAGGAAGCGATCGGAGAACACGTCCTTGCCGAGCCATGCACGGTCCTCGACACCCTCGGCCTCGGCCATGCGGATCTCGATCATCTGGGCCGCGTAGTTCCATTCATAGACCGCCGAGGACACATCGAGGCCCTCATAGCACTGCAGCCGCACCAACGGCCGTTCCAGCGTCCGCGCCAGCACGATGGCGATCTCGGTCTTGCCGACCCCGGCCTCGCCCTCGAGGAACAGCGGCCGCCGCCGCGCCAGCGCCAGATAGATCGAGGTCGCCAGCGACCGGTCGGCGACGTAGTCGCCGCGGCCCAACAGTGCCAGGGCCTCGTCAACGTTGGAGGGCAGTTCGGTCATACGCGGTCCATCACCAAGCACTTTGTATTGAACAATATAGGCCCTGGGATCATCGTTTCGAACCACGGGTGCGTTCGGCATCTCCCTTTGTCGTCATTGCCGGCCTTGAGCCGGCAATCCAGGGCGGTGGCGCCGAATTCCTGGACTCGCGGGTCAAACCCGCGAATGACGCGAAGGCGAGAACTACGCACTGCAATCCGCGCCCCTATGGCTCAAAAGCGGAGGGCCGGAACCATCGGCTCCGGCCCCCAAGTCTTCGTGTGCCGACGATCAGCCTGCGGCGGCGACGGCGCGCTTGGCCATGACCTTGATCAAGTGGGCGCGATAGTCGGCGGATGCGTGGATGTCGGCGTTGAGGCCGCTGGCCGAGACCGCGACGCCCTCGACCGCCGCGGCGCTCCAGTTGCCGGCGAGCGCCTGCTCGATGTCCGCGGCGCGGAACACGCCGGACTGGCCGGCCCCGGTGACGGCGGCGCGGACGCCACCGTCGGTCTGGGCCACCATGACGCCGACGATGGCGTAGCGCGAGGCCGGGTTCGGGAACTTCTGGTAGGCCGCCTTCGCCGGCACCGGAAACCGGACCTCGGTGATCAACTCGCCGTCTTCGAGCGCCGTCTCGAACATGCCGGTGAAGAAGTCGTCGGCGCTGATCTCGCGCTTGGCGGTGGCGATCGTCGCACCGAGCCCAATGCAGGCCGCCGGATAGTCGGCCGCCGGGTCGTTGTTGGCGATCGAGCCGCCGATCGTGCCGCGGTGGCGCACCTGTGGATCGCCGATGCCGTCGGCGAGATCCGCGAGCGCCGGGATCTTCGAGCGCACGAGGTCCGAGGCGGCGACCGCGGCGTGGGTCGTCAGCGCACCGATGACGATCGCTGAGCCGTCCTCGCGGATCCCCTTGAGGTCCTTAAGCCCGCCCAAATCGACCAGCTCAGACGGGTTCGCCAGGCGCTGCTTCAGGGTCGGCAGCAGGGTCATGCCGCCGGCCAGGTACTTGCCGTCCGAGGCGCCGGTCAGCTTCGCCACCGCGTCGTTGACCGAGCTCGCGCGGAGATAGTTGAAGTCGTACATGAGCTTTCCTCCCTATTCCGCGCCCTGCGGCGCGTGCTGCAAGGCCTGCCAGACCCGCTGCGGCGTCGCCGGCATGTCGATGTGATCGACGTCCAAGGCGTCGGCGACGGCGTTGATCACCGCCGCCGGGGCGGCGATCGCACCGGCCTCGCCACAGCCCTTGACGCCGAGCGGGTTGTGCGGACACGGCGTGACTTGGTAGTCGACCGCGAAGCTGGGCAGGTCGTCGGCGCGCGGGATCATATAGTCCATCAGCGAGCCCGAGAGCGGCTGCCCGCTCGTGTCGTAGACGATCTCCTCCAGCAACGCCTGGCCGACCCCGTGGGCGATGCCGCCGTGCACCTGGCCCTCGACGATCATCGGGTTCACCAGCTCGCCGAAGTCGTCGACGGCGGTGAACTTGACAATCGTGGTCTTGCCGGTCTCGGGGTCGATCTCGACCTCGCAGACGTGGCAGCCCGCAGGGAAGGTGAAGTTGGTCGGATCGTATGACGAGCGCTGGTCGAGCCCGGGCTCGAAGCCGGCCGGCACGTTGTGCGCCAGCCCCGCGGCCATCACCACCTCGTCCAGGGTCTTTTCGCGGTCGGTGCCTGCGATGGTGAACTTGCCATCGCCGAACGTGACGTCGTCCTCGGCCGCTTCCAGCATGTGGGCAGCCAGCACCCGGGCCTTCTCGATCACCCGGACGCAGGCGATCGCCACCGCCGAGCCGCCGACCGCCAGCGAGCGCGAGCCATAGGTGCCGTGGCCCCACTGCACGCGGTCGGTGTCGCCTTCGCTGACCTCGATCCGCTCCAAGGGGATGCCCAGGCGGCTGGACACGATCTGGGCGTACGTCGTCTGGTGCCCCTGGCCTTGCGCCATGGTGCCGGCCATCACCTGCACTGAACCGGTGAGGCTGAACCGCAGCTCGGCCGTCTCGTACAGGCCGACGCTCGCGCCGATCGCGCCGGCCACCGCCGATGGCGCCAGGCCGCAGGCCTCCACGTAGGCGGAGATGCCGATGCCACGCAGCATGCCGCGGGCCCGCGATTGCTCGCGCCGGGCGGCGAAGCCGGCATGGTCAGCGTGCTTGAGGCCGGCCTCCAGCAGTTTGGGGTAATCGCCGCTGTCATAGGCGACGACCACCGGCGTCTGGTACGGGAAGGCGTCGGGCTGGATCAGATTGCGGCGCCGCAGCTCGGCCGGCTCGATGCCCAGCTCGCGCGCCGCCATGTCGACCAACCGCTCGACCAGGAAGGTCGCCTCGGGCCGGCCCGCGCCGCGCTCGGCGTCGATCGGCACGGTGTTGGTGAACACCGCCCGCACCGCGCAATGGATGGCGCCAATGGCGTAGAGCCCCGACAGCACGACGCCGTAGAGATAGGTGCAGCTGAGCGCCCCGAAAGTCGACAGATAGGCGCCCAGGTTGGCGGTGGTATCGACCCGCAGGCCGATCATCTTGCCGGCGTCGTCGAGGGCCAGTTGCGCCGTGGTTACGTGGTCGCGGCCGTGGGTGTCGGAGATCATCGACTCGCTGCGCTCGGCCGTCCACTTGACCGGTCGCCCGAACCGCCGCGCCGCCCATACGACCAGCGCCTCCTCGGGGTACTGCGAGATCTTCGAGCCGAAACCGCCGCCGACGTCAGGGGCGACCACCCGCAGCTTGGCCTCGGGCACGCCCAGGATGAAGGCGGCGATCAGCAGCCGCGTGATGTGCGGGATCTGGCTCGATGTGAGCAGCGTTAGCTCGTCGCGGGCGCGGTCGTAGTCGCCGAGCGCCGCGCGGGGCTCTATCGCCACCGCGGTTTTGCGGTTGTTGACCAGCTTCAGGGTGGTGACGTGCGCCGCCCCTGCGAAGGCGGCGTCAGTCGCCGCCTTGTCACCCAGCTGCCAGTCGGTGCAGATGTTGGCCGGCGCCTCGTCGTGCAGCAGCGGCGCGGCGTCGCCCGCGGCGTCGGTCGCTGTGACCACCACGGGCAGCGGTTCGTAGTCGATCACCACCTTGTCGGCCGCGTCCTTGGCCAGATCGAGGCTGTTGGCGATCACCGCGACCACCGCCTCGCCGACAAAGCGCACCCGGTCGGTCGCGAGAATCGGCCGCGGCGGCGCGTTCTGCTTGCCGTCGGGGGCGAAGCCGCAGGGCACGCCGCCGACCCCGTCGGCGGCCAGGTCCGCACCGGTGACGATGCCGACAACGCCGGGCGCCGCCTGCGCCGCCTGCGTGTCGACGCGGGCGATCGTGGCGTGCGGATGTGGCGATCGAATGAGGTGGACAAAGGCCTGGCCGGGGCGGTCGAAATCGTCGGTGTAGTGGCCGCTGCCGGTCAGGAAACGCTGGTCTTCGGTGCGGCGCACGCTGGCGCCGATGCCTGTGTCGGTCATGGTTCAGCCTCCCATCGCCTTGGCGCCGGCCTGAATGGACTTGACGATATTGTGGTAGCCGGTGCAGCGGCACAGGTTGCCCTCAAGCCATTCGCGGATCTCTTGCTCCGACGGGTTCTTGTTGTGCTGCACCAGGTCGAGGGCGCTCATCAGCATGCCCGGCGTGCAGAAGCCGCACTGCAGCCCGTGGTTCTCGCGGAACGCCTCCTGCATCGGGTGCAGCTCGCCGTTGTTGGCCAGCCCCTCGACCGTCGTCACCGCGGCGCCGGCGGCCTGCACCGCCAACAGCGTGCAGGACTTGACGGACGTCCCGTCGACATGGACGACGCAGGCGCCGCACTGGCTGGTGTCGCAGCCGACATGGGTGCCGGTGAGCCCGAGGTTCTCGCGCAGATATTGAACGAGCAATGTGCGGTTCTCGACGTCGGCCGAAACCGCCTTGCCATTCACCGTCATGGCCACGGTGGGCATCGCATTCCTCCCTGAAAATCTTCGCTTCGCGTCCGGCCGCCGCCCCGGCGACATGACCACCCCCGCACCGAACGGACGCTGACTTGGTGGCGATTCTCGTCCCCCGCGGGGCCGCGCGTCAAGGACCGCGTTCCGGCGAGGTCGAGATCCAGCTGTCGGGTATGCAGCCGTCTTGCCGATCAGCGCATCGACGACAGGTTGGCGATTAGGGCGCCGCGCGATTGGCGGATCTCCGTGGCGACCTTGTGGGCCTTATCGCGGTCGGGCAGGCAGCAATCGATGGCGGCACTGGTGCAGCGCTTTTGCTCGACCACCATGGCGTCGATGATCGCCTTTTCCACCGCCTGGATCACGCGGCGCGCCTCGTCGTCGCTGGGCGATGCGCCGAGGATGTCATAGACCGACCGGGCGGTTTGTTCGGCGCGCTCTTTCATATTCATTGCAGTGCCTTTCGGGTTGGCGGGGTCGGCCAGCATACCGAATGCCGTGGGTGGGCAGAAGCGCTGGTTGGCCGCGCCGCCGGCCTGGCCGATGCCGCCGGCACGGCCGTGCCGCTCGCCTGCACCGAGCTGCCGCTGGCCTTTCCGGAGCACGGTGACGCCGTGTCCTTCCGGGCCGACGGCTACACGTTCGTCAACGCGACGGCGGCCCACGCCGAGGCGGCATTCGCCGAATCCCTCGCTGGCTGACCGGCCGTCGCCTCACCCGCCGAAAATGCGCTTGAACGGCTCGACAGAGGCGCGGAAGCCGTCTTCGAAGTCGCCACCGTCGGGCCGGTAGACGCTTTCCAGCGAGATCACGCCGTCATAGCCGTCGGCGCGCAGACCATCGGCGATCGGCTCCAGCTGGTCGGCCATCTGGCCGGTGCCCAGCTCGCACTGGGTCAGCGTCGCGTTGGCGATGTCGATCCGCGCGTCCTTCATATGGATGTGGCCGAGATAGCCGCCGCGCAGCGCCTCATAGCCGTCGGGATAGGCCTGCTCGGTGCAATAGAGGCTGTTCGCCGGGTCCCACAGGACTTTCAGGCGCGACGTGTCGAGTTCGTCGATCAGCCGGTGGCCCAGCTGCGCCGAGGTGATATTGGCGTTGTTGCCGGTCTCGACGACCAGCGTCACGTCCGCCGCCTCGGCGAGCGCCAGGGCCGGTCGGATCAGCGTCTTGAGCTTGTCCCAGGCGCCCGTGCTCGCATTCCAAACCTCGGCGCCGCCATGGCCGAACAGGATCATCTCCTTGCGAAAGCTCATGATCCGCACGAGCTTGGTGTCGAACGCCTTGGCCAACGCGATGCAGCGGCCGAGCGCCTCGAGATGGCGGCGATGGTCCTCGTCGTCGACATCGGTCGCGCCGATCAGCAAGCCAGCGAAGACGTGCCGGGTGATGCACGAGACGCGCACGCCATAGCGCTCGACCAGCGCCAGCGCCTTGGCGGCCTGGTCGTCGCTCAGCCCGCCGACCTCACGGTCCCAGAGATACTGCAGCTCGGCATATTCCAGCCCGGCATCGGTCATCACCTGCAGCGCGTGCTCGAAGTCGCGGCTGATGCCGTCGGTAATCACACCCAGTTTCGCCATGATCCGTTCCTCGCGTTCACCACTTGACCTCGGTGCCGGCGATGTCCTCCAGCACCTTGGTGATAATCCAGTTGTCCCCTTCGGGATGCTTGCTCTTGCCGGCCTGAAACAGCTGCATCGCCGCGGCAGCGGCGAACAGCGGCACCCCCTGCTCGCGCGCCATGTCGAGCGCGATCGTCAGGTCCTTGTGCATGGTCGAGATGTGGCTGCCGGTGCCGACGAACGTCCGGTCGAGGATCTTCTGCAGGGCGTTGTTGGTGATGCCGCTCGATGCGCCGCTGTTGGTGATCACCTCGTGGAACGCCCGGCCGCTGATCCCGCACTTCGCGGCGAGCACCGCGGATTCGAACGTCGCCGTGAAGATCGAGCCGATCAGCGTCTGCAGGCAGGCCTTCATCGCCTGGCCCTGGCCGGCCGCCTCGCTGACATGAAGGACCTTGCCAGAAACGGCGGACAGAACGTCGCGGTTCGCCTCCAACACGTCGGCGGGCGCCGCGGCCATCAGCGTCAGCGTGCCCGCCTGGGCACCCTCGTAGCCGCCGGTGACCGGCGTGTCGATGAAGTCGATGCCGCTGCCGTCGAGGCCCGCCGCGATGTCGCGCGCCTCGGCGGCCATGATCGTCGCCGTCAGGATCACTGCCGCGCCCGGCGCCAGTGTCGCGATCAGGCAGTCGTCCTCGAAGATCACCGCCTTCGCCTGGTCGCCGTTCATCACCATGACGAACACCACGTCGGCTTGTCCGCCGACCTCGCCGACGCTACTGGCCGGGGTGCCGCCCAGCTCAGCGAACGCGGCCATGCGCTTGTCGCTCAAATCGAACCCGATTGTCGGGTGGCCGGCCTTGATCAGGTTCCTGGCCAGGCCGCTGCCCATGTCGCCGAGGCCGATAACGCCGGCGCGCTTCATGATCTCACCTTTGATTTGCCGGACACATCCGGGTGCTCTTGCGCCTCAGCGCACGAATACAAGCGCGACCGGCGGGTAGAACAGGATCAGCGCCAGCACGAGCAGCTGCAGGATGATGAACGGCCCGAACGAGCGGTAGATCGAAATCAGATCGATCTCCTGGCGGCGCAACGCTTTTCAGGTAGTGTAGCGCACCCGGTTCCTTGGACACAAGTTTGTCTCACGCGGCGGGCCTGATTGAGATCGCGGCGTGCCACGCCTGACGAGCTTGAGCGGGGCTCAGGTAGCCGTTCTTTTCGACGATCCACTGGGCATTGTAGAGTTCGACGAAGTCGCGGACGGCGTCCCGCAGCTCCGCGATGTTGCGGTAGATGCGACCATGGATGATCTGTTCCTTCAGCGTGCGATTGAACCGCTCGGCGACGCCGTTGGTCTGGGGCTCGGCGACGAAGGCGTAGGACGGCTGGATACCCCAGAACTTGATCTGGTTGGTGAAGTGGTCCGACAGATACTGGGAGCCGTGATCCATCCGCAAGGCCAGCCCCCGAGCCGCGCCGGCCGCGGTCGAGCCATACAGCCCGGCAAGCCCCATGGAGATCGGCTGCAGGGCGGCGAAGCGGTCGCCGCGCTTGCAGACATGCCAGCCGACACACTCGGCGTTCCAATGCTCGACGGCGGTGAAGATCCAGCCCCAGCCGTCGTCCACCGTGAACACCCGAACGCCATCGGTGCCCCACATGAGGTTCGGGGCATGAGTGATGATCTCACCGTCATGGGGATTGCCGCCACGGCGGCGGCAGCGATGGGGCGAGAGCAGATTGTTCTCGCGCATCAGGCGGAGCACCCGCTTGCGGGCAACCCGGATGTCGCGACAGACCCGAAGCCGAGCCCAGACCTTGCGGTAGCCCTCGCCCTCCCAGGGCGATGCCTCCAGGTCGGCTTCGATCGCCACCAGCAGCGCCTGGTCCGAGATCGCGGGCTTCGGTCCCCGACGCTTTGCCGGCGGCGGCTCGGCGTGCTGGCCGGAGGTCATGGCGTAGAACGAGGAGCGGGCCATGCCCCAGGCGGCGCAGACCCGCCGCAGGCCGTAGGCCAGACCCGTGCCGGGCGAGGTGGCGGCACTCATCGCCGCGACCTCCGCCGCCCCAAAGGGCCGAAGGTCTCCGTCTTGGCCTCCAGCAGTTCCACCTGCATGGTCAACTCTCCGATCCGCTTCATGGCGCTATCCAGTTCCGCCTGCACCGGATCGCCCTTGCGTTGCTTGAGCGAGGCGTCGATCCCGCCGATCGCTTTCTCACGCCACTGCTCGAGCCGGAAGATCTCTACGCCCAACTGGCGCGACAGAAGTTGCACCGGCTCGTCACGCAAAAGCCGCAGAACGACCTCACGCTTGCGCGCCACCGTCCATCGCTGGCCAAGTCCCAGCGGGCCTGCCGGCAAAGCCT
This sequence comes from Alphaproteobacteria bacterium, assembly GCA_965261585.1. Classification (GTDB taxonomy): domain Bacteria; phylum Pseudomonadota; class Alphaproteobacteria; order UBA6615; family UBA6615; genus CBDHDN01. The sequence continues at coordinate 29,813 of CBDHDN010000031.1, forward strand.
GGCCTGGGGAAAACGTGGACGAGCCAAGCTCGCCCGCATTTACCACAGGCCCATCAACAGCAACTTTCTTCTCAAAATTATCGGTCATGTTCCGGTCCTCCTTGGACACTTCGATTAAGCCAATTCTGTGTCCAAGGAAATCGGGTCCGACTCACGCTTTTCAGGTAGAATGCGGCCGAGCCGAACGGCGGCGTCAAGAACGACACCTGCATGTTGACGGCGAACAGGATGCCGAACCAGATCGGATCGAAGCCGAGCTGCTTCACGCTCGGCAGGAACACCGGCATGGTCAGCAGGACGATACCTATCCAGTCCATGAACATCCCGAGGATCAGGAAGACCAGCATCATCACCAGGATGACGCCGATCGGCGGCACATTCAGCCCGAGGATCGCATCGGCGACGAACACGTTGCCGCCGGACAGGCTGAACGCGCCGGCCAGCGCGGTGGCGCCGAACGTCACCCACAGGATCGTACCGGCGGAGCGAAACGTCTGGGCCAGCGCCTCGGTGATCATCCTGGGACCGAGCTCGCTGCGGATCGCGATCAGCACCAGCGAGGCGACGACGCCCATGGCCGCGGCCTCGGTGATACCGGTGACGCCGCCATAGATCGAGCCGAGCACGATGTCGACGACGATCAATGGCGGCAGCAGGCCCTTGGCGATCGGGTAGTCGTCGACGTTGCGCAGCAGGAACACGGCGATCAGCGCGACGATCGCGCTGGAGAAGATCGCCACCGCAATCTGCTCCGTGCCGCCAAAGCCAAGCGCGCGGGCGATCAGCGAAACAAGGGCGCCGGACGCGAAGGGCCCGACCGAGAGCACCAGCTCCATCCGCTTGTCGATCGCGCGCACGTCCGTGTCGGGGACGTAGCCCGGACGCTCCGACGGCATCGGCGCCAGCGACGGGTTCAGTCGCGTCCGGATGATGATGTAGACGATGTAGATGGCGCCGAGCAGAAAGCCCGGGATGAAGGCCGCCGTGAACAGAGCGTTGATCGACGTCTCGGTGATCAGGCCGTAGATGATCAGCACCACCGACGGCGGGATCATGGTGCCCAGCGAGCCGCCGGCGCAGATCGTGCCGATCGCCAGGTTCTGGTTGTAGCCGAGCCGCAGCATCTGCGGCAGCGCGACCAGGCCCAACAGCACGATCTCGCCGCCGATGATGCCCGACATGGCGGCCATGATGACGGCCATCACGGTCGTCACGACGGCAACGCCGCCGCGCATCCGGCCAAGCGCAATGTTGAGCGAATCGTACATGTCCTTGGCGAGGCCGCTGCGCTCCAACAGCGACGCCATGAAGATGAACAGCGGCACGGCTATGATGGCGAACGTGATCGACAGGTCGTAGATCCGCTGGGCGACCAGCGCGAGGCCGCGGTCGCCGAAATTGACGAAGATGACGATGGCGCCGAGCAGGCCGGTCGCGAACCCCAGCGGCACGCCGATCGCCAGCAGCACGAAGATGCCGACCAGCACGAAGAGTGTGAGCGTCCCGACGTCCATGATCGGTCAGTCCACGCCCGGTGTCGTGGACGCGCCCTCGCCCCGATCCTTGCGCACGTCGATGACGAAGTTGTTGATCGCCTGAATAGCGATCAGGATCGCGGCGACCAGGACCAGCGGCTTGATCGTTGCCGGAACCGGCGGATTTAACGCCGTCCCCAGCTTCTCCCAGCGGGTCAGCGCGCGGAAGGCGATCTGCCAGCCGGACCACACCATCGCGAAGACATAAAGCAGCACCACCACCATCGCGATGAAATCGAAGACCCGCTGTACGCTGCGCGGCACGATGTCGTAGAACACCGTGATGCGGATGTGGCTGCGCTGCTGCATCGCGTAGACGCCGGCCATCAGATAGATCATCGCGCCGAGCCAGACCGCCGTCTCGTTGACCCACAAGGTCGGGCTGAAGAAGACGTAACGGCTCGTCACCTCGAACGTCATGATCACCACGATCACGGCGGTCAGCGTCATGGCGATGCGCGACAAGAACGTCGTCACGCGATCGACGATCGTGATCTCGATGTTGTCGGGCGGGGCAACGTGCCAGCGCAGGACGTAGCGGATGATGCCGCCGAGGTCGCGGGGGTCCGTGTCGTCGTGATGCATCCCGGTGGGCCTGGCGTTCAGGTTCTTTTGTCTTTGTGGAAAGGGCCGGGCGGCGGCTTGAATCCCGCCGCCCGGATAGAGCCTTAGCTTTGCTTGACCACCTAGTCGAGCAGGCCGAGCTCCTGCATGTAGGCGACGTGGCTGTCGATGAGCCGCAGCGCCAGTTCCGAATCCCCGGCGAACGTCTTCCAAGTGCTCTGCGCGAACGTGCGGAACTGCTTGCGGTCGTCGGCTGACCAGTCATGCAACGTGACGCCCTGGCTGCGCAAATCGACCGCCGCCTGCTTGTCGCGGATCTCGGTCTGGATCGCGAGGTCCAGCGCCGCCTTCTTCAGGGCCACCTCCATGATCCGCTGCAGATCCGGCGACAGCTTGTCCCAGGCCTCCTGGTTGCAGGACAGCTGCTCGGTCGGCATCGAGTGGAAGCCGGGGAACGTCGCGTACTCGGCCGTGTCGAACAGCCCCAGCGAGACGTTCGTGTTCAGCGTCGATGCATCGGCGCCGTCGACGATGCCGGTGCGCAGCGCCGTCGGCACCTCGCCGAAGTCCATCACCACCGGCTTGGCGCCGAGGGCCGCAAAGATCTGGTGCGCCAGGCGAACTGGCAGAAGGTAGGGGGTGCAAGTCCCCCGGAACGAAGGAGTAACCGAACCACGTTTCTCCGCGAGCCGTGCGTTGGCTCCCGTGAGGGGGCAGGCGAAGCGTCGGTAGCGGCATGGATGGGCAGGGCTATTGAGCACCGTAAAAGCGATGGTCCGGGGTGCCGAGGCTTTCAGATCGGTCGAAGGCAATATTGCAGGCGTCGTTTTGGTGAGATGTCGGCGAGCCCCGCGGTGTCAGAGAACCCATGCACGTTCGCACGCCTTCTGTTGGGACCCTGGGAGGTCTTCAAACTGCCCCGGTTGTCGTAAAGGGGCCGCGTAGGGAATGGAGAAAACCGAAGCCTATGATGAACGGTTTGAAGAAGTCGGATGAGGCCGTACGACCTGTGAGGGCGGCGAACAAGGGAGCGCGAGCTTCTGCGGAGTCGCCGGAGGAAAGGGCCTCAACCAAGGGGAATCCGGATTGCCAAAGCACGCGCCGAACCCAGTGTCGGGTAAGCGTGCCACAGGCGGCGGCCCGGATACGGAAAGCTGCAGAGAGAAACCCGAAGGAACGTCTCACTGCGCTCTTCCACCACATTACGCCGGACGCGCTCGGTGCGGCCTACTTCGCATTGAAGAAGGACGCAGCAGCCGGTGTCGACGGCGTTACGTGGGACATGTACGGCGAGGGTCTGGATGAGCGCCTGCTCGACCTGCACCGGCGCCTGCACAGGGGGGGAGCGTACCGGGCGCCACCGGTTCGGCGGGTAGAGGTACCCAAGCCGGACGGGGGGACACGACCGCTCGGGATCGCGGCGCTGGAGGACAAGGTCGTCCAGAAGGCGGTTGTGGATGTGATCCTGACACCGATCTACGAGGTGGTGTTTCTTGGCTTCAGCTACGGGTTCCGACCGGGGCGGGGGGCGCACGATGCGCTCGATGCCCTGGCCTTCGGGATAGAACGGCGCAAGGTCAGCTGGATAGTCGATGCAGACCTCCGGGCGTACTTCGACACGATCCCGCGGGATTGGTTGATCACGTTCCTAGAGCACCGCATCGGAGACAGGCGGGTCATCCGTCTGATCCGGAAATGGCTGAACGCCGGCGTCATAGAGAGTGGGTCATGGGCAGATACGGGTATGGGCACGCCGCAGGGGGCAATAGTCTCCCCCGTCTTGGCGAACGTGTTCCTGCATTACGTGCTCGACGTGTGGTTCCACAAGAAATGGCGCCCGAACGTCCCGGATGGCGAAGCGATCATCGTCCGTTACGCTGACGATATCGTTGTCGGGTTCCAACACAAGCGGGATGCGGAGCGGTACCTCCGCGACGTTCGGGAGAGGCTGGCCCGGTTCGGTCTCAGCCTCCACCAGGACAAGACCCGCCTCGTGGAGTTTGGCCGGTTCGCGGATTTGAACCGGCGCCAGCGCGGGGTGGGCAAGCCGGAGACTTTCGACTTTCTGGGCCTCACGCACTCAGCGGGGCAAAGCGGAGCAATTGCACGACGACCCTGAGAGGACGCTTTCGGCTTGGTCGCAAACCGGTTGCCAAACGGGTCAACAGGACCCTGGCGCGCATCGACGAGGTGCTTCGCAAGCGCTGGCACCACGACATCTGGGAAGTTGGTAGGTGGCTGGGGAGAGTCTGCAATGGCTGGCTCAACTACTTTGCCGTCCCAGGGTCAGGCCGGTTCATCCGTGCGTTCCTCCGCAGGCTGCAACGCCGGTGGATGCGGGCGCTACGCCGCCGGTCCCAGCGAGCCCGATTTAGTTGGAAGCGACTGGAGCGCATGACCGAAATCCTGTGGCCACGCGCCTCCATCCGCCACCCATGGCCGGACCAGCGGTTCGCCGTCAAGCACCCGAGGTAGGAGCCGGATGGTTCAACGACCACGTCCGGATCTGCGCGGGGGGTGCGCAGCAATGCGCATTCCTACCGTAACCGTCTCCAGGCCCGGCGGCGAACGGAACTTCCAATCCTTCAGGTCGCTCGGACCCGCCAATGGCGCCGTCGACGACAGCGACTCGTGGCCCTGCAGCCACCAGCCGACGAGATGCATGTCGCTCGCCATAGAGCTCCTGCACCAGTTCGCGGCCGCCGCCGTTATCGAGCCAACCGAGCATCTGGTATGGCGTGTCGTAGCCACCCATGATGTCGCCGGCGAACTGGAACGCGACGTTCTTGCCGACGTTGCCGCTGGCTCCAGTCATGTCGCAGTCGAGGATGCCTTGCTGGGCCGCGCCAAAGGTCTCGTTCTGGGCGACGACCTCGCTCGAATAGTGGATCTGTACGCCGAGCCGCCCACCGGACATGACGCGCACGTCGTCGATGAACTGGCTGACGATCTTGCCGGGCACCGACTCCGCGGAGAAGTGCGTCTGGATACGCAGTTTGCTCTGCGCCGACGCCGCCGTCGAGAACGCTGCGCCGACGTGTCGGCAACACGCGATATGTCCGGTTTATGTACCAGATGATCTGTCCGGTTTTAGAACGCCTCCAAGCCATGGAGGGAGGCGATGCGTCGGACGGAGCAGGTACAGGGACTGAGATTGATGAAGTTCGAGGAGGTTTACGGGCGCACCCATCGGGGTGGCTGTGTGCCGTGGAAAGGCACCATCCTTCAGCGGGTGAAAATCCCGCCCGGCAACTGTCGTTCCAGCCGGTAGCAATCAGAGCGAATGATGGAGGTAACGACATCGTTTGAAGCACTCCGAGAAACGGACCGCCCTGGGCGGTTCAGCGACCATGCGGGCCGCAACGCGAGTGAACACCGAGCAGGCCTCGAAACTTGGAATGCGGAAGCCGACCCGTCAGCTACTCGGGGAAGGCTGCCACCGGCCGGGAAGAGAACGACACGCGCACCGGCCGGCTCCGCCGGGGTAATGGTGGCTGCACGCATGGAGCAGGAGGATGGGAGCAACACGGGAAGCCCTGTCGGTGGTGTGCACTCACCAACCGGAACCCCGTGAGGGGCAGGCCGGGCCGGCAGGGTGGCGGATGGGCTCGTAGTACCGCGGAGGCCGGGTAATGCCGGCGGAGGAAAGGAGCCCTGGTTCGAGAGCAATACGGAAAGGAAGCAAGACGTGACCACTGGCGAGAGCCTAACAGGGTCAGAAAAGGTTCGGAAATTCCAGACCGTGTTACATGCGAAAGCTAAGGAAGAACCCGGACGGCGGTTCCATTCGCTGATTGACAAGGTGTGGCGCGAGGACTTCTTGATGGAAGCCTGGAGGCAGGTTCGCCGCAATGGCGGCGCTGCCGGGGTGGACGGAGAGAACTTCGCGGACATCAAGGCGTACGGCGTGGACCGCTGGCTCGGGGAACTGGCGCGGGAACTGAGGGATGCCACCTACACACCGAAGCCGGTGCGACAGGTTCTGATCCCGAAGAAACAGCCCGGCAAGTTCCGGCCATTGGGCATTCCCTGCATACGGGACCGAGTGGCGCAGACATCGGCCATGCTCGTGCTGACACCGATGTTCGAAGCCGACTTGCAACCGGAGCAGTACGCCTACAGGCCGGAGCGGAGCGCCCTCGGCGCGGTACAACGCGTTCATCGTCTCCTGTACAGGGGGCACAACGAGGTGGTTGATTGCGATTTGTCCAACTACTTCGGCGAAATTCCGCACGCCGAATTGATGAAAAGCCTCGCCCGGCGCATCAGCGACGGGCGGATGCTCGGACTCATCAAGGCGTGGCTGGAGATGCCGGTGGAGGAGGACGACGGCAAGGGCGGCACCAGCCGCACGAACCGGGCGCGCAGGGAGCGGAAAGGAACCCCGCAAGGGGCGCCGATCTCGCCGCTGCTCAGCAACCTCTATATGCGGCGCTTCATACTGGGTTGGAAGGTGCTGGGCTATGCCCGGCGCTTCCGTTCGGAAATCGTGAACTACGCGGACGACCTTTGCGTGCTCGGCAAGGCCCCGGCGGCGGAAATGCTGACGGCGGTCGAGCGGCTCATGGAGGGTCTGAAGCTGCCGGTCAACGAACGGAAGACCCGATGCTTGCGGTGCCCGGAGGGGCCATTGGAGTTTCTGGGCTACCGCATCGGACGCAACTACCGCCCGACCGGGGAGGGGACCTACACTGGAACCCGACCCAGCAAAGCGAGCGTCCAGAGCATTTGCCGCACGATCAGCGATATCACCACGCCACGCTACCAGCTGCTGCCGTCGGAAATGGTGGTGGAACGCCTGAACCGGACCATCGTCGGGTGGGCGAACTACTTCTGTCTTGGTCAGGTCAGCCCAGCTTATAGCGCGGTCAACCAACACGCGGTCAGGCGGCTCCGTCAGTGGCTCTGTCGAAAGCACAAGACGCGGTTCGGGAAATTCGTGCATTTCCCGGACGCCCGGCTATACGATGAATATGGCCTCACGCGTCTCACGCGGCAGACGATAGGCCTTCCGAGTGCGAAGGTATGATCTCGTCCGAAAGCCGGATGCGAGAGATCCGCACGTCCGGTTTGATGAGCGGGGGACTGGAAACGTGGCCACGGGAGCCGGACTGAGGCCCGGAGCGAAAGCGACGGAACCGCCACCGGACCCTTAAAGCTGGCGCGCCAGCCCCCGACTCTACTGAGCCAGGCGGAGGCGGCGGAGGTTCTGGGTGTCTCGGAGCGCACCTTCCGGCGCTGGCGCGACCGCTACGAGGCGGAGGGAGCCGACGGTCTCTACGACCGCCGCCTGGGCCGCCTCTCGGCGCGGCGCGCGCCGGTGGACGAGGTGGCGCGGGTGCTGGAGTTGTTCGACACCCGCTACTGGGACTTCACGGCCAAGCACTTCCACGAGAAGCTGGTGGCCGATCACGGCTTCAAGCGCAGCTACAACTGGCTGCGGCTGAGCTTGCAAGCCCATGGGCGCAGGCGCGCGGCGCCCAGGCGTGGGGCGCACCGGCGCAAGCGGCCGCGCCGTGCCCTGCCCGGCATGATGTTGCACCAGGACGGCTCGAGCCACGAGTGGGTCCCCGGTCGATGGTGGGACCTGATCGTCACCATGGACGATGCGACCAGCGATATCTACTCGGCCTTCTTCGTCGCCGAAGAGGGCACCATGTCGAGCTTCCAGGGGGTGTCCGAGGCGATCCGGGCCAAGGGCCTGTTCTGCTCGCTCTACGCCGACCGCGCCAGCCACTACTGGAACACGCCCGAGGCCGGCGGCAAGGTGGACAAGGACACCCCGACCCAGGTCGGCCGCGCCCTGGCGCAGCTCGGCATCGAGTTGATCCCGGCCTACTCGCCCGAGGCAAGGGGGCGCTCGGAGCGCATGTTCGGCACCTTGCAGAAGCGCCTGCCCCAGGAACTCAGGCTCGCCGGCATCACCGACATGGTCGAGGCCAACCGCTTCCTCAAGGAGGTCTTCCTGCCACAACACAACGCCCGCTTCGCGACCCCGGCCGAGGACCAGGGCACCGCCTTCGTCCCCTTCACCGGCGCGCTCGACGACATCCTGTGCATCCACGAGGAACGCACCGTCTCAAACGACAACACGGTGCGCTACAAGCGCCTGGCACTTCAGATCCCCGCCGGCCGCCACCGCCGCCATTACGTCAAGGCCAGGGTCCGCGTCCACGAATGAGGTATAGCTGAATCTTGTGTACGGCGTTGGAAAGAGGGCGGCGTATCCTGGTGATTGTTGCAGTCACCACTTGACCTAAGCCAAGGAAGGATACGCCATGGAAGAGAATACCGTTGTTGCCTTTCGGAACCCATCGAATTTTCAGGATGACCCGTTGACGGAAGTCCTACGAGCTGTGGCGCGTGAGTTGCTGGCTCAAGCCGTGGAAGCTGAAGTTGCCGAGTTTCTGGAAGGTCATGCGACGCTGGTTGATGACCGGGGCCGTCGCCGGATTGTACGCAATGGCCACTTGCCGGAACGGCTGATACAGACCGGGATCGGCCCGGTGGACGTGCGTCAGCCGCGTGTCCGGGATCGGAGAGCCGGCGAGGGTGCCGGCGCCATCCGGTTCACGTCGGCGATCCTGCCGCGCTATCTGCGCCGCACCAAGAGCCTGGAGGATTGGCTGCCGTGGCTATACTTGAGGGGCATCTCCAGCGGCGATTTCTCGGAAGCGTTGGCGGCGTTGCTGGGGGCACAGGCCCCGGGTCTGTCGGCCTCCACGATCGGGCGACTGAAGGAAGTTTGGCAAGACGAGATGGAGCGCTGGCAACGGCGTGATTTATCGGCCAAGCGCTACGTCTACTTCTGGGTCGACGGCATCTATTTTGGCGCCCGCCTGGAAGAGGAGAAGCAATGCATCCTGGTTATCATCGGCGCCACGGATCACGGAACCAAGGAGTTGATCGCCATCACCGACGGCTACCGCGAGAGCGAACAATCCTGGCGCGAGGTGCTGCTCGATCTCAAGCGGCGTGGTCTCGGCATCGGCCCGGAACTGGTGACCGGCGATGGCGCGCTCGGCTTCTGGAAGGCGCTCCGCCAAGTCTACGGGGCCGCCCGCGAGCAGCGCTGCTGGGTGCATAAGACGGGCAATATCTTGAACAAGCTACCCAAGGGTCGGCAGAACAAGGCCAAGGGTCACTTGCAGGATATCTGGATGGCCGAAACCAGGAAGGACGCGGAGACCGCCTTCGACTTCTTCCTGGAAGCCTACGGACCGAAGTACGAAAAGGCCACGGCCTGCCTGGCCAAGGACCGGGACGCCTTGCTGAGCTTCTACGACTTCCCCGCCGAGCATTGGAAGCATGTGCGGACGACGAACCCCATCGAGAGCACCTTCGCCACGGTTCGCCTTCGCACCTATCGGACCAAGGGTTGCCTGTCACGCAAGACGGCGATGGCCATGGTCTTCAAGCTTTGCCAGGGGGCCAGCAAGAAATGGCGGAGGCTCAATGGATCAGATCAGTTCGCCGAGATCATTCGAGGCGTCAAATTCGTGAATGGAGAACGCCAGGATCGCGCCGCCGCATGACAAACCCATACACAACTTTTGACAATAGCTCTCCACGAATACCCCGACGGCACAATGGCCGTCTTCCATGGACCGCGATGTCTGGCGCGATACCACGCCGATGGCCAACCGATCGACAGCCAAACCCACGAGGCCGCGTGACCCGCTTCGACGCGACCGACCGGCGCCCTGTGGACAAGTGGACAGCCGCTCCGCGACCGACCACTTCCCCACAGGGCCAGCAACCGCAACAGAAGCGGTCAACTCATATAGTACATAAACCGGTCAACTCAGAATGTTCTCAACAGAACGCTGCGCCGACGACGGCGAGAGCGGCAACGCTGCAGGTTGTCTTCAAGAATTGCCTCATCTTTTCCTCCTCTGGGCCTCTGGGCCGCGATCTTGACCGTTATCCGCGAAACGCGGGGTGCTGGTCACGGCGGCGGCGCATGGTGCCCTGACACACCAACGGCGTCAAGCTGGTGCATTGATAGATGCATCAAGTCTCTTTTCCTATAAAAACGAGTTTGTTAGTGTAACTCAGCGGCTAGAGGCTGATTGTTTGGAATGATGCGGTATAGACGACAAGCCCGAATACTCGAGATTGCGCTGGAGGCCGGCGTGGGGACGGCGACAGTCGATCGCGTGCTGCACAATCGCGGCGGGGTTGCGGATGCGACGGCGTCGCGGGTGCGCCGCGCCATGGCGGCGATCGAGGCGCGCGCCCCCACGGCGCGGTCGAAGCCGTCGCGGGACCGGTTCGACGTCATCCTGCCGGCCGAGGCCGGGCCGTCGACCGAGGCCCTCGGCAGTTGGTTTCAGGCCGCCGGGCGCGCCCAGGAAGCGGACGTCTCATGCGCCTATGTCGAGAAGATGAACCCCGTCGCGCTGGCCGAGCAACTCCTGGCGTGCCGCGCCAAGGGCAGCTGCGGCGTCGCCTTTCAAGCGCTCGACCACCCGCTGGTCCGCGACGCGGTGAGCCGGCTCGCCGTTGACGGAATACCAAGCTTGGCGCTCATGTCCGACCTCGACGGTTCCGAGATCATCGCCTATGTCGGCACCGACAATCGCTCTGCCGGGCGCACGGCCGGGGTCCTGATGGGTCGTTTCACGCGCCGGCCCGGCAAGGTCGCGATCCTCTGGGGCGGCCAGCTGTATCGCAGCCATGAGGAGCGAGAGATCGGCTTCCGCAGCGTCGTCCGGTCAGAGTTCGATCATCTGGAGACCCTCGACCTTGTCTGCGGCCGCGACGATGCGAAGAACAACCATGCGCAGGTCCTATCGGTGCTCGACCGCCATGACGACGTGGTTGGCATCTACAGCGTCGGCGGCGGCAATCGCGGCGTCGTCCAAGCGCTGGTCGAGCGTGGGCGGGCCCTCGACGTCGTCCTGATCGGTCACAACCTGACCGCAACGACACAGCGCTTTCTGCTCGATGGCTCGATGGACGCCGTCGTCCACCAGGACATGGCGCTCGCCGCGCGCCTGGCCGTCGCCACGCTTGTCGGACACCGCGCCCAACGCCGCGTTCCGGTCCAGCGCCTGCCCGTGGAGATCGTGCTGCGCGAGAACATCCTGGGTCGCGTCCGCGCCGCCTGACCCGACTGTCGAAATTGCCGAAGATCGACGCGCCGCAGGCGCCGGCGGCCGGCTCACCTCGCGGCAAACAGCGCGAGGACGATCACCACCAGGACGATCAGGATGGTGATCCACGTCCTCGGCCGCAGGCCGCCGGCGCCCTTGATTATTGCTGCCGGTCCCGCCGGCGGCGCCGGCACCGGTGCCGCTTCGGGCGGCGCGGGCTCGCCCGGCGCGGCCGGCGCCGCCTCGGCGGGTGCCGCGACGACGGCGGCGGCGAAGCGGGCGAAGAAGTCGTCGGCCATCTTGCGCGCCGTCGCATCGATCAGGCGGGCGCCCAGCTGGGCCAGCTTGCCGCCGACGGAGGCGTTCACTTCGTACTTCAGGATCGTCGCGTCGCCGTCGGCTTCCAGCTCGACGCGGGCACCGCCCCTGGCGAAACCGGCGGGGCCGCCCTTGCCCTCGCCCGAGATGCGATAGCCGTTCGGCGGGTCGAGCTCACTCAACGTAACGGTGCCGGCGAACTTGGCCTTCACCGGCCCCACCTTGGCCGTCACCTTGGCAGCGAACTCGGTGTCCGAGGTCTTCTCGATCTCGTCGCAGCCGGGGATCGCCTGCTTCAGGATCGCCGGGTCGTTGAGCCCCGCCCACACCTGTTCGCGCGGCGCCTCGATGCGGAATTCGCCCGTCATGTCCATGACGCTGGCCCCCCCAATCTGCTGCGACGCTCGGCCGCAAAACTACCCCGTGTCGCAGTTATACGGCAAAATGTAGATTGCCGGCCCTGGCTGGAAAGGATGCGCGATGCCCCGACAGGTTCATTACGCCAAGAGCGGCTCGCTAAGTATCGCCTACCAAGTGACCGGCGACGGCCCGCGCGACTTGGTGTTGGTGTCGGGCTGGGTATCGCACCTCGATCTCGACTGGGCCGAGTCGCGGCACGCCCACTTCCTCGACCGGCTGGGCTCGTTTGCGCGGCTGATCCGGTTCGACAAGCGGGGCACCGGCCTGTCGGACCGGCCCGGCGGGCTGCCCGATTTGGAGACGCGTATGGACGACGTGCGCGCCGTCATGGATGCGGCCGGCAGCGAACGCGCGGTGCTGTTCGGCTACTCCGAGGGCGGCCCGATGGCGATCCTGTTTGCCGCCACCTATCCGGCGCGGACCGAGGCCCTGGTGCTTTACGGCGCTTACGCCAAGCGCGTGCGCAGCAAGGACTACCCGTGGGCACCGACGGCAGCGGAGCGGGCCGCATATGCGGCGCGGATCGAAGGCGACTGGAGCTGGGGTGCGGACATGCAGCGCATGTGCCCCAACGCCGACGCGGCGATGGCCCAGTGGTGGGGTGACCGGGCGCGCGCGGCCGCTAGTCCCGGGGCGGCGCGCGCGTTGATCGAGATGAACTCGCGCGTCGACGTGCGCGACGTGCTGCCGGCCGTGCGCGTGCCGACGCTGGTGCTGCACCGCCGCGGCGACCACGACTCGCGGGCCGAGGAGGGGCGCTACATCGCCGAGCACATCGCCGGCGCCCGCTTCATTGCCCTCGACGGCGACGATCACTTCCCGTCCGTCGATCCGGACCAGATCCTCGACCCGGTCGAGACGTTCGTGACCGGCAGCCAGCCGGTGCGCCATGCCGACCGGCTGCTCGCGACGATCCTGTTCGTCGACATCGTCGACTCGATGCGCCGTGCCGCTGCCCTCGGCGACAAGAACTGGACTGCCACGTTGACCCGCATCCAGGAGACCGCAGTGGACCTGGTTCAGGGGCAGCGCGGCGACCTCGTCAACACGACCGGCGATGGGCTGCTCGCCACCTTCGACGGCCCGGCCCGGGCGGTGCGTTGTGGCCAGGCCGTTCGCGACGCCAGCCGCCGGCTCGGCCCCGACGTGCGTTGTGGCGTACATACCGCCGAAATCGAGCGGCGCGGCGACGACATCGCCGGCATCGGCGTCCATGCCGGGGCCCGGGTCGCCGGCGTGGCTGCGCCCGGCGAGGTCTGGGTTTCGCGCATCGTAACGGACCTGGTCGCCGGCTCCGGTCTGGCGTTCGAGGACCGCGGCAGCCACACGCTCAGGGGCCTCGACGAGAGCTGGACCCTCTCCGCTGTCGTCGGCTGAGGCTTCGACAAACGGGCCTGTGGTTCATACTGGGCCGCCGCCAAACACGTAGGGAGCAGGACCGTCATGCGCTGGCTTTACGCCGAGAACGGTTTCGTCCATGTCTGCGGGCACCGCGGTCACATCGTCGACGCGCCCGAGAACACGTTCGCCGCATTCGATGCCGCGCGGGCCCTGGGCGCGACGAGTTGCGAGACCGACGTGTGCCTCAGTAGCGACGGCGAGATCATGGTGATCCATGACGTGACGCTCGACCGCACGACCGACGGCAAGGGCTTCGTCGGCAATGCGACGGCGGCGGAGATCGCCGCGCTCGACGCCGGCGCCTGGTTCGATGCCCGATTCGCCGGGACACGCGTGCCCACGCTGACGGAGCTGTTGCGCTATGGCAAGGAGGCCGGCCTGGGCTTCGAGGTCGAGATCAAGGAGCCGCGGCGCACCGACGTGCTGATTGACCGGCTGGCCGCGGTGCTGGCCGAGACCGACGCGCTCGACGACATGCTTATCATCTCGTTCGACCACACGGTCGTGCATGAGGCCAAGCGGCGCATCCCCGGCCTCAAGACCGAGGGCATCATCCACGCCCGCCACGCCGACCCCGTGGGCGTCGCCAAGGCGGCACGGCTCGACGCCCTGTCGATCGAGTTCGCCATGTTCCATCCCGACGACGCGCGCGCGCTGCATGACGCCGGCATCGCCATCCGCTGCCACGTGCCGCGGCCTGAGCGCGTCGCCAGGTGGCGCGCCTACGGCATCGATATCGAGCCCACACTCGGCGAATGGCTCGGCTCCGGCCTGATCGACAGCCTGTCCGGCGACGATGTCGGCTACCTCAAGGGCTTGGTCGACCGCTTCGCCCCGCGGCCCTAAATCCACTTTCCCAAGAGAGTGAGTCGCCGAGCACCCGGCCCTCATGTATGGACCTTCCCGACCGGTCAAGGCGGGGACGTTGTGCGACGTACATGTATTCGGCCACGAGAGATGGGCTTTTGAGCATGCCCGGGCCAAGATGGAGCTTCGCTCTGGCCGCGTTGACCCGATCATACTTACGGCCAGAAACGGCCCATGAGGATTTCGGCCTATGCGGCTGCGTGTTCTGCACGGCGGTCCGTCACCTTGTGTCGCAAGTTTCGATTACGCGCGGCGGGCTCGATAGGGCTGCCCGCTGACGGCGACGCGCCAGGCGATGCGGGCAAGCTTGTTGGCGAGCGCGACGGCGACCACGTTGCGGGGCTTTCGCTTGAGGAGTGCGCGGGCCCACTGGGCAAGCGGGTCGTCGGGATGGCGGCCTTCGCCGTAGCGTCGCAGCATCGATTGAGCGCCGATGACGAGCAGGCTGCGGAGCCGCTCATTGCCGCGCTTGGAGATGCCGAGCAGTAACCGGGCCTCGCCGCTCTGATAGAGCTTCGGCGTGAGCCCGACCCAGGCGGCGAGATCGCGACCGCAGGCGAACCGGGAGGCATCGCCGACCGCGGCGATGAAGCCCGCGGCGACCAGCCGGCCGAAGCCCGGTATGCTCGTGAGCAGGCGCGCCCGCTCGTCATGTGCGGCCACCGCCGTCAGACGCTGCTTCGCCTCAGCAAGCTTCTCGCCCGTTGCCACGAACTGGCCGAAGAGATCGCAAAGCCCTTCCTGCAGCGTCGCCGGCACCACCGCCCAACGCCACGAAGCCATCAGTTCCGGAAGCCGGCGGGTCAACTGGGCGGGTCCCTTCGGCACGACGATGCCGAACTCCGCAAGCAGGCCTCGCAGCGTGTTGGCGAGCTGGGTGCGTTGGCGGGCAAAGAGCGCCTCGATCCGCTCCAGCGACTGCAGTGCTTGCGTTGCCTCGTCCTTGACCGGGATCGCACGGACGTGCCGACGTCCACCCGCTTCCGTGATCGCCCGGGCATCGCGCCGATCGTCCTTGCACGCCGGGTCGCGATAGGCCTTCGCGACGTAAGGCGCAATCAACCGCACCTCGTGGCCCAGCAGCTGCAACGTCCGTCCCCAATGGTGCGCGCCGCCACACGCTTCCATCACCACGATCGCTCCTGGATATCGCTGTACGGCAGCGACAAACGCGTCGCGCGGCACTCGCGTCTCCTCGACAATCGTGTCGTCGCCAGTCTGCACGCAAAGCTGCATCGCGCGCTTGGACAAATCTATCCATACCTACCGTAGAGTCGTTCATGGACCTTCCCTCCTCTCGCTGGATGATTGCCGCTGCAATCAATGGGCCACTATCGAGCCCGTACGTGGGGTCGGGAAGGTCCATCCCATCATACTTCGACAGGCTCAGCACGAGGGCCTCACCCTGAACTTGTCGAAGGGTGGGGACCGTCGCATGCTTCTACGATGGTGGGCACTAGTGCACCGATCCAGACAAATGATTCACCGTGTGCTGGAGCAACCCGTTGTTTTGTATTCAGAATCAGGTTTCCACTGTGACGGCTCTGACTGAGTCGGTGCACTAGCCCGGATATTTCATGATGCGAATGATTGTGTCCTGTTGGGCCGGTCATCTGTCTCGAATGAGGCGAATCGGGACGGGTTTTGACCGGGGTTCATGGCCGCGGTGCAGGAGCGAAGCATTACGGTGTTCGGTGGCGGCGAGCGGTCGCGTTTACTGGTTGCCGCGGCACGGCATTGGGATCGTGTAAGGGACCGAAGGGGCGGCCGCTATCCTGGTTCGAGCCTGGTGGCGACCAGTGTGAACAGGGCCTGATCGGGACAGGCCGAGGAGAGCAGGAAGCGGACCCGACGGGTGTTGCGGATGACGACGGCGCCGATCTTGAGCAAGCGCAGGCGGATCGTGCCAACCTGGGCGCGGGCGGCCTCGGTGCCGGCGAGGCCGAAGCGCCGGATCGCCGTCATCAGCACGTAGGCGAGACTGGCCAGGAGCAGGCGGAACTGGTTCGGCCACCAGCGATGGGCCGAGGTGCGGTCAGAGAACAGCTCGAACTGCTCCTTGATGCGGTTCTCCATGTCGCCGCGGGCACAGTAGAGCATGTCGTAGAGCGCCATGCCGTCACCGGCGAGGCTGGTCACCACGAAGCGCGGGTTGGCGCCGCGGGCGGTGTGTTCTAGGCGCGCGATGACGCGCCGCTCGCGGTTCCACGTCCCGGCGCCATAGCGGAGTTCGGCGAAGTGCCGTTGCTTGTCGCCGGTCGTGGCGAACAGTGCGCGCGCCTGGGCCATCACGGGCGCCGCCAGCGCCTCCAGCCGCTTGTTCCTGGCCAGGCCGATGATGTAGTCGACGCCGTGACGCTCGCACCACGACAGCATGCGCCAGCGGCAGAAGCCGGAGTCCGCCCGCACGATGATGCGCACGGCGGGCCAGGCCAGGCGCAGCCGCCGCACCAGCAGCTTCAGCACTGCACCGGCATGCTTCGCCGGGTCGATGTCCGAGCGTCGCAGGTAGGCCGCCAGCAGATGATCGCCGGCGAACACGTAAAGCGGCAGGAAGCAGTAGTGGTCGTAGTAGCCATGGAAGAACCGGCCTTCTTGATGGCCGTGAACCGGGTCGTCCGTGGCATCGAAGTCGAGCACGATCTCGCCTGGCGGATCACCATGCGCGGCGATGAAGGCATCCGCCAGGACCTCGTGGATCGCCCACGCCCAGCTCGCCTCGGCCTGGTTCTCGAAGCGGCACAGCGGCGGCGCGCTGGCCAGCGCCCGGTCCTGCCCCGTCGCCGTCTGCACCGCCACATCGTGGCGCAGCTCGGTGTGATCGTTCAGATCCTCATAGCCCAGCGCGATCGCGAACACCCGCTGGCGCAGCATGTCGACGAAGCGATGCCTGACCTTGCCGCGCTGGCGCCTGTCGCCGAGCCGACGCGCCACCGCCGCCGTCAGACCCAACCGCCGGTCCGCCTAGCGTAACAGCAGCACGCCGCCGTTGCTCGTCACATCGCCGCCGTCAAACGCCGCCTCGATCCGCCGCTTGCGGCAGACTGGAAACAGCACCGTCTCAGGGGTACAATTCGTCACCGCTGGGCTCCTGCGTTTGATCCGTAACAGGGGCAAAAGTCCGGGCGACTTTTCATTTTAGGGATTCACAAGGCTTCCGAATTCTGATTCGATCCGGGCATGGCCGGATGTTTACCAGATATTGAGGCTCTGGCGCCTGATGACCTCAAGGGGCTGGTGTTACAGCTGCTTGAGGATGTTGTCGCGCTGAAGGCCGAGAACGCTGCGTTACGCGAAGAGATTGCGCGGCTGAAAGGGCTCAAGGGGCCGCCGAAGCTCAAACCGAGCGGCATGGAGAAGGCCACCGAGCCGGCGCGCGCGGAACGCAAGGCGGGCCGCCGGGGTGGCAAGATCGACCGGCTTGTGATCGACGAGGAGCGGGTGCTCAAGGCGGCCGTTCCCCCCGGCTCGCGGTTCAAGGGATACGAGACCTACGTGGTCCAGGAGCTGATCCTGCGTCCTCACGTGATCCGCTACCGCCGTGAACGCTGGATCACCCCTGATGGTCGGACGGTGGTGGCGGCTCTGCCCGCGGGGACGGTCGGCCACTTCGGCCCCGAGCTCAGGCGCTTCGTGCTCGCTCAGTATCACCCGGGCCAAGTGACGGTACCGCGGATCGTCGCGCAATTGCGCGACCTCGGGATGGCGATCTCCAAGCGCCAAGTCGTGCGTCTTCTCATCGCCGGCAAGGAGGACTTCCTGGCCGAGGCGGCCGGTGTGCTTAACAGCCCGTTGAAAAAGGCGTCATTGACCGGGTTTCACGCCACGGCGAAGCATATCGCGGCGAAGGCGGTTTCGCCATCCTCGGAGACGATGAGGACGATCTGAACGACCAGGACGGCTCCAGCGGGCGTAACAAGCACGAACAAGGCGCCAATTCCGCCCGCCACGGCCTCCTTCGGGGTGCCGGCACCGATGAGTTGGCGCATCAGCAACGATAGGTTGTGGCCGGCGACGTGAAGCAGGTATCGCTTGTGCACGTTCTCGCGGCCCCGAAGCCAGGTCCGGCGCATACCGCCGCGATCGAGGTTGTGGGCAAAGGAGCGCTCGACGATCTCGGCGCGCAGCTTGAAGGCTTCCCTGGCCACCCCCGATAACAGCCGGGTCCGGTTGTTGGTGACCGCCCGGCGAGCCGCATCATCTCCGTGCCAGCGCGCAAAACCCTTCTGCTTGGGCTCGGAGATCCGGCTCTTCCAGGGGCCGTCGTCGAGCGCCTTCAAGACCAACCGTGAGTGGTAGCCCTTATCGGTCACACATTCGGCCGGATCTTCGGCCGTCGGCGCCACATCCACCGCCTCGAGGTTTGCCTCGGCCGCCGCCAGGGTCTTGGGAAGCGTTGTCGTATCGCCCTCGTCGGCCGGGTGCAGCTCCGCCACCACCACCGCGCCGGTGTCGTTACGGTAGGAATGCGCATTGCTGCGCACCCCCCGCGCAGATCCGGACGTGGTCGTTGAACCATCCGGCTCCTACCTCGGGTGCTTGACGGCGAACCGCTGGTCCGGCCATGGGTGGCGGATGGAGGCGCGTGGCCACAGGATTTCGGTCATGCGCTCCAGTCGCTTCCAACTAAATCGGGCTCGCTGGGACCGGCGGCGTAGCGCCCGCATCCACCGGCGTTGCAGCCTGCGGAGGAACGCACGGATGAACCGGCCTGACCCTGGGACGGCAAAGTAGTTGAGCCAGCCATTGCAGACTCTCCCCAGCCACCTACCAACTTCCCAGATGTCGTGGTGCCAGCGCTTGCGAAGCACCTCGTCGATGCGCGCCAGGGTCCTGTTGACCCGTTTGGCAACCGGTTTGCGACCAAGCCGAAAGCGTCCTCTCAGGGTCGTCGTGCAATAGTGCGTGAGGCCCAGAAAGTCGAAAGTCTCCGGCTTGCCCACCCCGCGCTGGCGCCGGTTCAAATCCGCGAACCGGCCAAACTCCACGAGGCGGGTCTTGTCCTGGTGGAGGCTGAGACCGAACCGGGCCAGCCTCTCCCGAACGTCGCGGAGGTACCGCTCCGCATCCCGCTTGTGTTGGAACCCGACAACGATATCGTCAGCGTAACGGACGATGATCGCTTCGCCATCCGGGACGTTCGGGCGCCATTTCTTGTGGAACCACACGTCGAGCACGTAATGCAGGAACACGTTCGCCAAGACGGGGGAGACTATTGCCCCCTGCGGCGTGCCCATACCCGTATCTGCCCATGACCCACTCTCTATGACGCCGGCGCTCAGCCATTTCCGGATCAGACGGATGACCCGCCTGTCTCCGATGCGGTGCTCTAGGAACGTGATCAACCAATCCCGCGGGATCGTGTCGAAGTACGCCCGGAGGTCTGCATCGACTATCCAGCTGACCTTGCGCCGTTCTATCCCGAAGGCCAGGGCATCGAGCGCATCGTGCGCCCCCCGCCCCGGTCGGAACCCGTAGCTGAAGCCAAGAAACACCACCTCGTAGATCGGTGTCAGGATCACATCCACAACCGCCTTCTGGACGACCTTGTCCTCCAGCGCCGCGATCCCGAGCGGTCGTGTCCCCCCGTCCGGCTTGGGTACCTCTACCCGCCGAACCGGTGGCGCCCGGTACGCTCCCCCTCTGTGCAGGCGCCGGTGCAGGTCGAGCAGGCGCTCATCCAGACCCTCGCCGTACATGTCCCACGTAACGCCGTCGACACCGGCTGCTGCGTCCTTCTTCAATGCGAAGTAGGCCGCACCGAGCGCGTCCGGCGTAATGTGGTGGAAGAGCGCAGTGAGACGTTCCTTCGGGTTTCTCTCTGCAGCTTTCCGTATCCGGGCCGCCGCCTGTGGCACGCTTACCCGACACTGGGTTCGGCGCGTGCTTTGGCAATCCGGATTCCCCTTGGTTGAGGCCCTTTCCTCCGGCGACTCCGCAGAAGCTCGCGCTCCCTTGTTCGCCGCCCTCACAGGTCGTACGGCCTCATCCGACTTCTTCAAACCGTTCATCATAGGCTTCGGTTTTCTCCATTCCCTACGCGGCCCCTTTACGACAACCGGGGCAGTTTGAAGACCTCCCAGGGTCCCAACAGAAGGCGTGCGAACGTGCATGGGTTCTCTGACACCGCGGGGCTCGCCGACATCTCACCAAAACGACGCCTGCAATATTGCCTTCGACCGATCTGAAAGCCTCGGCACCCCGGACCATCGCTTTTACGGTGCTCAATAGCCCTGCCCATCCATGCCGCTACCGACGCTTCGCCTGCCCCCTCACGGGAGCCAACGCACGGCTCGCGGAGAAACGTGGTTCGGTTACTCCTTCGTTCCGGGGGACTTGCACCCCCTACCTTCTGCCAGTTCGCCTGGCGCACCAGATCCACCGCGTGCTCGGGCTTGTAGGCCAGGTGCGTGGTGCCGTTCTTCATCTTGGCGATCTTGGCCTCGGGGTCGCTCCTGGAAACCCAGTCCTGGTTCGAGAGCTTCTTGCCCTTGCGCTTGCGGTCCAGACGCGCCAGGTCCTCAGCCGTGGGTGTCTCGATACCGCTCTCCTGGGCCAAGCGCTCCAGCATCCCCCGGTAACCCTCGCCCGTGTCCCTCCGCACGATGTCGCGCAGCGCCGCGTTGGCCTCCATGGTCGAGGCATCCACCCCGATGCGCTCGCCCTTCACCAGACCCGCCTCGGCGATCAGCGCCAGGACCCAGTCAAACACCGCCGTGTGGACTTCATGGGGCAGGCGCGCGCGGGTCCGTGACAGCCAGGAATGGTCCGGCACCCGTTCCCGCATCTCCAACAGCAGGAACTCCCGTAGCGACAGGGAATCCGAGCAGCGCCACTCCAGCCCACGCTCAGAGTCGATACCCTCGAAGTAGCCCGCCAGGTGCATACGGAAGTAGCGCCCGGGTGGCACCGAAGGCGCCCCCATCCTGGCCGCGTAATAGGGCTGGCAGACCGCCTCGGCGAAGCCGTCGAAGCCGCCCTCGATCAGTACCAACTGCAGGCGGTCGTAAAATACATGACCTGGCGAGCGCGGCATCTCCGACCAGCTCACCATCAAGTCCCCCTGACGATCCTTCTGCTGTCCCATCGCCATCAGCGAACCCCCCTTCAGGCCAGGACACCAGAGAATCAGACCATGCCGACTTCGTCCAGGGAAGACTTCGTCAACGGGCTGTTAAGAGCGGGCTCGAGAGCGCGGCGTGGATCACGGTCGATGACACCGGCGCCCGCTACAAGGGCATGAACGGCGCCTGCACGCACATCGGCAACACTGATTTTGCCTGGTTCGCCACCACCCGCGCGAAGAGCCGGCTGAACTTCCTGGCGCTTTTGCGGGCTGGCGCCACCGACTACGTGATCAACGACGAGGCGCTGGCTTACATGCGCGGCCGGAGCCTCTCGGGGCTGGTGATCGCCCGGCTCGCTGGGCACAAAAGCAAGCGCCTCAAAGACCAGGAGGCGTGGATGGCCCATCTCGAGCGCCTCGGCATCACCCGGCTCCGGGTGCATCCCGATCCGCTGAAGATCGCCACCGAAGGCGCGCTGTGGGGCAGCGTGGTCGCCCATGGCTTGCTCAAGGATGCCGTCATCGTCAGCGACGACGCCGGCCAGTTCAACGTCGGCTCTCACGCGCTGTGCTGGGTCCACGCCGAGCGGCTCATCCACAAGCTGGTCGGCTTCAACCACCGCCAGCGGCAGGCGTGTGCGCGGATCCGGGCGCGGGTGTGGTGGTTCTACGCCGACCTGAAGGCATATTGCCGCGATCCCACTCCGCGCAGAAAGCGGGAGCTTCAGGCCCGCTTTGACCGGCTGTTCACCACCACCACCGGCTTTGCCACCCTCGACCGGTTGCTCGCCAGGCTCCACGCCAACAAGGTCGAGTTGCTCCGCGCCCTCGAACGGCCGGATATCCCGCTTCACACCAACGGCTCGGAGAATGACATCCGCTGCCAGGTGACAAGGCGCAAAATCAGCGGTGGCACCCGCTCGGAGACCGGCCGCGACTGCCGCGACGCCTTCCTCGGCTTGATGAAGACCTGCGACAAGCTCGGCGTCTCGTTCTGGGACTACCTCGGCAGCCGGCTCGACATCCCCGGCGCGCCGCCCATCCTCCCCTTGCCAGACCTCATCCGCCAGCGCACCGCCGCCTGACCGCCCGGCCTTTTGCCCCTGTTACTTTGATCCGATCTAGGCAATTGAATCATAACACATATTGGGAGTTCGGCGGTGCCTTTCGTGAATCCTCCAGGCTAGTTCAGCGTTTCCGAGGATCGAATCATATCAGGCGGCCTCGTTTAGTTTGTAGGACCAGGTGTGGACGACGGGATGTCGGTTGATGTCGTCGATGGCGGCGATGATGCGGTCCTTGAGTTCCTGCTTGGAGGCGACGCGGATGTGCCGGAGCACCGAGCGAGCGAGCTTGGAGAAGAAGCCCTCGATGAGGTTGAGCCAGGAGCCGTGCTTGGGAGTGAAGACGAAACTGAAGCGGCCCTCTCGCTGGTCGGCGAGCCAGCCTCGGGTTTCCTTGGAGATATGCGCGGAGTGATTGTCGAGGATCAGCGTGATCGCGGTGCTCGGTGGATAGGCCGCGTCGAGGCGTTTGAGAAACGCGACGAACTCGCGCGAGCGATGGCGATCCTCGACGCTGGCGTGAACCTTGCCGGTCAGCAGATCGATGCCGGCGAGCAGGCTGATCGTCCCGTGGCGGACATATTCGTGATCACGCCCGAAGCCGGCATGGCGACCGGGCGCAGGCGGCAGGTCGGGCGCCGTCGTCCCGATCGCCTGCATGCCCGGCTTCTCGTCGTAGGAGATGATCGCCACCGCCTCGATCGGCGCCTGCGGGTTCGCCGCGGCGGCTCGCTTGAGCATTTCGACCTCGCGGTAGACACACAACACCTCGGCCATCTTCTGCTCGAACTCGGGGTCGCGGCGCTCCAGGTAGTAGCGCACCTTGTGCGGCTTCACCGCGTGCTGGTCGAGCAGCTTGCACACAGTACCCTGGGCCAGTTTGGCAAGACACCCATGGCCTGCCGCCGGGCCGTGGGAGCGCGCATGCCGCGCCAGCAGCCGCGTCGTCCACAGCTCATGCGGATAACCCAAGTCCTTCGCCTTGCGGCAGGCCAGATCGACCAGCCAGGCGCGCGCCGCCTCGGTGATCCGCGGCTCGCGTCCGGGCCGCGGACTGTCCGCCAAGGCCGCCATCAAGCCATGGCGCAGCGCTCGCTCGACGCAGCGCTGCACCGTCTGATGGTGAACGCCCAGCACCCGGCCAACCGCGAAGTACGACGCAGCATGCGCGCCCGCGTCACCCGGCATGCCGCTTCCGTGCGCGACAGGGCGATCGCCCCAAGCTGCTCAACCTCTTCTTCCGTCATCCGCAAATCAACCGACCGCCGAGGCGCCGCCATGACACGTCTCCCGCCAATACACGCCTTCACCCTACCAAATCTGGTAGGCAGTCAGGAACCCCACACAAAATGATCCGTTTCATGGAATCGATGTACTAGAGCACATCCGGTTTAGACGGAATATCCTGCATTGACGATGTAGTTTCTGCATTCGGTTGGAGAGAATTCATCGAGGGCGTTTCCAATTGCCCGCCAGAGGTCATCGACGGTTCTGGCGCCGACCTTGCGGAGAATGGCTTTGAGCTTGGCGAAGACCTGTTCGATGGGATTGAGATCGGGGCTGTAGGGCGGCAGGTAGAGCGGGGTTGCGCCGACCGCCTCAATGGCCTCGTGTACGCCGGCGACCTTGTGGGAGGAGAGGTTGTCCATGATGACGATGTCGCCCGCGGACAGGGTCGGGACCAGGGCTTGCTGGACCCAGGCAAGGAAGCTTGCGCCGTTGATCGGGCCATCGAAAACGCAGGGCGCGGTGATCCGGTCGTGACGCAGGGCGGCAATGAACGTGGTTGTCTTCCAGTGGCCATGGGGAATGGCCGCCACCACCCGTTCGCCGCGCGGTGCCCGGCCATAACGCCGGGCCATGTTCGTCCGCGCCCAGGTCTCGTCGAGAAAGACCAGCCGTTCGGCAATCAGCCCAGGTTGCTCGTTGCGCCAAGTGGCTCGCGCCGCCGCGACGTCAGGGCGCTCCTGCTCGGCGGCGTGGGCTGTCTTTTTTTGCGACTCAGCCCCTGAGCCAGAAGAAAGTCGCCAAGCGTCGAGCGCTTCGCCTCGATCCCCTCGGCGGCCAGCAAGACGCAAAGCTCGTCAATGGTGATGTCGCAATTCTCCATCACCAGAGCCCGAATGCGATCGCCATGGGGAGCCAGTTTCGATTTCTTCCAGCCACCGTATTTGTCGGCTTTGATCGTGCCCCGCTGCTTCCAACGCTGCATCAGCTTCACAACAAAGCTGATGCTCACATCAAATTGCTTCGCCGCCGCATTGCGAGAGGTCCCCGATTCAACAACTCGAACAACTCGTTCACGAAGATCTTCCGAATAAGGTCGTGTCATCCATGGCTGGCCTCCTTTAACCCGTGCCTATCCGGTTAACGCACACACCCACAACATGTAGTGTATCCTGTCGCACGGCAGGGAAGGGTAGTCGCGGCCGCAAGGGGAATTCGATCTGGCAAATTTCTGATTGTGCTGAAGTCCGAACGTGGGTTTGATTCACTTTACGCACTGAACATCGGGGGACAGATTGATGAAGACCAAGGAAAAAAAGAAGAAACCCACGGCCAGACGGGAACCTGCTGATGAAAAGACATCGCCTCAGCGATTGATGGCACTAGCCGAAGAAAGCGCCATATTGGCGCGGATCGTTGCGAAAAACCCGTCTGCTCCTGTTACTCTTCTGCGCACTCTGATCCGCAGCGAAGACGAAGCGACACGCAGGTGTGTGGTTCTCAACCGACGTGCTCCATATGACGTATTGAGCGACCTTGAAAACCAGTTCCCAGGGTCATTTGTGAATAATTCGGCACTCGAACTCTACAATTCCTTCAAGATCTGATGGCCCCGAATTTTCTATCACCGCAACACTACATGTTGTGGGTGTGTGCGTTAACCGGATAGGCACGCTTTAACCCAGCTCATAGCTTGAATCACTTTTTGCGACCCTTGGGAATCCCCTTTTTGATTCTGTCTATGCCGGACCCGCTCTAGTGATGCGGTAGAGGACGTGGCGGCCGAGCCGGCTGCCGGCCGGTAGCTTCGGGTGGTCGAAGTCATCGGCGGCATCGCGGGTCATGCCGAGCGCTTCCATGACGGCGCGGGAGCGGCGGTTGGCCGGCACGGTTAACGAGACGATCTTATCCAGGCCGACTGTCTCGAAGCCGCAGGCGAGGGCGGCGCGGGCGGGCCTCGCGGGCATAGCCGCGGCCCCAATGGGCGCGGGCCAGGCGCCAGCCGACCTCGACGGCGGGCGTGAAGTGCGCCTCGAATGCCGGCACCGACAGGCCGACATAGCCGATGAACGGCGCCACCCCCGGCACTTCGCCGGCCCACAGGCCGTAGCCGCGTTCGTCCATGCCGGCGCGGATGCGGGCGGCCGACGCGTCGCTTTCGGCGCGGCTGAGACGCGCCGGAAAGTGCTCCATCACCTGCGGGTCGGCGTTCATGGCGGCGAACGGCGCCAGGTCGGCGTCGCGCCATTGGCGCAGCAGCAGGCGCTCCATCGTCAATGCCGGGCCGTCGTCGGCCATGTCGGCCATCCCCATGTGACGATGCCGCCGCCTAGGCCGGACCCACCGCCTGCTGGTCGGCGGCGATGCGGTCGAACAGCGTGTCGAGCCGGCGTTGCTCGTCGTCGAGTGGCGCGTCCGGCTTGAACACGGCGAGGGGGGTGGCGAGCACCGTATCGAGGTCGGTCGGGCAGGCGAAGTCGCCGACGACCGCCTTGATCTTGGCATTGTCGAACAGCATGGAGTTCGGCTTGTCGCCGATGAGCGGCCCGCGCCAGTCCGGGTTGTAGCGCACGGCCGTGTCGGTCGGGACGTGGACCAACTCGGGCGTGGCGCCGACGGCGCGGCCGATGGCCCGGTAGATCTGGTCCCAGGTGAACGCACACTCAGCGGTCAGGTGGAACGCCTCGCCGACGGCGCGGTCGTTGCCGAGCAGACGCACGAAGGGCGGCGCGAAGTCCTCACTGCGGGTGATCGTCCACAGGCTCGTGCCGTCGCCGGGCACGACGATGGGCTTGCCCGCGGCCATGCGCATGGGCGCCAGATCGAGCTCCGAGAACGCCGTCGGTAGCCGCGTGCGAAAGGTGTGGCTGGGCCGGATGATCGTGGTGGGCAGCCGCGATTGCGCCGTCAGGGTCGCTTCGCCGGCGGCCTTGAGGCGGCTGTATTCCCAGAACGGATTGACCAGTGGCACGTCCTCGGTGACCACATGGTGGCGCGGCGGTTTCTCGTAGGCCGAGGCGGAGGAGATGAACACGTACTGACCGACGCGCCCGCCGAACAGCGCCACATCGCGCACGACGTCGGCCGGCGTGAAGGCGCGGAACTGGCAGACCACGTCGAAGCCATGGTCGACCAGCCGGCCATAGGCCGCGGGATCGTCGACGTCGCCGATCAGAAGCGCGGCCGCGTCGGGCAGCCCGGCGCTGGTGTTGCCGCGGTTGAAGACGCAGGTGTCATGGCCGGCGGCGATCGACTGGTGGACACAGTCAAACGAGATTTGTCCGGTGCCGCCGATGTAGAGGACTTTCAGCGCCACATCGCCTCCCGTCGACCGACGCGTGGTCATCTTATCTCACGGCGCCGTTGTAGCATGGAACGGAAGCCGACCGCGACGGTCGGCGTTCCGCCTGGGGAGACGAAGACGCTTTCTGCGGCGTTTGCATCGCGCTCACTTGCCGCACATCCACGGCCGCGCCTACGCTTGCGGGTGCAGGGCAGGGAGGGACCATGAACGACACGGCGCCGCTGGCGGTCGTCACCGCGAGCGCCAGTGGGATCGGGCTGAAGATCGCCGAGGCGCTGATCCGCAACGGCTTTCGCGTCGTCATGTCGGACATCGACGGCGTGCGCGGTGCCGCCGAGGCGGCGCGGCTGGGCGCCGTGTTCCGGTCCTGCGACGTGCGCGACGACGCCCAGCTCGTGGCCCTTTTCGAAGGCCTGGGTACCGTATCCGCGCTGGTCAACAATGTCGGCATCGCCGGGCCGACGGCGCCGGTGTGGGAGCTGCCGGTCGCCGCGTTCCGCGAGGTCGTCGAGGTCAACCTGATCTCCCACTTCCGCGCCTGCCAGCTCGCCGTGCCCGGCATGATGGCGGCGCGCGCCGGGGCGATCGTCAACCTGGCCTCGGTCGCCGGCAAGATCGGCTTCGTCAACCGCTCGCCCTATGCGGCCTCGAAGTGGGGCGTGCGCGGCCTGACGAAGACCCTCGCCAACGAGCTCGGCCCCTACAACATCCGCGTCAATGCCGTCATGCCCGGCTCGGTGCGCGGCGCGCGTATCGAGCGCGTCGCCGCCGGCCGGGCCGCGGCCGAAGGCATCAGCCGCGAAGAGGCGGAACAGCGCATGCTGGCGCGCCAGGCGATCGCCCGCTTCATCGAGCCCGAAGAGATCGCCGACACGGTGGCGTTCCTGTGCAGCGACCGGGCAACGGCCATCTCCGGCGCCGCTATCGAGGTCAGCGGCGGCTTCGAGTAGAGCGGCTTTTCATGGTGAGTCCACGGCTGGCCCGCATGCTTCGACAAGCTCAGCATAAGGGTTTGGGAGACTGGGCATGACG
>CBDHDN010000032.1:0-21123 GCA_965261585.1 Alphaproteobacteria bacterium
AACTCGGCATAGGCGGCAGCGAATGCGGGATCAAGTTCGATCGCTTGCTGCAGGAGGTCACGCGCGCGAAGGGCCGCGGCCTCAGTCCGGCGTTCTTTCTCTATTCTGGCACGCAGAAAAAGGTCGTAGGCCTGGTGGCTTTCGGTGAGCTGCCCAGAGCCTCTCGTCGGCGTCAGTTCACCAATTTCAGATTGCATGGCCGAGATGATCTGGCGCGTGACATCGTCCTGGACTTCGAAAACATCGATCAACTCCCGGTCATAGCGCTCGGCCCAGAGATGAGTGCCTGTTTCGGCATCGATCAGCTGGGCAGTAATGCGAACCTTGTTGCCAAACTTCCGAACACCCCCTTCCAGCACATAATCTGCACCAAGCGCCTCAGCCACCTCAGCGATGTCCACTGCCTCACCCTTGAAGCGAAAGGTCGAGTTGCGCGCGATCACTAGCAGGCCCTCGAAGCGCGACAGTTCGGTAATCAAATCCTCGGTAATCCCATCGGCGAAATAGTCCTGCTCCGGATCACCCGACATGTTGTCGAACGGAAGCACGGCGATAACCGGGCGGGTGGGGGGTGGCGGTTCGTCGAAAAGGCCGGCTTTTTTCCAGCCTTCCACGACATGCTCGGCCAGCGTCGGATGCATGTTGAATTTTTCCAACTCCACACGACTGTTCTCGGCAAAGCTTGGGTAAAGCGCCAACAGTTTGGTCATCGTCTCATCGGCTTCCTCGGGCCGTTCCAACTGTCCATAGATTGCCAGCCGCCAGACGTGGGTCCAGAAAAAGCCGGGCAGGTTCATTTTCAACGATTCGACGCGCGCGGCCTCGTAGTCGCGATTGGCGTAGCGGTCCAATATATTGGCAACGTGATACCAACCCGGCGGATTGGGATCGATCCGCATGGCCTTGTCCGTCAGTGCGACTCCTCGTTTGAGTGACTCGGGACTGGTTGGCGCCATGTAGACGCCGGCGGCGGCGAGCACGAAAGCGTTGTTGGGGTTAATGGCGAGAGCGCGATCGGCCTCGACGATCGCCTCGTTAACTTCGTTGCGCCAGAAATGGGTGCGTGCGAGATGCCAATGAGTCATTTGGCTGCTGGGATCGAGTTCGACGCCTTTCTGCGCAGCCGCCAATGCCCGGTCGAGCGCGTCAGGCCGGGTGTTGTAAGCGAAGGCGTATTCGTCGGCATAAATGAAGGCGAGTTTGGACCAGGCGTCGGCGTAAGACGGATCGAGGTCGACCGCGCGCTCCAGACAGTCGCGCGTCTCGGCATGGACTTCCGGGGTCAGGATCTGCTCATAGGCGTAGGCGCGCAGTACACAGTCGTAGGCCTCGAGTTTTTCTGTTCCCGGCGGCTTGTCCTCCAGCCCGGCACGCGAGATGACGCCGTAGGAGCCGGCAATCGCGCCAACGATCTCCGCGGTGATTTCATCTTGCAGGGCGAAAAGGTCGGTTGCTGTAAGATCGCGATCGAAGCTGTCGTTCCACAGCTGAGTGCCGTCGGTGGCGTCGATCAGCTGCGCGGACACGCGTACGGTCTCGCCCGATCGACGGACGCTTCCGACAGTGACGTAACGGGCGCCTATTTCGGCGGCAATGGTTCGCACGTCCTCGACCCGGCCCTTGTATTGGAAGCTAGTGTTGCGTCCGATGACGAACAAGTCGCGAAAGCGAGAGAGGCCGGTAATCAGGTCCTCGGTCAAGCCGTCGGAGAAATAATCCTGGTCCGGGTTGCCGCTCAGATTATGAAACGGCAGAACCGCAATAACTGGGCCCATGGGCACGGCGAGAACCGGGTCATCGGTAGGCGTTCCGTCGGCTTGAACCATTTGTGGCGCTTCGACGCGGATCGTGAGTCCCCATACGGCAAGGCCGACCAGGATCGCCAATCCCGCCGCCAAAGCGATGACTAGCTTGGGTCGGCGAGATGACTTTGTCATTCGGTCACCATCCGAGCCGCCTAGCACCACGGAAAAAGCCTTTACCGGGTGTTTGACGTTCTTGACCTGATGCGAGCCGGCGTCGGCGAAATCGACGTCGAGACGGTCGCGGAGCGCGGCTTGGACAACGTTGGAGACGATGATCGCGCCCGGTTGGGCGATGCTCTCCAAGCGCGCGGCGACGTTGACGCCGTCGCCGTAGATGGTGCCGTCGGTTTTCTCGAAGATATCGCCGAGGTGGATGCCGATGCGGAAATGCATGCGGCGGTCTTCGGGCACCGGCTGGTTGGCCTCGGCGAGGCTCGCCTGGATGGCCACGCCTGCGTGAACGGCGCCGGCGGTGGTGGCAAAGACGGCCAGTACGCTGTCGCCGGCGGTGTCGACGACGCGGCCCTGGTTGGCCTCGATATGCTCGGCGAAGACCGCGCGCGCGGCGTCGAGCGCTTGGATCGTCGCCGGCTCGTCCTCGGCCATCAAGCGCGTGTAGCCGACCGCGTCGGCCGCGAGAATGGCGGCTACTTTTTGCGTGACTGTGTTGTCGGCCATGGTGCATCCCCCACCGGCACCCAACCTCCGGTAATCGTTAGGAGAGTACGCCACGCCGTGACCCGGCTCAACTGTGCTAATCTCAGAGAAGCAAGTGAGCACTGGCGGAGTCGCTATGCGCCGGATATTGATGTTGACGGTTTTGTTCGCGGGTCTGATCGGGCTGGCCGCGCCGGTGGCGCTCGCCGCCGATCTGGTGAAGGTGCGGATTACCAATCCCAGCGCGCTGAAATTGAATGTCGAGATCCGCGACATGGTGTGCGACGAGAAAGTGATCTGGCAGGGCAAGATGAAGCCCGGTGAGTCGCGCAAGTTGCGGATCTGCGCCGGTGCCGGCGGTACCGGGATCATTCGCGCGGTGGTCGCCGGCGGCTGTGCGTCGGCGCAGGCGACGATCCACGACGGGCTCCGCCGGGGCGATGAAGTGGCCGTCGCGCCGGCCGCGGAAATTGGAGAATAAATTGGCCGTGCGTCGTCTGGCAACGATCGCCCTGATTGTCGGGGCGTTGAGCGGCTGCTTCGAGAGCGACGAGGAACGCGCCTTGGCGGCCTATGAGGCGCATGAGTTCGCATCCGCGGCGGCGCTGTCCGAACGCCTGGCGGCGACGGGCAATCCGCGCGGCTATCACTTGCTCAGCTTGATGGCGGCGCAAGGGTTGGGGCGCGAGGTCGATTTTGCCGCGGCGCTCGTTCTGGCCGATCAGGCGGCGGCGCTGGATTCCACCTACGCGGCGACGCGCGACGCGGTGACGGCGTTGATCGCGGCGATGGCGGCGGGGGCGCAAGCCGCGTTCGAGGCCGAGGACTTTGAGCGCGCGTTCGCGCTTGCCAAGCCGCTCGACGCCTTTGGGCACGCGGGGGCGCGAAGTTTACGTCGGCGCCTGATCACCGGGCACTATGTCGCGTTGCCCGGCTCGGCGTTGGCGTGGCTGACGTTTTGGCATACCTGCAGCGGCAACACGCGCTACGAAAGCGACACTCAGTCGGATGCGACGTTCGCCGCCAAATGCCTGGGGCGCGCCGTGGTGTGGGACGGCACCGTGGTCCGCGTGTTCGACGATAAGGTCAACGTCAAGATGAAACCGGGGCGGCCCGGCGCGCGCTATGATCTGCGCCTCGAACTGCTGGCGCCGGATGAAGCGGATGTCAGGCCCGGGGCGAAAATGCGCTTTTCCGGGGTGATCGATGCGCGCGGGACGCCGTCGCGGGCGGACAAACTGGTGGCGGCGCGCCTGATCGAGGCGGCGCCGCTGACCGACAAGGACCTCGCGCGCGACACGGTTATACGGCAACGCGCGGCGATGGCGGCGTGCCAGAAGCTCGCCGAGGCGCGGTTTCGCGCCGGCTATATGCCCGACTGGGCGATCGAGATCGAGGCCAAGGTGCGCGCCGGCGGCAGCCCCGGCAGTCGCGCGTTCTCGCTGTTCGTCGGCGTGGTCTCGGAAGCCGACGCGTTCACCCCCACCGCCGACGGCGGCTGGCACGGCGTGTTCGACGGGACGGTGACGATCCAGAGCGTTGTCGCGCGCGCCGCCCAGGTCACCAAATTCACCGCCGACTGTACCGTCGATGCCTCGTTCGAGCGTGGCAAGCCGCTGGAAGAACACGCGGCGCTGGAATTCGTCACCATCGACGAGCCGGTGCTGACCTCGGCGCCGGCACGCCTGCTGACGCCGCGGCGGGGGGAATAAGTGTAGTGAGGGGTACCTAATCGGGAACACCGCGCCGGTGTTCCGCGCGGTTTTAAAGCGCGTTCAAGCGCCACGCAGGCTTTCCTCGCATTGGCTCGGGCGCGCGGTCGCGCTTGCCGTGAGCGAAGCTCACGGGTGCCGGTGCGGGCTGGGTGATCGGGGAGACTGGGTTCTTTTGTTTTAATAGGGTATCCACTTCGCTCTCGTGATGTCAATATGTTGGGATGGCGAACCCGGCATCCCATCCCGAAGGCGGGGTCGACTACCCGCGCACCCTGACTGAATTCGACGCGTGGTTCGTGTCGGAGACGGCGTGTGCGGAGTTTCTTGGGCGTGTTCGTTGGCCGGAAGGTTTTCGATGCCCGTCTTGCTGCGGAACCGACGCCTGGCCGACGGCGCGGGGTCAGTTGCGATGCAACCGGTGTCAGCGTCAAACATCGGTGACGGCGGGGACGATCTTCGAGGGCACTCGAAAGCCATTGCGCCTTTGGTTCCAGGCGATGTGGTACGTGACCAACCAGAAGCACGGGGTCAGTGCGCTCGGCCTGCAACGCATTCTTGGCCTGGGCAGTTATCAGACCGCCTGGGCTTGGCTGCACAAGTTGCGGCGCGCCATGGTGAGGCCGGGGCGTGATCTCCTGGGCGGCGCGGTCGAGGTGGACGAAACCTATGTGGGCGGCCGGGAAACCGGCGTCGTGGGGCGACAGACGAAGACCAAGTCGATCGTCGCGATTGCGGCGGAAGTCCGAGGGCGGGGCACTGGCCGGATCCGAATGAGCCGCGTCGAGGATGTGGCTGCGAGGAGCCTGATCCCGTTTGTCCAAACAACCGTGGCGCCTGGCGCGACCGTCCGAACCGATGGCTGGTCAGCCTACAGTGGTCTGGCGAACCAAGGCTATGACCACCAGCCGAGATCCATTTCCGCCAGTGGCGACCCGGCCCACATCGTCATGCCACGCGTGCATCGCGTGGCCGCTCTGCTTGATCGCTGGTGGCTGGGCATCCACCATGGTGCCATCGATGCCGACCATCTCGACTACTATCTCGACGAGTTCACTTTCCGCTTCAATCGCCGCCGTTCGCAGGCTCGTGGCCTGCTTTTCTTCCGACTGCTCCAGCAGGCGGTGCAGCACGAGCCGGTCCCCTACAAGGGCCTAGTCGGCGGTCATCGCAGCCTCGGAAACCAAATGTAGGGGATACAAGAGCGAAGTGGATACCCAGTTTGTTTTAAAGCGCGTTCAGGCGCCACACAGGCTTTCCTCGCATTGGCTCGGGCGCGCGGTCGCGCTTGCCGTGAGCGAAGCTCACGGGTGCCGGTGCCGGCTGGGTGATCGGGGAGACTGGGTTCTTTTGTTTTAATGCGCGTTCAGGCGCCACGCAGGCTGGCCTCGCATTGGCTCGGGCGCGCGGTCGCGCTTGCCGTGAGCGAAGCTCACGGGCGCTGGTGCCGGCTGGATGATCGGGGAGACTGGGTTCTCTTGTTCTTGAGGGCGTTCAGGCGCCACGCAGGCTTTCCTCGCATTGACTCGGGCGCGCGGTCGCGCTTGCCGTGAGCGGAGCTCACGGGCGGTGGTGTCGGCTGGATGATCGGGGAGACTGGGTTCTCTTGTTCTTGAGTCGGACCCGATTTCCTTGGACACAGAATTGGCTTAATCGAAGTGTCCAAGGAGGACCGGAACATGACCGATAATTTTGAGAAGAAAGTTGCTGTTGATGGGCCTGTGGTAAATGCGGGCGAGCTTGGCTCGTCCACGTTTTCCCCAGGCCAGGCTTTGCCGGCAGGCCCGCTGGGACTTGGCCAGCGATGGACGGTGGCGCGCAAGCGTGAGGTCGTTCTGCGGCCTTTGCGTGACGAGCCGGTGCAACTTCTGTCGCGCCAGTTGGGCGTAGAGATCTTCCGGCTCGAGCAGTGGCGTGAGAAAGCGATCGGCGGGATCGACGCCTCGCTCAAGCAACGCAAGGGCGATCCGGTGCACGCGGAACTGGATAGCGCCATGAAGCGGATCGGAGAGTTGACCATGCAGGTGGAACTGCTGGGGGCCAAGACGGAGACCTTCGGCCCTTTGGGGCGGCGGAGGTCGCGGCGATGAGTGCCGCCACCTCGCCCGGCACGGGTCTGGCCTACGGCCTGCGGCGGGTCTGCGCCGCCTGGGGCATGGCCCGCTCCTCGTTCTACGCCATGACCTCCGGCCAGCACGCCGAGCCGCCGCCGGCAAAGCGTCGGGGACCGAAGCCCGCGATCTCGGACCAGGCGCTGCTGGTGGCGATCGAAGCCGACCTGGAGGCATCGCCCTGGGAGGGCGAGGGCTACCGCAAGGTCTGGGCTCGGCTTCGGGTCTGTCGCGACATCCGGGTTGCCTGCAAGCGGGTGCTCCGCCTGATGCGCGAGAACAATCTGCTCTCGCCCCATCGCTGCCGCCGCCGTGGCGGCAATCCCCATGACGGTGAGATCATCACTCATGCCCCGAACCTCATGTGGGGCACCGATGGCGTTCGGGTGTTCACGGTGGACGACGGCTGGGGCTGGATCTTCACCGCCGTCGAGCATTGGAACGCCGAGTGTGTCGGCTGGCATGTCTGCAAGCGCGGCGACCGCTTCGCCGCCCTGCAGCCGATCTCCATGGGGCTTGCCGGGCTGTATGGCTCGACCGCGGCCGGGCGCGGCTCGGGGGCTGGCCTTGCGGATGGATCACGGCTCCCAGTAT
The DNA here is from genome assembly GCA_965261585.1 of Alphaproteobacteria bacterium. Classification (GTDB taxonomy): domain Bacteria; phylum Pseudomonadota; class Alphaproteobacteria; order UBA6615; family UBA6615; genus CBDHDN01. Next base: position 6,880 of record CBDHDN010000032.1, read on the forward strand.
CTGTCGGACCACTTCACCAACCAGATCAAGTTCTGGGGCATCCAGCCGTCCTACGCCTTCGTCGCCGAGCCCCAGACCAACGGCGTCGCCGAGCGGTTCAATCGCACGCTGAAGGAACAGATCATCCATGGTCGCATCTACCGCAACAGCGCGGAGCTGCGGGACGCCGTCCGCGACTTCGTCGAACTCTACAATGCCCAGTGGATCGTCGAAAAGAACGGCTACCTGAGCCCCGCTCAAGCTCGTCAGGCGTGGCACGCCGCGATCTCAATCAGGCCCGCCGCGTGAGACAAACTTGTGTCCAAGGAACCGGGTGCGCTGCAGCCGTCTATCAATCCGGACGCGCCTTGTGGCACGGATCCGCGGCGGCGGCGCTGATTACCGCGCGCCTGGAGCAGCAGCCGACGCGGGCGCTCGAGCGGCTGGCGGAGGCGATCGGCCTGCTCGGGCCGGCGGAGCGGCTGGCCTCCCTGCGCGGCCGGCTGACGGACCTCGAGACAGAGCTTGCGCAATTCGACAAAGAGACGGACGACTTGGCCGCCGCCGTGCGGCGGCGGCGGCGGCGGTCCGCCCGCGCGGCGACGCCCGCGCCCATGGACCGGCCGCGGCCCGAAGCGCCAACCGATACGGCTGAGGATTGGCCGTCGCAGACCGCCGACATGGGCACTGTGTCGGCCGCTGATGCGGCTGCAGCCGAACAGCCTGATAGCGGATTGGGTCCGGTCGAATCCGATGCCGAGTTCGCCGCCTCGTTTGCCACCAAACTCAACCGAATCTCGGTGTCGATGAACGGGCCGGTGCCAACGCCGCCGGCACAGCCATTGCTGTTGCAGGCGGTCGTAGAGCCGGCGGCTGCCAAGCCCGCCAAGCCCCTGCGTCGGAAGGCTGCCGCATTGAAGCCGATCGACGGTGGCGCGGCCGCCGCTACACCGGGGCCGGTCCCGGACGTGGCGGAACCGGCTGCATTGGCACTTACCGAACCGGCGACACCCGCGGTCGCGAACGCGCGCCGCCGGGGCTTGTGGCCCGCGGCGGCGGCCCTGCTGCTGGCCGTTGCGCTGGGCGTTGGCGGCCTGTTCGTTGGGGCCAAGGTGGGTGTCATCCAGCGCGACACGTTCGTCCCTGTTCTTGTGTTGTCCCGCGACGCCGTGAATGACGGCAAGGCTGCGTGGGACACCCTTGCCCTTGGTGCCCGGACCCACGTGATGCAGCCGTTGAGCGACGCGATGGCACAATGGGGCGACGCCCTTGCCCAGTGGGTGGCGCGCGCACTGGGTGCCGCCCAGGTGGCGCCGGGCGGCGTCGAGGGCGAAGCGCCGGCGCGGCCGGTGCCGGGCCTCGATGTGCGGGTGGCGCCGAACCCGATCGCGGCCGGCGACGGCGAAGCGGACCGTCTGACCTGGTCGGAAGCCGGTGGGTCGGCTGCGTCGCGGGCGGCCGACGCTGTTGGCAGTGGACCCAAGTCCGGGGTTGCCGTGAGCCTGCCGTCGTCGCCCGAGGCGTCATCGCCGGCGCCGCCGGCGCTGCCGCAAGGCAGCAGCGTTGCCGCGGCACCGCAGACCCATTTACCCATACCCAGCATCGACACCCCGCCGATGCATCCGGTTCCGATACCGGGCGTTGTTGCCGGCCCACCCCTGCCGTTCCTGCCGGACCCGCCGCCGATCGGCCTTGGCCACGAGACGGTGGTTGCCGCGGCAGAGCAGCACGGGATCGTTTGTGATGTCGAATTGGGCCGGCTGCGGTTCGTTGTCCGCACGCGGCACTCGAAGGGCCCGAACGACGTCGTGTCGTTTGCCGACGACATGATTCAGGTCACGGCCGACGGCGCCGCCGCCGTCGGTGCGGACGGCCGCCGCCAGACCTGGTTCGACCCGACGCGGCGGATCACGACGCGGATTGCGTCATCGGCTCACGGCCCATCGGAGAAGACCGGCTACTTGCCCCTGCGTCACTCGGTGATCTTCGACGGCCTGCGCTACCGGTTCACCTTCTCGGCCGGTGAGCGCTTCTTCGTGCGCGTCGTTGCTGAGCAATGTAGCGGCCTTTAGGGCGTTTCCAGTTCAATTGGCTCCGGCCCGCTCGCCCAAGCCGGCGATCGGCCCACCTCGATAGACACCTGAGCGCGGCCATCGGTTATACTCGACCGACAAAGCACCACCGGGTCGAGGTCATACAGTGTTGGCGGCAACACCCTCCAATCGCCTCTCGATGCTGCGCCGCGAGGCCGCTGCGTTCTCCCGTTACGCGGTCGCCCGCTACAACGGCGACAGCTGCCTCAGGATTGCCGCGTCGCGGAGCTATACGTCGCTCCTGGCGTTGGTTCCGCTGATCGCCATCGCCGTTGCGGTGTTGTCGGCGTTTCCGATCTTCGACGGCGCACGGTCCGAGCTGGGCACGCTGGTCCTGAGCTATGTCGCGCCCCATGCCGGCGCCCAGGTTCAAGGCTACATCGACCGTTTTGTCGCCAATACCGGCCAGCTGACGACTGTGGGGGTCGTCGGCCTGGCGATCGTCGCCGTGATGCTCCTGGCGACCGTGGAATCGGCGCTGAACGGTATCTGGCGGGTCCGCGAGCCGCGGCCGTGGGTGGCTCGCCTGCTGATGGCGTACTGGACGCTGCTTACGCTCGGGCCCTTGTTGTTGGCGGCGGGGTTGTCGCTGAGCTCGACGGCGCTTACCGGCGCCCGCATTGTTGGGCTGTCGGGCGAGTTGGGGACCGCACGCGAGTTGGTCTCCCGGCTGGCGCCGTTCGCGTTCGCCGTCGTCGGTTTCGCCGCGCTCTACGTGGCGTTGCCCAACCGGCAGGTGAAGATCCGCCACGCCGCGGCAGGCGGCCTCGTTGCGGCCGTCTTTTTCGAGGCACTGAAGCTGGCGTTCGGCGTCTTCGTCGCCGGGATCGGCAGCGTGCAGGCGATCTATGGAGCGCTGGCGGCGCTGCCGCTGTTCTTGATGTGGATGTACTTCACGTGGTCGGTCGTGCTGTTTGGCGCCGTCGTTGCCGCGGCGTGGCCGGAGTGGCTGGTGGCGCGTCGAGACACGGCGGTGCCACAGTCGCCCGTATCGCGCCTGGCACGAGCGCTGCAGGTCTTGTCGGCACTGCAATCTGCCGCGCGTGGTGGGCGCCGCCCACTGGGCGACGACCTGCTGGCAGTCACCGGCGGCGATCGCGAGGGCCTCGTCCAGGCGCTCGTCGCGCTGGAGTCCGGCGGCTATGTCGCCAGGACGGAGGACGGCCGGCTGCTGTTGGCGCGCGACTTGGGAGCCGTGACACTCTACGACCTGTACTGCCTTTTCGGCGTCGGGACCCGGCGCGACGACCTGCCGCAGCTTGGCGGGGTGGCCTGGGCGGAACCGTTTGCCCAGCTCGTCGATGCCGCGACAACGCACAATCGCGACCTGTTGGATGTGCTATTGAACGCCTTGTTCGGCGACGCGGTGAAGTCCGGGCCCGACGAATCCGATGTGCCGCACGGATCGAAGACGGATGTCATCAGCCTGGAGCGGGGCCGTCGGCAAGGCGCCTCGGTCCCACAAGGGTGACGCTGCGCCATGGGTGAGGTGAACTTCGAGCAGATGCGCCGCCACATGGTACAGGAGATCTGTGCCCACGCGGCCATGGTCAAGGCGCATATCGGCAAGGCGGCGCTGGGCGATCGCGTCATTGATGCGATGGTGTCCGTGCCGCGCCACATGTTCGTGCCGGTCGAGCTGCGGGCGTTCGCCTATGCCAATACGCCACTACCGATCGGTCATGGCAAGACGATCTCACAGCCCTTCATCGTCGCCCTGATGACCGACCTGCTGGCCGTCAACGCTGGCGAACGAGTGCTCGAGATCGGCACCGGCCTTGGCTATCAGTCGGCCATCCTGGCCGAGCTCGCCGAGCGGGTCTACAGCGTCGAGATCATCGACGAGTTGACCGAAGAGGCCAACAAGCGGCTCGCCGGGCAGGGCTACACGAACGTCGAGACCCGGCGCAGCGACGGCTACCATGGCTGGCCGGCGCACGCGCCCTTCGACAAGATCATGGTGACGGCGGCGCCCGACCTGATCCCGCCGCCGCTGCTGACCCAGCTGAAGCCTGGCGGCAGGATGGTGATCCCGGCCGGCACACCGGACGCCCAGCAGCTGTTGCTGGTCCAGAAAGACGCCGCCGGCCGCACCAGTACCCAGGAGATCCTGCCGGTGCGGTTCTCGGTTCTCGAGTGCGACGAGCAGCCGCATTCGGTCAATTAAGGGCGTGTACTGAATCGACGCGCGTCACCCGACTACACCCGCCCGATGATCGCAGCTCCCACATTCGCGTCGATGCAGGATTACGTCTTGCGCCTCGGCGACATCGACTTCTGGGGGCCATACGTCGCCGAGATCGTGGAGCGTCACGACTTGGCCGACGCCGGACGGGAACCGGTAGCCGGTTTCAACGCGACGTACCCGACCTTCCTCTACGGCGATGTCGTGGTGAAGCTGTTCGGCTACTCCCGGTGGTGGCGCAAGAGCCACGCGTCCAAACGCGCGGCGCAGACCCTTGTCGCTACCGACCCGGAGATCGCCGCGCCCGGCCGGCTGGGCGAGGGGCGGTTGTACAATGATCGTGACGCCCCGTGGCCATACCTGATCACCACCCGAATGTCCGGGGTCGCCGCGTGGCGTGCCGAACTGTCGGCGGAACAGCGGCTTTCGGTTGCTGCGGAGCTGGGAAGGGTTACGGTAGGAATGCGCATTGCTGCGCACCCCCCGCGCAGATCCGGACGTGGTCGTTGAACCATCCGGCTCCTACCTCGGGTGCTTGACGGCGAACCGCTGGTCCGGCCATGGGTGGCGGATGGAGGCGCGTGGCCACAGGATTTCGGTCATGCGCTCCAATCGCTTCCAACTAAATCGGGCTCGCTGGGACCGGCGGCGTAGCGCCCGCATCCACCGGCGTTGCAGCCTGCGGAGGAACGCACGGATGAACCGGCCTGACCCTGGGACGGCAAAGTAGTTGAGCCAGCCATTGCAGACTCGCCCCAGCCACCTACCAACTTCCCAGATGTCGTGGTGCCAGCGCTTGCGAAGCACCTCGTCGATGCGCGCCAGGGTCCTGTTGACCCGTTTGGCAACCGGTTTGCGACCAAGCCGAAAGCGTCCTCTCAGGGTCGTCGTGCAATAGTGCGTGGGGCCCAGAAAGTCGAAAGTCTCCGGCTTGCCCACCCCGCGCTGGCGCCGGTTCAAATCCGCGAACCGGCCAAACTCCACGAGGCGGGTCTTGTCCTGGTGGAGGCTGAGACCGAACCGGGCCAGCCTCTCCCGAACGTCGCGGAGGTACCGCTCCGCATCCCGCTTGTGTTGGAACCCGACAACGATATCGTCAGCGTAACGGACGATGATCGCTTCGCCATCCGGGACGTTCGGGCGCCATTTCTTGTGGAACCACACGTCGAGCACGTAATGCAGGAACACGTTCGCCAAGACGGGGGAGACTATTGCCCCCTGCGGCGTGCCCATACCCGTATCTGCCCATGACCCACTCTCTATGACGCCGGCGTTCAGCCATTTCCGGATCAGACGGATGACCCGCCTGTCTCCGATGCGGTGCTCTAGGAACGTGATCAACCAATCCCGCGGGATCGTGTCGAAGTACGCCCGGAGGTCTGCATCGACTATCCAGCTGACCTTGCGCCGTTCTATCCCGAAGGCCAGGGCATCGAGCGCATCGTGCGCCCCCCGCCCCGGTCGGAACCCGTAGCTGAAGCCAAGAAACACCACCTCGTAGATCGGTGTCAGGATCACATCCACAACCGCCTTCTGGACGACCTTGTCCTCCAGCGCCGCGATCCCGAGCGGTCGTGTCCCCCCGTCCGGCTTGGGTACCTCTACCCGCCGAACCGGTGGCGCCCGGTACGCTCCCCCCTGTGCAGGCGCCGGTGCAGGTCGAGCAGGCGCTCATCCAGACCCTCGCCGTACATGTCCCACGTAACGCCCTCGACACCGGCTGCTGCGTCCTTCTTCAATGCGAAGTAGGCCGCACCGAGCGCGTCCGGCGTAATGTGGTGGAAGAGCGCAGTGAGACGTTCCTTCGGGTTTCTCTCTGCAGCTTTCCGTATCCGGGCCGCCGCCTGTGGCACGCTCACCCGACACTGGGTTCGGCGCGTGCTTTGGCAATCCGGATTCCCCTTGGTTGAGGCCCTTTCCTCCGGCGACTCCGCAGAAGCTCGCGCTCCCTTGTTCGCCGCCCTCACAGGTCGTACGGCCTCATCCGACTTCTTCAAACCGTTCATCATAGGCTTCGGTTTTCTCCATTCCCTACGCGGCCCCTTTACGACAACCGGGGCAGTTTGAAGACCTCCCAGGGTCCCAACAGAAGGCGTGCGAACGTGCATGGGTTCTCTGACACCGCGGGGCTCGCCGACATCTCACCAAAACGACGCCTGCAATATTGCCTTCGACCGATCTGAAAGCCTCGGCACCCCGGACCATCGCTTTTACGGTGCTCAATAGCCCTGCCCATCCATGCCGCTACCGACGCTTCGCCTGCCCCCTCACGGGAGCCAACGCACGGCTCGCGGAGAAACGTGGTTCGGTTACTCCTTCGTTCCGGGGGACTTGCACCCCCTACCTTCTGTCAGTTCGCCTGGCGCACCAGATCCGGCGCGTGCACGCGCTACGTCCATCGGGCATGCATACGCACGAGGAGTGGCAGACTCTGAACGTGGCGGCCGCCGCGGAGCAGAGTTCACTGCCGCCTCATCTGATCGCGCAGATCGACGACTACCTCGCCCGGCTCGAGCCGTTCGACCGCGTCTTCGTCCACAGCGACCCGACAGCCAACCACGTGTTCGTCGAGAATGGCCGCCTCGCCGGGATCATCGACTGGGGCGATGCGATGGTGACCGATCGGCACTATTAACTCATCCAGCTCTACGCGACATGTTTGGTTGCGACAAGGCGCTGTTGCGGGCGTTCCCGGAGGCCAGCGCCTGGCCGGTCGGCACGGACTTTCCCCGCCAGGCACTGGGTCTTGCGCTGCACCGCCAGGCAGTCGGTGTTGCACAGCACCACGCGATGGACGTCTTCGAGCCCATCGCAGCTCTGCTCCCACTCCGGGACATCGGCACTCTTGACGAGCTCGCGAGCGAACTCTTTGCGCAGCTCAGTCCCGGAAGTTCAAGTATTGCAGGGGCTGGGCGATCTTGAGGTCTTTGATCAGCACGATCGCGGCCTGCAGGTCGTCGCGCTTCTTGCCGGTGACGCGCAACTCGTCGCCCTGGATGGCGATCTGGGCCTTCAGCTTCGACGCTTTGAGTGCCTTCACGATCTGCTGCGCGAGGTCGCGCTCGACACCCTGCTTGATGGTGACCGTCTGCCGGAGTGTGTTGCCCGCGGCCATCTCGGGCTTGGCAAAATCAAACGCGCCGGTGTCCACCTTGCGTTTGGCCATGTGGCCGCGCAGCAGCTGCTGCACCTGCTTCAGCTTGAAATCGTCGTCTGCCCTGATCGTCAGAACCGCATCGGTGCGCTCGATCGAGCATTTCGTGCCCTTGAAGTCGTAGCGCGTGCCGATCTCGCGCATGGCACCCTGGACCGCGTTGTCGACCTCCGGCAGGTCGGTCCGCGAGACGACATCGAATGAAGGCATGACCGTCGGATCCTCACTACAGCTTAGCCGACGGCCACACTAGCGCAGGCGGTCCGCAAAATCGATGCGCGCGGGCGGCATGGGGTCCAAGATTCGTCGGCACCATGGATCGCCGCCCGGAACGTCGACGCGTCCACAAGCCATGAAACGATAGATGGGACAAGCCAAAGCCGGTAAACTCGATCGCGTTGTCGCGGCGCAACTTTGTTTGCCCGGCGGGGTCGTACCGGCGACGAGTTGCTGCTGGACATACACCGGCCGACCCCGAACAATTCGATTGCGCGATTGACAAGGAGCGGGTGTGCCGCGGCGCGGGGTAGGGCGATGTATTTCGACCATCGGCTGTGGCAGTTCACCGCGGGCCTGCGGCACCGCATAGCCGCGGCGGCCGGCGTCGGCTTGGCCGCCGCCGCCGCCGGGGTCGCCCGGCTGGCGTTGCTGGGCTGGCTGCTGGCGGGTGTGTTCGAGGGTCGGTCACTGGCCAGCCTGAGCGCACCGATCGCCTTGGTCGCCGGCGTCATGGTGCTGCGCGGCGTCCTCGAATACTGGCGCACGATCGTTGCCCATCGCACGGCGATGCTGGTCCAGAGGCGGCTGCGCGGGCTGCTGTTCGACCATGTCGTTGCGCTTGGTCCGGCCCATTTTGGCCTGCAGCGGACCGGCGACGTCATGACCGCCATGGTCGATGGGGTCGAGCAGCTCGAGACCTACTTCGGACAGTACCTGCCGCAGCTGTTCGTCGCCGCGGTTACGCCGCCGGCCATCTTCGCATTCGTGGCGTTCCTGGATCTGCCGGTCGCCCTGGTCCTCGTCGGTTTCGCCATCGTCACGTTGATCGCACCCTCGGCCTTCCAGTATTGGGACCGTCAGGCAAGCCTGGCCCGCAAGCAGGCCTTCGGCGCCTATTCGGCCGAATTCCTCGACGCCCTGCAGGGCCTGGCGACGCTGAAGGCGTTCGGCCAGAGCCGGGCGAAGGCGCGGGCACTTGCCCAAAAGGCCCAGGCCCTGTTCCACAGCACGATGCGCGTCCTGGCGATCAACACGCTGTCGCGTGGCATCACCGATACCGGGATTGCGGTCGGCGCGGCCGCGACGCTTGCCCTCGGCGCCATGCGCGTTGCCAGTGGCGAGATGAGCCTGGCCGTACTCGTGGTCATCCTCATGCTCGGCATCGAAGTGTTCCGGCCGCTGCGTGACCTGCGCACCCAGTTGCATGCCGGCATGCTGGGCCGCGCCGCTGCCGAGGGACTGTTCGCGATCCTCGATGCAAAGCCGACAATCGAGGATGTCGCTGTGGCGCTGGACGACCACGACCCGACGCCGCCCGTGGCGTTCGACGCGGTCCGCTTCGCCTATCCGGGCGCCAGCTACGACGCCCACAATGGGCTCGGTTTCCAAGTGGCTGCCGGAGAGCGGATTGGCGTCGTCGGCGCCAGTGGCTCGGGCAAGTCGACCGTGGTCAAGCTGCTGCTGCGCCTGTACGACCCGCAAGCGGGATCGGTGCGCCTCGGCGGCCGTGACCTGCGCACGCTGACGCTGGCCCAGTTGCGCCGTCAGATCGCCGTCGTGAACCAGGACACGATCCTCTTCCACGGCACGGTCGAGGACAATCTGCGGTTCGGCAAGCCCGACGCAACGGCGGCGGAGCTGCGCGCCGCGGTTCGCGCCGCCAACGCCGAGGCGTTCATCGAGGCGCTGCCCGAGGGCTATCGGACCGTCGTCGGCGAGCGCGGTATCCGCCTGTCGGGGGGACAGCGCCAGCGTATCGCAATCGCCCGGGCCCTGTTGCGCGATGCGCCGATCCTGATCCTGGACGAGGCGCTGTCTTCTGTCGACGCCGAGAACGAGGCAGCGATCCAGGAGGCTTTGGATCGGCTCATGGCCGGCCGCACGACGCTCATCCTAGCCCACCGCCTGTCGAGCATCGTCGGTGCCGACCGCATTATCGTGCTCGAGGCTGGCCGGGTCGTCGAGAGCGGTAGCCACGCGGAACTGATGGCCGATCGCGGCGTCTATCATCGCCTCATGGCTGGCCAGGTTGCCGATCGCGCGGCGGTCGACGATCGCCTGTTCGATCGGCCGCTGGCGCCGCAGAGCGCAGCGGATCTGCTGGCACCGTCCGAAACCGCCGATGAGTCGCCGGCGGAAATTCTGCGCGCCCAGGGCCTGGGCTGGCTTGGCGCAATGGGCCACTTGCTGCGGTTGATCGCGCCATGGCGTATCCGGCTGGGCGTTACGTTCCTGCTTGGCATCGCCCGTGTCGTGGCCTTCATCGGCGTCGGCGTCGTCAGTGGGCTCGTCGTCGCGGCCATCAAGAGCGGCACGCCCCTCGAGACGCTGCTGATTGCCCTGGCGGTGGTGGCGCCGCTGGCGGGGATACTGCATTGGTTTGAGTCCTGGGCCGCCCATGACATGGCGTATCGGCTGCTGACGACGCTCCGCATCGAGGTGTTCGAGAAGCTCGCGCGGCTTGCGCCGGCCTATCTGCTGCAGCGGCGCAGCGGCGATTTGGTTTCGGTCGCGACCCAGGACGTCGAGATGATCGAGTACTTCTTCGCCCACACCGTGGCGCCGGCGTTTGTCGCCGTGCTGGTCCCGGCCGTCGTGCTGGTCGTGCTGGCCGTCTTCGGCTGGCCCATGGCGGTTGCTCTGGCGCCCTTCCTCGCCGTCGTTGCGCTCAGCCCCGTGGCCATGCGCCGCCGGATCGACGCACTCGGCTCGCGGGCGCGCGAGGCGCTTGGCGAGCTGAACGCCTACACCGCGGATACCCTGCAGGGCTTGCCTGAGCTCGTGGCGTTTCAACGGGCGCCGGAATGGCGGTCTCGACTGATGGCGCATGTCGATCGCTATCGCGAGATTCGCCTGCCGTTCTTCCGCGACCTGACGCTGCAGATGGCGGTGCTCGAGGCGGCGACCGGGCTCGGCGGTCTTGCCGTCATTACGACCGGCGCCGTCCTGGCGAGCCGGGGCACCCTGGAGTCAGGCATCCTGCCGATGCTCACGCTGTTGGCGATGGCGGCGTTCCTGCCGGTGTCGGAGATCGCCAATGTCGGCCGGCAGCTGGCCGATACGCTGGGCGCGACGCGGCGCCTCAGCAGCGTCAACCGAGAGCCCGTTCCGGTCGCCGATGGCCCCGGCGTCGGACCAACCGACGCCACCGCACCGGCGGTCCTCGAGCTTGCGAACGTCGACTTCGCGTATCCGAGGGGCAACCGGCTGGCGCTCAGCGGCGTTTCGCTGACCGTGCCGGCCGGCAGCACGGTGGCGCTGGTCGGCCGGTCGGGCGCCGGCAAGACGACCGTGGCGCACCTGCTGATGCGGTTCTGGGATCCGCGCGCCGGTGTCGTGCGGATGGGTGGGCACGATCTGCGGGCCTACGAGCTCGACGCTCTGCGCAGCCGCATCGCGCTGGTGACCCAGGACACCTTTTTGTTCAACGACACGCTGCGGGCGAACGTGCTACTGGCTCGTCCGGAGGCAAGCGATGCGGAGCTGCATGAGGCCCTTGCACGGAGCGCCCTTGCGGAGTTCGTCGACGGCCTGCCCGACGGGCCGGACACGATGGTTGGGGAGCGCGGCCTGCGACTGTCCGGCGGCCAGCGCCAGCGGGTCGCGATCGCGCGTGCGTTTCTCAAGGATGCACCCGTGCTGGTCCTCGACGAGGCGACCTCGCACCTCGATGCCGTCAGCGAGCGGGCCGTCTATGGCGCCCTGGACGATCTGATGGGCGACCGGACGACCGTCGTCATAGCGCACCGGCTGTCCACCGTGCGCCACGCCGACAGCATCATCGTGCTGGACGAGGGACGTGTCGTCGAAAGCGGCACGCACCACGAGTTGCTCGGCCGCGGCGGCCTCTACGCCAGACTGGTGGCGAGGCAGATCGCCGGCGCCAGGGGGACCGCGGCGGCGTGACCGCCAGGCTCCTCTTGCACTACCACCCACGGCGTGGCACGCCGCATGCGTCGGCGGCCGGGCCCCGTGGACCAAGACCCCGCTCTCCGCGACCCACATCGGACCCGCGACAATGACAGCCATGATGCGAAGCCCGGCCCTGACGAGCCACGATTCGGTCCTCTCGATGATCGGCGACACGCCGCTTATGGAGATCACGAAGTTCGATGCCGGCCCGTGCCGATTGTTCGTCAAGCTGGAGAACCAGAACCCCGGCGGGTCGATCAAGGACCGGATCGGCCTGTCGATGATCGAGGCGGCGGAACGTGACGGCAAGATCAAACCGGGTGGCACTCTGATCGATGCGACGGCCGGCAACACCGGCCTCGGCCTCGCCCTGGTTGCCGGGCAAAAGGGCTATTACCTGACCCTGATCGTCCCGGACAAGATGAGCCAGGAGAAGATCTTCCATCTCAAGGCGATGGGCGCGGACGTCGTCATGACGCGCTCCGACGTCGGCAAGGGCCACCCCGAGTACTATCAGGACATGGCGGAGCGGCTCGCCGCGGAAACCGAAAATTCATTCTGGGTCAACCAGTTCGCCAACCCCGCCAACCCGACGGCCCATGAGACGGGAACCGGCCCCGAGATCTGGGAGCAGATGGCGCACGACGTAGACGCGGTCGTCTGCGGCGTTGGCTCGGGCGGCACGATCTCGGGCATTGGCCGTTTCATGAAGCGGGTCGCCCCGCACGTGCAGATGGTGCTGGCCGATCCCGAAGGCTCGGTACTGGCCGACCTCGTGAAGTCCGGCACGATGATCGAGGCCGACGCCTGGCTGGTCGAGGGCATCGGTGAAGACTTCGTCCCGCCGAACTGCGATCTGAGCCTGGTTTCCGAGGCCTATCTGGTCAGTGACGCCGACAGCTTTCACATGGCCCGCGAGCTGCTGCGCCGGGAAGGCATCTTGGCGGGCTCTTCGTCCGGGACGCTGATCAGTGCGGCCCTGCGGTACTGCCAGGCGCAGACCAAGCCCAAGCGCGTCGTTTCGTTCGTCTGCGACAGCGGCAACAAGTACCTGTCGAAAATGTTCAATGACAACTGGACGATCGACCAGGGCTTCATCCAGCTCGAACGCTTCGGCGACCTGCGCGATCTGATCATGCGACGGCCCGAGCACGGCGCCATCGTTGCGGCGAGCCCGGCCGATACGCTGCTGACCGCCTATGGGCGCATGCGCCTGTACGACATCTCCCAGCTCCCGGTGATGGAGGGCGAGCAGATCGTCGGCATCCTCGACGAGTCCGATTTGCTGCTGGCGGTCTACAACCATGCCGACGGGTTCCGGGCGCTGGTCCGCGACGTCATGACGAGCGGGCTGGAGGTCATTGCCCCAACCGCGCCGATGGATGCCCTGGTCGCGATCCTCCAGGCAGACCGGGTCGCCATCGTCGTCGACGACGATCGATTCCTCGGGTTGATCACGAAGATCGACCTGATCAACCACCTGCGCCAAAGGGTCGCCTGAAATGGCCAAGCGAGCCAATCGGCACGGCTTTGCAACCCGCGCCATTCATGCCGGACAGACGCCCGACCCGACGACCGGCGCCATCATGACACCGATCTACGCTACCTCGACCTACGTGCAGGAGAGCCCCGGCGTGCACAAGGGCTACGAGTATGCCCGCACTCAGAATCCGACACGGATGGCGCTCGAGGCCTGTGTTGCCGATCTGGAGAACGGCACCGCCGGATTTGCCTTCGGCTCGGGCACCGTGGCTGCGGCGACGATCCTCGATTTGCTGGAGAGCGGGGCCCACGTCGTCGCCGGCGACGACCTCTATGGCGGTACCTATCGGCTGTTCGAGAACGTGCGCCGCACCTCGGCCGGCCTCGACTTCACGTTCACGGATCTCGCCGACCCGGCCGCGCTCCGCGCCGCGCTGCGGCCGCAGACCCGCCTGGTGTGGATCGAGACGCCGACGAACCCGCTGTTGAAGCTTGTCGACCTCGAGGCCGTCGCCGCGGTCTGCCGCGAGCATGATCTGCTTGCCGTCTGCGACAACACGTTTGCGACGCCCTATATCCAGCAGCCCCTGGACTATGGTTTCGACCTCGTCGTCCATTCGGCGACGAAGTACCTCAACGGTCATTCGGACATGGTCGGCGGCGTCGTCGTCGTCGGCGACGATGCCGCACTGGCCGAGCGGCTGGCCTTCCTGCAGAACGCCGTCGGCGGCATCGTCGGCCCGTTCGACAGCTTTCTCGCCCTGCGCGGGCTCAAGACCCTGGCGCTACGCATGGAGCGTCACTGCACGAGCGCGCAGGCGGTCGCGGAGTTTCTGGCCGCCCACCCGAAGGTGGCCGAGGTGTACTATCCGGGTCTGCCCGAGCACCCGCAGCACGCTCTGGCGCAGCGTCAGATGCGCGGCTTCGGCGGCATGGTGACCGCGGTGCTGGCCGGCGGCCTCGGCGAAGCCCGGCGGTTTCTCGAACGCTGCGAGCTGTTCGCCCTGGCCGAGAGCCTGGGCGGCGTCGAAAGCCTGATCGAGCATCCCGGGATCATGACCCACGCCTCGGTCCCGGCCGAGATCCGCGCCGCACACGGCATCAGCGACAGCCTGGTGCGGCTGTCCGTCGGCGTCGAGGATACCGATGACCTGATCGCCGAGCTGGAGGCCGCGCTCGCGGCCGTTTAGGCCCCAACAGGCCGGCCATCACGCAGATTT
>CBDHDN010000033.1:0-48346 GCA_965261585.1 Alphaproteobacteria bacterium
TCTTGGTATCCGCCATTTGGAGTATACTCTTTTGTTTCTGTATGCCTGTTTGAGGCAATGTCCCAAGTTCTTTGTCATCTTACGTTCTTCAACGTTCTATTGCAACTAGTTTTGCGCTGATGAGAGGGCGTGGGGCCGCGACGGGCACCGTGCGCCACCTGGATACGAATAAGGAGAGGGCTCGTGCTGCGCCGGCGCGGCAATCGCGGCCTGCCGTCTGGCCACGGGGGCACGCGGCCCGCCAGTGGGCCGATCCCGACGCTTGGCTTCGAAGCGTCGTCGGGTGACTCAGCTCACAGAATCATTGGCCGAGTGGTCAGACGCGTGCTCACGAGCGCGTCGTCGGGCAAGCAGCGGCCCCCAGCATGGGACCCTGGGGGTGCGGCTGTACGAGTACCGCACAGCCCTGGTTTTCACCGAGGACGAGGTCACCGAGCTCCAGCGTCATCGTCGCGCCTCGCCAATCGCCGATCTCTTCGACCTGGCGGACGACGTTGTGGTTGGTCAGCGTCTTGCCCTTGTTTTCACCACGCAGCACTTTCGTCTCGATCGCGCGGTCGAAGCGGACCAGCCAGATCGTCGCCGGCGTCGCGACGGGGCCGTCCAGCTTGACCGTATAGCCACCCGTGTCGGCCGGCGCGATGACAACGCCCAGACGCTCGGCTTCGGCACTGGCGACCGCGCGCAGGGCCGCGTTCACGTCGTTGCGGCGCGAGCCGACCGCTTCACGCCGGCCATGGACGATCATCTGCGGCGTATAGACGCCTGAGCGCCCGCGAATCGCCTCGTTGTAGACGACCTGCCGCCGCGTCGATTCGGGGCTGGAGAACACATCCTGCCAGCGTCCGGCCGAGCCGTAGACCAGATCGTCCCAGTAGTCGACGTGGAACTCGAGAGCCAGTATGTCGCTGCGACTGCCTATCAGTTCGCCGAGAAACGCTTCGGCCGGCGGGCAGGAGTAGCAGCTTTGCGAGGTGAAAAGCTCGACGACGATGGGGCCGTTCGTGGCAGTGGTCTCGCCGGCGACACCAGCGCGCGAAAAGCCGCTCCAACCGACAATCGCGGGCGCCCCGAAGGTCAGGGCGGCAACGCCGCCGACGCCTATGACAACGGCCAACAGTTTGTTCGTCATCGCTCGACCCTCCTCCAGCACGCTGCACGGGAACGGTCCGGCGGGGGCGGCCTCCGGCTCGTGACGGCGGCCCGCCCCCGTCAGCGAACCGTCAGTTCGTCACGGTCTTGGCCTTGTCCATCTTGTCCTTGTCCATGGTGTCACCACCCAGGGCCATCTTGGCCTTCGTCACCTGGGCCATGCACTCGGTCTCGTCGTTCGCCGCGGCCTTCTCCATGGCCATGGCGACATTCTGCAGGGCCATGACCTTGGTGTCGCCGTCGGGCAGCTCCATCAGCATGTCCTTGGTCATCGCCGCATCGGCCGCGCAGGCGGCATGTGCCGGCGATGTGCTTAGCCCATTGGCCAGCAGAACCGCGGCCACCGCCGTTAATGCCAGTAATTGCCTCATGATGTCTCCTCAATTCCCTGTCAGATCCAAACACGTCAGCGGGTTCGAATCGAGCCGCTGCACCGCTGAGCAGGATGCGTTGAAGACGTCACGTATTTATCACGGCGCGATCAATAGACGGTGACCCCGGCGCCTTTGAGCAAGGCCCTGAGCACGTCAGGTGCCGGCGACCGCCAGCTGGAAGGAAAACGTCGTGCCGGCGCCGACCTCGCTTTCGACATCGATCGGGCTGCCGTGCAGTTGCAGCGTTCGTTTGGCGATTGCCAGGCCAAGCCCGGTGCCGTCAGACGCCGCCGGATGATGCCGGTCGGCACGGTAGAACCGGTCGAAGATGCGCGGCAGGTCCTCGGCCGCGATCCCGCACCCGGTGTCGCTGACGCGGGCGACGATACGGTCGTCTTCCAGCGCCAGGGCGATGCGCACGGTGCCGCCGGCCGGCGTGAACTTGATGGCGTTCTCGAGCAGATTGTCGAGCACCCGTTCGATCAGGCCGATGTCGGCGGAGACGAACGGCGCGCCCTCGGGGATCTCGGCCTCGAACGTGATGTCCTTCTTGTCCGCGGCCATCGCGAACTTCTGGGCGATGTCCTGGACCAGCTCGGCGATCGAGAACGTCTCGACATGCAGCTGCGATGACGGGCTCTCGAGGGTCGCCAGCTCGAACAGCTCGACGACCAGCCGGCCCAGCCGTTCGCTGTGCTTCAGCGCGAGCGCGAGGTAGCGGCGCTTGTCCTCGTCGGACAGGCTGTCCGCCTTCAGCTGCAATGTCTCGAGCGAGCCCTGCAGCGCCGCCATGGGCGTGCGCAGGTCGTGCGAGATATTGGCGATCAGCTCGCGCCGCGACGTGTCGGCATGCTCCAGCAGGTGGACCTGTTCGGCGATCCGTTCGGACATCTGCTCGAACGTCAGCCCCAGGCGGTCGATCTCATCGCCGCTGGTACGCCGCCATTGCGGCAGCCGGACGGGCTCGCGGAAGTCGCTCTGCCGGAACGCGTCGACGATGTCGGCGAGGCGGCGCAGCCGGCGCGTCAGCCAATTGAACGACAGAAAGCCGGCGGCCAGCGAGACGAGGACGCTCACGCCGGCGACGCCGGCCGCCAGGCGCAGGATGAAGCTGCCCTGAACCATGCGCGCGACGGAGTCGTGCTTCTCACCGCCAAGCACGATGTACACATAGCCCTCCAGGGCCCCGAGGCCGTGCAACCGCGCCGCTGAGAAGACCTTGCGGGCCCGGGCATCGCGGGGATCGTCGCCGCGGATCGGGAACGGCGTCCCGCCATCGAGGAACGCGTGCACCGGATCGAGCGAGACCGTATCGCGCAGGACTTTGCCCGGCGGCGCCGAGAAGGCGATGATGTGCCCGGCCGCGTCGAGGAGATACAATTCGATACTGGGATTGATATGCATCAGGCGGTCGAACGCCGCCTTGAAGGCGGCTTCGTCGATCTCGCGGTCGTCGGTCAGCAACGGCTCGCTCACCACATTGGCTGCCAGCGAGCGGTTCAGGTTCTGGGTTATCTCCTGAAAATGGAGGCGCGTGACGACGATCGTCAGGCCGATATAGAAGATGCTGATGATGAACACGAGGCCGGTCAGCGCGGTGACGATCTTGCCGGTCAGCGTGCGCGGCATGCCGGTCAGGCCCCCGGGCTCTCGTTGAACTTGTAGCCGACGCCCCATACCGTGAGGATGTAGTGTGGCCGCGCCGGGCGTTCTTCGACCTTCGAGCGCAGCCGGTTGATGTGCGAGTTCACGGTGTGCTCATAGCCGGCGTGGCCATACCCCCAGACGAGGTCCAGCAGCTGTGAGCGCGTGAATACGCGGCCCGGATGCCTGGCGAACTGAACCAGCAGGTCGAACTCCTTCGCCGTCAGCTCGACGAGGCGATCGCCGATCATCACCGAGCGCTTGGCGAAGTCGATCACCATGGTGCCGGTCTTCAGCACCTCGCCGCTGTCCTGGCCGCGCTTGCCGATCTCGTCGACGCGCCGGAAGATGGCCTTCACGCGGGCCAGCAGCTCGCGAATGCTGAACGGTTTGGTCAGGTAGTCGTCGGCGCCGAGCTCGAGGCCGAGCACGCGGTCGACCTCGGACGACTTGGCTGTCAGCATCAGGATCGGTGTGTAGTTCTGTTGGCTGCGCAGGCGACGGCACACCTCCAATCCTTCGATGCCCGGCAGCATCAAGTCCAGGATGACCAGGTCGAAGTGGCCGCTCTTTGCCATGTCGTAGCCGTTGAGGCCGTCGGCGACGAGCGTCGATTCGCAGTCGATGTCGCGCAGGTGCAGCGAAATCAAATCCGCGATATCGCGATTATCCTCGATAACCAGAACGTTACGGCGCATGCCGGACAGTCTGCATAATCTTGTAGTCGCCAGCAGCAATAGCAGCATTAGTTCACAAAAGCCTCACGCCATATAGGCCGATGTCCGTGCACGCCAACGCAAAAAGGACTGTTCGTCGCCGCTTTCGGACCGCCCGCCGATGGGCGGCATGCGCGAGCGTTCTGGTGTTCGTCGTTTCGGCGGCCGCCGATGCGGCGGAGCCGGCGTTGCTGACCGGCGCGACCGTGGCGGCGTTCGTGCGCTCCCTGCCGCCAAGCGGCGCGCTGATCGGCGCGTTCGCGGCCACCGACGAAGGCGACGTCGATCGCGTCGGCCGCGGCATAGGTGCCATAGTCGAGCGGATGCGCCGCAGTGGCGACGATGCGGCGCTGACGCTGCTCGTCCGGGACCATGGCTTTGCGTCGCTCGACGAGTGGCAGGCCGTCGGACAACGGGTCATGCGCGCCTACCTCGCGTTGAGCCTCGCCGACGGGCCTTCGGCTACCGGCCCCGACCCGGCGCGCATGCTCGACATAGCCACCGCGGAGATGGCGATCGTGGCGCGTTTCGCGGCGGAGATCGAGTTCATCATGGACGGCAATTAGGGCAACGTCGCGTTCGCGACTTGCCAGGGCGCGCCGTTCGCGACAGGTTCGAAGCCGCGAACCGGTAATCGGTGTGGTGCGAATGGACGGATTGCGGCGGCACGCAGTCTACAGTTTAGCGGCGATCGGCGTGGCGCTCGGCATTGCCGGCGCCAAGGCCGCAGAACCCGTCGACCTGGAACTCGTGCTTGCCGTCGACACGTCGGGGTCCATCGATTTTGAGGAAGCCCAACTGCAGCGCCAGGGTTACATCGCGGCCCTGAGCGACGACCGCGTCATCGCCACGATTCTCTCCGGCCCGCTCGGGCGCATCGCGCTCGCCTATGTCGAGTGGGGCGGCGCGGAACAGCAGAGAACGATCGTCGAATGGACCCTGATCGACGATCCAACCGGCGCCCGGGCGTTCGCGCAACGGCTTGCCACCGCGCCGGGGGTACAGGCGGCACGGACGTCGATCAGCGCGGCCCTCGACCATATCGTGCCGATGTTCGAGCAGAACGACTTCGCCGGCCAGCGCCGCGTCATCGACATCTCCGGCGACGGGCCGAACAACAGCGGCCGGCTGGTCAACCTGGCGCGCGATGCGGCGGTCGCCGACGGCGTGACGGTCAATGGCCTGCCGGTCATCAACGACAGGCCGAACCGCTACGGCCTGCCGAACCTGCCCGATCTCGACCTCTACTATGAGAGTTGCGTCATCGGCGGACCGGGCGCCTTCTATCTGGTGGCCGATGACTTCAAGTCGTTTGCCGCGACGATCCTGCGCAAGCTGATCCTGGAGATCGCCGGCACCGTACCCGACCGGGCCGCCCAACCAAGAATCCACCTCGCGGCAGCGCACGGCGGGCCGGGCTGCGACATTGGCGAGCGCCGCTTCGAGGAGTATTTCGGGCGGTAGCGGGGACCGGCTCGCAGCAGCCGCGCTCGGCATCGAAGCCCGGCATCCGTCTCACTGGATCCTCGCCTCGAATAGAAGAGCGGCCGCGGCGGGGCCGCCCCGGGGCCGCGCGGTACCGCGAGACCGGCGGGGATCACGGTTTAAGTGTTGGTTAGGCGTGGGTTCGTAACGTCCGGCTAGAATGAGCATATCCCCGGTCTCGTTAACCTATATCTCGCTTCACATCTCGAAGTCACCAGCCCGGCGCAATGCCAGGCGGCCTAACGCCGTGACTCGGTGGAAGGAAATTCCGACATGAAATCCTGCCTTGTGGTCGACGATTCGCGTGTCATCCGGAAGATGGCACGGCGGATGCTCGAGGAGCTGAACCTGTAGCGCACCCGGTTCCTTGGACACAAGTTTGTCTCACGCGGCGGGCCTGATTGAGATCGCGGCGTGCCACGCCTGACGAGCTTGAGCGGGGCTCAGGTAGCCGTTCTTTTCGACGATCCACTGGGCATTGTAGAGTTCGACGAAGTCGCGGACGGCGTCCCGCAGCTCCGCGATGTTGCGGTAGATGCGACCATGGATGATCTGTTCCTTCAGCGTGCGATTGAACCGCTCGGCGACGCCGTTGGTCTGGGGCTCGGCGACGAAGGCGTAGGACGGCTGGATACCCCAGAACTTGATCTGGTTGGTGAAGTGGTCCGACAGATACTGGGAGCCGTGATCCATCCGCAAGGCCAGCCCCCGAGCCGCGCCGGCCGCGGTCGAGCCATACAGCCCGGCAAGCCCCATGGAGATCGGCTGCAGGGCGGCGAAGCGGTCGCCGCGCTTGCAGACATGCCAGCCGACACACTCGGCGTTCCAATGCTCGACGGCGGTGAAGATCCAGCCCCAGCCGTCGTCCACCGTGAACACCCGAACGCCATCGGTGCCCCACATGAGGTTCGGGGCATGAGTGATGATCTCACCGTCATGGGGGATTGCCGCCACGGCGGCGGCAGCGATGGGGCGAGAGCAGATTGTTCTCGCGCATCAGGCGGAGCACCCGCTTGCGGGCAACCCGGATGTCGCGACAGACCCGAAGCCGAGCCCAGACCTTGCGGTAGCCCTCGCCCTCCCAGGGCGATGCCTCCAGGTCGGCTTCGATCGCCACCAGCAGCGCCTGGTCCGAGATCGCGGGCTTCGGTCCCCGACGCTTTGCCGGCGGCTGCTCGGCGTGCTGGCCGGAGGTCATGGCGTAGAACGAGGAGCGGGCCATGCCCCAGGCGGCGCAGACCCGCCGCAGGCCGTAGGCCAGACCCGTGCCGGGCGAGGTGGCGGCACTCATCGCCGCGACCTCCGCCGCCCCAAAGGGCCGAAGGTCTCCGTCTTGGCCTCCAGCAGTTCCACCTGCATGGTCAACTCTCCGATCCGCTTCATGGCGCTATCCAGTTCCGCCTGCACCGGATCGCCCTTGCGTTGCTTGAGCGAGGCGTCGATCCCGCCGATCGCTTTCTCACGCCACTGCTCGAGCCGGAAGATCTCTACGCCCAACTGGCGCGACAGAAGTTGCACCGGCTCGTCACGCAAAAGCCGCAGAACGACCTCACGCTTGCGCGCCACCGTCCATCGCTGGCCAAGTCCCAGCGGGCCTGCCGGCAAAGCCTGGCCTGGGGAAAACGTGGACGAGCCAAGCTCGCCCGCATTTACCACAGGCCCATCAACAGCAACTTTCTTCTCAAAATTATCGGTCATGTTCCGGTCCTCCTTGGACACTTCGATTAAGCCAATTCTGTGTCCAAGGAAATCGGGTCCGACTCACGAGGAGCTGAACCTTCACGTCGAGGAAGCTGCCGACGGCAAGGTCGCTTTGGAACTCTGCAGCCACGACATGCCCGACGTCGTGCTCGACTGGAACATGCCGGTAATGACCGGCATCGAATTCCTGCAGGAGTTGCGCAAGACCCCAGGCGGCGAGTCGCCCGTCGTCGTTTTCTGCACCACGGAAAACGACCTGCAGCACATCCAGGTAGCGATCGCGGCCGGCGCCAACGAATACATCATGAAGCCGTTCGATGCGGACATCCTACAGTCCAAGTTCGTGCAGGCCGGAATCATCGGGTAACGGCACGGTCGCCAAACGAGTAGGAATCGCCAGCGCAATTGGGAGCCGATCGTGCGTCGTCATCACTTGATCGAAGAAGCCAAGGCGGAATTGGATGTCACCTACGAGGAGGTCAAACGCGCCGAGCAGGCGATCATGGATCTCGAGCAGGAATACAACGCGCGCGTCAACGACGTCCGCCAGGTCAACGGCGAGCAGTGCAACGCAAAAATCGTCGCGTTGATGGGCGAAAAGGAATCGCGACAGACCCAGCTTGACATCGACACACTTTACGACGTGCAAGGCGCCGCCATCGAGCGCTTCGCCAGCATCAACTCCGCCTTCACCATCGTCTCGTCCGTCGGCGACGAAGGCATGTGCCTCGACCTCATTCGCAAGGTCCTGTTTCGCGGTGATAATCTGCGCCGGCATAGGGTCGAAATCGACCGCGCGCTGCGGTGCTTCGTGCGCGGCCTTCGATCGTACTCGCGTGAGGAGAGCAGCGTGGAGAACGACCTCCTCGTCCGCAAATCCTGGGCCGAGATAGAAACCCTGCTACGTGGCTTCGGCGATACCATCTGAGTGCCGCCGGCGCCCAATTCAACCCTTTCGGCCAGCAGCGACACTAGGACACGTTCAGGATCTTGGGCACCAGGTTTTGGCGCAGCCGGAATACCTCGGGGAAGCCCGAGCCCAGCAGCGGCCGCAAATACATCAGAAAGGCGTCGGTGACGTCGGTGCCGTCGTCGGAGACGAACTCGGCCGGCATGTGGCGCGTCTTGGCGGCGACCGCCTCCAGCGGATGGAGCCGATACTCGACCGCGTAGAAGCCGGTGCGGTGGATCGCGACCGTGCCGTCGGTGTCGCCCCAGTGGGCGTACTGCACGGCTTTCTCGCCGACCTCGCGGGCCTCGCGTTGATCGACGTCCGAGACGCTGCCGAGGAATGAGCGCTGCAGATAACCCAGCGTGTCGCCGCGCACCCGAGCGATGCCAAGCTTATCCTTGATCGCCTTGCTCAAGTGGTCGCTCAGCGCGCCGGTGCCGGAGAGCGTGACATTGCCGTGGGCGTCGGCTTCCATGTCGCGGCTGAGCCGTGCCAGCAGCGGCTCGCCGTCCTGGGTGACCCCTTCGGAGATGGCGATGATACAACGGCCCAGACGCTCATATTGCGCCTTAACAGAAGCCAGGAACTTGTTCATCCGAAACGAATATTCCGGCAGGTAAATCAGGTGCGGCCCGTCATCCCTGATCTTGCGGCCAAGCGCCGCCGCGGCGGTCAGAAAGCCGGCATGGCGACCCATCACGGTGATGACGTGGACCCCGGGCAGGGCCCAGTTGTCCAGGTTGATGCCGGCAAAGGCGCAGGCCACGAAGCGGGCGGCCGAGGGATAGCCCGGCGTGTGGTCGTTGACCGCCAGATCATTGTCGATCGTCTTCGGCACGTGGATGCAGCGCAGGGGATAATTGGCCTCTCGCGCCTCGGCGGCAACGATGCGCAGCGTGTCGGAGGAGTCGTTGCCGCCGATATAGAAGAACGTGTTGATCTCGTGCGCCTGCAGCACCTTGAAGATCTCGTGGCAGTACTTGCGGTCGGGCTTGTCGCGGGTGCTGCCGAGGGCGGACGACGGTGTGCTGGCGACGAGCTCCAGATTGTGCGTGGTCTCCTGGGTCAGATCCAGAAAGTCCTCGTTGACGATGCCGCGCACCCCGCGGAACGCACCGTAGACGTGCTCGACGGTCTGATACTTCCGCGATTCGATGACGACGCCGGCGAGGGATTCGTTGATCACGGCGGTCGGGCCGCCGCCCTGGGCGACGAGTACCTTACCCTGCAGCATGGACGTGCCTTTCGATCCTGGTTGAGCGGTCAGCACCGCCGGCCGACGGCATTATTGCCAAGCCGGTCCGTTCCGCAAGGCTTGAGGCCGCAAGGCTTGCGGTCGCGGGATCGCGCGTGATCAGCGCAGCCGCGCGTCGAGAAAGGCGCGCACGCGCGCCAAGGCGTCACGATGGGCCGCGGCGGCGTAGCCGAACGTCGCGCCCCGGGCGGGCGAGCGCTCGATGTTGACGATGTCCGCCACCCGGTGCGCCGCACCCTGGGCCGGGTCGTCGAAGCCATGCGCGGCGTCCGGGTAGGCGACGAACGTGATCGCATCACCGCCGGTCCTGTCCTCGGCGGCGATGCGGCGGCAGCGCTTGGCCGGCGACAGGTCGTCCCGCTCGCCGGAGAGAATGAGCACCGGCGCCAGGAAGGCACGGCGGATCGGGTCCGGACAATAGGGGTGCAGCGCCACGACGGCCGTGAAGCGCTCCTCGAAGAAGGTCGATGTACCCCTGGCCAACACGGCGTCGAGCGCGGCCGTGGCGCCGTGGGCACGGCCCATGAGAGCGATGCGGTCGGGATCGACGGATGGGTGCCGGCGCAGCCAGGCGAGGGCGCCGTAGGCATCGAACACCAGCGGCCCAACGCTGGGGGCGGGCAGCCTAGTACCGGGAATCACAAATCGCGATGACGTGGTTTGAGCCTCTTCTGATGGATGTTGGTGCTGACCCAACGGAAAGGCTTGGCGGTCTTGTTGTGGGCGTGGATGAAGGCATCGATGGCGTCCCTGAGTTGTCGGGGCGAAGTGAAGCTGGCGCCGTGCAGGGCGGCGCGGCTGAGGATCGAGAACCAGATCTCGATCTGGTTGAGCCAGCTGGTGTAGTTGGGAGTGAAGTGGAAGTGGACATGGGGATGCGCCTTGAGCCAGCGGTCGCGCTTGGGCTTGTGGGTGTTCAGGTTGTCGAGAACGACATGGATCTCGCGGTCGGGATAGGCGGCCACCACGCGGTTCATGAAGTCGAGGAACTCACGGCGGCGCCGCCGTTCGTAGTGTCCGGCCTGAACCTCGCCGCTGGCGACGTTGAGAGCGGCAAACAGCGTCGTCGTGCCGTGTCGCTTATAGGTGTTGGCCATGGCCGATCAGGGCGCGCCCGTTCGGCAGCTTCAGATAGCCCTGGGCGCGCTCCAGCGCCTGGATGTGCGGCTTCTCGTCGACCGCCAGCACGATGGCGTCCTCCGGCGGGTGCAAGTAGAGGCCGACGATCTCGGCCGCCTTGGGGACGAACTCGGGATCGTTGCTCTGGCACCAGGATTTACGGCCGGCCAGGTCGATCTTTTGCCGGCGCAGGAAGCGCCAGATGTACTGGTCCGACACATCGCCCAGCGCCCGGGCCAGCAGTGGCGCCGTCCAGCGAGCGAAGCCGGCGGGCGGCGGCTCGTCCAACTGCGCCAGGATGCGCCGGCCCGTCTCGGCCGTGTAGATCGGCGTCGCCCCCGGCCGCGCTCGATCCGACAGCCCGGCCAGCCGTTCCGCCGCGAAGCGCGTGCGCCAGCGGCTGACCCGCCCCGGCCAGGTGCCAAGCGCCGCCGCAATGGAGCGCGTCGAGCGGCCGTCCGCCGCCAACAACACCATGCGGGCGCGCTCGCTCACGCCCTGTTCCGTCTTCGGAGATCGGACCATGCTCTCAAGCACCGCCCGCTCCTCCTCCGTCAATATGATCGGAGTCGCGTCCTGGATGTTCATCCATCCTTTGAATCACGACTCCGCCGCCAGCGATAGCCGGTACTAGTGCAGGTCTCGACCACGCCACGCGGCCCGTAGCTGTGGACCACCAGGAAGATGTAGCCCGATGCGGCGAGGTAGTGGGCCCAGTCGGCCTCTGCAGGTCCAGGACCGTCACACGGATGAAGCACGACGACCGCGGGCGCCGGCTCGCCGCTCACCGGGCGATACAGCGTGCCGCTCAGCCGGTCCGGCGCCCGTTGGCTGGGCGCAATGCCCCGCGTGGCCGCGAGGCGGCTCTGGAACCGCGTTGGCGGGGCGACGGCGCTGGTGAACTGGACCGTCTCGGCGGCCTCGCCGGCACCGGCCACGAGCAGCAAAGCGACACAAGCGATGCGGGCTCCGGCGCGCGCGGGCGCCGTTCACTTGGGTGCCCGGCGGCGACGAACCGAGGTCCGCCGGCGATGAAAGAGATTGGCCATGCCAGTTCTTGACCACCCCAATAGTGCCAGATCGAAAACGAAATAGGAACGCGCCGCAAGTCCCGCCACATCTTTGGGGTTTTTGGGTTGCGGTCCCATGACATTACAGGTTTAGATTGGCTCAGAAAATTCATGGTCTTCATGAATGCTTCTAAGAAACAGGAATCCAGCAGGGAGACACGGGTGTCATGATCAGGAAAACAATCGGATGGCTAACCACCACAGCGTCAGTCGCGGCGATCTCCGTAGGGGCGTTTGGCGTCACCAGCATGGCCCACGCGGCGACGCTTGACGACGTCAAGGGCAAGGGGTTCATCCAGTGCGGTGTCAGCCAGGGTCTCCCGGGCTTCTCCAACCCGGACGATCAGGGCAACTGGACCGGCATCGACGTCGACTTCTGCCGTGCCATGGGCGCGGCCGTGTTCGGCGACACCGACGCCGTCAAGTACACGCCGCTGTCGGCCAAGGTCCGCTTTACCGCGCTGCAGTCGGGCGAGATCGACGTGCTGGCGCGCAACACGACCTGGACGTTCACGCGCGACAACGCGCTGGGGCTCGAGTTCGTCGGCGTCAACTACTACGACGGCCAGGGCTTCATGGTCCGCAAGGACCTCGGCATCACGAGCGCGCTTGAGCTCGGCGGCGCCAGCGTCTGCACGAACACCGGCACGACGACCGAGCTGAACGTCGCCGACTACTTCCGGGCCAACAACCTGCAGTACGAGGTCGTGGCCTTCGAGAAGGCAGACGAGGTCGTCGCCGCATATGGCGCCGGCCGCTGCGACGTCTGGACCACCGACCGCTCGGGCCTCGCCGCCAACCGCGTGAAGCTGGCCAACCCGGACGACCATGTCGTCCTGCCGGAGACGATCTCCAAGGAGCCGCTGGGCCCGGTCGTACGGCACGGTGACAACCAGTGGGGCGACATCGCCCGTTGGACGCTGAACGCGATGATCGTGGCCGAGGAGCTGGGCGTATCGTCGGCCAACGTCGACTCCATGCGCGGCAGCAGCAATCCTGCGATCAAACGTCTGCTCGGCAGCGAAGGCGATTATGGGCAGGCCATCGGCATCACCAACGATTGGGCGTACAACATCGTCAAGCTGGTCGGCAACTACGGAGAGGTCTATGAGCGCAACGTCGGACCGAACACGCCGCTCAGGCTCGTGCGCGGTCTCAACGCGCTGTGGAAAGACGGCGGCATCCTCTACGCGCCGCCGATCCGCTAAGGTCTCGAGCGGGGCACATCAGGCGATGTGCCCCGCTTTTTTCGTCCCAATGCGCAGGATGAGAAATCACTAACCGCACGATCCGTCCATAGGGCCGTTTGCGTCGGGGAGATCATTGCATGGCCGTCGAAATCGATCGCATCAGCAACGCCGGGGCGGGCGGCGTTCTGGAACGACCCGCGCTATCGGGCGATCTTCTATCAGGTTCTGGCGCTGGCCCTCATTGTCCTGTTCTTTCTCTTCATTATCGACAAACACGCTGACCAACCTGCGCAGCCGCGGCATTGCCTCGGGGTTTGGATTCCTGGGCTCAACAGCCGGGTTCGGCATCAACCAGACGCTGATCCCCTACACCGAGGAATCGACCTATGGCCGGGTGTTCCTGGTCGGCGTGCTGAACACGCTGCTGGTCTCGGTCGTCGGCGTTTTTCTTCGCGACGTTCCTTGGTTTCCTGATGGGCATCGCCCGGCTGTCGTCGAACTGGCTGATTGCCAAGCTGGCTTCGGTCTATATCGAGATCTTCCGCAATATTCCGCTGCTGCTGCAGATCCTGTTCTGGTTCACCGCGGTGTTGGCCAGCCTGCCGCGGACGCGCGACGGGCTCGAGTTCTTCGGCGTCGTCTTCCTCAACGTGCGCGGCCTCTATCTACCGCGGCCGGTGCCTGAATCCGGCTTTGGTTTTGTGACGATCGCGTTCCTGATCGGCATTGCCGCCACGATTGTCATGCGGCGCTGGGCCAAGAAGCGCCAGGAGGCGACGGGTGAGCAGTTCCCGGTTTTCAAAGCCGGCCTCGGCTTGATCATCGGCCTGCCGGTCGTGGTGTTCCTCGTCGCCGGCCTGCCGCTGAGCTTCGATATTGCGGAGCTCAGGGGCTTCAACTTCCAGGGTGGGCTCAGGATATTCCCGGCGTTTCCTGGCGCTGCTGCTGGCGCTCGTGGTCTACACCGCGGCGTTCATCGCCGAGGTCGTGCGGGCCGGCATCCAGTCCGTCGACAAGGGCCAGACCGAGGCCGCGAACGCGCTCGGCCTGCGTCAAGGGCCGACGTTGCGCCTAGTCATCATTCCCCAGGCGATGCGGGTGATCATTCCGCCGCTGACCAGCCAGTACCTGAACCTGACCAAGAATTCGAGCCTGGCGACGGCGATCGCCTATCAGGACCTGACCGCGGCGTTCGCCGGCACGGTTCTGAACCAGACCGGACAGGCCGTCGAGATCATGGGCATCACGATGGCCGTCTACCTGTCGATCAGCCTGTTCACCTCGATGATCATGAACGTCTACAACGCCCGCATGGCGTTGGTGGAGCGCTGAGTCATGACCGTCGCACAGCTGAAGACCGAGCGTCACCCCGACCTGCCGCCGCCGGCCAACACCGTCGGAGCCGTCGGCTGGCTGCGCGTCAACCTGTTCAACGGTCCGGCCAACTCGGTCATGACCGTCGTCGCCGGCGCGTTCGCCATCTGGATCGTGATCGGGCTCCTGGACTGGGCCATTTTCAGTGCCATCTGGACCGGCCGCGGCACCGAGGCCTGCCGCTCCGATCACGGCGCCTGCTGGACCTTCATCGGCGCCAAGTTCCCACAGTTCATCTATGGCTTCTATACGATCGACGAGCGCTGGCGCGTCAACGTGACGGCGATCCTGCTGGTCGCCGGAGGGCTGCCGTTGTTCTTCGAGCGCACGCCCTATCGCAAGTGGCTCGCGCTGGGCATGCTGTTCGTCTATCCGATCATCGCCTGGGGCCTGCTGCACGGCCGCCTGTTCGGCCTGGAGATTGTGCAGACCAGCCAGTGGGGCGGCTTCATGCTGACCCTGGTCATCGCGCTGAGCGGCATCGTCGCGTCGCTGCCGCTGGGTATCGTGCT
The DNA here is from genome assembly GCA_965261585.1 of Alphaproteobacteria bacterium. Taxonomy (GTDB): domain Bacteria; phylum Pseudomonadota; class Alphaproteobacteria; order UBA6615; family UBA6615; genus CBDHDN01. The sequence goes on from CBDHDN010000033.1 coordinate 14,545, forward strand.
GGCTCTGGGGGCGGCGCTCCAACATGCCGATCATCCGCACGATCTGTGTCGTCTTTATCGAGTTCTGGCGCGGCGTACCCCTGATCACCGTCCTGTTCATGGCCTCGGTCATGCTGCCGCTGTTCCTGCCGGAAGGCGTGAATTTCGATCAGCTGATGCGGGCGCTGATCGGCGTCGCGTTGTTCTCGGCCGCCTATATGGCCGAGGTCGTGCGCGGTGGCCTGCAGTCGATCCCCAGGGGACAGTATGAGGGTGCCGACGCACTCGGCCTGCGCTTTTGGCAGAAGATGCGCCTGATCATCCTGCCGCAGGCGCTGAAGACCGTGATCCCCGGCATCGTCAACACCTTCATCGGCCTGTTCAAGGACACCACCCTGGTCTTGATCATCGGCCTGTTCGATCTGCTCGGCGTCGCCCAGGCGGCGCTGGCGGACCCCCAGTGGGCGGCCCCCAACGTGCCGCACACGGCCTACGCCTTCGTCGCCCTGGTGTTCTGGGTGTGCACCTTCGGCATGTCCAAATACAGCCAGCACATCGAGCGTAAGCTCGATACCGGCCATAAGAGCTAGCGAGGATCAATGCCATGAGTGAAGCAGTCGCGGAAACCACGGTGGCCCGGGCGGCCCGTGGGGAGCACCCGGTCATTCAGATGGTCGGCATGCACAAATGGTATGGGCCCTTCCATGTGCTGAAGGACATTGACCTGACGGTCTATCAGGGCGAGCGCATCGTCATCTGTGGGCCGTCCGGTTCCGGCAAGTCGACGTTGATCCGCTGCATCAACCGCCTCGAAGAGCACCAACGCGGCCAGATCTTCGTCGACGGCACCGAGCTCACGAACGATCTGAAGAAGATCGACGAGGTCCGCCGCGAAGTCGGTATGGTGTTCCAGCATTTCAATCTGTTCCCGCACCTGACGGTGATCGAGAACTGCGCGCTGGCGCCGATCTGGGTGCGCAAGATGCCGCGCGAGCAGGCCGAGGAAGTCGCCATGAAGTACCTGACCCGGGTGAAGATCCCCGAGCAGGCGCAGAAGTTCCCGGGCCAGCTGTCCGGCGGCCAGCAACAGCGCGTTGCCATCGCCCGCTCGCTGTGCATGAGCCCCAAGGTCATGCTGTTCGACGAGCCGACCTCGGCGCTCGATCCGGAGATGATCAAGGAGGTGCTCGACGTCATGGTCGCCCTCGCCGAGGACGGCATGACCATGATCGTCGTGAGCCACGAGATGGGCTTCGCCCGCAGGGTCGCGAACCGCGTCCTCTTCATGGACGAGGGCGAGATCATCGAGCAGAACGAGCCCGAGGAGTTCTTCAACAACCCGCAATCCGACCGCACGAAGCTGTTCCTCAGCCAGATTCTCAGCCACTAGACTTGGTCCGGGTGCAACAACGATCTGAATCCCCGCCCTTGAGTCGGGGCCCTGCTCCGTTTGACGCCTCAGGTGGCGGCCTCGAGCGGCGCCGCCGAGAACAGCACCTTGAACGCCCTGCACCACACGGCGACGCTGCCGTACCGGGATAGGTCGACCGCGGCCGGGATCTCGTAGTTCTGGTTGCCGACGTTGCCCTTCAACGAACCGAGATCGAAGTAGTCGTCGCGCACGTCGGCCGACGACTTCGGGTCGGCGTTGCGCACCAGAATGACGCGCAGGTCGGGTCCGTTCGTGACCCGCAGGTCCTCGAGGCGCAGGATCCGCCCGCCGCCCGCCACCGCGTAGATGCCGGCGCCGCCGGCGCCGCGATGCACGGCGTCGGCATCGGCGAATGCACCCTGGGAGACCAGAACCGGCTGATCGCTGGCCGCCGCCGGCATGGTCTCCACCATCGTGTGATCGGGCATCGTCGCCGCGGCGGCCAAGACGGATTGCGCCACCGCGTCCTTTTGCTGCGGGCTCATCGCCGCCAGGCTCTCGCGCGTCGGCACGCCGGGGAACGCCTCCTCGACGACCTCGTCGAACAACAACGGCGAAAACAAGACCCAGACGATGCCGGCCACAATGACGATCGCGACCGCGCCGCCGGTCTTCCACCCGCGTGATAGCCCTCGCGCCATGTGCCGTGCCTTCCATCTTGAGGCCGCGCCTGCGGCGGTAAGTCGTTGCCAGGAGATCGCTCCTACATCTCACGATATCCTCACGATGGGGTGGCGTTTTTCCGACAACACCGGTGACCGTATGCGTGAATGCCCCGTATGGTGTCGAGAACATTCTGAGTTGACCGGTTTATGTACCATATGAGTTGAGCGCTTCTGTTGCGGTTTCTGGCCCTGTGGGGAAGTGGTCGGTCGCGGAGCGGCTGTCCACTTGTCCACAGGGCGCCGGTCGGTCGCGTCGAAGCGGGTCACGCGGCCTCGTGGGTTTGGCTGTCGATCGGTTGGCCATCGGCGTGGTATCGCGCCAGACATCGCGGTCCATGGAAGACGGCCATTGTGCCGTCGGGGTATTCGTGGACGCGGACCCTGGCCTTGACGTAATGGCGGCGGTGGCGGCCGGCGGGGATCTGAAGTGCCAGGCGCTTGTAGCGCACCGTGTTGTCGTTTGAGACGGTGCGTTCCTCGTGGATGCACAGGATGTCGTCGAGCGCACCGGTGAAGGGGACGAAGGCGGTGCCCTGGTCCTCGGCCGGGGTCGCGAAGCGGGCGTTGTGTTGTGGCAGGAAGACCTCCTTGAGGAAGCGGTTGGCCTCGACCATGTCGGTGATGCCGGCGAGCCTGAGTTCCTGGGGCAGGCGCTTCTGCAAGGTGCCGAACATGCGCTCCGAGCGCCCCCTTGCCTCGGGCGAGTAGGCCGGGATCAACTCGATGCCGAGCTGCGCCAGGGCGCGGCCGACCTGGGTCGGGGTGTCCTTGTCCACCTTGCCGCCGGCCTCGGGCGTGTTCCAGTAGTGGCTGGCGCGGTCGGCGTAGAGCGAGCAGAACAGGCCCTTGGCCCGGATCGCCTCGGACACCCCCTGGAAGCTCGACATGGTGCCCTCTTCGGCGACGAAGAAGGCCGAGTAGATATCGCTGGTCGCATCGTCCATGGTGACGATCAGGTCCCACCATCGACCGGGGACCCACTCGTGGCTCGAGCCGTCCTGGTGCAACATCATGCCGGGCAGGGCACGGCGCGGCCGCTTGCGCCGGTGCGCCCCACGCATGGGCGCCGCGCGCCTGCGCCCATGGGCTTGCAAGCTCAGCCGCAGCCAGTTGTAGCTGCGCTTGAAGCCGTGATCGGCCACCAGCTTCTCGTGGAAGTGCTTGGCCGTGAAGTCCCAGTAGCGGGTGTCGAACAACTCCAGCACCCGCGCCACCTCGTCCACCGGCGCGCGCCGCGCCGAGAGGCGGCCCAGGCGGCGGTCGTAGAGACCGTCGGCTCCCTCCGCCTCGTAGCGGTCGCGCCAGCGCCGGAAGGTGCACTCCGAGTACACCCAGAACCTCCGCCGCCTCCGCCTGGCTCAAGCCACCCCGATGGGTGCGCCCGTAAACCTCCTCGAACTTCATCAATCTCAGTCCCTGTACCTGCTCCGTCCAACGCATCGCCTCCCTCCATGGCTTGGAGGCGCTCTAAAACCGGACAGATCATCTGGTACATAAACCGGACATATCGCGTGTTACCGACAGTGAATGCCCCGTATGGTTGTACATACGCAGAGTTTCGGCTATCATAGCGGAAATTCGTGCAGCTGGACGGTGTGGCCATCCGCTGTCGAGACAGCCGGAATAGGGAGGGAAGCGGGATGCGACACGTTCGAATCGGCCCAACTCTCGCCGCCTTGGCGATCGCAGCCGCTCTCATCTCGGCTGCGGGTCCAGTCGGCGCGGCCGATGAAATCACCGACGAAGACCTGCAGTGGGAACGGCTGTCGCGCCACGCGCGGGCCGGGATGTCGCTCTCCATGGCGGCGGATACGGTGAACTACTACTTCATCAAGCGGCCCGACACCCTGGGTCGGAAGCCGGGCCGCGCCGTCATGGTCATGACGCGGTTCGCGTATCTCGCGAACGAGCTCATGCGCAACAACGCCATGAACCGGTCGACCAAGGTCAAGCTCTACGAAGCGCGCAACAACGTCCGCGAGGCGGCGGGTCTGGCCGCGGATCTGAGCGTCAATGACGCGATAATGAGCCTGAGGTCACTCGGCAAATTGATGGATCTGCAGGGCCTCGAAGCCGACGAGCAGCTGCAGGCGCTGAAGTCGGAGTGGTCGGAGGTCGACCTGCCGTACCTTCAGGTGGCGCTCGAAAACAACAAGATCTTCGATGTGGATGATTCGGCGACGGAGCTTGCGTCCGCTGATTTCGCGGCAACGCTGCGGGCGCAGCTGCAGAACCTGAGCGGCCTGACGACGGATCAGCTGATCGCCGGACTCGGTCAAGCCCTGCAATCCGGTGCGATAGACCTCGCCGGGGCCGCCGAGGCCGTTGCCGGCGCCATTGCATCCGGCATCTCCGTCAATCTGGATTCGGTGGCCCAGGGCGGCGGCTTCGGCTCGTTTGCCGACGCGGTATCGGCCTACAACGCACAGTACGGAACGAACTACACGGCGGATCAGGCGCGGCAGGCATTGGGGCAATAGCCATCGGCCCTCGCGTGGCCGGAGGGCCGATCTCGCCCCCGCCGACCGGTGCACCACCGGATGAGCAGCCCGCGGTCGACCACAAGCGGCATGTCGTAGGCGATCGCGCCAATTGCCCTGCGCAATCCCAGAAGATTAACGGTTTGGTGCTCTGATCCTGGGCGGCGCCCGGAGCCCGGGCCTGGAATCCGGCTCGCACCCCCTCCCGACGACGCGGGCGCCGAAGGTGACCCAACACAATGTGCCGCCGCCGTTTCGCCCTTCTACTGCCGCTGCTCACGGCCGCGTGGCTGTGGTGGTCGCCGGCCTGGGCGATCAACACGGACGGCGCCGTCGGGCATGTGCAGCAGTTAGCCGACCAGGCCCTGGTGACGTTGCGGCGGACGGACATGACGGTGGCCCAACGCGAGGCAGCGCTGCGTCCGTTGTTCAATCACAGCTTCGATCTAGACTTCATCGGCCGCTTTGCTTTGGGCAAGACCTGGGTCCGGGCGACGCCGGAGCAGCGCGCCGATTATATGGAATTGATTCGCGAGTTCGTGGTCAAGACCACGGCCAAGCGGCTCGGCGGCTTTGTCGCCGAATCATTCACGATCATCCGGGTCAAGGAGATCAGCGACGGCGACGTGCTGGTTGTCTCCCGCGTCGAAAGCCTCGGCGAGTCTCCGGTCGTCGCCGGCTGGCGCGTTCGCCAGGTCGGCGGCGACCAGCACAAGATCATCGACGTCTCGGTGGGCGGCCTCAGTCTCAGTCAGGCCCACCGCCGTAATTTTGCCGTGCTGATCCACAGGCAAGGTATCGATGGCCTGCTGCGGGTTCTACGGGCCCGCGTCGGCCGCCTGCCCGTCGCGGCCAATTGAGGATCGAAGGGCAGGGGCCGCGGTCAGCCTGTCGTCCGGCGCCACCGGACTGGTTGTGTCCACATAGCGGAAAGGCCGCCGCTCAGGTCCTCACCCCCCGTCCAATTCTCCGTCGGTTCCCTGGCCTTGGGGATCAAGCGCCGGCCGGATACCCGACCGAGCGGTAACCGGGGCGAGGTTGAGATAGCCGACGCCGGCAGAAACACCCACACCGCCGGCTCGCACGCCCAAGGCGATAGGCTGCAGCGTGACGCTGTCGTTACCGCCGCCGATGAGAACAGCCGCGGTGCCACCAACGCCGATCTCGGCGGAAGCCTCGACACCAACGTATCTGCCGGCGAGCGTGGACTTACCCCGGTCGCCCGTCCCCGACAACACCGCGTAGACAAGGGTCTCGTTGGACTCGAGCTGGAGGTCGATGCCGAACCCGATACCGGTCTCACCGCCATAGTGCTCGATGCTGCCGTCGGTACTCTCGAAGACGCACGTCACCTTTTGCGTTGAGTAGACAAGCAGGTTGCGCTTGGTGCCCAGCACACTCCGGCATTTGAGAATCCCCGCCTCGACACCCGCCTGCGCATAGGCGTTGTTGGTGGCGCCGAGCGCCAGAAGAAATGCGGCCACGACCATTACCGCAACTGAATGTGATGGTTTCATGTGCCTTTCCTTTCTCCAGGAGCTCTCCCAGCTTCAACCTAGACACTCAATCGATCCAGTTTCGTCACCCATTTGGGGTACGCCCGTCGGACGTCTGAACGCCGCGAAGCACGCAAGCCGCCGAATCTACGTGCTGGATTCCGTGTCCCTTCTCAGATCGCGCATAGCAGTTTTTCTGCGCTTCTATGTGAGACATTTCCCATGAGGGGCGGTGGCGCCCAACTCGCGCTCCGGCAGAACATGCTGTACGCTGTTCGCCTAACTGAGTGTCAATCGGCGTTGCACAAACGACGTGCGCGAGTGCTGGAAGAAACAGCTATTCAGCCGGGCGCCAAAGACGGGCGAGCCGGCGGGTCTTTGCCAACTTGGCGGACGACAGTAGTCCGGCGACGTGCTGGCGCATGATCGGTGCCGTCGAGCTGCCGTGCCGGGTCGCCAGCGCAAACCAGACAAAGGCCTGGACGTGATCCCGGGACACGCCGCGCCCGGTCAGGTACATGGCACCGAGATTGTACTGGGCGCGCGCTGCCAGACCCGATCGGCCGCGGCGAGCAAGGCGGCTGTACAGCGTTAGCGCTTCGACCTCGTTGCACGGGATGCCAAGGCCGAATGCATACATCCCGGCCAGCCTGTACTGCGCGGCGGCGTTGCCCTGATCCGCAGCCCGACGGAACCACTGCGCCGCCTGAGCCGGGTCACGCGGCCCGGCAAGGCCGTCGGCATGCAGCATGCCGAGCACGTTCTGGGCCTTCGAGTTGCCAGCCTCGGCAAGTGGACGCATCGCCTCGTACGCTGTCCGGTAGTCGCCGCCGGCCAAGGCAACCATGCCGGCGCTGAAGTCCGCGTGGGCCGATCCCGAGAGGCCGGCAAGCGCACAAGCACTGTTACGAGCCAACTCGTGACTGACACGCGCATGGTTGCGAATCCTCGGCCCTGATGAACGAGCGGCTGCCCTAGTTGTAGATCGGCGTCCCGTCGCTGTCCGGGCCGTGCCGTTCCCAATAGAGGTCGCGCAGCCGCGTGACCACCGGGCCGATCTCGCCACCGCCCGGTGCGCCACCGACCGGTGCGCCGCCGACCGGCGCGCCGCCGATGCGGGTGACCGGGATGATGCCGCCGGCGGTCGAGGTGATGAACGCCTCGTCGGCGCCGCGCAGGTCGTCGGCGGTGACGATGCCGACCCGCGGCTCGACGTTTAGCTCGGCCAGCAGGTCCCAGCGAGGTCTGGCGGTGATGCCCTCCAGGGCACGTGCCGCCCGGCGTCGTCGTGATGCCGTCGCGGACCGCGAACACGTTGAACCCGGCCCCTCGGCCAGGTTGCCGTCGAAATCCGGCAGCACCGCCAAATCGCAGCCCGCGTCGTAGGCCTCGAACAGCGCGCCCGTCAGGTCCATCCAGTGATAGTTCTTGACCGTCGGATCGACCGACTGGGGCGGGATGCGCGGAATCGTGCTGATATGAAGGTTGAGGCCGCGCGCACGTCTCCTCGTCGACGATCCACACGAACGGAACGACGAACGCCATGAAGCGGTCTCGCAGAGCCGCGGGTCGCGCGAGCCCAGGGGCGGCGGGCCGCGGGTGCACAGCACCTCGACATAGGCATTGCGATAGCCGGTCAGCCGGACCAGCCGCATCAGGATATCGACCATCTCCGCGCGGGTGTGCGGCACGATCAGGCGCAGCCGGTCGAGGTTGCGCTGAAACCGGTCGAGGTGGTGGTCGAGGCGAAAGAAGCACCCGTCCCAGACATGCACGACGTCGTAGGTCGCGTCGGAGCGCAGGAAACCCCAGTCGAGCACGGAGACCTTGGCCTCCGAAATCGGCACGATCTCGCCGTCGACGAATGCCGCGCCAGCGGCGAACGCGGCCGGCGCCGCGGGCGCAATGTCCGAGCCTGCGGTCTGGGCTGTCGTCGCGATCCTCCTAATGCGCCTGCGAACGAACAGCTCATCATAGCGCGTCGTTGGTCTCCAGCGTACTGCGGTGTCGCCGCGCCGCCGCGCTTGGTTAACGAAACCTTAACCGTCCGGCGCCGATTCTTTGATCTAACGCAAGGCCTTGGCCGCAGCCATTGTGGATGAGTGCGATGCCCGCGCCGCGGTGGACTGTGGCCCTCTCTTGCGCACGCCCTTGCCCGAAACCATTTGAGGTGGCGTGGAAGTCATGGCTCAAGTTGCGTCGTTCACGATCAACAAGTACGGCATCCTCGATGCCAAGGGGCGGCTGACCCAACCGCTGCCGGACTTCGCCGCCGACCCCGCGGCACTCATCGGGCTCTACAAGGCGATGGTGCTGACCCGGGCCTTCGATGCCAAGGCAGTCTCGCTGCAGCGCACCGGGCGCCTCGGCACCTATCCGTCATCGCTCGGTCAGGAGGCCGTCGCCGTCGGCGTTGGCGCCGCCATGCGGGCCGAGGACGTGCTGCTGCCGTGCTTTCGCGAGCAGGGCGCGCAGCTGATGCGCGGCACCACGATGGTCGAGCTGCTGCTGTATTGGGGCGGCGACGAGCGCGGCAGCGACTATGCCGTCCCGCGTGACGATTTCCCGGTCTCGGTCCCGATCGGCACCCACGCGCCGCACGCCGCCGGCACCGCCATGGCCTTCCAGCTGCGCGGCGACGCACGGGTCGCTGTTTGTGCCATCGGCGATGGCGCCACCTCGAAGGGCGACGTCTACGAGGCCATGAACTTCGCCGGCGCGCGGCGCCTGCCGGTCGTCTTCGTCGTCAACAACAACGGCTGGGCGATCTCGTTCCCGCGCGCCAAACAGACCGCTGCGGAGACACTGGCGCAGAAGGCGATCGCTGCCGGCATGCCGGGCGTGCAGGTCGACGGCAACGACGTCATCGCCGTGCGCTGGGCCATGGAGCAGGCGCTCGACAGGGCCCGCAACGGCGAGGGGCCGACGCTGCTCGAGGCCGTGACCTATCGCCTGACCGACCATACGACCGCCGATGACGCCAGCCGCTATCGATCCGACACCGAAGTCAGCGCCCAGTGGAAATACGAGCCGATCGCGCGCCTGCGTCGCTACCTCGCCGATCACGGCCATTGGACGAAGGCCGACGAGGAGGCGCTGATCGCGCGTGTCAACACGGACATCGAGGTGGCGGTCAAGGCCTATCTGGCGACGCCGCCGATGCCGGCGACGGCGATCTTCGACCACCTGTATGCGACGCTGCCCGATACCCTGGCGGCACAGCGCGACGCGCTTTTGGGAGAGGCTGATGGCTGAGATCGCGATGGTCGAGGCCGTGCGGCTGGCGCTCACGCGGGCCATGGCCGAGGACGAGACGGTCCTCGTGCTCGGCCAGGATATTGGCGTCGACGGCGGCGTCTTCCGCGCCACCGACGGGCTGCTCGACCGCTTCGGGCCGGACCGTGTCGTCGACACGCCGTTGTCCGAGGCGCTGATCGCCGGGCTTCCCGTCGGGCTCGGCGCCCAGGGCTTCCGGCCGGTCGTCGAGTTCCAGTTCATGGGGCTTCATGTATCCGGCGATCGACCAGGCGGTGAACCATCTGGGGCGCCTGCGCAACCGGACCCGCGGCCGGCTGACCTGCCCGATCGTTCTGCGGGCACCCTTCGGCGGCGGCATTCATGCGCCCGAGCATCACTCGGAGAGCATGGAGGCGATGTACGCCCATATCCCGGGCATCCGCGTCGTCATCCCGTCGTCGCCGGCGCGCGCATACGGCTTGATGCTGGCGGCGATCCGCGATCCCGACCCGGTCGTGTTCTTCGAGCCCAAGCGGATCTACCGGGCGCCGAAGGAGGAAGTCGCCGACGACGGTGCGGCGATGCCGCTCGACAGCTGCTTCACCCTGCGCGACGGCAGCGACATCACCCTGGTCACCTGGGGCGCCATGACGGTCGAGACATTGGCCGCGGCGGACAGCCTGGCCGAGGACGGCGTCGAGGCGGAGGTCATCGACGTGGCGACGCTGAAGCCGTTGGACGCGGCGACCATTTTGGCCTCGGTCGAGCGTACGGGCCGCTGCGTCGTCGTGCACGAGGCGCCGCTGACCGGCGGCTTCGGTGCCGAGATCGCGGCGCGCCTGGCCGAGCACGGCCTGACCAGCCTGCTCGCGCCGGTCGGCCGCGTCGCCGGTTACGACGCGATCATGCCGCTGCACCGGCTCGAGGCCCACTACATGCCGAGCGAGGCACGCATTCTGGCGGCGGCCCACAGGGCCCTGGAGTACGCATGAACACGTTCAACCTTCCCGACCTCGGCGAAGGCCTGCAAGAGGCCGAGATCGTTACCTGGCATGTCGGTGCCGGCGACAACGTCGTCGTCGACCAACCGCTGGTTTCCGTCGAGACCGAGAAGGCGGTGGTCGAGATCCCGGCGCCGCAGTCCGGCCGGATCGCCAAGCTGCGTGCCGACACCGGCACGATCGTCAAGATCGGCGCCGCCCTGGTCGACTTCGAGTCCGTCACCGCGGCCGACACCGGCACGGTCGTCGGCGAGCTGCCGGCGGCCGACAAGCGGAAGACCAAGACCACCGCCCGCCCGGCCCGCTCCGCCCGCGGCATCAAGGCGACGCCGGCCGTCCGCGCCTTGGCCGGCCGCCTCGGCGTCGATTTGGCCGTCGTCTCGCCCAGCGGCCCCGACGAGACCGCTACGGCGGCCGACGTGGAGCGGGCCGCGGCGACGCTCGAGGAGGGCGGGCCGCTGGAGCCGCTGCGCGGCGTCCGCCGGGCCATGGCCGCGAACATGGAGCGCAGCCATGCCGAGGTCGTGCCGGCGACCGTGACGGATGTGGCCGACATCGGTGACTGGGCACCCGACAACGACGTGACGATGCGACTGGTCCGGGCGATTGCCGCCGGCTGCGCCGCCGAGCCGGCGCTCAATGCCTGGTATCTCGGCCGCGACCAGGGTCGGCGGCTGCACGCCAAGGTCCATCTCGGCATTGCCATGGATACGCCCGAAGGCCTGTTCGTGCCAGTGGTGCGCGACGTCGGCAATCGCACCGCCGACGATTTGCGCCGTGGCCTCCAGGCCATGAAAAAGGACGTGCGCGCACGCACCGTGCCGATGGAGGAGCTGCGCGGTCAGACGATCACGCTGTCCAACTTCGGCATGTTCGGCGGCCAGCACGCGGCGCTCGTCGTGCTGCCGCCGCAGGTCGCCATCGTCGGCGCCGGCCGAATCTTCGACCGGGTCGTCGCCTACAACGGCAAGCCCGAGGTGCGCCGGGTGTTGCCGCTGTCGCTCACCTTCGACCACCGCCCGGTGATGGGCGGCGAGGCGGCGCGCTTCCTGGCCGCCGTGATCGCCGACCTCGAGAAGGCGGAGTAGGGCGGCGGAAACGCCGCCCACCGCGGCTGAGCATACGCCCGTGCGGCCAAAGCAAATCCTGAAACGCGCCGTCCGCGGCGGCTGTCGTCTGGCGACGATGGGCCTGGCCAAGGGGCCCCATGTCACGCGCTATGCGATGTACCGGCATCTCGGGCAGTTTGCCACCGCGTGGCCCAAGGACGCGCGCGTCCTCTCGATCAGCGGCTCGCAGCAGCTGTGCCGGATCCTCGGCTTCGCCGATCATCAGATCGCCGACGCCGTCTATCCCGACGCCAACATGCTGGCGCTGCCCTACGCGGACGAGGCGTTCGACGCGGTCGTCTCGGACCAGGTCCTGGAGCACGTGGAAGGCAGTCCCGAGCGCGCCATGGACGAGGCCTTCCGCGTGCTGAAGCCCGGCGGCCTGGCGCTGCACGCGACCTGCTTCATCAACCCGATCCACTATGTGCCTGGCGACTTCTGGCGCTTCACCCCGGATGCGCTGACGTTGCTGGCCGGCAAGCACGGCCGTGTCGTCGATGCCGGCGGCTGGGGCAACCCGCTCGTCTGGGTCTACGTCGCCGCCGGCCTGCGCGACGAGCCGATCCCGCACAGCCGCTGGCATCCGTTCCACTGGCTGGCGACGAAGAACAGCCACCACTGGCCGATCGTCACCTGGGTGCTCTGCGAGAAGCACGGCTAGCGAACTTGATCAGCTGGCGAGACGCGCCTTCGCTTGCGTGACGATGCGCATCGCTGGCAATCGCACGGTGACTGTCGTGCCTTCACCGATCCGGCTCTGCAGGTCGAGCGAACCGCCATGCAGCTCGGTCAGCGCCTTGGCCAGCGGCAGGCCGAGGCCGGTGCCCTCGTACTTGCGACTCAGATTGCTGTCGACCTGACCGAAGCGCGTCAGGGCCTTGGCGATATCGTCCGGGGCGATGCCGATGCCGGAGTCGCGCACTTGAATGACCAGCCCGCTGTCGGCGCGGCACCAGGCCTTGAGGCCGACGCTGCCGCCTTCGGGCGTGAACTTGACGCCGTTGGACATCAGGTTGACGACAACCTGCTTCAGTTTTCGGGCATCGGCCCACAGCCACGGCAAGTCGTTCGGGATTTGCAGCTGCAGGTCGACGGTGCCGGCAGCGGCGCGCTCCGACACGAGGCCGGCGACGGCGCGCAACAGCTCGACGAGGTCGACCTCCTCCTCGTGCAGGGCGTCCTTGCCGGATTCGATCTTCGCCATGTCGAGGATATCGTTGATGACGCCGAGCAGGTTGCGGCCACTGTCGTTGATGGCCTTGGCATAGTCGGCATAGCGGTGGTCGCCGAGCGGGCCGAATAGCTCTATCTGCATCGCGTCCGAGAAGCCGAGGATCGCGTTCAGCGGCGTCCGCAGCTCGTGGCTCATGTTGGCCAGGAATTCCGACTTGCTGCGGTTCGCTTCCTCGGCCTCGTCGCGGGCGCGCCTGAGCCGGGTCGCATCGAGGATGATACCGTCCCACAGGACCGAACCGTCGGGTTCCCGCCGCGGCCGCGCGATCGCGTGGGTGAACTTGCGCTCGCCGTCGCGGGTGATGATGTCGGCCTCAACGTCCCACATCTTCATCTCGCGCGACGCGGCCAGCAAGCGCTCACGGAAGTCCTCGCGGTATTCCGGGCCGTGGCGCGCGAACAACGCGTTCGGGTCGGCCAGGATCTCTTCCGGTGAAACACCGAAAAGGTCACGCGCGCCCTCGCTGATATAGGTGTAGCGGATGTCGCCGTCGGGGCTCACCTTGCGTTGGTAGACGACGCCGGGGACGCTCTGGGCGAGCGCGGCGAGGCGCGTGTTGGCCGACAGCAGGGCATCGGCCCCCTGGTGGATCTCGATCGCTAGGCGCGCCAGGGACGCCATGGTCTCGATCACGACGTGGTCGTGCGGGTCGGGCGCGCGTGGCTCCTGCAGATAGAGCCCGAGGGTCCCCAGCACGCGCCCCCCCCCTGGCTGAGGATGGGCTGCGACCAGCAGGCCCGCAATCCGCACGCGTTGGCCGCGGCCCGCAAAAACTCGGACAGCACCTCGGTGGCGATGTTCGTGACGATCATGGGCATGCCAAGGCGCGCGGCGTTGGCGCACGGACCGGCGCCCTCGCGGATCTCGATCGTCTGTACCAGCGCGTGGAACTGGTCGGGCAGACTCGGCGCGGCGGCACCGCGCAGGCGGCTCGCCTCACCCTCGACCAGGCTGATCGTGCAGAACGTCGGATGACCCGGCGGACGCGGGTGCGTCGCTCGGTTCTGTCGGCAGGGGTGCTGTTGGCGGCAGGACGCCCTGCGGCGTCGCTCGGCAGCCCCATGCCCAGGGTCTCCAAGAGGGGAGGATGCTCGTTGGCATGAGAATGCCGCCCCGGCCCTTCGAACCGGTTAAACTGAGCGTGACCCAGGCACCTTTTGTGCAGGGGCGGTGCGGCAGCCTGACTAGGGGTAGACGGCGCGATCGACCGGGCTGTCTGAGTGTCCGGCAGCTAGTGCACCGATCCAGACAAATGATTCACCGTGCGCTGGAGCAACCCGTTGTTTTGTATTCAGAATCAGGTTCCCACTGTGACGGCTCTGACTGAGTCGGTGCACTAGAATACGGAGCGTGTATGTTTGAAACGAATACCTTGCCCCATGCGTACGATGCCGTCGCGCCGGACGGATCGGAGATACGGCAGCTGCTGGCGCTGCGTGGTGGCAGCATGGTGCACTGCACGCTGCCGGCCGGCGCGACGTCGCGGGCGGTCGAGCACCGCACGGTCGAGGAGCTCTGGTACGTTCTGTCCGGCAGCGGCGAGGTCTGGCGCAAGCACGTCGACCACGAACGGGTCGTCGCCGTGGTCCCGGGGACCGCCTTGACGATCCCGCTGGGTACGCGCTTCCAGTTCAGCAGCGCCGGCCCCGAGCCGCTGGCGCTCATTATCGTCACGATGCCGCCGTGGCCGGGTGCTGCCGAAGCGGCGAGGGTCGACGATCACTGGCCCACCGCGTCGCGGCAGCCTGTTGTTCAGCCGTTCAGGAACTCGAGCAGGCCGGCCAGCAGCGCCTGGTCGTTGATGATGCGCGGCACCTTGTGTTGGCCGCCCAGCTGGCCGCGCGTCTTCATCCATGCCGCGAAGGTTCCCGGCGGTGCCAGGCGGACCTCCGGCGGGGCCATGCCGACGCCGCCGGACCTGTGCGCACGGTAGTCGTCGTTCGTCGCGCACAGGGCCGTGTCGATGGCGGTGGCCAGTTGGCGGCCGATCGCCGCCGCCGGCGGCGCCGCGAACTCGACGACGAAAACGTGGCGGCCGAGGTCGCCGGGCTGCTCCGGGTAAATCGCGCCGACGGCGAAATCCGTAACGTCGTGGCCGACGGCCGCTGCCGCCTCGGCCATCGCCGCCTCGATCTCTTCGTCGATCAAATGCTCGCCGAATGCCGACAGCATGTAGGACGTGCGCCCCGTCACCTTGAGCCGCGGCGGATTGCGGCCGAGCACGCGGACCGTGTCGCCGATCAGATAGGCCCAGGCGCCGGCGCACGAACTGACGGCGATCGCGTAGTTGACGCCGGGCTCGAGCGTCGCCGCCCAGTGGCGCGTCGGTGCGGTCGCTTCGAGCTCATCGACCGGCACGAACTCGAAGAACAGCCCGTTGTCCAGGAGCGGCCGCAAGCCGTCCTCCGGCGCCCGGTCGGCGACGGCGATGAAGCCCTCGCTCGCCGCGTAGACCTCGCGCAGCTCGGCACGGCTGCCGGCAAGCAGGCCCTCGAAGCGATGCCGGTACGGCGTGAAATCGACCCCGCCATGCACGATCAGGTCGAGCTGTGGGAAATAGTCGGCGAGGCGGCCGCCGCTCGCCGGCCGCAGCGCGTGCAGTGCGTCGAACAGCACGAGCAGCCAGCTCGGCACGCCACTGAGCGAGCGAATGTCGGTCGCCAGCGCCGTGGCGGCCAGCCGCGCGATCTTCTCCTCCCAATCCGCGATGTGGGCCAGCTCCGGCGGCGGAAAGTAGCGGCCCCTGGCCCAGCGCGGCACCTCGGCCGCGGCAATGCCGCTCAAGTCACCGCTGCGGATGCCGGGCGCTTCCTCGACCAGTGCCGTGCTGCCGCCGAGCAGGAAGCTGCAGCCGCCGAAGACGCGGCTGTGCGGTCGCTGCGTTACGTGGTGGACCAGCACGTCCAGGCCGGCGCGGCGGTTGGCGCGGACCATCGCGCCCGTGCAGGGGATGTACTTCATCCGGCCCGTTGTCGTGCCCGAGGTCACCGCGAAGTAGGGAACGACGCCGGGCCACGATACGTCCGCCAGGCGCGGGAAGGGCACCTGCCAATAGTCGGCCCAGAAATCCTCGTAGCGGCGCAGCGGCACGCGCGCCTGGAAGTCGGCAACCGAGGCGATCCGCGCGAAATCGTGGTCGCGGCCGAACCGCGTGCGCGCGGCCCGGCGCACCAGCCGCAGCAGCACTCGCGCCTGCGTCGCCGCCGGGTCTTGTCGTCGCAGGGTGCGCCGGCGGTGCCGCGCATACAGGCGCAACAGCGGCGTCGCGTCGCGCACCCTAGGGCCGGGCCTGTCGCTGTGCGGGATTACCGGCGGGCCGAAGCGTCATGTGGCGGGCGAACGAGGCGCGCACGGTTTCGAGCCGCAGCGGGATCCGGATGTAGCCGCCGCGCTGCCACAGGTCGAACTGATCGAGAAATGTCGAGCTGTTGAACCAGCCGTCCTGACCGCCAAGCAGCACGAAGTAATTCGCGTCCGGGTCCGACAGGTCGGAGACGTGGCGTGCGTTGGCGCCGAAGCTCGTGTTGTGGCGCTCGGTGGTGAGGCCGTGCGCGGTCTTCATCACGGTCGACCGGCTGCCGCCGGCCGGTGCGTCGCCGAACCGGTAGCGGCCGCCGATGACCGGCGCGGCGCCGAGCAGGTGGGCGAGCCGCAGCCGGTGCATCTCGCCCCACCTGCCGAAGCGCACGATGGCGGGTGCGGCGGCATCCAGCGCCGTATTCAGCGCCGGCACGACCGCGCCCGCCGGCGCCGCGCGCAGCTCCTGGGCGAGGAAATCGAACAGGCGCCCGGCGGTCGCGTAGGCGCCCAGCCGCACCGCCTCGATGCGCGCCTCGGCCAGGCGCGTCGTGACCTGTTCGAAGGCGAGGGCGCCCGCCGAGTCGGCATCGTAATTGCCGTCCCAGGCGCGCAGCAGCGCCGCGACCCGGCGGCCGCCGTCGGCCAGCCGATCGTCGTCGATGTGGGCCGTCATCGCGTCGCGCAGAGCGACCGCGGAGTGCATGTAGACGTCACGCTGCAGGGCCTTGAGGTCGTCCAGCGTGACCGGTGCGCCACCGTTCCGAAGCAGCTCGGTCAACCGGATGATGCGGTCGTTGGACGAGAAGAAATAGCCGATCGGGATATCGGCGAGCGCGCCGCGGTTGTTGGCCGAGGCGATGAAGCCCTCGGGCGGATCGAACGCCTGGGGCAGGTCAGTGCCGGTGACGATGCGGTCCCAGGCAGCGGCGCGGGCCGGCGGCAGCACCAAATCGAGCGGCGCATCGAGCGCGCGCGCGGGCAGGTGCACCGCCATGAACTGGCCGATGTGACCGTCCGCATCGGCATAGATCATGTTCTGCGGCGACAGCGCGAACCCGTCGAGTGCGGCGCGGAACACGTCCCAGTCGCCGGCCCGGTTGACCCCCAGCATCGCCGTCAGCTCGTCGGTCGCCAGGTGCCCGACCCAGCGCAGCGCGACCGGCTCGTCCAGGCCGAACAGCGGCGCATCCGACAGCACCGGGCCCAGCGTGGATTCGCGCGTCGTGACGCGCCGGTCGGGCCACCAGCGCTGGGCGATGTGGACCTCGCGCGTCGTCATCTCGTCGCCGTTCGCAGCCGTCAGGTCGAACAGATCGCTCGATGCCGCGCGCAAATTCGTGCCGCCCCAGGCGATGCGCGGGTTGCGCCCGACCGCGACGACCGGGATCCCCGGGATCATCAGGCCGACGACGTGGTAGGACGGCGACTTGTAGCCGACGAGCACCCACAGGTTCGGCAGCGAGACGCTGAGATGCGGGTCGCTGGCGATCAGCGCGCCGCCGGTCGCGCTGCGCGCCGCGCCGACCGCGACCGAGTTGCTGCCGGCCTTGCTGAAGCCGGCGAGCAGTCGGGTCAGGGTTTCGATGCCGCCGCCGGCGCCGTCGCCATAGCTCGGGATCGACGCCGTGCCCATGCCGACCAGCTCGGCCCACAGTTGCGGCCAGTCCGGCCGGTCGCGCAGGCGCAGCAGCCGCGCCCCAGATCAGCCAGTTGACGTCGGTCGAGGCGAGCCGCCCGACGGTCACGACGTCAGCGATGGTCCAGGGCTCCGGCGCAATGCCGAACAGCCGGTATTCGTGGGGCGGCACGGCCATCGTCGCCTGGTAGTGATTGACGCCGGCGACGAACGCCGCGACCCAGGCCCGGGTCTCGTCGGGCAGACCGGCGACGATCGCCGGCGCCGCGCGCCCGAAGTCGATGACGCGCAGCGTCAGGTCGATGTCGCCGGCGAGCGGTCCGACGATCTCCGCCAGGCGTCCTTGCGCGACCCGCCGCATCACCTCCATCTGGCCGAGCCGCAGGTGCGCATGCACGAGGCCCAGGGTGAACGCCGCGTCGCGGTCGGTCGCCGCCTCGATGAACGGCACCTGGTTGTCGTTCCAATAGACGGAGACCGGAGCATCCAACAGCAGCCCGTCGGTCGGGAAGACCTGCAGCCGGTCGGCCAGCGTCGTGTCGCGCGGCAGCGGCGCCAGTGCCGCGCATCCGGCCAGCAACAAGCCGGCCGCCGCCGTCCCGGCGTATCGCGACAAACTCGCCAAGCCTCGCTCCCCGTTCGATACCGTCGCGGTCTTGCCCGCGGGCCGGGCGGCGCGGATCACGGCCACGGCCCTCGGGGCCGACCATCGCCGCTTAGCGCCGGCAGGACAAGGGGGCGTGCTTGCCCCCCTGTGCGTCGCCGATCCTGGTCGATAAGAGCTCTGATGCGGGCGAGACTATCGCGTACCTTGTCCGCCGCGGAGAGGGCCGCCGAATGTGCGCCTGCAGCGCCATTGGAAAGGGCCGGGCACGTGACACCCGGCGACGCGGAAAGACCGGCAGCCCCTCGTCAATGCCGTGCTGGCGCCTAACCCTCCGCCGCCGGCGTCACGATGACCCGTCCGCGGCCGCGCCTCAGGAGATAACCGCCGCGCGGAAAGGTCATGCCGTGCTCGGCGATGGCCTGTTCAAGCACCGCGCTGATGATCTGGATGTTCTGGTCCTCGTAAGCCGCAGCGCCAACGCTTGAGGCCGCCAGCCATTCCGCGAACGCCTTGTCTGCGATACTCGGCCCCAGCGACTTGCGCAGTGCATTGAGCTTGCGGAGTTCGCCCTTCGTAAGCCCTGCCTCGTCGATCTTCCTTGCCACGTCTGCCCCCCTTTACGAAGCCAACCAGTAAACGCACAGCTTTAGCACAAATGGAGCGGCCCGACAGGTCAGATCTTGGAATACAGACGGGTCGCAAGGCTCCCGGAAAGACCGGATCGCCAACCACTCAAAGCAACAACACAGCGGCCGGACTGACAAGGGCCGCTTGCCAAATCAGCCCTAATTGTTCTTCGCCTCCTGCCAGGCGGCGAAGCCGCCGGCGAGCGAGGCAACATCGCTGAAGCCCATGTCATACAGCGTCTTGGCCGCCAGCGTGGAGCGTCCGCCGGTCCCGCAATAGAGGACGATCTTGCAGTCCGGCTGCAGCACCGGATTGTGCATCGGACTCTCCGGATCGGCCTGAAACTCCAACAGGCCGCGCGAGGCGTGCACCGAGCCCGGAATTACGCCGTCCCGCTCGCGCTCCACGGTCTCGCGAACGTCGACGAAGACAACCTCCGGATCATCCACCAGAAACGCCGCATCCTGCACCGATACCGTCTCGATAACGGCGTTGTGAGTCGGACCCGATTTCCTTGGACACAGAATTGGCTTAATCGAAGTGTCCAAGGAGGACCGGAACATGACCGATAATTTTGAGAAGAAAGTTGCTGTTGATGGGCCTGTGGTAAATGCGGGCGAGCTTGGCTCGTCCACGTTTTCCCCAGGCCAGGCTTTGCCGGCAGGCCCGCTGGGACTTGGCCAGCGATGGACGGTGGCGCGCAAGCGTGAGGTCGTTCTGCGGCTTTTGCGTGACGAGCCGGTGCAACTTCTGTCGCGCCAGTTGGGCGTAGAGATCTTCCGGCTCGAGCAGTGGCGTGAGAAAGCGATCGGCGGGATCGACGCCTCGCTCAAGCAACGCAAGGGCGATCCGGTGCAGGCGGAACTGGATAGCGCCATGAAGCGGATCGGAGAGTTGACCATGCAGGTGGAACTGCTGGAGGCCAAGACGGAGACCTTCGGCCCTTTGGGGCGGCGGAGGTCGCGGCGATGAGTGCCGCCACCTCGCCCGGCACGAGTCTGGCCTACGGCCTGCGGCGGGTCTGCGCCGCCTGGGGCATGGCCCGCTCCTCGTTCTACGCCATGACCTCCGGCCAGCACGCCGAGCAGCCGCCGGCAAAGCGTCGGGGACCGAAGCCCGCGATCTCGGACCAGGCGCTGCTGGTGGCGATCGAAGCCGACCTGGAGTCATCGCCCAGGGAGGGCGAGGGCTACCGCAAGGTCTGGGCTCGGCTTCGGGTCTGTCGCGACATCCGGGTTGCCCGCAAGCGGGTGCTCCGCCTGATGCGCGAGAACAATCTGCTCTCGCCCCATCGCTGCCGCCGCCGTGGCGGCAATCCCCATGACGGTGAGATCATCACTCATGCCCCGAACCTCATGTGGGGCACCGATGGCGTTCGGGTGTTCACGGTGGACGACGGCTGGGGCTGGATCTTCACCGCCGTCGAGCATTGGAACGCCGAGTGTGTCGACTGGCATGTCTGCAAGCGCGGCGACCGCTTCGCCGCCCTGCAGCCGATCTCCATGGGGCTTGCCGGGCTGTATGGCTCGACCGCGGCCGGCGCGGCTCGGGGGCTGGCCTTGCGGATGGATCACGGCTCCCAGTATCTGTCGGACCACTTCACCAACCAGATCAAGTTCTGGGGTATCCAGCCGTCCTACGCCTTCGTCGCCGAGCCCCAGACCAACGGCGTCGCCGAGCGGTTCAATCGCACGCTGAAGGAACAGATCATCCATGGTCGCATCTACCGCAACATCGCGGAGCTGCGGGACGCCGTCCGCGACTTCGTCGAACTCTACAATGCCCAGTGGATCGTCGAAAAGAACGGCTACCTGAGCCCCGCTCAAGCTCGTCAGGCGTGGCACGCCGCGATCTCAATCAGGCCCGCCGCGTGAGACAAACTTGTGTCCAAGGAACCGGATGCGCTACACGATAACGGCGTTGGCCGCGGCCAACATGGCCTTGAAACCCCGTTTGATCATCGGCGCGCACCCTGAACAGTCTTCATCTGCGTCCCCAGACTAGCCGCTCGCCGGCGCGGCTGGATTGAGCTGAGTCAATGGCGTCCCTCGATCCGCTACAGCAAGGCCCACGCTGGAACGCAGCCGGGAGGATCCCGCCCATGCATTTTCACAAGCGCATCCTCGAATGGCAAGTGGCGCACCCCAACATGTCGGTAACACGCGATATGTCCGGTTTATGTACCAGATGATCTGTCCGGTTTTAGAACGCCTCCAAGCCATGGAGGGAGGCGATGCGTCGGACGGAGCAGGTACAGGGACTGAGATTGATGAAGTTCGAGGAGGTTTACGGGCGCACCCATCGGGGTGGCTTGAGCCAGGCGGAGGCGGCGGAGGTTCTGGGTGTCTCGGAGCGCACCTTCCGGCGCTGGCGCGACCGCTACGAGGCGGAGGGAGCCGACGGTCTCTACGACCGCCGCCTGGGCCGCCTCTCGGCGCGGCGCGCGCCGGTGGACGAGGTGGCGCGGGTGCTGGAGTTGTTCGACACCCGCTACTGGGACTTCACGGCCAAGCACTTCCACGAGAAGCTGGTGGCCGATCACGGCTTCAAGCGCAGCTACAACTGGCTGCGGCTGAGCTTGCAAGCCCATGGGCGCAGGCGCGCGGCGCCCAGGCGTGGGGCGCACCGGCGCAAGCGGCCGCGCCGTGCCCTGCCCGGCATGATGTTGCACCAGGACGGCTCGAGCCACGAGTGGGTCCCCGGTCGATGGTGGGACCTGATCGTCACCATGGACGATGCGACCAGCGATATCTACTCGGCCTTCTTCGTCGCCGAAGAGGGCACCATGTCGAGCTTCCAGGGGGTGTCCGAGGCGATCCGGGCCAAGGGCCTGTTCTGCTCGCTCTACGCCGACCGCGCCAGCCACTACTGGAACACGCCCGAGGCCGGCAGCAAGGTGGACAAGGACACCCCGACCCAGGTCGGCCGCGCCCTGGCGCAGCTCGGCATCGAGTTGATCCCGGCCTACTCGCCCGAGGCAAGGGGGCGCTCGGAGCGCATGTTCGGCACCTTGCAGAAGCGCCTGCCCCAGGAACTCAGGCTCGCCGGCATCACCGACATGGTCGAGGCCAACCGCTTCCTCAAGGAGGTCTTCCTGCAACAACACAACGCCCGCTTCGCGACCCCGGCCGAGGACCAGGGCACCGCCTTCGTCCCCTTCACCGGCGCGCTCGACGACATCCTGTGCATCCACGAGGAACGCACCGTCTCAAACGACAACACGGTGCGCTACAAGCGCCTGGCACTTCAGATCCCCGCCGGCCGCCACCGCCGCCATTACGTCAAGGCCAGGGTCCGCGTCCACGAATACCCCGACGGCACAATGGCCGTCTTCCATGGACCGCGATGTCTGGCGCGATACCACGCCGATGGCCAACCGATCGACAGCCAAACCCGCGAGGCCGCGTGACCCGCTTCGACGCGACCGACCGGCGCCCTGTGGACAAGTGGACAGCCGCTCCGCGACCGACCACTTCCCCACAGGGCCAGAAACCGCAACAGAAGCGGTCAACTCATATGGTACATAAACCGGTCAACTCAGAATGTTCTCGACAGTGGCGCACCCCAACCTCACCCTGGCGTTCTGGGGCATCATCTGGGTGATCGTCCTGGCCGTCGTTTTCCGGCGCACGTCGCGGTACATGCGGGCCTGATCCGCATAGCCAACGTCGTGGGCCAGGGCAGCAAGGCCGCGACCGCGGGCCGGGACCGACGCGGCGACAGCGAGCAACCGCTGCAGGCGCATCATCGCAGCTCCCTGAACGCCCCCGCGTCTTCCTCCGCCCAAATAGAACCGCCGTGACGCTGTGAAACCGGTGTCACGGTTTAGTTGGAAAAAGCGACGCCGGCCAAGGATGGAGAAGCCGGCGTCGCTAGGCTCCGTGGCGGCAGGAGTCGCACCGCCAGTGTTTCGCCCAGGCGCAAACTTGGAATGAGCTTTGCGGCTGGGCAGGCCGGGGGGATGGATCAGCTTCGCAAAGCGGACCCAGCCGGGCCGTGTTGCACTTCCGTCGTCGACTCTACGCCTCGACGCTGCGCCGCGCGGCCCGTGTTTGCGGTAGGCCATAGCCCGCGGTCGCCGGCGTCGGCCAGGGGCAGCACACTCTAAGGCGAGCAGGTACGTGCAACGCCGGTCGTCTATGCGTTTTCCTGGTAGAGGAACGCACCGGCAACGGTGGCGACCGGCACCTGGATCACGCCGACGATGATGCCGGTCCACAACAGACCGGCCGGCAGCAGGTTGACGACCATGAGGGACACATACGCAACCCCATCTGCGAGCAGCCAGGTTGCCAGCCCCGCGTACACCGCAGTCGTCGCGCCCGCCCCGAACCGCGGCCGGATGCCGACGTAAATCCCCACCGCAGTCAGGCCGACGATCAGGCTGAGGATAGCAAAAACCGCCAGCGTCCCGGCCTCAAAATTCTCGCTCGTGGCCGGCTTGCCAAGCGCCGTCATCGCGTCGTCATACTGCTGAGCCAGAATCACGCCGTTCAGCACGAAGTCGGTCACAAACAGGATGATGGCGGTGACCACCCCTCCGACGATCCAACGCCCGACATTGATTTTGCCCATGATGATCCCTCTCTTTTGTCGATTCGCTTAACGCCCCGATCATACTATCAAGCGGTGTGGGTCTGGTATAGAAAATCTAAGTCATTGATTTAGTGCGTTTTTTGTGTCGAGACGAACGGCCGAAAACGGCTATTCGTGACAATGGGCCGCTCCAAGGCAGGATTTTGTCACGACGGCAGGGTCGAGCAGGGGAAGGTGGGAACGCTCCGCACCGCCAGAAGCGGTACGATGCCGTGTCTCGAAACCCAACATCGGGAGCATTCCCATGGCAGTATCCCCGCCTCCGGCGCCTTCGTCCATCGATCTTTCCGGCCTGCCTCCTCGGGTCGTCGAGGCGGCCGCCCGGGTGCTCGCACTGTGTCGCGAGGAGCTTCGTTCCGAGCCGCGCCCCGAGGCGCCCGAGGAGGTCGAGTTGCGGGTGCGTGAGGCCACGAACGAGTTCGCTCGCGATGTCATGGGCGCCGTCATCGAGAACCGGGACGATGGCGCTTCCCGGATCGAGCGGGACGGGCAGAGCTGGTTCCGGGTCGCGGTGACGCCGAAGACGATCATGACCTCGCTCGGTCCGGTGACCTACCGGCGAGCGCGTTACCGCAGCGGCGCGAGCGGGGCATCGCCGGTGCCGGTCGACGAGAGCCTGGGCCTCGTCGACGATTACCTGACGCGGCCGGCGGCCGAGCTCGGTCTGCTGATGATGGGTCACTGCACGGCCCGGGAAGCGGCGGCGTTCTTTGCGAAGACCGGCGCCATGACGCCGTCGGTGAGCACCCTGCAGCGCCTGACCATGAGCATGCACGAATATGCTGGGAGAGCCTCGGCCCGGAGACGCTGGGCAGCATCCGTGAGGCCGAGGGCATACCGCAGGACGCGACCACCGCCTCGGTCTCCCTCGACGGCGTCATGGTGCCGCTGAGACCCGGCGAGGACGGTCGCGCCAAGGCCTCCTGGCGCGAGGCCGCCTGCGGCACGGTCTCCTTCCACGACGCCGAGGGCAAGCGCCTGAAGACCCTCTATCTCGGCCGCATGCCGGAGAGCGGCAAGCTCACGCTGAAGGCGCAGCTTGCAAGCGAAGTCGCACACATCAGGCGAGCACGCCCCGAGATCGGGATCGTCGCTATCGCCGATGGCGCCGCCGACAACTGGACCTTCCTGGAGACCCTGTCGCCCGAAACCGAGGTGATCGACTTCTGGCATGCTTGCGAACATCTGCAAACCGCGTCCGACCATGCCGTGGCGCCCGGCTGGTTCGAGAAGTACCGCGAGATCCTCCGTCACGATCCCCGTGGCGTCGCCAAGGTGATCCGGGCGCTGCGCCACCTTCGCGATGCCGCCGCTGCGCCGGACCGGGCCGAGACCGAGCGGGAACTCGCCTTCTTCCGCAAGCATCGCCATCGCATGCGCTACCACGCCCTGAAGGAAGAGGGCATCGCCATCGGCTCAGGCGTGGTCGAGGCTGCCAACAAGACCCTGGTGACACAGCGCATGAAGCGCTCCGGCATGCGCTGGCGGATCGTCGGCGGACAGGCTGTTCTGACCTTCCGCGCCCCGATCAAATCCGGCCGCTTCGAGCGGGCATGGAAGGCCCTGATCAGCGCAACCGACACACCGGCCAACGACAACATCAGTCCACGTGCAGCAGCCATGGCAATCGCTGCCTGAACTCAACGAACCAAGCCGCAGACATCACTGCCATGCGAGACTCGCACCCTACTATCAAGCGGGAAGGCGATATCGCGCGCACGATCATGTACATGGCGATCGCCCACGGCATGCCCTTGGTCGTGGACCGCGGGCTGTTGATCCGGTGGCATCTGGTGGACCTGCCCGACGACGCAGAGCGGGCACGGAACGACGCCAATGGCGGAATCCGTTCGTGGATGATCCTGCACTGGCGGGGCTGGTGGGGCCTTGATCGGGAGGTGCAGCCGATATCTTTTGGTGCAGCGCGCAACGAAGTGCTAATGATCGCCGAGTCGCCGCCGGCCCAGCGACCAAAGACCTGACTGGACGGGGGCAGCCATGAGTCTTGTGAACGCGCTGGCGACAAACAGCCACATAGATTCGATACCGTTGGCCGAGCGGCTAATCGTGGCACTTGATGTGCCGACGATCGATGAGGCCAGGGCGGTTGTCCAGACGCTGGGCGATACGGTCTGCTTCTACAAGATCGGGCTGCAGCTTCAAATGGCGGGCGGGGTTCAGTTGGCCGAGGAGCTCGCGCTTGCCGGCAAGAAGGTTTTGCTGGACGCCAAGGTATTTGACATCGACGAAACGGTCACCGGCACCGTTGAGCGCGTGGCCGACATGGGTGTGAGCTTTCTTACGGTGCATGGAAACGGCCGCACGATCCAAGCTGCGGTCAAAGGGCGGGGCGACAGCGACCTGAAAATCTTGTCCGTGACGGTACTTACAAGCCTCGACGCGTACGACATGCAGGATTTTGGTTACGAATGCTCCGTCGATGAATTGGTCATGTACCGTGCCGGCAAAGCGCTGGAAGCCGGATGCGATGGCGTCATTGCGTCTGGCCGGGAGGCACGTCAGATCCGCAATATGGCTGGTGATAGCCTGTTGATCGTTGTCCCCGGCATTCGGTCCGAGGGTATTTCACGCGACGACAAAAGCGGACAGTCACGCCAACGGAAGCCATCGAGGCCGGTGCCGATCATATAGTTGTCGGGCGCCAGGTTCTCCAGGCCAGTGACTCGAAGGCCGAGGCACAACGCGTCCTTGGTGAGATCGAAACGGCGCTAGGATAGGCCGCGCTGAGCCGCCATTTCCTCTACCGCCAGCAACGCCGTCCACCAGCTCTTGGCCACACCTGCAATGCGGGCTGACGGCCCGTAGGCATCTGAGCTTCACCGAGCCGCAGCCTCGTCGAGTAGGGCGACGACCAACTCGTCGCTCAGTTGCGGGAAGCGGGCGTACCACGCGCTGATGGCCATCAGGTGCTCCGGTGCGGCCAGGCATATGAGCTCGTCGACCAGTGGGCGCAGCCTTTCGATGGTGTCTGGCGAGGCAACCGGCACGGCCAGCACGAGGCTGGCGGGGCCGGCGTTGCGCGCAGCATCCAGCGCCGCGAGCGCGGTGGCGCCTGTGGCAATGCCGTCGTCGACGATGATCGCCGTGTGGCCCTTGATATCGAGCTGCGGCCGGTCGCGCAGATAGACCCGGCGCCGCCGCTCGATCTCCGCGACCTCGCGCTGTGCCTCCCTCGCGACATCTGCCTCCGAGATGCCCAACCCGGCCATGATCTCGCGGTTGTAGGCGATGTGCGGGCGAACGCCGTCAACAACCGCAGCGACCGCCAGCTCGCGCTGCCAAGGCACACCGATCTTGCGTACGAAGATGACATCCAGGGGCGCCGCGAGTTTCGCCGCAACGACCGCGCCGATGGCCACGCCACCGCGCGGCAGCGCCAGCACCGCGGGGCACCGGTCCCGATACTTCAGCAGCCGCTCGGCCAATTGCGCCGCGGCGTCCTCGCGATCCTTGAACTTGATTGTCATCGCTGGTGACGATGCTTCAGGTCCAGGCCATCCTACCGCACCCCCGGCGTTCGTGCTTCCGCCCGTGCGATCGCCAGCTGCAGCTCGACTATGTGCTTTTCGGCTGCCCGGACCTGCACCCCGATGGCGTGGCGCTCACGCACGTCGGCCTTGTGCGGCCAGATCGCGGCCAGGGTGTCGCGCCGGGTTGATGTTCTGTTTTCTGCGCGCGAGCACTACGTTCCTCGGGCCGATAACACCCGCGGGCTTCTGCGGCCCTCGGGCCTGATTGAGATCGCGGCGTGCCACGCCTGACGAGCTTGAGCGGGGCTCAGGTAGCCGTTCTTTTCGACGATCCACTGGGCATTGTAGAGTTCGACGAAGTCGCGGACGGCGTCCCGCAGCTCCGCGATGTTGCGGTAGATGCGACCATGGATGATCTGTTCCTTCAGCGTGCGATTGAACCGCTCGGCGACGCCGTTGGTCTGGGGCTCGGCGACGAAGGCGTAGGACGGCTGGATACCCCAGAACTTGATCTGGTTGGTGAAGTGGTCCGACAGATACTGGGAGCCGTGATCCATCCGCAAGGCCAGCCCCCGAGCCGCGCCGGCCGCGGTCGAGCCATACAGCCCGGCAAGCCCCATGGAGATCGGCTGCAGGGCGGCGAAGCGGTCGCCGCGCTTGCAGACATGCCAGCCGACACACTCGGCGTTCCAATGCTCGACGGCGGTGAAGATCCAGCCCCAGCCGTCGTCCACCGTGAACACCCGAACGCCATCGGTGCCCCACATGAGGTTCGGGGCATGAGTGATGATCTCACCGTCATGGGGATTGCCGCCACGGCGGCGGCAGCGATGGGGCGAGAGCAGATTGTTCTCGCGCATCAGGCGGAGCACCCGCTTGCGGGCAACCCGGATGTCGCGACAGACCCGAAGCCGAGCCCAGACCTTGCGGTAGCCCTCGCCCTCCCAGGGCGATGCCTCCAGGTCGGCTTCGATCGCCACCAGCAGCGCCTGGTCCGAGATCGCGGGCTTCGGTCCCCGACGCTTTGCCGGCGGCTGCTCGGCGTGCTGGCCGGAGGTCATGGCGTAGAACGAGGAGCGGGCCATGCCCCAGGCGGCGCAGACCCGCCGCAGGCCGTAGGCCAGACCCGTGCCGGGCGAGGTGGCGGCACTCATCGCCGCGACCTCCGCCGCCCCAAAGGGCCGAAGGTCTCCGTCTTGGCCTCCAGCAGTTCCACCTGCATGGTCAACTCTCCGATCCGCTTCATGGCGCTATCCAGTTCCGCCTGCACCGGATCGCCCTTGCGTTGCTTGAGCGAGGCGTCGATCCCGCCGATCGCTTTCTCACGCCACTGCTCGAGCCGGAAGATCTCTACGCCCAACTGGCGCGACAGAAGTTGCACCGGCTCGTCACGCAAAAGCCGCAGAACGACCTCACGCTTGCGCGCCACCGTCCATCGCTGGCCAAGTCCCAGCGGGCCTGCCGGCAAAGCCTGGCCTGGGGAAAACGTGGACGAGCCAAGCTCGCCCGCATTTACCACAGGCCCATCAACAGCAACTTTCTTCTCAAAATTATCGGTCATGTTCCGGTCCTCCTTGGACACTTCGATTAAGCCAATTCTGTGTCCAAGGAAATCGGGTCCGACTCACTCAAAGAGGAATTGAAGGGTCCTCTTTTGGCTCTCGGGCGACTAAGGAACGAGTTTGCACACCGGCTCGACGCGGCCCTAACGGAAGCGCGCGTCGACGGCTTCTACAAGACGTTTGGTGGGGACGACAAGCAAAGCATCCACCAAGCGTTCAATCGGACCCGGAAGAGCCTCGGCGTTCCGTCAAAGAAGAGGATGAAGCAATTATCTCCGCAGGACAGGTTCATCCTCTACGCCGTGTCGCTGCGCGCCGTGCTGCTCGTGGCCATAGAAGAAGTCAGCGCGGCTAGTGCACCGACTCAGTCAGAGCCGTCACAGTTGAAACCTGATTCTGAATACAAAACAACGGGTTGCTCCAGCGCACGGTGAATCATTTGTCTGGATCGGTGCACTAGCTGAGCTATGACCGATGAAACCCGCGCTACCGCCAAGGTTCTGCTCGACAAGCACGGCCCTGATGCCTCCATGCAGGCGCTCACCCGTGCCGAGGAATGCTGGTCTTGCTTCGGTTTAGTGGAGAGCTGATTGCTCACTCTCGGCCCGCCATCTCGAAGTGGACCGGGCTCTGGTAGCCGAGCGTCGAGTGGCGGCGGATCGGATTGTAGAACCCGTCGATGTATCTGGCCACCGCGTTCTCGGCCTGGCTGCGGGTCTGCCAGGAGACCGGCCAGATCAGTTCGGACTTGATGGTCTTGAAGAACGTCTCGACCACAGCGTTGTCGTAGCAGTTGCCCTTTCCACTCATCGAGATCAGCAAGCCATGTTTTCTCAGCACCGCCTGATAGTCGATTGAGCAATACTGGCTGCCGCGGTCGGAATGATGGATCAGACCACTGGGTGGGTGTCGCGTGACAAGCGCCATACGCAGGGCACGCAGCGCCAAATCCTTCTTCAGCCTATCGCTGACAGCCCAGCCGACGACACGCCGTGAGAAGAGGTCGATGAGCACGGCGAGATAGAGCCATCCCTCGGCGGTCAAGATGTAGGAGATGTCGGCGCTCCATTTCTGGTCTGGCGCCTCTGCCGCGAAGTCCTGGTCCAGCAGATTGGGCGCGACCGGCCAGGCGTGCGTACTGTCCGTGGTTCGTTTGAAACGACGCTTCTGGCGCGCGGCCAGGCCGTTCTCGCGCATCAGGCGGGCTGTCCGGCGGCGTCCTATGGACAGACCCTCATCCACAAGATCACGGTGCATGCGCGGGCTGCCGTAGGTTCGGTTCGATAACTCGAAGGCGATGCGAATATGAGCCAGATAGATCATATCGTCCCGCTGACGCTGACTGGCAGGCCGCCCTTTCCATGAAAAGAACCCGCTCTCGCTAACATCCAGAACCCGGCACATCGTCCTCACGGGAAATTCGGCCTTCTCGGCATCAATGAGCGCGAACCTCATCGACTTCCCTCCTTCGCGAAGAAGGCCGCGGCTTTTTTTAGAATGTCACGCTCCTGCCGGAGAACCGCATTCTCTTTGCGCAGCCGCTTCAACTCGGCCTGCAGGTCGTCCCGGATCTCTGGCGGCATCTCTTCACCGCGATATTGACCGATCCAGCGTGTCAGCGATGACAGCCCGACCCCAAGGTCCTCCGCGATCTCTGTCCGCGGCCGGCCACTACTCAGCACTAGGCGCACCGCCTCGCGCTTGAACTCCGTCGTAAACCTGATTCCTCGCCCCATAGAACACCTCCTGTTTCAGTAGGTGCTCTCCACTTTTGCGAAGCAAGACCATGCGGCGAGCAGGAAGACTATGCCGGGCAGTCGATATTGCGGCGGGTGGAGAAGGCCATCATCGAACTAGAGCGCGGCGGCCGATAGATGTTCAAGACCAGGACCCTGTTCATAGTCGGTGCGGGAGCGAGCTTTGAGGCAGGGCTGCCGCTCGGACGGGGTTTGGCGGACAAGATCAGCGGCGAGCTTGGCTTCACGTTCGATTTGGACCGCATCCTAGCTGGCAATAAGGACATCTTCGCGGCCTTGAGGCTTCACAGCAAACAAACAGAAACCTCTCTAGAGGGCCTTTGCCAAGCCGCTGGGAAGATCAGAAAAGGCGTGCTGCGCGTTCCGTCTATTGACACGTTCTTGGGAGCTATTGTCAAAAGTTGTGTATGGGTTTGTCATGCGGCGGCGCGATCCTGGCGTTCTCCATTCACGAATTTGACGCCTCGAATGATCTCGGCGAACTGATCTGATCCATTGAGCCTCCGCCATTTCTTGCTGGCCCCCTGGCAAAGCTTGAAGACCATGGCCATCGCCGTCTTGCGTGACAGGCAACCCTTGGTCCGATAGGTGCGAAGGCGAACCGTGGCGAAGGTGCTCTCGATGGGGTTCGTCGTCCGCACATGCTTCCAATGCTCGGCGGCGAAGTCGTAGAAGCTCAGCAAGGCGTCCCGGTCCTTGGCCAGGCAGGCCGTGGCCTTTTCGTACTTCGGTCCGTAGGCTTCCAGGAAGAAGTCGAAGGCGGTCTCCGCGTCCTTCCTGGTTTCGGCCATCCAGATATCCTGCAAGTGACCCTTGGCCTTGTTCTGCCGACCCTTGGGTAGCTGTGTGCCGTGGAAAGGCACCATCCTTCAGCGGGTGAAAATCCCGCCCGGCAACTGTCGTTCCAGCCGGTAGCAATCAGAGCGAATGATGGAGGTAACGACATCGTTTGAAGCACTCCGAGAAACGGACCGCCCTGGGCGGTTCAGCGACCATGCGGGCCGCAACGCGAGTGAACACCGAGCAGGCCTCGAAACTTGGAATGCGGAAGCCGACCCGTCAGCTACTCGGGGAAGGCTGCCACCGGCCGGGAAGAGAACGACACGCGCACCGGCCGGCTCCGCCGGGGTAATGGTGGCTGCACGCATGGAGCAGGAGGATGGGAGCAACACGGGAAGCCCTGTCGGTGGTGTGCACTCACCAACCGGAACCCCGTGAGGGGCAGGCCGGGCCGGCAGGGTGGCGGATGGGCTCGTAGTACCGCGGAGGCCGGGTAATGCCGGCGGAGGAAAGGAGCCCTGGTTCGAGAGCAATACGGAAAGGAAGCAAGACGTGACCACTGGCGAGAGCCTAACAGGGTCAGAAAAGGTTCGGAAATTCCAGACCGTGTTACATGCGAAAGCTAAGGAAGAACCCGGACGGCGGTTCCATTCGCTGATTGACAAGGTGTGGCGCGAGGACTTCTTGATGGAAGCCTGGAGGCAGGTTCGCCGCAATGGCGGCGCTGCCGGGGTGGACGGAGAGAACTTCGCGGACATCAAGGCGTACGGCGTGGACCGCTGGCTCGGGGAACTGGCGCGGGAACTGAGGGATGCCACCTACACACCGAAGCCGGTGCGACAGGTTCTGATCCCGAAGAAACAGCCCGGCAAGTTCCGGCCATTGGGCATTCCCTGCATACGGGACCGAGTGGCGCAGACATCGGCCATGCTCGTGCTGACACCGATGTTCGAAGCCGACTTGCAACCGGAGCAGTACGCCTACAGGCCGGAGCGGAGCGCCCTCGACGCGGTACAACGCGTTCATCGTCTCCTGTACAGGGGGCACAACGAGGTGGTTGATTGCGATTTGTCCAACTACTTCGGCGAAATTCCGCACGCCGAATTGATGAAAAGCCTCGCCCGGCGCATCAGCGACGGGCGGATGCTCGGACTCATCAAGGCGTGGCTGGAGATGCCGGTGGAGGAGGACGACGGCAAGGGCGGCACCAGCCGCACGAACCGGGCGCGCAGGGAGCGGAAAGGAACCCCGCAAGGGGCGCCGATCTCGCCGCTGCTCAGCAACCTCTATATGCGGCGCTTCATACTGGGTTGGAAGGTGCTGGGCTATGCCCGGCGCTTCCGTTCGGAAATCGTGAACTACGCGGACGACCTTTGCGTGCTCGGCAAGGCCCCGGCGGCGGAAATGCTGACGGCGGTCGAGCGGCTCATGGAGGGTCTGAAGCTGCCGGTCAACGAACGGAAGACCCGATGCTTGCGGTGCCCGGAGGGGCCATTGGAGTTTCTGGGCTACCGCATCGGACGCAACTACCGCCCGACCGGGGAGGGGACCTACACTGGAACCCGACCCAGCAAAGCGAGCGTCCAGAGCATTTGCCGCACGATCAGCGATATCACCACGCCACGCTACCAGCTGCTGCCGTCGGAAATGGTGGTGGAACGCCTGAACCGGACCATCGTCGGGTGGGCGAACTACTTCTGTCTTGGTCAGGTCAGCCCAGCTTATAGCGCGGTCAACCAACACGCGGTCAGGCGGCTCCGTCAGTGGCTCTGTCGAAAGCACAAGACGCGGTTCGGGAAATTCGTGCATTTCCCGGACGCCCGGCTATACGATGAATATGGCCTCACGCGTCTCACGCGGCAGACGATAGGCCTTCCGAGTGCGAAGGTATGATCTCGTCCGAAAGCCGGATGCGAGAGATCCGCACGTCCGGTTTGATGAGCGGGGGACTGGAAACGTGGCCACGGGAGCCGGACTGAGGCCCGGAGCGAAAGCGACGGAACCGCCACCGGACCCTTAAAGCTGGCGCGCCAGCCCCCGACTCTACTGTTCAAGATATTGCCCGTTCTTATGCACCCAGCAGCGCTGCTCGCGGGCGGCCCCGTAGACTTGGCGGAGCGCCTTCCAGAAGCCGAGCGCGCCATCGCCGGTCACCAGTTCCGGGCCGATGCCGAGACCACGCCGCTTGAGATCGAGCAGCACCTCGCGCCAGGATTGTTCGCTCTCGCGGTAGCCGTCGGTGATGGCGATCAACTCCTTGGTTCCGTGATCCGTGGCGCCGATGATAACCAGGATGCATTGCTTCTCCTCTTCCAGGCGGGCGCCAAAATAGATGCCGTCGACCCAGAAGTAGACGTAGCGCTTGGCCGATAAATCACGCCGTTGCCAGCGCTCCATCTCGTCTTGCCAAACTTCCTTCAGTCGCCCGATCGTGGAGGCCGACAGACCCGGGGCCTGTGCCCCCAGCAACGCCGCCAACGCTTCCGAGAAATCGCCGCTGGAGATGCCCCTCAAGTATAGCCACGGCAGCCAATCCTCCAGGCTCTTGGTGCGGCGCAGATAGCGCGGCAGGATCGCCGACGTGAACCGGATGGCGCCGGCACCCTCGCCGGCTCTCCGATCCCGGACACGCGGCTGACGCACGTCCACCGGGCCGATCCCGGTCTGTATCAGCCGTTCCGGCAAGTGGCCATTGCGTACAATCCGGCGACGGCCCCGGTCATCAACCAGCGTCGCATGACCTTCCAGAAACTCGGCAACTTCAGCTTCCACGGCTTGAGCCAGCAACTCACGCGCCACAGCTCGTAGGACTT
>CBDHDN010000034.1:0-31267 GCA_965261585.1 Alphaproteobacteria bacterium
GCTCGGCGGCGTACTCCTCGGGCAGCGCGTCGGGATCGTCGCCAGGATCTGGGCCGCCTTCATCAGCGGGCCCTTGAGGCCACCGAGGGCGGCCTTGAGGTCGGCGGCATGGCGCTCACGGTCCAAATCCATGCCGAGGTAGCGCTTGCCCGCGAGCCGCGCCGCGACGCCGCCGACCGCCGTCCCGACCTTCGCGTAACGGCCAAGCCGGCCGCGCAGCGACGATCGCTCCTTGTCGTCGCTCATCGGAGGACGCGATGAGGGTGTGTCACTACTCCAGGGCCTCGAGCTCGTCGATGAAGCCGCGGATCACGCCAGGCCCTTGTCCCAGAAGGCCGGGTCCGAGGCGTCGAGCCCGAACGGCGCCAGTAGCTCCTGGTGCCGCAGCGTGCCGCCGGCCCGCAGCATGGCCAGGTACTTCTCCGCGAAGCCCTCATGGGCGTTCTGGTAGACGGCATAGAGCGAGTTCACGAGGCAGTCGCCGAAGGCGTAGGCGTAGACGTAGAACGGCGAGTGAATGAAATGGGGGATGTAGGTCCAGAAGACCCCATAGGCGTCGTCGAACCGGATCGCCGGGCCCAGGCTCTCGCCCTGCACGCCGAGCCACAGCTGGTTGATCTCGTCGGGCAGCAGCTCGCCCTCGCGCCGCTTGTCATGCAGGCGCCGCTCGAACTCATAGAACGCGACCTGGCGCACGACCGTGTTGATCATGTCCTCGACCTTGCCGGCCAGCATGACCCGGCGCTCGCGCGGTGCCGGCGCCTCGTCCAGCAGCTTGCGGAACGTCAGCATCTCGCCGAACACGCTGGCGGTCTCGGCCAGGGTGAGCGGCGTGTCGGCCATCAAGTGGCCCTGGGCGCCGGCCAGCACTTGATGGACGCCGTGGCCGAGCTCGTGGGCCAGGGTCATGACGTCGCGCACCTGCCCTGGTAGTTGACCAGCAGATAGGGATGGGCGCTGGGCACCGTCGGGTGGGCGAAAGCGCCCGGCGCCTTGCCCGGCCGCACCGGCGCGTCGATCCAGGCCTGGTCGAAGAAGCGCCGGCCGACCGCCGCCAGCTCCGGCGAGAAGCGGCCGTACGCGTCCAGCACCTTGGTCACCGCCTGGTCCCACGGATCATGTGGTCCTCGTCGTCCGGCAGCGGCGCGTTGCGGTCCCAGTAATCGAGCTGGTCCGTGCCGAACCAGCGCGCCTTCAGGCCATAGTAGCGGTGCGACAGGTCGGGCATGGCGCCGCGCACCGCCGCGACCAGGGCGTCGACGACCTCGTCCTCGACATAGTTGGCGAGGTTGCGGCTCGATACCGGCCGGGCGAACGTGCGCCACGTATCCTCGATCTCATTGTCCTTGGCCAACGTATTCGTGATGTGGGCGAACAGCCGCACATTGTCGCCCAGCACCTGGCCAGGGCTGCGGCGGCATCGCGCCGCACGGCGGGGCCCTTGTCGCTCAGCAGGTGCAATATCTCGGCGCTGGTCAGATCCCGGCCGCGGCAGGGAAAACGCAGAGCGGCCATGGACTCGTCGAACAGCCGCACCCAGGCGGCGCGGCCGACGACGTGCTTCTCGTGCAACAGCTTCTCGAGCTCGTCGGACAGCTGATGCGGCCGGAAGACCCGGGTATCGCGCAGCCAGGGGCCATAGCGGGCGAGCGCCGGCGCCGCCAGCTTGGCCTCCAGCGCCGCGTCGTCGAGGCGGTTGATCTCCAGCGTAAAGAACAGCAGCTGCGTCGAGATCGCCGTCACTTGTTCCTGCATCGCCTGGTAGAAGCGGCCGCGCTCGGGGCTCGTCATGTCGCCGGCATGGAGCAGGGAGGCATAGCTCATGACCCGGGACAGCACCTCGTCGATCCGCTCATAGGCCTCGACGGCGGCGGCCAGCGCCGCCCCGTCGAGGCCGGCCAGCCGGCCCTTGTGGCGCTGCTCGAACGCCCCGGCGTCGCTCCGGGCACTGTCGAGCGCGGCCTTCAGCTCGGGCGAGTCCGGACCGGGATAAAGATCCTTTAAGTCCCATTCCGGTAGGCTGCCGAGATCTGTGTCGTTCGTCCGGCCGGCGGCTTGTTCGGGGGCTTGTGGCGACATCGGCGTGCTCTTCCCAGGCTGCTTGCAACACAATCACAAATGGGGTCCGATACCAGCGACAGCAACGGGGGACAACCCGGCCCATATCCGAAACGTGCCCCTGGGGCGTGCCGGAGAGGATACGGCTCGGCCAGCCCGGGCCGACTTGGCGGCACGGCGTTGAGGGGGAAACGCGTCGGGAGTGACAGACATGGACTACGGTGAGCGCTATGGCGGCTGGCGCAGCCTGCCGCAGATGTTCTTCGACAAGGCGCAGGCGCTGGGCGACAAGCCGCTGTTCTGGGCCAAGCGCGACGGCGCCTGGCAGGCCCACAGCTGGGCCAAGGCGCGCGACGATGTCAGCGCTCTCAGCCGCGGCTTGCGGGCGCTCGGTCTGGCGCCCGGCGAGCGCGTCGCGCTGGTCGCCGAGAACCGGCCGGAATGGGCGATCGTCGACCTTGCCGTCATGGCGGCGCGTGCCGTCACCGTGCCGGCCTATACGACGAACACGGTCGAGGACCATGTCCACATCCTCTCGAACAGCGGCGCCCGGTTCGCCATCGTGTCGACGGCGCGGCTCGCCGAGCGCCTGATTCCGGCGGCGGCGCAGGTCGCCGGGGTCGAGGCCGTGATCTGCCTGGAACCGACGCCGACCACCGCCGAGGGTACCGCCACGGGCGTGGCGATCAAGACCTGGGACGAGGTCGTGGCGGCCGGCCGGGCCCGGCCCGACGACGTCGCCGACGTGGTCGCGCCCATTGACCGCGGCGACCTTGCCTGCCTGATCTATACGTCAGGCACCGGCGGCGCGCCCAAGGGGGTGATGCTGAGCCACGGCGCGATCCTGTGCAACTGCTTCGGTGCCTTTCACCTGCTCGACGATTCCCAGCTCTGCGACGTGGACAACGACGTGTTCCTGTCGTTCCTGCCGCTGAGCCACTCCTACGAGCACTCGGCCGGCCTCTATTTCCCGATCTCGATCGGCGCCGAGATCTACTATGCCGAAAACCTCGACAAGCTGGTCGCGAACATGGCCGAGGCGCGGCCGACGATCATGACCGCCGTGCCGCGGCTCTACGAAGTGATGCACCAGCGCATCGTCAGCGGCGTCGAGCGCCAGGGCGGCCTCAAGGCGAAGCTGTTCCACAAGGCCGTCGAGCTCGGCCGCCGGCGCTACGAGCACGGCCCTGCGGTCCTCAATCCCATCGAGCGCATGCAGGATAAGCTGGTCGACAAGCTGGTCCGCACCAAGATTGCCGAGCGTTTCGGCGGCCGCCTCAAGGCCTTCGTGTCCGGCGGCGGGCCGCTCAATGCCGACATCGGCACGTTCTTCCTGGCGCTCGGCGTGCGCCTGCTGCAGGGCTATGGCCTGACCGAGACGGCGCCGGTGGTCAGCTGCAACCCGCCCAACGCGATCCGCATCCACACGGTCGGGCCGGCGCTGCCCGGCGTCGACGTGAAGATCGCCGAAGACGGCGAGATCCTGGTCCGCGGCGAGTTGACCATGGACGGCTACTGGGACGATCCCGCCGCCACCTCCGCCAGCCTCAAGGACGGCTGGGTCCATACCGGCGACATCGGCCGCATCGACGACGACGGCTACATCCAGATCACCGACCGCAAGAAGGACATCATTGTCATGTCCGGCGGCGACAACGTGGCGCCGCAGCGGATCGAGGGCATGCTGTGCTTCGAGCCGGAGATCGGCCAGGCGATGGTCCACGGCGACGGTCACGCGCACCTCGTCGCCATCCTGGTCCCGGAAGAGTCGTGGCAGCGCGCGTTCGCCTCGGCGCACGGCAAAGACCCCGAGCTGCTGTTCGACGACACCGAGTTCCACGACGCCGTCTCCGCCGCCGTCGACCGGGTCAACGCCAGGCTTTCTCAAATCGAGAAGGTGCGCCGCTTCATCATCGCCGATGCGCCCTTTACGACGGAGAACGCCATGCTGACGCCGTCGCTGAAGATCCGGCGGCACATGATCCGCGAGCGCTACGGCCGCGAGCTCGAGGGCCTCTACGCTCGCGGCCAGGCGGCGTAGCAAGCCCGAGCGAGCCGATGGTCTTTCCGATCGCGCACCACGACGACCCCGCCCGCTATGCCGAGCCGCTGTACAAGCGGTCGTGGACACAGGATGAAATCGTCGCGATGTTTCCGGCCGGCGGCATCGACGTTCTGGATGTCGGCGCCGGCGCCAACCCGTTGGCGTGCCGCAGCATCGACCGTCTGGTGACCATCGATTTCGACCGGCACACCGATCAGTCCCACGTCTGCGACTTTACGCAGCAATGGCCGGTCGAGCGGGCCAGCGTCGACTTCGTCTATGCGAGCCACGTCCTGGAGCACCTGTATCACCAGGACCGCGATCGCCTGATCATGAACATCCATGACAGCCTGCGGCCGGACGGGCTGTTGTTCGTGCGGGTGCCGCACTGGAGCTCGATCCAGGGCACGGGGTGGGAACACTACACGCTGTTCGGGCTGAACGGCCTGACCAGCCTGACCCACGGCCGCAACCCCATGCTGCCCCAGTTCGACATGATCAGCGCCGGCACCTTCATGGGCGATGTGGGCCGCTTCCGGGCGCGCCGTTCGGCCTGGCAACGGGCCAGCGAGCGCGTCCTGAACCGGTCGTTCCGGGCGACCGACGGCGGCCTGTGCTACCTGGTCGGCGGCGTGCCGGAGGTCCAGTTCCTGCTGCGCAAGCCGGCCGCGACGACGGTCCACTGAATCAGGCGGGGCGAAGATCAGAAAACTCGCCCGGACTCAGGCCCCGTGGTATTCGCGGTACCAGGCGACGAAGCGTGGGATGCCCTCGTCGATCGGCGTCTTCGGCACGAAGCCGAGGTCGCGGCGGCTCGCCTCGATATCGGCGTAGGTCGCCGGCACGTCGCCGGGCTGGATCGGCTGGAAGTCGATTTCGGCCTTCTTGCCGAGGGCGCTCTCGATCAGGCCGATGAAGCGCATCAGCGGCTCCGAGCGATGATTGCCGAGGTTATAGACGCGGTGTGGCGCCGTGCCGGACGCGCGCGCCGGTGGCCGGTCCAGCGCGGCGATGACGCCGGCGACGATGTCGTCGACGAACGTGAAGTCGCGTTGCATCTCACCGTTGTTGAACACCGGGATCGGCTCGCCGGCGAGGATCTTCGACGTGAAGATGTAGGCCGACATGTCGGGGCGCCCCCACGGCCCGTAGACCGTGAAAAAGCGCAGGCCGGTCGCCGGCACCCCGAAGATGTGGCTGTAGGCGTGGCTCATCAGCTCGTCCGCCTTCTTGGTCGCGGCATAGAGCGACACCGGCCGGTCGACCGGATCGTCGACCGAGAACGGCAGCTTCGTGTTGCCGCCATAGACCGACGATGAACTGGCATAGACCAGGTGCTTGCAGCGGTCGCCGAGATGGCGCGCCAGCTCCAGCATGTTGAAGTGGCCGATCAGGTTGGCCTCGATATAGGCCGCCGGGTTGATCAGGGAGTAGCGGACCCCCGCTTGAGCGGCCAAGTGCACGATGCGGTCGATCTCCGGATGCTCGCCGACGATGCGTTCCAGCGTCCCGCGGTCGGCAATGTCGCCGCGCACGAACGTGAAGCCGGCGCGACCCGTCAGCCGGGCCAGCCGGGCCTCCTTCAGGCGCACGTCGTAATAGTCGTTGACGTTGTCGAGGCCGACGACGCGTTCGCCGCGCGCCAGCAGGGCCTCGCTCAAATGCATGCCGATGAACCCGGCAGCGCCTGTCAACAGGATTGTCAAAACGCACCTCTCCGGCCGTTCGTGATCGCGGCCCGCCTGGCGACCGCCCCTGCCCGCCTTCGCGCCGGCGGCTTAGCACAACGGCGTCAGCCTGCCCACCCAGGACGGCGCCGCGGCAGGACGCCCCCGGGGGGCGAGCCTAGCCGGCCAAGCGTGTGCGCGGCGTTAACCGCGTGCCATGCCACAAGCCCAGTGGTTCGATGCCCGATGGACGGGGGCCGTCCGGCCGCCGAACCAAACCACCAGCCTATTGATTCCGTGGGCTGATTTCACCGGACGCTCGGTTCCCAAGCGTCCGGACCAGACCACGTGGCCCACGTGGACTATCGGACCACCGCCGCCTATGGTCCTATGCGGGGACGGGACGTGCTCAGGAGGCGTCGATGGCGCTTGCCGCGGTCACCTTGGACGATAAGTACGGCCTGGACGAGGGTCGGATCTTCTTGACCGGCATCCAGGCACTGGTGCGCTTGCCGATGGTCCAGCGGCGGCGCGACGTCGCGGCCGGCCTGAACACAGGCTGCTTCGTTTCCGGCTATCGCGGCTCGCCGCTGGGCGGCCTGGACATGCAGTTCATGCGGGCCCGCCAGTTCCTCGAGCGCCACCACATCACGATCCAACCCGCGGT
The DNA here is from genome assembly GCA_965261585.1 of Alphaproteobacteria bacterium. Classification (GTDB taxonomy): domain Bacteria; phylum Pseudomonadota; class Alphaproteobacteria; order UBA6615; family UBA6615; genus CBDHDN01. The sequence continues at coordinate 6,437 of CBDHDN010000034.1, forward strand.
CAACGAGGACCTCGGCGCCACCGCCGTGTGGGGCAGCCAGCAGGTCGGCCTGACCGCGGGCGCCCGCTATGACGGCGTGTTCGCCCTGTGGTACGGCAAGGGCCCCGGGGTCGACCGCTCCGGCGACGTCCTGAAGCACGGCAACCTGGCCGGTACGGCGCCGCACGGCGGCGTCCTCGCGCTCGCCGGTGACGACCACACCTGTAAGTCGTCGACGACGGCGCACCAGTCGGAATACGCGCTCATGGACGCCTCGATCCCGGTGCTCAACCCGTCGGGCGTCCAGGAGGTGCTGGACTACGGCCTCGTCGGACTGGCCATGTCGCGCTACTCCGGCTGCTGGATCGCCCTGAAGACGATCGCCGAGACGGTCGACAGCGCGGCCTCGATCCCGGTCGATCCGGCTCAGCCCGGTGTCCTCGTGCCGGACGATTTCGAGATGCCGCCGGGCGGCCTCAACATCCGCTGGCCCGACACGCCGCTCGAACAGGAGGAGCGCCTGCACCGCTACAAGCTGTACGCGGCGCTCGCCTTCGCCGGCGCGAACCGGCTCGATACGAAGGTCATCGACGGCCCGCGGCGCCGCTTCGGCATCATCACCGCCGGCAAGTCATACCTGGATGTGCGCCAGGCGCTGGAGGATCTGGGTATCGACGACGCAGCGGCCGCGGCGCTCGGCCTCAGCGTCTACAAGGTCGCCATGACCTGGCCGCTTGAGCGCGAGGGCATCCGGCGCTTCGCCGAGGGCCTGGAGGAGGTCCTGGTCGTCGAGGAGAAGCGCGCGGTCATCGAGAACCAGGTCAAGGAGCAGCTCTACAACTGGCGTGCCGAGACGCGGCCCCAGGTGCTCGGCAAGTTCGACGACGCTGGCAACTGGATCCTGCCGTCGATCGGCGAGCTGACGCCGGCCCGGATCGCCCGCGCCATCGCCGACCGCATCGCCCGCTTCCACACCTCGCCCGACATTCAGGCCAGTATTCAAGAGCGGCTGCGCTTCCTGGAACAGAAGGAGGCGGCGCTCGAAGGGCGGCCGACGAGCCTGACGCGAATCCCCTATTTCTGCTCGGGCTGTCCGCACAACATTTCGACGATCGTGCCCGAGGGCAGCCGCGCTCTGGCCGGCATCGGCTGCCACTACATGGCGATCTGGATGGACCGTAACACCGACACCTTCAGCCAAATGGGCGGCGAGGGCGTGCCGTGGGTCGGCCAGGCGCCGTTCACCGACGAGGAGCACGTCTTCGTCAACCTCGGCGACGGGACCTATTTCCACTCCGGCAGCCTGGCGATCCGCCAGGCGATCGCGGCCGAGGTCAACATCACATACAAGATCCTCTACAACGACGCCGTGGCGATGACCGGCGGTCAGCCCGTCGATGGCCAATTGACGGTGCCGCAGGTTACCCGACAGCTGGCCGCCGAGGGCGTCGCCAAGATCATCGTCGTCAGCGACCAGCCCGATGCCTATCCCGTCGGCACGGCATTCGCCGCCGGCACGACGGTGCATCACCGCGACGCCTTGGACCAGTTGCAGCGCGAGCTGCGCGCGTGGCCCGGCGTCTCGGCGCTGATCTACGACCAGACCTGCGCCGCCGAAAAGCGCCGCCGCCGCAAGCGCGGCGTCTACCCGGACCCGCCCAAGCGCGTGTTCATCAACGAGGCCGTGTGCGAGGGCTGCGGCGACTGCTCGGTCCAATCGAACTGCCTGTCCGTCGTGCCGGTGGAGACCGAGTTCGGCCGCAAGCGGGCGATCGACCAATCGACCTGCAACAAGGACTATTCCTGCGTCAACGGCTTCTGCCCCAGCTTCGTCACCGTGCATGGCGGTGGCTTGCGCAAGCCCGAGACGGCTACGCATGCCGACACATTCGATGGCCCGCTGCCCAAACCGGCGGTGCCGGCCCTCGACGGGCCCTACGGCATCCTGGTCACCGGCATCGGCGGCACCGGCGTCGTCACGATCGGCGCGCTGTTGGGCATGGCCGCGCACCTCGAAGGCAAGGGCGCCACGGTGCTCGACATGACCGGGCTCGCCCAAAAGGGCGGCGCGGTGGTCAGCCACGTCCGCATCGCGCCGACGCCGGCCGACATCCATGCCGTGCGCATCGCCGCCGGCGGCGCCAACCTGATGCTCGGCTGCGACATGGTCGTCGCCGCCGGATTCGAGGCGCTGGCCAAGATGCAGGCCGGCACGACGCGCGCCGTCATCAATACGCACAAGACCCAGACCGGCGACTTCACGCGCGACCCCGATGCGGTCTTCCCCGACGCCGAGATGCGGGGCGCCATCGCCCAGGCCGTCGGCGGCGGCGCCGATTTCGTCGAGGCGACGCGGCTGGCGACGGCACTGTTGGGCGACGCCATGGGCACGAACCTGTTCGTGCTGGGCTATGCCTGGCAGCAGGGCCTGGTGCCGCTGTCGCTGGCGGCGCTGGAGCGGGCGATCGAGCTCAACGGTGTCGCCGTCGAGATGAACAGGCAGGCCCTCGTGTGGGGCCGCCGCGCCGCCCACGACCGGGCGCGCATCGAGGCGATCGCCGCGCCGACGACGCCTCTGGCCCTCCAGGCGCCGGACATCGCGACGACGCTCGATGACATCGTCGACCGCTGCATCGCCCATCTGCAGGCCTACCAGAACAACGCCCTGGCGCGCCGCTACAAGGACTTCGTGGTCGAGGTGCAGCAGTCCGAGGCCGTCCGGGCGGAGGGCCACACCGGCCTCGCCGAGGCCGTTGCGCGCTACTACGCCAAACTGCTGGCCTACAAGGACGAGTACGAAGTCGCCCGGCTCTACGCCGACGGCGCGTTCATGGCCAAGTTGCGCGACCAGTTCGCCGGCGACTTCAAGCTGCGCTTCCATCTGGCGCCGCCCCTGCTGGCCAGGCGCGATGCGACGACCGGCCATCTGATCAAGCGTGCCTACGGATCGTGGGTGTTCGTGGCCTACCGGGTGCTGGCGCGGCTGAAGTTCCTGCGCGGCGGGCCGTTCGACCCGTTCGGCCGCACCGCCGAACGGCGCCAGGAGCGCCGGCTGATCGCCGACTACGAGGCGACGGTGCGCGCATTGACGGCGAACCTGACGGTGCGGAACCATGCGCTCGCCGTCGAGATCGCGTCGCTGCCGGAGCACATCCGCGGCTTCGGCCACGTCAAGGAGGCCCACCTGGCCAAGGCCAAGGCCCGCGAGGCGGCGCTGATGGCCGCGTTCCACGCGCCCGCACCGGCGGCCGCGGCGGAGTAGGGTCGCAAGCGTTCTTCGATCTGTTGGAGCCGGTGCCAACCCGAGGCGTCGTCGCCCGGCCCGGCCCCAGGGACCCGTTCGACAAGCCCAGGCCACAACTTCGAAGCTCAGTATGAGGCCTCACCCTGAGCCTGTCGAAGGGCGAGGCCCGTCACACTGGTCGTCCTCGTCGGGCGTGTCGATGGGCACGCCATAGAGCTCGAGCCGGTGGTCCAGCAGCTTGTAGCCGAGCTCGGCCGCGACCTTCTCCTGCAGGGCTTCGATCTCGGCGTTGTGGAACTCGATAATACGGCCGCTCTTGGTGTCGATGAGGTGGTCGTGATGCTCCGCCGCCGCTTCTTCATAGCGCGCCCGGCCATCGCCGAAATCGTGCTTCTCCAGGATGTTGGCCTCCTCGAACAGCCGCAGCGTCCGATAGACCGTGGCGATCGAGATGCGCGGGTCGACGCGAGTGGCCCGCCGATACACCTGATCGACGTCCGGATGGTCCGCGGCCTCGGCCAGGACCCGAGCGATGACCCGCCGCTGCTCGGTCATCTTGAGGCCCTTCTGCTCGCACAGCTCCTCAACCGTCGATGGCATCCCCGTTCCCCCAACGCCGATCGGCCAGATCGAGTAACAATAGTCTCTTTCCGGCCGGCGGGAACCTCCCGCGATCGGTCAGGCGGCTTGGCTCTCCGCGCTGATCACGGGCAGGCTGACCGAAATCTCGCCGTACAACACCTCCGGGATGACGCGACCGCGGTCCCCCCTTGTCAGACGCACCAGGCCGTACCGCTCCATGGTCCTCAGGGTTCGCGACAGGTTCGACGTCTTGCGTCCCGTGCGCGCCGCGAGCTCGGCCAGCGATTGCGGCGACGATGCGGCGATCTCCGAGAGCAGGGCTCGATTCTTCTTGGACAACACCTTGGCGAGACTCTCGGTTGAGGTGAACCAGACTTTCGGCTCGTTGGTGGACGGCTTGAGCGCGCCGCTGGAAATCGCCATAGTGCGCCTCTTCATCTCGTCATAAGTGGCAATGCCGACCCTGAGCGTTTTCACGGCGTTACTTCCCTTTCCTTCAGGACAGCATCAACTTCAGTCCAAAAATCGGCGCGCAGCGTTGCAGCATCACTGTAGTCGTACGGCCGAACAGCCCGCAGGCGATGTACGTGGTCGTGGGCGACTCCCGTTCGGGTCCTTGCGCCTCGGTCTTGCCGCACTGGATGGGCATTGTCGAAACCGACCCAGACGGTCTCCGTCCGGCCCATGTAGAGTGAGAGAATATGCCAACCCGTGCGGCCGCTCGGCCGACGCTTCAACCCGCTGGACAACGAACTTCACCCAATAGCCTCCAGGGTCAATGACAAAGACCTGACCGGCCAGCTCAAGCAGCGCGTCCATGCTGGCATCGCGATCTCCAGTCGCCATGATTTCAACATTATCATACTATGATAACCCTTAGCACATCAACAATGGTGGGCAGCGTGGACACCGCCACCTGAAATCGACGTCCTAGTTGCGAGGCGCCGGTCGATTGCGAGGCTCGCTCTAGCGGACCCCGGCCCGGCGCCATGCCGGGGCGGCGAGGGCGACGACGAACAGCGCCGCCGCGGCGGCGATGATCGACGGTCCCGACGGCGTGTCCCAGACCCACGACCCGGCAAGGCCGCCGGCGACGGCGAGGCAGCCGATCAGCGCCGCCAGCCCGGCCATCTGTTCCGGCGTCGTCGCGAAACGCCGGGCGGTGGCCGCGGGAATGATCAACAGCGACGTGACCAGCAAGACGCCGACGATCTTCAGCGCCACCGCGATCACGACCGCGATCAGCAGCATGTAGGCCAGCCGCACGGCGGTCACCGGCACGCCCTCGACGCGCGCCAGGTCCTCATGCACGGTGGCCGACAGGAGCGGCCGCCAGAGCAAGGCCAGCAGCGCCAGCACGGCGACGCCGCCGCCGTAGATCCACGCCAGATCGGTCGCCGTGACCGCGAGGATGTCGCCGAACAGCAGCGACAGCAGGTCGAGGCGCAGCGTCTGCAGGAACGCCAACGTGACGAGGCCAAGGCCGAGGGACGCGTGGGCCAGGATACCGAGCAGCGTGTCGCTGGCGAGGAAGCGCTGGCGGCGCTGCAGCACCACGAGCACGACGGCCAGTACGGCGCAGACGACGATCACGGTGACGTTCGGGTTGATGCCGAGCAGCAGGCCGAGCGCGACCCCCAGCAGCGCCGAATGAGCGAGCGTGTCGCCGAAATAGGCCATCCGGCGCCAGACGACGAACGCGCCCAGCGGTCCGGCGGCGAGGGCGACGCCAATGCCGCCCAGGAGCGCGCGGACCAGAAAGTCAGGCATGGTCCTGCTCGTCCGCGACGACCTCCCTGGCGGCCCCGCCGCTTTCGCCGGCCAGCGGCGCGACGCGCCCGGACGGCTCGTGCGCGTGGTCGTGCTGGTGCGCGTAGATACCCAGGCCGGCCGGCGCCGCGCCGGGGAACAGGGCGAGGAAGGCCGGGTCCTGCTGCACCTCCTGCGGCCGGCCGGTGCAGCAGACGTGGTGATTGAGGCAGACGACCCGGTCCGCCGCCGCCATCACCAGATGCAGATCGTGGCTGACCAGCAGGATGCCGCAACCGCGCCGGTCCCGCACGTCGGCGATCAGCTGGTAGAACTCCGACTGTCCGCCGATGTCGAGGCTCTGGGCCGGCTCGTCGAGGACCAGCAGGTCGGGATCGCGCAGCAACGTGCGCGCCAGCAGCACGCGCTGCATCTCGCCGCCCGAGATCGCCTGCACCGGCCGTGGGATCAGGTGGCCGATCCCGACCTCTTCGAGGACCGTCGCCATGGCCGCCGGCGGCGGGCGCGCGCCGAGCGTCAGGAACCGCCCCACGGTCAGCGGCAGCGTGTCGTCGATGACCAGGTGCTGCGGCATGTAGCCGATCGCGATGCCGGGGTGCCGGTCGACCGTGCCGCGGTCCGCCTTCAGCAAACCCAGCGCAATGCGCACGAGCATTGTCTTGCCGGCGCCGTTCGGCCCGATTAGCGTGACGATCTGGCGCTCGGCGACGGCCAGATCGACGGCGTTGAGCACCGGCTGGCCGCGGATCTGCAGGCCAATGCGCGACAGCCGCAGCAGGGGCTGGCCACTCACGCCCCGGCGGCCTTCGTGGTGTGCCGGCAGTCCGGGCAGCGGCCGGCGACCTCGACGATCGCACGGCTGCCGGTGAAGCCGAGGCTGCCGGCGGCCCGCGCCAGCGCCGCCGTGATCGCGGGATCGTCGAGCTCCGCCGCGGTGCCGCAGCCCGTGCAGATCAGGAACTGGGTCTGGTGGCGCTCGTGCGGGTTGGCGCAGCCGACAAAGGCGTTCAGCGATTCGATGCGGTGAACGAGCCCATGGGCGAGCAGGAACTCGAGCGCCCGATAGGCCGTCGGCGGGGCGACGCGGGCGCGCCGACGAGCCAGCTGGTCCAGCACGTCGTAGGCGCCGACCGGCTTGTGGCTGTGCCAGACCAGCTCCAGCACCTGCCGCCTGAGCTCGGTCAGCCGCGTGCCATTGGCCGCGCACACCGCTTCCGCCGCGGCGAGCGCATCGTCGACGCAGCGGGCGTGGTCATGGCCCTTGTCGGCGAACGCCGGGGCGGTCGACGACACTGGCTTGCGCGGCGCCATTGCGGCTCCTCATCGGGCGTGCTCGACCCAATGTTATAATATAACAGCCGTTCGGGCCAGTGCCGGCGTTCGACAGGCGCCTGGGACGGGCTTCACCCTTCGGTAGGGGCGGACGCTACAGCAGCGCCGAGCCAACCACTCCGCCCGCCATCGCCGCGCCGAATGCCGCAACTACAGTGGCCTGCACCCAGACGATCACTTGCAGATAGGTGCGGAACGGCTCCTTGCAGGTCTTGTGGCGCACGGCCCGCTGTGCGGCGACCGCGCCGGCGGCGCCGCCGGCCACCGCCATCGCCAGCAGCTTCTTCTCCGGCACCCGCCGGCGGCCTTGCCGCGCACAACGCTTGTCCCATACGAACGCCAGGAACGTCGCGAGATTGACGGCGCCGAGATAGAGCGCGATGGCCAGGAACATGGGCGGTCTGCGGTCTCGCTGGACGATCCCGCTAGCCATACAGCGGCTTTCTTTCAGGACCGTTGCCTTGTGTTTGCGGGCGCGGTCGGGGGAGCCGCGCTTGCCCCGACAGGGCAATGCAGCCACAGTCGCCGCGTGAGATTGCTGGCCGCCGGACATGCCGTTGCCGCGTTGGCATTGCTTTGCCTGACCCCTCCTGCCACCGCGCAAGAGGGCTCACGGGCCCTCGAGAACACGTACCTTGCGAGGCTGGACAGTTGGGTCGCAGCCGGCGGCGACTTTGCAACTGTTCAGAGCGATGTCGTCGCCAACTGCGGGGAGTTGGTGATGCTCATCGCATCCGAAGCCGAACGGACGGCCTTTCTCGGCGCCAATCGACAGGAGTTCGACCTCCGGCTCGAAATCTGCACGGGGATGACGCTGAACCGCGTCCACCCGCAACCCGCGTTCGAACAGCCTGAGCTTGTTGCGCTGATCTGCGACGGCGACAATCGGCTGTATGCCCGCCTCTGCGCCAGGAGCGGACTTCGCTAGCGGCGGTACGGCACTACACCCACCGGAACACCCCCACGGTGTAGACCAGCGCGACGGCGATCGCGCCCCACAGCGGCGGCCCGATAACGCCGAGCCAGGCGAGCTGGATAAACGCGCTGCCCAGAAGCGAGATGAACAGCTGATCGCCGCGGGTCGTGTCGAGGGCCAGGATGCCGCGCCGTGGCGCGCCGCCGGGCACGCGCCATTCCCAGATCACCATGCCGACCAGCGCCAGGGCGATGAAGACGAAAAAGGCCGCCGTCTGCCAGGTCCAGGCCATCCATGCAAGCCCCATGACTCAATCCTCCAGGCACGTGGTGTTCATGGTCTCAGACACGACCAAGCGAAAAACCCTTGGCGATGTAGTTGCGGACGAAATAGATGACGATGGCGCCGGGGATGATCGTCAGCGCGCCCGCCGCGGCAAGCAGACCGAGCTCGAACCCCGAACTGCTGGCGGTTCGCGTCATCACTGCGGCGATCGGCTTCGCCGCGACGGATGTCAACGTCTTGGCCAGCAACAACTCGACCCACGAAAACATGAAGCAGAAGAACGCCGCCACGCCGACACCGGATCGGATGGTCGGCAGGAATATCTTCACGAAGAACCGCCAGAAGCCATAGCCGTCGACATAGGCGGTTTCGTCGAGCTGTTTCGGCACGCTCGACATAAAGCCCTCGAGGATCCACACCGCCAGCGGAATATTGAACAGGCTGTGGGCCAGTGCGACGGCGAGATGGGTATGCAACAGGTTGATCGCCGAATAGAGCTGGAAGAAGGGCAGCGCGAAGATCGCCGGCGGCGCCATGCGGTTGGTCAACAGCCAGAAGAACAGGTGCTTGTCGCCGAGGAACCGGTAGCGCGAGAAGGCATAGGCCGCCGGCAGCGCCGCCGTGACCGAGATGGCGGTGTTGAGGCAGACATAGATGATCGAGTTGATATAGCCGTTGTACCAGGTCGGGTCGGTGAAGATCTTGATATAGTTGACCAACGTGTGAGTCGGACCCGATTTCCTTGGACACAGAATTGGCTTAATCGAAGTGTCCAAGGAGGACCGGAACATGACCGATAATTTTGAGAAGAAAGTTGCTGTTGATGGGCCTGTGGTAAATGCGGGCGAGCTTGGCTCGTCCACGTTTTCCCCAGGCCAGGCTTTGCCGGCAGGCCCGCTGGGACTTGGCCAGCGATGGACGGTGGCGCGCAAGCGTGAGGTCGTTCTGCGGCTTTTGCGTGACGAGCCGGTGCAACTTCTGTCGCGCCAGTTGGGCGTAGAGATCTTCCGGCTCGAGCAGTGGCGTGAGAAAGCGATCGGCGGGATCGACGCCTCGCTCAAGCAACGCAAGGGCGATCCGGTGCAGGCGGAACTGGATAGCGCCATGAAGCGGATCGGAGAGTTGACCATGCAGGTGGAACTGCTGGAGGCCAAGACGGAGACCTTCGGCCCTTTGGGGCGGCGGAGGTCGCGGCGATGAGTGCCGCCACCTCGCCCGGCACGGGTCTGGCCTACGGCCTGCGGCGGGTCTGCGCCGCCTGGGGCATGGCCCGCTCCTCGTTCTACGCCATGACCTCCGGCCAGCACGCCGAGCAGCCGCCGGCAAAGCGTCGGGGACCGAAGCCCGCGATCTCGGACCAGGCGCTGCTGGTGGCGATCGAAGCCGACCTGGAGGCATCGCCCTGGGAGGGCGAGGGCTACCGCAAGGTCTGGGCTCGGCTTCGGGTCTGTCGCGACATCCGGGTTGCCCGCAAGCGGGTGCTCCGCCTGATGCGCGAGAACAATCTGCTCTCGCCCCATCGCTGCCGCCGCCGTGGCGGCAATCCCCATGACGGTGAGATCATCACTCATGCCCCGAACCTCATGTGGGGCACCGATGGCGTTCGGGTGTTCACGGTGGACGACGGCTGGGGCTGGATCTTCACCGCCGTCGAGCATTGGAACGCCGAGTGTGTCGGCTGGCATGTCTGCAAGCGCGGCGACCGCTTCGCCGCCCTGCAGCCGATCTCCATGGGGCTTGCCGGGCTGTATGGCTCGACCGCGGCCGGCGCGGCTCGGGGGCTGGCCTTGCGGATGGATCACGGCTCCCAGTATCTGTCGGACCACTTCACCAACCAGATCAAGTTCTGGGGTATCCAGCCGTCCTACGCCTTCGTCGCCGAGCCCCAGACCAACGGCGTCGCCGAGCGGTTCAATCGCACGCTGAAGGAACAGATCATCCATGGTCGCATCTACCGCAACATCGCGGAGCTGCGGGACGCCGTCCGCGACTTCGTCGAACTCTACAATGCCCAGTGGATCGTCGAAAAGAACGGCTACCTGAGCCCCGCTCAAGCTCGTCAGGCGTGGCACGCCGCGATCTCAATCAGGCCCGCCGCGTGAGACAAACTTGTGTCCAAGGAACCGGGTGCGCTACAAGTTGACCAACGTGAAGGTCTGCGGCCACAGCGTGAAGGTCCCCAGGATTTCGTTCGTCGTCTTGAACGACATGTTCAGCAGCCAGTAAATCGGCAGCATGAGAAACACGATATAGAGGGTCGGAACGATCCAGCGCAGCCGCATCACGATGCCTCCTTGCGCGTCATCACGGTGTAGAAGATCCAGGAGACCAGCAGCACAATCAGGAAGCAGACCAGCGACATCGCCGCGGCGGGGCCGAGGTCGAACTGTCCCAGCGCGATCTTTACCAGGTCAATCGACAAGAGCGTCGTCGAGTTGCCCGGTCCACCGCCCGTCAGCACGAACGGCTCGGTGTAGATCATGAAGCTGTCCATGAAGCGCAGCAGCACGGCGATCGTCAGCACCCGGCGCATCTTCGGCAACTGAATATAGCGGAACGTCGCCCAGGCCGAGGCGCCGTCGATCTTGGCTGCCTGATAATAGGCGTCCGGAATCGAGGTAAGGCCGGCGAAGGCGAGCAGGACCACCAACGACGTCCAGTGCCAGACGTCCATGGCGATCAGCGTCGCCCACGCCGCAATCGGCTGCTGGGTGTAGTTGTAGTCCAGGCTGCCGAGAGCCTTGCCGAGCAGGCCGATGTCCGGCAGCGCGAAGATGTTCCACATCGCACCAACGACGTTCCACGGGATCAGCAGCGGCAAGGCCATCAGCACGAGGCACACGGAAAGCCAGGGGCCCTTGCGCAGCATTGCCAGGGCGATGGCGACGCCGAGCGGCACCTCGATCGCCAGGATGATCGCCGTGAACAACAGCTGCCGGGTCAGCGACGCGTGGAACCGCTCGGACGCGAGCAGGTTCTGGAACCACTTGACGCCCTCGAAGAAGAAGACGTTGCTGCCGAAGGTCTCCTGCACCGAGTAGTTGACGACCGTCATCAGCGGGATGTCCGCATTGAACGCAACCAGCCCAACGACCGGCAGGACGAAGAGCCAGCCTTTTTGATATGGCGCCTTGCCGTCCATTTCACCCCCTACTCGACCCGCCAGCCATCGGCATAGAGCCCCGTGTGCGCCGGGTCGAATTCGAGGTGAGCGCCGTCCGACGGCAGGGCCACACCGTCACCGACCAGGATATTGACCCGTTCGTCGGCACATCTGGCCTCGACGATCCGGTAGCGGCCGACATCGCTCACCTTGACGATTTGGGCCGGCAGGCCAGTTGCCGCGAACCGCACATGTTCCGGCCGTACACCGATCTCCAGCCGACCACCTTTTCCACTCGCAGCCGCCGCTTCGCTCTGCACCGGGATCGGATGGCCGGCGATGAGCGGCACGCCATTGACCAGCTCGCACGGCAGCACGTTCATGCCGGGAGAGCCGATGAAATGGCCCACGAAGGTGTGGTGCGGCCGCTCGAAAAGCTCGATCGGCGTGCCGATCTGAACGACGGTTCCCTCGTGCATCACGACGACCTTGTCGGCGAACGTCAGCGCCTCCGTCTGGTCGTGGGTCACGTAGATCATCGTCACCCTGATACGCTGATGAAGCTCCTTGAGCTTTGAGCGCAGCTGCCATTTCAGGTGCGGGTCGATCACGGTCAGCGGCTCGTCGAACAGGATGGCGTCGACGTCGGAGCGAACGATGCCTCGGCCGAGCGAGATTTTCTGCTTGCCGTCCGCGGTCAGGCCGGCCGCGCGCCGCGGCAACATGTCGTCGAGTTCGAGAAGCGACGCGATCTCCCGCACGCGGGCGTCGATCTCGGCCTCGGGCACGCCACGATTGCGCAGCGGAAATGCCAAATTGTCACGCACGGTCATCGTGTCGTAGACGACTGGGAACTGAAACACCTGGGCGATGTTGCGCTGACCGGGCGGTGCGTCGGTAACGTCCTCGTCGCCGAACAGCACGCGGCCCTGGGTCGGCTTGATCAGTCCGGAGATGATGTTCAGCAGGGTTGTCTTGCCGCAGCCCGACGGGCCGAGCAGCGCATAGGCGCCACCATCCGACCAGGCGACGTCCGTTTCCTTCAGCGCCCAATCGTCCGGAGTTGCCGGCGCCTCGACGTAGCTGTGCCGCAGATTCTGGAGTGTGATTTCAGACATTTATGCCTGCATCACTTTGCCTGGCTGGCGTGCCCCGTGTGCATGGCGCGCATTGTCGGCTCCGGCAGCGCCGGTCGATGCAGCGATCAGCAGGCCGTCGGTGTCGAAATACATGCAGCCATCCACGTTCAGATGAAACGTCTCGGTCTCGCCGACCTCGAGGGCATGGACGCCGTGCGACTGGGATATCCAGTTCAGCGCGCCATGCGAGAAATGGATCACGCTCTCGGCCCCGCTGAGCTCGGTGATCTGCACCTTGCCCGCCAGTTGCGTCGTCGCCGCACCGTTGGCACGCGTGGCGATGGGGGCCTGATCCCGACCGTGTAGGCCCCATCCGGAAGGCCGTGCAGGCCGGCTGGAGCCTGCCAACCGACGGTATCGCTGAGCACGATACGGGGTCCGCGTTTTTCGACCCGCGCAACGTTGATCGGCGGATCTGAAAACACTTGGGCGGTCACAACGTCGACGGGCTCGCGATAGACGCTCGGCGTCGGCCCGAATTGCGTAATGCGACCTTCATGCATCGCCGCGGTGTGACCGGCGAGCAGCAGCGCTTCCAGTGGTTCGCTTGTCGCGTAGACGACGGTGCAACGCCGACCGGCGAACAGCCTCGGCAGCTCGTCACGCAACTCTTCCCGCAGCTTGAAGTCGAGGTTGGCCAGCGGCTCATCCAGTAGAACGAGGTCCGAGTCCTTGACCAGAGCGCGCGCCAGCGCCGTCCGCTGCTGTTGACCACCGGACAGCTCGGACGGGTTCCGGGCCAGCATCGGCGTCAACCGCAACAACTCGGCCGTGCGCAGGACGCGGTCCTTGACCTCGCCACGCTTGACGCCGGCGACACGCAGCGGCGAGGCGATATTCTCGAAGACGGTGAGGCTGGGGTAGTTGATGAACTGCTGGTGGACCATGGCAACGTTGCGTCGCTGTACCGAAACGCCGGTCACGTTCTTGCCGTTGAACCAAATCTCACCGGAGGTCGGCCGCTCCAGGCCGGCCATCAGCTGCAACAGCGTCGTCTTGCCGGCCAGCGTCGTCCCCAGCAGGACGTTGAAGCCCTCGTCCTTCAGCTCGACGCTGGTCTCATGGATATGGGTCTCGCCGCCGACCCGTTTGACCACGTTCTTTAGCTGAAGGCTCACGACTTAGACCTCGATCGGTCAGGCGTCCGCGGCACCCACCGAAGGCCCGCGACGAACGTCACCGATTGACCAATGGCGCAGCAGGCCTGGGCTGCGCAGACGGCGGTTGGGCGATGATTGCCCGAGAAGGAATTCTCCTTCCCGGGCAATCAATCAACGTGGACTACGAACGATCCCAGCGCTTGATCAGCTCGTCGTAATCGACGGTCTCGCCCTGGGGCTTCTCGTTGGCGAGCTTCGCCTTCGGGCCGCCCGGCACACCGAGCCACGCCGATGCGTCCTGCTCGGCATTCAGGCGCGGGCCGCAACCGCCATAGACGCCAGCCGCCTCGTCCGCCGCCTGCATGCGTGCCATGACGTCGTCCATCTGAGCGGCCATGCGGTCCATCGCCTCTTGCGGCGTGAACGCGCCGGAGTTGACGTCGCCGATGTTCTGCCACCACAGCTGTGCCAGCTTCGGATAGTCGGGAACATTGATGCCCGTCGGCGTCCAATTCACGCGATCGGGCGAGCGGTAGAACTCGACCAGACCGCCCAGCTTGGGCGCCCGCTCGGTGAAGGATTCGTGGCGAATGTCACTGTCGCGGATGATCGTCAAGCCAACGTGGCTTTTCCGCAGGGACACCGACTTCGAGACCGTGAACTGCGCATAGAGCCAGGCCGCCTTGCGACGATCGACGGGGGTGGACTTCATGAGAGTCCACGAGCCGGCATCCTGATAGCCGAGCTTCTGACCCTCTTTCCAGTACGGTCCGTGCGGCGAAGGCGCCATCCGCCACAGCGGCGTACCCTCGTCATCGACCGTGTTGTTGCCGTCGCTCTTAGGCGCCACCATGTTCGCCGTGAAGGCGGTGTACCAGAAGATCTGCTGGGCCACGTTGCCCTGTGAGAGCGCCGGCAGCGACTGGTAGAAGTCATAGTCCGCCGCTGCGGGCGGCGCATACTGGCGCAGCCACTCATCCCACTTGCGGATGGCATAGACCGCCGCCGGCCCGTTCGCGGCGCCGCCTCGCGACACCGACGGGCCGGCCGGGTTGCACGAATCCGCTTCCATGCGAATTCCCCATTCGTCGATCGGCCGGCCGTTCGGAATGCCAGCGGAGCCGGCGCCGGCCATCGACAGCCAGGCATCGGTCATGCGCCAACCCAGATCGGGCGCACGCTTGCCGTAGTCCATATGACCGTAGACACGCACGCCATCGATCTCTCCAACGCGCTCGGTGAAGAACTCGGCAATGTGTAACCGGGGCAAAAGACCGGGCGGCTAGGCCATTTCCATGCATCGTTGTCTGACGAGGCCGGGTAGAGATGGCACCGGTGTTGCGTTCGGGACCTGGAGACGGTCGCCGAGATAATGCCAATATTGAGATCCCGAGCTTTCGGCAGGTCTTCATCAGCCCGATGAAGGTGTCGCGGGCCTGCTTGCCGGATTGCGAGCGGGTGCCGGCGGAGAGTTTTCGCCGGGTGACCATGGCGCGGATGTCGTTTTCCGAGCCATTGGTATTGAGCGGCACCTCCGGGCGGTCGAGGACGACCAGCAATTCGAGCCTGTTGGCGTGGATACGCGCCAGCAGCCGATCCAGGGTGATGAAGCCGGTTTTACTGGTGAAGAGCGCATCGAAGCGGCGCGCCAGTTGCCCGCCGAGCCTTTTGCTTGGCTTTCGGCGATAGGCTTTCAGAGCGGCGTAGAGCGACCAGAGTCGGGCTTGTATGCGTTCCTTTTCCCGCCGCTGGTGATCGGTGAAGGCATCCAGCTTGTGGATCAACCGCTCGGCGTGAACCCAGCACAAGGCATGCCGGCCGACATTGAACTGACCGGCGTCGTCGCTGAGGATCACGGTGTCGGCCAGCAGTCCGTGCGCCTGGATGGCGCCCCACAAAGCGCCTTCGGTGGCGATCCGCACCGGCTCGGGATGGACGTTCAGGGCGGTAATGCCAAGCTGCTCCAGGTGGGCCATCCAGGCCCCTTCACTGGCAAAGCGCCGGGATTTACACCCGTTGCCGGGCGCTTCGGCCAAGCGGGCAATCACCGGGCCGGCCAGATTGCGCTTATGCATGTAGGCAAAGGCCGCCGCGTTGAGTACATAGTCCCCATGCCCGGCCTGCAGCAGCTCCAGGAAGTTCAGACGGCTCTTGGAAAAGGTCGTGCCAACCCAGGCGAACGCATCATTGCCGATCTGCGTCGTCACCCCGTTGCGATTGCCATGCCGGGCGCCGGTGTCGTCCACGCTGATCCAGGGTGCGCCTTCCAGGCCGGCGCGCAAGACCGCCTGGCTCTCGGCGACGAAATCTTCCTGGCCCTGGTTCAAGAGCCGCATGATCTGGCGCTTGGAGATATCAACGCCGAGATCACGCAATAGTCTCGTCAAACGTTCCACGCTGGTTTGGGCCCCGTGGTATTGGGCCAACACGAAGCGGCGAAGCTCGGCGCCGCCGCCATGGCAACAGCCGTTAGTAGCTGTTTTCTCACGATGCCCTCCCTTAGAGTGATTTTCGAGGATGGCACGCTATCTGCAAACGAATCCGAGAGTCAATCGAGCTGCAGGGCATGGGCCGAACGCTCAGACCGCGACCGGCAGCGCCGTGAAGCCGCGGAAGCGGGCGCGGCCGCCACGCACGCCGGGGCCGGCCCGGCGCAGGTCGGGAAAGCGCGCGACCAGGCGGCCGATCGCGACGCGTCCCTCCATGCGGGCGAGCGGCGCACCGAGGCAGGCATGGACGCCGGCGGCGAACGCGACATGCCGGTTCGGCCGGCGCGCGATGTCGAGGCGGTCGGGGTCGGCGAACTGCGCGGGGTCGCGGTTGGCGCCGCCGATCGAGGTCATGATCTGGGTCCCCGGCGGCATCGCCACGCCGCCGATCTCGATCGGCTCCGAGACGCCGCGGTTGCCGATCTGCAAGGGACTGTCGAAGCGCAGCATCTCCTCGATTGCGCATCCGATCAGCGTCGGGTCGGCGGCGAGGCGCCTGAGCTCGCCCGGGAAATCGAGCAGCGCGTTGACCCCGTTGCCGACCAGGTTCGTCGTCGTCTCGTGGCCGGCGTTCAGCAGGAAGATGCAGTTCTGGATCAGCTCGGTCTCGCTCAACCGGTCGCCGTCCTCCTCCGCCGCGATCAGTTCGGCCATGATGTCGTCGCCGTAGCGGTCGGGGTGGCGCCGGCGGTCGGCCAGCAGCGCACCCAGGAAGGCCTTGAAGTCGGCGACGGCACGATTGCCGGCCGCGACCATCTCAGGCGTCGCCGTCGGCTCCAACGGCGTCAGGATCGCGTTCGACCAGCGCTGCAACGGCGCGCGCTCGGCCGGCGGAATGCCGAGCATGGTGCAGATCACCTCGACCGGCAGCGCGAACGCGAAGTCCTCGACCGCATCCATGCCGCCCGCCGCCGCGCAAGCGTCGAGCAGGCCGTCGACCAGCGCGACGACGCGGTGCTCGAGCCGCTGCATGGCGCGCGGCGTGAACGCATGGGCGACCCGCTTGCGGATGCGCGTATGGCGCGGCGGGTCGCTGAACAGCATGGACGTCGTGTGCTGCTCCAACAGCGGCCCCTCGCCGAACTTGCGGCGGTACATCGCCGTCTTGTCGGACTTCATCGACTTCGTGCGATAGATCTGCGACACGTCGGCGTAGCGGGTGATGTAGTAGGTGCCGTCGCTGTTGCGGTGGACCGGATCCGTCCGCCGCAGCCGGTGATAGGTCGGAAACGGATCCTCCAGGAACGCCGGCGTCAGGCGATAGATGTCGAAGGCCATAGCATATTGTAACAATATTCACGGGCGACCGATCCGTCCGCCGCGACCAGGATCAGGGGGCACGCCATGGCAGCGGAAGCGATGACCGTCAGGTTGGGCGGTGGCTCGGCCGGCGCGGAGGAGCGGATCGACCCCGCGGTCGACCTCGCCGCGCAGGGCGGCCTCGACTATCTGATCTTCGATTCCCTGTCGGAATCGGAATTGTCGCTGATCGAGAGCGCCCGACAAAGTGATCCGAGTGTGCCCGGCTATGACGTGTTCGCCGAGCCGCGGCTGACCGAAGTGATGCCGGCCTGTGCACGCAACGGCGTCAAGATCATCGGCAACATGGGCGCGGCGGATCCCGAGGGCGCCCAGGACCTGGCCCTGGCGATCGCCCGGCGCCTCGGCCTCAAGGGCCGGCGCGTCGCCGCCGTGACCGGCGACAACGTCCTGGGGCTCGTCAAATCGCTCAACCTGACCGTCGCCGAAACGGGCCGCGGCGTCGACGCGTTCGGCGACGACCTGGTCGCGGCCTTCGCCTACATCCCGGGCGATCCAATCGTCACGGCGCTCGCCGACGGCGCCGACATCGTCGTCACCGGCCGCGTCGGCGACGCCTCGCTGTTCCTGGCGCCGCTGGTCCACGAATTCGGCTGGCCGGACGACGATTGGGACCGGCGTGCCAGGGGCATCGTCGTCGGGCATCTGTTGGAGTGCGCGGCCCAGGTGACCGGCGGGTTCTTCGCCGACCCGCCCTACAAGGTGGTGCCCGACCTCGATCGCCTGGGCTTTCCCATCGCCGAGGTGTCACGCGACGGCACGGCCGTCATCACGAAGCTCGCCGACGCCGGCGGGCTCGTCAGTCCCGCGACCTGTGCCGAACAGCTGCTCTACGAGGTGCACGATCCGGCGCACTACATCGAGGCCGACGTCATCAGCGACTTCTCCGAGATTGCGTTCGAGGTTGTCGGCCGCGACCGCGTAAGGATCGCCGGCGCGATCCGGGGCAAGCCGAAACCCGATCGCCTCAAGGTGGCGCTGGGTGTGCGCGAGGGCTGGCTCGGCGCCGGCACCGTCTACTATGGCGGACCCGGCGCCCTCGGCCGGGCCAAGCTAGCGGCCGACGCGATGACCCGCCGCTTCGAGCATATCGGCCTGCGGCCGGAGGCCCTGCGCGTCGATTACCTGGGCGTCAATGGCCTCTACGGCTCGGCCCCCGGCGTGCCCGCGAGCGAGCCCTGGGAGGTCGGCCTGCGCATCGCCGGCCGCACCAAGAGCCGCACCGAGGCCGCCATGATCGCGCGCGAGGTGTCGACGGCGTTGTCCAACAATGGGCCGGCGGGCGTGTCGTGCCGGCAACGGCAGTACGAGCTGAAGGAGGTCGTGGGCTACTACACCGCGTTCATCCCCAGGGACGCGGTAACGTCACACGTCAGCGTCAAGGAGGCATAGCGATGCCGCGGATCAGCCTGCGGGAGATCTGCCATTCGCGCGCCGGCGACAAGGGCGACATCACGAACATCTCGCTGATCGTCTACGACATCGCCGACTACGCGGTGGTTAGGCGCGCCGTCACGGCGCAACGGGTCAAGGCCTATTTCCGCGGCATCGCCCACGGCCGCGTCGACCGCTACGAGCTGCCGCGCATCGGCGCCCTGAACTTCGTGCTGCACGAGGCGTTGGACGGCGGCGTCACCCGCTCGCTGCGCGTCGACGGCCACGGCAAGTCGCTCAGCTCATACCTGCTCGCCATGGAAATCGACGTGCCGGGCGACCGCGCGGACGAGGCCTAGGTCGCGCCTCCACTGCTATTGAGCTGTCATCCTCGTGCCACCCAAAGCCGTCATCCTCGTGTCAAGCACGAGGATGACAACGAGGGTAGTCCGCGTCAGCGGCGCCCGCGTCACTTAGCGGGCGACGCGCCGCGCCGGCGTGTCACGTGGAGCGGGGCGATATCGCCGAGCTCGAGGCGTCGGCGGTCGGGCTCCGGCGCGGCCAGCGGCGTCGCTTCCTGCAGGCTCGCGGCGCAGCGCACGGCCAGCTGCTGGTATTCGCGGGTGCCGCCGGCCTTCCAGGCGAGTTCCTCGTCGGTCAGTTCGCGCATGATCTTGGCCGGAATGCCGGCGACGAGGGTGCGCGGCGGCACCGCGAAGCCGGCTTTGACAAACGCGAGGGCGCCGACGAAGCTCGCCTCGCCGATCACCGCGCCGTCCATGACGACGGCGTTCATGCCGACGAGCGCGCGCCGCTTCACGGTGCAGCCATGCAAGACGGCGCCATGGCCGATATGGCCGTCCTCCTCGATGCAGGTGTCGGTGCCGGGGAAGCCGTGCACGATGCAGTTGTCCTGCAGGTTGGCGCCACGGCCCATGACCAGGCGCCCCATGTCGCCGCGCAGGCTGGCGCCGGGGCCGACATAGCAGCCCGGGCCGACGATGACGTCGCCGATCACGACGGCCATGGGGTGGACGAACGCGCTCGGGTCAATCACCGGCACGATGCCGTCGATGGCATAGACCTTGGCCATGGGCCTCTCATAGAGGCGCCGCCGGCGGCCGGCAAGTGGCTGCGGCCGTTCCCCGTAGCGCGCGGCCCGGGCATTCCGCGGCCGTGCGGGAATCCTGCTAGCATCGGCGCCGGTGGCGTGACCGACGGGGGCCACGCAACGACAAGGCCCGGCGATGACCTACGCGACGATCCTCTATGACGACGCCGACGGCGTCGCGACGATCACCCTCAACCGCCCGGACAAGCTGAACGCGCTCAACGCCGAGATGCATGGCGAGGTGCGCGACGCGCTGCGAGCGGTCGCGGAGTCCGGTGCGATACGGGCGCTGGTGCTGACCGGTGCCGGCCGCGCCTTCTGCGCCGGTCAGGATCTAGGCGAACGGGTGATTGACCCGAGCAGCGCGCCGCCCGACCTCGGCGCCACGCTCGACCGGCTCTACAACCCGCTCGTGCGGGCGTTGCGCGACCTGCCGTTGCCCGTCGTGTGCGCCGTCAACGGCATCGCCGCCGGCGGCGGCGGCAATCTGGCGCTCGCCTGCGACATCGTGCTGGTGGCCAGAAGCGCCCAGTTCATCCAGGCGTTCTGCCGCATCGGCCTGGTGCCGGACGCAGGCGGCACGTTCTTCCTGCCGCGCCTCGTCGGCCTGGCCCGGGCCAAGGGCCTGGCCCTGCTGGGCGACGCGCTGGACGCCGACGAGGCGGCCGCGTGGGGCCTGATCTGGCGCGCCGTCGACGACGCCGCGCTGGCCGACGAGACGCGGGCGCTGGCCGGCCGGCTCGCCCAGGCGCCGACGCAAGGCCTGGCGCTCACCAAGCAGGCGCTGAATGCGTCGCCGGCCCACACCCTCGACCAGCAGCTCGACCTCGAACGCGACCTGCAGGGCGCCGCCGGCCGCACCGCGGACTACCGCGAGGGCGTGGCCGCGTTCCTGGAAAAGCGCCCACCGGTGTTCCGCGGGCGCTAGGGGGTGATGCACGGGAGGGATGCACGCAACGTCCCCCACTCCGGCCGTCGTCCTCGGGTCACGCCCGAGGACGACAAATATGGTGTGCTTGGCTAGGGTTGGCAGCGATGCCCGCCATGCAAAATTCGCTGACACCTCTCAGCCCCGCGGAACGCGCGCTCAGGGAGCGTTTCGAGGCGATCTACGCGACCTGTGAGGCGCCGGTCATGCGGGCGATCGAGCGCAGCGTCTGTGGCTGCGACTACGGCGCCACCAGCTGGACCACGCGCGAGGAGGCCGATCGTATCGGCGCCCTCTTGGCCCTCGGGTCGGGCGTTCGCCTGTTGGATCTGGGTGCCGGTACCGGCTGGCCGGCGCTCTATCTGGCCAAGACGACCGGCTGCGACGTCACGCTCACCGATCTGCCCGCGACCGGTCTGCGCATTGCGATGGAGCGCGCCCTCGCCGACCGCGAGCCCGGCGTCCGCGGGGCCGCCGTCGCCGACGGCGCCGCCTTGCCGTTCCGCGCCGCCGCGTTCGACGCGATCAGCCACAGCGATGTGCCGTGCTGCCTGCCGCGCAAACGCGAGGTCCTTGCGGCCTGCCGCCACATCATCCGCGACGGCGGCCGTATGGCCTTTTCCATCCTCGCCGTCGCGCCGGACCTGGCGCCCGCGTCCTACGCCCGCGCCGTCGCCAACGGCCCCGATTTCATCGGGACCGAGGCCGACTACCCGACCCTGCTGCGCGAGACCGGCTGGTCGCTCGAGCAACAGCACGACCTCACCGCCGCCTATGCCGCCTCGTGCCGCCGCCAGCAACGCGCCGACGCGGAGCAAGCCACGGCGATCGCTGCGCTCATCGGCCCCGCCGAGCTCGCCGAGCGCCAAGCCGGCTGGGTTTCCAAACTCGCCTGCCTGGAGGAGGGCCTGCTGCGCAGGGAGTTCTACGTCGCCACGGCCACCGCCTAACCGGCGCTGAGGGTTAGCGCCGTCTATTGAGGAGCCGGTCACTCGGCGGAATGCCCGTCGCAATCGGGGGTGTAGCGGGCGATCCACAGCGCAGCCTCGGCCAACTGACGAGCTCTTCTGGATGATAGCAGGTCGTGTCGTCGAAAACGCCGCCGCTGCTTGCGAACGCGAACGCGGGGCAACCGCCTTATTCGCGCTCCCGGCGGTGCGAATGAACCGCCGCGAGCAGCAGATGCGAATCGGGAAATCCGAACCTTGCCGACTCTGACAACAGCGTTCACCGCTTTCTTCTGGGCCCCGAGATGCCTTTGCTCAGCGGCCTCAGTCCTCTGCGAAGGGGTATTGCGGCTAGCGGATTTTACCAACAATGCCGTACAGGGCTCTGCGCGCCGAGGGCGCGGCAGCCGACCGACCGGAGCCAATATCTGCAAGCATGGCAATGCCGCGCTCCCGGTTGTCAGCACTCTGACCGAAGGTCCCGTCTGCTAGCGCAACCGCTATAGACCGCCGCGCCTCGGCATGGAGCCGCCACGCAGCAATCGACATGAATGCCTTCGCCATATCATGATCTTTCAAGGCCGAAGACGCACGGGACGCCTCGTACGCCGCTCCGCTGTGGCCGGTCTCAGACGCCCTTGCAAACCAACTCAGCGCGCTGTCCCATTGATCCCGAGACGAGTGGAACCGTCCGAGGGCCAACTGGCCTTCGACATCTGCGGCAAGGGCCGCCTGTTCGAACAACGCAAGTGCCCGTAGCGGATCTTCGGGCTCAAGTTGCCGCCCGGCGACTACAGCCGCATGGGTATGCCCCTGCTTCGCGGCCCCTATATACCACTGGAGCGCCACGTCTTCGCCGCGAATAAACTGATAGAAGATGCCGACGCGCATCTGCGCCTCTGCATCGCCTCCTTCGGCCGTTTCGACCAGCCACGGGAAGAGGTCCTCATTCTCCATATTTGGCGGTGGTTGGACGTCCATCCCGCGCGTGCCCAGCAGAGAAATCGCGGATTTGATGCCGCCCAGCGCCGCTTCGCGCAAATTCACTGGGGCCTTGGCCCTGGACTCTGGATCATGGAGCATGAGCAATTGGATCCGACCGAGCTTGAAGCGCACGTCGGCGTTGTCAGGTTCTTCGCTAAGCGCCTCTTCACAGTAAAAAGCACCGAATGTAAGACCGAGTAATTCTTTCGTGGTCAGCTCACCTTGCTGTGGCCTCTCAAGATACGCGCTCTCCGCGGCGAAGAAGTCGCATTCCTGGAAGTTGTCGTAGACTTCACCGACGGCGCGTGGCGGGACCTTCTCACGGAGCCCAAGCGACCCAAGCTGCCTTCGGGCCGCCTCGTAGTCTTCCGCGGCAGCTGACTCTAGGTGCCCAACGCCATCTGGATCTGACAAGCCCAGGAGCGCGACGCCGAGTTGAAAGCGCAGACGTGCGTTGTCTGGCTCCGCGCGAACGGCCTCTCGGCAGACTACCACGACCCTCGCAAGGTGGTCGGGATGGCCGCCGAGATATATACCAAGCCGAAGGTGATCAGTTTCGTGCGCCCCCAAACCATCGCAGAGTATGACCCAATCGCGGGGCCAGGCGGCAGAGACCTGTGGCGCACCGGCTGGCTCGCCGCATTCGAGCGCGTAGCCGCCCACCGCCAAGGCCGCCTCGGCCAGGGGTGCAAGCTCCTCGGGATGGTAATAGGTCGTGTCGTCGAACCCGCCGTTGCCGGCGACGAACGCGCAGGCATGGGCGAGCGCCGGTTCACGCTCCCCGCGGCCAGAGAAGAGCATGGCCAACCGCAACTGTGCGTCCGGGAAGCCGGCGTTCGCCGACTGGGCCAGCAGCCAAAGCGACCACCGCTCAACCTGTGGCGACGCAACGAACTCGTTCGATAGTTCCGTTTGGAGCTGACCGATCCGCCGGTCCAGAGATTCCCTTGAAAACTCGAGCTCGCGTGGTTTCTCCAGCAGCAGCCAAGCTCGTTCCGTCTCGGCACGATAGCTGCCGCGGTGAATGACGCCGAGAGCCCATTGCCCAATTGGGCTCCCGCTTGCTGCGGCCTGCCCGATGAGTGTCTCGCCACGGAAGACCAAGGCAGTCGTGTCCCCGAACCCGCCTTCCACCAGCGCCAGACCAACTGCTGTCTGCGAGACTGGGTGTCCTTGATTGGCGGCGATCAAGTGGAACGCGATCGCCATTTCCGAGTCACCCATCTCCTGGGCTCTCAGCGCCGCCCGGTGCGTAGCCTCCGCTGGCCCGGCGGGCGCCGGGGACCGATCGACGGCCGATGGTCCGTCGCCAAGGTTCCCAAACTCGAAGTCGAGTTCGAAAAGCTCAAGCGTCCCCTCAACGAGCAGTTGGACTTCGCTTGGCTGATAGACCTCCCCGTCGGCAAATGTGCCGCCGCTGGCGGCAAGGGCACAAAGGTAGTGACGCGCCCGCTCGACATCGGGCTCTAGACCCTGGAACTGCGCATGGACCTGCGCAAGGCGCAACTGCGCCTTTGGATAACCCTGATCGGCAGCTTTCGTGAGCAGCGCCAGTCCGCGCTGGATCTTTTCGCCGCTGTTGACCTCTTCGCCACCTCGGAGCAAGTGCGTCGCGACCGCCAGCTGCGCCGGGGCGTAGCCGGACTGAGCAGCCTCTTCCAACAAGGCCAACTCACTCGGATGCCTGGACGGTTGTCCCAGTGCGCGGTTCACCACCACGCCAGCGAGATACTGGCCGACGTCTAAATCCTGCTCCGCTGCAACGGACAACCAAGCCAGCGCCTCATCGCGCCGACCCGCCTCGAGGAACAACTTCGCTGCTTTCTTCTGTGCTCCGATGTGCCCCTGATCGGCCGCCTTGAGAATCCAGTGCACCTCGTCGCGGCCGACGCCCGTGAGATGAATCGCGGCGGACAGCTGCGCCTTAAGGTGGCCCTTCTCGGCCGCGGCCACGGTCAGCCCCAGCGACGCCTGCTGATCGGCGTCACCCACTAGGGCCTGTTTACAATTAACGCAGCCAGATTATGGCAGCGCACAGACATAGCATGGACAGGAAAGAGGCTGCGGTTTTGTCGTAGCGGGTGGCGAGCCTTCGGAACTGCTTGATCTTGTTGATGAAGCATTCGACGAGGTGGCGTTCTTTGTAGAGGTGTTTGTCGTAGGGGATCGCCATCGACCGGGAGCGGTTGGACGGGATCACGGCGACCATGCCGTGCTCGGCGATGACG
>CBDHDN010000035.1:0-9721 GCA_965261585.1 Alphaproteobacteria bacterium
GGACCGCATGAAGTCCGCCCACCTCACCGCCAAAACCACCGCCGCGCCCGGCTTGGCTAACGAAAAGTAAACGATATTCGGTGTGTTTGGCCGAGGACGGTTGGGTCCGTTTTCGCCTGGGCGCGACGGTGGCTTCCGGCGGGGTCCTGCGCCCGCCGCTTGAACCGTGCCATGATACGGCCCATGCGGCTTGCGTGATGGTGTAAGGTCACAGGTTGTGGGACTCGGCGTCAGGACACATCTTTTGCCGATGCGCGTGGCGAGGCTCGGGTAGCCCGGATGCGAAACTTCCTCGATTTCGAAAAGCCAATTGCCGAGCTCGAAGGCAAGATCCAGGAGTTGCGCCACCTCTCGGACAATGGCGACATCAACATTGCCGAGGAGGTGGCGAAGCTGCAGGCCAAGGCCGAGCGCATGCTGCGGCAGACCTATGGCCGACTGTCATCGTGGCAGCGGGTACAGGTCGCCCGGCACCCGGACCGGCCGCATTGCCGCGACTACGTCGAGGGGCTGATCGACGAGTTCACGCCGCTTGCCGGCGATCGCAACTACGCCGAGGACAAGGCGGTGATCAGCGGCCTTGGCCGTTTCCGCGGCCACTCGGTCATGGTCATCGGCAACGAAAAGGGTGACGATACCGAAAGCCGCGTGAAGCATAATTTCGGCATGGCCCGGCCCGAGGGCTACCGCAAGGCCCGGCGGCTGATGGAATGCGCCGACCATTTCGGGCTGCCGGTGCTGACGCTCGTCGACACGTCCGGCGCCTATCCCGGCGTCGGTGCGGAGGAGCGCGGCCAAGCCGAGGCGATCGCCCGCTCGATCGCGACATGCCTCGATATCCGCGTGCCGGTGATCTCCGTCATCATCGGCGAAGGCGGCTCCGGCGGCGCTATTGCGCTGGCCGCGGCCAACACGGTGCTGATGCTTGAACACGCGGTCTATTCGGTGATTTCGCCGGAGGGCTGTGCCTCGATCCTGTGGCGCAACGGCGACCACGTTAAGGAGGCCGCCGAATCGCTCCGGGTCACGGCCAGGGACCTGCTGGAGCTCGGTGTCGTCGACGCGGTGATCGACGAGCCGCTGGGCGGTGCCCATCGCGACAGGGAGACGATTATCCGCCGCGTCGGCGACCGCATCGGCCAGGCGCTGACAGAGCTCAAGACCTATGACGGTGGCGTCCTACGCCTGCGCCGGCGCGACAGGTTCCTGGCCATGGGCCGCAACGGACTGGCGTAGTCCCACCAACGGAAAAGTTTTTTCGACCGACCTACCCTTCGACAGGCTCCCCTTCGGCAGGCTCCGGAGTGAGGCCGCCATCCCGGGCTCAGGGTGAGGCCCTCATCCCAGGATTTAGTCCACGGCATTCACACCACTGTGCGGGCGCAAGCATGGGTCCTTGGGACAAGCCCAAGGACGACGGATGTGGGGAGGTTCGTGAGAACTACGCCCGTCTTGAGCCAGCCAGTTTCACCTATCCCGCGGTGCGTAGCGCGGCCAGCAGATTACGTAATGGCCGTCTCATCGAAACTTCACGGTCCGGTCTGCAGAGATGTGTGAATGCCGTAGGCCTTGAGCCGGGTTGTCGAAGTATGGGGGTCGGGAACTCGGCGGCTCAGTCTCAAGCGGTACCTATGCCAACCGCCCGTGGCAGTGCTTGTACTTGCGGCCGGAGCCGCAGGGGCAGGGGGTGTTGCGCGAGACCTTGCCCCACGACGTCGGGTCATTGGGGTCGATGACGGCAGCGGCGACCCGGCGCACCGGTCGTGGCTTGGTCGCCGTGGCGGCGCCGCCGGCGCCGGTGGCCGCGAGCGCGTGTTCCTCCTCGGGATAGGGCTCGAGTTCCTGATGCCGCTCCTGCATCCGGTGCGGTGCATGGGGCTGCGGCAGGTCGGGCGGCCGGTTCACCTGGATCTCCAGGTGGCTCAACAGCAGTGTGACGTTCTCGCGCAGGCGGCCGAGCATGGCCTCGAACATCTCGAACGCCTCGCGCTTGTACTCGTTCAGCGGGTTCTTCTGGCCATAGGCGCGCAGGCCGATCCCCTGGCGCAGGTGGTCGAGCCGCAGCAGGTGGTCCTTCCACTGCTGATCGAGCAGCTGCAGCAACAGGCTCTTCTCGGCCATGCGGATCAGCTCTGCCCCATAGTTCGCGACCTTGGCCGCCATCTTCTCCTCGACGGCCCTGGCGATGCGGGTGCGGATCTCCTCGTCGGCGATGCCCTCTTCCTTGGCCCAGTCCTCGACCGGCAGGTCGAGGCCGAAGATGCGCCGGACCTCGTCATGCAGCGCCTTGGTCTGCCACTGCTCGGCAAACGCCTTTTCCGGAATGTTGGTGGCGACCAGTTCGTCCAGGATCTCCTCGCGCATGGCTTGGATGGTGTCCGAGACATCGTTGGAGCGCATCAGGTCCTTGCGCTGCTCGAATATGACCTTGCGCTGGTCGTTCATGACGTCGTCGTACTGCAGCAGCTGCTTGCGGATCTCGAAGTTGCGCGCCTCGACCTTCTGCTGGGCCTTCTCCAGGGCCTTGTTGATCCAGGGGTGGACGATCGCCTCACCTTCCTGCAGGCCCAGCTTCTGCAGCATCGAGTCCATGCGCTCCGACCCGAAGATCCGCATCAGGTCGTCCTGCAGCGACAGGTAGAACTTCGACGTGCCGGGGTCGCCCTGGCGGCCCGAGCGGCCGCGCAGCTGATTGTCGATGCGACGGCTCTCGTGGCGCTCGGTGCCGACGATATAGAGCCCGCCGGCGGCCTTCGCTTTCGCCTGGTCGCGTCCGACCTCGGCGCGGATCTCGCCTTCCAGGCGGGTGCGCTTGGCCTCGTCGTCGGCGATCTCGTCTTGCATCTGCTTGACCAGCATCTCGACATTGCCGCCGAGTTGAATGTCGGTGCCGCGGCCGGCCATGTTCGTGGCGATCGTAATGCCGGCGGACTTGCCGGCCTGGGCGATGATGAAGGCCTCCTGCTCGTGATAGCGGGCGTTCAGGACCTGGTGCTTGAGGCCGCGTTTCTTCAACAGCGCCGCCAGCGCCTCGGATTTCTCGATTGACACCGTGCCCACCAGCACCGGTTGGCCCCGCTTTTCGCAGTCCTCGATCAGGGCGATGATGGCTTCGTTCTTCTCGCCCAGCGTGCGGTAGACCTCGTCGTGGGTGTCCTCACGCACGCACGGCACGTTGGTCGGGACGTCGATGACCTCGAGAGAGTAGATTTCGGCAAACTCGCCCGACTCGGTCATCGCCGTGCCGGTCATGCCGGCCAGCTTCGGGTAAAGCCGGAAGTAGTTCTGGAACGTGATCGAGGCGAGCGTCTGGTTCTCGGCCTGCACCGTCACGTGTTCCTTGGCCTCCAGCGCCTGATGCAGGCCCTCGGAATAGCGCCGGCCCTCCATCATGCGGCCGGTGAACTCGTCGATGATGACGACCCGATCGTCCTTGACGATGTAGTCGGTATCGCGCTCGAACAGCTTGTGGGCGCGCAGGGCCTGATTGACGTGGTGCAGCAGCGAGACGTTGTTGATGTCGTAGAGGCTGCCCTCGCTGACCAGGCCGGCTTCGGTCAGCAAGCGCTCGGCGGTCTCCGCGCCCTGCTCCGTCAGGACCACTGTGCGCGCCTTTTCGTCCTTCTCAAAGTCGTCGGCTTCGAGCTTGGGGATCAGCACGTCGACCGAGCGGTAGGCGTCGGATGAATCCTCGGCCTGGCCGGAGATGATCAGCGGGGTCCGCGCCTCGTCGACCAGGATCGAGTCGACCTCGTCGACGATGGCGAAATTGAACTCCCGCTGGGTCATGTCCTCGAGCCGGAATTTCATGTTGTCGCGCAGGTAGTCGAAGCCGAACTCGTTGTTGGTGCCGTAGGTGACGTCGCTGGCATAGGCTTGGCGCCGCTCGTCGTCGGAGAGGCCGTGTACGATGGTGCCGACCGTCAGGCCCAGGCGGTCGTAGATCCCGCCCATCCATTCGGCGTCGCGTCGGGCGAGATAGTCGTTGACCGTCACCACGTGTACGCCCTTGCCTGCGATCGCGTTGAGATAGACGGCCAGCGTGGCAACCAGTGTCTTGCCCTCGCCGGTCTTCATCTCGGCAATCATGCCGTTGTGCAGGACCATGCCGCCCTGCAGCTGGACATCGAAATGGCGCTGTCCAAGGGCCCGTTTCGCCGCCTCGCGGACGGTGGCGAAGGCGTCGATGAGGAGGTCGTCGAGCGTCTCGTCAGCCGCGAGCCGCTCGCGAAACGCCGTGGTTCGGGCGCGCAGTGCCGCGTCGGACAGCTGCTCGAGCTCGGGCTCCAGTGCGTTGATGGCCTCGACGCGCCGGCTCAGCCGGCTCAGGTAGCGCTGGTTGGCGGTACCAAAAACGCTCTTGACAATGGCGCCTAGCATACAATCCTCAAAACGAACTCGTCGGGGCGGCGGCAGACTAGCGCGGGT
This sequence comes from Alphaproteobacteria bacterium, assembly GCA_965261585.1. Classification (GTDB taxonomy): domain Bacteria; phylum Pseudomonadota; class Alphaproteobacteria; order UBA6615; family UBA6615; genus CBDHDN01. Next base: position 4,429 of record CBDHDN010000035.1, read on the forward strand.
ACCGGCCAAGGCCAAGCGATCGCAACGCGATCCGGCTTGCGGCACAGCCCTCTAGGTAGGAAGCGCCGGGGCTCTCTCCAAGGGTTGAGACGCCGCCCGCCCCCTTGTTTGACGGCGGTGAATGTGCGCAAATTCCGTTATATCGCTTCCGCGTCCCAAGCGCGCGCCCACCGCCGGCCGCAAGAACAGCCAAGAGGTGAGACTATGAGGCTATCGGCGCTGCTCGCCGCCGCCGTGGTGTTGCTTGCCCTGCCGGGGATCAGTTTCGCCCAGGTTGCCGGGACCGGGGAGGATACGGTCCTGGCGACCGTGAACGGCGCCGAGATCCGGCGCTCTGACATTGACGCCATGCATGCGCGGTTGCCGCCGAACCTGCGTTCCGCGCCGCCGCAGCAGATCTTTCCGGCCATCCTGGATCAGCTTATCCGCAACAAGCTGGTGGCGGCGGCCGGCCGCTCACAGAACCTGCAGGACTCCGACGAGGTGCGCCGGCGGCTGGCGGAGATCGAGGATGACATCATCGGTCAGGTTTACATCTCGAACCTGATCGAAAATGCGGTCACGGACGAGGTGATGCGGGCCCGTTATGAGACCGAGTTCGGCGGTACCGGCGAAGCCGAGATCCGGGCCAGCCACATTCTGCTCGACAACGAGGACGACGCCCGCGCCGTCATCGAGGAGATCGCCGCTGGTGCCGACTTCGCCACATTGGCACGCGAGCGTTCGGTCGGCCCGTCGGCCGGGCGCGGCGGCGATTTGGGCTATTTCCGCCAGGCCGACATGGTCGCCGAGTTTGCCGAGGCGGCGTTCGCGATGGCGCCCGGTGAGACTACCGTGGAACCGGTGCAGACCCAGTTCGGGTGGCACGTCATCTTGGTCGTCGACAAGCGCGTGTCGGAGCCGACGGCGTTCGAAACCGTGCGTCAACAACTGCAGGACCAGGTGGCTCGCGAGGTCATCGACAGCCATATGGCAGAGCTGCGCGACGGCGCGTCGATACAGCGGTTCAACTTCGACGGCACGCCGATCACGGACCAATAGCGCGGGCTCGAGTAAACGCTGCCAATGACGCCGAAGTCACCACTGGCGCCGAAGCGGTTTCCTGCGCTGCCTGGGATTGCCGGCGTGGAATTGGCCGGCGGGTGCATCGGCTTGAAGAAGCGCCGTGGGGCGAAGGACCTGATGGTCGCACGCCTGGCCCGCGGCACGACGATCGCCGGCGTCCTTACCCGCTCGCGCTGCCCGTCTGCCCCGGTCGAATGGTGCCGGGCCGTCCTGCCGAACGGGCAGGCCCGGGCGATCGTCGCCAACTCAGGCAGCGCCAACGCGTTCACCGGCGATTGTGGCCACGATGTCGTTGCCCGGACGGTCGCGGCGGCAGCGCGCCTGTTCCGTTGCGACCGGCGGGAGGTCTTCGTTGCGTCGACCGGTGTGATCGGCGAACCCTTACCGGTCGACAGCATCGCCGGCGGCCTGCCGGATGTCGCGCGCGGATTGGCGCCCGATGCCTGGCGTGCCGCGGCGGAGGCGATCCGGACGACCGACACCTACCCCAAGGGAGCCTGGCAACGGGCCCGTATCGGCGAGGATGCCGTGACGATCGCTGGGATCACCAAGGGCTCAGGCATGATCGAGCCCGATATGGGCACCGCGCTTGGGTTCCTGTTCACCGACGCCAGGATCCCGGCACCGGTGCTGCGCCGGCTGCTGCGGGCGGCGGTGGCCGATTCCTACAACGCCGTTACCGTCGACGGCGATACGTCGACGTCGGATACGGTCCTCCTGTGCGCCACCGGCAGGGCACGCCATGCGCCGGTTGCGGGTGCCGGCGATCCGTTGCTGCGCGATTTCCGTCGCGCATTGGGCGCGGTCAGCACCGATTTGGCTCAGCAGATCGTGCGCGACGGGGAGGGCGCGGAGAAGTTCGTGACGATCAAGGTCAGTGGTGCGGCCTCGAAGACGGCGGCGCGGCGGATCGCCAAGGCGGTCGCCAACTCGCCGATCGTGAAAACGGCGATCGCCGGTGAGGACGCGAATTGGGGCCGCATCGTCATGGCGGTCGGCAAGGCCGGCGAGCGCGCCGACCGGGACAAGCTCGTCATCGGCATCGGCGGCGTGCCGATCACCGGAGGCGGTCACGTTCGCCCCGACTACGATGAGGGCCCGGTGGCCGCGCACATGCGGGGGCGCGAGATCCTGATCGAGATCGACGTCGGTGTGGGCCGGGGCAAGGCGACGGTGTGGACCTGCGATCTGACCCATGGCTACATCTCCATCAATGCCGACTATCGGAGTTGACGGTGCCCCAGGGGGCTGCGCCGACCAGCCGCTGCTGAGCGCGCGGCTGATGCTGCGGCGCCCGGTCGCCGCGGACGTGCCCGACATCGTGCGTGTCGCGCAGGATTGGGAGGTCGTCCGCTTCACGGCAAACGTTCCGCATCCCTACAGCAACCGGGACGCCGAGAGCTGGATTGCGCGGGTCGCCGAAGGCCACGCCGCCGGCACTCAACGCGACTTTGCCTGTTTGCGCCGCGCCGATGGCGCGCTTATCGGCACGGTCGGCCTGCGCATGCGCCGCGATGAGAACCTTGCCGTGCTGGGCTACATGCTGGGCACGGACTATTGGGGACACGGCTATGCGACCGAGGCTGTGCGCCGCGTGCTCCGGTTCGCGTTCGAGGAGCTCGGCGTCGCGTCGGTCCGTGGCACCTGCGTTCCGGACAACGGGGCGTCGGCCCGGGTGATGGAGAAGGCCGGCATGGCGCTGGTTGGCCGTGAGGTCGAGGCCGCGCCGGCGCGCGGCCGCGATAACGAGGTCGACGTGCGGGCGGTCGGGCGCGACGACTGGTTGCGCAACCACGCGCTTCCCATCGTCCTGGTCAGCGCCGTGGCCCTGTTGGACGCCGATGGACGCGTGTTGCTGGCACGGCGGCCGGTCGGGCGGCCGATGGCGGGTCTGTGGGAGTTTCCCGGCGGCAAGCTGGCCGACAAGGAAACGCCCGAGGCCGCCCTGATTCGCGAGCTGCGCGAGGAACTCGGTGTCGACACGGCGGAGAGCTGCCTGGCGCCACTGACGTTTGCGAGTCACCGTTACGATGACTTCCACTTGCTGATGTGCCTGTTTGTCTGTCGCGTTTGGCGCGGTGTGCCGGCGCCGCGCGAAGGGCAGGAGCTTGCCTGGGTCCGGCCGGGCCGGCTGGCCGACCACCCGATGCCACCCGCCGACATACCGCTGGCAGCGATGCTGCGCGATTTTCTCTAGGCGGTCGTTGCCGGCGGTCCGGCGTTCGCCGCAGTCCGCGCCATCAGGTCCTTATAGACGATCGACAGCACCGTCACGGTCGCGCCGAGGCCGATGAATGAAACGAGCTGGTCGAACAGGTTGAGGATCAGCGAAGTCGAGAGCGGCCCGGCGGGCGTCACGGGACCGATCACCAGGATATGGATCTGAAAGAGGATCAGCGACACCAGGCCACCAGCGATCTGAATGGGTATCGCAGGCAACACGACGAGCCAGAACATGCGCCAGCTGTTGCCCTTGGTCAGCGCCCATGCGCGCTGCAGCGTCAGCGGCCGGTCCACCGTTACGGCCGGCAAGATGAGGACGAGCCGGCCGTAGATCAGACCGGCCGATACGAACGCCGCCGCGGCCAACGGCACCAATTGCGGCGCGGCGCCGGGCCCGGCGCCGGCGAGCGGCAGGCCAAGCAGCCCGAGGAACAGTCCGACGGGGATAATCGCCAGGATCAACCGCAAGAACTGACCGACGAATTGCCAATGCCGGGAACTCCAGCGCAGTGCCTCACCGACCGTGGGAGCCGGGTTCTCGGCGAGGTAGCGCCGATGCCAAGCGACGGCGAACATGACGTATGTGACAACGCTGACCGCGACGATGCCGGCCCGGACCAGGCCCAGGCCACCGCTACCTTCGGTCTCGTCTGCACCGGCGAGCGGCAGCAGGAACAGGACCTGCGCCAGTGCCACGGCGACGATCGGCAACGCGGCATAGGCAAGGAAGTCCCGCCGCTCGTCCAGCAGGAACCGATAGGCCGCCGCGATGGTCTCGAAAACCGGAATTTGCACGCGCCTCTCCAGCCCTGCGAATCGCGGGGCGCTAGGCGGGCCGGTGGGTTGATTCGCCGGCGGATTGCTCGGTCGTCGCGAGCGCGGTGGCAAGACGGGTGGTCGCGCTGCCACGCCGGGCCGCGCGCGGTTGCGCCGGGTGGGGCGCCCAGCCCGTCAGGTAGACGATCTGGAACGTCGCGCGGACGCGGCCGTCGGGGTCGCTGAAATGACGCGCATAGTGCGCGGCAGCGGCCCGCAGCGTGGTGCGCCTGGTCGGCACGTGGCGGCGGTCCAGCCGCGTGTTGGCCTCGCCCATCCCCCGCAACTCCGACATCAATTGCATGGGATTGTCATAGGTAACCGTGATCCGGTCCGTGTCGGCGACCGGCAACGCGAAGCCGGCACGTTGCAGCAGGCCGGCGGCGTCGCGCAGGTCGACGAAGGGTGAGATACGCGGCCCGGCGCCGCCCTCCTGCGCTGCCTCGGCGGCCAGCCAGGACTGCCGCAATTCGCACAGGGTGTCACCGCCGAACATCGCGGCAAGCAGCAACCCGTCGGGGCGCAGGGCCCGTCTCAGCTGCACGAGGACACCCGGCAGGTCGTTGACCCAATGCAGGCTGCAGCCGCTGAGGATGAGGTCGAACGTGGCGTTGGCGAACGGCAGAGCTTCCTCGTCGGCGACAACCCCCGACCGGCCGGCACGCGCAAGCATCGCGGCCGAGAGATCGATCTCCACCAAGCGTCCGATCTTGTTGACGCCGGGCAGCCGGCGCCCAAGCTGGCCGTCATGACAACCGACATCGAGCGCTAGCGGGAAACTGTCGACGGACATCGTCGAGCCGGTCGATCAAGCGCCCGGCGACCTCGGAAAACAGGAAATCATGGCCCGCGAGGGTTGCCGCCGCCCGATCGCGTCGCATTCGCAACAGGCGGCGATCGAAGACCGCCATGGCGTCGCTCATGAAGCATATATGGCACGGCGCCTGGCCGAAACAAAGGTTCGGGACCCGGACTTCTCACGAGGCGTTTTTGAGGCGCTGGATTTGAGAGTGATCGGGCTGATTTGAGTGTCAGCGTGGTGGGTCGGGCTTTGAGAAGTATATTCTGGCCGGGATAGTTGGACAGGCTCTGCGTATGATTGGTTTTTGGTGGGTTTCGGGGCATGCGGGAGTCATCGCCGCCGCCGCGTTGCCCCCTTTTCCCTGTTGCGGTGGAGAGTTGCGATTAT
>CBDHDN010000036.1:0-21728 GCA_965261585.1 Alphaproteobacteria bacterium
GGCTGTCGGCGAGCCAGGGTCACGCCGTCGGCCGGTCGGAGGATCACAGGCATTTGGAGTAGCCGCAGGAGGTGCAGAGGTCGCAGCCCTCCTGGTGGATAAGCGAGAAGGCGCCGCATTTCGGGCATTGGGCGACGGGCCGCGGGTTTGCCTCGCCGACGGCGCGGCGGGCGACGACGCCCTCCAACGCGCGGTCCTCGGGTGCCGGCAGGAAGCCGATGTCGATCATGTGGCGCTCGATGACGCCGCCGATCGCGGCCAGGAGCGACGGCACGTAATGGCCGCCGACCCATTGGCCGCCGCGCGGGTCGAACACGGCCTTGAGCTCCTCGACGACGAACGAGACGTCGCCGCCACGACGAAACACGGCGCTGATCATGCGCGTCAGCGCCACGGTCCAGGCGTAGTGCTCCATGTTCTTGGAGTTGATGAAAATCTCGAACGGCCGCCGCCGGCCGGCGCGCACGATGTCGTTGATCGTGATGTAGATTGCGTGGTCGCTGTCGGGCCAGCGGATCTTGTAGGTCCGGCCCGGCAACTCCTCGGGGCGGCCGAGCGGCTGGGTCATGTAGATGACGCCGCCGGCCTCGTAGTGGTCGCGGTGCCGCGGCGGCAGCGGCAGCTCCGCCTGCGCCGGGGCCACCGGTACGGCCGCCGCCTCGCCCGCTACTTCGCCCGGTGCGGTCAGGACGGCGCCGGTCACCTCGTTCGGGCGGTAGGTCGTGCAGCCCTTGCAGCCCAGCGCGTAGGCTTGGGCGTAGATGTCCTTGAACGCCTCGAACGACAGATCCTCGGGCACGTTGATCGTCTTTGAGATCGAGCTGTCGACGTACTTCTGGACCGCCGCCTGCATGACCAGGTGGTCGCCGGGGCTCAGGCTCTGGGCGTCGACGAAGGCCTCGGGCAGCGGCGTCTCCTCGCCATGCTCGGCCCGGAAGCGGCGGTAGGCATAGTCCGTCACGTCCTCGGCGCGGCTTGTGTCGTCCGGCATCAGCACGTTGCGGGTGTAGCTGAACGCGTAGACCGGCTCGATGCCCGAGGAGACGTTGTCGGCGAACAGCGAGATCGTGCCGGTCGGCGCGATCGACGTCACGAGGGCGTTGCGGATGCCGGATTTGGCGATCGCCGCGCGCACGTCCGCGTCGAGCACGGCGAGGAACGGGTTTCTGCAGGTACTGGTCACGGTCGTAGAGCGGAAACGCACCCTTGTCGGCCGCCAGGGCGGCCGAGGCGCGATAGGCGGCATTCGTGATGGCGCCCATCCATTGCTCGGCCAAGGCCACGGCCCGGCGGCTGCCATAGCGGGCGCCGCACATGATCAGGGCATCGCCGAGGCCGGTGATGCCGAGGCCGATGCGGCGCTTGGCCTGGGCCTCGTGCGCCTGCTGCGGCAGCGGGAACTTGGACAGGTCGATCACATTGTCCATCATGCGCACGGCGACCGGCACGAGCCGCTCTATGGCCGGCGCGTCGAGCGCCGCCGCGGCCGTGAACGGCTGCTCGACCAGCCGCGACAGGTTGATCGAGCCGAGCAGGCAGGCGCCGTAGGGTGGCAGCGGCTGTTCGCCGCACGGATTGGTGGCGCTGATCGTCTCGCAGTAGCGCAGATTGTTCGTCTGGTTGATGCGATCGATGAAGATCACGCCGGGCTCGGCATAGGCATAGGTCGCCCGCATGATCTTGTCCCACAGCGCGCGGGCCGCGACGGTACGGTAGGTGGTGCCGCCGAACACCAGGTCCCACGGGGCATCGGCCTTGACCGCGTCCATGAACGCATCGGTGGCCAGCACCGAGACGTTGAACATGCGCAGGCGCCCGGGCTCCTGCTTGGCGTCGATGAACGCTTCGATGTCGGGATGATCGCAACGCAGCGTCGCCATCATGGCGCCGCGGCGATAGCCGGCCGACATGATCGTTCGGCACATGGCGTCCCACACGTCCATGAAGGAGAGCGGGCCCGACGCATCGGCGCCAACCCCGCGCACCGGTGCCCCCTGGGGCCGCAGCGTCGAGAAGTCGTAGCCGATGCCACCGCCCTTCTGCATCGTCAGCGCGGCTTCCTTGAGGTGCTCGAAGATGCCGGCCATGTCGTCGGGGATCGTGCCCATGACGAAGCAGTTGAACAGGGTCACGGCACGGTCGGTCCCGGCGCCGGCGATGATCCGCCCCGCCGGCAGGAACCGGAAGTCGGCGAGCGCGTCGATGAAGCGTTTCTCCCAGGCCGACCGGCCCTTGGGCTCCGCGGCGGCGATTGCCCGGGCGACGCGATGCCAGCTGTCCTCGATGGTCTTGTCCACAGGGGCGCCGCCGGCATTCTTCAGCCGGTATTTCATGTCCCAGATCTGATGGGAGATCGGCGTGACGTGTGGCATGGTACCGGAGATTCCCCTGAGACGGGCTCTGTTGCGCCGACAGTCTCGGTTAACTCATTGAATCATCGTCTAATATGCACACTATCATCACGACGCACCGGCGCCCCGCTGACCTGTCGGCGCCGTGTCGTCGGCCCACCGGCGGCGCCTCGCGGTGGTATGGCGCCACGGACCGCAACGTTCGACGTTGCCGTTCGCGTCCCTGCCCACAATGTTGTCCACAGCATGGCTCGCCCATCAGCCCGCAGCAAGAGCCGGAAACCGCTGTTCGGCCTCGATTTTCAGGCGGTCCGAGGCCTCTTCGATCGTCTCTTCGAGACGTGCCATGAAGGCCTTGCGCGGCAGCCCGGGCGGGATCTGCGGCAGGAACTCGATGGTGATGACGCCGGGCCGCTTGCCGCTGCCGGCGCGCGGCCAGAACAGGCCGGAATTGAGCGCGACCGGAACCACCGGCAGGTCGAGCGCGCCGTAGATCGCGGCGACGCCGGCGTGATAGTGGCGCCGTTCGCCAGGCCGTGTCCGCGTGCCCTCCGGAAAAATGACGATGATCCGGTCCTCACAGGCCCGGGCCTGGGCGATCAGCTTGCGCATGGCGCTCGCGCCGGCGCCGCGGTCGACGGCGATAGCGCCGATGCGCGAGACGATCCAACCCCACACGGGGATCCGCACGAGCTCCTGCTTCAGGACATAGACGGGCCTGTCGAGCAGCAGGTGCAGGGTGAACGTCTCCCAGGCCGACTGGTGCTTGACCGCCAGGATCGCCGGCCCGTGCGGCATGTTCGCCTGGCCGCGCACCTCGTGGTGCAGGCCGACGGTGATGCGCAGCAGGACGTGCAGGCCACGGACCCAGTAGCAGCCGTACCCGATCAGCAGGCGCCGCGGCGCCAGCAACAGCGGTAGCGCGAGCAACGCCAGCGCGATGGTCCAGGCGTAGAACGTCAGGCTGAACAGCCGGGCCCGCAGGCGGGTCACGGAACGCCACCTGCCGCTTGGTCTATTGTTGCCGGCAGGACGCCACCGATCGTCAGGGCCCACAGGAACTTGTTGAACTCCGAGGCGACGAGCCGTGCCGTGCCGTGACGCCGCCACCAGTCTTCCAGGCGAACCCGCGCCGGCGCCACCGGGTGCGGGATCAGCTCGACCGCCGGCATCGCCCGGCGGAACTCCAGGATGCTGCGCTGCATGTGGTAGTTGGCGGTGACCAGCCGCAGCGTGCGGTAGCCTTGCGCGGCCATCCACGCCGCCGTCTCGCGGGCATTGCCGCGGGTGTCATCGGCGCTGTAGCCGATGACGATACAACAGTCGAGCCCGGCCGGGTCCTGTTGCACGAGGTCCAGCAGCGCCGCCACGTCGACACCGCGATAGACGCCCGAGACGAACAGCTTGTTCGCCTGCCCGCTGGCGATCAGGTCGAGGCCGGTCGCCAGGCGGCCGCTGCCGCCGGTGAGCACGACGATAGCGTCGGTCTGGCGGTCACTTTCGGCCACCGTCCGTGGGATGTGGTCGGCGAACCAGACCAGGCCGCCGATCCAGCCGGCGGCGGCGACGGCCACAGCGGCGGCCGGCAAGCGCAGCGGCCGCCGTCGGCGGCGCTGGGGGAACCGGCGGGCCCCGGTGTTCACGGCATGCGCGCGAGCGCCCGCAGCACTGTCAACCGCGCGGTGATGATGACAATCGCGATCGCCGCGAGCGGCACGGCCGCGAGCGGCGCCCATTGCGCCGGGGCCAGGCTCAGGCTGGGCATGAACGCCGACTGGACGCCGCCGGCGGCGAGCGCGATACCGCCGATGACGAGCGCCGCGGCACTGGCACCGAGGATGCCGCCGCGCAGGCCCAGGCGCAGCGCGTGCACCTGGAATTGGCGCGCCACATAGGCGTCGCGGGCGCCGATCTGGTGCAGCAATTCGATGATGCCGTAATGCACCGCCAGGCCGCTGCGGGTCGCAAAGACGACGGCGCCGACGGCGCTGGCGCCGATCAGGGCGACGACGGCCAGCGCGATCAGTTGAACGGCACGCGCCAGGTCGATGAGGCCGTCCAGCCAGATCCGATGATCGTCTACGGCAACGCCCGGCACGACCGTGGCCAGCTGCGCCGCCAGGGCGCTGCCGTCAATCGGGGTGCCGGGTGCCAGCTCGACATCGATCAGCGTCGGCAACGGTAGTCCAATATCGCCGGCGGCATCGCCGAGCCAGGGCTCGAGCAGCGCCGTGACCGCGGCCGGCTGCAGCGGCGCGGCGGCGGCGACGCCCGGTGTTGCCAGCAGCAGCCTCAGCGCGGCGGCGACCGCCGGCGACGGCGTCTCGGCCGGCCCGACCGGCTCGCCCGGCAGCTGGCCCGGCACCTGGACGGTCAGGCGGCCGGCGAGCCCGTTGTCCCATTGCCCGACGGCGCTGCCGACGACGATCGCCAGAGCCGCCGCCAGGACCGCCAGGAATACCATCAGGGCGACGATCCAGGGCAGGAAACGCGTCGACTGGTCGCGGGCGAACGGCAGATCCAGGCGCATGATCAGGCGACTCCCCGGCGCAGCGGCGTCAGGATGTCCAGATCGCCATGGTCGAGCCGCAGGATCGGGTGGTTGAAGCGGCGGATCAGGGCTTCGTTGTGGCTCGCCACGACAACGGTTGTGCCCATTCTGTTCAGCTCCTCAAACAGATGCATCAGCCGCAAGGCGATGGCATCGTCGACATTGCCCGTGGGCTCGTCCGCCAGCAGCAGGCTGGGCCGGTTGATGACGGCACGGGCGATGGCGACGCTCTGTTGCTGCCCGCCCGACAGGGTCGGCGGCTTGGCGTCTAGATGGTTAGCCAGACCCACCCAGGTCAAGAGCTCGCGCACATGCGCCTCGATACCCTCGTGCCGGCTGCCACCGATCCGCAGCGGCAGGGCGACATTGTCGACAGCGCTCAAATGGTCGATCAGGCGAAAATCCTGAAAGACGACGCCGATGCGGCGCCGCAGCGCCGGCAGGTCGCGGCGCGGCGTGATCGAGATGTCGCGGCCGAACAGGTGGATCAGGCCGCGGGTCGGCCTGAGCGCCAGGTACATGAGCTTCAGGAGCGTCGTCTTGCCGGCGCCGCTGGGACCGTTCAGGAAGTGAAACGACCCCGCGCCGAGCGCAAACGTGACATCGCGCAACACCTCCGGCCCGACGCCGTAGCGCATGCCGACATACTCAAAACGCAGGACAACCGACGATTCTGACATGGGGCCGGCACCATAAGCCCGCGACTCGGACGGCCGCAATTTGCCTTTCGGCCGTCGATCCGCAAAGTTTCGCGGCGGCGGCCGCCGCAGCATCTGCCGGCCGCCGTTTTTCCGGGCACACGAAATCGCGCAAACGGGCCGGGCGTCAACCCCCCGAATCGCCTTTGGGGCGGAAGGATTCGCCATTGTCGTCAGTGGGATAACGGACTGTCCGCGGCGGCCTTCCGACCCGCCGGCCGAGGCCGCGGGTCCGGCCGTCGGACGCGCCGCTCGACACCCTTGTATCGCGTACCGGCCGCCGCCTTGCAGGGCTGCTTGCCTCGTCTGGGGCGAAACTCTATAAACCGTCACCCGATGTCCCCACCGACTCGGGCGGAGCCTGCCAGGGCCTCGAGCGCTTCGAGGGTTCGGCTGACACGATGATCGTTACCTGTCCCACCTGCACCACGCAATTCATGGTCGACTCCGCCGCCTTGGCCCCGGCCGGGCGCAAGGTGCGGTGCGGCCGCTGCTCCCATCAGTGGCACCAGGCGCCGCTGCCGCCGGAGGAGGAGCCACTGATCCTGCGGCCGTTGGCGCCGGAGGACATCGCCATAGCGCCGCCGATGGCCAACCTGCCGGCCGTGCGGGTGACCGCGCAGCCGCGCTCGGCCATGGTCGGCTGGGGCCTGCTCGGGGTTATCCTGGTGGTGCTGGTGAGCTTCCTGTGGTTCGGCCGTGAGACGGTGATTGCCGCCTGGCCGCCGGCCGCCGGCGCCTACGCGGTCATCGGTATCGAGGCACCGCCGCAGCTGGCGGCGATTGAGCCACCGCCCGGCGTCGGCCTTGAGCTGCGCAACATCACCCCGGTGCGCGTGCGCGAGGGCGGGGTGTCCTACCTGGTGCTCGAGGGCGTCGTCGTCAACACGACGGCGGACCAGCGCCCGGTGCCGCCGATCGTCGCGGTGCTGCGCGGCGCGGGCGCGCAGACTTTGCAGCAGTGGACGTTCTCGGCCGCCGCGGCGGCCTTGGGCCCGAACGAAAGCGTGCCGTTCTCGACCCGCTTCGCCAATCCATCCAACGACATCGTCGACATCAAGATCGACTTCTCCGCCGACCAGTAGGGGCGCCGGTCCGCTCGCATGCGACGGCGACCCACAATGCTGCTCCTGGCGCTCGCCGCGGTCGTGCTGGCCGCCTGCGGGGACAACGCGCCGGCCGTGGTCGAGCAGGTCCGGTCGATCAAGACGATCACCGTCGCGGAACTCGCCTCCGGCCAGGTCCGCCGGTTTTCCGGTGTCGTCGAGGCGACCGACACGTCGAGCCTGGGCTTCCAGGTCGCCGGTAACGTCCAGGAGCTGCTGGTCGACCGCGGCGACCGGGTCGCCGCCGGCCAGGTGCTGGCGATCCTCGATGCGCGCGCCTACGCGCTGACCGTCGACGCCGCCGAATCCGAGCTCGGCCGCGCCGGGGCGGTGTTCGAGGAGAAACAGCTGGCGCTGGCCCGCCAGCGGGAGCTGTTCGAAAAGCAGTGGGTCAGCAAGGCGGCGCTGGATCAGGCCGTCGCCGCCTTCGAGACCGCCCGTAACGACGTCGCCTACTCGACGTCGCGGCTGAACCTGGCCCGCCGCGACCTCGATCTGGCTGTGCTAACGGCGCCGCTCGACGGCGCGATCGCCGACCGCTTTGTCGATGCTTTCGCCGAGGTGGCGCGCGGCCAGAGTATTTTCGAGATCTTCGCCGAGGACGCGATGCAGGTGGCGCTCAACATTCCCGAGAGGGTGATCGATGAAATCAACATCGGCCTCCCGGCCAGCGTGAGGCTGGCGACCCAGCCGGGTGTCCACTAGGCGTTCGTCACCGAGCTCGGCTCGGTCGCCGTCGAGGCCAACGCGTTTCCCGTCAAGACAACGCTGATCGATCCGCCGGCGTCCGTGCGGCCCGGCATGACGGCGGAAGTGACGTTCCTGCTGACGCGCGCCGACGAGGCACCGGGCTATCTGGTGCCGCTGGCCGCGATCGCGCCCGGCGACGGGCCAGCACGCGGCTATGTCTTCGTCTACGATCCCGAGACATCGACCGTGCGGAAGTCGCCGATCCGCGCCGGCCCGGGGCGGGACAGCCGGGTCGCCGTGTTCGGAGGCGTCAAGGCCGGCGACATCATCGCCGTCGCCGGCGTCAGCTTTCTGTCCGATGGGCAGAAGGTCGTGCTGCTGCAACCGTGAGCGGACGGTAGCGTCGAGGCCATGCGCCGCATCACCGCCTTCTCGCTCGACAACCAGCGCATCACGATCGTCTTCATCGTTCTCCTGATCGCCGCCGGGATCGCCCAGTTCATCAACCATCCGCGGCGTGAGGACCCGGCCATCGTCATCCGCGAGGCGATCGTCGCGGCGCATCTGCCGGGCGTCGAGCCGACCAAGGTCGAGGACCTGATCACGCGGTGGCTCGAGGAGGAGATCCGCACGATCCAGGAGGTCGACGAGATCCGCTCGGAATCGAAGACCGGCACGTCGCTGATCCACGTCACGCTGCGCGACGAGGTGGCGCCGGAGCGCTTCGACGACATCTGGAAGGATCTGCGCGCGAAAATGAGCGACGTCCAGCCGGCGCTGCCGGACGGCACGCTCGGACCCTTTGTCGATGACGACTTCGGCGATACCGCGGTGGCGACGATCGCGCTGTGGAGCGACGGCTTCTCGCTGGCCGAGATGCGCATCGTCGCCCGCCGCCTGCGCGACCGGCTGCACGCGCTCGACGGCGTGCGCAAGGTCGAGCTGTTCGGCGTCCAGGAAGAGCGCGTGTTCCTCGAATTCTCCAACGCCAAGTTGGCCGAGCTGGGCATCAGCCCGGGTGTCATCGCCGACACGCTGGCGCAGCAAAATATCCTGTTCCCCGGCGGCGGCTTCGACGTCGAGGGCCGCGACGTCATCATCGAGCCGTCGGGCAATTTCGAAAGCGTCGACGACATCCGCCAGGCACTGATCCCGATCCCGGGGACACAGCAGGTCGCCAATCTGCGCGACCTGCTGTCGATCAAACGCGGCTTCGTCGACCCGCCCGACAAGCCGGTGTTCTTCGACGGCCGCCCGGCCATCGTGCTCAGCGTGGCGATGCTGGACGGGGTCAATGCCGTCGAGTTCGGCGAGCGCCTGACGGCACGCGTGCGCGCGCTCGAGGCGACACTGCCGATCGGCTATGTGCTCGACTTCGCCACCTTCCAGCCGGCGCTGGTCGAAAAGACGGTCAACGGCGCGCTCCTGAACGTCTACCAGACGCTGGCGGTCGTGCTCGTCGTCGTCATGCTGTTCCTGGGCGTGCGCACCGGTCTGATCGTCGGCGTCTTCGTGCCGATGGCGATGCTGTTGGGCATTGTCGTGATGAGCCGCGTCGGAGTCGAGCTGGAGCGCGTATCGATCGCCTCGATGATCATCGCATTGGGCCTGCTCGTCGACAACGGCATCGTCATCGCCGAGGAGATCCGCAGCCGCCTGGAGCGCGGCGAGGCGCGCCGCGATGCCTGTCTCGCGGCCGGGCAGACGCTGGCGATCCCGCTCCTGACCTCGACGCTGACGACGGTGTTCGCGTTCGTGCCGATGCTGCTGGTGACGGGCTCGGCCGGCGAGTTCGTGCGCTCGCTGGGCCTGGTGATCGGGATCCTGCTCGTCGGGTCGTGGTTCCTGTCGATGTATGCGACGCCGGCGCTGGCCTATTGGTTCATGCGCGTGAAGCCGCGGCCGGCAGTCGAGGCGACGGCGCGCGGTCCCTATGCCGGCCCCGTCTATCGCGGCTACCGCGGCGTGCTCGAGGCGCTGCTGCGGGCGCGCCTGGCGTTCCTCGCCCTGGTCGTCGCGGCGCTGGTCGTCACCGGCGTCGGCGCGCGGTTCGTCGTCAAGGAGTTCTTTCCACCGGGCGACCGCAATCAGTTCCTCGTCTATTTCGAGCTGCCGGCCGGCACGAACACCGCAGCGACGGCCGCCGTGGTGCAGCGCTACACGGCCTGGCTGAAGGACAAGGCGGCCAACCCGGAGGTGACGGACAGCATCGCCTATATCGGCAGCGGCGGTCCGCGCTTTTTCCTGTCGCTGGCGCCGATCGACCCGGACCCGCACCTCGCCTTCGTCGTCGTCAACACCGAGACGGCCGCCCAGGTTCCCGGGGCCGTTGCCCGTTCGCGCGCCCGGCTGCTTGCGGCGTTTCCGGAAGTGCGTGGGCGGGTCAAGCCGATGTGGCTCGGCGGCACCGAGACGGGCCTGTTGGAGGTGCGCCTGATCGGCCCGGACGCCGACGAGCTGTATGCCAAGGCGATCGCTCTAATCGAAGCGCTGGCGGCGATCCCCGGCACGCTCGACGTCAAGCACGACTGGGACGATCGGGTCATCAAGATCAGGGTGCTCGTCGACCAGCAGCGGGCGCGCCGGGCCGGCCTCACGTCCCAGGAGGTCGCGCTGTCGGTCTCGAGCTACATCGACGGCACCGAGATCACCGACTATCGCGAAGGCGACGCATTGATCCCGGTGATCGTCCGGGCGGCCAAGAGCGAGCGGGCGGCGCTCGGCGCGATCCGCGACGTCGCGGTCTATTCGGCGACCCGTGGCGTCAACGTGCCGCTGTCCCAGGTCGCCGATTTCGAGGCGGTCTGGCAGTTCAGCCGCATCAAGCGGCGCGATCAGGAGCGTACGATTACGGTTTCGGCCAAGCACCAATTTCTCAAGGCCGGACAGCTGTTGGCGGCGCTCGAGCCGGCCATCGGCGAGCTGGCGCTGGCGCCCGGCCACCGGTCGGAGGTCGGCGGCGAGATCGAGGCGTCGGCCGAGGCGCAGGGCAAGCTGTTCGGCAAGATGCCGTTCGCGTTCGCCGCCATAGTCGTGCTGCTGATCTGGCAGTTCAACTCGTTCCGCCGCCCGGCGATCATCCTGATCACGGTGCCGCTGTCCTTCATCGGCGGCATCCTCGGCCTGCTGGCGATGAATGCCGTGCTCAGCTTTTTCGCCATTCTCGGCTTCTTCAGCCTGGCCGGCATCACCATCATCAACAACGGCATCGTCCTGATCGACCGCATCGACGCGGAAATCGCCGCGGGCAAGGCGGCGTATGACGCGGTCATCGGCGCGGCGCTGGCGCGCTTCCGGCCGATCGTCATGACGACGCTGACGACGATCCTCGGCCTGATGCCGCTGATCATCTCGCGCGACCCGCTGTTCTTCGGCCTGGCCAGCCTGATCGCCTTCGGCCTGGCCGTCGGCACGGTCTTGACCCTGGGCGTCGTGCCGGTCCTCTACACGCTGCTGTTCCGCGTGGCGATCCCGCGGCGCGGCACAGCCGCCGCGGCCGCCGTCTGAGCGCCGCGACGCCCGTTCGGCCGCGTTAATTGCGGCTTTACGGGTCTCTTCGAAACTACCGGTTCCGGCCAACGCGATTGGGGTGTCCCCGTGGCAAGAATCCTTGTTGCCGAAGACGAAGATGGCGTGCGCGAGTTCGTCTGCCGGGCGCTCGGCCATCGTGGTCACGATGTCCACCGGGCGGTCGACGGCATCGAGGCTTGGCAGCGTATCCAGGCCGGCCGGTTCGACCTGCTGGTTACCGATATCGTCATGCCCGGCATGGACGGCATCGAGCTGGCGCTCAAGGTGACGAAGGATCGGCCGGACATGGCCATCCTGTTGATGACCGGCTATGCGGCGGAACGCCAGCGCGCCCACAATCTCGACGAGCTGACCCATCGGGTGATCGCCAAGCCGTTCAGCCTGCGCGATCTGTGCGTCGCCGCCGAGGAGGCCCTGGCGGCGCCGGTCACATAGCGCAGCTCAGAAGCGGCGCAACAAGCGCTCGATATACTCCCTTTCGAGCTCGGGGCGGCGGCGCTCGCCGGACCGGCGGCGCAACTCGTTGAGGATTTGGCGCGCCCGCTGTACGTCGGCCTGATCGGGGATCCGCACGGTGCCGGTGTCGAAGCCGCGGTTGCCGTCGAGCCGCCGGCCCAGCGGGTCGCGGCCCTGGCCGGGCTGGCCGAGCGGCCCCGGCTGCAGGCCGACCTGGCCTTGCCCCGGGTTCTGGCTCAGTGTTTCGGCCATCGCCTGGCCGCCCTGGCGTAGCTGGTCGAGGGCCTCGCCCTGGGGGCCGACGGCATCGCTCGGCATGCCCTCGCTCAGCGCCTCGCCGGCGCGCCGCATGGCCTGTTCGGCACGCCCCAAGGCGCCGGGGATCTCGCCCGCAAGCTCACCGAACTGACGCATCAGCTCGCCCAGCTGGCGGCGCAGCTCGTCCTGGTCGGCGGCATCGCCGGCGCCGCCGTCGGGCGGCGGCTGGCCTTGTTGGGCCTGCCGGAACGTGCGGTCGAGCAGCTCCTGCTGGCCCTCGATGAGGTTCTGCAGATCGTCCATCATCCGCATGGCTTCCTGGCTGCCCTGGGGCGGGCCGAACTGCGGCGTCGCTTGCAGCGACTCCAGCATCTCCTGCAGCTGGCTCAGCATCTCGCGGGCGGCGTCGCGGGCGCCCATGCGGGCCAGGTCGCGCGCCTGATCGAGCAGCCGCTCCAGGTCCTGGCGATCGGCGATGATGCTGTTGGGGTCGATCTGCCCGAACTCGGGTATCCGACCCTCCTCGATCTGGCGGCGCAGGTTCTCGGCCAGCGCGTTCAGGTATTCGTCGATCGCGGCCCGCAGCTCTTCGAGCAGCTGCTCGATCTCCGCGTCCTCGGCGCCTTCGGCGAGCGCCTCCTGCAGGCGCCGCTGCAGCTCGCGCAACTGGCGTTCGGCGAGCGACAGGCCGCCATCCTCGACGCGCAGCGCGGTGTCCCACAGCAGCGCCTGCACCTGCTCGACGACGTCGTCGTCGAGGCCGTGCACGAGGCGCGAGCGGGCGACCATCAGCGCCAGGAAGACGGTCGTGTCGTCACGGTAGCGGCCGGGCCGGCGGGCGATCGCCTGGACCTCCTGGGCAACCGGGATCTTGGCCTCGGGCGTCACGGTCAGGCGCTTGCGCTGGGCGACGATCTCGCGCGCCACCGGATGCGTGAACTCGCGCTCCGGCAGCGTGATCTCGAGCGCATCGGAGGTACCGACCTGGTTGCCGGTATCGCGCGCCTCCAGGCGGATCGTGACCGGCAGGCCGGCCCACGGATGGGCGGTCAGGTCGTGGAACGTGACGGCCTCGGCCGCCTGCAGGCCGCCGGCCGGCAGCGGCAGATCGAGCGTGATGTCGGCCTCGTCGGCCGTGCCGCCGACGCGGGCGATGCGCGCGCCGACCCGCGTGACGCCATAGTCATCGCCGACGGCGTAGGCGAGGCGCAGGGCCGCCCGTTGCGTTTGCGCCGGCGGATCGGCGAAGGCGGCCGTCGGCGGCCGGTCCGGAATGAAGGCAAAGCGCCAGGCGGCCAGCTCTCTGCCGTCCTGCTCGAGCGCGACGAGAGCCTCGGCGGCGGTGACCGCCGCGATCGGCAGGTCGATCCGCCAGCTGCGCTCATCGACCGGCTGCAGCGTGTGTGCCTCGTCGTCGATCGCCAGCGTCGGCTGGCCGCGGCCGTCATGCACCTGGGCGAGCACGACACTGCCAGCCGGCACGGCGATCGTCGCCGGCTCACCCGCGGCATCACGGGCCGGCGCGGCCTCGAAGAACAAGGGCGCGACGGCGGTATGTTGCGGTGGCGTGACCCACAGCTGGAACGTGGCCTGCGGTATCTTCGACAGGCCGCGCAGGTCCGGGCCGACGGCGCGGTCGAGGCGCGCCGGGGCGTCGCTGCCCGCCGCCGTCGCACCGATGACGATGGCGAGCACGATGACGGCGCGCAGCGCCAGCGGGTCGTGGCCGGTCAGCCCGGCGCGCGGCATGCCGATACGCAGCCGGCCGACGACCGCCCGGGCCCGCGCGACGTGGGCCTGCCACAGCGCAACGCCGGCCGCTTCGCCGCTGCCGACGGCAAGCTCGTCGTCGAGCACGCTGAGCGGCCGGTGGGTGAGACCGCTGGCGATCTCGAGCCGGCGGCGCCCCTCCTGCGGGCGCGGGAAACGCAGCGGCAGCAGGCGCCGCGCCAGGGCCGCCAGGAAGACGATGGCGAACGCGACCAGCACGGCGGCATGCAGCCAAGCCGGCAATAGCGGCAGCACGTCGAGCAGCGCCACCGCGATGAAGGCGCCGGCGACGCCGAGCGGCGGCCACAGCGCCGGCCACAAGCGCTCCCAGAACAGAACCAGGCGCGCCAGCGCCTGGCGCCAGCGCAGCGACGCGGGAAGTCTTGGGCGGCTTGGCGTGGCGCTTACACGACGCCGCGCTGGGCCGGTATCCTCTCGAGCCATGGCGGCATCCGATCCTGGGCAAGCATCTCGTCGTAACTCTGGCGCGGCCGCACGACCGCGTAGACATCCTCCCTGACTAACACCTCTGGAATCAAGGGACGACTATTATAGCCCGATGCCATGACCGCTCCGTAAGCGCCGGCATCGTCGAACACGACCAATTGATCCGCCGCCAGCGGCGGCAGCATGCGGTCGGTCGCGAAGGTGTCGCCGGTCTCGCAGACCGGCCCGGCGACGTCGGCCGGCGCCAGCGTCGCGTTGGCCAGCGGCTCGACGACCGGGCGGATATGGTGCCAGGCGCCGTAGAGCGTCGGCCGCAGCAGGTCGTTCATCGCCGCGTCGATGATGACGAAGGTGCGGGCGCCGCCCTCCTTGACGTAGAGCACGCGGGCGACGACGACACCGGCGGCGCCGACGATCGCGCGGCCGGGCTCGATAGTCAGGCGGCAGCCCAGGTGGCCCACACTCTCGGCGACCAGCGCCGCATAGGCGGCCGGCGCCGGCGGCGCCTCGTCGCGGTAGGCGATGCCGAGGCCGCCGCCGAGATCCAGGTGGCCGATCGCATGGCCGGCGGCGCGCAAGCGTTCGGCCAGCGCGGCGACGCGCGTGAAGGCCGCGCGATAGGGCGCCAGGTCGGTCAGCTGGCTGCCGATATGGACGGCGATGCCGGTCGCGTCGATGGCCGGCAGGGCGGCGGCGCGGGCGAAGACCTCGGGCGCCCGGTCGATGTCGATGCCGAACTTGTTTCCGCGCCGGCCGGTCGTGACCTTGTCGTGGGTGTGCGCGTCGACGTCGGGGTTGACGCGGATCGCGATCGTGGCGGGCGCGCCGGCGGCCGCGGCCAGCGCGGACAGCTGCGCGAGCTCGGATTCGGACTCGACGTTGAACTGACCGATGCCCTCGGCCAAAGCCAGGCGCAGCTCGTCGGCGCTCTTGCCGACGCCGGAGAAGACGATGCGCTCGGGCCGCACCCCGGCGGCGAGCGCCCGCCGCAACTCGCCCTCGGAGACGACGTCGGCGCCGGCGCCGAGTTCGGCCAGCGTGCGCACGACGGCGAGGTTCGAGTTCGCCTTCAGGGCATAGCAGATGCGCGCCGGCTGGCCGGCGAAGGCCGCGACGAAGGCGCCGTAGGCCAGTTCGATCGCAGCCGACGCGTAGCAGTAGAACGGCGTACCGACCGCGGCGGCGATCTCGGCGACCGCCACGTCCTCGGCCCACAGCTGGCCCCGGCGATAGGCGAACGCGCTCATCGCGAGGGGTAGACGCGCGGGAACGTGTTGGGGCTGTCTTCCGGCGGCTCTGGCGAGCCCGCCTTGCCGCACGCCACCAGGGCCAGCACCATCAAAAGGGCCAGCCCGACCTGCCTCAATCGATCACACATCAGCCGTCCCCGGTCGCCAGAAACCGGCGTCTCGCCGCCGCCGCCGCTTCGCGCACCCGCGCGGGCGCCGTGCCGCCGACGCTCGCCCGGCTGGCGACGGAGGCTTCGACGGACAGCACATCATACACGCCCTCGTCGATCTGCGGCGCGACCTCGCGCAGCTCGGCAAGCGACAACTCGGCGAGGGGGACGCCCCTGTCCTCGGCCCGGCGCACGATCGCGCCGGTCAGGCGATGGGCCTCGCGGAACGGCAGGCCGGCGACGCGGACCAGCCAGTCGGCCAAATCCGTCGCCGTTGCATAACCCTGCTCGGCCGCCGTGCGCATGGCGGTCGGGTTGGGCTCCATATCGGCGATCATGCCGGCGCTCGCGTCGACGATCAGGGCCAGGCTGTCGGCGGCGTCGAACACCGGCTCCTTGTCCTCCTGCATGTCCTTGCCGTAGGCGAGCGGCAGCCCCTTCATGACGACCAGCAGGGTCGTGAGCGCGCCGATGACGCGGCCGGCCTTGGCGCGCGCCAGCTCGGCGGCGTCGGGGTTGCGCTTCTGCGGCATGATCGAGCTGCCCGTGGTGAACGCATCGGACAGGTGGATGAAGCCGAAGCCGTGGCTGCACCACAGCACGATCTCCTCGGCCAGGCGCGAGACGTGCACCGCGGCGAGCGCGGTGGCGCCGAGGAACTCGATGGCGAAGTCGCGGTCGGAGACGGCGTCGAGGGAGTTGGCGGCCGGCCGGTCGAAGCCAAGGGCCGCGGCGGTCGCCGCGCGGTCGATGGGGAACGGCGGTGCCCGGCGAGGGCCGCCGGCGCCGAGGGGGCATTCGTTGAGCCGCGCGCCGGCAATCGGCCAGGCGGCCGCGGTCGCGCCCGAACATCTCCACATAGGCCATCATATGGTGGCCGAAGGTCACGGGCTGGGCCGTCTGCAGGTGGGTGAAGCCCGGCATCACCGTGTTGGCAAAGCGCTCGGCCTTGTCGATCAGCGCGCCCTGCAGGGCCATGAACGCCCCGTCCAGCTGGTCGATCGCATCACGGACCCACAGGCGCAGATCGGTCGCCACCTGGTCGTTGCGCGACCGGCCGGTATGCAAGCGCCCGGCGGCGTCGCCGATCAACTCCGTCAGCCGCGCTTCGACATTCATGTGGATGTCTTCCAGCGCCGTCGAATAGGTGAACTTTCCGGCCTCGATCTCTCGCAAAATTGTGTCTAGACCGCGACCGATGGCATCACCATCTTCGTGCGTAATGATGCCCTGGTCGGCCAGCATGCGGGCATGGGCCTGGCTGCCGGCGATGTCCTGGGCGTAGAGGCGTCGGTCGAAGTCGATGGAGGCGTTGATGCGCTCCATGATCGCGGCCGGGCCGGCGGCGAATCGGCCGCCCCACAGCGCGTTGGCAGCCTGGGCGATGGCAGGATTTTTGGTAGTCTTGCGGCTCATGGCAGGAAGGTGATCCCGTGAAAAAGCTCGTCCTCGCAATCATCCGTGGCGCAGTCATCAGTGGCATGGTTGCCACGGCCTTGTCGGCACCGTTGTCCAGCTCGGGTGCCCGCGCCGACGAGCCGCCAATTTCCGGATCGGTGCAGAACTTTACCGCCTATGACGAGCCGGTGCCAGCACCGGACACGCCGTTCAGCACTGAGAACGACGGTGAGCGTACGCTGGCCGACTTCCGCGGCAGGGTCGTCGTCGTCAACTTCTGGGCGACCTGGTGCAGGCCGTGCATCCGCGAGCTGCCGTCGCTGGAGCGCCTGCAGGCCGAGCTCGGCTCCGACCGCTTTCAGGTCGCGCTGTTCAGCCAGGACCGCGACGGCTGGCCCCGGGTCAACAAGTTCCTCAAGAAGCTGAAGATCGCCAGCCCCGACAGCTACCTGGACGTAAAGCTGAAGTTCGCCCGGGCGATGGGCGTGCGCGGGCTGCCGGTAACCGCCATCATCGATGCCGAGGGCAACGAGCTCGGCCGCGTCTCCGGCGCCGCCGAATGGGACACGCCCGAGGCCTTCGCTCTGATCCAGCACTACCTCGACGAGATCGACGGAGACGCCAGCTAGCCGGCGCCACCGACCGTCCGCAGCGGCTGAACCCGAACGAGCGACAGCGTTCCGGGATCGAACCCGGCCGCCACCGTGACGAGGTGAGCCGGGCAGCGCCGGCAGTCGGAGCTGCCGAAGCCGGGCACCGGCACCCGTGAGCCGGGCAGCGCCAGCACGCGGCCAAGCAGCGCGCATTCGGTCACGTCCAGGGTCCAGCCGACACTGACGACACGGCCGGCGACGGTCAACGCATCAACGTGCCAGCGCAGCGGCTTCGCCTGCCGCAAATGACGGGCGATGCGGGCCCGCAGGCCGCCGGGGCCGCCGGCGCTGCCGCAGTAGGCGTAGGTTCCGGGCGGCAGCACGTGGCCGTCGGCCCGCGCGTTGGTGAGCGTCAGCGGCGCGGCGAGATCGATGACCAGGACGTAGGCGCCCGGCGCGGCCGGCGTTTGCGCGGCGGCGGTCACGCCCGGTAGCGCCTCGTTTTCCCCGAATATTGATCCGTCGAGCATCCGGCCCTCATGTATGGACCTTCCCGACCGGTCAAGGCGGGGACGTTGTGCGACGTACATGTATTCGGCCACGAGAGATGGGCTTTTGAGCATGCCCGGGCCAAGTTGGAGCTTCGCTCTGGCCGCGTTGACCCGATCATACTTACGGCCAGAAACGGCCCATGAGGATTTCGGCCTATGCGGCTGCGTGTTCTGCACGGCGGTCCGTCACCTTGTGTCGCAAGTTTCGATTACGCGCGGCGGGCTCGATAGGGCTGCCCGCTGACGGCGACGCGCCAGGCGATGCGGGCAAGCTTGTTGGCGAGCGCGACGGCGACCACGTTGCGGGGCTTTCGCTTGAGGAGTGCGCGGGCCCACTGGGCAAGCGGGTCGTCGGGATGGCGGCCTTCGCCGTAGCGTCGCAGCATCGATTGAGCGCCGATGACGAGCAGGCTGCGGAGCCGCTCATTGCCGCGCTTGGAGATGCCGAGCAGCAACCGGGCCTCGCCGCTCTGATAGAGCTTCGGCGTGAGCCCGACCCAGGCGGCGAGATCGCGACCGCAGGCGAACCGGGAGGCATCGCCGACCGCGGCGATGAAGCCCGCGGCGACCAGCCGGCCGAAGCCCGGTATGCTCGTGAGCAGGCGCGCCCGCTCGTCATGTGCGGCCACCGCCGTCAGACGCTGCTTCGCCTCAGCAAACTTCTCGCCCGTTGCCACGAACTGGCCGAAGAGATCGCAAAGCCCTTCCTGCAGCGTCGCCGGCACCACCGCCCAACGCCGCGAAGCCATCAGTTCCGGAAGCCGGCGGGTCAACTGGGCGGGTCCCTTCGGCACGACGATGCCGAACTCCGCAAGCAGGCCTCGCAGCGTGTTGGCGAGCTGGGTGCGTTGGCGGGCATAGAGCGCCTCGATCCGCTCCAGCGGCTGCAGTGCTTGCGTTGCCTCGTCCTTGACCGGGATCGCACGGACGTGCCGACGTCCACCCGCTTCCGTGATCGCCCGGGCATCGCGCCGATCGTCCTTGCACGCCGGGTCGCGATAGGCCTTCGCGACGTAAGGCGCAATCAACCGCACCTCGTGGCCCAGCAGCTGCAACGTCCGTCCCCAATGGTGCGCGCCGCCACACGCTTCCATCACCACGATCGCTCCTGGATATCGCTGTACGGCAGCGACAAACGCGTCGCGCGGCACTCGCGTCTCCTCGACAATCGTGTCGTCGCCAGTCTGCACGCAAAGCTGCATCGCGCGCTTGGACAAATCAATCCCTACCTACCGTAGAGTCGTTCATGGACCTTCCCTCCTCTCGCTGGATGATTGCCGCTGCAATCAATGGGCCACTATCGAGCCCGTACGTGGGGTCGGGAAGGTCCATCCCATCATACTTCGACAGGCTCAGCATGAGGGCCTTAGCCTGAGCCGATGTTCATATCGTTCCGCGAACTCGACAAAGGGCCTACCCTGAGCTTGTCGAAGGGTTCGGCCCGTCGTTGGGCAGGGCCAGAAAGGCGGTCTAATGATACCGGGGGAGCTGTTCATCGCCGATGGCGAGCTGACGCTCAACGCCGGCCGCGAGACGGTCACGGTCACAATCGCCAATACCGGGGACCGGCCGATCCAGGTGGGCTCGCACTACCATTTTTTCGAGACGAACACGGCGCTCGATTTCGACCGGGCGGCGACGCGCGGCTATCGCCTCGACATTGCCGCCGGCACCGCGGTGCGGTTCGAGCCGGGGCAGAGCCGCACCGTGACGCTGGTGCGCTATGCCGGCGCCGACGTGGCGCACGGCTTCAACGGGTTGGTCAACGGCCCCGTCGTCGCGGGCGGAGCCTAGCCCATGGCGAAGATCGACCGGGCGGCCTATGCGGCCATGTTCGGCCCCACCGTCGGCGACAAGGTGCGGCTTGCCGACACCGAGTTGATCGTCGAGGTCGAGGCCGATCACACGACCTACGGCGAGGAGGTCAAGTTCGGCGGCGGCAAGGTGATCCGCGACGGCATGGGCCAGTCGCAAATCGCCCGCGCCGGCGGTGCCGTCGACACGGTCATCACGAACGCGCTGATCGTCGACCACTGGGGCATCGTCAAGGCTGACATCGGCATCCGGGACGGCCGCATCGCGGCGATCGGCAAGGCCGGTAACCCCGATATCCAACCCGGCGTCGACATCGTCATCGGGCCCGGCACCGAGGCGATTGCTGGCGAGGGCCGCATCGTGACCGCCGGCGGCATCGACGCCCACATCCACTGGATCTCACCGCAGCAGGTCGACGACGCGCTCTATTCCGGCATCACGACGATGCTCGGCGGCGGTACCGGGCCGGCCGAAGGCACGAACGCAACGACGTGTACGCCCGGCCCCTGGCATATCGGGCGCATGCTGCAGGCGGCCGAAGGCCTGCCGATGAACCTCGGCTTCTTCGGCAAGGGCAATGCCAGCAGGCCGGAGGCCCTGATCGAGCAGGTGCGCGCCGGCGCCTGCGGCCTGAAGCTGCATGAGGACTGGGGCACGACGCCGGCGGCGATCGACTGCTGCCTCAGGGTCGCCGACGACATGGACGTGCAGGTCGCGATCCACACCGACACGCTGAACGAATCCGGCTTCGTCGAGACGACGCTGGCGGCGATCGGCGACCGCACGATCCACGCCTATCACACCGAGGGCGCCGGCGGCGGCCATGCACCGGACATCATCCGGGTCTGCGGCGCCGCCAACGTGCTGCCGTCGTCGACCAACCCGACGCGCCCGTTCACGGTGAACACCGTCGACGAGCATCTGGACATGCTGATGGTCTGCCACCACCTGGACCCGCGCATCGCCGAGGATGTCGCGTTCGCGGAAAGCCGCATCCGCCGCGAGACGATCGCCGCCGAGGACATCCTGCACGACCTCGGCGCGTTCTCGATGATCGCCTCGGACAGTCAGGCCATGGGCCGGGTCGGCGAGGTCATCATCCGCACCTGGCAGACCGCCGACAAGATGAAGAAGCAGCGCGGCCGGCTGGCCGAGGAAAGCGGCGACAACGACAATTTGCGGGCCAAGCGCTATATCGCCAAATACACCATCAACCCGGCGATCGCCCACGGCATCGCCGGGCACATCGGTTCCATCGCCGTCGGCAAGCTGGCCGATCTGGTGCTGTGGAAGCCGATGTATTTCGGCGTCAAGCCCGACCTGGTCGTGAAGTGCGGGACGATCGCCGCGGCGGCGATGGGCGACCCCAACGCCTCGATCCCGACGCCGCAGCCGGTTCACTACCGGCCGATGTTCGCTACCCTGGGCCGCGCGCTGACCGCGAGTTCCGTGACGTTTGTCTCGCAGGCCGCCTGCGACGAAGGCGTCGCCGACGCGTTGGCCCTGGCGAAAACGGTCGTCGCGGTGAGCGGGACGCGGCAGGTGCGCAAGCACGACATGGTCCTCA
Organism: Alphaproteobacteria bacterium; assembly: GCA_965261585.1. Lineage (GTDB taxonomy): Bacteria > Pseudomonadota > Alphaproteobacteria > UBA6615 > UBA6615 > CBDHDN01. The sequence continues at coordinate 21,182 of CBDHDN010000036.1, forward strand.
ATGCCGCGACACCGGCGATCGAGGTCGACCCCGAGACCTACGAAGTGCGGGCGGACGGTGAACTGCTGACCTGCGAGCCGGCCGAGGAGCTGGCGATGGCGCAGCGCTATTTCCTGTTCTAGGCGATGCGGCGCGCCGTGGCAGTCAAGACATCGGGTACCTGGCCGGCGGCCGAGGCCGTCGCCGAGGCGACGCTGGCATTCGACGAGCGGCACCGCAGGCGCTTCCGGCTGCGCGACGATAACGGCGAGGCATTCATGCTGGACCTGCCGGAGGCGACGCTGCTGAGCGACGGCGACGGACTGGCACTGGCCGGCGGCGGCTATGTTCGCGTGCGCGCCGCGGCCGAGCCGGTGGCCGACCTGCACGCCGCGACAGCGGCGGCGACGGCGCGCCTGGCCTGGCACATCGGCAACCGCCATGTGCCGGTGCAGGTCCTGTCGGATGGCGTCTTGCGCATCAGGGACGACCACGTGCTGACCGATATGGCGCAGGGCCTCGGCGCCACCGTGGAGCGCCACGCCGCGCCGTTCGCGCCGGAGGCGGG
>CBDHDN010000037.1:0-32340 GCA_965261585.1 Alphaproteobacteria bacterium
CAACTTCAGAGCGACGCCGCGGCGCGAGCAGGACAACTATTCCCTCGGTGTGGTCCTGTTCGCCCCACTCAGCGCCAGGCTGTCGGCCGATCTCTCTTACGCCTATGCGCGCAACGATTCCAACCGCGCCGAGTCCGAGACCCGGCGCAACATCGTCACCATGGGAGTGACCTACCGCTACTGAGGCGCCCGACGCCCAGGGAGGACACGGATGATGGACTGGTCGAAAACACAGCCGACGGTCAGCGTCGCGACGGCGCTTGTCGCGTTGCTTATCGGAATTGGGCAGGCGCAAGCGCAGGGGATTGCAATCTCGTCCGATGAGGTGGGGCGGATGACGGCCGCGATCGTCAACGGAGACGCGGCGGCGGACAATGCTCAGCGGGCAGCCGACTACGCCAGACAATGCGCCCGCTACGCGGGTGCGAGTGGAGCCGCACTGGCAGAGCAGGCGGCCAACGCAGCGGCCACAAAGCAGGCCGAGCTGCGGCAAAGGGTCGTCACGTTGAACGACGTCGAGACGCCCTACTTGAACCGACTCGTTTCTGTTGCCCTGGCCGCCAAGGCGCTCGAGATTGCACTTGATAGGGTCGTCGGAGCTGGCGGCCGGCTCACGTCTGAGTCCGTGGCCACGCTTGATGACGTCGCGAAAAAACGCTCCTTCCTCGCCCAGCAGCTGCCGTGGTTTGATGACCAACAGGCACAGACCATTCGGAGCCAACAGACGCCTGTGCAGCAGAGCCGGACTGACGACGTGCTTGCAGCCGTTCAGAGAATGCTGGGCACGACGGAGTTCTTGGCCCGGCCAGCATCTGCGGTCGAAGCGTCTGCTAGGACCGGCGGCGGCGGCGGCGGGACAAGAGGCGTAGCAGGATCCGGCGGCCAGATCTCTGGTGACTTCTTCACCCTGTTGACCACCGCACTGGCCACAATTCGTGGCCGAAGTATAAACATTATCGTTGATATAGCACGAGCCACCAAAACGGAGTGGCAAGCGAGCTTGGCCCGTATCGAGGGCGAGATCGACCAGAGCACCGATCCCATCTTCGTCTTGGCCGACGATTCATACGCCCAAGGGGCCGAGGCCTGCGCGGCCGTCGCGACCACTGGGTTCGAACAAGAACCGTTTGCCGCCAGCAGCGGCGGCGGCGTCGCCGCGGCGATCGGAGGGGGAATAAACCCTCAGTGATGCTGCCTGTAGAGCGCTGAGCGGCACGCTAGCCTTAGCCCAGCCCTCACGATCGGGTAGAAGGCACTAATCCGTCACGAACCCCGCGATCAGCGCGTTGACGTCGCCGGCGCGCTCCATGTGGGCCATGTGGCCGGCGTCGTCCAGCAGGTGCACGGCGATGGCCTCGGGCAGGCCCGCGGCGTGGGCGGCCGGCACGATGCGGTCCTGGCGGCCCCAGATGACCTGGACCGGCGCCGCCACTTCGCCGAGCCTATCGCGCAGCACGAGGGCCTGGCGATTGTCGGCGAACACGGCGGCGGCAATCGCCTTGAGCGCCGCCTCGACGCCATCGAGCCGCTTGTATTTGAGCACGTCGTTGATCATGTCGCGGCTGACCAGGTTCGCATCGGCGAACAACATCTCGAGCACCGGCTTCAGCGCCTTGCGGCGGCCGGCGGCGATGAAGCCCTCGATGTAGTCCATGTTGACGTCGGCGCCGAGGCCGGCCGGGCAGATCAGGGTGGCCGAGGCGACGGTGTCGGGCGCGTCCAGCGCCAGCTGGAGCGCCGTGGCGGCGCCGAGTGAATGGCCGGCGAGATGCGCCCGCTCGATGCCGAGCGCCGCCATGAACGCGGCGAGGACGGCGGCCATGGCAGCAACGTCGCCGGCACCGACATCCTTGGCCGAGCCGCCATGGCCCGGCAGGTCGAGTGCATAGACGGGCCGGTCCTCGGCCAGCGCCAGGTGATTGAACATCCAGGTGTTGAGGTCGCCGCCGAAGCCGTGGATAAGGATCAGGGGCACCGCCCCGTGAGGCACCGCTCCGCCTTCACCCAGAAGCGAATAGCGGATCAAACGGCCAGCGGCCTCGACCGTCTCGTATTGCGGCCCGGCCGCTTCCGCCGCGGCCGCCGTGGCGTCGAAGTTGGCGAGAAAGTCGGCGACGAAGGCCTCGATGTCCGCGTCTGACACGTCGGCGTCGGCGGCGACGCCGAGCAACGCGCCGACCGGCACGGTCTCGCCGGCGGCGGTGACGCAGCGGCGCAGCGTGCCGGCAACTGGCGATTCGAAGACGTTCGTGATCTTCGCCGTCTCGATCTCCATGATTTCGTCGCCGACGGTGATCTCGCTGCCCTCCGCGATGCGCCACTCGGCGACCATGCCCTCGGTCATGGCGAGGCCCCATTTGGGCATCCTGATGGTCCGGATCGCGTCGCTCACGAGGTCTTGCCCGCGATCTCGCGCACCGCTGCCTCGATCTTGTCGACGCTCGGGATGTAGATGTCCTCGAGCGCCGGCGAGAACGGCACCGGCGTATGCGGCGGCGTCACCATCTTGATCGGCGCCTCGAGGGCATCGAACGCATTCTGAGCGACGAGCGCGGCGACGTCGGTCGCCATGTTGCAGCGCGGGTGCGCCTCGTCGACGACGACCAGCCGGCCGGTCTCCTCGACCGCCTCGATGATCGTCTCCTCGTCGAGGGGCGACGTCGTGCGCGGGTCGATCACGGTGCAGGAGATGCCGTCCTTCTCCAGGTTGTCGGCCGCCTGGTTGGCGAACTGGACCATGCGGCCGATCGCGAAGATCGTCACGTCGTCGCCCTCGCGCGTCAGGTTCGCCTCGCCGAACGGGATCGTGTAGGCCTCCTCCGGCACCTCCTCCTCGTCGTCGTACATCGCCTTGTGCTCGAAGAACATGACGGGGTCGTCGTCGCGGATCGCCTGGGTCAACAGCCCCTTGGCCTCATAGGGCGACGACGGGATGACGACCTTGAGGCCCGGGATGTGGGTGAAGATCGGATAGAGGCACTGGCTGTGCTGGCTCGCCGCGCGCAGGCCGGCGCCATACATCGTGCGGATCACAATGGGCGTCACCGCCCTGCCGCCGAACATGTAGCGGAATTTGGCGGCCTGGTTGAAGATCTGGTCGAAGCAGACGCCCATGAAGTCGACGAACATCAACTCGGCCACCGGGCGCAGCCCCGTCGCCGCGGCGCCGACGGCGGCGCCGATGAAGGCGCTCTCCGTGATCGGCGTGTCGAGCACGCGCGTCCGCCCGAACTCCGGCATCAGGCCCTTGGTCACGCCGAGGGGGCCGCCCCAGGCGTCCTGCTCACCCGGCGCGCCGAGGCCGCCGGACACGTCCTCGCCCATCACGACGATGGTGGAATCGCGGCGCATCTCCTGCGCCAAGGCTTCGTTGATCGCTTGTCGGAATGACTTCGTTGCCATGACGCCCTCCCTCAATACGCGACGTAGACGTCGGTCAAGAGCTTGTCCGCGGCCGGCTGCGGCGACGCCTTGGCGGCGGCCACGGCCTCGTCGATCAAGGCCACGGCGGCGTGGTCGATCTCGTCGAACTGCGCCGGCTCCAACAGGCCGGCCTCGGTCACGCGGCTGCGGAACAGCGCCAGGCAGTCCTTCTCCTCACGCAGCTGCTCGACCTCGCCCGGCCCCCGGTAGGTCCTTGCATCACCCTCGAAGTGGCCGTAGTAGCGGGCGAGCTTGACATGGAGGACGGTCGGCCCGCCGCCGTCGCGGGCGCGCCGCACGGCCTCGCGCGCAACCTCGTGCACGGCGAAGAAATCGTGGCCGTCGAGCTTGTAGCCGGGGATGCCGAAGCCCTCGGCCCGCTTGACGATATCGCCGCCGACCGCCCACTCGCTGGCGGTCGCCTCGGCATAGCCATTGTCCTCGACGACGAAAATCGCCGGCAGGTCCCAGACCCGGGCCAAGTTGAAGGACTCCAGGGTCGTCCCCTGGTTCGAGCCGCCGTCGCCGACGAAGGCCACGGCGACGCCGCCAGTGCCCAGCGTCTTGGCGGCCAGCGCGGCGCCGCAGATCAGCGGCGGGCCGCCGCCGACGATACCGTTGGCTCCCATCATGCCTTTTTCGAGGTCGGCGATATGCATCGAGCCGCCCTTGCCGCCGCACAGGCCGTCGGTGGCACCATAGAGCTCCGCCATCATCGCCTTGACGGGCAACGGCAAATGACAATCTACGATGATGCATGAAAGGCCGCTGGCGGAGGTTTGCGCCCGCTTCGTCTTGCCGTAGGCTGACGTCCGGCAAGCCGTTGGATCCACGAGCACAAGGTCAGCATGAAGCCGGATATTCTGGTGGTCGCGCCGATCATGCCGCAGGTCATGGCAACCGTCGAAGGCATGTTCGCCACGCACATCCTGTACGAGGCCGCCGATCGCGAGGCGCTCGTCGCGCGGGTCGCGAGCGATGTGCGGGCGATTGCGACGCGCGCGGAGGTCGGTGCCGACCGGGCCTTGATCGCGCGGCTGCCGCAACTCGAGATCATCGCCAGCTATGGCGTCGGCGTCGACGCCATCGACCTGGCGGCGGCGCGCGAACATGGCGTCGTCGTGACCAACACCCCCGACGTGCTGACCGAGGATGTCGCGGACATGGCGCTGGCGCTGCTGCTCGCCGTCCAGCGGCGCGTCTGCGAGGGCGACCGCTACGTGCGCAGCGGCGCCTGGCAAGGTGGCGCGATGCGCCTGACGACCAGGGTCGGCGGCCGGCGCCTCGGCATCGTTGGCCTCGGCCGCATTGGCCGGGCGATCGCGCACCGGGCCCAGGCGTTCGGCATGAACGTCGCCTATCACGGCCGGCGCGAGCAGCCGGACGCGGGCCTGCGCTACTACGCCGAGGTGGTGGCGTTGGCCCGGGACAGCGACATTCTGGTGCTGTCGTGCCCCGGCGGCGAGGCGACGCGCGGCCTCGTCGGCACGGCGGTCCTGGACGCCCTGGGCCCCGCGGGGGTCCTGGTCAATGTCGCCCGCGGCTCGGTCGTCGATGAAGCCGCGCTGGTCGGCGCGCTGGTCGGCGGCGGGATCGCCGGTGCCGGGCTTGACGTCTTTGCCGATGAGCCCAATGTCCCCGGCGCATTGTGTGCGATGGACAACGTCGTGTTGCAGCCGCACCAGGCCAGCGCGACGAACGAAACCCGCATGGCCATGGCGAACCTCGTCGTCGATAATCTGAAGGCGCACTTCGCCGGCGAGCCGGTGCTGACGCCGATCGCATGAGCGAGACCGCACGGGCGCGCGGCCTTGCCGGGCTGGGATGGCCGGCGACGATCGTGCTGCTGGCGGCCTGTACCGTGCTGCTGGTCTCGGTCGGCCTGCGGTCCTCGCTCGGCCTGTTCCTGCACCCGATCAGCCATGACCTGGGCTTCGGGCGCAGCATCTTCGCCTTTGCGATCGCGCTGCAGAACCTGATCTGGGGCGCCTCGCAGCCGTTCGCCGGCGCCCTCGCCGACCGCTACGGCACCGCCCGCATGGTCGCGATCGGCAGCATCCTCTACGGCGCCGGCCTGTTGCTGATGTCCCAGGCCAGCGATTTGACGACCCTGACGTTGAGCGCCGGCTTTCTGGTCGGCCTGGGACTGTCGGGGACGTTCACGCTGGTGCTCGCGGCCATGGCCCGGGCCATGGCGCCGGAGAAACGCTCCTGGGCACTGGGGTTGGGGACCGCCGCGGGGTCGCTGGGCCAGTTCATCTGGGTGCCGGCGGGCCAGGCATTCCTGCAGAACTATGGCTGGTCGATCGCACTCGTGCTGCTGGGCCTCGGCGCGTTCGTCATGACCCCGCTGGCCGCCGCACTGGCCGGTAAGAGTGACCTCACGGCCGTGCGCGAGCAGAGCCTGGGCCAGGCGTTGCGCGAGGCCGCCCGGCATCCCGGCTATCGCTACCTCAACGGCGGCTTCTTCGTCTGCGGTTTCCACGTCGCATTCATCGCGACGCACTTGCCGGCTTACCTGATCGACCAGGGATTGGATAGCCGGGTCGGGGCCTGGGCGCTGGCGCTGATCGGCTTGTTCAACATCGTCGGCTCCTACACCGCCGGCGTGCTGGGCGGGCGCTTATCGAAGAAGTACCTGCTGAGCATCATCTACACGAGCCGCGCCATCGCCATCGCGGCCTTCGTGCTGGTGCCGGTGTCGACGTTCTCGACCCTCGCATTCGCCGCGGCGATCGGCCTGTTGTGGCTGTCGACGGTGCCGCTGACGACCGGCCTGGTCGGTCAGATCTTTGGGACGCGCTATCTCGCGACCCTGTTCGGCATCGTCTTCTTCAACCATCAAATCGGCGCCTTTCTCGGCATCTGGCTGGGCGGCGTTGCCTTCGATGCGACCGGATCCTATGCGGCCGTCTGGTGGGGCGGCGTGGCCCTGGGCGTCGTCTCGGCGCTGCTGCACTGGCCGATCGACGAGCGCCCGGTCGCCGCGCTGGCGCGGGCCTAGTAGAACCATCTTCGTCAGAAGAGCGCTCTCCCGCCGGCAGTGGATTGTCGGAATGTCGAGAACATTCTGAGTTGACCGGTTTATGTACCATATGAGTTGACCGCTTCTGTTGCGGTTTCTGGCCCTGTGGGGAAGTGGTCGGTCGCGGAGCGGCTGTCCACTTCCCCACAGGGCGCCGGTCGGTCGCGTCGAAGCGGGTCACGCGGCCTCGCGGGTTTGGCTGTCGATCGGTTGGCCATCGGCGTGGTATCGCGCCAGACATCGCGGTCCATGGAAGACGGCCATTGTGCCGTCGGGGTATTCGTGGACGCGGACCCTGGCCTTGACGTAATGGCGGCGGTGGCGGCCGGCGGGGATCTGAAGTGCCAGGCGCTTGTAGCGCACCGTGTTGTCGTTTGAGACGGTGCGTTCCTCGTGGATGCACAGGATGTCGTCGAGCGCGCCGGTGAAGGGGACGAAGGCGGTGCCCTAGTCCTCGGCCGGGGTCGCGAAGCGGGCGTTGTGTTGTGGCAGGAAGACCTCCTTGAGGAAGCGGTTGGCCTCGACCATGTCGGTGATGCCGGAGAGCCTGAGTTCCTGGGGCAGGCGCTTCTGCAAGGTGCCGAACATGCGCTCCGAGCGCCCCCTTGCCTCGGGCGAGTAGGCCGGGATCAACTCGATGCCGAGCTGCGCCAGGGCGCGGCCGACCTGGGTCGGGGTGTCCTTGTCCACCTTGCCGCCGGCCTCGGGCGTGTTCCAGTAGTGGCTGGCGCGGTCGGCGTAGAGCGAGCAGAACAGGCCCTTGGCCCGGATCGCCTCGGACACCCCCTGGAAGCTCGACATGGTGCCCTCTTCGGCGACGAAGAAGGCCGAGTAGATATCGCTGGTCGCATCGTCCATGGTGACGATCAGGTCCCACCATCGACCGGGGACCCACTCGTGGCTCGAGCCGTCCTGGTGCAACATCATGCCGGGCAGGGCACGGCGCGGCCGCTTGCGCCGGTGCGCCCCACGCCTGGGCGCCGCGCGCCTGCGCCCATGGGCTTGCAAGCTCAGCCGCAGCCAGTTGTAGCTGCGCTTGAAGCCGTGATCGGCCACCAGCTTCTCGTGGAAGTGCTTGGCCGTGAAGTCCCAGTAGCGGGTGTCGAACAACTCCAGCACCCGCGCCACCTCGTCCACCGGCGCGCGCCGCGCCGAGAGGCGGCCCAGGCGGCGGTCCTAGAGACCGTCGGCTCCCTCCGCCTCGTAGCGGTCGCGCCAGCGCCGGAAGGTGCGCTCCGAGACACCCAGAACCTCCGCCGCCTCCGCCTGGCTCAAGCCACCCCGATGGGTGCGCCCGTAAACCTCCTCGAACTTCATCAATCTCAGTCCCTGTACCTGCTCCGTCCGACGCATCGCCTCCCTCCATGGCTTGGAGGCGTTCTAAAACCGGACAGATCATCTGGTACATAAACCGGACATATCGCGTGTTACCGACACAGTGGATTGTCGGAATAGCCAGATCGAACGAATCCATGTATGGTGCGCCAAATATTCCTGCCGGATCGCCCACGGTTGCTGTCGGGCCAAACCGTCCCTGTCTGAATACAGCAGCGCGGGTGAGGAGGTGGCGGTTTCGACGACCGCCCGCAAGGTTCCTGGCGCCGGTTCGAAAGGTGAGGAGGACTCCCACTTTGTCCGTTGCGCACCACGTCATCACGGTCGACGAGCAGATTGTCGGCCACGCGTTGAGCCTCGACGCACGATATGAGTTCTATACGGCCCATCCCAAGCTGAAGCATCTTGATGGACGCCGTTTCGAGACCGTCGACGCCATTCGCGCCGCCGCCGCCAAGGCGCTCGGCGACTCTTACGAGTTGACGCGCTCGACCGCCTGACCAGCCGCGTCGAGGGCGATGATCGGGCGCGGTCTCCGTTAGGCTGCCCGCTGGCCGACAAAGGTGTCAAAAGCCTGCCAGAACTGGTCGCGCAACTCGTCCCGCTCCAGCAGCAGCTCGTGTTCGGCGCCGACGATCTCGTGCGTCCGGCAGTCGGGCATCGCCTCACATAGCGCCTCGAGCGCGGCGTTGGAGACGATGCGATCGGTCCGTGGCCGCGCCATCAGCACCGGCGTCGTGATCGCCGCCGCATAGGCCGGCGCCCGCAGGATCTCGATCGACCGGATCGTCGCATCGAGCCAACCGAGGGTCAGCCCGCCCAGCGCCAGCTCCGGTCGCCGGGCGAGGTAGTCATGCTGGCGCGCGAACCGCTGGGGATCGGTCGTCAGCCGGTTGTCCTCGAACTCATGGCCATCCACGCCATAGCCGCCGGCTCCGGGCACATAGCGTGTGTGCTGGCCGGTCCAGACGGCCACCCGCGCCAGCAGCGTGGCGAAAAGCCGTGAGAAGAAGCCGCCGAGCTCGATATCAACCATCGGGGCGGACAGAACGGCGGCGGCGAAGACGTCGGGCCGGTCATGCAGATACCGCAGGGCGAGGTGGCCGCCCATCGAGTGGGCGAGCAGGATCTTGGTGCCCGGCGCCGCGGGGGCGACGACGCCGTCGACGAACGCCGTCAGATCCCGGAGATAGTCCTCATAGCTGGCAATGTAGCCCCTGTGGGGATCATCCAACAGCCGCTGCGAGAGGCCCTGACCACGCCATTCCACGGTCCATACCTGGTAGCCGCGGTCGCGCAGAGCGACCACCGTGTCCAGGTTCTTCTCAATGAATTCGGTCCGGCCGTTCAAGTAGAGCACCGTGGGCGCGCCGGCGACGGCCGCAGGCCAGTGCGCGTAGCGCATACGCATGCCATCGCCGGCGGCGAAGAACCCGGCTTCGCCACCGACGGCCTCGATTGTGGGGAGGCTGCCCTGTGGGATCTTCACAAGCGCGCTCATCTAACATGCGCATTGTAGTCGCAGCCAGTGAACCGATTCTCAACGCAAGCGGACAAAAAACGGCCGTTTCGCCTAATCCGGCGGCGGATCGCCCGGAAACTCGCCCGCAAAACGCCCGGTCTCGAGGAATCGCCGCACCGCGAAGACAGTCTCGGCATGGTCCATGATGAAGCTGTGGAGAACGTTGACCAGCAGGAAATCGGCGGCGCCGGGAAGCCGCGTTTCGGCGACCTTGACGACGCCGTCATCGTCGCCCTCGAGCAGCGGGTTGTTGCCGGCGTCGTCGCCACGCCCACCGGCGATGATGCCGAACGGCAGCGGCAGCGGGGGCAGCATCGCCGCGGCCTCGCGCGTCACGGCCCGGCCGCTGTCGCCGAACAGAAGATGGTAGGGCGTGAAGCCCTGCATGGCATCGGCGATCGCCGCGCCCTGGTTCGGCGGGGCCAGCATGACCGCGCAGCCTAGCGCGATGCGGCCGCGCCAGGCGCTGTCGCGGCCCAGCACCTCGCGGACCAGCAACCCGCCGAGGCTGTGGGTCACGAACGAGACCGTATCCACGTCGATTAGACCGTCGAGCAGCTGCTCGAGCCGGTCGCCGTGTTCGGTGAGGCTGCGCCTGGTGCTGGGATAGCTGATCGCCATCGCCTCGAAGCCGGCGTCCCGGAGGGTGTTTTCCAGAACCGCGAACGAGTCCCTGGACCGGCCGAGCCCGTGGATCAAGAGCACCAGATGCCGGCCGCGCGGGGCAATGCCGAGGGCCCGGCGCTGTTCGTCGAACGCCGTGCGGCACTGCTCCAGGGTCCCGATACAGTGCCGCACGTCCTTGGGATCGAGCAGCCGGTGGTGCCCGGTCAGCGCGTTTTCCTGTACGCGCCAGCCGGCGTAGACGAACACATCGGCCCAGAATTGTCTGCCGCCGAGCGTGAAAAAACGGATGTTCGGGGGCGGCCGGTTGGCGTCGCCCTGATGCTCGCTGGACACAACGTCGTTCCCTGCCCGCCTTGCTATATATTGTGGGGTGCCGGTGTGGCATCCGCAACGGCGCCGACGGATCGATGATTGCACCCGGTGCATGCCGCTTGCTCCCAGGCGCGGCCGGTTGCAAGGAGATGGCGCATGGCCCACGGCGCGGCACAGCTGGCTTTCGCCCACGCCGACGGCCTGACCCGGCAAGGCCGCACCTATGCGCACGATCCTCTTCGGTTGCTGCTGCCACGCGCGCCGTCCGACGACGTTCCCACCGCCGTCGTCGTGACGACGTCGGGTGGGCTGGTCGGCGGCGACCGGTTGGACATGCGCTTCGCCGCGGAGCGCGACAGCGCGGCGTTGATCACCAGTCAGGCGGCGGAGAAGATCTATCGCTCGACCGGGGCCGATTGCCGCTGCAACATCGATCTGCGCGTCGAGGCGGGCGGTTGGTTGGAGTGGATGCCGCAGGAAACCATCGTCTTCGACGGCGCCCGGCTGCGGCGGCGCACGCGGGCGGACGTGGCGCCGGGCGGCTGCCTGCTGGCCGGTGAGATCCTGGTGTTGGGCCGCACGGCGATGGGCGAGCGCCTGACCCACGGCCTCGTCCGCGAGGCCTGGGAGGTGTCGACCGGGGGCCGGTTGACGTGGTGCGACGCGTTGCACCTGGACGGCAATATCGGCCGCATCGTCGCGGCCAGAGCGGGCTTCGACGGCGCCCATGCGCTGGCGACGCTGATCTATGTCGGCGAGGACGCGCCGGGCCGGCTGGCGCTCGCGCGCGCATTGCTGGAGACTGCGGCAGCCGGTAGCCTCAAGTCCGGGTTCACGTTGATCGGTGAGGTCCTGATCGGCCGCTGGCTGAGCCGCGACGCAGCCGTGCTGCGCCGGGCCTATGCCGGGTTTTGGAGCGCTTTTCGCCAAGCGGTCGCGGGGTTGCCGGCGCGGCCGCCGGCCGTCTGGCAGGCCGAACCGTAGGGGGAGACGGGTCCGTGCACCTGACACCGCGGGAGAAGGACAAGCTGCTCGTCGCCATGGCGGCGATGGTCGCGCGCCGCCGCCTGGAGCGTGGGGTCAAGCTGAACTATCCGGAGGCCATCGCGCTGATCAGTGACTTCATCATCGAGGGCGCGCGCGACGGAACGAGCGTTGCCGCGCTGATGCGCGACGGGGCCGAGGTGCTGCGGCGGGACCAGGTGATGGCCGGCATCGCCGAGACGATCCACGACATCCAAATCGAGGCGACATTCCCCGACGGCACCAAGCTGGTCACCGTCCACAACCCGATTCGCTGAGGAGATCGACCGGACACACCGAGAACCCGGCCCTCATGTATGGACCTTCCCGACCGGTCAAGGCGGGGACGTTGTGCGACGTACATGTATTCGGCCACGAGAGATGGGCTTTTGAGCATGCCCGGGCCAAGATGGAGCTTCGCTCTGGCCGCGTTGACCCGATCATACTTACGGCCAGAAACGGCCCATGAGGATTTCGGCCTATGCGGCTGCGTGTTCTGCACGGCGGTCCGTCACCTTGTGTCGCAAGTTTCGATTACGCGCGGCGGGCTCGATAGGGCTGCCCGCTGACGGCGACGCGCCAGGCGATGCGGGCAAGCTTGTTGGCGAGCGCGACGGCGACCACGTTGCGGGGCTTTCGCTTGAGGAGTGCGCGGGCCCACTGGGCAAGCGGGTCGTCGGGATGGCGGCCTTCGCCGTAGCGTCGCAGCATCGATTGAGCGCCGATGACGAGCAGGCTGCGGAGCCGCTCATTGCCGCGCTTGGAGATGCCGAGCAGTAACCGGGCCTCGCCGCTCTGATAGAGCTTCGGCGTGAGCCCGACCCAGGCGGCGAGATCGCGACCGCAGGCGAACCGGGAGGCATCGCCGACCGCGGCGATGAAGCCCGCGGCGACCAGCCGGCCGAAGCCCGGTATGCTCGTGAGCAGGCGCGCCCGCTCGTCATGTGCGGCCACCGCCGTCAGACGCTGCTTCGCCTCAGCAAGCTTCTCGCCCGTTGCCACGAACTGGCCGAAGAGATCGCAAAGCCCTTCCTGCAGCGTCGCCGGCACCACCGCCCAACGCCGCGAAGCCATCAGTTCCGGAAGCCGGCGGGTCAACTGGGCGGGTCCCTTCGGCACGACGATGCCGAACTCCGCAAGCACGCCTCGCAGCGTGTTGGCGAGCTGGGTGCGTTGGCGGGCATAGAGCGCCTCGATCCGCTCCAGCGACTGCAGTGCTTGCGTTGCCTCGTCCTTGACCGGGATCGCACGGACGTGCCGACGTCCACCCGCTTCCGTGATCGCCCGGGCATCGCGCCGATCGTCCTTGCACGCCGGGTCGCGATAGGCCTTCGCGACGTAAGGCGCAATCAACCGCACCTCGTGGCCCAGCAGCTGCAACGTCCGTCCCCAATGGTGCGCGCCGCCACACGCTTCCATCACCACGATCGCTCCTGGATATCGCTGTACGGCAGCGACAAACGCGTCGCGCGGCACTCGCGTCTCCTCGACAATCGTGTCGTCGCCAGTCTGCACGCAAAGCTGCATCGCGCGCTTGGACAAATCTATCCATACCTACCGTAGAGTCGTTCATGGACCTTCCCTCCTCTCGCTGGATGATTGCCGCTGCAATCAATGGGCCACTATCGAGCCCGTACGTGGGGTCGGGAAGGTCCATCCCATCATACTTCGGCAGGCTCAGCACGAGGGCCTCACCCTGAACTTGTCGAAGGGTGGGGGCCGTCGCACGCTCACGCGCCTAGCGCGTCGGCACGGGCGTCTCGCCGGAGTAGTCGTAGAAGCCGCGGCCGGCCTTGCGGCCGTGCCAGCCGGCCTCGACGTATTTCACGAGCAGCGGGCAGGGCCGGTACTTGCTGTCGGCGAGGCCGTCGTTGAGCACGTGCATCACGGCCAAGCAGGTGTCGAGGCCGATGAAGTCGGCGAGCTCGAGTGGTCCCATCGGGTGGTTGGTGCCCAGCTTCATGCCGGTGTCGATGGCGGCCACCGTGCCAACGCCTTCGTAGAGGCAATAGACCGCCTCGTTGAGCATCGGCATCAGGATTCGGTTGACGATGAAGGCCGGGTAGTCCTCGGACACGACCGGCGTCTTGTCGAGCCGCTCGGTCAGGTCCTTGATCGCCGCGAACGTCGCGTCGTCGGTGGCGAGGCCGCGGATCAGCTCGACCAGCTTCATCACCGGCACCGGGTTCATGAAGTGCATGCCCATGAACTTGGCCGGCCGGTCGGTTGCCGCCGCCAGGCGGGTAATCGAGATCGACGAGGTGTTCGAGGCGATCAGCGCGCCGGGCTTGAGCGCCGGGCACAGCTTGCTCAGCAGGTCGACCTTGACCTGCTCGTTCTCGGTCGCCGCTTCGACGATTAAGTCGCAGTCGGCGAACAGGGCGCTGTCGGTGCCGGTCTCGATGCGCTCCAGCGCCGCCGCGGCGGCGCTCTCGGCGATCTTGCCGCGCGCCGCCTGACGGCTCAGCTTGGCGCCGATGTTGTCGGCCGCGCGCGCCAGCTGGGCTGCATCGATGTCGACGAGCCTGACGTCGAAGCCGGTAAGCGCGCAGACATGGGCGATGCCGCTGCCCATCTGGCCGGACCCGATGACGCCGATCGTCTTGATCATCTCGCTTCCTCCCTCGGGCCTTGGCCCACGCCTAGATCTTCGCGAGCTCTTCGGCGAGTGCCGGCAGCGCCTTGAACAAATCGGCGACCAGGCCGTAGTCGGCGACCTGATAGATCGGCGCCTCCTCGTCCTTGTTGATGGCGACGATGACCTTGCTGTCCTTCATGCCGGCGAGGTGCTGGATGGCGCCGGAGATGCCGACGGCGATATAGAGGTCGGGCGCGACGACCTTGCCGGTCTGGCCGACCTGATAGTCGTTCGGCACATAGCCGGCGTCGACGGCGGCGCGCGAGGCGCCGATGGCGGCGCCCAGCTTGTCGGCGATCGGCTCGAGCAGCGCGAAGTTCTCGCCCGAGCCCATGCCGCGCCCGCCGGAGACGATGACCTTGGCCGAGGTGAGCTCGGGCCGGTCGCTGCCGCTGGCCTCCATGCCGACGAACGTGGACAGATCGCTCGCCGCCGCCGCGGGCGCGGTTGCGATGGCCGCGCTGCCGCCCTCGGCCGCCGCGGCATCGAACGCCGTCATGCGCACGGTAATGACCTTGGTCGCGTCGGACGACTGGACGGTCGCCAGGGCGTTGCCGGCATAGATCGGCCGCACGAACGTGTCCGCGTCGACGATGCCGCTGATGTCCGAGATCTGCTGGCCGTCCAGGAGCGCCGCGACCCGCGGCATGACGTTCTTGCCGAACGTCGAGGCGGGGGCGAGCACGTGGCTGTAGCCGCCGGCCTGGGCCGCGATCGCCGCCGCCAGGCCCTCGGCCAGCGGGTGCTCCAGGGCCGCATCGTCGATCACCAGGACCTTGGCGACGCCGGCGATCTTGGCCGCGGCCGCGCCGACGGCGGCGCAGCCATGGCCGGCGACGAGCACGGCGATGTCGCCGCCCAGCCCCGTGGCCGCGGTGACGGTGTTGAGGGTCGCCGGCTTGAGCGCGGCGTTGTCGTGCTCGGCGATGACGAGGGTGCTCATCCGATCACCTTTGCTTCGTTCCTCAGCTTGTCGACGAGTTCGGCGACGCTGGCGACCATGACGCCGGCCTGGCGCCGCGGCGGCTCCTCGACCTTCAGGGTCTTCAGCCGCGGCGTCGTGTCGACGCCGAGGTCGGCCGGGGTGACCGGCTCGATCGGTTTTTTCTTCGCCTTCATGATGTTCGGCAACGAGGCGTAGCGCGGCTCGTTGAGCCGCAAATCCGTGGTCACCACCGCCGGCAGCTTGATGCGAATGGTCTCGAGCCCGCCGTCGACCTCGCGGGTCACCGTGGCGCCGCCGTCGGCGACCTCGAGCTTCGAGGCGAACGTGCCCTGGGGCCAGCCCAACAGCGCCGCCAGCATCTGGCCGGTCTGGTTCGCGTCGTCGTCGATCGCCTGCTTGCCCATGATGACGAGGTCGGGTTGCTCGCGTCCGACCAGCGCGCACAACAGCTTAGCGACGGCCAGCGGCTGCAGCTCGTCGTCGGTCAGCACGTGAATGCCGCGGTCGGCGCCCATGGCGAGTGCCGTGCGGATCGTCTCCTGACACTGCTGCGCGCCCAGCGAGACGGCGACGATCTCGGTGGCAATGCCGGCCTCCTTGATGCGGAGCGCCTGTTCGACGGCGATCTCGTCGAACGGGTTCATCGACATCTTGACGTTGGCGGTCTCGACGCCGCTCTGATCGCTTTTAACGCGGATCTTGACGTTGTAGTCGATGACGCGCTTGACGGGGACCAGCAGCTTCATGGCGATGTCCCATTGTCTGTTGCATGGCGGGTCGCGCGCGGCAGCGCGCGGGTCCTGGGCGCGCCCATGTTGCGGTGCATATGCCTAGTCACTCCCGGCCTGTCAATGTTCCCAGAGGCGGCGCAGGGCGCCGCTAGCGATTGGCGCCGGGCACCCACAGCACGTCCGACCGGCCCTGGTCGTTGGCGTGCCGCGCGGCCACGAACAGGAAATCGGACAACCGGTTTAGATATTGTAAAGCGGCCGGGTTGACCGGCGCGCCCGCCGCCAGCTCGGCGACCAGGCGCTCGGCCCGGCGGGTCACCGTGCGGGCGACGTGCAGCTGCGCCGCGGCGGCGCTGCCGCCGGGCAGCACGAACGAGTCGAGCGGCGCCAGATCGGCGTTGAGGGCGTCGATCTCTTGCTCCAACCGCACCACCTGTTCAGGCACGACCCGCAGGGCGCCGGCTTTGCGTTCGCCGGCCTTGCGTGTGCCGCCTTCGGGTGTGCCGCCTTCGGGCGTGCCGCCCTCGGGTGTGCACAGGTCGGCGCCCAGGTCGAACAGGTCGTTCTGGATGCGCGCCAGCATGGCGTCGAGCGCCGCGCCTAGGGTGTGCAGCCGGGCGACGCCGACGGCGCTGTTCGCCTCGTCCACCGTGCCGAAGGCGGCGACGCGCAGATCGTGCTTGGCAACGCGCTCGCCACCGCCGAGCGAGGTTTCGCCCCGGTCGCCGCCGCGCGTGTAGATCCGTGTCAGCCGCACCATCGCAGACCTCTCTGCTAATCTCTCCAGGGGCGGGCTCAGCCGCCGCCGCGCGTCGCCAGGATCAACAGCACCAACAGCACGACGGCCGCGAACTGCAGGATCACGCGCGCGCGCATCAGCCTGTTGCCGTGGTGCCGATTGAACTCGCCGCCCCGCGCCATTGTCAGCGTGCCGAACAGGATGACGAGCAACACCGCGCCCAGCACGACAGCGAGCAGGATCGGCAGTGCGGCGCCCATGGCCGAGATATAGCCCAGCGGTGCCGCGCCGGCTATGGCGGGCGGGGGCCCGCCGCGCGGTCGACGGGTGCGGCCCCGGCTCGGGAAGGGGATACCATCCTCTGTTCATTCCCCATGTCCGTGTGGTTCATTGCTGGGCCAAGCGCCGTCAGGCGCCATCAGCAAGGAGCATCGAAGCGCATGTACGACCTCTACACCTGGACGACCCCGAACGGCCGCAAGGTCTCGATCATGTTCGAGGAGGTCGGCCTGCCCTACGAGGCCCACGCCATCGACATCACGAAGGGCGACCAGATGGCGCCGGAGTTCATCAAGATCAGCCCGAACAACAAGACCCCGGCGATCGTCGAGCGGGCGAGCGGCCGCACGATGATGGAGTCAGGGGCGATCCTGCTGTACCTGGCGGAAAAGACCGGCCAGCTGATGCCAGCGACGAGGACGCGCGCTGGCGGGCCATGGAATGGCTGATGATGCAGATGGGCAGCGTCGGCCCGATGCTCGGCCAGACCCACCATTTCGTAAAGTACAATGCCGGCAAGGCGCCCTACGCCGAGGAGCGTTACCTGAACGAGAACCGCCGCATCTACGGCGTGCTCGACAGGCGCCTCGGCGAGGTCGAATACCTGGCCGGCGACTATTCGATCGCCGATATCGCCACCTGGCCGTGGATCGCCCGCTTCGACTGGCAGACCATGGATTTGAACGACACCCCCAACCTCAAGCGCTGGTACCTGGCGATCGCCGAGCGCCCCGCCGTGCGGCGCGGCTGGGACGTGCCCAAGGCGGTGCAGGAAATCCCCATGCCGTGAGGGCGGGGGCACAGACAAAGTGAAGCCTTGATCCCGGGCCCCCGGGGCGGTTAGCTTTGGCGGCTGGACGGGCCAAGGTCACAACGGTTCCCCGCAGCGTGGGAGGGGCCGTGGAATGGACCCCGGATCACGTCCGGGGTTTCTCTTCTGTGTAGCTTTCGCGATTTCCCCCTGCAGTGCGAAAGAAGGAGCAACGAGCAATGGAATATGTCGTCCCCGCCTGGGAGCTGCCGTCGGTACCGGTCAACGGCACCGACGCGCGGTTCCCGGTCCGCCGCATCTATTGCGTCGGCCGCAACTACGCCGCACATGCCCGGGAGATGGGGGCCGACGAGCGCGACCCGCCGTTCTTTTTCATGAAGCCGGCCGACGCCATCGTGTTGTCGGGCGGCACTGCCGCCTATCCGCCGCAGACCAACGATTTGCATCATGAGATCGAACTGGTCGTCGCCATCGGTACCGGCGGCCACGACATAGCCGAAGCCACGGCGCTGGACCATGTCTTCGGCTATGCCGTCGGCGTCGACCTGACGCGCCGCGACCTGCAGCAGCAGGCCAAGGACAAGGGCCGGCCCTGGGACATGGGGAAGGGCTTCGATCAGTCGGCGCCGATCACGGCGATCACGCCGGCCGCGACCGCCGGCCACATCGGCGCCGGCGCCATCTGGCTCAAGGTCAACGACCAGACACGCCAGACGTCCGACGTCGCCAAGCTGATCTGGAGCGTGCCCGAGACGATCGCCTATCTGTCGGGCCTCGTCGCCCTGGCGCCGGGCGATCTGATCTACACCGGCACGCCGGCCGGTGTCGCCGCCCTCAAGCCCGGCGACGCGCTGCACGGCCATGTCGACGGCCTCGACGAGCTGTTCGTCACGATCGGATGACGCCCGCGCCGCCGGGTGGTGGCACAGAGCCGCGAAATCGGGTAACAGGGCTGTGCGCCGCGACGCGTGATAGTCATGTGACGCTGGAGCGATCGTCGGGACGCGGCGCGTGAGGAACGCGTTCGGCGGGGTTTCACGGCCCCGGCGGCGCAAGGGGGGAAACGAAAATGAGCCTATTGCACGCGAAGCGCGCCGCGGTTGCGCTGGTGATTGCCCTTGCCCTGCTGCCGACACCGGCGCTGGCCCAATCCGCCGCGCTTAGCGGCGGCAACACGGCCTGGATCCTGACGTCGACGGCACTCGTCCTGTTCATGACCATACCCGGCCTGGCGCTGTTCTATGCCGGGCTCGTCAGGTCCCAGAACGTGCTGTCGGTGATGATGCACTGCTTCGCCATCTGTTGCCTGGCGTCGGTCTTGTGGTTCGTCGTCGGCTACAGCCTGGCGTTCGGCGACGGCGGCGGCGCCAACGCCTGGATCGGCGGCTTCGGCAAGGTGTTCCTTGCCGGCGTCGGCCTGGACGCTGTCTGGGGCGACATCCCGGAGAGCGTCTTTTTCATGTTCCAGATGACGTTCGCGATCATCACCCCGGCGTTGATCGTCGGCGCCTATGTCGAGCGCATCAAGTTCGGCGCGGTGTTCCTGTTCAGCGCGCTGTGGCTGATCTTCGTCTATGCCCCGGTGGCCCACTGGGTGTGGGGCGGCGGCTTCCTCGGCACGCTGGGCGTCATGGACTTCGCCGGCGGCCTGGTCGTGCACGCGACGGCCGGGGTCTCGGCGATCGTCATCGCGATTGCGCTCGGCGGCCGCAAGGGCTTTCCGGGCGAGGTGCGGCCGCCGCACAATCCGGGCATGGCCATGATGGGCGCGGCGATGCTGTGGGTCGGCTGGTTCGGCTTCAACGCCGGCAGCGCGCTCGCGGCCGACGCCAGTGCCGGCATGGCGATGACCGCCACCCATATCTCGGCGGCGACCGCGACGCTCGTCTGGATGTTCACGGAGTGGATAAAGTACGGCAAGCCGAGCCTGATCGGCAGCGTCACCGGCACGATCGCCGGTCTGGCGACGATCACGCCGGCCTCGGGCTTCGTCGGCCCGGTTGGCGCGTTCATCATCGGCATCGCCGCCGGCCTCATCTGTTTCGCCATGGTCCAGGTCGTCAAGCATCGGATGAAGATCGACGACACGCTCGACGTCTTCGCCGTGCACGGCATCGGCGGCGGGCTCGGCATCCTGTTGACGGCCGTCTTCGCGGCCAAGGGGCTGGGCGGCCTCGGCCTCGCCGACGGCGTTGGTATCGGCGGCCAGCTCGGCATCCAGATCGTCGGCCTCCTCGTCACCGTCGTCTGGTCGGGCGTTGTCAGCTTTATCCTGATCAAGATCGTCGGTGCCATCGTCGGCTTGCGCGTCAGCGATGAAGACGAGGCCGAGGGGCTGGACATCACCGCCCACGGCGAACACGGCTACGAGATCTAGCGCGGGCATGTTGCCCGCGGCGCCGGGGCACCGCGGAGAGAAAGGACACGGGGCATGAAACTGATCATGGCTATCATCAAGCCGCACCGGCTGGACCAGGTTCGCGAGGCGCTGACGGCCGCCGGCGTCCAGGGCATGACCGTCAGCGAGGTCAAGGGCTTCGGCCGCCAGAAAGGGCATACGGAGATCTATCGCGGCGCCGAATACACCGTGACCTTCATGCCGAAGCTGAAGCTCGAGGTGGTGGTCGGCGATGACGTCGCCGACCAGGCCGTGGAGACGATCCGCAACGCCGCCAACACCGAAAAGATCGGCGACGGCAAGATCTTCGTCCTCGACCTCGAGCAGGCCGTGCGCATCAGGACCGGAGAGACCGGCGGCGAGGCG
This sequence comes from Alphaproteobacteria bacterium, assembly GCA_965261585.1. Lineage (GTDB taxonomy): Bacteria > Pseudomonadota > Alphaproteobacteria > UBA6615 > UBA6615 > CBDHDN01. Next base: position 20,137 of record CBDHDN010000037.1, read on the forward strand.
CTGTAGCGCGTCGATCAGGGGCTTCACCATCCCATGTTGTCATTGCCGGCCTTGAGCCGGCAATCCAGCGCGGCGCCACGTGTTCCTGGGTTCGCGGGTCAAGCCCGCGAATGACCCCGGATCGGGGGCAACGTCCTGCCTAGGTCGTGGACTCATAATGCCTGAGCCAGAGTCGGATCGATGCGATTGCAATGGCGGCGAGGAAGTTTCGAGCGAGTTTGTCGTAGCGCGTGGCGATCCGGCGGAAGTGTTTGACCTTGTTGAAGAAGCGCTCGACAAGGTTGCGTTGGCGGTAGAGTTCGGGGTCGACCGAGCGTTGGATCTTGCGGCCTCGTTGGGTCGGGATATGCGCCTCGGAGCCGTGGCCGGCGATCATCTCGACGATGGCCTTGGCGTCGTAGCCGCGGTCGGCGACGGTGTGGTGTGCCGGTGCGAGCCCGTTGAGCAGCGCTGGGACGCCGGCCTTGTCAGAGGCCTGGCCGGGGCTGACCAGGAAGCGCAGCGGCAGGCCGCGAGCGTCGACCACGGTGTGGATCTTGGTGCTCAGTCCGCCACGAGAACGGCCAATGGCGTGATCCGGGCCCCCTTTTTTCCGCCCGCCGCGTGCTGGTGCGCACGCACGATCGAGGTATCGATCAGATGAAGCGAATCCGGCGATTGCGCGGCCAATGTCTCGAAAACACGCAGCCACACGCCGGCCTTGGCCCAGCGGTTGAAGCGGTTGTAGACGGTCGTGTAGGGGCCATAGCGCTCCGGCAGGTCGCGCCACGGCGAGCCGGTCCGCAGGATGTAGAAGATGCCGTTCACCACGCGCCGGTCGTCCACCCGCGCTACGCCGCGTGGTTTGTTCGGAAGCAGCGGCGCGATCATCGCCCACTCCCGATCGCTCAGATCGAAACGTGCCATTAGATAGCTCCCCCAGTTCGGGGGCTTGAATCACATCCGCCCGAAAAGGGGAATCCCCTTTATGGGTACAGAACCTAGTCGCGCAATGCCTTGGCCAGGCGCAGGCGGAGCGCGTTCAGCTTGATGAAGCCTTCGGCGTCGCGCTGGTCGTAGACGTCGTCTTGCTCGAACGTCACGTGGCGCATGGAATAGAGGCTGTCGGGCGACTTGCGGCCGGTGACGATGACGTTGCCCTTGTAGAGCTTCAGCCGCACGGTGCCGTTGACGCGCGCCTGGCTGTGGTCGATCAGGGCCTGCAGCATCTCGCGCTCGGGCGCGAACCAGAAGCCGTTGTAGATGAGCTCCGCATAGCGCGGCATCAGCTCGTCCTTCAGGTGCGCGGCGCCGCGGTCCAGCGTCAGCGATTCGATGGCCCGACGAGCGACGTGCCAGATCGTGCCGCCGGGCGTCTCGTAGACGCCGCGCGACTTCATGCCGACGAAGCGGTTCTCGACCAAATCGAGGCGGCCGATGCCGTTGGCGCCGCCAAGCTCGTTGAGCCGCGTCAGTAGAGCCGCGGGCCCAAGGCCCACGCCGTCGACGGCGACGGGGTCGCCGCGTTCGAAGGCGATCTCGATCGTCGTCGACTTGTCGGGCGCGGCCTCGGGCGAGACGCTGCGGGAATAGACGAACTCCTCCGGTGCGTGCCAGGGGTCCTCCAGCACCTTGCCCTCGGCGGAGATGTGCAGCAGGTTCGCGTCGACCGAGAACGGCGCCTCGCCGCGCTTGTCCTTGGCGATCGCGATCTGGTGATCCGCGGCGAAGGCGAGCAGCTTGGTGCGCGAGTCGAGCTCCCATTCGCGCCACGGCGCGATCACCCGGATGTCGGGATTGAGGGCGTAGTAGGCGAGCTCGAAGCGGACCTGGTCGTTGCCCTTGCCGGTGGCGCCGTGGGCGACGGCATCGGCGCCGGTGGCCGCGGCGATCTCGATCTGGCGCTTGGCGATCAGCGGCCGGGCGATCGATGTGCCGAGCAAATAGACGCCCTCATAGAGCGCGTTGGCGCGGAACATCGGGAACACGTAGTCGCGCACGAAGACGTCGCGCAGGTCTTCGATGAAGATCTCCTTGACCCCGGCCTGCTCGGCCTTGGCCCGCGCCGGTTCCAGCTCCTCGCCCTGGCCGAGGTCGGCGGTGAAGGTCACGACCTCGCAGCCGTACCTCTCCTTCAGCCAACGCAGGATGACGGAGGTGTCGAGGCCGCCCGAATACGCCAGCACCACTTTCTTGACGCCGTCGCTCATGGCCGTTGCCTGTCCCTCGGTTCGCCGGAAGCGGCGCAGTATAGGGGCTGCCCGGGGCCGGGCAAGGTGCTGATGGCGAGGATGACGGAAGCGTCCGGCTACGCGGGCGCCCCCTGGGCGGCACTGCGGCGGGTGCGTTCGCTCGTCGATTTGAGCTGGCCGCAAGCGGCGAGGATGTCTTCGCCGCGCGGCGTGCGGATCGGCGAAGCGTAGCCGCCGTCGAGCATGATCGCGGCGAAGCGTTCGATCGCCTGGGGCGTCGAGCGCTCGTAGGGCGCGCCCGGCCAGGGGTTGAACGGGATCAGGTTCACCTTCGCCGGGATGCCGCGGATCAGCCGGACCAGCGCATGGGCGTCCGCGGGGCTGTCGTTGACGTCGCGCAGCATGACGTATTCGAACGTGATGCGCCGCGCGTTGCGGGCGCCGGGATAAGCCCGGCAGGCGGCGAGCAGCTGGTCGAGCGGGTACTTGCGGTTGAGCGGCACCAGCTCGTCGCGCAGCGCGTCGGTCACCGCATGCAGCGAGACCGCGAGCTTGACCCCGAGCTCTTCGCCGCAGCGCTGCATCATCGGCACGACGCCGGCGGTCGACAGCGTGATGCGGCGCTTGGAGATGGCAATGCCTTCGCCGTCCATGATGACGGCCAGCGCCGCGGCGACGTTGTCGTAGTTGTAGAGCGGCTCGCCCATGCCCATCATGACGATGTTCGTAACGCGGCGCTCCTTGCCCGGGACCGGCCAGTCGTCCAGCCGGTCGCGGGCGAGGAGGACCTGGGCAACGACCTCCGCCGCCGTCAGGTTGCGCACCAGGCGCTGGGTGCCGGTGTGGCAGAACCGGCAGTTCAGCGTGCAGCCGACCTGGGAGGAGACGCACAACGTGCCGCGCTCCTTGCCCGGGATGAACACCGTCTCGATCAGGCTTGCGTCGGCGAGGCGCAGCAGCCACTTGACCGTGCCGTCGGCGGAGCGCTGCTCCTGCGCGACCGCCGGCCGGGCGATGTCCCATGACGCGGTGAGCGCGTCGCGCAACGCCGCCGGCAGATTGGTCATTGCCGCGAAGTCGGCGGCGCCGCGGTGATAGAGCCACTGCCATATTTGCGCGGCGCGAAACGGCTGTTGGCCGAGCGCCGCGAGGTGCGCGTCCAACACGTCACGGGCGCAGCCGACGAGCGCCGGACGCGGCGCCGGGGTTCCGGTTTTGGGCATGTCGGTCATGGCCGATGATGACGCGCTCGCATCGACAATGCTAGCGCGGGCAGGCCTTGTTGATCGCGTCGTGGGCCGCTGTCGTGCCACGTAGCGAATAGACGTCCGTCGTCGGGTTGTTGCGGTTCGACAGGCCGACGACGGTCATCTCCAGGCCGGCGCGCATGGCCTCGACGATCTTGGTGTCGTCGGCGGGCGTGTAGGTCCAGGCGTTGGCGTCGTCCGTGAACAGCGCCCAGCCGGCTTCGCCGATCTTGATCTGGGCCTCGCTTTTCTCCTTGAACTCATAGCCGATGTCGACCTGGACGACGTCGTATTCGTCCCGCCCCGGACGGTGCCAGACGAGATAGAAGATGTCGCCGCGCCGGTCGCGCAGCGACGCCTGCTGGGGCACCGACACCATGTAGCAGGAGCGCGCGTTGCCGGCGCCCGCGATATAGGCCGTCCAGTCACCGAACTGGCCGAGCTGTTTCGCTTCCTGGGCGTGGCCGGTCCCGACGGTCGTAACCAGCAGGGCCAGGGCCGGAAGCATCAGATGCCATAGCCTCATGGCTGCCGTAATTAAAGCAAGGGACGCGGCCTTGCCAAGGCCGCGGACCGGTCGATAGGTAATTTTTGTGAACCGACGGCGGCCGGACGGCCGGCGCGTCCCGATAACTTCGATGCGGTTCCGGCCGATCCAGCCGAAAATGCGCCTACGCGCCGTCCTAGTGCCGCCGCGTGCGAAACAGCGGTCCGCCGAGCACGTGCGCGGGCAGCTGTTCGGTCGGCCCGCCGGGGCCGACGGGGCGGGGCGGATAGCGGCCGAGGCTCAAGCAGCGGTCATACATGACGATGGCGGCGGCGATGCCCACATTGACCGAGAACCGGGTCGGGATCTTGACGACATGGGCGCACCGGGTGACGAGCGCAGCCGGCAGGCCGCCACGCTCCGGCCCGAACACATAGGCGGCGCGGCGCGGGTGACGAAACGTCGGCAGGGCAATGGCATCGTCGACGATCTCGATACCGACCAGGGTGCAGTCATGGGGCAGCGTCAGATCGGCGACCCCGGCGAACTCGTAGAACGGCAGGTGCTCCCAGGCGGCCGAGGTGTCGGACTTGCGGCCCTCGTCCTTCTCATAGGCGGCGCCGACGGTGAACAGGAAGCTGGCGCCGAACGCATGGGCCGAGCGCATGACGCTGCCCACGTTCATCGCCTTGCTGATGCCGGCGACGCCGATGCCGAAATAGCCGCGCATGGGCGGCAGCCTCGCATGGGCCCGCCGACGCGGGCAAGGTCGTGGGCCGGCAAGGGCGCCGGCGGCGTCGTGGGCGGCGTCAGCCGGCCGCGTGCGCCGGTGGCGGCAGTTGGGCCTCGACGCGGTCGAACAGGACGCCGCCGTCGGCACACACGGCATCGAGCCGGCGTTGGTATTCGGCACGGAATTCGGCGAACAGCACCGCCCGCGCGGCCTCGTCGGTGGTCCGATTGAGGTAGTAGGCGCCGACATAGGACATGGCGAGGGCCGAGCCGGCGACCATGCGGGCGACGCCGCCATAGTCGGCCGCGGCGAGCGAGAGAAAACCGCGGATGCGGCGGTCGAAGGCCTCGATGGTGCGGTCGCCGGCATCGATGACGCCCCTGAAGTCGGCGAAGAAGCGGCGCCACTCGGCGCCGAGCGGCGCCCGGCGGACGCGGCCGAGGAAGACACCGGGCGCGAAGTGCTTGCCGGCCGCGCGGATGTCGGCGACAACCGCCGCCTTGTCCGAGCGGCGCCGTGGCGATCGCCATGTCGCTGGGATCCATCGGCATGGCGCCGTCTATCAATGCGCCGTCACTGCAGTTGCGCACCTCGAGGTCGACGGCCGCGATGACCGCCTCGAACATCTGCCGGCTGTCGACGAAATAGGAATTGACCAGCACCTGACCACCGAAGTTGCCGGCCGCCGCGAGCGGCAGGTCGACGGGGGCGCGCGCCATCGTCTCGCCCCGCGTGTAATAGACGGTGTGCCTGGAATGATGGTCCGCCGCAGTCTTCGCGCCCGCAGTCACAGCCGAACAGATAGACGTCGCGAAAGCCGAGGACCGCTGCCAGGGTCAGCGCCGCGTTGGCCGAGAACGGCCCGGTGCCGTCGAGTGGGCGACTGCCGCGGCCGAACATATCGGCCGCGCTCAACCCGTTGCGGAAAAACAGCGAGCGCTCCGGGAACAGGCCCAGCACCGCGGGCTGCACCGTCGTCGAGGCCACGAGGCGGATGCCGTCGAAGCGGCCCCGCGGGAAGCGGTCGGCGAAGCGGTCGACGATGAACTGCAGCCGCTCGACACTGATCTGGGAATTCTCATTCTCGACGTGGAAGTCGGGCACGATGCCGTGCTCAAGCAGCACCTGCAGGGATGAGCCCGCGGAGAAGATCACGGCGTGGCCGGACCAGCGCTCGATCGCGCCGACCGCCGTGTCGATGGACGGCCCGGAGCCGACGATGATCGCCGGCTCGCTGCGCGGCGGCCGCAGACCGCCGGCGATCAGGGAGAAATCGGGCGCCCTGAACGTTGTCGATGGTGTTCTGCACCATCCGGACTTCGTCGCGGTAGTAGCCCTTGAGGATCATCTTCGTGCCGGCCAGCTCCTCGAACTGGCGGCGCACGAGCTCGGTCACCGGCGTGCGGTAGTGCAGATAGACGTGGGAGCCGTCGAGCTGGCACGGCCCATAGGCCTCGATTAGCTCGTGCAGGCGCTCGACGATCTCCGTCAACTCCGCCTCGACGACGAAGTCGACGGTGCGGCGGTGCGCCCGGCAGTCCTCCAGCACATCCTGCCAGTCGGTCGCCTCCAGGCTGTGGCGCAGAAATTCGTGCAGCGGCTCGACCAGCAGGACGTGGCGCGGGTTGGTTCGCTGGATCAGCTCGGCCACATGCAGGCCGAGGCCGAGGCCGATGACGACGAGGAAGCCGGTGCGGTCGACCGGCGGCGCCGACGCAAGGCTGGCGCCGTCGCCCGTGGCCGCAGCCAGATGCCGCGCCATCGCGGCCGAGCAGTCGTCGGCCAGTTGACCGGCGTCCGGCGGGTTGACGAGATGGCGGACCGGCCGCTCGAAATACCGGTCGAGCTGCTGCCGAACGAATTCCGGCGCTGGCATGCGGTAGAGCATGCCGCCGCCGAGGTCGATGTCGCTCGCCACGCCGTCCTGCCCCCGGATGAGGCGGGACAACGAGTCGCGCTGATGTTCCAGCACCCCGGCAAGCGCCGGGGCGCGGGCCATGAGGTAGAGGATGTTGCGCTGGTAGAGATCTGTCTCGGCCATGGTTCCTTGTCTCGGCCCCCGCTCGGCACGCCGCCGCCATTGCGGCAGTCACCGGGAAGATGGTCCGGTCTGGTTAATTTTCGCTGTATCCGAGTGGACGGTCACGGACGGCCCCGGGGGGCGGCCCGGCGACGATCCGGCGACGACCCGGCGGCTTGCGCGGGCGCCGCTTGCCGGGCATGGTGCGGCCGCCCATGGCCAGCCCGTCCACCCGCCGCGATCGCCGCAGCGCCGCCGCACCGCTGGTTGTCGAGGTCGTCCGCGGCGCCATGGTCGAGAGCCGCCACCAGGCCAGTGTCGCCATCGTCGACCCCGACGGCGCCGTCGCCGCCGCCTGGGGCGATATCGACGAGCCGGTCTATCCGCGCTCGGCCCTCAAGCCGCTGCAGGCGCTGCCGCTGGTCGAAAGCGGCGCCGCCGCGGCCCATGGCCTGGACCAACCGGCGCTGGCGGTGGCCACGGCGTCCCACACCGGAGAGCCGCGCCATGTCGAGGTCGTCGGGCGCTGGCTCGCCGGCGTCGGCCTCGGCAGCGGCGATCTGGAATGCGGTGCCCACGCACCAACGAACGCGGCGGCCGCCGAGGCGCTGCTGCGGGCCGGCGCGGCGCCGACGGCGCTGCACAACAACTGCTCCGGCAAGCACACCGGCATACTCACGACGGCGCGCCATCTGGACCTGCCGACGGCCGGCTACACCGCCTTCGACCACCCGGTACAGCAACTGTTGCGCGACACCGTGGGCGCCGTGACCGGCGTCGATCTGGGACAGCGCACCGCGCGGCATCGACGGCTGCTCGCTGCCGATCTATGGCATGCCGTTGCTCAATCTGGCCTGGGGGGATGGCCCGGTTCGCCGCCCCGGCACAGTTGGCCCGCGCGCGGGCCGCGGCCGCCACCGCGCTCTATGCGGCGATGACCGCGGAGCCATTCATGGTGGCCGGCAGCGGGCGCTTCTGCACCGTCGTCATGGCGGCGCTGGGCGGGGACGCGGCGCTGAAGACCGGCGCCGAGGGCGTCTATTGCGCGGCGCTGCCAGGGCCGGCGCTGGGTGTCGCGCTCAAGGTCGCCGACGGCGCGACGCGGGCGGCAGAGGTCGCGATGGCCGCGATCCTGGCCCATCTGGGGGTCCTGGACGAGGCGCGCGCGGCCGAGTTGGCCGACCGCTTGACGGTGCCGCTGCACAACTGGAACGGCCGCCATGTCGGCGACGTCCGCATGGCGCCGCCGCTGGTGCCGGCGGTGCCGGACTAGTACCTGCTTTCATTAGAGACTGAGTCACCGAGCGGCCGGCCCGCATACTTCGACAACCCCGGATTAAATCCGGGGATGAGGGCCTTACCCTGAGCTTGTCGAAGGCGATATTATACTTTGCGTACCCTATCGAGGGAGATAGGGTGATATGGCGCGCTCTATCTTTCTCGATGGAACTGATCTTGAGCGCGATCGGGAGGCGCTCATGAAATTTAGGCTTACTTACACCGGCCGGCTGTTGTCGAGCAAACCCCATAAGGAGGATGAATTAGATAAAAGGATAGAGCATAAGCACGACATTCGTCGTCATTTTCACAATCAACTAAAGGAAGTCTGGTCTCATAATCGATTCTTGCGAGAAATTAAGCGCGCGGCGAAGCCAATGTTTGATTTATTGCCCGGCCGCGCGAAAACGGTATGGTCTGAAGGGGCCGGTGAAGTACACCCGCTCCCAGAACTGCTGGGGCCGGTTTTCGGTCACTCCGGGTACAACTTTGTGCCGCTTTTGTGCCGCTCGTTTGGGCGGAGAATGAACTGCATTGCTCCCTGCGTATTCTTTGCCTGCGCCGGGATACCGAAAATGCGGTGCTCCCAGGACGCGACATAGACAACCGAGTCAAAACGCTTATCGACGCGCTGGTGATGCCCTTGCAGAAACAAGGTTCGCCGCTAAAGGACGGGAAGCCGATTGGTCCGCAGGAAGGGGAAGACCCATTTTTCGTGCTGCTAGATGATGACCGGCAGATTACACACCTTGAAGTCGAAACTGACGTGGCGCTCGAACCAAACAAATGCGACCCGTCAGATGAGAGTTTTGTGCGTTTGTTTATCTCGGTGGAAATCCGTCCTTACATCCATACAATGGTCAATCTGAGTTTTGGCTAGATGCTTTTGGTCTTTTTTCCGGCATTACCTTTCGGAATGCGTGCTCGAATGTCTCGTCAGTTTCATCCGCTTCTATCTCGTGAGCCTTTTTGATGAAGCGCGCCGATTGGTCCTTATCTTCACGCTTGGGTTTAGGCATGTCATGCCCTCATTTCTTTATCAGCGGCGGTATAGGTGAGCCGTTTGCCAACGATGCCCCGGATCAGCCTGTCGGCGCGCTGCTGGTCGTCAACATCCAGCCCAACCCGGTGACTATACCGGAAATCGAACTCCGCAAGGTAGCGGTGCAGATGGGCTTCGCCACAATGCTGGTAGACGCCTTTCATGCCGCGCTTGAAGATCGAGAAGTAGCCCTCAAGGGTATTTACGTGGGCCTCGCCACGGACATACTCGCCAGCGCTGTGCCAGACGACTTGGTGGTCGGCAAGTTCTCGCCCGACCTTGGTGTAGTGCTTGGCCTCGTCGGTCATGAATCGGGCTTCCTTGGCGACGTTCTCGCGAACGAGGGGTGCCACGGTCGAAGTTCTCAGGTCGTCCACAACGATGGACCGAGCCTGACCGGTTTCGCGGTCAATGAGCGAAAGCACTTTGTTCTTGTGCTGATAGCCGTGACGCACCGGCCGGCCCTTCTTGCGTCCGATGAAAGTCTCATCTGCTTCCACGGCAGAACCGGTGCCCCCCATTGGCGACAGATCATCGCTGCGCATGGCTTCGCGGATGCGGTGGGACATAAACCACGCGGTCTTCAGGGTGACGCCCAAGGTCCGGTGAAGCTGGTTCGAGCTAATGCCCTTCTTGCTGGCGGCAATAAGAAAGATCGCCTGCAACCAGATGTGCAGCTTGATGTGGCTGGACTCGAAGATAGTGCCGACCTTGACGGTGAAGGGCTTTCGGCAGTCGTAGCACTTGTACACGCCTATGCGGGTGCTCTTGCCCTTCAACTTGCCGCTGTTGTCCACCGAGCCACAATGCGGGCAGATGCGACCGTTGGGCCACACGCGGGCCTCAACGAATTCGTAGGCCGCTTGTTCATTGTGGAAATGAGGCTTAGAGAGGATCGACATGGTAACCGGGGCAAAAGACCGGGCGGCTAGGCCATTTCCATGCATCGTTGTCTGACGAGGCCGGGTAGAGATGGCACCGGTGTTGCGTTCGGGACCTGGAGACGGTCGCCGAGATAATGCCAATATGAGATCCCGAGCTTTCGGCAGGTCTTCATCAGCCCGATGAAGGTGTCGCGGGCCTGCTTGCCGGATTGCGCGCGGGTGCCGGCGGAGAGTTTTCGCCGGGTGACCATGGCGCGGATGTCGTTTTCCGAGCCATTGGTATTGAGCGGCACCTCCGGGCGGTCGAGGACGACCAGCAATTCGAGCCTGTTGGCGTGGATACGCGCCAGCAGCCGATCCAGGGTGATGAAGCCGGTTTTACTGGTGAAGAGCGCATCGAAGCGGCGCGCCAGTTGCCCGCCGAGCCTTTTGCTTGGCTTTCGGCGATAGGCTTTCAGAGCGGCGTAGAGCGACCAGAGTCGGGCTTGTATGCGTTCCTTTTCCCGCCGCTGGTGATCGGTGAAGGCATCCAGCTTGTGGATCAACCGCTCGGCGTGAACCCAGCACAAGGCATGCCGGCCGACATTGAACTGACCGGCGTCGTCGCTGAGGATCACGGTGTCGGCCAGCAGTCCGTGCGCCTGGATGGCGCCCCACAAAGCGCCTTCGGTGGCGATCCGCACCGGCTCGGGATGGACGTTCAGGGCGGTAATGCCAAGCTGCTCCAGGTGGGCCATCCAGGCCCCTTCACTGGCAAAGCGCCGGGATTTACACCCGTTGCCGGGCGCTTCGGCCAAGCGGGCAATCACCGGGCCGGCCAGATTGCGCTTATGCATGTAGGCAAAGGCCGCCGCGTTGAGTACATAGTCCCCATGCCCGGCCTGCAGCAGCTCCAGGAAGTTCAGACGGCTCTTGGAAAAGGTCGTGCCAAACCAGGCGAACGCATCATTGCCGATCTGCGTCGTCACCCCGTTGCGATCGCCATGCCGGGCGCCGGTGTCGTCCACGCTGATCCAGGGTGCGCCTTCCAGGCCGGCGCGCAAGACCGCCTGGCTCTCGGCGACGAAATCTTCCTGGCCCTGGTTCAAGAGCCGCATGATCTGGCGCTTGGAGATATCGACGCCGAGATCACGCAATAGTCTCGTCTAAACGTTCCACGCTGGTTTGGGCCCCGTGGTATTGGGCCAACACGAAGCGGCGAAGCTCGGCGCCGAAATGACCCCGCGTCCCCGCCGGCAAGGGCGCCACCACATAAGCACCCTCCGGGGTCAGCCAGCGCTCGCGGCGCAACAGAACATTGTACGGCCGGCAGACCAGATCCTGAACCAGATAATCCTCATAACCCTTGAAGCGCGAACCCGCCGGTGCCTCGGCCGCGACCACGCGCCTCTCATCGATCGCAACCCGGCCTTTCTTGGCCCGACGCCGCGCCTTGTTGGCCGCCCGACCCGCCTTGCCCCGAGACCGGGCTTCTCCATCCATGCCGCTGGGCTTGATATCCGGCGGCCCGGAAAGGCCTTTAAGGCGGCGGATCTCTTCACGCAACACCGCGTTCTCGGCACGCAAAGCCGCCTGATCTTCAAGAAGTTCCAAAACCAACGCCTTCAGGGAGGTGATATCAGGCTCGTCGATATCCGGAGGAGATTCGGTCATAACCGGATCGAATCACAACAATGACGCACACGATATCGCTATCTTGTGGCGCGGCTCAACAATTGCCCCATATGTGGCGGATCAGACTCACCGCACCCGAGCCTCACCTGCCCGGCCTTTTGCTCCGGTTACCTTGTTGGTGTCGTAAGCCTTATCGGCTGTGAGTCGGGCAATCGGGCCAGCGGCATCCAGCAGTTCAGGCGCCATGATCACATCGTGGACGTTTCCCGGTGCAAGCAGCAGAACCCGCGGTCGTCCTGCGCCATCGCTCAGGGCGTGGAGCGTGGTCGTGCGACCGCCACGTGAGCGCCCGATCGCTTGCTCGAAAGCCCCCCTTTTCCGCCAGCGGCCGAGCGATGCGCCTTGACATGAGAGCTGTCGATCGCGGCCGTGCCGATCGTTCCAGTGGTCCCGGTCAGCGCCTCGAACATGCCAAGCCAAATGCCCCTGCTTGCTCCACCGATTAAACCGATTGTAGATCGTCGTATAGGGACCATACTCCGGCGGGCAGTCGCGCCATCGCGCGCCCGAGCGCAGCATATGCACGATGCCGCTTATTACTCGTCGGTCGTCTACCCGGTGTGCTCCTTTGCGCCCGCGCGGCAACAAAGGCTCTATGCGAGACCACTCCGTCTCGCCCAGCCAGTAAAGTTTCGTCATTCAAGCCTCCATCAGCTTCGAAGCTTGAA
>CBDHDN010000038.1:0-31964 GCA_965261585.1 Alphaproteobacteria bacterium
CGGGTCGCTGACGGCACTGCCGATCATCGAGACCCAGGCGAACGACGTGTCGGCCTACATACCCACGAACGTCATCTCGATCACCGACGGCCAGATCTTCCTCGAGACCGACCTGTTCTACAAAGGCGTTCGCCCGGCCATCAATGTCGGCCTGTTCACGTCAGCCGCGTCAGCGGTTCCGCGGCCCAGATCAAGGCGATGAAGCAGGTCGCCGGGACGATCAAGCTCGAGCTCGCGCAGTATCGCGAGATGGAAGCGTTCTCCCAATTCGCCTCCGACCTCGACGCGATTACCCAGCGACTGCTGGCCCGCGGGGCGCGGCTGACGGAGCTGTTGAAGCAGCCGCAATATGTGCCGCTGCCGGTCGAGGAGCAGGTCGTCGTCATCTTCGCCGGCGTGCGTGGCTATCTCGACGGCATCGATCTGGCCGACATCGGCCGCTTCGAGGCCCAGTTGCTGGAGCGCGTGCGTGGCCAGCACGGCGATATCCTGCAGGGCATTCGCGAGCAGGGCGAGATCTCCCAGGAAGTCGAGAAAAAGCTTGCCGAGGTGATGGAAGCCCTCGCCAAGTCCTTCAGCTGAAGCCAACCGGACCGTCGGCGAGCGTCGCTAGATGCCCTCTCTCAAGGAATTTCGGGTCCGCATCGCTTCCGTGAAGTCGATGCAGCGGATCACCGCGGCCATGAAGATGGTCGCGGCGGCCAAGCTGCGTCGCGCTCAGGAGCAGGCCGAGGCGGCCCGGCCCTACGCCGAGCGGATGGAGCGCATGCTGTCGTCGCTGGCCGGCAGCGTCGGCACGGCCCAGGGGGCGCCACCGCTGCTCGGCGGCAGTGGCCGCGACGACACCCATCTGCTTGTCGTTGTGACGACCGACCGCGGCCTGTGCGGCGGCCTCAATGGCACCGCGGCGCGGGCGACGCGCCAGCGCATCCGCGACCTGACGGCCGAGGGCAAAACGGTCAAGCTGCTCTGCGTCGGCCGCAAGGGCGCCGCGGCGCTGCGGCGTGACCACCCCGAAAAGATCGTCGCGACGCTCGAGGACATGTCGCGGCCGGTGCCGACGTTTGCCGGCGCCGACGACATTGCGGCGCAGATCGCGACGATGTTGCAGGACGGCGGTTTCGACGTCTGCACGGTGATCTACAGCCGCTTCCTGTCGGCGCTGTCACAGCGGGTGACGCTGCAACAGCTGATCCCCTTTGCCGGGCCGGAAGGCGCAGCCGCCGCCGCCGTCGAGGAAGCCGCCGCGGCGACGACGGACGCGGTCTACGAGTACGAGCCGTCCGAAGCGCAGATCCTCGACGACCTGCTGCCGCGCAACCTGTCGGTCCAGATCTACCGGGCGCTGCTCGAAAATTTCGCGTCCGAGCAGGGCGCGCGCATGACGGCGATGGACAGCGCGACGCGCAACGCGGGCGATTTGATCGACCGCCTGACGCTGAACTACAACCGAACACGCCAGGCCCACATCACGAGAGAGCTGATCGAGATCATCTCCGGCGCCGAGGCGCTGTAAGCCACGAACCACACGACAGGGAACACCATGGCGAAGAACATTGTCGGCAAGACCAAACAAGTGCTGGGCGCAGTCGTCGATGTGCAGTTCGAAGGCGATCTGCCGGCGATCCTGAACGCGCTTCACATCGACGTTCAGGGCAATCCGCTCGTCCTCGAGGTGGCCCAGCATCTCGGCGAGAGCACGGTGCGCTGCATCGCCATGGACGCGACCGAAGGCCTCGTGCGCGGGCAGGAGGTGGTCGACACCGGTGGCCCGATCGAAATGCCGGTGGGCCCGGAAACGCTGGGCCGCATCCTCAACGTCATCGGCCAGCCGGTCGACGAGCGCGGGCCCATCAAGACCAAGCGGACGCTGCCGATTCACCGCCCGGCGCCGGCCTTCGTCGACCAGTCGACGGACACCGAACAACTGGTTACGGGCATCAAGGTCGTCGACCTGCTCACCCCGTACGCCCGCGGCGGCAAGATCGGCCTGTTCGGCGGCGCCGGCGTCGGCAAGACCGTGTTGATCATGGAGCTGATCAACAACATCGCCAAGGCGCACGGCGGCTACTCCGTGTTCGCCGGCGTCGGCGAGCGGACGCGCGAGGGCAACGACCTGTATCACGAGATGATCGAGTCCGGCGTCATCAGCGTCGATGGCGGCGAATCCAAGGCGGCGCTCGTCTATGGCCAGATGAACGAGCCGCCGGGCGCGCGTGCCAGCGTCGGCCTGTCGGGGCTGACGCTGGCCGAGTATTTCCGCGACGAGGAGGGCCAGGACGTGCTGTTCTTCGTCGACAACATCTTTCGCTTCACCCAGGCCGGCTCCGAGGTCTCGGCACTGCTCGGCCGCATCCCGTCGGCGGTCGGCTATCAGCCGACGCTGGGCACCGACATGGGCATGCTGCAGGAGCGCATCACCTCGACGCGCAGGGGCTCGATCACCTCGGTACAGGCGATCTACGTGCCGGCTGACGACCTGACCGACCCGGCGCCGGCAACCGCGTTCGCCCATCTCGACGCGACGACCGTGCTGTCGCGGCAGATTGCCGAGTTGGGCATCTATCCGGCCGTCGATCCGCTCGATTCGACAAGCCGCATCCTCGACCCGCGCGTCGTTGGCGAGGAGCACTACCGCGTCGCCCGCGAGGTCCAGCGGATCCTGCAGTCCTACAAGTCGCTGCAGGAGATCATCGCCATCCTCGGCATGGACGAGTTGAGCGAGGAGGACCGCATCACCGTGGCGCGCGCCCGCAAGCTCCAGCGCTTCCTGTCGCAGCCGTTCCACGTCGCCGAGGTGTTCACCGGCACGTCCGGCAAGCTCGTTGGCCTCGAGGAAACGATCAAGGGCTTCGCCGCGATCTGCGCTGGCGACCATGACGACCTGCCCGAATCGGCCTTCTACATGATTGGCACGATCGACGAGGCAGTGGAGAAGGCGCAGCGCATGGCGGCGGAAGCCGCCTGACGCCGGTCGGGGGAACACAACCGATGACCGATGCCGTGAACTTCGAGCTGGTGTCGCCAGTTCAGCTGCTCATGTCCGAGCCGGTCGAGATGGTTGTTGTCCCCGGCGTCCAGGGCGACTTCGGCGTGCTCGCCGGGCACGCGCCGCTGATCTCGACCGTGCGGCCCGGGGTCATCCACATCTTCGCCGGCGGCGCCGTGACGTCGCGCGTCTTCGTTGACGGCGGCTTCGCCGAAGTGATGGCGGAGCGCTGTACGGTACTGGCCGAGGAGGCCATGCCGGTGGACGAAATCGACAGGGCGGCGGTCGAGCGGCAGATCGCCGACGCGACCGACGATGTGCGCGACGCCGGCGGCGAGGCGGCGCGCCAGGCCGCCGAACGCCGTCTCGCAATTGGCCAGGCCAAGCTCCAGGCGCTCGACGCGCCGAGCTATCAATAGCCGAGCTATCAATGGCGGTCTTTGCCGGCCCGGCGGCCGGCGCTATAAGAGTCGTCGGGTGGGCGTCACATGCTAGGGTTGGCTCTATGTCCAGACGGAACTGGCGGCTCGAAGACGTACCGTGGGCCCGCTTCGATGCCAGCAAGGTCGACCGCGATATTCTGAAGATCGTCAAGGCGGCCTCGCTGGTCGAGCACAATGGCCGCATCTATGCCGACTATTTGTGCGGTGTGTTTCACGACGATCCCGTGTTTCAAGTGGCCGTGAGCGCCTGGGGTGAGGAAGAGGTCCAGCATGGCGTCGCCCTGGCGCGTTGGGCAAAGCTCGCCGATGCCGGCTACGACTTCGCGGACAGCTTCGAGGCGTTTGCCGGCAAGATCACGCTGCCGATGGCGGTGACGTCGTCGGTGCGCGGCTCACGCTGCGGCGAGCTGATCGCCCGCTGCATGGTGGAGGTCGGCACGTCGTCCTACTACACGGCGCTCGGCGATGCGACGGACGAGCCCCTGCTGAAGGCCCTGTGCCGGCTGATCGCCGCCGACGAGCTGCGCCACTACAAGCTGTTCTACAAGCATATGAAGCGCTACCAGCGGCTCGAGCGTGTCGGGTTCTGGCGCCGGCTGTGGGTTGCCGCGTTGCGGATCGGCGAGTCCGAGGATGGCGAGCTCGCCTACGCCTACTACGCCGCCAACCGGATCGCCGGCCCCTACGACCGCCGCGCCTGCAACCGCGCCTATGTCGGCCGCGCCTACGGGTTCTACCGCCGCCGCCACGTGCGGCGTGGGATCGCCCTGGTCTGCAAGGCGGTCGGTTTGAAGCCCAACGGCCGCTTCAGCCTGCTGCTGTCGCGCGCGGCCTACGGCTTCGTGAGCCTGCGCGCCCAGCGCTTCGTTGCCCAGGGCCTTTAGGACAGGGTCACCACCCAAGTCATGCGGCGAGGTGGCCGAACTCCGCCACCAGCCGGCGATAGATATCGCGCTTGAACTCGATCGCCAGGTCCGGCAGCGTGCTCATCGCCACCCAGCGCCATTCAGAGAATTCAGGCTCCGCGGTCGCGATGTCGATCTCCGCATCGGCACCGGTGAACCGGCAGGCGAACCACTTCTGCGTCTGCCCGCGGAACCGCCCGCCCCACAAGCGCCCGGCGATCTCCGGCGGCAGGTCGTAAGCCAGCCAGTCTTGGCTTTCCGCCAGCAGCAGCACGTTGTCGGTGCCGACCTCTTCCTTGAGCTCGCGCAGCGCCGCGGCGCGTGGCGTCTCGCCGGCGTCGATGCCGCCCTGCGGCATCTGCCACGCATCGGCGAGGCCGATACGCCGGCCGACCCAGACCTGGTGCCGATCGTTCAGCATCATCACGCCGACGCATGGGCGATAGGCGCCGGCCGCGTCGGCCATGGCTGTCACCGGTCGGCCTGCAGATTGACGACCGCCGATATCGGCGCCAGGGCGAAGCCCTTGCGCCGCAACTCCGGCAGCCAGGCACGCAGCCGTTCGATCGTGACGGGATAAGGCTGTCCGATCGCCACCGAGATGCCGATATCGGCGGCGATGCGTTCGACTTCCGCCAGTTGCGCGTCGATCGCCAGCCGCGAGACTTCGCGGTCGTCGAGGAAGCGGTCGTTGATCGCCCGCGGTACACCGTGCCGCGACGCGACCTGCGCGCCGACACTCTGCAGCGTGGCGCGCGTGTCGAGGAACAGCAGCCCGCGCGCCTTCAGCGCCGCCAGGATCGGCGACATCGCCTCCGGGGATGCGGTGAAGCGCGTGCCCATATGGTCGGCCACGCCAACATAGCCGCTGACCCGGCTCAGCACCCATTCCAGGCGGTCGAGGTTCTGTTCCGGCGTCAGCGCCGTGAACAGCGCCCGTGGCCCAGGGTCGCTCGTCGGGTAGTCCAGCGGCTCCATCGGCAGGTTGATCAGCACCTCATGGCCAGCGGCGCGGGCCAGCCCGATCCAGTGCTCCAGGTTCTCCGCATAGGGCTGGAAGGCCAGCGTGACCTGGCCCGGCAGGTTGCGGATGGCCGCCTCTGTCGCCGCGCTGGACAGGCCGAGCGTACTAACGACGACGGCGATGCGTGGGCGCCGGTCGCCGGGATCGAACGGGCGGGCGTAGACGCGCCACGGCCCGCGGCCGTCGGCGCCGATGCGCGGCAGCGGTCCCAGCGCCGCGTGCTCCACCAGCGCGGGATCGGGTGCCGGGGGCAATGCCCGTCGGCTACGCGCGCGACCGCCGCCTGCTGCGTCGCTGCAACCGCCGTACCACGGTCCGTGCTCTCGCCGCGCAGCGCCCTGATCGCCGCCTGCACGCGATCGTCGAGTTCCGGCGCTGCGGTCGCAGCGGTCGTCTCGGGCAGGGGCGATGGCATGGCAACGACCGCCGACGCCGCCCGCTGCCTGATCGACTCGATCGGCCCGGTGCCGGCTACGGTAAGCCAGACCACCGGCACCGTGACCAGCAGCGCCAGCGCCAACAGCACGTAGGGCACGATGACCGCACCGTGCGCCAGCTTCGGCGCCGGCTCGTCCGCGGCTTGCGTTTCGGTCACGGCACTATCGCCACCAGCTAGCCGTGGCGCCCCACCGAAGCGTCGCGCACGGCTTCGGTCAGTTCACGTTCGCAGCACCGCTGTAGAGGGAAATACCCCGCAGCAGGTCGATGGCACGCGCCAGTTGATAGTCGGCCGGCGCCAGGTCCTGGCCCTGACTGCTCTCGGCGACGGCGGCATCGTTCCCCAGCGCGTTGCGTAGATCCGACTCGCGCGGCCGCCGCGGCGTATCAATCGCTTCGACCCGCGACTGTGCGACGTTGATGTCGGGCGCGATGCCGGTCTGCTGGATCGACCGGCCGCTCGGCGTGTAGTAGCGCGCCGTCGTCAGGCGCATGGCGCCATGCCCTGGAATGGGCACGATCGTCTGCACCGAGCCCTTGCCGAAGGAGCGAGTGCCCAAGATGATCGCCCGTCGGTGGTCCTGCAACGCGCCGGCGACGATCTCCGAGGCCGAGGCCGAGCCCTCATTGATCAGGACGACGACCGGCAGGCCGTCGGTCAGGTCGCCCTGCGTGGCGTTGAAGCGGGATTCGTCACCGCCACGCTTGCCGCGGGTCGACACGATCTCGCCACGCTCCAGGAACGCGTCGCTGACTTTGACGGCCTGGTCCAGCAGGCCGCCGGGGTTATTGCGCAGGTCGAGGACGAGACCCATCATCTCGCTGCCGATCTCGTTCCGCAGCCGCTTGACCTCGCGCTCCAACCCGCTCATCGTCTGCTCGTTGAACGTGGTCACGCGGACATAGCCGATATCGCCTTCGACGCGGCTGCGCACGGACTGGATCCGGACCACGTCGCGGGTCACCGGCACGTCGAACGGATCGACGCCTTCGCGCCGGATTGTCAGGATGATGTCGGTTCCGATCGGGCCGCGCATCTTCTCGACGGCATCGGACAGGGACAGGCCCAGCACGGGCCGGCTGTCGAGGTGCGTGATAAAGTCGCCAGGCTTGATGCCGGCGCGGAAGGCGGGGGTGTCGTCGATCGGCGAAACGACCCGGATCAGCCCCTGCTCCATGTTCACTTCGATACCGAGGCCGCCGAACTCGCCGCGCGTTTGGACCTGCATGTCGCGGAAGTTCTTCTCGTTCAGGTAGCTCGAGTGGGGATCGAGGGCGCCGAGCATGCCGTTGATCGCATCTTCGATCAACTGCTCGTCCACCGTCTCGTCGACATAGAAACTGCGGACCCGCTCGAAGATATCGCCGAACAGCTCCAGCTGCCGGAACGTCTCATCGCCGGCCGCCTGCACGGCGTTCGGCGTCAGGACGAGCAGTCCGACAACGCTTGCGACCCTTAGCATCCTACGCATTATCCACGCACCTTGTTCTTGCTGGCCGCCAGCCACGGCAGCGGGTTGATCGGATGTCCTTTGCGGCGCAGTTCGACATAGAGGGTCGGTCCGTTGCCCGAGGACGCGGCACGCGTGATCGCCTGCTCATCACCAACGATACCGACAGGCTCGCCGGACAGGACCCACTGCCCGACGTCGGCATCGATACGTTCCAGCCCCGCAAGAAGGCTATGATATCCCTCGCCATGCTCGATGATCAATATGCGTCCAAAGTCCGCGAACTCACCAGAGAACACAATTTGGCCATCCCAGGGCGCCACGACCTGGGCTGAGCCATTGGGTTGGAACGTAACGCCGCTGGCCGTGCTCCCGAAATCCGTTTGCTCTCCATAGCGTCGAATGACCTGCCCTTGGACCGGCCGCGTCAGCGCCCCGCGGGCGTCGCTGATCGACGCCAAGCTCGGCGGCGGTCCCGGCCGCGCCCTTGGCACGGCGACGACGGTCCCACTCGGCACCGGCTGCCGGCGCGAGTCGCGATTGCGCAGCGCCTCCTCTTGGCGAACGCGCTCGATCCGCTCGCGTTCCAGCCGATCCTGCTGCAGTCCGGTTAACAGCTCGTCAAGGTCCACCGCCTGGCGCGCCAGTTGGGCGACCCGCGCTTCGGCGGTCCGCCTTTCCTCGTGTGTCCGATCCAACAGCACGGCCTTGCGGGCGATCAGCGCGCCCAGTCGGTCGCGCTCGGTCACGAGCGCCGCCACCGCGCCCGCCAGCTCGGCCGTATGCTCGGTCACGTCGGCGCGCAGCGCGGCCAGCGCGTCGATGTCCTGGCGCAGCGCGGCGGCCCGGCTTTCGATGCGCGGCACGGCCGTGCGCAGCAGAAGGCCGCTGCGGACCACGTCGTTGGGGTCGCCGGGCATCACCAGCAGGGCGGCCGGCGGGCGCAGGGCCAGCCGTTGCAGGGCCGCCAGCGTACCGGCGAGCTCTTGCCGTCGGGCTGCCAGGGCCAGCGCCTTGGCCTCGGCCTCGTCCGCCAGCGCCGCCACCTGGCGCGCGGCCCGGCCGACGCGTGCCTCCTGCGCCTGAACGGCGGCCGCGGCCTTGATCATTTCCGTGCGGATCGCGTCCAGCTCCGCCGCCGCCGCCGTCGCCTGCTTGTCCAGGCGTTCGACGGTCAGCCGATCGGCGTCTAGCGATCGCTCGATCCGATCCAGCTGGTGACGCGCCGCCGCCTCTCCTGCCGGGTCGTCGGCGACGCTGCTGTCGATGCCGAGAACCAGCACGCCGAGGCCGGCCATGGCGGCTAGGGCCGGCTGCAGCCGAGCGCCGTGACGCATCCTATTCGGCCGCGGCACGGGCCGTCGAGCCGGCGCGGACAAGCAGCGTGTCGCCCGTCATTTCAACCGGTTTGGCGAGGCCCAACAGGTCCAGCACCGTCGGCGCAACGTCGGCCAGCCGGCCGTTCTTCAACCCGGTGATGCCCTCTGGCGCGCCGACCATGACGATCGGCACCGGACCCACGGTGTGGGCGGTATGGGGCGCGCCATCGTCGTCCGCCATGCGCTCGCAATTGCCGTGGTCGGCGGTGATGATCAGGGTCCCGCCGGCTTCGGCGACGGCTCGCTCCAGCCGGCCCAGGCACGCGTCGACGGCCTCGACCGCCTTGACCGCGGCGGCGTAGTCGCCGGTGTGGCCCACCATGTCGCCATTGGCGTAGTTGAGGACGATCAGATCGAATGCGCCCTCGGCGATCGCCGCGACCAGGCGGTCCGTGACCTCCGGCGCGCTCATCTCGGGCTGCAGGTCGTAGGTCGCCACCTTGGGTGACGGGATGAGGATGCGCTCTTCACCGGTGAGTTGCCGCTCCTCGCCGCCGTTGAAGAAGAACGTCACGTGGGCGTACTTCTCGGTCTCGGCGATGCGCAGCTGCCGCATGCCGGCGTCGGCAACCAGCCCGCCCAGGGTGTGACGCAGCTCCAGCGGCTCGAACAGCGGCGCGATCAGGGCTGTCAGCGCGCTCGAGTATTCCGTCATGCCGACAGCCGCGGCGAACGCGACCGTGCGCCGCCGCGCAAACCCGTCGAACGCGGGGTCCAGCAGGGCAGCCAGGATTTCGCGCACCCGGTCGGCGCGGAAATTGGCCATCACGACGCCGTCGCCGTCGCGCATGCCCGCGTAGTCGCCGATGACGGTCGGCCGGACGAACTCATCGCCCGTATCGGCCGCGTAGGAGGCATCGATTGCTGCCAACGCGTCGTCGGCGCGCTCGCCCTCGGCCAGTGTCATGGCGTCGTAGGCGAGGGTGACGCGGTCCCACCGCTTGTCCCGATCCATGGCGTAATAGCGGCCCGAGACCAGGCCGATGCGCACCGTCGGCAGCCCCGCCAGGGCGTCGAGGAACTTGGCGACATAGTCTCGCCCGGCTCGCGGCGGTGTATCGCGGCCATCGAGGATCGCGTGCACGGCAACCGGCACGCCCGCGTCGGCCATGGCCCGGGCCAGGGCGACGATGTGGTCCTGATGGGAATGGACGCCGCCCGGCGAGATCAGGCCCATGAGGTGCGCCGTGCCGCCGCTCGCCTTCAGCATGGCGAGGAACGCCGTGAGCCGCGGGCGGTCGGCCAGCGCGCCGTCGGCCACGGCCGCGTCGATCCGGGGCAGATCCTGCTGGGCGATGCGCCCGGCGCCCAGGTTCATGTGGCCAACCTCGGAGTTGCCCATTTGTCCCGCCGGCAGGCCGACCGCCGCGCCGGCGGTGTCGAGCAGCGCCGTCGGCCCGGTCTTGACGAGCCGCTTCCAGACCGGGTTGTCGGCGCCCGCGATGGCGTTGGCCGGACCGTCGTCGCGGTGTCCCCAGCCGTCCAGGATGCACAGGACCACGGGGCGCGGTCGTTTCACAGCCGGCATGCACGAATCTCGCAACGATGGGTGGAATCGACCGGAATATAGGGTGTCGCGTGGCGCCCGCCTAGAGCCTAGTCGCCGACCATGGCATCAATGTTGCGGCACCCGAGCGGCGCTCTGGCAGCCTTTTTCGGTGTAATAACATCCGTAATACATGCTATGCTCCGTCATGGAGGTTCCGATGACGAAGGCCATGAAGCTTCGCAAAGTTGGAAGTTCCCTTGGCTTCACCGTGCCAAAGGACGTCCTGGTCGATCTGGGTCTGCAGGAAGGGGACGATCTCTACCTGATACGAACGCCCGATGGCGTGCTGCTCACGCCATACGACCCCGATTTCACGGAGGTTCTCGATGACAGCCGCGACTTCATGCGGCGCCATCGCAACGCGATGAAGAAGCTGGCTGAGGGCTAGAGCACATCCGGTTTAGACGGAATATCCTGCATTGACGAGGTAGTTTCTGCATTCGGTTGGAGAGAATTCATCGAGGGCGTTTCCAATTGCCCGCCAGAGGTCATCGACGGTTCTGGCGCCGACCTTGCGGAGAATGGCTTTGAGCTTGGCGAAGACCTGTTCGATGGGATTGAGATCGGGGCTGTAGGGCGGCAGGTAGAGCGGGGTTGCGCCGACCGCCTCAATGGCCTCGTGTACGCCGGCGACCTTGTGGGAGGAGAGGTTGTCCATGATGACGATGTCGCCCGCGGACAGGGTCGGGACCAGGGCTTGCTGGACCCAGGCAAGGAAGCTTGCGCCGTTGATCGGGCCATCGAAAACGCAGGGCGCGGTGATCCGGTCGTGACGCAGGGCGGCAATGAACGTGGTTGTCTTCCAGTGGCCATGGGGAATGGCCGCCACCACCCGTTCGCCGCGCGGTGCCCGGCCATAACGCCGGGCCATGTTCGTCCGCGCCCAGGTCTCGTCGAGAAAGACCAGCCGTTCGGCAATCAGCCCAGGTTGCTCGTTGCGCCAAGTGGCTCGCGCCGCCGCGACGTCAGGGCGCTCCTGCTCGGCGGCGTGGGCTGTCTTTTTTTGCGACTCAGCCCCTGAGCCAGAAGAAAGTCGCCAAGCGTCGAGCGCTTCGCCTCGATCCCCTCGGCGGCCAGCAAGACGCAAAGCTCGTCAATGGTGATGTCGCAATTCTCCATCACCAGAGCCCGAATGCGATCGCCATGGGGAGCCAGTTTCGATTTCTTCCAGCCACCGTATTTGTCGGCTTTGATCGTGCCCCGCTGCTTCCAACGCTGCATCAGCTTCACAACAAAGCTGATGCTCACATCAAATTGCTTCGCCGCCGCATTGCGAGAGGTCCCCGATTCAACAACTCGAACAACTCGTTCACGAAGATCTTCCGAATAAGGTCGTGTCATCCATGGCTGGCCTCCTTTAACCCAGCTCATAGCTTGAATCACTTTTTGCGACCCTTGGGAATCCCCTTTTTGATTCTGTCTATGCCGGACCCGCTCTAGTGGAGCCAGTATGGCTGACGACGCGCACCGTGCGGTTGCTGCATGCCCAGAGTATCCAGGCGTTCGGTGGATCACCGGGACTGCGTGACGAGGGTCTCCTGGAAAGCGCCGTAGACCGGGCGCGCAACGTCTATGCCTACGCCGACGATCCGTCCCTGTTCGAGTTGGCCGCGACATATTGTGCCGGCATTGTGCGGAACCATCCGTTTGTTGACGGCAACAAACGCGCCGGTTTGCTGGCGGCTCGCGCCTTCATTTTTCAGAACGGCTATCTCTTCGAGCCCAAGGAGGTAGACGAAGTGAAACTGATCATGGCGCTCGCCGCCGGCGAGTTGGACGAGCCAGCCCTGGTCGCATGGTTCGCCGATTTCTCGACCCCCAAGCCCGGCGATCCACAAGGGGGCCGTTGAAGCGTCTCTCCGGCGCCTCGGCTCCGGATGCTGGTCCCGAGTTCACGCGGTCTCGACGGCGTCTATGCCAAGCTCCTGCATCATCTGATCGCGCATGACGAACTTCTTCGGCTTGCCGGTCACTGTCATCGGCAGGACGTCCTTGAAGCGGACATGGGCTGGGACCTTGAAGTGCGCGATGCGCTCCTTGCAAAAGGCCTTCACCGCGGCCCCTTCCAGCGTCTGGCCCGGCTTCGTGACGATCCACACACAGACGAGCTCGCCATAGCGCGCATCGGGAATGCCGAAGGCCTGCACCTGCGAAACGCCGGGATGGGTGTACAGAAACTCCTCGATCTCGCGCGGGTAGATGTTCTCACCGCCGCGGCAGATCATGTCCTTCACCCGCCCGGTGATGTTGCAGTAGCCCATCGCGTCGAGAGCCGCCAAATCACCGGTGTGCATCCAACCGTCGGCGTCGATGCTGTTGCGGGTCTGCGCCTCGTCGTCCCAGTAGCCCTGCATCACCGAATAACCGCGGGTCAGCAGCTCACCCTGCACGCCCACCTCGACCGTCGCGCCGGTCTCATCGACAATCTTCACCTCCACGTGCGGGTGCACGCGGCCGACGGAGGAAACTCGCTTCTCCAGCGGGTCATCGACGCCGCTCTGGAACGAGACGGGGCTTGTCTCGGTCATGCCGTAGGCGATCGTCACCTCGCGCATGTTCAGCCGCGAGGTGACCTGCTTCATGACTTCGATCGGGCAGGGTGCTCCGGCCATGATGCCGGTCCGCAAATGGGAGAGGTCGTAGGATTCACTGTCGAGCAGCTCGAGTTCGGCGACGAACATCGTCGGCACGCCATAGAGCGCCGTGCACCGCTCATCGGCGGCAACGCGCAAGGTGGTCTGGGGCTCGAACCCCTGGCCCGGCACGACCATTGTCGCGCCTTTTGTGACACAGCCGAGCGTGCCAATCACCATGCCGAAGCAATGGTAGAACGGCACCGGAATACACAGGCGGTCGTCCGCCGTGAATTCCATTGTCGCGGTCGTGAATTGTGCATTGTTGACGATGTTGCGGTGGGTCAGACAGGCGCCCTTGGGCAGACCCGTCGTGCCGCTCGTGAACTGGATGTTGATCGGATCGTTGCGGTCCAGGCCGCGTGTGCCATCATCCAGGACGGCGACGCCGACGGCCCGCCCGGATGCGACCACGTCGTCGAACGCAAGCATCCCCGCAGGGATCTCATCGCCCATGCAGATAATTGCCTCGAGCCGCGGCAGCTTCGGGGCTTTCAGGTCCCCGGGGTCGGCGTCGGCAAGTTCCGGCGCAAGCTCCGCCAGCATGCCGGCATAATCGGATGACTTGAAACGCCGCGCGGTGATCAGTCCCTTGCACGCCACCTTGTTGAGCGCGTACTCCAGCTCGAACACCCGATAGGCCGGGTTGATGTTGACCAGGATAACGCCAAGCCTGGCGGTGGCGAACTGGGCCAGCAGCCATTCATAGCGGTTCGGCGACCAGACCCCGACGCGGTCGCCGTTGGCAAACCCCAACTGATGCAGTCCGCCGGCGAGTGCATCAACCTCGGTATCGAACGCCGTGTAGCTGCGGCGGATATCCTGCTCCGGAAAGACCGCCGCCTCGCGTTGCGCGTACCGCGCGACCGTCTCCTTGAGGCAGCTGGGAATGGTGAGTTCAAGTAGCGGCATGTCAGTGCGCCCGGCGACATGGGACGCGCCGCGGATCGGGCCAATGCCCAGCCCACTCGTGTGGCCGCTGACGTCCTCAACCGCCATGTCGCCCTCCGGCAGCGCCAACACCGCGAGCGAGCGTATCATGGGCCGGTGCGATCGGCCACGCGGCGGGGCAGGTCTCCCGACCCTGATCGCGCCGACGCCAGCGCGAATATCGCTGCCCCGGATGGGGTCGCCAGACGGCCTCGCTATGCCCGGTGGTAGGGGTGGCCGGCCAGGATCTGCTGGGCCCGGTAGAGCTGCTCGGCCAGCATGCCGCGGACCAGCTGGTGCGGCCAGGTCATCGGCCCCAGCGACAGGGTGACGTCGGCGCGCCGCAGTACCGCCTCGCCGTGCCCATCGGCGCCGCCGATCACGAGCGCCACGTCGCGCACGCCCTCGTCCTGCCAATCGCGCAGACGGTTGGCCCAGGCGATGCTCGCCATCGCCTTACCGCGGCTGTCGAGGACGACGCAGACCGCACCGTCCGGCAAGGCTTCCAACAGCGCCGCGCCTTCCGCCGCGACCAGGGCGGCGCCGGCGAGCCGCCGCCGCACGTCGATCTCGCGCAGGCTCAGGCGCCACGCCGTTATCCGGTTTACGTAATGGTCGTAGAGTGCCGCCTCGGGCCCGCTACGGGCCCGCCCGACGGCGGCTATCGCGATCCGCATGGGTGCGCCGCGAGGCGCGGCGCTATGGCGGCGGCGTCACGCCGCCGGCCCCGTCATGCCGACAGCGGGCGCAACCGCGGCCGTTCCGACAGTTCGGCCTCCCACAGCTTCTCCAGATCGTAGTGCGCGCGCACCTCGGGCCGGAACAAATGGACGATCACGTCGCCGGCGTCGACCAGCACCCAATCCTTGTTGTCACGCCCCTCGGCGGCGACACGCCCCAGGCCGCTGTGCTTCAGCTTGTAGATCAGATGGTCTGCCATGGCGTCGATCTTGCGCGCCGACGCGCCGCTGGCGACGACCATATAGTCTGCAATGCTGGTTTTGCCTGCAAGGGGGATGACCCGTACGTCTTCAGCCAGGTCATCGTCGAGGGAACGTTCCACGATGTCGAGAACTTGATCCACGGTTGGTAGCGGTATCCGCTTGGCTTTCGTTGCGATGGCTGTCACCTCACATGTTCGTTCCTACCAGCGCTGCGATCCGCGGTCCTGGCGGCCCGCAGCTGCGTCGCGGAGGCACGATGCCGCCGAATGGGCAGATAGACCCACGCCGGTGGCCGCTCGGTTGCCAGCAACCGCGCCCGCTCCGCGGGCAGACGGGACCCCTTGAACCGGTGCGCCGCGATTCCGCCTAACGCTCTAAAATCATAGGGCTCACGGGCGAAAACCGCAATGACGGTACGGTGAAAGATCCATGTCCAGCGCCGCCAGGCCGGCAGCTCGGCCAGGTTGTCTGCGCCCATCAACCAGACGAAGCGGGTCTCCGGGCAACGGCGGGTCAGGACCGTGAGCGTGTCCACGGTGTAGCGTGTCCCCAACCGGGTTTCCAGATTGCTAACCCGGATCCGCCGGTCCCCGGCGGCGGCCCGGGCGCACGCCATGCGCTCGTCCAGCGGCGCCATGTCGGCCGCCGATTTCAGCGGGTTCTGGGGCGACACCAGCCACCAGACCTCGTCGAGCGCCAGCCGGCGCAGCGCCTCTTGCGTGACGTGCCGGTGGCCGTCGTGGACCGGGTTGAATGACCCGCCAAGCAGCCCGACACGGCGCCCCCGCAGCAGCGGGCTGGACAGCGTCGGCACGTCGCGACTCGGCTGGATTGGCTTGGCGATGGCGGGGCGCCCAGTCGTCAGGGGCGCGACTGCCCGGTGCCGCGGACGAGATATTTGTAGGTAGTCAGCTGCTCGACGCCGACCGGCCCGCGGGCGTGCAGCCTGCCCGTGGCGATACCGATCTCGGCGCCCATGCCAAACTCGCCACCGTCGGCGAATTGCGTCGACGCGTTGTGCATGACGATGGCGCTGTCGACCCGGTCGAGGAACGCCGCCGCGGCC
The DNA here is from genome assembly GCA_965261585.1 of Alphaproteobacteria bacterium. Lineage (GTDB taxonomy): Bacteria > Pseudomonadota > Alphaproteobacteria > UBA6615 > UBA6615 > CBDHDN01. Next base: position 15,752 of record CBDHDN010000038.1, read on the forward strand.
GCTTCGTCCTCGGTGATGATTGCGTCGGTGTGGTTGGACCCATGGGCGCCGATATGCTCGATCGCGCCCTCGACGCCGTCGACGACCTTCACCGCGATGATGCTGTCCTCGTATTCGGTGTCCCAGTCCTCTGCCGTTGCCGCCTTCACCCGCGCGCCCGAGGCCTGAGTCGCGGCGTCGCCGCGCACCTCGCAGCCCGCCGCGATCAGGTCACCGACGACCGCCGGCAGGATCGCGTCGGCGACGATGCGGTCGACCAGCAGTGTCTCCGTTGCGCCGCAGATGCCGGTGCGCCGCATCTTGGCGTTGAGGGTGATGGACCGCGCCATGGCCGGCTTCGCGGCGCCGTCGATATAGGTGTGGCACAGGCCTTCGAGATGAGCGAAGACCGGGATCCGGCTTTCGTTCTGAACTCGTTCGATCAGCGACTTGCCGCCGCGTGGCACGATGACGTCCACGTCGTCGGCCATGGTCAGCAGGATCCCGACGGCCGCCCGATCGGTTGTCGGCACGGCTTGGATGGCGGCCTCCGGCAGCCCCGCGGCCACGAGCCCCTGTTGCAGGCAAGCGAGAATGGCTCCGGAGGAACGGCAGCTCTCCGAGCCGCCCCGCAGGATGACGGCGTTGCCGGACTTGAGGCACAGCGCGCCGGCATCGGCGGTGACGTTCGGCCGCGATTCGTAGATCACGCCGATCACGCCGATGGGCACCCGTACCCGGGTGATCTTGAGGCCGTTGGGCCGGTCCCATTCGGCCAGGGTCGCGCCCACGGGATCGGCCAGCCCGGCAATATCGTCCAGGCCCATGGCCATGGCCTCGATCCGCGTCTCATCGAGGCGCAGCCGATCGATGAAGGCGCCCTTGGTGCTCCGCGCCTCGGCCGCCTCGACATCGCGCGCGTTGGCCGCCAGGATCTCCGCCACACTGCCCCGGATGGCCGCGGCGGCTGCGTGCAGGGCCGCGTTCTTGGTCTCCGTCGACGCGTGGGCGACAGCCGCCGCGGCGCCCCGCGCGGCACGGCCCAGCGCATGCATCTGTTGCTCGATCTCGCGGTGCGTGTCAAGCGTTTCAACGGCGGTCAAATCACTACCCTCCTGCTCGCCGAGCCTCAGCGAATCGGCAAACAAATCAATAGTGGTCAAGCCAGGACCATATCGTCCCGATGGACCATTTCCTCCCGTCCACGATACCCCAGAATGTCCTCGATTTCACTGCTCTTGTGGCCAAGGATAAGACGCGCATCGCTTGCCGAATAGGCGATAAGGCCGCGTGCCAGGACACCCCCGTCGGGATCCTTGACGACAACCGGATCGCCGCGCTCGAAGTTGCCGTCGATGCGGGCGACGCCGGCCGGCAGCAGGCTCTTGCCGGCCTTCAGGGCGCGCGCGGCACCGGCATCGACGGTGACGATGCCAACCGGGTTGAGGGCGCCGGCGATCCACTGTTTGCGGGCCTTGCGCGGCCCTTCGCGGGGCACGAACCAAGTCGCCCGGGCACCGCTGTCCAGCGCCCATAGCGGGTGCAGCTCGCGCCCGTTCGTGATCGCCAGCCGGCAGCCCGCATCCATGGCGATGCGCGCCGCCTCCAGCTTCGTGATCATGCCGCCGGAGCCGTCGTCGGACTGGGGCTTGCCGGCCATCGCCACGATCTCCGGCGTGATCGCGCGCACCGTCGGGATCAGCTCGGCGGCCTCGTTGCCGCGCGGATCGGCCGTATATAGGCCGTCGATGTCGGTCAGCAGCACGCAGGTGTCGGCCGACATCATCTGCGCCACGCGGGCGGCCAGCCGGTCGTTGTCGCCGAAGCGGATCTCCTCCGTGGCGACCGTGTCGTTCTCGTTGATGACCGGTATCACGCCCAGCTGGACAAGCGCCTGCATGGTGTTGCGAGCGTTCAGATAGCGCCGCCGGTTCTCCGTCTCGTCGAGCGTCAGCAGGATCTGGGCGACCGCGATTCGGTGCCGGGCCAGCGCCTCTTGCCAGGCGTGCGCCAGGCGGATCTGGCCGACCGCCGCCGCGGCCTGGCTCTCCTCCAGCCGCAAGGTCCGGTTGCGCGGGCCGCGCGTCAGCCCGAGGCGCCGCCGGCCGACGGCAATGGCGCCGGACGAGACCAGCATGACGGCGCAGCCGCGCCCGTGCAGCGCCGCGATGTCGTCGGCCAGCGCGTCCAGCCAGGACCGGCGGATATTGCCGTTGCCGTCGGTCAGCAGGGCGGAGCCGAGCTTGACCACAAGGCGCTGGGTCTTGGCCAGTGTCCCGTTCATGGCGCTCCCATGTCGGCCGCCGCGTCCGCCATCAACCGGTCGGCGCCGACGAGATCGGCCAGCCGGCGCAGCAGCACCATCGTGCCGCGGCCGCTGTGGCCGGAGATCACGAGCGGCGCCTGGCCCGCGGCCGCCGCCAACGCCGCCGTGGCCTCGACCAGCGCCGGCTCAGCCAGCGCATCGGCCTTGTTCAGCGCCACCAACTCGGGCTTGTCCGTCAGGACACCGCCATACGCCACCAGCTCGTCGCGTACGGCGGCATAGTTCTCGGCGATCGCCGCCGCCTGCGCCGTGCCGTCGACGACGTGCAGCAACACGCGGCAGCGTTCGATATGGGCGAGGAAGCGGTCGCCCAGGCCCTTGCCTTCGTGGGCGCCGGCAATCAGGCCTGGAATGTCGGCCAACACGAACTCATGGTCGTCGACGGCGACGACGCCGAGGATCGGGTGCATCGTCGTGAACGGGTAGTCCGCCACTTTCGGCCGCGCCCGGCTGACCGCCGCCAGCAGCGTCGACTTGCCGGCATTCGGCAGGCCGACAAGGCCAATGTCGGCGATCAGCTTGAGGCGCAGCCACAACCAGCGCTCCTCGCCGGGCAGCCCCGGCTGGGCCCGCCGTGGCACCCGTTCCGTGGCACTCTTGAACCGGGCGTTGCCGCGCCCGCCGATGCCGCCGCGGGCCAGCACGACGCGCTGGCCTGGCTCTGTCAGGTCGGCGACCTGCATCGCCTTGTCGTCGGCCAGGATCGCGGTCCCCGGCGGCACCAGGATGGTCAGCACCGGCGCCGACGCGCCGGTTCGCTGGCGGCCCATGCCATGGGCGCCGCGCGCCGCCTTGAAGTGCTGCTTGTAGCGAAAGTCGATCAGTGTGTTGAGGCCGCCGACACACTCGGCGACGACGTCGCCGCCACGCCCGCCGTCACCGCCGTCGGGCCCACCGAATTCGACATTCTTCTCGCGGCGAAAGCTGACGCAGCCGACGCCGCCGTCGCCGGAGCGCACGTAGATCTTGGCCTCGTCGAGGAACTTCATGGCCGCCGCCGGCCCGCCATCTGCGCCCACACCGCGCGCCGCCATGAAGCAGCCGCCCTCGGGGACGAGATACGCGGGGCTACCGTGAACGTCGTTGCCATCTCAATGGAACCGGGAATCTTGCGAATCCTTGCGGGGAGTGGCCGGGGCCGCGAAACGACTAAGGGGAATGGCGCGCCATTCCCCTTGCGAAACACGACCGGCGGTCTGCCCCGCGCTACTCGGCCGGCACCACCGGGTTGGCCACGATGGACACGAAGGTGCGGCCGCCGCGCTTCCTGGCGAAGGCGACCCGTCCGGGGCTCAGCGCGAACAGCGTGTGGTCCTTGCCCATGCCGATGTTCTCGCCGGGATGGAACTTGGTGCCGCGCTGGCGCACGATGATGTTGCCCGGCACGACGGACTGGCCGCCGTACTTTTTCAAGCCAAGCCGCCGGCCTGCGGAATCGCGGCCGTTGCGGGAGCTGCCCCCCGCCTTTTTGTGTGCCATCGCCCCTACTCCTCGTCCTTGGAGGCGGCCGGCTTCTTCTTCGCCGCAGGAGTCTTTGCCGCCGGCTTTTTGGCCGCCGGCTTCTTCGCCGCGGCCTTGCTCCCGGCCGCCGCGGCCTTGCTCACAGTGGCCGTTGCCTTGGTCGCCGGCGTCTTTGCCTCGGCCTTGCTCTCGGTGGCCGTTGCCTTCGCCGCCGGCTTCTGTGCCGCGGCCTTCGGTGCCGCGTCCTCGGCTGCCGGCGCCGCTGTCGCGTCGGCCTTCGGCGCGGCCTTGGCTTTGGCCGGCTTCGCCGTGGCGCGTTGGGTGCCCGCGGCCATGATGTCGGTGATGCGCACGACCGTCAGGTCCTGGCGATGGCCTTTGGTGCGGCGATAGCCCTTCCGCCGCTTCTTCTTGAAGACGATGATCTTCTCGCCGCGCGTCTGCTCGATCAGCTCGGCCGCGACGGCCGCGCCGGCAAGCCTGGGCGCGCCGACGTCGCGCTTGTCGCCATCGCCGACCATCAGCACATCGTCGAAGGTGATCGTGCTGCCGGGCTCGCCCGTCAGCTTCTCGATGGCGATCAGATCGCCGGTGGTGACGCGATACTGCTTGCCGCCAGTGCGGATCACTGCGTACATGGCTCGAAACACCGGTGACAAAAATAAAGTGTCGCGGGACTGCCAGGCTCGCGAGGTCGCGCGGACTATACGCAGCCTGCGCCCGGTGTCAACGGCCCAGGCTGACCCAACTCTGCCCGGGTCGCCGTCATCGCGTCCAACCTTGCGGGCGCCCCGGACCCTGCGCTACAAGTCGCCGCGCTTCGTCAGGGTCCACCGCGGAGGGGTGCCGGAGTGGTCGATCGGGGCGGTCTCGAAAACCGTTGTACCCTTAACGGGTACCGTGGGTTCGAATCCCACCCCCTCCGCCAGTACAGCTTCCATGATGTTCCCGTAAGAGTCTACTAACCACCTGATAGTACATGATTTTCTGTTGCTGTATTGTGTTGCCTGTGCCCCCGTGATGCCGTAAATTCCCGCTTATTGTGTTGGGCAAAATGTGGGGCAAGAGATATGGCGCTCACGGCAGCGAAGGCAAAAGCACTCTCCGAACCGGGCATGCACGGTGCTGGGCGCGGACTGTATCTGCGCATCGCGAAGGGCGGCTCTAAGGGCTGGATTTTGCGGATCGTCATCGACGGGCGTCGGCGGGATATCGGCCTCGGCGGCCATCCGGCCGTCACTCTCGCCAAGGCCCGCCAGCTCGCCGACGCGCACCGGCTGGCGGTCGCGGAAGGGCGCGACCCGTTGGCCGAAAAGCGCCGGGCGAAGATGCCGACCTTCACCGAGGCCGCGGCCAAGGTGCACGAGGCCAACCTGCCCCGCTGGAAGAACGGGAAGCATACTGCTCAGTGGTTGAGCACATTGGAGCGATACGCCTTCCCGACCATCGGCAAGATGCGCCTCGACCGTATCGAGCGGCGCGACGTGCTGGCGATCTTGGCGCCGATATGGTCGACAAAGCCCGAAACGGCCCGGCGCGTTCGCCAGCGTATTCGTACCGTCCTGAAATGGGCGCAGGCGCATGGCTATGTCGAGCACAACGCCGCTGGCGAGGGCATCGATGGCGCGCTCCCGCCCATGCCGCACGTCAAGGCACACTTCCTCGCCCTGCCCTATGTCGAGGTCCCGGCCGCACTGGAAACGATAGACGCTTCGCCTGCGGTGCTGGCCGCGAAGCTGTGCATGCGGTTCCTGATCCTGACCGCCGCCCGATCGGGCGAAGCACGAGGCGCGCAGTGGTCTGGTGCGCCAGGCGAACTGGCAGAAGGTAGGGGGTGCAAGTCCCCCGGAACGAAGGAGTAACCGAACCACGTTTCTCCGCGAGCCGTGCGTTGGCTCCCGTGAGGGGGCAGGCGAAGCGTCGGTAGCGGCATGGATGGGCAGGGCTATTGAGCACCGTAAAAGCGATGGTCCGGGGTGCCGAGGCTTTCAGATCGGTCGAAGGCAATATTGCAGGCGTCGTTTTGGTGAGATGTCGGCGAGCCCCGCGGTGTCAGAGAACCCATGCACGTTCGCACGCCTTCTGTTGGGACCCTGGGAGGTCTTCAAACTGCCCCGGTTGTCGTAAAGGGGCCGCGTAGGGAATGGAGAAAACCGAAGCCTATGATGAACGGTTTGAAGAAGTCGGATGAGGCCGTACGACCTGTGAGGGCGGCGAACAAGGGAGCGCGAGCTTCTGCGGAGTCGCCGGAGGAAAGGGCCTCAACCAAGGGGAATCCGGATTGCCAAAGCACGCGCCGAACCCAGTGTCGGGTAAGCGTGCCACAGGCGGCGGCCCGGATACGGAAAGCTGCAGAGAGAAACCCGAAGGAACGTCTCACTGCGCTCTTCCACCACATTACGCCGGACGCGCTCGGTGCGGCCTACTTCGCATTGAAGAAGGACGCAGCAGCCGGTGTCGACGGCGTTACGTGGGACATGTACGGCGAGGGTCTGGATGAGCGCCTGCTCGACCTGCACCGGCGCCTGCACAGAGGGGGAGCGTACCGGGCGCCACCGGTTCGGCGGGTAGAGGTACCCAAGCCGGACGGGGGGACACGACCGCTCGGGATCGCGGCGCTGGAGGACAAGGTCGTCCAGAAGGCGGTTGTGGATGTGATCCTGACACCGATCTACGAGGTGGTGTTTCTTGGCTTCAGCTACGGGTTCCGACCGGGGCGGGGGGCGCACGATGCGCTCGATGCCCTGGCCTTCGGGATAGAACGGCGCAAGGTCAGCTGGATAGTCGATGCAGACCTCCGGGCGTACTTCGACACGATCCCGCGGGATTGGTTGATCACGTTCCTAGAGCACCGCATCGGAGACAGGCGGGTCATCCGTCTGATCCGGAAATGGCTGAGCGCCGGCGTCATAGAGAGTGGGTCATGGGCAGATACGGGTATGGGCACGCCGCAGGGGGCAATAGTCTCCCCCGTCTTGGCGAACGTGTTCCTGCATTACGTGCTCGACGTGTGGTTCCACAAGAAATGGCGCCCGAACGTCCCGGATGGCGAAGCGATCATCGTCCGTTACGCTGACGATATCGTTGTCGGGTTCCAACACAAGCGGGATGCGGAGCGGTACCTCCGCGACGTTCGGGAGAGGCTGGCCCGGTTCGGTCTCAGCCTCCACCAGGACAAGACCCGCCTCGTGGAGTTTGGCCGGTTCGCGGATTTGAACCGGCGCCAGCGCGGGGTGGGCAAGCCGGAGACTTTCGACTTTCTGGGCCTCACGCACTATTGCACGACGACCCTGAGAGGACGCTTTCGGCTTGGTCGCAAACCGGTTGCCAAACGGGTCAACAGGACCCTGGCGCGCATCGACGAGGTGCTTCGCAAGCGCTGGCACCACGACATCTGGGAAGTTGGTAGGTGGCTGGGGCGAGTCTGCAATGGCTGGCTCAACTACTTTGCCGTCCCAGGGTCAGGCCGGTTCATCCGTGCGTTCCTCCGCAGGCTGCAACGCCGGTGGATGCGGGCGCTACGCCGCCGGTCCCAGCGAGCCCGATTTAGTTGGAAGCGACTGGAGCGCATGACCGAAATCCTGTGGCCACGCGCCTCCATCCGCCACCCATGGCCGGACCAGCGGTTCGCCGTCAAGCACCCGAGGTAGGAGCCGGATGGTTCAACGACCACGTCCGGATCTGCGCGGGGGGTGCGCAGCAATGCGCATTCCTACCGTAACTTCTTCTCGACGCTGAAGGAGATCGGCTAGGTCAGCAACGAAATCGACGTCGCCAAGTTCATCACGAACGAGTTCGTCGCCCCGGCCAACGACTTCGACCAGGCGCGCGTTGCGGCCGACGCCACCGGCTATGCGGCGACCGAGGACATGGCGGGTGTCGACGTCGACAAGATCAAGGCCCGCTTCTTCGCCAACGCGGTCCGTTAGGCGCCGCCGGAAGCGGTTGCTCCCTCCCCCCTTGTGGGGGAGGGTCGGGGTGGGGGGTGAAACGCCCGTCTGTGGTTGTGACCAAGGCCGTGGCACGACGCAGCATGACCTCGTACGGCCGCGCGCTCTGTCAGGGAGGAGCCAAATGGCGGACAATCTGAAGGTGCTCGTCGTCGGCGTCGGCAACATGGGGGCGTCCCATGCGCTGGCCTACGACAAACTCGACGGGTTCGAGCTCGCCGGCCTCATGAGCCGCACCATAAGGGACCGCACCGACTTGCCGCCGGAGCTGTCGCGTGTCGAACGATTCGATGACTTCGACGCGGCGCTGGCCGCCGTGAAGCCGGACGTCGTGTCCGTCAACACGTACCCCGACACCCACGCCGACTTCGCCACTCGTGCCATGGCGGCCGGCTGTCACGTGTTCATGGAGAAGCCGATCGCGACGACCGTCGCCGACGCCGAACGCGTCGTTGCCAAGGCGCATGAGACGGGCCGCAAGCTCGTCATCGGCTACATCCTGCGCGTTCATCCATCGTGGGTGAAGTTCGTCGAGGTCGCCCGGGCCCTGGGCAAGCCGCTCGCGATGCGCATGAACCTGAACCAACAGAGCAGCGGCGACGCCTGGCCGTGGCACAAGGCGCTCATGGAGTCGCTGTCGCCGATCGTCGATTGCGGCGTCCATTATGTCGACGTCATGTGCCAGATGACCCGGGCCAACCCGATCCGCGTGCACGGCATCGGCGCCCATCTCAGCGACGAGGTGAGGGTCTACAACTACGGCCACCTGCACGTCGTGTTCGACGACGGCTCGGTCGGCTGGTACGAGGCCGGCTGGGGCCCGATGATGAGCGAGGTCGCCTATTTCGTGAAGGACGTGGTCGGGCCCAAGGGCTCGGCCTCGAGCGTCGTGCCCCAAGACGGCGGCAAGGACGCCAAGTTGGACGCGATCTCGGACTCGGCCAACATCAACCAGCACACCAAGACCAACGCGATAAAGATCCACTACGCGGATCTGGACGCGAACAACAACTTCAAGATCCCCGACGAATGGATCAGCATGGCCGACGAGCCGGACCATCAGGCTCTGTGCGATCGCGAGCAGGCGGTCCTGCTGCAGGCGATCCGCGACGACCTGGACTTGACGGACTCCATGAACGATGCCGTGAAGAGCCTGAAGATCGTGCTCGCCGCGGACGAAAGCATCCGCACCGGCCAGGCCGTCAAGCTGTAGGGTCTGATCCTGACGCTTGTGGTAGGCAGTGGCCGCGGGGAGCCTTAGTTCACGGCACCTTCAACCGTGATGGCATCCTGGGTGGCGGCCGGGACAGCGGCGACGTCGTCCGGCGTTTCGGGCGCGCCGGCGCAGACTTCCTCGCCCTGGAACCCGCGGAGGATGCGGCAGTCACGCTGGGTAACGACGGACAGCATGTTGTCTGGCACGGTCTTGCCGGTCGTCAGGTAGCTCACGCCGGACGCGGCCGTGGTTGCGATCGTGACAATGGGAACGCAGGCGCTCAGCAGCACCGGGACCGCGAGCACCATGCCAAGGCGCCGGGCCGTTCTCCAGTCAAGCGACATCACTGAAACTCCAATTCTGAACGGAAATGAGACGCTCTCGCCAATGCGACCGTCGTTGGGGATTCGTTAAGCAGGATCCGTGCCAGCGACCGTCGCGTGCGGCGTCAAGGGCCGCTTAGGGTTACCCATTTGGGGTACGGTCGTGCCGCCGCGGCACGGCTGTAAGCCCCGCCGACACCGCGTGGGCCCGTTCAGGCCGCCGATTGGCGGATGACGGCCCGATGGGGCGCCGTGCGGTGTAACCGGCGCCGACACCGAGCCGGTCAAACACCGGCACCGCCATCGGGCAGTCCGGAAAACGTATGAGTTTCCAGTTGGTTGCGCGAGCACCGGCGGCTGTAAGGACCGCCGACACCCAAGGGCCTGGGCGCCGCACCACGGGTCGTCTACGCTGACCGCAAGGCAGGGGCACCCGCGGTCATGGTCGAGATTTTCCTAACCCACAATCCCGAGGATCTGGAGGCCTACTACGGCGGCGCCTTGGGCCCGCTGGAGGCGCTCGGCGCGCCCGTGCGGCGCAATCCGGCCGGGCGCAACCTGACGACGCCGGAGCTTATCGAGGCCGCGCGGGGCTGCGCCATCATCATTTCCCACCGCGCCACGCCGGGTGAGGCGGCGCTGTTCGCCGGCGCGCCCGATCTCGTCGCCTTCCTGCGCTGTGCCGTCGACATCACGACGATCGACGTCGCCGCGGCCTCGGCCAGCGGCGTGCTCGTCGCCCATGCCGAGCCCTCGTTCGTCGCCTCGACGGCCGAGTTGGCGCTCGCCCTGATGCTCGATTTGGCGCGCCACGTCACGGAATCGACCCTCGATTACCGCCACGGACGCGAGCCGCCGCAGCGCCTGGGCCAACAGCTGCGCGACAGCACCGCCGGCATCATCGGCTACGGCCGCATCGGCACCTATCTGGCCGACATCCTGCTGGCGCTTGGCATGCGCGTCCTCGTGCACGATCCCCACAAGGCCGTCGCCACGCGCGACGGCCTGACCCAGACCGACCTGCCGACGTTGTTGAGCGAAGCCGATTTCGTGCTGCCGCTCGCCGCCGCCACGCCTGAGACGGAGAACCTGATCGACGCCGCGGCACTGGCGCGCATGAAGCCGACCGCGTCCCTGATCAACGTCTCCCGCGGCAACCTCGTCGACGAAACAGCCCTGGCCGCGGCCCTCGACGACGGCCGCATCACCAAGCTCGCCATGGACGTCGGCCGGGCGCCGGATCAGCGGCCGTCGCCGGCGCAGGCGGCACGCCCGGGTGTCGTCGCGACCCCGCATCTGGGCGGCCTGACACCGGCGGCGGCCGACGCCCAGGCGATGAGCAGTGTCGAACAGGTGGCCGCGCTGCTGGACGGCCGCGTGCCGCCGCGCAGCGTCAATGCCGAGCACGCGACGCGACTGGCCAGTTTGCATGTCGGCTAGGTTCGGATTGGTGTAGGTGCCACGTAGAGGTGCGACGAGAACTGGCCCCGATGGCGCTGCCGGCCTAGACTTTCGGCCTTGGGCGCCCAGCGAAATTGAACGATGTGACCAAACATGCCGGTCGAACTCCCGGTCCTGCTAGCATTCGTCTTGGCGGTCCTGGCGCTGGTCATGTCGCCGGGGCCGGACACGATGGTGATCATGCGCAGCGCGTTGGTCGCTGGCGTGCCGGCCGGCATGGCTGCGGTCGCCGGGGTGCAGGCCGGGCTCGTCGTCCATACGGCGGCCGCGGTGCTTGGCATTTCGTTGATCATTGCCTCCTCGCCCTGGCTATTCAGCGCCACTGCCATCGCCGGGGCCGATTATCTCGGCTGGCTGGGCGTCCAGGGTCTGCGCGGCGGCGGCCTGTTGCACCTCGGCGCCCTCGACCAGCGCCCGACGATGCGCCAGGCGTTTCGCGACGCGGCCCTGTGCAATCTGCTGAACCCCAAGGTCATCGTCCTGTTTCTGGCCCTGTTGCCGAATTTCGTGGAGCGTGAGCGCGGCGCCGTTGGCGCGCAGCTGGTCACGCTGGGCATCACGCTCATTCTCGTCAACACGGTGTGGCAGGCACCGATCGCGTGGGCTGCCGGGGCCGTCAGGCGCTGGCTGATACGCCCGGCGGTCCAGCGCGCCATCGCCCGCGTATCCGGCGCCATCCTGCTGGTCTTCGCGGTGCTGCTGTTGGTCCAGCACTTTGTATGAGTTCGCTTTGTCTCGCTCCCGTGCTTATGTTGGGGCCGCGATGCATCGGCAAGGGGGAGGGCGCCATGACCGGGACCACACTCACTCTGACAGCGGCGGATGACTGAGGTGGCCTCGCCTATTCGGACAGCCTGGCGGCTGAGTTAAGGTGTATTCCGGTTGTTTCTCAAGCCGCCAGAATCCCTTTCATGCGATCTTCCTGCTGCTGCTGTTGCGCCTGTGGGGATGTGGGCAAGGCGCGGAGCGGCTTGTCCATCATATCCACAGGCGGCTCGCCGCGATATGCCTCGGCCGGGGTCCGCCCGTCCAGCGCCAAGTGCGGCCTCTCAAGGTTGTAAAAGCGGACCCAATCACGGATCAGGCGCCGGGCGGAGAAGCCGTCGGCGATCTCGTGGAGATAGATCGCCTCGTATTTGAGCGAGCGCCACAGCCGCTCGATGAAGATATTGTCCATGCACCGGCCCCTGCCATCCATCGAGATCCGGATGCCGGCCGCCTGCAGGCGCCCGGTGAAGGCGAAGCTGGTGAACTGGCTGCCCTGGTCGGTGTTGAATATCTCCGGCGCGCCATGCCGGGCCAGGACCTCTTCGAGAGCGTCTGTGCAGAAGCTCGCGTCCAGCGTGTTCGACAGCCGCCAGGCCAGGACGTACCGGCTCGCCCAGTCCATGATCGCCACCAGGTAAAGGAAGCCGCGCTGCACCGGGATATAGGTGATATCGGCGCACCAGACATGGTTCGCCCGCTCGATCGCCAGGCCCCGCAGCAGATATGGGTAGACCCGGTGCTCGGGGTGCGGATCGCTGGTACGCGGCGCCCGATAGATCGCCTGAAGCCCCATCAGGCTCATCAGCCGCCCGGCCCGGCGGCCCCCATACGCACGCCCTCGCGGCGCAGGTGAAGTGCCATCCGACGGGCGCCGTAAAACGGATACTTCAGGAAGAGCTCGTCGATCCGCCGCATCAGTGCGAGCGTCTCGGCGCTCTCCCCCGTCGGCTCGTAGTAGAGCGAGGAACGTCCGACCGACAGCAGGCGGCATTGCCGGCTCAGGCTCAACGCCGGGTGGTCGCGCACAACCATCGCGCGCCGCTCCGCCCGGCTCATCGACCGGACCCGCGCGATAAAAAATCCCGCTCCACGATCAACTCCCCGATCTTGGCGTGAAGATCGCGGACCTCGCTCTCATGGTCCCGGACCCGCCGCTCGGCGCCCTTCGAGAACACCTCGACCAGACCCTCGATCGCCTGGCGCTTCCAGGCGCCCACCTGATTCGGATGGACCTGGTGCTGCGAGGCGATCTCCTGCAGCGTCCGCTCGCCCCGAAGCGCCTCCAGCGCCACCTTCGTCTTCAGCTCCCCTGAAAATCTCCGTCGCTTGCTGCTCATCTGTATTCCTCCGTCCGACAGTGGAATACACCTTAACGACCTGTCCGAATTTCCGGGGCCACCTCAGTGAACCTCGGCATCGCCGGCGGGAACTATGGCTGGAGCGATCGGGAAGGTACGTTTCGGCTCAACCCCGACGACGCGGGCGATCTGACCGCGCTCGCCGGGCCCGCCGACTATCGCGGTAACTTCGTCGATCCGGTGGTCCAATACGACCACAATGACGGCGATGCCATCAGCGGCGGCTTCGTCTATCGCGGTGCCCGCATCCCTCAGCTCTATGGCAAGTATATCTTCGGCGATCGCGTGTTTGGCCGTCTCTTCTATGTCGATGTCGACACGCTCGCGCCCGGCCGCCAGGCGCCGTTCGGCGAGCTGCGCCTGCTGCAGGGCGGCGAACAGATCGACCTGCTGACCATCGTGCCGACCGGCCGCCGGGCGCGTGCCGACATGCGCTTCGGCACCGACGCCGCCGGCGAGATCTACGTCCTGACCAAGCAGGACGGCATGATCCGCCGGCTCGACGCCCCGCCGACGACCGAAACCAGCCGCTAGTTTTCACTATCGTAGAGGCGCGCGACGGGCCCTTCGACAGGCTCAGGGTGAGGCCTCATCCCCGGATTTGATCCGGGGCTGTCGAGGCATGAGGGCCGGGGCGCGGGCCGGCCGCTCAGATGCCCGGCGTCAGCGCGCCCTTGCCGGCGAACCACGAGCGGATGTTGGCGAGCACGCCCTGACCCATCGCCTGCATCGTCTCCGCTGTGTTGCTGGCGATGTGCGGCGTCAGCACGACGTTGTCGAGCCCGATCAGGGCCTCGGGCACGTGCGGCTCGTTCTCGAAGACGTCGAGCCCGGCGGCGCCCAGCCGGCCGTCGCCCAGCGCCCGCACCAGCGCCGCTTCGTCGACCAGCCAGCCACGCGCGACGTTGACGAAGACCCCTTGTGGGCCCAGCGCGTCGAGGATCTCGGCCGTCACGATGTGGCGCACGCCGGGTCCACCGGCAGCGCACATGAACAGGATGTCCGATGCTTCGGCCAGCGCCAGCGGCGTGGCGTGCGCCTGATACGGCACGTCCGGCTTGGCAATGGGGTCGTAATAGCCGATCGACATGCCGAACCCTTGCAACCGCGTGGCGACCGCCGCGCCGATGCGGCCGAAGCCGAGGATCCCGGCACGTTTACCCGAGAATTTCTGGGCCGGCGCGATCCGGCCATTTTGCCATTGGCCGGCCCGGACGAAGCGATCCGCCGCGACAATGCGACGGCAGGCGCTCATCGCCAAGGCAATGGCCAGGTCGGCGACGTCGTCGTAGAGGACCGGCGTGATGGTGACGACGATGCCGCGGCGCTTGGCCAGTGCGCGGTCGGTCGTCTCCAGGCCGACGCCGTTGATGGCACAGATCTCCAACTCCGGCAGCGCCTCGATGACGGCCGTCGGCAGGCCGGACATGCCGTGGCTGACGGCGCCCCGGATGCCGCCGGCGACCGGCCGCAGGGCCGCCGCCATGTCGGGCGCGTCCCACACCTTGTGCAAGTGAAACTCGCGCTCCAGCGCTTCGATCACGAAGTCGCGCTGGGCGCCGATCGCGGCGATCCCTATTGTCATGGCCTCTCCTCCCTCAATGCATTCGCTGCCGCGTGCGCTCCAGCTGATGCACCATCAGCGCCGTGGCCAGCACCGGCGTCACCAGGTTGACGAACGGCAGCGTGAACAGGAACGCCACCAGGGCGCCGGCCAGCCAAACGCGGCCGCGGAACCGGCGTCGCAACGCCGCCGCCGCCGCCGGATCGAGCCGGCGGAAGGCCACGACCTCGAAGAACTCGCGGCCCAACAGATAGCCGTTGAGGCCGTAGAACAGCACTAGGTTGAGCGGCGGCAGGAACAACAGGACCAGATAGACCGGCAGCAGGACGATGTTGAGCACGACGACGATGAGGCCCAGCCGCACGCTTGTCGCAATAACCTCGCCCGCGGACTGCTGCCGCGCCGGCGCGAGGCCGGGGTAATAGCGCGCCTCTACCGCCGCGGCGACGTCTTCCAGGAAAAACCCCAGGGTCACGGAGACGATGCCGGGGAACAGGATGAGCGTCACCCCAACCACCGCCAGGCTGCCGAGCACGTCGATCGCCCTGTCGAGCCACGCCCATTCGACGAGCTGCACGCGGCCCAGCGCGAAACCGATCGCCAGCCACAGGACAGCGAAAAAGATGGCGCTGATCACGAGGCTGCGGATCACCACGCGCAGGAAGCGCGGATCACTCAATTGGGCGGCGGTCTTGGCGATATCACCGAGCAAACACGGGCACTCCAAGGATACCCATAGTGAGCAGACAGCGCCCGGCGCCGTCAATATTGCTACCGTGCGGGGGCCGCCGACGTGGCGCCAATGCGGGCCGATAAGCCCTTAGTTAGACAGGCGAATCATTGCCGGTCCCAATCCTTGAAACACTTTGCAATCGATTCGGACGGTTGTTACGGTAGCGATCCTCGACGATGTCGAACCGGGCCACCAGCCCGCCATCTACCAGGCACAGGAGTCGGCAGAACCGCTACTCGTGGCGGCGCTATGTCCGACGACTGCGACAGGGCCGCGGCATGGACGACAAGATCACGGATCCTCGGGCGGTCGACTATGACATCCTGCCGAACCTGTTGGGCTATCAGTTGCGGCGGGCCCAGCTGGGCGCCTTCCAGACGCTCGCCCGCCATCTGCAGAGCCTGCAGATCACGCCGACGCAGTTCGCCGTCGTCGCCCTCGTCGGAGCGAACAAGGGCCTGACCCAGCGCGCTCTTGCCGCCGCGGTTGGCACCGACCAGTCGACGCTGGTCTCGCTGCTCGACAAGCTGCAGGCGCGCGGCTGGCTCGAGCGGCGGCGCTCGGAACACGACCGGCGCTATCACGTCTTGACCCTGACCGCCGATGGCGCCAGCCAGCTGCGTCAGATGAAGCGCGCGGTGCGGCGTCAGGACGCCAAGCTCAGCGGCGCACTGAGCGCTGACGAGCGGGCGACGCTGATGAGCCTGCTCCGGCGCGTGAACCATAACTGAACCAGCGAGACCGCACGCGACCGGGGCACCACGTCAACCGCCCAGGCGCGCGCGGATCTCCTCCGGGATCGCGCCGGCGCGCAGCCGTTTCGGATCCGCCATGTCGCGCACGCCCCAGACCCGGGTCTCGGTCCCCTCGACCGCCACGGCCGCGCCGTTCCTGACGATGTGCGACAGGCACGAGCGCCCGCGCCCGCCACTCGGCGACACGGCTTTCGATGGTCAGCACGTCGCCGTAGCGCGACGGCGCGACGAAGCGGGCGTGTGCGTCGACCAGCGGCAGGCCGACGGCGTCGTGGCGGGCGAACAGGTCGCGCCAATCGAGGCCGACGCTCGCGAACAG
>CBDHDN010000039.1:0-8662 GCA_965261585.1 Alphaproteobacteria bacterium
GGTTCTGCAGCCGCTCGGCAATGTCGGTCGTCAGCCACAGGGCCGAGACGGCCAGCGGCACGATCAGCAAGATGAGCGGTATGGCGATCAGGCTCTGCAGCGGCATCCGGCCCCGCACCAGCTGCCGGATGACGACCGTCCCCAGCATGACGGCGAGGAACACCACGGCCAGCGCCGCCGCGGCGCGCCCGCCGAAGGCCATCAACGCCGCTGCCAGCACCAACACGGCGGCCAGCCGGCCGGCCGACAGGCGGCCAAAACCCGTGGCGAACAGGATCACCGGTGCGCTGATCAGGGAGCTGTTGAGCGGGTGGCCGAGCAGCGCCGTCGCCCGGAACTCGCGGCCGAGGTCGATCAGCGGCTCGATGATCAGCGTTCGGGTCGCCGACTCGCCGATTGCGATCAGGCCGTCGGCCAAGACCAGCAGCACGACGAGGCCGAACAGCCGCGCCCGATTGGCCGGTGAGACTTCGGTCAGCAGCAGCGCCAGCAGCGCCGGCACCATCAGCGTATCGACGATGTAGGCGAGCCCGGCGGCGCCGCTGCGCAGGAACAGGACAGCACTGATCAGCCCGACGATGACCAGGTACAGCATGACCGGGCGCCGGTCGATCAGGCGCTGGACGAAGAAGCTCAGCGGGCTGCCGCGGCGGAAGACGGCGACGAACAGGGCCAGCATGGTCACGTAGGTCGACGGGTGCAGCTTCGAGATGAAGGCGCCCCCAGGCGTGCTGTAGGGGAGGCCGAGGCTGGCCAGCAGCGGCTTGCCAAGTGTCAGGGACAGCACGACGGCAAGCGCGAGCAGCACGAAGACCGACCGTGAGTAGTGGGACGCGGGCAGTTCGTCGTACATCGAGGTCGGGCCGGGTTGTCGCAGTCGGCGAGGCGGCGCGCGCCAGCCGGGCGCCGACAGTAGGGGCGACGATGTTAAATCCGGCTTAACTCAAGCCGACCCGGCTCAGCCAGCCTTCAGATCGAGCGTGCGCTGCAGGGCCGGCCGCCGCACCTTCCAGATCACGCTGTCGACGATGTAGTGATGGAAGTTGACGGCCTGGTAGACGATGATCGGTGCCACCAGCAGGAGCGCCGTGACCTTGGCCAGCAGCAGGTAGGCGACGGTCGAGATGCCCAGGCAGACGGCCACGTAGGCCCAGACGTTGCGGCGCTGGCTGATGCGCGACAGCACCCTGGCCTGCGGCTGCGCGCCGCCGCGGAAGCGGTTGTTGTTGAACAGCCAGACGAACGCGATGTACTGGGCGTTAGGCCAGATGTTGATGACCAGCCAGCCGTGGTTGATGTCCTCGATCAGGACGTAGCCGGTGGCGAAGATGGCGAAGTGAGACACCATGTACAGGGTGTGGGCGACGGCCAGCCGGCCCTGGCGCCATGCCACGAGCCGCGTCCAGGCCCACCAGGCGAGCGTCGCCAAGGCCGCCGCGCCGGCGATCTGGACGGCCCATTCCGGCACCGGCACTACGCGCAACTCGACCCCCAGGAACGTGCCGGGGTCCTGGTGCGAGCGATAGAGGATGCCCCATAGGGGCACGAGATAGATCATCAGCTTGCCGGTCAGCGCGCTGTCGGCGACCAGGCCGTCGGACTTGCGGCGATAGACCTGGGAGACGCCCCAGCTCTGCCGCGTGTAGTGGAACCATTGCCAATAGAGATAGACCGTCGCCAGCACCCACAACCCGATGCCCATGCCAACGGCGGCGACCGCGGCGATGACGATCAGCGGCAGCCACAGCACCAGGAAGCGGTGCTCGCGGAAGCTCTCCTTGTCGAAGCACAGCCGCGTGTAGGTCGAGATGACGTGGTGGTAGCCCAACAGCCACAGATCGGCGAGCAGGATGGGCGCCCACAGGCGCGGCTCGAGGGTGACGGCAGCGCCGGACAACAGGGCGATCCCGGCGATGCCGAGGATGAAGGCGCGATCGAATTCGGCATCGCGCAGCCAGCCGGCGGACGGTACCTCGGCTCTGCTATGGCCGTCATGGCCTGCCTCGCCCATCCTGTGCGCAGATAGACCAGCCTAGGCGGGCGCCGCTAACGTCGCCTTAAGAGATGGCCACGGCCGGGTGGGGCGCAAGGTCGCACCCGGCGGGGCCGTGCCGTGCCGCGCGGATTGACCGATTCATGAGCGCCGACCGTCGATTTCCGTCGCGATGGTCTTGATCTCGTGGCCCGACTTCGCTACATCGGCAACGGTTGGCACTCACCAAGCAAGAGTGCTAGCAGTTCGTGAAATGTTCCTAGAAAATGGAATTGAAAGGAGGGCATCAATGAAGTTCCGTCCACTCCACGATCGCGTCGTCGTCCGCCGCATCGAGCAGGACGAGCGGTCCTCGGGCGGCATCATCATCCCCGACACGGCCCAGGAAAAGCCCATGGAGGGTGAGGTGATCGCCGTTGGCCCCGGTGGGCGCACCGACGACGGCAGGTCGATCGCGATGGATGTGAAGGCCGGCGATCGCGTGCTGTTCGGCAAATGGTCGGGCACCGAGGTCAAACTCGACGGCGAAGACATTCTGGTCATGAAGGAATCCGACATCATGGGCGTCATCGGGGGCGCGGCAAAGCCGGCCCGCAAGGCCGCCTAAGAGGAGAGAACGAGAATGCCAGCAAAAGAAGTCAAATTCGAGGCCGACGCCCGCGCCCGCTTGCTGCGCGGCGTCGACACCCTCGCCAACGCGGTGCGGGTGACCCTCGGCCCGCGCGGCCGCAACGTGCTGCTCGACAAGTCGTACGGCGCACCGCGGTCGACCAAGGACGGCGTCACGGTCGCCAGGGAGATCGAGCTGTCCGATAAGTTCGAGAACATGGGGGCCCAACTGGTCAAGGAGGTCGCGTCGAAAACGTCCGATTTGGTCGGCGATGGCACGACGACGGCGACGGTGCTCGCCCAGACGATCGTGCGCGAGGGCTCCAAGGCCGTGGCCGCGGGCATGAACCCGATGGACCTCAAGCGCGGCATCGACCTCGCCGTGGTTGCGGTCGTCGCCGAGATCGAGAAGCGCTCGAAGAAGGTCAAGACCAGTGATGAAATCGCCCAGGTCGGCACGATCTCGTCGAACGGCGACACTGAAATCGGCATGTTCTTCGCCGAGGCGATGCAGAAGGTCGGCAATGAAGGCGTGATCACGGTCGAGGAAGCGAAGTCGCTGCATACCGAGCTCGAGGTCGTCGAGGGCATGCAGTTCGACCGCGGTTACCTCAGCCCGTACTTTATTACCAACGCCGAGAAGATGGTCTCGGAGCTGGAGAGCCCGCACATCCTGCTGCACGAGAAAAAGCTGTCGAGCCTGCAGGCGATGCTGCCGGTCTTGGAGGCGGTCGTGCAGTCGGCGCGGCCGCTGCTGATCATCGCCGAGGACATCGAGGGCGAGGCCCTGGCGACCCTGGTGGTGAACAAGCTGCGCGGCGGCCTCAAGGTCGCGGCGGTGAAGGCGCCGGGCTTCGGCGATCGCCGCAAGGCGATGCTCGAGGACATCGCGATCCTGACCGGCGGCCAGGTGATTTCCGAGGATCTCGGGATCAAGCTGGAGAACGTGACCCTGGACATGCTGGGCACGGCAAAGAAGGTCACGATCACGAAGGAAGAGACGACAATCGTCGACGGCGCCGGCAAGAAGACCGACATCCAGGGCCGCTGCAACCAGATCCGCCAGCAGGTCGAGGACACGACGTCGGACTATGACCGCGAGAAGCTGCAGGAGCGGCTGGCCAAGCTGGCCGGCGGCGTCGCGGTGATCCGGGTCGGTGGCGCCACCGAGATCGAGGTCAAGGAGCGTAAGGACCGGGCCGAGGACGCCATGCACGCGACCCGCGCGGCGGTAGAGGAGGGCATTGTCCCCGGCGGCGGCGTGGCGCTGCTCTACGCCGGCCGCGCGCTCGACAAGCTGAGCCCGCCGAATCACGACCAGCAGGTCGGGATCGACATCGTCAAGCGCGCCCTGCAGGCGCCGGTCCGCCAGATCGCCAACAACGCCGGCGCCGACGGCGCCGTGGTGGCCGGCAAGCTGACCGAGCAGAAGGACGCCAACTTCGGCTACGACGCCCAGGACGGCAAGTACACCGACATGGTGAAGGCCGGCATCATCGATCCGACCAAGGTCGTGCGCACGGCGCTGCAGGACGCCGCGTCGATCGCCGGGTTGCTGGTCACGACCGAGGCCATGGTCGCCGACAAGCCGGAGAAGAAGCCGGCCGCGGCGGGAGCACCGGATATGGGCGGCATGGGCGACATGGACTTCTAGGCGCCAGACCTGCCCGAACGCCAAAGGGGGCCGCGTCGCCGCGGCCCCCGGTTTTTTAGTCCGCAACGGGTTCGATGCGCAGCAGCTGCCCGTCGGCACTGTCGGTGAGCAGATAGAGCGTGCCGTCGGACCCGAGGCGCACGTCGCGGATCCGCTCGCCCAGCCCGGTCAACAGGCGCTCCTCCTCGACGATCCGGTTGCCCTCGACCTCCAGGCGGACGAGCAGCCGGCCGGCCAACGCGCCGACGAACAAATCGCCGTCCCAGTTCGGGAACGCGTCGCCCTTGTAGAACGCCATGCCCGATGGGGCGATCGACGGCACCCAGACAAACAGCGGCTCGGCGACGCCCGGCCGCGACGTGCCCTCGCCGATCGTGCCGCCGGTATAGGCGCGGCCATGGGTGACGAGCGGCCAGCCATAATTGGTGCCGGCGTGGACGAGGTTGACCTCGTCGCCGCCCCGGGGCCCGTGCTCATGGGCCCAGATCTCGCCCGTCTCGGGATGGGTTGCCAGGCCCTGGGGGTTGCGGTTGCCGTAGGCGAAGATCTCGGGCCGCGCGCCCGGCCGGCCGACGAACGGGTTGTCCGCCGGCACGCTGCCGTCGTCGTTGAGCCGGATGATCTTGCCGGTGTGGCCGCCCAAATCCTGGGCACGCGGGCGGTCGCCGCGCTCGCCCAGCGTGACGTAGAGGTGGCCCGGCGCGTCGAACGCGAGCCGCGAGCCGAAGTGCCGGCCGCCGCCCGACTTGGGCTCGGCGCGGAAGATGACCTCCAGGTCCCTCAGGGCGTTGCCGGCGAGCCGCGCCCGCGCCACCTCGGTGCCGGCGCCGCCGCGCCCGGCCCCGGCGTAGGACAGGTAGAGCCAGCCGGTGCGGTCGTAGTCGGGGTGCAACGCCACGTCCAGAAGGCCGCCCTGGCCCCGCGCCACGACCTCCGGGACACCGGCGATCGGCGCCGGGTCGAGCACGCCGTCGCGGACGATCCGCAGGCGGCCCGGCCGTTCGGTGATCAGCACCTCGCCGCCGGGCAGGAACGTCATGCCCCATGGGTGCTCCAGGCCCGCGGTCACGGAGACCACGCGGAAGTAGTGCTGCGCCGAGCGCTGGCGGCCGAGGTCCTCGGCGGCGCTCGCGGCGCCCGCGGCATAGGCCACGATGATCGGCGCCACCAACACGGACAGCGGCGTTGCAAACCTCGCCATGACGATCCTCCCTGGTGCCCGCTTTCATAGGCGCGCCCGTCGGGCCTCGCCCTTCGACAAGCTCAGGGTGAGGCCCTCATGCCGAGCTTGTCGAGCCTCATGGTCGGCGTCATCGTCCGTTGGGCGACGGCCTCGGAGAGTTGTTGGCGAGATGAAACCCACCCCAGCCCCTCTCCCCGTCGGAGATCCCCGGTGGGGAGAGGGGCCCGCCGCACCGGTGCGGCGGAGGGGTGAGGGCGGGTATCGGCGGGCGGCTCGGTCAGCCGACGATCTTCCAGCTGCCGTCGGGCTGCAGGCAGGTCGTGCCGAAGGCGCTTTCGCTGCGCCCGCCGACGGTAACGGTTGTCTGGTACTCCCGGCAGAACGCACCGGTATTGGTGTCTTGACCGTCGCGCACCGGCGTGACGGTACCGTAGTTGCCGCTGTCCGGATTCGACCAGGTGATGGTCTGGCCGACCGGCGCCGCCGCGGCCTGCTGAACGGCGCGGTCGGCGAACAACCGATCGGTCCGGTCGAGCGACTGGCCGATCTGGTTGCCGACGAAGGCGCCCAAGATGGTGCCGGCGGCGGTGAAGGCGAGCTGGCCCGTGCCCTGGCCGAACTGGGAGCCGAGCAGGCCCCCGGCCGCGGCTCCGAGCAGGGTGCCGCCGGTCTGCTTCTGCCCCGTGGTCTGGCACGCGGCGAGGCCGATGGCGAGGACGGGAATTAGCCAAAAGCGTTTGATCTTCATGATCTTTCTCACTCCTTGGGGTCTGTCTGACCGAACTAGTAGTAGAACAGGACGTGGCGGCTGCCGGGCAGGACGAATGGCCGGCCATGGCGGTCATGGCACATCAGCCCGCCGACCCTGGCGCGCCGCCCGTGGCCGGCGAACGCGACCTTGCTGGTCGGCTGGCAGCCGCCATGAACGGCGCCACGGCCGCCACGACGGGGGCCGCTTGGGACCAGGCGGTGCGTGGTCCCGCCATACGTGCCCGCGCCATACGTACCCACGCCGTACTGGGCGACGCCGTGGCCGTGGACCGGGCCGTGAACTGGCCGACGATGGCCATGATGCCCGTGGCGGCGGGACTTGCCGAACGCCAACCGAGCCGCGCCCAGGGTGATGTAGATCTTTGCCCCACTCACCTGGCCATAGCTGCCGGCGTGGGCATAGCCGGCGGCCTTGGTTCCGAGGCCAGTCATGTCGCGTTCTCCCCTCTTCCAGAATTCGACGATGGAAAGCTAGCGAACCCTCGCAGAACCGGACCTGAACGGCTCCTTCATCTGGCGTTCATGTTGCGAGGGGCCGCGCTACCGGGATATCGCTGCGGCGCCACGGCCCAAAAACGCCCGTCACCCCGGCCCCGAGCCGGGGGCCGGGGTGACGGTCCATATATGACGGTTGATGCTATTGGCGCCGACCCACGCCGCGATCCCCCTGGCGACGCCTACCCGGCCGCCGCCGGCAGGCGCAGCGTCGCGCGCAGGCCCTTCAGCGTCGCCGGCTCCAGGGCCAGCGACCCGCCGTACAACTCGGCGATGTCATGTACGATGGCGAGGCCGAGGCCGCTGCCCGGGACCTGCTCGTCGAGCCGCGTGCCGCGGCGCAGCGCCGCCTCGATTTGGGCGGCGTCCAGCCCGGGGCCGTCATCCTCGATGGCGATGACCAGCACGCCGCCGTCGCGCCGCGCCGTCAGGCGCACCCGCACCCGCGCCCACTTGGCGGCGTTGTCGAGCAGGTTGCCGACCATCTCCTCCAGGTCCTGGGCCTCGCCGGCCAAGGCGAGGTCGGCCGGACAGTCGCAGGCGATGTCGATGGCGCGGTGGGCGTGGATGCGGGCCACCGCACGCGCCACGTCGGCGACGACCGGCGCGACCTCGGTGCGCGTGCCCAGCACGCCGCCGGTCGCCGCCGTGCGGGCCCGCGTCAGGTGGTGGTCAACGAGCCGCCGCATCTGATCGGTCTGCTTCGCCACCGCCGCGGCCAGCGCGCCGCCCCCATCGCCGCCATCGCCATCGGCCTCGTTGGCCAGCACCGACAGCGGCGTCTTGAGCGCATGGGCCAGGTTGCCGACGTGGGTCCGGGCCCGCTCGACGACGGCGGCGTTGTGCTCGATCAGGCCATTGAGCTCGCTCGCCAAGGGCGCCACCTCGGCTGGATAGACGCCCTCGAGCCGCCGCGCGCGGCCCTGGCGTATCGCCGCCAGGTCGCGGCCGATGCGGCGCAACGGCTGCAGGCCGAAACGCACCTGGATCAAAACGGCGCTGACCAAGCCCAGGGCCCAACAGCCCCAGCGACCAGGCGAGGGTGCGGTTGAAGCGGCGGATCTGGCGCGCCCACGTCGGTCGTGGTCCGGCGCCGACGCGGAAGCGCGCCGGTGCGCCGGCGCCAGGCAGCACGATGGCGCGGGCGACGATGCGCAGCGTCTGGCCGTCCGGGCCATTGCCGGCATAGCGGCCGGGCAAGCCGTCGGCCGGCGCCCCGGTCGGTCCCCCAGTCGGTCCCTGGGGCAGCGCCTGGTCGAACAGCGAGCGCGAGCGCAGCACCGCGCCGTCGGCCCCCTCGATCTGCCAATACCAGCCCGAATAGGCCTGGTCGAAGCGCGGCTCGGCGAGCGGCCGGGTCAGCACCAGGCCGGCGTCGGGTGCCGTTTCGGTGGTCGCCACCAGGCTCTCCAGCAGGGCGACCAGGCGGCCATCGAAATTGTCCTCGACGCTGCTGCGGAACAGCGACGACAGGATCAGCCCGCCGGCCAACAGCACGGCGACGCTCCACACCGCGGCGCCGCCGGCCAGGCGGACGGCGAGCGAGTTACGCTGCATCCCCAGGCTCATCCCCCAGGCACATCCCGGGGCGCGCCCAGCCGGTAGCCGAGGCCGCGCACGGTCTCGATGACGCGGCCGTCGATCTTCTTGCGCAGGCGCCCGACGAACACCTCGATCGTGTTGGAATCGCGGTCGAAATCCTGGTCGTACAGGTGCTCGACCAGCTCCGTGCGCGAGACCACGCGGTCGGGGTGGTGCATCAGGTAGGCCAGCAGGCGGTACTCCAGCGCCGTCACCTGCACCGGCGCGCCGCGATAGCTGACCCGGGCCGCCGCGGGTGTCGAGCGTGAGCGCCCCGTGCTCCAAAATCGTCGAGGCGTGGCCGGCGGCGCGCCGCAACAGCGCCCGCACCCGCGCCAGCAACTCCTCAATGTGGAACGGCTTGGCGACGTAGTCG
>CBDHDN010000040.1:0-21771 GCA_965261585.1 Alphaproteobacteria bacterium
GTCAGATGTCAGGGTCCTAGACCTGAACCAGTCCGCCGTCGGCGACGAGGTTGGCGCCGGTGAAGTAGCTGGCATCGTCGGAGGCGAGGAACGCTGCGGTCGCGGCGACTTCCTCCGGTTTGCCCGGACGGCCGAGCGGCGTCTGTTGGACGACCTGCGCGCCGAGCGTGGCGACGTCGTCTTGGCTCAGGCCGACCTTGTCCCAAAGCGGCGTTCCGATGAGCCCCGGGCTGACCACGTTGACGCGGATGCCGCGAGGCGCAAGCTCCGCCGCAAGCGTTCGGCCGAGCGAACGAACCGCGGCTTTCGTCGCCGAATAGACGCTCGTGTTCGGCAGCCCCGACTGCGCAACGATGGACGCATTGAGAATGACCGACGCACCGTCCGAGAGCAGCGGCAGGGCCTTCTGAACCGTGAAAAAGAGGCCTCGAACGTTGGTGTTGAACAGAGTGTCGAAGTGCTCTTCCGTCACGGTCTCGAACGGACCCAGCGGGGCGATACCGGCGTTCGCAAAGAGCACGTCCACACGACCGAACTGCTCTTGCACCTGAGCGAGCAGGCGGTCCAGATCTTCGAGGTTCGCAACATCGCCGCGGATGCCCGTGGCCCGGTCACCGAGTTCGGCAACGGCGGCCTCCAGTGCTTCCCGGTTGCGACCGGTGATAACGACTCGGGCACCGTCTGCGATGAACCGCCGGGCGGTGGCCAATCCGATCCCACTGCTTCCTCCGGTGACGACTGCGACTTTATTGCTCAACTTGTCCATTGTCATTCTCCTTATTTGATCGATCGGTCTATGTTTCATCAAAAAAAGCTATGCGGTCTCGAGAACGGCAAGCGCGCCGTCGACGATGCCGTGTGGCAACTCTCGCGCCTGCGTCACACGGCCAATCAGGGTCAACCCCTGGTGGGCGCTCATGAAAAGCCGCGCGAGGTTCCGCACGTTCGTCGTCGGCTTCAGTTCGCCGTCGGCTTGGGCCCGCGCGAACGCTTTGTAGTACGCGCGTTCGACGGCCTGCATGTGGTTGCGGAGAACCCCGGCCATTTCCGCGTCATCGGTGCGGAACTGCGCCATGCTGACACCCAGCAGGCAGCCCGGGCTCAGCGGCTTGGCATTCGTCGCCGCGATGTCGCGCATCACGGCCCGCACGTTCTCCAGCGCCGATCGATCCGGGTCGTTGAGCCCCCGATGGATCTCGCTCACAACGGTCTGCGAGTACCGGCGGAGCGCCTCGATATAGAGCGCGCGCTTGTTGCCGAACGTGTCGTACAGGCTCTTCCGCCCGATCCCCATCGTCGCCAAGAGCTCGTTCAAGCCGGTCGCGGCATACCCCTTCGCCCAAAACAGACGCATCGCCTTTTCGAGGGCGATCTCGGGGTCGAATTGTTTGTCGGGTCCTCTCGTCATGAAGCCAATATGGCTATCGTAAACCGATCGGTCAATGTTTATGTGGTGAAAGGCAATCCCTCTGATAAGACACAGAAGCCGACGTCCCTCGCCTCAAGTTTCTGCTACTGTAGGGCCGCCTGCCATGGATTGGAGCGCCAGGTGGCGTTGGGGAAGCAGACATGGTGACGACGAACCCACTCCTGAAGCTGTTCGGCCGGCCTCCGTTCAAACCCTTGCAGGAGCATATGCGCGTAGTCGTGTCCTGCTCGGCCGAAGTGCCGAGCCTATTCGAGGCCCTTTTCGCGGGGGACGAGGACAAGATCAAAAAGACCCGGGACGAGATTTTCGCCCTCGAAAACGAAGCCGACGATCTCAAGAATCAATTGCGGTCGCATCTTCCTAAGACCCTGTTCATGCCTGTGGATCGTCGCGATATCCTCGAAATCCTCGACCTTCAAGACTCGATCGCCGATACCGCACAAGACATCGCCGGGATGCTGATGGTGCGCCGGCCAAAGGTCATCGAGCCGATTCGCGAGCCGCTCATGATTCTGACGCAGCGCTGCCTGGATGCCTGCAATCAGATGGCCAGGATCATGGAGCAACTCGATGAGTTGCTGGAGACCGGATTTAGAGGTCGCGAGTCAAAGATCGTCGTCACCATGATTGACGAGCTGAACAAGATCGAGACCGACACTGACCAAAAGGGAACTGAGTTGCTCAAGGAGCTATTTGCGCATGAGGACACCATTGACTCGGTCTCTCTGATGATTTGGCTCCGTTTAATCCACTGGGTTGGTGATCTTGCCAACTATTCGGAAAAAGTCGGGAATCGTCTGCGTCTATTGATAGCCCGCTAGACGCTCTCCTCCAGTCAGCACGGAAGAATTCGGGCCGATGGACATCATTGCGGCGCATGGCACGAGCTTCATTGCGATCGCCGTGCTCTTCGCATTGTTCATGACCTGGGGCATTGGTGCCAATGACGTCGCCAACGCCATGGGCACCGCGGTCGGCTCTGGGGCCATTACGGTCAGGGCCGCGATAATCATTGCTGGCGTCTTCGAGTTCTTGGGTGTGGCTTTTGCAGGCGGCCATGTCACCGAGACGGTTCGCAAGGGGATCATCGATCCGACTGCCATCGCCAATCACCCGGAAATACTCGTCTTCGGCATGTTGGCTGCCCTGTTGGCGGCCGCGATCTGGCTGCTGATCGCCTCATGGAAGGGTTGGCCGGTCTCGACAACCCATTCGATCGTCGGCGCTCTGGTTGGTTTCGGAGTGGCCGGGATCGGCCTCGACGCCGTCAATTGGGCAAGAATCGGCCAGATCGCCGCCAGCTGGGTCATTTCTCCGGTGCTCGGCGGCCTCCTGGCCTTCGCCTTGATGTTGAGTATCCAGACACTAATTTTGCGCGCGGAAAAGCCTTTGGAAAGCGCGGTCAGATGGGCGCCAGCAAATCCAGCTCGACCTCAGCGTCCCGACCAGCTTCCTGTTGGCGGCCGCGGTCGGCGCGGGCGTCGCTGTGGTTGGTCGCTACGCGGTGCGTCGCGTCACGATCGACCCAATGGCGGACAGGGCCTTTTCCTTTACGAACGTCGAGAAGATCTTTGCACCGCTGATGATCTTCACCGCCTGTGCCATGGCATTCGCCCATGGCTCCAATGACGTCGCTAACGGCATTGGTCCGCTCGCCGCGATATTGGCCCTGGTCCGTTCCGGCGGCGACGTTACGCAGACATCGGCCTTGCCGCTCTGGGTGCTCGTGCTGGGCGGTGGCGGAATCGTGCTCGGCCTGGCGACCTACGGCTATCGCGTGATGCAGACCATTGGCACGAAGATTACGGAGCTCACGCCCACCAGTGGCTTCTGCGCGACGATGTCCGCGGCGGCCACCGTGGTCCTCGCCTCTCGCACGGGCCTACCAGTCTCGACGACCCACATCGCGGTGGGCGCCGTTATGGGAGTTGGGCTCGCCCGCGGGTTTGCCGCCCTCGACATTCGCGTGATCGGCAGCATCTTCGTATCCTGGATCGTCACATTGCCGGTAAGCGGCTTCCTGGCCGCACTCTTGTACTTCACCTTGAAGGGCTTTTTTTCGTGACCACTAGGCACCACGACCGCCGCAGCGGCGCGGCTGTACGCCGCGTCCGGCCCTCTTCATAATGCGCTCAGGGTTGGGCTCGTGATGAGCCGCACACGCGTTATGAGAGGAACGTTGCTATGGCTAGGATTGCTTTGGTCACCGGTGGCACCCGCGGAATCGGTGAGGCGATCTGCATTGCGCTGAAGGATGCCGGCCACCGGGTCGTCGCCAACTACGGCGGCAACGACGAGGCGGCGAGGAAGTTTCACGAGGCGACCGGCATTCCGGTCTATCGGTTCGACGTCTCGGATTCCGCGGCCTGCGAGGCCGGGGTCGCGGCAATCGTCGAAGAGGTCGGGCCGGTCGAGATCCTCGTCAACAATGCCGGCATCACGCGCGACGGCACGCTGCATCGTATGAGTCACGACAGCTGGCAGGCCGTCATCGATACCAATCTGGGCTCCTGCTTCAACATGTGCCGCGCCGTCATCGACAGCATGCGCGAGCACAGCTTCGGCCGCATCGTCAACATCGGCTCGATCAACGGCCAGGCCGGCCAGTACGGCCAGGTCAACTACGCCGCCGCGAAGTCGGGCATTCACGGCTTCACAAAGGCGCTGGCCCAGGAGGGCGCGAGCAAAGGCATCACGGTCAACGCCATCGCCCCGGGCTATGTCGACACCGAGATGGTGCGCGCCGTACCGGCCAACGTGCTGGAGAAGATCATCGCGCGAATCCCGGTAGGCCGCCTTGGCCATGCACCGGACATTGCCCGCGGCGTGCTGTTCCTGGTCGCCGACGATGCCGACTTCATCACCGGCTCGACGCTGTCGATCAACGGCGGCCAGCACATGTACTAGTTCAGTGTTTCCGAGGATCGAATCATATCAGGCGGCCTCGTTTAGTTTGTAGGACCAGGTGTGGACGACGGGATGTCGGTTGATGTCGTCGATGGCGGCGATGATGCGGTCCTTGAGCTCCTGCTTGGAGGCGACGCGGATGTGCCGGAGCACCGAGCGAGCGAGCTTGGAGAAGAAGCCCTCGATGAGGTTGAGCCAGGAGCCGTGCTTGGGAGTGAAGACGAAACTGAAGCGGCCCTCTCGCTGGTCGGCGAGCCAGCCTCGGGTTTCCTTGGAGATATGCGCGGAGTGATTGTCGAGGATCAGCGTGATCGCGGTGCTCGGTGGATAGGCCGCGTCGAGGCGTTTGAGAAACGCGACGAACTCGCGCGAGCGATGGCGATCCTCGACGCTGGCGTGAACCTTGCCGGTCAGCAGATCGATGCCGGCGAGCAGGCTGATCGTCCCGTGGCGGACATATTCGTGATCACGCCCGAAGCCGGCATGGCGACCGGGCGCAGGCGGCAGGTCGGGCGCCGTCGTCCCGATCGCCTGCATGCCCGGCTTCTCGTCGTAGGAGATGATCGCCACCGCCTCGATCGGCGCCTGCGGGTTCGCCGCGGCGGCTCGCTTGAGCATTTCGACCTCGCGGTAGACACACAACACCTCGGCCATCTTCTGCTCGAACTCGGGGTCGCGGCGCTCCAGGTAGTAGCGCACCTTGTGCGGCTTCACCGCGTGCTGGTCGAGCAGCTTGCACACCGTGCCCTGGGCCAGCTTGGCAAGACACCCATGGCCTGCCGCCGGGCCGTGGGAGCGCGCATGCCGCGCCAGCAGCCGCGTCGTCCACAGCTCATGCGGATAACCCAAGTCCTTCGCCTTGCGGCAGGCCAGATCGACCAGCCAGGCGCGCGCCGCCTCGGTGATCCGCGGCTCGCGTCCGGGCCGCGGACTGTCCGCCAAGGCCGCCATCAAGCCATGGCGCAGCGCTCGCTCGACGCAGCGCTGCACCGTCTGATGGTGAACGCCCAGCGCCCGGCCAACCGCGAAGTACGACGCATCATCGCGATAGCGCAGCAGCATGCGCGCCCGCGTCACCCGGCATGCCGCTTCCGTGCGCGACCGGGCGATCGCCCGAAGCTGCTCAACCTCTTCTTCCGTCATCCGCAAATCAACCGACCGCCGAGGCGCCGCCATGACATGTCTCCCTGCCAATACACGCCTTCACCCTACCAAATCTGGTAGGCAGTCAGGAACCCCACACAAAATGATCCGTTTCATGGAATCGATGTACTAGCGGCCGCGGGGCCGGCGCAGGGCGTGGGTACCTCTCGCTAGATGGCGATCAAGCGTGACTTTCCGGACCGGCCGATCGTCGGGGTCGGCGCCATCGTCTTCAAGGACGCGTCGGTCCTGCTGATCCGCCGCGGCAAGCCGCCGCGCCAGGGGCAATGGAGCCTGCCCGGCGGCGCTCAGCACCCGGGCGAGACGGTACGCGCCGCGATCGAGCGCGAGGTCCGCGAGGAGACGGGTGTCGAGATCGCGGCGCTCACGCTCGTCGACGTCGTCGATTCGATCACGCCCGACGAGAGCGGCGGTCGTATCCGCTATCACTACACGCTCGTCGACATGGCCGCCGAATGGCGGGCCGGTGCGCTCGAGCCCGGGAGCGATGCCGCGGACTGCGCCTGGGTGCCGCTCGATCGCCTCGGCGACTATGGGCTATGGGTCGAGACCCGGCGCGTCATCGAGCTCGCGGCGGCGCAACGTGGGCGCGGGCCGAACGCCTAGCGCGCCCTAAGCTTCCTGCCGGGCGCGCAAGAAAGCGGCCATGTGGAACGCCGCCTGGTCGGGCGCATAGACATAGTCCCGGCCGACCGGGCAGGCCCGCCTGGCCCGGCAGCCGGTCGCCCGACAATCGCCGCCCGCGGCACCGCGCACATGCGCGGCGCACGCTTCCGTATCGTAGGTGCCGGGGGCCAAGGCATCGACCGGG
This sequence comes from Alphaproteobacteria bacterium, assembly GCA_965261585.1. Taxonomy (GTDB): domain Bacteria; phylum Pseudomonadota; class Alphaproteobacteria; order UBA6615; family UBA6615; genus CBDHDN01. The sequence goes on from CBDHDN010000040.1 coordinate 6,312, forward strand.
CAGGCGGTCAGGCAGGGCTTTTCGGCGCAGCTGTCGCAGGGGCTGTCCGGCCGCGGTCCCGCCCTCGGCAGGGCGAGGCGGTCGCTGATCGCGAGGGCACCGCGATAGGCGTGCCACAGGCCATAGCGGGGATGGATCAGAATACCGATGGGCCACGCATGGACCGCCTCGGCGCGCCTGGCCCAACGCTGGAACGGCAGAACCGGCGGCCCGCCGAACGGAAACAGGGCGCGGGCGCCAAGCGCCGCCGCGGTCGCCCCGACCGCCGCGGGTCGCCCCGACCGCCGCGGCGGTCCAGTCATCGAGCGTCTGGCCGGCCGTTCGCCCCGCCGCATAGGCGCGCCACATGGCGGGTCCGGCGTTGCCGACGAGGAAAAGCGTGCCGGCGTCACCCGGGACTTCGTCGTCCGGCGTCGGATGAAACGCGCCGCGCTGGATCAGCCCGGCCGGTCGCAGCTCCTGCGCGATCCGCGCCGACATCTCGGCGGCGTCGGACATGGCCATGTCGCCCGCGGGTCTGCCCGGTCAGCCCTGGGGCTCGGTCTGCCGCATCGACGGGCGTTTGCGGAACGCCTCGTACCAGGCGGCGAGGCGTGGACGGGTCGTCCGCCAGTCGACGCCGGCGAAGCGGAAGTCGCGATAGCCGAGCGCGCAGGCTGCGGCAATCTCGCCGATCGTCGGCGGCTCGCCAAGCTCATCGGCCTCGGCCTCCAGCCGGTCCAGCGCCGACGTGATGGCCAGGGCCTGCCGGTCGACCCAGCGTTGCGAGCGCTGCTCGGGCGTGCGGAATACCGCTTCCAGCCGCGCCAGCACGCAGGCGTCGAGCACGCCGTCGGCGAGCGCCTGCCGCCGCAGCGCCGCCCACCGCGCCGGGCCGTCCGCCGGGATCACCTTGGCGCCCGTGCCCTGCGCGTCGAGGTATTCGCAGATGACCGCGGAATCGAACAGCGTCGGCCCGCCGTCGATCGCCAGCGCCGGGACCTTGGCCAGCGGGTTGTGGGCACGCAGGTCCGTCGACTCGTCCCACACGTCCACGGGCACGAGCTCGATCGTGTCGTCAAGTCCCGTCTCGATGGCGACGATGCGCACCTTGCGCACGTAGGGCGAGGCGGCAGGAGAAGAAAAGCCGCATGCGCTTGGCTCCTTGCTTTGTGCACCCGCGCGGCCGCTGGTGCGACCCTGCGGCACTTTGCTGCCAAACCGCCGGCTTGTCGATGGCCGCGCCGCCGCAAGTCGGCGGTGCTACAGCGTGCCCTCCTGGGCGCGGCGTTGCAGGCGGTCGAGGGCGCGGACGGCGGCGCGCTGGCCCCAGGCCTGGCCGACCGCGAGGCCCTCCTGGGTCATCCGCGGCATCGCCTCGGCCATCTTCCGGCCGGCCGGGCTTTTCCAGAACCTGACGAGGGCCTTCACGTCGGCCTCGCTGAAGTGACGCCCATACATGTCGGCCAGCTCGTCCAACAGCTCCGGCGTCGTCGCCTGGAGCTCGCGGGTGATCTCCTGCTCGAAGGATTCCATCACGGCCGGTGGCGCGCCGGAGAAGGACCGCCGCAGCATGCCCAGGAGCGGCGGCAACAAGGTCCGGACCATCTCGGTCGTCGCCTCGGCGGTGCCCGAGATCTCCAGCAGCTGTTCGATCTGGGCGCGCTTGGCAGCGGCGTCGGCCCGGGCCGGGGCCTCGGCGAGTACGCTGCCGAGCAGCAGGACGGCGACGGTGGCTTTCGCGTAGCGCAACATGGCGGGCCTCGCACACGCATAAGGGGGCGCGCGCGGCAGCCTAGGCCGGTGGTGCTAATGGAACCTTCACGCATTCCTGCGGTCGGCCGGCGACTGTGTAGACTGCGCGCCATGACCGGGCCGTACACGACAAACGATGCGCACGTACTCGTCCTCGACTATGTGCCGCCCTACGATTGGCCGGCGATCCGCGGCTTTTTCGCGACGCGGGCGATCCCGGGGGTCGAGTGGTGCGACGATACGGCCTACCACCGAACGATCGTGCTGGCCGGTCTGCCGGGCCTCCTGCGGGTCCGTCACGATGCCCCGCGCCGCGCCCTCGTTGCCGAGGTCTGGACCGCGCGCGTCGGGTCGCTGCTGCCGGTCGCCGAGCGGATCCGCACGATGTTCGATCTGCACGCCACGCCGTCGGCGGTGCACGCCGTGCTCGGTGCCGATCCCCCTTTGAGGACCCTGGTGGCGGCGGCTCCGGGGCTGCGCGTCCCGGGCTGCTGGGATCCGTTCGAGCTGGCGGTGCGCGCCATCCTCGGGCAGCAAGTGACGGTCGCCGCGGCACGCACGCTGGCGATGCGCCTGCTCGAACGCTAGGGCACGCGTCCCGGCTGGGATGGCGCCGGCCGGGATGGCGAGGCGCCGGTCCGGCACTGCATCCTGTTCCCGGCCGCGGACGCGTTGGCGGATGCCGCGATCGAAGCGATCGGCATGCCGCGCCGGCGCGCCCAGACGATCCGTACCCTGGCGGCGGCGGTGGCGCGGGGCGATATCCGGTTCGAGGCCGCGACCGACTGGGCGATGCTGCGCGAGGCGCTGTTGCGAATCCCGGGCATCGGCGCGTGGACCGTGGGCTATCTGCAGCTGCGTGCGCTCAAGGACCCCGACGCCTTCCCCAAGGGCGACATCGCGCTGTTGCGCGCCGCGCAGCGCCTGGCCATCGCCGACACCCCGGCACAGCTGCACCGTGCGGCCGAGGCCTGGCGGCCGTGGCGGGCGTACGCCGTGCTGCACCTGTGGCGCAGTCTGGCCGGCACCGCGGCCTGAGCCGGGCGGGCGACAAAATCGCGCCGGATCTGTGGGTTTTGTGGTAACGGATCGCCCATGTGGCCGGACGTCATCGATCTGCGCGACTTCTACGATTCAAGCCTGGGCCATGTCGCCCGTCGCATGATCCGGCGGCGGGTGCGCGAGATGTGGCCCGACGCCACCGGCATGAACGTGCTGGGCCTCGGCTACGCGACGCCGTATTTGCGGCTGTTCCGCGAAGAGGCGGCGCGCGTGCTGGCCATCATGCCGGCGCGCATGGGCGTGCTGGTGTTGGCCACCCGAAGGGCCCAACGTCACCGCCATCGCCCACGAGGCCGAGGTGCCGCTGCCGGATTTGTCGATGGATCGGATCCTGTTGGTGCACGGCCTGGAGTGTACCGAGCAGCTGCGGCCGCTGCTGCGCGATGTCTGGCGGGTGATGGCCGATGGCGGCCGCCTGATGGTCGTCGTCCCGAACCGCCGCGGCGTCTGGGCGCGCGCCGACCACACGCCGTTCGGCCATGGCCTGCCCTACTCGTTGAACCAGCTGCACCGCATCCTGCGCGACCACATGTTCACGCCGATCCGGGCGGCGCGGGCACTTTACATGCCGCCGAGCCGGCGCCGCTTTCTGCTGACCTCGGCGCCGGCGCTGGAACAGATCGGCCGCCGCTGGTTCCAGCCGCTGGCCGGCGTTGCCATCGTCGAGGCCGGCAAGCAGATCTATGCGGCGACGCCGGTACCTGCGGCCCGCCGACGGCGCGTCTATCTGCCGGTCGGCGCGACGACACGCCGTGCCGGCGCGCCGGTCAGCTACGGGACAGCAGAAACACGGCCTGTTCGGCCGTCAGATTCGTAAGCGCGTCCGGTGTCTTGAAGTTGCGCGCCCGGTTCGGCAACCGAACGGCGATGGCCTGCTCGATGCTGATCCCCATCTGCTGGCACAGATCGGCAAAATCACAGAGTGTGCACATGCGGATGTTCGGCGTCTCGTGCCATGTGCCGGGCAGGCTGCGGGTGACCGGCGCCCGGCCGCTGCACAGCAGCGACCAGCGCACCCGCCAATGGCCGAAATTCGGAAAGCTGACGACGCCGCGCGCGCCGATGCGCAACAGCTGCTCCAGCACGCCCTTGATGTCGCGGATCGCCGGCAACGTCTGCGACAGTATGACGTAGTCGAAGCTGTCCGATGGATAGTCCTTCAGGTCCGTCTCGGCATCGCCCTGGACGACCGACAGGCCGTGGCTGACGCAGGCGTTGACGCCCTCCTGGCTCAACTCGATGCCCGCGGCCGTCGACGTCCTTCTGGCGCACCAGATGAGCGAGCAGGGCGCCGTCGTCGCAGCCGACGTCGAGCACACGGGCGCCGGGCCGGATCATGTCGGCGATGAGGAGGAGGTCGGCCCGGATGGAGCTGGCTTTGGCCGGCCCGCTCATCGCGTCTTGAGTCCGCGCTGCTCGGCGGCACCGGACAGGAAACCGGACAGCGTCCGGAAGAACTCGGGCTCGTCGAGCAGAAACGCGTCATGGCCCGCGTCGGTCTCGATCTCGACGAAACTGACGCTGGCCGCGACGGCGTTTAGGGCGTGTACGAGCGCGCGCGCCTCGGCCGTCGGAAAACAGCCAGTCCGAGGTAAAGCTGAACAGGCAGAAGCGCACGGGTGTGCCCGTGAACACCCGGGCCAGCACGCCGTCGCCATGCTCCGCGGCGAGGTCGAAGTAGTCCATCGCGCGGGTGATGTAGAGGTATGAGTTGGCGTCGAAGCGGTCGACGAAACTGCTGCCCTGATGGCGCAGATAGCTCTCGACCTGGAAGTCCGCGTCGAAGCCATACGACACGGCGGCCCGGTTTTGCAGCTCGCGGCCGAACTTCCGGTGCAGTGCCGGCTCCGACAAATACGTGATGTGCGCCGACATCCGGGCGACCGCCAGGCCACGTTCGGGCCGCTTGCCATGGCGGTAGTAATCGCCGCCACACCAGTCGGGGTCGGCCATGATCGCCTGCCGGCCGACCTCGTTGAAGGCGATGTTCTGGGCCGTGTGGCGGGCCGAGCCGGCGACCGGCATCGCGGTGAACACGCGCTCGGGATAGCGGGCCGCCCACTCCAGCGCCTGCATCGCGCCCATCGAGCCGCCGGTCACGCAGAACAGCTTATCGATGCCCAGCTGGTCGATCAGCAACCGCTGCGCCCGCACCATGTCGGCGACGGTGATGACCGGGAAGCGCAGGCCATAGGGCTCCTGGGTCGCCGGGTCGAGCTCCTTCGGCCCGGCCGTGCCCATGCAGCCGCCCAGCACGTTGGCGCAGATGGTGAAATACCGGTCGGTGTCGAGCGGTCGCCCCGGACCGATGACCTCGTGCCACCAGCCCGGCTTGCCGGTGAGGGGGTGCGGTTCGGCGGCGAACTGGTCGCCGGTCAAGGCATGGCAGACCAGGATGGCGTTCGATTTGTCGGCATTGAGCGTGCCGTAGGTCTGGTAGGCGACGGTGAACGGACCCAGCGCGGCGCCGGAGGCCAGGCGCAACGGTTCGTCCCGGCCAAGCACGATGTGATGCCCGGGCAGCCCTTCTGTCGCCGGCCGAACCGAGCGCGGCTCCTCAGCGGCGGCCAAACTCTCGCGTCCCGGGGTCGTCGACATCTCCCTGACCGTTGGCGGCGCCATCCTGTCGGGCGGCATAGCAAGTACTTGCTTTCATTAGAGACTGAGTCACCGAGCGGCCGGCCCGCATACTTCGACAAGCTCAGCATGAGGGCCTCACCCTGAGCTTGTCGAAGGGTGGGGGCCGTCGCACGCCTCTACGATAGTGGGCACTAGCTAGGGTTCGTGCAGAAAACTGTCAACGTTTTCTTTGCCTTTGCCGGGCCGGCCGATTATGACTATGCGCCCTTTGCCCACGATGGTGTTTTGTCATGGCTGGCGCGCCCGGGAGCCTTGAGGGGCTCCGCCGCGAGATTGATATTATTGACGACCAGATGCATGATTTGCTGGTCGGTCGGGCCGAGGTCGTGCAGCGCATTCGCGAGGCAAAGGGCGCCGGCAGCGCGGCCTATCGGCCGGGCCGCGAGGCGCAGCTGCTGCGCCGGTTGGTGCAGCGCCCGTCTGGGCCGCTGTCGAAAGCCGTCGTCGTCCAGCTGTGGCGCGAGCTGCTTGGCGCGACGACGCGGCTGCAGGGCAATTTCATCGTCGCCGTCTACGACCGCGAGGACCGGCCGCACTGCCGCGACCTTGCCCGCGACCAGTACGGACGCGAGACGCCGCTGACCCCGTTCACGTCGCCGGTGCAGGTCCTCAACGCCGTGCGCAAGCGCGAGGCGCACGCCGGCGTCCTGCCGCTGCCGCAGGAGGACGACGTCGAGCCGTGGTGGCCGTGGCTCGTGACATTGGGTCGCAGCGGCCCGCGTGTTGTCGCGCGCCTGCCGTTCGCCGAGCCGAGCCGGAGCGATGGCAGTGGGCGGGCCCTGGTGCTGGCCATGCAGGACGCCGAGCCGTCGGGTCAGGACCGCACCTTGTTTCTGCTGGAAACCGGCGAGCACGGTAGCCGCGCCCGACTGCACGACGCCATCAGCGCCGTCGGGCTGAGTGTCGACCTCCATCTCAGCTGGGACGAGCGGGATGGCCGGACCGGCCGCCTGCACCTGATCGATCTCGACGGGTTCCTGCCCGAGGACGATCCCCGCATCCCGGAGATCGGCACCCACCTTGGCACACCGCTTGCCAACGTGCTCTACGTCGGCGCCTATGCCGTGCCGCTGGCCCGCGAGGCGCTGAGCTGAGCGCGCGTTGCGGCTCGGCGTAGCAAGGGAGGCGATGGCGTGGCCGGTCCACAGCCCAAGGCGGGCATCATCGACATAGCGCGCTATGTCGGCGGCGAGGCGAGCGTGCCCGGCGTCGAGCGCATCATCAAGCTGGCGTCGAACGAAAGCCCGCTTGGCCCCAGTCCGCGGGCCATGGCGGCCTACCGCGACCTGGCTGCCGACCTGCATCGCTACCCCGACGGCAGCGCCGCCGGACTGCGCGCGGCGCTGGCGCGACAGCACGGGCTCGACGCCGAGCGTATCGTCTGCGGCAACGGCTCGGACGAGCTGCTGAGCCTGATCGGCCGCGCTTATGTCGGGCCGGGCGACGAGGTCCTGTGCAGCCGCCATGGCTTTCTGATGTACCCGATCGTCGCCCGTGCCGAGGGCGCGAGCCTGGTGATGGCGCCGGAGACCGACCTGACGGCCGACGTCGACGCCCTGCTGGCGCGGGTCAGCGAGCGCACCCGGCTGGTGTTCATCGCCAATCCCAACAATCCGACCGGCACGTTCCTGTCGCACGACGCGCTGGCGCGGCTCCATGCCGGCCTGCCGGCCGACGTGATCCTGGTGATCGATTCCGCCTATGCCGAGTACGTCGCCCGCAACGACTACGACCCCGGCACCGCGTTGGCCGCGGCGCACGGCAATGTCGTCATGACGCGCACCTTCTCGAAAATCTATGGGCTGGCCGCGCTGCGCGTCGGTTGGGCCTATTGCCCACCGGACGTGGCCGACGTGCTCAACCGGATCCGGGGGCCGTTCAACGTCAGCAGCGCCGCCCTGGCGGCGGCAGCGGCGGCGCTGGCCGACACGGCCCACACCGACCGGGCGCGCACGAACAACGACATCGTGCTGCCCTGGTTCGCCGAGCAGTGCCGCGGGCTCGGTCTCGAGGTGAACCCGTCGGTCGGCAATTTTGTCATCGTCCGGTTTCCGTCCACGGCCGGCCGCGCCGCCGCCGCGGCGTATAACTACCTGTGCGCGCGCGGTATCATCGGCCGCCGCATCGGCGCCTATGGGCTGGCCGAGTGGCTGCGCTTCACGATTGGCCGCGAAGACGAGATGCAGACCGTCGTCGATGCGATCGCCGCGTTTCTTGGCACCGACGCATGAGCGCCAAGCCGATCTTCGAGACGGTGGCGCTGATCGGCCTCGGCCTGGTCGGCGCATCGCTGGCGCGTGTTATCCGCCGCAACGGCCTGGCCCGCCGGGTCGTCGGCTGCGACGCCAACGCCGAGGCGCGTGCCGTGGTTGAACGGCTGGCGATCGTCGACGCGGTACACGGCGATGCCGCCGCCGCCGTGGCCGGCGCCGATTTGGTCGTGCTGTGCACGCCGATCGGCGCCTTCGGCGATATCGCCCGCGCCATCGGCCCGTCGCTGACGCCGGGGACGATCGTCAGCGACGTCGGCTCGGTCAAGCAGCTGGTCTTCGACGACGTGGCGCCACATCTGCCCGCCGGCGTCCACTTGGTGCCCGGCCATCCGGTGGCCGGTACCGAGCATTCCGGCCCAGAAGCCGGGTTCGCCGATCTGTTCCAGGATCGGTGGTGCATTCTGACGCCGGCGCGCGACTGTGACGCCGATGCGTTGGCGCGGGTCTCGTCACTGTGGCAGCGGGCCGGCTCGACCCTGGAGGTGATGGACGCGATGCACCATGACCGGGTGCTCGCCGTCACCAGCCATTTGCCCCATCTGATCGCCTACTCGATCGTTCACACCGCGGCGGAGCTGGAGGGGCAGCTGGCGTCGGTGCCGCGGGCCGACGACCGCGTGACGACGGCGGAGGTGATCAAGTTTTCCGCCGGCGGCTTTCGCGATTTCACCCGCATCGCCGGCTCGAACCCGGTCATGTGGCGCGATGTCTTTCTGCGCAATCGCGAGCCGGTGCTGGAGATGCTGGGCCGCTTCACCGAGGACCTGACCGCCCTGCAGAAGGCGATCCGCTGGGGCGAGGGCGAGCAGCTCGAGCAGATGTTCACCCACACCCGGGCGATCAGACTGGGTGTCGTCGAGGCCGGTCAGGCCGGCCTCTTCGATCCGCGCGAGCCGACCGAGGCTACGGCCACGCCAGACGCGGCAGGGTCACGAGCCGCACCGGACCCAGCGACAGCTGCCGATCCTGGATCGTCACCGGCACCTGCAGCTCGGGCACGCCGCCGCCGTCCGGAACGCGGCTGAAGGCCACGACCGCCAGCCGCGTGATCGCGGCAGTGCGCCCGTCGATCAGGGCGGCCAGCTCCATCGCGTCGATCGCGTCGGTCAGGCCCTGAACCCGGGCGACCAGGGCCGCGACGGGCTGCAGGTCGGCATCGAGCGCCAGCGTGCCGTCGGCGACGGCGCGCAGCGGCCCCCAGATCAGCTCCAGCCGCTGCAGCTCGAGGGTGCCACCGTCGGCGCGCCAGGCCTCCAGGGCCTGGGCCGGCGGAGCCTTGGGCAGCACGCCGCGCAGCTCGCCGGCGGCGCCGATCAGCTCGACCGTCTGGCCGAACGGCCCGGTCGGGATCACCGGCAGGACCACGCCGTCGAAACGCGCCATCGCGATCAGGCTGACGGCCAGGGCCGCGGCCGGCCGGCCAGCGGACGGCGGCCGCTCGATCGCGATCTCGCCGTGCGCCGCCCGCAGCTCGAACGGCTCGTCGACGATGCTGAACTGCAGGTCCTGGGCCCGACCGGCCAGCGCCGCCAACAGGCCGGCGCCGTCGAGCCGCACCCGGGCACCGGCGGCCGTCGTGGCGATGACCAGGCGCCGCGGCCGGCCGTCGAGCAGCAAATCGACGCGATGCAGGCCGCCGGCGGCGAGGCCGAACTCGTCGAGCTTCAGGGGAAACACGTCGAGCGCCAGCGGCGGCGGCGACCACGACCACGGCAGCGGACCGTCGGTGCGGCCGATCTTGGCGCCATCGATGTGGCTCGTCAGGCGCCACGGCGGGCCGCTCACATCGAGCGCCTGCCAGGTGACGTCGGTGCCGCCGGCGCGCTGCTGCTGGGCCCACTGCTCGACCGCGGTCCGGACGCTGGCGGTCAGCCACAGCCAGGCCCCGAACGTGGCGCCGGCCAGGACGATCGGCAGCGCGACGACGATGGCCAACAGGCGGCGCATAAGCAACCCGGCGGTGATTTTGCGTGAGGCGGCCGTTATAGTCGCGTGGCCCCTCGTTTTCCACCGGCGTTGGCAGCGCCGGTCCCATCGAATATGCCTAGGCCCAGGTATCGTAGGAGCGTGTGACGGGCCTCGCCCTTCGACAGGCTCAGGGTGAGGCCTCATACTGAGCCTGTCGAAGTAAGTGGCCAGGGCTCGGCGAATCAGTCTTCCATGAAAGTCGGCACTAAGCGATGTCGGAACCCCTGCCGCCGGGCTACGGCGAGCTCACCGAGGCCGAGATCAGCGAGAGCGCCGCCGCGGTCATCGCGACGCTGGCGCCCGGCGCCGACATGTGGGTGTTCGCCTACGGCTCGCTGATGTGGCACCCCGGGTTCGCCTATGCCGAGCGTTGCGAAGCCCAGCTCTATGGCTTTCACCGGGCCTTCTGCATTATCTCGCACCACTACCGCGGCTCCTACGAGCGGCCCGGCCTAGTGCTCGGGCTGGATCGCGGCGGCTCGTGCCGCGGCATCGTCTATCGCGTCCCGCGCCGGGCGATCGAAGCGACGGTCCACTATCTGTGGCGGCGCGAGCTGATCACCCGCGTATACACGCCGCGCCGATTGGCCGCCCATAGCGACGCCGGTCGCCTGCCGGCCCACACCTTCGTCGTCGACCGGGCCCACCCCCAATATGCCGGTCGTCTCAGCCTGGACGAGACGGCGGCGCTCATCCGCCAGGGTGTCGGCGAATCCGGGGCGTGCCTCGACTATCTCGCCAACACGGTCGCGCACCTGGACGAACTCGGCATCACCGACGGGCCCCTGCACAGCTTGCTGGAACGCGTGCAGCGGCCGGCGTAGCGCGCGGGCGACGGTGCTACGCCGCCGAACCACCACGCCGCAGCGCGGGCGGCGGCTAGTCATGTACTCATTAACTGGTGCCGCGAGTGGCGATGTCCGCTCACAGGCCACTCCGGTCGATCGTAGTGAACCCGGCTTACGACCGGGTCTGTTAAGGGTTGTCAGATGCCTGCCGCACTTAGGCGGTGCCATCTGCTCCGACTGAGTCGGACCCGATTTCCTTGGACACAGAATTGGCTTAATCGAAGTGTCCAAGGAGGACCGGAACATGACCGATAATTTTGAGAAGAAAGTTGCTGTTGATGGGCCTGTGGTAAATGCGGGCGAGCTTGGCTCGTCCACGTTTTCCCCAGGCCAGGCTTTGCCGGCAGGCCCGCTGGGACTTGGCCAGCGATGGACGGTGGCGCGCAAGCGTGAGGTCGTTCTGCGGCTTTTGCGTGACGAGCCGGTGCAACTTCTGTCGCGCCAGTTGGGCGTAGAGATCTTCCGGCTCGAGCAGTGGCGTGAGAAAGCGATCGGCGGGATCGACGCCTCGCTCAAGCAACGCAAGGGCGATCCGGTGCAGGCGGAACTGGATAGCGCCATGAAGCGGATCGGAGAGTTGACCATGCAGGTGGAACTGCTGGAGGCCAAGACGGAGACCTTCGGCCCTTTGGGGCGGCGGAGGTCGCGGCGATGAGTGCCGCCACCTCGCCCGGCACGGGTCTGGCCTACGGCCTGCGGCGGGTCTGCGCCGCCTGGGGCATGGCCCGCTCCTCGTTCTACGCCATGACCTCCGGCCAGCACGCCGAGCAGCCGCCGGCAAAGCGTCGGGGACCGAAGCCCGCGATCTCGGACCAGGCGCTGCTGGTGGCGATCGAAGCCGACCTGGAGGCATCGCCCAGGGAGGGCGAGGGCTACCGCAAGGTCTGGGCTCGGCTTCGGGTCTGTCGCGACATCCGGGTTGCCCGCAAGCGGGTGCTCCGCCTGATGCGCGAGAACAATCTGCTCTCGCCCCATCGCTGCCGCCGCCGTGGCGGCAATCCCCATGACGGTGAGATCATCACTCATGCCCCGAACCTCATGTGGGGCACCGATGGCGTTCGGGTGTTCACGGTGGACGACGGCTGGGGCTGGATCTTCACCGCCGTCGAGCATTGGAACGCCGAGTGTGTCGGCTGGCATGTCTGCAAGCGCGGCGACCGCTTCGCCGCCCTGCAGCCGATCTCCATGGGGCTTGCCGGGCTGTATGGCTCGACCGCGGCCGGCGCGGCTCGGGGGCTGGCCTTGCGGATGGATCACGGCTCCCAGTATCTGTCGGACCACTTCACCAACCAGATCAAGTTCTGGGGCATCCAGCCGTCCTACGCCTTCGTCGCCGAGCCCCAGACCAACGGCGTCGCCGAGCGGTTCAATCGCACGCTGAAGGAACAGATCATCCATGGTCGCATCTACCGCAACATCGCGGAGCTGCGGGACGCCGTCCGCGACTTCGTCGAACTCTACAATGCCCAGTGGATCGTCGAAAAGAACGGCTACCTGAGCCCCGCTCAAGCTCGTCAGGCCTTGGCCGCCGCGCCCTGACACTTGGGGCAATGCCGGTTGCGGCAGGAGTTGTAGGCGATCTGGGTGTGAGCGCAGTCGGCGCAGCGCGCGACGTGACCGCCGAGCGCCGCCGTGCGGCAGTGCTCGATGGCCGACATGACCTTGAGCTGGCCGAGGCTCACGTGACCGGCGTTGGCGCGCCGCCAAGCAGCGCCGTGGGCGCGGAAAATATCCGCGACCTCCAAACTCTCCCGAGGCATGCCGCCGCCGGATCAGGCCGGCGGCGGCAGTCCCGGACGCAGATGCTCCAGTGGGCTCTTGACCGCCCGCAGTATGCTGCTGGCAACCTGGCTATAGCGGGCGGTTGTATCCAACTTCTTGTGGCCCAGCAGCACCTGGATCACGCGTATATCGACCTTTTGCTCCAGAAGGTGGGTGGCAAAGCAATGCCGCAGCGTGTGCAACGAGACCCGCTTGTCGATCCCGGCCGCCTCCCTGGCGCCGTGGAAGGCGCGGCGGAGCTGGCGTGTCGTCAGCGGGTTGACCGGGTTCTGACCGGGGAACAGCCAGCCCCCGGGCAGCATCACGCCCCGGTCCCGTGCGGCCAGCCACCAGGCGCGCAGAAGCTCGAGCAGCGGCGCCGATAGCATGGCGTAGCGGTCCTTGCGGCCCTTGCGGCCCTTGCCCTGCTCGACGCGGATGACCATGCGGTTGCTGTCGATGTCCGAGAGCTTGAGTGAGACCACCTCCGAGGCCCGCAGGCCAGCCCCATAGGCGGCGCTGAGCGCCGCCCGGTACTTGAGGCCCGGGGCCGCATCCAACAGACGCGTAACTTCCTGCGGGCTCAAGATCACCGGCAGCTTGTGCGGCTCGCGAACGGTCGTCATCCACGCCGCCGCCTCGCGCCGCGCAAGTGTCACCGTGAAGAAAAAGCGCAACGCCGACACGGCCGCGTTCATGCTGGTCGCCGAGGCCCCGCCGGACCGCATGTGCAGCTGATAGCGCCGCACATCCTCAGCCCCCGCTTGGTCCGGCGAGCGGCCGAGAAAGGCCGTGAAAACCATCACCGCGCGGATGTATCCTCGCTGGGTGGCCAGCGTGAAGCCGCGGACCGTCATGTCCTCGATCATGCGCCGGCGCAACGGGCTGATAGCTCTATCGGTCATGGGAGCGCTCCTGTCTTGAGGTGAGGTTCAACACCCCTGATCCTCAGACAGGACGCTCCAATACCGTTACCGTGACGGTGCCCGCGCCGCCGCCTACCGCAGCTCCCTACCGCGCGAGCGGTTTAGTCTCTGGCTACAGGCGGAAGTGCCCGAATGCGCGGATTTGCGACCGGTGTTGGCTCTAAAGCCGACATTGGCGCCCTGCATGACCCAACTCTCGTTTATGAGTACACGACCTAGTCGTGCTAGCCGGCGGGCCGGCGCCGCTCAATCGGCAGCGGGAATGGCACCCAGGGGGCTGCCGGGCGAGGTCTTGACGACCTCGATGACGAGCTGGTGCGCACGTCCTTGACCGACGGCAGCTGCAGCAGCGTCTTGCGCACGAACTCGCCATAGGCCTCGAGGTCGGCGACGACGATGCGCAGCAGGAAGTCCAGCTCACCGGTCATCGCATAGCATGAGAGGACCTCTTCGACGTCCTTGACGGCCTCGCGAAACGCGGTCGCCTCGGCGTCGGCATGGCGCTCGATCGTGACCTGGGCGAAGGCCTCGACGCCCAGGCCGATCGCCTTCAGATCGACGATCGCCGCGAAGCCCTTGATGACGCCGTCCTGCACTAGCCGCTTGACCCGGCGCAGGCAGGGCGATGGCGACATGCGGACGCGCTCCGCCAGCGCCACGTTGGCAATTCGGCCGTCGGCCTGCAGGACGTCGAGGATGCGCTTGTCGGCGTCCGAGAGCTTGCGTCTGGCCATCGTCACGCAACGGTCATTTTATCTCGAATCACAGAATATCGGGTCTGATCATGACCGTTTATAGCCATGTTTTGGTCCTATTCGCAATCTATCGTCCGATTGCCTGGACTATAATGGCGGCTGGCCTTTGGGGGGCGTGGAGGACCGACGATGGACGCGCTGGCGACCGCCCCCCCGAACTACACGATCGACCAGGACTGGGCGCACTACAGCGCCGCCGAGCACGGCGTCTGGCGGACGCTGTTCGAACGCCAGATCAAGCTGCTGCCCGGGCGCGTATGCGCCGAATACAGCCGCGGCCTGGAAGCGCTTGCCGTCGCCGCCGACGGCATCCCCGATTTCCGCCGCCTCAGCGACGTTCTGATCCGGGCGACCGGCTGGCAGATCGTCGCCGTCCCCGGGCTGATCCCCGACGCCGCCTTCTACAAGCTGCTGGCCGAGCGCAAGTTCCCCGCCGGCAACTTCATTCGCCGTCCCGACCAGCTCGACTACCTGCAAGAGCCCGACGTCTTCCACGACGTATTCGGCCATGTGCCGATGCTGTTCGACCTGGTGTTCGCCGACTATATCCAGGTCTACGGCCGTCGCGGGCTGGCCGCAGCCGAGGCCGGTACGGTCGAGCGGTTGGCGCGGCTCTACTGGTACACGGTGGAGTTCGGCCTGATGGATACGGCCGCGGGGCTTGCGCATCTTCGGCGCCGGCATCGTCTCGTCCCGGACCGAGACGATCTTCAGCCTCGACGACGCCTCGCCGAACCGCATCGGCTTCGAGCCTCGAAAGGGTGATGCGGACGCACTACCGCATCGACGATTTCCAGGAGACGTATTTCGTCATCGACGACTTCGAGTCGCTGCTGGCTCTGGCGTCGATCGACTTCCCGGCGACGATCGCCCGGCTGGAGCGGCAGCCGGAGCTGCAGCCCGGCAATGTCCTAGCGACGGACCGCGTCTTTACCCAAGGCACCGCCACCTACCACGCGGCGAAGCGACACGCGGCGCCGGTCCGATGAGGCGGGCCATCGCGCAATGTGCGATGGACCCTCGTGTCAAGCACGAGGGTGACGGAATAATTATGTCCTGCATCCGAACGGTAGCCCACACTTGACGTGTGAATCTCGTAGGGGTGACGCCGGGAGCGTCCGTGAAGTCGTTCACACGTCGTCGGACAAACCGATGGCCCGCGGTCCGAGCGGACGCCGGCTCATCTGGTTCTGCGTGAACGGCTCCATGGCGCCGGTCTCGGCCGGTACGCCCTGCCAGAGGCCATGGCCGGTGTCGTCTCCGAACAAATGCACGCCGATACCCTGCAGGGCGCCGTGGATGGCTTCGACGGCGGGCGGGCCGCCCTCCCCGGTCTGCTCGAACCTGCTGACGGCCATGAGCGAGAGCCCGGCCGCCGCCGCCAGATCGCGTTGCGTCCAGCCGAGCAGCGTCCGCGCCGTCCGGACGAGGTCCGGCACCACCGCGGCCTGAGAGATGTCCTTGTGCCTTGCATCCATTGCCCGTTCCCTTTT